>CBHTSW010000013.1:0-122688 GCA_966095395.1 uncultured bacterium | reverse complement strand
TCGTAAAAATCAATTATTCCTATGGCATGGTGTGGATTCGTTTCGTTGGCACCCATGCCGAGTACGACAAGATTGACGCAACAAAAATCTAAACACAATGGCCATCAAACCCATAAAGACAAAAAAAGACTACCAAGCCGCCATGAACCGGCTAGAAGTAATTTTCGATGCAAAGCCCGGAACGACGGAAGGGGACGAACTGGAGGTGTTAGGCATTCTGATCGACAAGTACGAGCAGGAGCAGTATCCCATTGGCTATCCTGATCCCATCGAAGCAATTAAGTTTCGCATGGAGCAGTTGGGTTATAACCAAAATGATTTGGCGAAGGTGGTGGGACTGAAGAGCAGGGCCAGTGAAATTCTTAGCAAAAAACGTAAGCTGACCCTGGAGATGATCCGCCAGTTACATCAGGTGCTGGGCATCCCGACTGATGTTCTCATTCAGAGCTATTGACGACAGCACTTCAGCCAACAGGGCGCTTTGTAAAAGTGGGGCTAAAGTACTATTTTTCAGCTTAAAACAATAATCAACAGAAGTGCAATAGTGAAGCTGAAGTTTTCCAAATTCCCCACCTTTACAAAGCGCTGTTCGTTGGCAGCAAGCTTAAAGGAGCAGTCTGCCAATTCAATCAACAATAAACATGACATTAAAGGCACCATTACTATTACTGCTTCTTTTCATTTGTGCGACTGCTTTTGCAAATGACACTTTATACTTCCGGCTCTCTAATCCTTGGAATACGGTTAAATCTTCAACAGGCAAGTACCTTCGGAAATGCATCAAAGAAAACGACATCTACCGGTGCTGGGACTATAATGCCAACAACATACTTGTAACTGAGAGTTTTTACGCCGACACAACTTTCAGCAGAAAGCTGCTCTGTCACAAATACTTCAACGAGACAAAAGGCTATTTGGAACAAACCCGCTGCTACGAAAATGGACGGCTTCATGGCTATTTTGTTGACTACAGTGCAAAAGGTGACACGACTGCTTATCAGGTCTACGAAAATGGTGCAGTTACTAAAGAATGGAGTTCGGACGCTTCTGAAAACACGCAGGTCTTTCAAATGATTGAAACAACAGCAGAATTTCCTGGCGGACGTTCCGCCTGGCTCACATACTTGAGTGACAACCTTAAATATCCCAAAGCACTGAAAAAGAAACAAATAAGTGGACAAGTTATCGCAAAGGTTTATGTTGACCCGACTGGAACAGTCAGCAATGTTGAAATAGCCAAGAGCTTGCATCCGTTGTTGGACGAAGAAGTTATTCGTGTAATCAAAGGTTCACCGAAATGGAAGCCTGCGACGCAAAACGGCAAGACCGTACAAATGACGTTCAATCAACCAATAACGTTTTAATGACAAAAGCCATGCTGCCAACAGTGCATTGGCGCATATGGCGGGGCGAAGTACAAGCAATCGGCTATAAATCGCTAATCAGCTTTTGTTCCAGCGTGAACGAACGCCTTGAGCGATAAAACAAACAATGAACTTTTGTATTTTTATTCAGCATTGGTTCCGGGCTGGACTAACAATGAATACCGTCACATCGCCAATGCTTCAACTTTAGCGGCAACTATTTCCCTAAATGATAAGCTACTACAGAAAATCAATTATTGAAATCTTGACGCTTGTGCATCAAGCTAGAGTTAGCCCATTCGACGATCTAACAATATGGCGCCAAATACAAGAACAATTAATTAAGCAATTATCCAAGATAGAGTCCAAAAATCCGGTATCAAAAGGATGAAATAAAGAGGTTGAACTTCATTAGAAAGTTACCGTTGTACTAATTTACTTTAGATGAAATAAGTGTAATTAAGTGCAATCCTTTCGCCTTAAAAAGGGTTTCCGAGAACCCAGCCCCTTTTGAGGTACAACTAAGGTACAAAAAGGTACAAACAAATCAAATAATATCACAAAGTATTCATAGAAGATAAAACAACAAAAGCCCCTATTTTAGAGGCTTTTACGCTATTTCCTATGGGTTTGTTGTAATGGTGTTTTGTAGGTCTATTTTCCGATACAGAACTTACTAAAAATATAATCCAGCTGATCTTCGTTGGTGATCTCTCCTGTGATCTCTCCCAAATACTGCAAGCATCTTCGAATATCCAAAGCCAGCAGATCGCCGGGAATTTTATTTTGCAACCCTTCCACCACATCATTCAGCGCAGCATGCACTTCCTTCAATGCATGGAAATGACGGGCATTGGTTACAATCACACTTTCACTGGATACATCTTTTTGGAACACCATATCCACCATTCTTTCTTTCAATACTTCCAGGTGCAATCCTGTTTTTGCAGAAATGAAAATGATCCCGCTTTGGTAGGTAAAGTTTTCCCTGGCCGCAGCTTCATCAACCAGGTCCACCTTGTTTCCTGCCAGTAAAAAATGAATGTCTTCTTTTTTTAATTCAGCAACAATCCGGGTCAGTTCTTCCGGCACTTCTTCATTGGCATCAAACAAATAAAGCACCACGTCGGCCTGCTTCATTTTTTGTAGGCTTTTTTCAATGCCAACGGTTTCAATTACATCTTCAGAATGATTGCGGATACCGGCTGTATCAATCAACCGGAATAATATCCCATCTATGTTTAGCACTTCCTCAATCGTGTCGCGGGTGGTTCCCGGAATTTCGCTTACAATGGCCCTGTCCTCATTTAATAAAGCATTGAGTAAAGTTGATTTACCGGCATTGGGTTTTCCAATAATGGCAACACTGACGCCATTTTTAATCACGTTCCCTAATTGAAAAGATTGCATTAACCTTCCTGTATGCCCCCTGGCATCTTTCACCAGTTGCATAAGTTGTGAACGATCGGCAAACTCAACATCCTCCTGTGAAAAATCCAATTCCAGCTCAATCAACGCTGAAAATTGAATCAACTGTTCCCTAAGGTCTTTTAATGCCTGGGAAAATCCGCCCCTTATATTATTAAGGGCTGTTTTGTGCGAAGCTTGTGTATTGCTGGCAATCAGGTCGGCTACAGCTTCGGCCTGCGTCAGGTCTAATTTCCCGTTTAGAAAAGCTCTTTGGGTAAACTCTCCGGGCTTTGCCAGCCTTGCTCCCTGTTGAATACAGGCATCTATTACCTGCTGGTGAATAAAAGGAGATCCGTGACAACTGATCTCTACAATATTTTCACCTGTATAGGAACGGGGTGCTTTATAAATAGAAACCACCACCTCATCCAAAATCTTACCTCTATTTTTTAAATAGCCCACATGCAAGCTGTGTGAGGGCTGCTGGCTTAAATTTTTGGAGGGAAAAAGTTCATCTGTGATTTGTATTGCCTTACCGCCACTTAAGCGGATTACGCCAATGGCGCCAACGCCCGGCGGTGTGGCCAGGGCAACTATAGTATCACTCCATCCCGATAGCTTTAAACTCATGTGCAAAATTACTCCTGATAAAACAAAAAATCCCTTTACACTGTGTAAAGGGACTTAATCTTATGTAAGCTTTTTGAAAATTATTCAGAAACTACAAAGGTGATAGGCTGTGTGTGGTAAGAACGAACCTTTCTTCCGTTCTGTTCACCCGGAGACCATTTTGGTCCTCTTTTCACCACATCTTCAGCACCCTTGCCCAAACCATATCCCGGATCATTCAATGCCTTTACATCGGTAATGCTACCATCTTTTTCTACAAGGAAACGAACCTGTACGGTGTACTGACCAGGATTCATACCCTGAGAAGCAGCATCCTCAATGTAACGCTGAAGCTGGCTTTCAAGGTGTCTTCTCCACTGTCTTACATCTACAGAGGCTTCAATCTCCACCTTTTCAAAGATTTTATTTTCATCTTCTACTTTGGGAGCTTCCACAACACCTTTTCCTTCATCCACAACCGGAGGAGCGATGATACCTTCATCTTTTATACCTTCCTGATTAATTACATCAATTTTCTTATCCTCCATTTCCTTTACAGGAGGAATTTCTTCCTGTTTTACTTCCTCATCTTTTTTAATAACGGGGGGAGTAAACTTGGCCATTTCCACTTTTGGCGGTGGTGGAGCTTTGGGTGGTGGTGGCGGTGGCGGAGGTGGTTTATCCGGTTCCTGATTAACCTGAGCTATGACTACATCCCGTACTATTTGCTTGTCATCTTTTTTGGGTGATAAAGCGTTTGACAGCAAAGTAGCACCGAAAAGAAGCACAGCAATCGCCGCTGTAATGCCTAAAGCAAGCAGGATCCGCTTGTTATACTTTGTCCTTAGTTCGTAAGCACCGTACTCTTTGTTACGGCCCTCAAAAACCAGGTCCAGTATATCGGCCTGTAATATTTTATTTGCTTCCATTTTTGTTATTTGTATTTAGATGCGCTGCTTATTTTAATTCCATAAACTGCAAACTTATTTTGCTGCACTTTGCGTGGCTTTCACCAGTTGATTCTCGTCCGGAGTAATATCAACCAGGGCAAAACGTTTTACATCGTTTATGGTCATTTCATCCAGAATGTCAACGGAATTCTTATAGGTTGCATCCTCATTGGGTTTAATCACTACAACGAAGTCCTTGTCCCTGCAGGAATTCTGATCGCCGCCATTCTTTGCCCATATTTTTTCACAACTTGGGTCGTGAACGTGATTCCTCATTACTTCCGCCTTCTTGTCCATTATTACTTTACGGACATCTTTAAAGTTAGTGGACTCAAAATTTGATCCATCCGGCTTTAACTGTCCCATGTAATAAAACACCTGGTCGTTTTTGCCTAACATGATCGTCAAGGCAGCCGACTCTTTTACTTCGGTCAGGTCCTTTGGATTCTTTTCATCTTTAGGCATAATTAAACCCATGGTGGTGGGCGTACTCATTGTGGTTGTGAAAATAAAGAACGTAATGAGCAGGAATCCCAGATCCACCAGC
Source organism: uncultured bacterium (assembly GCA_966095395.1). Classification (GTDB taxonomy): domain Bacteria; phylum Bacteroidota; class Bacteroidia; order Chitinophagales; family Chitinophagaceae; genus Flavisolibacter. Next base: position 117,808 of record CBHTSW010000013.1, on the reverse strand, counting down.
GGCGTCATATCCACACGGGTTGAAAGCTTTTTGGCCTTTTTGACCCCCGGGCCTTTTTTATGGCCACTATCTCCACCGGAAACATCTATATCTGCCATAGTATTTTGTTTTTAATTGTTAAGATTAAGATGCCTTCCCTTTGTTCTGTAATTTATACAGATCAGATCCGTAAGGAACACCTTCGGGGTCAGTGATGAGCTGGTATTTAAACACCTCGTTCCGGCGCATGGCATCAATTACTCCTTTAAAGGACGGATACTTTGCTTCATTATCCCCTTTGATCATGAAGTTCATTTTCTTTCCTGAAAAGGCATTTTGTGCGGCAGCAATCCATGTAGCCAACTCGTTATTAGCAGAGTCGGTTACCGGAATCCCCTCAAAGGCTTTCACCCGGTTGGCATCATCCAAAGCCAGGTATGATTTTAACTTGTTGAAAGGAACACCAATGATGGTGTTTTTAACAAAGTTGTTCATTTCTGTTTCAGACAAACCCAAGTTTCTCGCCTGGTTTACATTTTGAATCAGGGTCTTTTTTAAACCATTTGACTCGTCTGACACCTTCTGTACATTCACCGAAAAGAAAACCCTGCCCAGCTTGTCCATTTCTACCTGTACCGCATCTTGTTCTTTTAACTTGTCAGAAGAAACGGACTTCGGTGTGGTGATCTCTACAGGTGCCGGTGGTTTAAACTTAGTCGCCATAATGAAGAAGAATAAGATCAGAAATGACACATCCACGAAGGGTGTCATGTCTGTTGCTGTACTCTTCTTCGGCATTTTGACACTTGGCATAGTATAAAAATAATTTTGTAGTGAGATTCAATTGTTTCAAAAATCCATAACGGCTTTTGCTCTTATTTGTATAAAGAAGCAAAAGATTGTGTTAAAGTGAAACCTGATTCGTCAATACCGTATGTAATGCTGTCAATTTTTGTAGTGAAGACGTTGTACATGATCAAAGCCAGGGCTGATGTACCGATACCCAACGCTGTGTTATAAAGGGCCTCAGAGATACCGATAGCCAACGCTGTAGCATCGCCGCCGCCACCACTTTCACCTAAAGAAGAGAACGACTTGATCATACCCATTACCGTACCTAATAAGGCAATCAGGGTACCTACGGACGTAATGGTGGAAAGGAACACCAGGTTCTTTTGCAGCATTGGCAATTCCAGTGCAGTTGCTTCTTCCACTTCTTTTTGAATAGAAATTACTTTTTGCTCTGTATCAAGATCGCTAACGCTAATCATTTCTTTGTAGCGGCGCAAACCAGCTTTCATAACATTGGCAACAGAGCCGCGTTGCTTATCGCATTCTGCTAATGCAGCATCCACATTACGGTTTGCCAGGTGATATTGCACCTTGCGAATAAAATCAGCAATAGATCCTTTTCCCAACGCTTTGCTAATTGTCAAGAAACGCTCAATAGAAAAAGTAATCACCATAAGGAACATTCCGATCAACAATGGAACGATGATACCACCTTCATAGATACGATGCCACGCATCTTTAGGTTGTCTGTGTGAAGGCCAGATTCCACCACTGGGGTCAGGTTGATTGAATCCACTGTCTGCTCCCATCAAAAATCTCCAAATACAATAACCGGCTACAACACAAATAACTGGGGCAAGCCATGAAATAGCATTACCGCTTCTCTTAGGTTGAACTGATGTAGCCTTAACTGATGTTGTACTTGCAGTCGGTCTTGTTTCTACTGCCATGATTGTAAGTTTTTTAGTTTTTTAATGTAAAAAAATCAGTTTAAAATTTCGGTCACAATTCTACTGAAAAAAAGCATTAAATGTTTACACGGTTGCATTTTTTTCGGCGTGTTCCGGTTTTAAAGGTAGCAAGATATGGTTTTTACCAAATAGAAATCATCAGGCACGTTGATTTCTTATTAATTTATTCATACCGCAAAGCTTCGATTGGGTTTAATCTTCCCGCTTTCAGCGCCGGATACAAACCGGCCAGTAAACCCACCAGCGTACAAATAGCTACTCCATAGACAACCCATTTCCAGGGAACGACAAAGCCTGTATTCAGAACCATTGAAAAAAGATTTCCTACAAAAATTCCTAAGATGATTCCAAACAATGCCCCCAGTACACTTATCAAAATTGATTCCAGCAAAAATTGCTGCCGCACCATTTTACTCTTGCCCCCAATGGCTTTTATTAACCCGACTTCTTTGGTTCTTTCTGCCACCGACACCAGCATAATATTCATCAGGCCAATGGCTGAGCCTATCAAAGTAATAAACCCAATTACAATAACAGCGGCTGTTAAATAACCCAGCACACTGATGGCTTTTTCAGCTATGCTGTTGCTTCTTTCCAAAACAAAATTGCTTTCTTCTGTTGTGCTTAATTTCCGAATGGATCTAAAAAGTCCTTCGGCTTCTCCGATTGCGTTTTCAACCTGCTTCACATCATTGGTCATCACTCCAATGGTATAGGTATTGACACCAAAATATTTTTTTACATTCTTGTAGCCGAGTATCACAATGTTATCCCTGCTAAAACCAAAGGATGAGCCCCGGCTTCCCAATACACCAATAACCCGGTAAGGAGCGTCATTTATTCTTACTATTTTATTGGCAGCACCCGACGAGCCTTGCCGGAATAATTTGGCAGCTACGTCATAACCCAACAGGCAGACGTTGGTGGTTGATTGTATATCCTGCGAACTAAAATTTCTGCCGGCCTCCAGGGTAAATCCATTCAGGTCAATATAATTTTCATCGGCCCCGAACACAAAAACATTGGGATTGGTTTTTTTGGATTCAAAGGAAACCGTAAAATTATTTCCTGCCATGGTAGAGATGCCAACGATGGATGGGAAAGTATAGTATTTTACAAACTGATCGGCTTCTTGCTCTGTAATGGATTTATCAAGGCTCGATGTTTTTTCTTTACGCTGCCCTTTCTTCGACAATTTCATGGAAGGGCCATTACCACCAAAGCGAATATTTCTTTCTTTAAAACGAATGGTAAAACCATTGGCGCCCATGGTCGAAAAGCTCTCGGTAAGTTTTTGATTCATGGCTTCTATCGCCGTGATGATTCCGATCAATGCCATGATACCAAAAGCAATAATGGCAACAGTAATTCCGCTGCGGAGTTTATTGCTCCGTACGGTCCGAAAGGCTAATGAAAAAACGTCAGAGGTATTCATAAAAATGGGTTCACTAAATTAGCAAACCCATTAGAAATGACGTTAATTCTTTATTGACGGGGCTAAAAATACAACCAGTAGGTAAGCAGGTTAGGGAAAATGCCCAACAGGACGGTGACCGCTGCCATAGCTACCAACGTATATTTAAAGCCGTTGGAGACAGGGATAACGGCGCCTTCGCCGGGTTTAAAATACATGGACTGAATTAACCTGAAATAATAGTACACACTGATAGCAGCCATTAAAACAGCAAAGATGGCCAATGCGATGCTTCCCGCATCGACAGTTGCCCTAAGCATATAAAACTTGGAAAGAAAACCCGCTGTTAAAGGAATGCCGGCCAGTGACAATAAGAAGATGACCAAAATGGCTGCAATTAACGGCTGTTGCCGGGCAAAGCCATTAAAGCCTTCAAATGTGTAATCCTTCATTTTGATCAGTACGGCAAACACACCGATCGTTGCCAGGGAATAGGCTGCCGCATATAAGATCAAACCCTCTTTGGCATCGGCGTTCAGTGAATAAACAGCCAGCATCATAAAACCAGCCTGCGAAATGCTGGAATAAGCCAGCATTCTTTTGACACTTTGCTGAAATACCGCGGTGATATTTCCAATAAATAATGTAGTGGCGGCTATTATGCCCACCAATAATTTCCATTCTGGACGAATGTCAGCAAAAGCATCATTGAACAATCGCATGAACGCCATAAAGCCTGCTACCTTTACGATTGTTGCCATAAAAGAAGTAAAGACAGTTGGCGCTCCGTCGTATACATCCGGCGTCCAGAAATGAAAAGGTGCCGCCGATACTTTAAACGACATGGAAAATAACAGGAGCATCATTCCGGCAATCATCAATACCGGGACCTTATCAGTGGGCACGGCAATACCGGTTTGAAAGCTACCGGTAGCACCATAGACCAACGCTATTCCCATCAACATCAATCCTGTTGAAAACGAACCCTGTAAAAAATATTTCAGAGAAGCTTCGTTGCTCTTCAGGTTGCGTTTATCACTGCCGGTTAATATATATAAGGGAATGGAAAGGATCTCTATTCCCAAAAACAACATCAGTAATGATTTAAAAGAAGCCGATATGGCCACACCGGCCAAAACGAAAAACAACAAGGCAAAATAATCACTGTAATGATTTCCTACTTTTTCCATATCTCTTGAAGACAACAAAAAGAAGGCAAGCGTACAAACGTTGGCAACCAGCATAAACAAGAGGGCAAACCGGTCAAACTCCAACATGCCCTTGGTATCAACCTGCACCGGTTCTATTCCTCTAAGCTCAAGTATATTCACTGCAATTACAGCCAATAACAAAACATGCGCTAGTACTCTGACATGGCTCCTGTTGTTCAGCAAAAAAGAGCTGAACATCATAACAACACCACTAAGAGCTAATAAGATTAATGCGTTCATATTATTTTACAAACAGGTGAGCAACATTTATTTTATTCAATAACCCATCCACGAAACCATTGGTCAGGTTCAACAAAGGTTGCGGGTAAACTCCAAAAACAAAGATCAACACAACTACCATTCCCAGGGCTGCCTTCTCATTGAAATAAATATCATGAGCCTTCTCCGTAAGTGAATTGGTAGTACCAAAAAGTATTTTTTGCACCATATTCAATGTGTACACGGCAACCAAAATAATACTCAGTGCTGCCAGTGCCGTAAATACAATGTTATACTTTGTAATGGGTGAATTCCAGATACCATTGAACATCAGGAATTCTCCAATAAAGGCATTTGTTAAGGGTAAGGCTACATTGGCAAGGGCTACAATCACCAGCAGGATGGCTAATCCCGGCGCTTTTTGCGCAAGCCCGCCCAGCTGCGATAGTTTTCTCGTTCCAAACTGCCGCTCAATCAGCTCGGCCACGATCCACAATCCAATCACGTTCACACCGTGATTGAACATTTGTATCATCACACCCTGGTACCCACTTTTGGTTTCCGCAAAAAGCGTGGCTGCCATCAATCCAATATGCGCAATAGAGGAATAGGCGATCAGTCGTTTAAAATCATCCTGCCGTACGGCAATGACAGAAGCGTAAATAATTCCGGCAACGGCAAGGCTCATTGCCACATCGCCCCAGGAATACGAAGCAACGGGCACAATGGGCAGTACCCAGCGGATCACACCAAACACACCCATCTTCACCATAATACCGCTTAACACCATAGTAGCCGCTGTTGGCGATTGCTCATAGGTATCGGGCTGCCAGGTATGAAGAGGGAATACCGGCATCTTAACGGCAAACGCTACGAACAATAACCAGAAAACCCAGCCTTGTGTTCCATTGGACAATTTCAAAGCGTAGAACGATTCCATGGAAAAAGAACGGTCAGGCGTTTGAAAATACAGGTAGATCAAACCGATCAGCATCAGCACAGAGCCGGTAAAGGTGTACACGAAAAATTTAAATGTAACCGGGATCCTTCTTTCACCACCCCAGCCGGAGCAGAGAAAATACATCGGCACCAGCGCCAGTTCCCAAAAGAAATAAAACAATAAGGCATCACTGGCGGTAAATACACCCATCAGGCCTGCCTGCGTCAATAGCATCAGCGCAAAAAAATTGTTGGATCTTTTATACTCCGACCTCCAGGTAGCTATTAAAATAATAGGATAGGCCACAGCCGTCAACAAACAAAGAAGTTGCGAAAGACCATCCAGTTTCAGCGAAAAAGAACTTCCCAGGCTGCCCATTATATCGGCGCTAAAATTCAGCTGGCCCGGCGATTTGATGGTAACACCCCCAATAGAAACAATCAGTGTAATGATAGTAACCAGCAAAGCCCATCCGCGAACGGTTTTATCATTCTTTAAAAAGAAAGATAAAAATCCGCCGATCAGTGGAATCAAAAACAGTAATAAAACAATCATATTTCCAAAGCCGTCTTGGACGGTAAATTTTTATTTATTGTTATCAGCTTTTCTCATTCTGTTCATCGCCTGTTGCGTCGCACTCTTGTACGTCCGGTACTTCGACTCCGCTATTTTCTCAGGAAAAATTGTAACACAAAGAACAGCACCATGCTTATCACCATCAGTAATATATAGCTTCCCACCTGGCCGCTTTGCAACCAGCGCAACTGCCGTCCCCCGTAATTCACCAAACGGCCCACGCCATTTACGATGGCATCAATACCACTTCTTTCAAAATAGCGGTCAGCAATTGAACTTAATTTATTTAGCGGTTGCACAATTATGCTATGGTATAATTCATCCACATACCATTTATTCTCCAATAATTTTCCAAATGCGGTTGGCTCCTCTTCCCTGTACGTCCTGTACCGCAACCATGCAATCACAATAGCAATAATGGCAACTACCGTAGTTAATCCCATCAGCAAAAGTTCGGTGGAATGTTCAATGTGATGTTGCACTGTGGGAACAACCGGGGCTAAATAGCCGGCCAGCTTTTCTCCGCCCTGCATAAATACCTCAGGCACGCCTACAAAACCGCCAATAATGGAAAGCACGGCCAGCACAATCAAAGGAAGGGTCATGGCAGCAGGACTTTCATGAATATGTTGCCTTTGCTCTTCATCTCCTCTGAAGCTTCCGTTAAAAGTGATGAACAACAGGCGGAACATATAAAAAGCAGTCAGTGCAGCCGTAAGCACACCAATCACATAGAGGAACCTATCATGCTCAAAAGCTCCTAATAAAATGGCATCTTTTGAAAAGAAACCCGAAAGCGGCGGGATACCGGCAATAGCCAGGCAGCCAATAAGGAAAGTAATGTAGGTGATGGGGAGCTTGCTTTTCAATCCACCCATGAAACGAATATCCTGTTGTCCGCTTACGGCATGAATTACCGAACCGGAACCCAGGAACAACAACGCTTTGAAGAAGGCATGGGTCATTACATGAAACACAGCCGCCACATAAGAACCGGTGCCCAGTGCAAGGAACATATATCCCAACTGGCTGACGGTGGAATAGGCCAGCACTTTTTTAATATCGTTTTGCCTGAGTGCAATGGTGGCCGCCAGCAATGCAGTGGCAGCACCAATAATGGCAATAACCGTGTTGGTAGCAGGCGCTAAAGCGTACAAGGCATTGCTTCGGGCAATCATGTAAATACCGGCTGTTACCATGGTAGCGGCGTGGATGAGCGCTGACACCGGTGTTGGACCGGCCATCGCATCGGGCAGCCAGGTGTACAAAGGAATTTGTGCACTTTTACCCGTGGCACCTACAAAAAGCAAAAGCGTAATGCCAATGATATCAGTGGTAGAAAATTTAGCCAGGCCTGCCGTACTTAAAACATCCCCGTAATTGACTGAACCAATCTTTGAAATGATCCAGAACATTGCTAGCAGAAATCCAAAGTCGCCAATACGGTTCATTACAAAAGCTTTCTTGGCGGCTTTGGTGTAATCAATATTTTTAAACCAGTACCCAATCAATAAATAAGAACACAAGCCCACGCCTTCCCAGCCTATGAACATAATGACATAGTTGGCGCCCATGACCAGCATCAGCATGAAGAAGATGAAAAGGTTGAGATAAGAGAAATACCTTCCGTAGTGTTCTCTTTTTTCCTCGTGCATGTAAGCCGTTGAATACACATGGATCAAAAAACCAACACCCGTGATGATGAGAAGAAATAAAGTGGAAAGCTGATCAATTTGAAAAGCAAAGGGAATTTTTAGCGTGCCGATGTTGATGAAATCAAAATAATGCAGCGGGGTGGTGGAATACTCTTTATTAAAAAAGATCACCAACGAAATGATGAAAGATGCCAATACGGTTCCGCAGCCAACAACACTTACCAGTCCTTTTGGTACATACTTTCTTCCCAATCCATTGATCAAAAAACCAATGAAGGGCAAAAGTGGAATTAAAAAAATTAAAGTCTTCATATCTGAGCTATGAGCCATCCGCTATCAGCTATCAGCTCAAAGCTGAATACTGAAAGCGGCAGCTTATCAATGTTTTAGTCTGTTCAAAAAGTTTACATCAACCGAATGTGTATTGCGGAACAACATTACAATTACGGATAAGCCCACGGCCACTTCCGCTGCCGCCACTACCATTATAAAAAATACAAACAATTGCCCGTCGCTCCCGGCGCTGGCATTGGTTGATGCATTAGCCAAATAGTGCATTTTTGAAAAAGCCACCAGTAATAGGTTCACTGCATTCAGCATCAGTTCAATGCACATAAATATGATAATGGCATTACGGCGTGTAAGCACCCCAATGATGCCTATAACAAACAAGGCAATGGAAAGAAATATGTAATAGTTAATTGGCATCTTATTTCGGCAATTTTTCAATTTGATCATTCGGCAATTGGCGCATGGCCACATTGCCGAATTGGCTAATTAAATGTTCATCGCATCCTGCGCGGCTTCTACTTTTTTGATTTCTTTTTCCGCAGGACTTTTTTCATCTCTTTTACCTAAAATAACAGCACCCACCATGGCGCTCAAAAACAATATGGAACTGATCTCGAAGGGCACTACAAATTCACTGAACAGCACCTTTCCTAAATTTTGAATCAATCCTATATCTCCTGTTCCTAATTCGGTCATTTGTTTTTCGGTGTTGCGCAAGGCCGCTACCATTACCAATAGCAAACAACCACCGGCCACGGCCCCAATCAGTTTCAGCCATTTATTTTTTTGCGGCTCCGTGTCCTTACTCAAATTCATCAGCATTATGACAAAAAGAAACAACACCATAATGGCACCGGCATAAACAATAATGTTTACCACCGCTAAAAACTGTGCGTTCAATAAAATATAATGCCCGGAAATGGTAAAGAAAGTAACGATCAGCCAAAGAACACTATAGACAGGGTTCTTGCTGATAACTACCATAAGTGCACTGAAAAGTGTGATAACCGAAAGCGTCCAAAATAGTATTTGTGTAATACCCATTACTGCAGTTGGTTCTTATTTTTTGTTTTTTCCAATTTCTCCTTTTGCCTTTTCGTACCCTTCCGGATCGGTTTTGGGGTCGGGAATCAGCAAATCATTCTTTCCGTAAATAAATCCTTTGCGGCCATAATTGGCAGGGGCAAAAGTTTGTGTCAGGTAAATGGCGTCTTTGGGACAGGCCTCTTCACACAAGCCGCAGAAAATACAGCGCAGCATGTTGATCTCGTACTTGGCTGCATATTTTTCTTCGCGGTACAAATGTTCTTCACCGGGCTGCCGTTCGGCAGCTTCCATGGTAATGGCTTCTGCCGGGCAAGCCAGGGCACACAAGCCACAGGCTGTACATTTTTCGCGGCCCTCTTCATCCCTGTTTAAAATATGCAACCCACGAAATACCGCCGAGAAAGGACGTTGCTCCTCGGGATAATTAATGGTGGGCTTTTTCTTGAAAAGGTGACTAAAAGTAATACCCATGCCTTTGAATATAGCAGGCAGGTACAACTTCTCCCAAATTGTCATGGGCTTTCGTTCAACCTGTTTATTTCTGTTTGTTAATGCTTGCATCTGCTCTCCTCTTCGCTTTAACGGCGCAAATTTAGCCGTTTTGATTCAGCTTAAATTTTAAACCTGTTTATTTATTTAACAGCAATATTACCACGGCTGTAATAAGCATATTGGCCAAAGCCAGTGGCAATAAGCCTTTCCAGCCAAGGTTCATCAATTGGTCGTAGCGGAAGCGTGGAATGGTCCAGCGGATCCACATAAATAAGAAAATAAAAAATGTAGCCTTTGCCATCAATACGGCAAAACCTATCAGCCCTACCCACCAATGATTACCCCAGGCCGCTTCGTTCACAAACGGTATATCATAGCCGCCAAAGAACAACGTAGCCATTACCACAGATGAAATAAACATGTTGATGTACTCGGCAAATAAATAAAAGCCCAGTTTCATGGATGAATATTCCTGGTGGTAACCAAAGTTCAATTCATTTTCTGCTTCCGGCAGGTCAAACGGCGTACGGTTACACTCAGCCAGGGCACAAATAAAAAATATCAAAAAGCCAAGGGGCTGGTAAATAAAGTTCCAGCCATGGGCTACCTGGTAGTTTACAATGGCGCTCATTCTTAAATCACCTACCACCATCAAAACCGCCAGCAGGGAAAGACCCATGGCCAGTTCATAGGAGATCATTTGTGAGGCCCCGCGAACGGCGGCCAGCAAAGAGAACTTGTTATTCGATGCCCATCCGCCAATCATAATTCCATACACGCCCAGGCTGACTACGCCAAAAATGTACAAAATACCAATATTGATATCGGCTATCTGCAGGGGCACTTGTCGTCCGGCTACGTCAATTGTCCATCCCCAAGGAATGACAGCGCTGGTCATACAAGCCGTGATCATGGCCAGCATAGGGCCTAAAACAAAAAGAAATTTGGAAGAAGTAAGAGGAATGATCTCTTCTTTCATAAAAAGCTTGACACCATCCGCCAAAGGTTGCAATAGGCCAAAAGGTCCGGCACGGCTGGGTCCGCGGCGGTCTTGTAAAAAAGCAGCGATCTTGCGTTCGGCATAAGTACTGTACATGGCAACAACTAAAGCCGTTGTAACAATGACAGCAACCAAAATCAACTTCTCAAAAAAAATCCACCAGTCAAGTTGTAATAAATACATATCAAGTCAAAATTCATCCTGCCCGTGGCGGGATTACTTTTTAATTTTTAATGCTACGGCGTATTGGGATTGGTTGAATCCGTGCCCGCCAAATTCCGGCCCTTTCCTTCTTTGACATCTGTTGGATTATTGCCTGTTGCCAGCGGCTGCCCGTTAAAGGTGGCGCCTGTTGCCGGTCCTGCAATTTTGTTCAGATCAACCTTATTCACTTCACTCACTGCATGAATATCCATCAGCAATTTGGGCTTTCTTCCGTCCATTAGCGGGCTGAAGGTTTCATTCGGCTTTTCTATTCCTACATAATGCCCCTGCGAAATAACAGAGTGACGGTTTACCCCCGTTGGCCCTTCTATCACCCAGTCACTTACTTTTTTCTTTTCAAAACGGCACTCGTTACAGATCCAGTCTTCCACCTCGCCCCATTGGTCTTTTCTGGCCGTTACCCGCAACACGTCGTCCCCCCGCATCCACAACCGCACTTTTCCTTTACAGGTCCGACAATCCCGGTGCGCATCCACCGGTTTGGTAAACCACACCCGGTTTTTGAACCGGAAGGTTCTGTCGGTTAACGCTCCTACCGGGCACACATCAATGACGTTTCCAATGAACTCACTGTCCAATGATTCCTGGATATAGGTTGCAATCTGCGCATGGTCGCCCCTGTCCAGCACACCATGTTCGCGGTGTCCCGCCACCTGGTTGGCCGTATGCACACACCGGTAACAGAGAATACAACGGGTCATGTGCAGTTGAATGTAAGGGCCCAGATCAATACGTTCGAAGGTGCGTTTTTTAAATTCAAACCGGGTACCTTCGGTTCCGTGTGCATAGCTCAGGTCCTGCAAATCACATTCGCCGGCCTGGTCACACACCGGGCAATCCAGCGGGTGGTTCAACAATAGAAATTCAACCACACCTTTTCTGGCTTCCAGCACCGCGGGGTTGGTAATATTTTCAACCACCATTCCATCCATCACGGCTGTGCGGCAGCTTGCCACCAGCTTGGGCATGGGGCGCGGATCAGCCGCAGAACCTGCAGCTACTTTTACCAAACAGGTGCGGCAATAACCGCCGGTCTTTTCCAGTTTGCTGTAATAACACATGGTTGGCGGTACCACATCACCACCAATTTTTCGTGCAGCCATAAGAATGGTGGTTCCCGGCTCCACTTCCACCGTGATGTTGTCTATGGTTACTTTAAATAGTTTTTTTTCGTCTGACATACCCCTATCCCCCAAAGGGGAATTTTAATATCTCTGCAAATGCGGAGATATTTTGTTATCAATCTTGTTGATTTTATTTTCTAAAGTTGAAGTGTGCGACGCAACAGAACCTTAATAATAGCCATACAGCTCTGGCTTCACATTATCAACCTGTTTAAAGAACTAATGGAATAAAAAAGAAAAGAGCTACCTACCTCTCCCCTTTAGGGGGACAGGGGGGCAATTACCCCACCGCTACTTCCAGCGGATCAGCATAATGCGCCAATCCAAAATTTCTTTTTTGTGCTTCTTCCGGATTCAATACGTGCCATTCAAATTCATCCCGGAAATGACGGATGGCTGCTGCCACCGGCCAGGCCGCCGCATCACCCAAAGGACAAATGGTATTGCCTTCGATTTTGCTTTGTATATCCCACAACAAATCGATATCACTCATCTTTCCTTTGCCGTGTTCGATATTATACAGGATCTTTTCCATCCAGCCGGTTCCTTCACGGCAGGGCGAACACTGTCCGCAACTTTCATGACGGTAGAAACGGGCCAGCGTCAGTGTATGACGAACCACGCATTGGTCTTCATCCAGCACAATAAAACCACCGGAGCCCATCATGGTACCCGTTTGAAAGCCGCCATCGGCAAGGCTTTCGTAGGTCATCATCCTTTTTTCGCCCTTGGCTGTTTTTAATAGCAAATTAGCGGGCAAAATAGGAACGGAGGAACCGCCGGGAATACAGGCTTTTAATTTTTTTCCATTGGGAATGCCGCCGCAATATTCATCGCTGTAAATAAATTCTTCTACCGAAATGGTCATGTCAATTTCATATACACCCGGCTTGTTGATATTGCCGCAGGCAGAGATCAGTTTGGTACCCGTGGATTTGCCCACACCAATCTTTGCGTATTCTTCGCCGCCGATGTTGATGATGGGAACGACTGCGGCTAACGTTTCCACGTTGTTTACAACCGTCGGACAATCCCATAAACCTTTTACAGCCGGGAAGGGAGGCTTGATACGGGGATTCCCCCTTTTGCCTTCCAAGGATTCCAGCAAGGCGGTTTCTTCGCCGCAGATATAAGCACCGGCACCACGCTGCACATAAATTTCCAGGTCAAAACCGCTGCCTAAAATATTTTTTCCAAGCCAGCCGTTTTGTTTGGCTTCCGCAATGGCCTGCTCTAAAATATCGGGTATCCAGGCATACTCGCCGCGGATGTAAACATAGCAGGTGTTTGCGCCCAGGGCATAGGATGAAATGATCAATCCTTCAATAAAAAGATGCGGCAGAAATTCCATCAGGTAGCGGTCCTTAAAAGTGCCCGGCTCCGATTCATCGGCGTTGCAAACCAGGTAACGCGGCACACCTTCGGGCTTTGCCAAAAAGCTCCATTTCATGCCGGTAGGGAAGCCGGCGCCGCCACGGCCGCGCAAACCACTTTTCTTTACTTCTTCAATTACATCGGCCTGAGACATTTTAAATGCCTTCTCCAAAGCCGTATAGCCCCCGTTTTTCCGGTAAACATCGTAATAACGAATGCCTTCAATATGTGCTTTTTCTAATAATAATTTTCTACCCATGATCCCTATTGATCTTTTTTATAATCATGGTTAAACATCCAGTGTATACCATATTTATCTTTTGTCATACCAAACCTGGCTCCCCAGAACGTATCCTGCAAGGGCATGGTAATATGCCCGCCTTCCGCTAAAGCGGCAAAGGTTTTTTCAATGGTTTCGGGATCTTGAAAATTTAATGACAGGCTAACTTGATCCCCACTGCTCACATTTACTCCCGGGGGGCAATCACTAACCATAAATTTCAGGTTACCGGCCTCAAATACGGCATGCAGAATTTTATCTTTCATGCTTTCGTCCTGTGCCATATTAGCATCGGCAAATGTTTGCGAATAAGCCACTTTGCCGTTTAATGCTTTTTCGTAAAATGCCAATGCTTCTTTTGCATTGCCATTAAAATTCAGATATGGAATGATTGCGTCCATTCTATTAGTTTTAATTATTTTGAGCTGCTGTCCTTCTGCATTCTTCAATGATCTGATCCACTTTTTCTTTGGTCAGGTGTTCTTTGTAAAATTTTCCCATCTGCATCATAGGCGCATAACCGCAGGCCCCCAGGCACTCCACCGTTTTTAAAGTGAACATGCCATCAGCCGTTGTTTCACCCACTCCGATGCCTAACTTTTCCTTTATATAATCAATGATCTGGTCGCTGCCCTTTAGCATGCAAGGTCCTGTCTGGCAAACTTCAAATAAATATTTACCAACCGGTTTTAAATTATACATGCTGTAAAAGGTAGCCACCTCGTACACTTCAATAGGTTTCAGCTGCAATAGCCCGGCAACAAGATCCATCACTTCCACGCTCAGCCAGCCGCCGTTTTCTTCCTGCGCCAGATGCAATAAAGGGATCAGTGCACTTTTTTGTTTTCCCTGCGGATAACGTGCCATGATCTCCTGAGCTTTTTTTAACTTTTCTTCGGAAAATTTCATTTTAAATGTAAAATGTAAAAGTCAAAATGTAAAACAAGGTGCACCTTGTTTTACATTTTTCATTTTTAATTTTTAATTAAACTATCCATCCATCTCCCCGGCAATCAAATTCAGCGACGACATTACAATAATAGCATCGCTCAACATACTGCCCTTTACCAACTCTTCGAACGCCTGGTAATAAATAAAACAAGGTCTGCGGAAATGAAGCCTGTAGGGACTTCTGCCGCCATCGCTAATTAAATAAAATCCCAGCTCGCCATTGGCGCCTTCCACACAATTATATACTTCACCCGGCGGAATATCTGTTTCACCCATCACAATTTTAAAGTGATAGATCAGCGCTTCCATCTTGGTGTACACATCTTTTTTTTCAGGCAGGTAATACTCCGGGACATCGGCATGAAACACGGTGCCTTCCACACCTTTGAAATCCTGTATTTTTTTATACGCCTGTTCAATGATTTTTAATGATTCCCTCATTTCCTGGTTACGCACCAAAAAGCGGTCGTAACAGTCGCCGGTGGTACCTGTTGGAATGATGAAATCAAAATCCTGGTAAGAACTATAGGGCGTGTGCACCCTTACATCGTAGTCAACTCCTGCAGCCCTAAGGTTAGGACCTGTAAAACCATAGTTCAATGCTCTTTCCGCGCTAATGGGACCCGCACCAATGGTACGTTCCATGAAAATACGGTTGCGGGAAAACAGGTTTTCAAATTCTGTTAGAACAACAGGATATTCTTTTAAAAACTTCTCCAGTTTCGTAAACGCAATGTCATTGAAATCTCTTTCAAAACCGCCAATGCGGCCTATGTTGGTGGTTAAACGGGAACCGCAAACCTCCTCCCAGATTTCATAGATCAGCTCGCGGTATTGCATTACGTACAAAAAGCCGGTATAGGCGCCGGCATCCACACCCACAATGGAGTTGCAGATCAAATGGTCGGCTATACGTGCCAGTTCCATGATAATAACACGCAGGTAATCAACCCGCTTGGGTGTTTGAATACCAAGCAATTTCTCGCAGGTCAGATGCCAGCCCATATTGTTGATAGGAGCCGAGCAATAATTCAAGCGGTCGGTAAGAGGAGTGATTTGGTAGAGCGGACGGCGTTCGGCAATTTTTTCAAAAGCCCGGTGGATATAGCCAATGGTTTGTTCGGCAGATACAATCCGTTCTCCGTCCAGTTCCAGTATATTCTGAAACACGCCATGCGTGGCAGGATGCGTTGGTCCCAGGTTCAACCTGGTTGTTCCTGTTTCAATGCTTCCTTGTTCGAACGCTTTTTCTGTAGTTATTGACATTTTAATACAAAATGTAAAATGCAAAATGTAAAAAGGAAAGGTTTTTTTTCATTTTACATTTTTAATTTTTAATTGTTCATTTTTCCGCTTCCGGTATTTGCCTTGGCGCCCCATCGGCCTGCCTGTTGCCAAAGTCAAAACTGCCGCCCCTGCCAAACATCTCGTCGTCCTTATCAATCCGGGTCTGATCCTCTAATGGAAATTCTTTTCGCTGGGGGAAATAATCCATTTCATCCACATTCTGAATACGCTTTAAATTAGGATGACCCACGAAGTTTACTCCATAAAAATCATAAGCTTCCCTTTCCAGCCAGTTAGCCGCCGAAAAAATATTCACGGCGCTAAATACATCGGGCTTATTAATATCGGTAAACACTTTAAAGCGGATACGACAATTATCTACAAGATTGTGCAGGTGATACACTACGGCCAATTCTCTTCCTTTATAAGCAGGATAATGAACGGCCGCAAGATCAGTGAGAAAACGAAACTTTAATTCTTCGTCATCATATAAAAACTGAAGTACTTTCAGATTCAGCTCTTTTGGCACCTCAAAGGTCAGCATTCCATAAGGCTCTTCCACATTTGTAACCTGGTCGCCAAATTTTTCAGTCAGTCTTTGTTTTATTAAATCGTTTGTCAATTCCATGATGAGTCAAAAGTCAAAAGTCAAAAGGTAAAGGGCTCCTTTATTTCAACTTTTTACTTTTTAATTTTTACTTTATTGAATGCCGTAGCTCTCTAACAATTGTTTATAATGCTCACTGTTGCGGCGCCTTAATTCTTCCTTGCCCACCAGATCCTGTATTTTCATAAACCCGTCTAATATAGCCTCGGGCCTTGGAGGACAGCCCGGCACGTACACATCTACCGGAATGACCTGGTCAATGCCCTGCAACACACTGTAGCTGTCGAAAATACCACCACTGCTGGCACAGGCGCCTACCGCCATCACCCAGCGGGGTTCGGCCATTTGCAGGTAGACCTGTCGTAATACCGGGGCCATTTTTTTGGCAATGGTTCCCATTACCATCAGCAGGTCGCACTGACGGGGCGAAAAACCTACCCTTTCGGAACCAAAACGGGCCAGGTCATAATGCGAGGCCATGGTGGCCATAAATTCAATACCGCAGCAGGAGGTGGCAAAAGGCAGAGGCCAGATAGAATTCTTACGGGCCAAACCCACTACATCACTCAGCTTTGCTGCAAAAAAACCTTCTCCCTGGTAACCATCAGGCATTTCTGCCATGCTAATATCCTTTTCAAGAGGCTTTTCTTTAATGTTATATGAAACCGGACGAGCCATACTATTTCAATTTTAAATTGTCAATTGTCAATTCCCTTATACGATTGCTTTCAATTAAAAATTGACAATATCCCATTAACAATATCTAATCTTCCCAATTCAGCGCCCCTTTTTTAACGATGTAGATAAATCCACAAAGAAAGAAGCCTATAAACATTAATACAGCCCAAAAACCGCTCCAACCTAATCCCCTGAAACTAACCGCATAAGGATAAAAAAAAATGACTTCCACATCAAACAAAACGAAAAGAATGGCTACCAAAAAATATTTGATGGCCATGGGCTGGCGGGCATCGCCATGGCTGGCAATACCACTGGAAAAGGTCTGAAGTTTATCTGATGTTTGGCGTTTGGGACCCAACAGATGGGTAACCACCATCAGGGTGCCAATCATTCCAACCACAAATAACAATTGAAGAGCCACCGGCAAATAACTGGCTGCGCTGTTTACATCCTGGACTGCTTTAGTCACATCTGTTTGAAGAAGGTGAAGCATAAGTTTTTCAAATGGGCACGCAAAAATAAGCCAGAGTCGGCAATCTTCCGTTTAATATTTCCATGACTTTTATCAATAGATAAAGCCTCTCAAGGGAGAGGCTTTATGATTATATTATATACGAAATAAATACTTACCCTTTTTTCTTAGGCTTGGCCGGTGTTGTAGTTTTAGGCTTGGTGCTCTTCGCATTGGTAGACGAACTATCGGTACCTGCTTTTGATGAGGAAGACGAAGAAGAGGAGGATTTACCGCTGGCCACCTGTTTAATGTTCAAAAGGTTGGCATTAGTGGGATCAAACTCTAATCCTTTATCGGCAAAGGCCAAAGCTGCAGCCTTATCATTTTTAATATTAAAGCTGTAAATAGCCAGAGTTTGTGCGGCCCTCACGCCTTGACTTTTAAAACGGACCTTATCAGTAGAAGCTATATCCAGCACTTTTTGATAAGCCGGCATAGCCAGCCCTTGCTCCATAGTGGTATCGATTCTTTCGCGGGAAAGAGCACTCCAGTAAGGACCGTAAATGCTATCGGGAGCAGCGGCGGCATAGGCTAAAGCCAGGCTGTCCGCCCTTTGATAATCGCCACCGAAAAAGAAGGAAACAGCAATATTTACCAGTTCAGCCGGGCTTGTTCTTTCGCCGCGCAATTGATAAGACATAAGGTCTAGTTCGCCTTGCAGCAATCTTTGTCCGCTGGCTTTTGCATCCTTTGCAGCTTCATTTAACAGAGATACCTGCCTGGAAAGGACGCTATCCATTTGAACCGCTTTAAAAATATCGGCACGAATAACATCGGGGTTACCCTTACCGCAGGAATACGCATGCATCAAATAATCTTCACCCCTTAAATCTTCTTCTTTAGCTTTTGCGAAGTATTCATTTGCATACTGGCAGGCTGTTGTGGTGTCCTGGTTTCCAAGGTAGCTGTAGGCGAGCAAACGATATACACGGGGCCTGGGATTGTTATTGGTTTGGGCAACAATGTTTTTAGCATTGGTAATGGCATCGTTGTACTTCTTTTGAACAAACTGGGTTTGGGCCAGGAAGTACTGATTCTCCGGGCTTGGGTCTGAACTGCTGATGTATTTGTTAGCATAACCTTCTGCAGCAGCAAAGTCTTGTTTACCTAGCAGGTTATAATAATATAGCTGCTCATAAGCCGGAGCAAACTTAGGATCGGCTGCAATTACATTGTTCAGGTTTTCCAATACAACACCCCAGCTATCCGGTTGCCTGTAATTGGTTTGCGTCATGTATAACATGGCTGTGCGGAATAAAGCAGGAGCATAGTTACCCGCTTTGCGATACGCCTGAACAGCCTCACTGCCCTGATGCTTTTTGCGGTAAGCATTACCTAAGTTTAAAAATATATCGGGATTGGTAGGCGCTAGTTGTGCAGCTTCGTTCAACTTGGCAATGGCGTAATCCAGGTCACCTTGTTTTTTTGACTCTGTATAGGCATTTACATTAGCGCGGCCAATGGCATTTAAAACAACAGGATCGTTTCCTTTTCTGCCCTTGCTGGCCGTAATAGCCTGCTCAAAATGCTGACGAGCACCGGCCGGGTTACCCTGTAGAAGTTCTACATGCCCTATTCCCACCAACACAAGCGGCGCATTGCCATTTGTTGCCAAAGCTTTATCATATATGCTTTTTGCACCGGCTATATCATCCTGCGCAATATAGGTTTGCCCCAGCCAATAGGTAGCTTCTATATTATTTGGATTAGCGGCCAGCAGTTTTTCAAAAACACCCTTGGCGCTTTGGTACCTTTCTGCATAAAAATTATTTATACCCTCCTGCACGTTTTGAGCAAAAACACCCACGGACAGGAAAGCAGCAAAAAACAAGACAATAGCCGATTTCTTCATTTTTCTTTTCTTTTTAAGATTTAAAATTATTCAGTTTCGTTTATTTACTAGTTGTTAATGTTTAGTTCTATTGTTCTTTTAACTCAGCCCGTCGAACATAAAAAGGCCGGAGTGCAGGATATAAAAAGGCACGTCTGAAGATCAGTTGCCCCCGTTCACTTTTTAAAAAATTGGCAAACCCGTTACCAAGCCCCACATGATGCTCCTTTAGTATATATACCAAATCACGTACCATGGGGTAACTTTTGGTATAGATGAGGTACTGAACCGGTTGTACAAAGGCATTGGCACTGTCGGTACTTTCCACCCGGGCAACCCGAACTTTTTTTAGAAAACTCTGTTGCGTGGTATCGTCTTTATTTCCCACCCAGCTCACACCAATAAAACCCACCGCATTGGGCGTTCTTGACACGTAATCAATCACGCCTGCACTGCTTTCAGCGGCTACAGCATTCGGGCCCAGACTACCACCCTTAAGTACTGAGTCTATCATAAATCGAACCGTGCTGGTCGCTTTTAGGCCATCGAACACAGGAATTAAATTTTCTTTACCTTTTCCGCTCACCAGGTCTTTAATGTCGTTCATGGTAAAAAAGGAATCCTGCGCCGACGGATGGACGATAACGGCTATGGCATCATATGCTACCGTTAATTTTTCGGGCCCTATTTTCAAAGAATCGATCATTAAAGCCCTTTCGCTTTCTGTAAATCCCCTGGTGGCAATGACCATACGAATGGAATCAACTAAAAAATCTCTCAGGCAATCTGCCTCGGGTTTATAATGGACAATAATTCTGGTATCCGAAAAACTGGCCTCATACACTTGCACCTGTGCATCAATTACCGGTTTGAATGACTCGTCACAGCTTATATGAATGACCCCTTTATTGTATCTATCGGTTGGTTCAGCCTTGTTTTTTTGCTTACAACCTGCGTATAAAAAACAAAAAAGAACCAGGCACCACCCAAACACACCCCTCTGCTTTTTAATCATTGATAATAATTCTTTTTATAACCCCTGTAGATTCTCCAAACTCCGTACAAAATAAAAACCCCGCCTAAAAACTTATCCAAAGGGGAAGGCTCCCTGTTAAAAACATTAAACCCCAGGGTTTCATACAAAAGGAAATAAATACCTATCAATATAATAACGGCTCCCATAATGTAATCCATCACGGAACGTACACGGGTAACCTTTTTTCTGTGCTCGTCTTGATAATCTTCTGCCATACGCTTAATTGGGTGGAGCAATTTAAAACTTTTTACTGTTCAAAGCCTACAAATGTTACAGGCTGTGTAAAGGGAACAACTACTGGATGCCCGTTTTGAATAGCAGGTTTCCACTTGGGCATTTTCTTTAATACCCTTATTACCTCATTATCAAAAGCATTTCCTCCGGACTGCACCACTTTGAAACCCGTAACAGATCCGTCAGCATCAACCAAGAAACTGATGAGCACTGTTTTTTTCTCGCCGGCTTCCAGATCGGCAGGGGTTTGCAAATGCCGGTTCAAAAACTTTGACCAGGCCTCAGGCCCCCCGGGAAACTCAGGACCTTTTTCAAGGGGTACGAACCGGGTTTCCCCATCATCCTGATTGGTTGGCTGAGAAGTGTTGGATGGTTCGGGTTTGGTGACCGTTTGAATTTCCGGGACAATTCTCCCTTCTTCATTGCTGGTGGAGATGGCCGTTAACTTTATTTCATCCATTGGTTTAAGCTCTTTATTGGGATCTGGATTTTCAACGAGTAAGATTTTATCCGTCAAACTTGATTTGGCTACATCCTGTGCAGGAGGTGTGGGGCGAACCGGCGGGTCTGGTAGCTTGGGGGGGATGGGGTCAATATCTATGACCCGTACAAATTTCTTTTCCTTTTCTAAAAAATGGCTGGCAGCGTCGCTTCCGGGCTTTATTAAGAAGATGAGTAAAAGTATCGTGCTTAATGCAATACCCAGCGCCATGGCTAACCTTGAAGTATATTGGCGGCGTAAAGTATAGGCACCATACTGTTTGTTTCGATTGTCAAAGAGAATGTCTAACAAATCTGCTTTGAGGATCTCATGGCTGGTCATGGTTAAAAATTTTAATTGAGATGCAGTGCAGAAAAGTTTCCATAAATGAAAGAACAGATCAAAGTCAAAACTCAAAAGTAAAAAGTAAAAACTTGCTCTAACCTGGTACGCCTCAAATTATTGCCGATTGCCGATTGCCGATTGAACCTCTTAATTTTGCAACCTTTGAAAGAATTTTCTATGAAGATTTTAATGGTGTGTTTAGGAAATATTTGCAGAAGCCCTTTGGCAGAAGGCATATTACGCCACAAAGCAAACCTTGCAGGACTCAATTGGGTTGTTGACAGTGCAGGCACCAACGGCTATCATGTGGGTGAAGCGCCGCATCATCTTTCCCAAAAAGTAGCCAGGTTAAACGGTGTTGATATTTGCGATCAGAGAGCCAGGCGTTTTGTAAAAGAAGATTTCGACCGCTACGATAAAATTTACGCCATGGCCGATGACGTGCTGGAGGATATAAAACGGATAGCGAAGGACAAATATGACCCCTACAAGGTTGATTTGTTTTTGAATGAATTGCATCCGGGCACGAATGCTTCTGTTCCCGATCCCTGGTACGGAACAGAGCCCGGCTATCATGAAGTGTACAAATTGATTGATGAAACCTGCGATGCCATCATTCAAAAGGCAAAAGTAAAAATTCAAAAAGCTTCCTCTTGACTTTACTTTTGCCTGAAGTTTCGCACATTTTACTCTTGAATTTTTACTTTTTATGAAACCTTCCATCCCACAAGGCACCAGAGATTTTGGACCCGATGTTGTTCGCAAACGATCTTTTATTTTTACGACCATCCGGAATGCATTTGAGCTTTATGGCTTTCAGCCCCTGGAAACACCGGCTATGGAAAACCTCGACACCCTGATGGGCAAGTACGGGGAAGAAGGAGATAAACTGATCTTTAAAATCCTCAACAACGGTTTGGATAATCCGGCTAAAGAACAACAAACCAGAGAAGAGTTTGAGAAGGTATTAAAAGGCAGGAGCACGAAAGCCATTACCGAACGGGCCTTAAAATACGATCTCACCATTCCCTTTGCCCGCTATGTGGCGATGAATCATGGCCAGCTAACCTTTCCCTTCAAGCGTTACCAGGTACAGCCTGTGTGGCGGGCCGACAGGCCTCAAAAAGGTCGCTACCGCGAGTTCTATCAATGCGATGCTGACATTGTAGGAAGCAACTCCCTGATCAACGAAGTGGAGTTTGCCAATATCTACAATGATGTTTTTAATCAACTGGGAATTACCAATTACGAACTAAGAATCAACTCGCGCAAAATATTATCGGCCCTGGCAGAAGTTTGCGGTGGCGCTGATAAAATGATGGACATCACCGTTGCCATTGACAAACTGGATAAAATCGGTATTGAAAAAGTAAAGGAAGAATTGGCCCAGAGAGGTTTACAGGAAAATCAAATTACCATCATCGAAAACTATTTGAAGATTGATGGCAGCAACGAAGAAAAACTGGCTGCTATCAAAAATGTATTGGGTGCTTCAGAAACGGGCAAAAAAGGCATTGCAGAAATTGAATTTGTCTGGTCCATGGTGAATAATCAATGGTCGGTAAATCCGGATGCAAAGAACACTTCACCACTCATCACTCGCCATTCACCATTAATCATTGACTTCACGCTGGCCCGTGGCCTTAATTACTACACCGGCATCATCTTCGAAGCCAAAGCTCCCGCTGAAGTAAAGATTGGTTCAATTGGCGGTGGTGGACGCTATGATGACCTGACCGGTTTGTTTGGTGTCCCCAATGTTCCCGGCGTTGGTATTTCTTTTGGTGTGGACCGTATTTACGATGTGATGGAAGAACTGCAATTATTCCCCGGGGCCGTAGAGCAGGGCACCAAAGTCTTGTTCTTTAATTTAGGCGAAGAGGAAAGCAAAAAGGCCTACCCCTTACTGCAAGGGTTAAGACAAAAAGGAATTGCTTCAGAGCTCTATCACGAGCAGGCAAAATTTGATAAGCAGTTCAAATACGCAGAAAAGAAAAATATTCCTTATGCAATCATCATTGGCTCAACCGAATTAAGTGAAAACACTTGCAACATTAAGGATCTGCGTAGTGGAAAACAAAATTCCGTAGCATTTGAAAAGCTGTTCGATTTTTTGTTTATTTGACGCTTATTTAATTATTTCTTTGTATGAAACGTTCCCCATTACTAACTGCTGTAGCTGCGGCTATGGTATTCATCGTATCCTGTAAAAACAATGCAAAAACAGATCTCAACATTCCAAAGGATGCTTCCGTTGTAGTGCACATCAACAGTTCTTCCCTTTCAACAAAACTTAGCTGGCAGGAGATCAAAGCCACCAACTGGTTTAAAGAAATGTACAATGAAGCCAAAGATTCCCTGGCTCAAAAAATTTTGGCAGATCCTGAAACTTCCGGCATTGACACAAAATCTTCACTGGCCTTTTTTATGAAGAAACACGGCAAAGGCGGATATGGAGTGTTCGAAGGAAGTGTAAAAAATGCCACGGCTTTTGAAGCTTTTCTTAAGAAATCTGCTAAGGCTGCTCAAGTAAAAAAAGAAGGTGACTGGTTTTTCATGAACAGCAACGAAAACGGAGTTGTATCATGGAACAGTTCAAAATTTGCTTTCATTATCGATATGCCTGTGCTGGCCATGTCAGATTCTTACACCTATGCAAGCACGGGTAATGCGAGCTTTCCAATAGACAGTCTTAAAAAATTCGTAACCGGTGTATTAACATTGGAGCGTGATAACAGCCTGAATGATGATCAGCGCTTTGCTTCTCTTTTAAAAGAAGAAGGCGACATTCATCTTTGGATGAACTCGGAGAAATTATATTCAGGCATGGTGGGCGGTGTAATGTCCATGATGAAATTGAACTCGCTGATTGAAGGCAATGTATCGGCTTCCACGTTGAATTTTGATGATGGAAAAATTACCATGAAATCAAAACAATATTACGGCAAGGAATTAACGGACCTCATTAAAAAGTATGAACCCAAGCCTATAACAGCCGATATAATTAACCGCATTCCTTCGCAAAATGTGATTGGGGCTTTCGTCATGAATTACCCACCTGAAGGCTGGAAAGCTTTCATACAACTGGCAGGGTTTGATGGAATGATCAATGCCGCCTTGGGTAAGTATAATTCCAACCTCGATGAGCTAATGGCAGCTTATAAAGGTCAAATGCTGATTGCCGCTACTGATTTCACGATCAAACAGGAAAAGCAAACTTTTGAAGGAATGGATTATACCTATACTTCCAACAAACCTGATGTTAAGATGTTGTTTGCCCTATCGGTTAAGGATAAAGCTTCTTTTGATAAACTGATAGGCATTGTACAAGGCCAAATGAATAACGAAGCAGGTGAAAAGGTTCTTTCACGGGTCAATTTTAAAGTAAACAGCGACTGGTTTGCCATCAGCAACTCGCCGGAAACCGTAGATAAGTTCTTAGCCGGGGGCAATAACAATGTCCCTTTTGCAGATAAGCTTAGCGGCCATCCTTTTGGTTTATACATAGACATTCAAAAGATCATGAAGTCCTCACAGCCTACCGTAACCGAAGCTTCTGCTTTATCGGCCCTTGAAGCATCCATGAAGCTTTGGCAGGATGTGGTGATGACAGGAGGCGAAATAAAAGACGGTGCTATGACTGCGGAATTTGTAGTCAACATGGTTGATAAAAAAACAAACAGCCTAAAGCAAATCAATCAATACATTGAGCAACTTGCAGCTTTAAAAAAAACGCAGCAGGCTGAAGCAAACGATACCGAAGCAACAACGATCCCAATGGCCGTTGATACTGTAGCAGCTTACTAAACTTTCAAAATAATAAAGCCACAGTCCATCCTGTAACTATGGAGGCTGTGGCTTTTAACTTTCCAGAAAATGCATTTATCATTAAAACAACTGTTGCCTGCCTATTTTGAGCAAAGCCGAAAACATAGTTCTGAAGTATGGGGGAAAGATCTTCAGTTCAATAAGGGTGAGTTTATAAAAATTGTAGCTCCATCAGGGAGCGGCAAAACATCACTCATGCATTTTTTATATGGATTAAGAAACGAGTATTCAGGCACTATTTCTTACAACCAGCAAAACATTCAAGAGCTCACAACAGAAGAATTAGCCGTTCAAAGAAAAGAACAGGTCAGCATTGTGTTTCAGGATCTGCGCCTATTTCCTGAAAGAACGGCGTTCGAAAACATTGAAATTAAAAGGCAATTACAGCCTTACCATCCTGTGGAAAAGATCAAAGAGATGGGTGAGCGATTGGGCATTGGCAACAAGCTTCAGGCACGCTGCAAAATCTGTTCGTATGGAGAACAACAACGCCTTGCCATCATTCGTGCCTTAATGCAGCCCTTTGAATTTTTATTATTGGATGAACCGTTTAGTCATTTAGATGATAAAAACTCGCAAAAAGCAATGCAGTTAATACTGGAAGAAGCACAAAGCCGCCATGCAGCTATTGTTTTTGCCGACCTTGAACGCATTGATTATTTTCCTGCCACCCGCCTTTTTCATCTCTAAACTTTTATTGTGAATCCTTCATTCAAACCGATAAAACCTTTATTGCAAACCGGTACCAATGCAACCTCACGATGGTTCTCTTACATTGGCCTTGGCATCGGCGTTTTATTGCTCCTGTGTTCTGTACAAATGTTCATCAACATTCAGCAACTGCTCACTAAAAACAGCATTCACAAAAACGGTTTCGATTTTATTTCGCTCACCAAGAAAATAACCAACGAAACCATGGGGCAGCCCAATAAAAATGTTTTTAACCAGGGGGAAATAGAGGAACTAAGATCACAACCCTTTATTGAAGGCGTTGCGCCGCTTATTGCCAACGAGTTTCACGTACAGTTAAACGCAGGCGGTATTTTAAAAACCGACCTTTTTCTGGAAACGGTGGAAGATGAATATATAGACACCCTGCCCTCTTCCTTTCAGTGGCAGGAAGGGCAGCTGAATATCCCCGTTATTATTTCTTCCGATTTTTTAGAAGCATACAACGTGTTTGCACCAGGCCAGGGTTTGCCGCAAATATCGCAGGCCACTGCCATGGGAATTCCTGTAATGATCAATTGCTTTGGAAACGGGCACGAGCAGGTTTTTCAAGGCAGCATTGTGGCTTTTAGCGACCGTATCAATTCCGTATTGGTGCCCAAAACTTTTTTAGACTGGGCTAATAAAACCTTTGGCGAAGTAAAACAAACAGGCGCCTCAAGGCTATTTATTAAAACAAAGGATGCCAGTAATCCCGGGTTACTACATTTCGTTGATAAAAAGAATTATAACATCAACAAAGACAAAACAAGGTTTGGAAGAACGAAACAAACCCTGCAGGGGATTTTCAGCGGACTGGGAATTTTTGGATTATTGGTTGTAGTTCTTGCCCTCATGTTGTTTTCCTTTTATCTGCAACTGGTAATTGCCCGAAGCAAGGACAGCCTGCAATTATTGTTGATGCTGGGGTATTCTCCGCGTTGGTTAAGCAAGAATGTTTCCAAACAATTTGTGCCGGTGTATGTGTTTATTGTACTCTCCGCCCTGGCTGCTACCCAAATTATCCACTGGACCTTTCATCATTTTGCCATGTACGACAGACCGGAACTTTCTTCCTTTATTCATTGGTCTATAGTCCTCACCTCGGTGTTTCTAATTGTCATTGCTATTCTCACTAACCATAAGCTTGTAAAAAGACTCCTCTATAAATTGTACTAATCTTTCCTTAATGGGTGTACCACCGCATAATTCGTGGCGGAATCAAACCTGCTTTCCCATTCCGGAGGCACAAAGCGGTATCCCACCCATATATCATTTTGCCGTATTTCCCTCCAGTACAGGCCCTGGTCCATTCCTTTATAAATGATGGCGCCGGTTTCCGTGAACAAGCGGGGAATATGGTCGTCTTCTACAATGGGTTGAAGCCGCACACTGGTATCTACAATATGGGCCACGTAGAAGAAAGCATTATTCTTATAGGAGTAGCTAAGAATTGTATTCCCGGAGCTATCTACTTCGGTTTTTTCTTTGGTAAAACCTTTGGGCACCACTACGGGAATACTGAAAGATTGGGAGCCTTCGTTATAGGTGAAATCTGTTCGCCTGTATTTGGAAAATAAAAAGCAGGAGCTCCATGCCACACTCAAAAAAAGAACAACAATACCATTTTTCATTACAGGCATTCTTTCAAATATTATACTAAGCCAAAGCTCACTGACAAAGCTCATAAATCACTGCCGC
This sequence comes from uncultured bacterium, assembly GCA_966095395.1. Classification (GTDB taxonomy): domain Bacteria; phylum Bacteroidota; class Bacteroidia; order Chitinophagales; family Chitinophagaceae; genus Flavisolibacter. Next base: position 90,014 of record CBHTSW010000013.1, on the reverse strand, counting down.
TCCCTGCCCTACGCCCACACACATGGTAGCCAGTCCATACTTGCCACCCCTGCGTTTCATTTCATGCACCAAAGTGGCTGATAGCCTAACACCACTGCACCCCAACGGATGGCCCAAAGCAATAGCACCGCCATTCACATTCACTTTATTGATATCAATTCCCAGGTCGTGTACACAAGCCAGTGCCTGCGAGGCAAAAGCCTCATTCAGTTCCACCAGGTCCATGTTTGCGATGGAAAGACTTGCTCTTTTCAACGCTTTTTGAGTAGCCGGCACGGGTCCTATTCCCATAATAGCCGGGTCCACGCCTGCTACCGCCATTGAAATCACTTTTGCCATGGGCTGCAAATCATATTTTTTTACAGCATCCCCACTAGCCAAAAGCAGAGCGGCTGCTCCGTCGTTGATGCCGGCTGCATTGCCAGCCGTTACGGTTCCCTCCTTTCCAAAAGCCGGTTTTAAGGAAGCCAGTTTTTCCAGGGAAGTTTTCCTGGGATGTTCGTCTGTATCTATAAACCGTATGGTTCCTTTCTCACCTTCCACTTCTACAGGCACAATTTCATCTTTCCACTTGCCCGCTTCCAGGGCCGCAAAATATTTTTCCTGTGAAGCCAAAGCGAATTTATCCTGCGCCTCACGGCTGATGTGCCATTGTTTGGCCACATTCTCCCCCGTTTCGCCCATACTGTAAGGGTAATGCACCTCTTTCAATTTATTGTTTACAAAACGCCAGCCCAAAGTAGTGTCATATACCTCTGCCGTACGTTGAAAAGGTGCCGTTGCCTTCGGCATTACAAAAGGCGCACGGCTCATACTTTCCACGCCGCAGGCTATGATTACCTCTGCATCCTCGCACATAATTTGCCTCGACGCATCCATAATAGCCTGCAACCCCGAGGCACACAAGCGGTTTACCGTATTTCCCGGAATGGTTACCGGCAGGCCTGCCAGCAAAGCCGCCATGCGGGCCACATTCCGGTTATCCTCGCCGGCCTGGTTGGCATCACCTGCAATCACATCTTCAATTGCCGAATGGTCAACCTGTTTATTTCTTGCCAGTAATTCTTTGATCACATGCGCCAGCAAATCATCGGGACGAACAGCACTTAACATACCGCCGTATTTGCCTATGGGCGTTCGAACCGCATCTATAATATAAACATCTCTCATTTATTAACCAGCTTTTGAATGACGATTGGGCGCCTGTTGTGCTGCGTCCGGCTGCCGGCGGATCATTCATTTACTGCAACAAAACTATTGAGCCCTTACTAACCAAAGCCCTGGTACAATTGGGACCAAATGAGTCGTCACAACCGGCAAAGCAGCGCAAGATACTATGAACACAAAATTTATTTACTTAAAACATAAGTAGGTTTAGTTTAGTTACATAAGTACGTTTACGCCTTGTAATGGCAATAGAAGTACTGTCCTTGTCGCCTTCCAGTATCAGGTCGGCCACTTCAACCCTTATGCTTTTTACCCTTCCCTGGTCGTTACGGTAAAAAAAGGCCACGCCATTATGGTCGGGAATGCTAAAAGTATCCTTGTTTACCCTGATAAGTGCAACGGAACCAATGGTGGAACTGGCAAACAAAACACCTTCCTGAATACTGATTTCTACAGAAGGCGTAGGACTGCCTCCCTTGAAAATATAAACGCCTTTGTAATCAGTTAAGGTAGAATCCTGGGCAAAAGCAAAATAGCCGGCAATACAAAGAACAAATAAGAAAAGAAATTTTCTCATGGCTGTAGTATTAAGATTAAATATACTGAAATCGGAAACGTAAAATGCACCCGGACTCCGTTGCTTTTAACAAAGCCATCAGGGCAATAAAACTATCTTTGCACGATGGCCGAAACAGCAACAGTAAAGGTTAAACAAGGGAAAAATATCCGTCAGCTAAGCCTGCCGGACCTGGAGCGTTTTTTTGAAACCATGGGTGAAAAAAAGTTCCGGGCCAAACAGGTTTGGGAATGGCTTTGGCAAAAACATGCGCTTTCTTTTGCCGATATGACCAATCTTAGCAAGGACCTGCGTCAAAAACTAGGCGATAATTTTTCCCTGCCCGCCCTAACAGTGGATGCCACGCAATACAGCGCCGATGGTACGGTAAAATCTCGTTTTAAAACACACGAAGGGCATTTGTGTGAAGGTGTATTGATTCCCACAGAAAGCCGCTATACCGCCTGTGTTTCATCGCAGATCGGCTGCTCCTTAAGTTGTAAATTTTGTGCTACCGGTTATATTGAAAGAAAACGCAACCTTGATTTTGATGAGATCTACGACGAAGTGGTCTTGATCAACCAGCAATGCGAAAGGGTTTACGATAAAAAGCTGAGCAATATTGTTTTTATGGGCATGGGCGAACCCCTGCTTAATTATAAGAATGTGCTGAAGGCTATTGAAAAGATCACTTCGACGGATGGCTTGGCCATGAGTCCAAGGCGAATCACGGTTTCTACGGCCGGGGTAGCCAAACAGATCAAACAACTGGGCGATGATAAGGTAAAATTCAAGCTGGCTCTGTCGCTTCATGCCGCCAACGACAAAAAACGGCACGAGATCATGCCCATCAATGATAGTAATAACATCCAATCGCTGGTAGAGGCCCTGAATTATTTTTACGCCCAAACCAAAAACGAGATCACGTTTGAATACATTTTGTTTAAGGATTTTAATGATTCCCTCCAGGACGCCGATGAGCTGATCAAACTTTATCGCCGTGTACCGGCCGACCTCATTAATCTTATTGAATACAATCCCATTGATGCCGCTACGTTTGAAAAGCCCACAGAAGATAAAGTAGAAGCTTTTATGAACCATTTGGCAAAATATAAGGTAAATGCCCGGTTGCGCCGCAGCCGCGGAAAAGACATTGATGCCGCCTGTGGCCAACTCGCCAATAAAAACTAATCAGGATCAAGTTTTAAATAGGGTTAAGGATAAAAGAAATAGAAATTATTTACAAAACAGAGTCTTCAATATTGAAGACTCTGTTTTATTTCCAGCCATCCTCATCCTAAATCATGGTTGATTACCAAACGCATCAGGATGACAAATGATAGGTAATAGATGACAGAAGGGAAAAAGGCCGTTACTGTCACCTCTGCCGTCTCACGATTGTTTTCCTAACAACGGTTTAGTATTAACCATAATTAACCTTAATAAACAATTCCCCATTAAACTCGCTGGCCCGGCATCGGTCTCTTATACATTCAGTTTTAAAACACAAAAAGAGATATGAAAAAGATTATCACCAGCGCCTTAGTACTTGCTTTAACAATAGGAGCAGCACAAGCCCAATCCACTTCCACCGAAAAAGGAAAAGGTCACAAAAAAGAGCAGCGAATGGACAAGTTCGATGGTCTGAACCTGACAGCCGATCAGAAAGCTAAGCTAAAGTCGATTCGCGAAGAGCAAAAAAAGGAAATGCAGGCTTTAAAGGATAACAAATCTGTTACCCAGGAACAAAGACAGGCGCTGCACAAAAAGTTCAGGGAACAAATGGAATCTGTTTTAACGGCCGATCAAAAACAGCAACTGGCTAAAATGAAAGAGGAAAGAAAGGCCTCTGCTAAAAAAGGTGACTTCAAAAACGGTTCAGCAAGAAAAGGGGATTTTAAACGCAGCGGCAATATTGAAAAAGAATTAGGACTAACCCAGGAGCAGAAAGATAAAATGGCTAAGATCAGAACCGATTATAAAAGCCAGTTTGAGGCCTTGCGCAACGACAACAGCTTAACCAAAGAGCAAAAGAAAAACAAAATGCACGACCTAATGAAGGCACAACAGGAACAAATGAAAACTGTATTAACAAAAGAACAAATGGAGAAAATGCGATCTCATAAAAAGGATCGCTCCTCTAAAAACACGAAATAACTACTGGGACCCGTTCTCAGCCTACTGAAAACAAAAGACCGTGTGCTGCACGGTCTTTTCTATTTTTGTAACATGAAGAAGAAAACTGGCTTCGAAAAATTTATGCCCGGCGAGAAGAAAGGTGCTGCTAAAAAAGAACAGTTCCGGCAGGAGAAAAAGAAAATAACCAAGGAACGAAAAGAGTTCTTTGAAAAGAAAAGGCTGGAAAAAAGAGGCGAAACCTTACCTGCAGCCCAAGGCGCCCCAAAACCCGTTCTTACAAGAACAGTAGAAGAAAAAATGCCCCTCAATAAATATATTGCCCACAGTGGAGTTTGTTCCAGGCGGGATGCGGTAGAGATTATTAAAAGCGGAAAAGTAAAAGTGAACGGCGAAGTGGTTTTGGAACCCGGTTTTAAAATTTCTCCGAAAGATGCAGTGATTGTAAATGGCAAAAAGATCCACCCGGTTAAAGACCTGGTGTACATTTTACTCAACAAGCCAAAGGATTACATCACCACAACAGAAGATGAAAGAGGGCGAAAAACCGTACTGGACCTCATTCAAAAGGCAACAGACATAAAAGTGTACCCGGTTGGACGATTGGATAGAAACACTTCGGGCGTATTATTGCTTACCAACGATGGCGAGCTCACACAAAAGCTAACCCATCCCAGCAATGAAATAAAAAAACTCTATGCCGTTACACTTGATAAACCCCTTACCAAAAATCATTTTGATGAGATACTAAAAGGCGTTCCGCTGGAAGACGGCATAGCCCATGTGGATGTATTGGCCTATACCGACAATACCGACAAAACCCAGGTTGGCATTGAAATACACAGTGGCCGCAACCGGATTGTGCGCCGCATCTTCGAACATTTTGGCTACGATGTAAAAGGCCTCGACCGGGTGATCTTTGCCGGCCTTACCAAGAAAAATGTGGACCGCGGCAAATGGCGCTTTCTCACCGAAAAGGAAGTAAGGGATCTGAAGTATTTTAAGAAAGGAAAATAAAAACCGGTTGCTGTAAAAAGATTGTCTCCCGCCTGGCTTTTCACGTTTCACCAAAAAACAATTCATGGCATTTAAGATAGACGAGCATATAATTTTAGAAGATGAAAACTTAGTAGCGATCAATAAACCATCCGGTTTACTAACCATTCCTGACAGGGAAGGAAAAGATATCTCCCTAAAGCAAATACTGAAAAATAAATACGGCGAAATATTCACCGTACACCGCCTGGATAAAGACACCAGCGGTATTGTGGTATTTGCCAAAAATGAACAATCGCACAAGCACCTTTCGCAGCAGTTTGAAGCCAGGGAAACAAAAAAAATTTATAACGGCCTGGTGTTGGGTTCACCGGCCCAGAAAGCAGGCGTCGTTAATGAACCCATTGCCGAACACCCAAACAAAAAGGGTTTGATGACCGTTTACAAAAAAGGAAAGGAAAGCATTACAGAATATGAAGTGCTGGAAAAATTCAAATTGTTTTCCTGGATGCAGTTCCGCATTCTTACCGGCCGCACCCACCAAATACGGGTCCACATGAAATTCTTAGGCCATCCCATTGTATGCGATGCATTGTATGGGGATGGCAAACCGGTTTTTATTTCACAGTTAAAAAGCCGGTACAAACTTTCGCAATCTGAAGACGAAGAACGCCCCCTTTTAAACCGCCTGGCCCTGCATTCCGCTCAACTCAGTTTTAAAGGATTGAAGGGAGAAGAATATAACCTGAAAGCTCCCTTGCCCAAAGACCTGAGGGCCACTTTACAGCAGTTAACCAAGTGGATTACACCCTTATGTTGCTGTTTACAAATAACCGGAAGATTAAGAGTGCGTCCGAAGCTTCGGACGCAACAACAGCTATATAGTCATACAGACCGGTACCAAAAAATAAAAAGGGTCCTTAAACGGACTCTTTTTATTTTAAGGAACTATTTACGGATGTCCGATCAGGCATTCTCCTCAGGCACCGGCGTATAACGTAAATATGGCTTTACCACCTTCACGCCTTTGGGGAATTTTTTTATGGCGTCTTCCGTTGAAATGGATGGAACAACAATCACATCTTCACCATGCTCCCAGTTGGCAGGCGTAGCCACGCTGTGCTTAGCGGTTAATTGCAAAGAGTCAATCACCCGCAGCACTTCGTGAAAGTTTCTGCCGGTAGAGGCTGGATACGTAATGGTTAACTTGATGGTTTTATCAGGCCCGATAATAAACAAGGAACGCACTGTTGCAGTGGCAGAAGCATTGGGGTGAATCATGTCGTACAACGTAGCCACTTCCCTGCTTTCATCCGCAATGATGGGGAAATCCACCGTGCAGTTTTGTGTTTCGTTGATGTCGTTTACCCAGCCAAAATGTTTATCCAGCGGATCCACACTTACGGCCAGCACCTTTACATTGCGCTTTGCAAATTCTTCCTTTAATAAAGCGGTCCTTCCTAATTCGGTGGTACAAACCGGGGTATAGTCGGCAGGATGTGAAAATAAAACGCCCCAGCTATTACCAAGGTATTCATAAAAATCAATGTCGCCGGCAGTGGTTTTTGCTTTGAAATTGGGGGCGGTATCGCCAAGTCGTAAACTCATATAAAAATACTTTTGGGTTAAGAAATGGGTTATTCTGAAATCATTATTTCATATTTGATAGGAGAGTTTTTTTCCAGCATAGCGGCAACTCCACAATATTTATCAAGAGAGAGGTCTATGGCCTTCTTTACTTTTTCACGGTTCTCTTCCCCGGTTTTAATCCGGTAGGTTAAGTGAATGATTTTAAAAACCCGTGGGGGCTCATCCGTTTGTTCGGTTTCTGCATCAACCTGCAAACCAGCAAAGGGCACCCGCATTTTTTCAAGAATATCAACTACGTCTATAGCCGTGCATCCCGCCAGGCCGCTTAATAATAAGGCCTTGGGGCTAAAGCCTGCGTTTGCCTCCATCTCAATTTTTGAATGGTTTTGAAAGCTGTCAAAAGCATGACCGGTTTTCCAAATGGTGGTTGTTTTCATTTTGTCTTATACTAATTGTTACGAATTACACGAATTTACCATCGTGCTGCTTAGCTTTTACTGATGTTTATCATGTACTAATCTGCATTGCTATGCTGCTTTGGTTGCACAGTGTCCGAGGTTAGGCGGATCGCACCCTTGTACGTTTTGTAACTCTATTCAGCTTTGTTCAATCATCCCCCGCTAAGTGTCAACGCTCTTCCAAATCCTTTAAACTATGCTTTTCATTTTGCAGGGCATTGTCCAGTGTCCAGTCAACCGCCTTTTTAAAACTGTGCTGCCGTACCGGGCAGTCCTGTTTTTTACAGATATGACATTGAAAATACAGGCAGCCATCGCAGTGCACAAAAAATTCCAGCGACTCTCCAAAATTACTGCGGATCAGTTTTCCCAATTCATCAATTTCGGCATGCGCCTGGTGAATATTTAAGTACCAGGGAACGGTAAGATGGCAATCTATATGTAATACATTACCGTACTTGATCACACGAAGATTGTGCAGGTCTATCCAGTTTTCCCGGCGGTTCTTTTCCAGGACATCCACCATTTTTTCCAGCAGGCTCATATCCGCTTCATCCATAATGCCCGCCAAAGAAGTCCTGATAATTTTGTATCCCGTGTAAATAATGAACAGCCCAAAACCAATGGCCACGGCGCCGTCAATCCACAAATAATGCGTAAGGGAGATCAGGATCAAACCGGCAATAATCGCTACGGTGGAATAGGTATCTGTTTGCAAATGCCTGCCGCTGGCCATCAGTGCCAGGGAGTTATTTTTTCTTCCCTGTTTTAATGAAATAAAACCCAGCAGCCAGTTAATAACCGCCGTGCCCGCAATTAAATAAATACCAACATCCAGCTGGCGGATGGGAACGGGGTTGATAAGGTTTCTGACAGCGCTATAAATGATTATCAACCCTGCAGATAGCACCAACGTTCCTTCTACTGCCGCTGAAATAAATTCCGCTTTGCCATGACCGTAAGGATGATCTATATCCCGGGGCTTGGCCGATACGTACAAACTATACAAACCAATAAAACCTGCCACTACGTTTACAATGCTTTCCAGGGCATCGGTTAGAACAGCAACAGAGTCGGTAAGATAATACGCCGCGAATTTGGCGATCAATAGAACAGAAGAACCAATGGCAATCCAACGTTGTAGCTTAAGGTTACTCCTGCTTTCCTTTGAGACCGTTGACAATGAAAATTATTTGTGTATAAATTAAATGGATTGATAACGATCCTGGATGTAGTTCCAATTCACCACCTTCCACCAATTCGCTATATAGTCGGGTCTTTTATTTTGATAGCGCAGGTAGTACGCATGCTCCCAAACATCCAAACCTAATAAAGGAAAGCCTTTTACATCAGATACATCCATTAAAGGATTGTCCTGGTTTGGCGTAGAACCAATGCGAAGCTTTTTATCGTTATCTGCAAACAGCCATGCCCATCCACTGCCAAAACGGTTTTTTCCCGCGTCGGTAAACTGTGTTTTAAAAGCATCGAATGATCCAAAACTATTGGTTATAGCTGTGGCTAAGGTGCCTGAAGGATTATTGCTGGTACCGGGCGCCATGCACTTCCAGAAAAATTCATGGTTATAATGGCCGCCGGCATTGTTGCGCATTTTCGTGGAAAATTTTGAAATTCTGTTCAATACATCCTCTAGAGGTTTGGAGGTATCAACACCTTCGGCTTTTGCAGCGTCCTGCAAATTAGTAGCATAGCCTGCTGCATGTTTTGTATAATGGATTTCCATGGTCTTCGCATCAATAGCTTCACTCAACGCGTCATAACTATACGGTAAGGGCTGTTGCTGAAAGCCTGTATGGAATTTGCCTGGGCTTATCTGAGTGGCGCTTTTAGCTGCTGAACAGGATAAAATAGTGGAGCCAACACAAAGTCCTAATCCGGCTTTACCAGTGGTGGCAATGAAATCGCGACGAGATTTTAAGGGTGCCATAACTATTTTTTTATGAAATTAAGAACTTATGCTGTCGTTTTCCTTCCAAACCATGCTTTTAGTTTTCTGCCCGCACGGGAATACCACTCCTTATTGAATAATTGTGAATCCCGCATGGCCTTGTAAGTAAGAAACAATCCTATGGGAACCAGGAACAAGGTAGACAACCACATTCCAATGCTTGGATCAACAGATCCTTCTTTTGCAAACTTTTCGCCGGTGGTGCTGCTGAAGTAAAAAAGCATGAAAAATAGGATCGCAAAAACCAGCGGACTGCCCAGGCCGCCCTTACGAATAATAGAACCCAGGGGTGCTCCAATCAGGAATAAAACCAGGCAGGCCACCGACAAGGATATTTTGCGGTGCCACTCAATTTGGTGCAAACGCAAATTTCTTTGCTCTTCCTGGTATTGCGCGACAATCACCTCATTGTTCACTTTTATGGAGCTGAGAATATTCTTCACTTTCTGATGCACCAGGCTTTTAATACTATCGGGTATTAATTGTTCGAAACTTTTCGCCGTCACTTTTTTTTGCTCCACCTTCCAGTTGCTGTCAATATATTTTGAAAAGGGCAGGGTTCCGAATACTTCCCGCTTTACTCTTGTAGCTGTCTTTGTATTATTTTTTTCAATCGAATCAATAACTACTTCCAACTGCCGCATGCTTAACATACGGGCATTATTCTTATTGACACTGTCGGCGGTACGCTGCTGCAAACCAAAAGAACTAAGATCGAATTGCCGCTTGTATTCTTTAAAGCCCATACGAATGAAATCGGTATTGGAGGATTGGTTGCCTTTTTCTTCATAACGCCAGCCATTTTTTAAAATAAACTCCATGTAGCGTTTGTTCTCAGAAACCCGCATCACCCCATCTGAAGCAATGATAAAATTATCCTGCAGTCCGTTCGATTGTTCGTAAATAATAATGTTCCGGATCACACTGTCATTCTTTTCCTTCTCGCCAATTTTAATGGCAAACCCGTTCAGCTTATCGTAGAACACCCCTTCTTTTAAGTCAAAGGAAGGCTTTGCATATACAATATCGGCCAATAAAGTTCTGGACTTTAAATTGGCTACCGGAATGATATAGTTGGAAAACAAAAAAGCAATACCGCAAATAATAAGGGTAACAAAGAAAAGCGGCCGCATAAAACGCAGAAGCGAAATACCTGCAGATTTAATAGCAATCAGCTCGTAACTCTCCCCCAAATTGCCAAAGGTCATTAAAGAAGAAAGCAAAACGGCAAGTGGAAGAGCCAAAGGCACCAGGGAGGCACTTTGGTACCAGATAAACTCCAATATTATATTAATGCTTAAACCCTTCCCCACAAAATCATCAATGTAGAGCCAAAAGAATTGCATCACCAATACCAACACCGTGATGAAGAAAGTAGCTACAAACGGTCCTATAAAAGCTTTGATGATAAGTTTGTCAAGTTTTTTAAACACTATTGCCTGCTGCTTTAATTTTAGAAAATGGAAGGCTCAAAAATACATCTTTCGTCAACTGAGTTGGATTTGGTTTGCAATGCAGAGATCATCTTAACAAAAAATACCATTATCCGAAAAACCATTTCTCTTTTTGAAGAGATACAGTATATAATGGTAAAGGAAGCGAAACCCGGTGCCGTTAACCCGTTTTCCGTTTCCCCCAAAATTTCAAAAGGTGAAAACTATCTGGGCCTGCCTTATGTGGTTTTGGATTATCCCCGCCTTTCCGCAGTGAATAATCTGTGTTTTATTAGAACCATGTTCTGGTGGGGACATTTTTTTAGCAGCACGCTGCAACTATCCGGCACATATAAAAAACTGTTTGCTGGAAAAATAATAGCGTCTTACGATCTGCTTTCCGATAACCATTACTTCATTGGCATCAATACCGACCCCTGGCATCATCATTTTGAAGAAACGAATTACAGAAGGATTGATTCGGTAAGCCCAAATGCATTTGAAGTGGCTTTATATGAACAGCCGCATATAAAAATTGCTGCAAAGTGGCCATTGGAAAAATGGAACCTTGCAGCCACACCTCTATTAAATAGCTGGAAACTTTTGGCCGGGTTAATTACCTAAACGGTGAAAAAGATCTTTCACCTGGTGGTCCCATAACCTGCTTTGATCCTTGATCTCTTTTTTGTCTGCAAAATCTTTAATTACTAAAATGGTTTGATTGGTAACCTCCGATTTTTCAATGGCGAATTCAAAATATTCATCCTTTGGTGCATGCGACCAATGGAAACGGATAAATTTTTCTTCCTCCTGATCCAAGACTTCCGCCGTGTCAGCGGAGCCATTCCATGAAAAACTAAAAATGCCATCCTCGTCATCTACTTTATCAGCAAACCACTCCTGCAGACCCGAGGAAGTGGCTAAGAAGTCATAAAGAATAGTTGGTGAACACCTCACAGGATATTCCAAAGTATAAAGTTGTTTTTTGCTCATCTTAATCCATTAATTCTTGTCAATGGCTGCAATAATAGAAAAATAATCAATCCCTCAAAATTTTTTTCACCTTATTTTAAACTTATTTCACCGCTCTTTTTTAGGGTTTTCCAGAAAAACTAAAAAAAATTTTTTTTCACATAGCCCTTTTTATTAATTTGGATGAATAGTTCAGCGTGAGCTGACTAAGAAGACCAGAACTGTGATGGATATTTTGGGATCATAACCAAAACTAACTTAAAACCTAAATCTTGAAAATAACCATCTAAAAAACCAATCCTATGAGCATGCGTCAACTCAAGATCACGAAGAGTATAACGAATCGTGAGTCTCAAAGCCTGGAGAAATACCTCCAGGAAATCGGCAAAGTAGAACTAATCACTCCTGAAGAAGAAGTTCGCCTGGCACGGCTTATCAAGCAAGGCGACCAGCGGGCCCTCGACCGCCTTACAAAAGCCAATCTTCGTTTTGTAGTTTCTGTTGCCAAACAGTACCAAAACCAGGGACTTTCTTTACCTGATCTTATTAATGAAGGAAACTTAGGCCTGATTAAAGCCGCCCAGCGCTTTGATGAAACCAAGGGTTTTAAATTCATTTCGTACGCCGTTTGGTGGATCCGCCAATCCATTTTGCAGGCCTTGGCCGAGCAGGCCCGGATCGTCCGTTTACCCCTGAATAAGGTGGGATTGACCAACCGTATTCAAAAAGCCTTCTCCCAACTGGAACAAGAGTTTGAAAGGGAGCCTTCGGCAGAAGAACTGGCCGATTTGCTGAATATGGAACTCGAAGAGGTCACCTCTACCCTTGGCATCAATGCCCGCCACATTAGTGTGGACACGCCTTTATCAGAAGGTGAAGAAAGCACCTTACTGGATGTATTGGAAAACACTAATGCCGAAAAAACCGATGCCGAACTGGATCACCGCCAGTCATTAAAAACAGAAATCGACCGTTCGCTTCAAACCCTTACCGAACGGCAAAAAGAAGTGATCTGTTATTTCTTTGGCATTGGCGTGGATCACCCGCTGAGTTTAGAAGACATTGGCGAAAAGTTTAACCTGACCAGGGAAAGGGTTCGCCAGATCAAGGACAAGGCCATCACTAAATTGAGGACAACCCAAAAATGTGATTTATTACGCAGTTATTTAGGCGCCTAAGCATTTCCATCCACATCCTTGCTATCTTTGCACATAAACTTTTAAAGTGAACATTCATCATGTTCACTTTTTCTTTTGGTACGTTATTCGGATTAACAATTAAAATTTTCAATAAAGGATATGTTTGAATCATTGCAGGACCGGCTGGAAGGTGCCTTTAAAAACCTGAAAGGCGAAGGCCGTATTACCGAATTAAATATTGCAGCCACTGTAAAAGAGATCCGCCGTGCATTGGTAGATGCCGATGTAAACTACAAAATAGCCAAGGATTTTACCGATACGGTAAAGGACAAAGCACTGGGCGAAAAAGTGCTTACCGCCATTAGCCCCAGCCAGTTGATGGTAAAAATTGTGAAGGACGAACTGGTGCACCTGATGGGTGATGAAGCGGCTGACTTCAATGCCAAAGGCGCTCCTGCCGTTATTTTAATTGCCGGCTTACAAGGTAGCGGTAAAACCACTTTTAGTGGTAAACTGGCCAATTACCTGAAAAAACAGAAAAAACTGTCCCCGATCCTGGTGGCAGCCGATGTCTATCGTCCCGCCGCCATGGAACAGTTACGGGTGCTGGGGGAACAAATTGGCGTGGATGTTCATATAGAGCTGGAAAATAAAAACCCGGTGGAGATTGCCCAAAACGCCATTCGGGAGGCTCGCAGCAAAAACAAAAACGTTGTTATTATAGATACGGCCGGTCGCCTGGCAATTGACGAGGCCATGATGACCGAAGTGGCTAACATTAAAGCCGCTGTCAACCCGCAGGAGATCTTATTTGTGGTGGACAGCATGACCGGGCAGGATGCGGTAAACACGGCCAAGGCCTTCAACGACCGTTTGGACTTTTCCGGCGTGGTACTGACCAAACTCGATGGGGATACCAGGGGTGGTGCCGCACTTTCCATTAAATACACGGTAAACAAACCGATAAAATTCATCAGTAGCGGTGAAAAGCTGGATACCCTGGATGTTTTCTATCCCGAGCGTATGGCCCAGCGGATTTTGGGCATGGGTGATATCACCACCCTTGTAGAAAAGGCGCAGGCCCAGTTTGATGAAGAACAGGCCCGCAAGCTGGAAAAAAAGATCCGTAAGAACCAGTTTGATTTTGCTGATTTCAAACAACAACTGGAGCAGATCAAGAAAATGGGTAATATCAAAGACCTGATGGCCATGATACCCGGCGTAGGCAAAGCCATAAAGGATATTGATATCAGCGACGACGCCTTTAAAGGCATCGAAGCCATTATCAACTCCATGACGCCGGAAGAAAGAGCCAACCCTGATTTGATTGACGGCAGCCGCCGCAAACGCATCGCCAAGGGAAGTGGAAAGGATATTACGGAAGTAAATGGTTTTATGAAGCAGTTTGAACAAATGCGGGAAATGATGAAAACCATGAATAAGATGCCCATGGGCCGGATGATGCCGGGGATGAGAAGATAAGGTGCTAATGTAATCATTTGCTAATATGCCAATGCTGTTCTGAAACAAGAACAGCATTTGTTTTTTTATAGTTGATAAAGAATAGAATCCTGAAGTGTCCCAAAGGCGGAACAGAAGTTTTATAGAATTGCTGCTGCCGGCTACATAAAAATGTAACCTTAAATCAGTTGCGTGTAAACTTTACCAATCCTTTATTTGCATTTTAAAGCTGAAAGCTTAGATTTGCACCCTTAACAATTATTGTTTCACGCATTTAAATTTCTATTTAAGATGCCAGTTAAAATCCGTTTACAAAGGCACGGGTCTAAGAAAAGACCCTTCTACTTCATTGTTGTTGCAGATGCACGCAGTCCCCGCGATGGTAAATTCATTCAAAAGTTAGGTACCTACAATCCTTTGACCACACCTGCCACTGTGCAGCTGGATCGTCAAAAGTCATTGGAGTGGTTGCACAAAGGTGCGCAGCCTACTGATACCGTTCGCAAGATTTTATCGTACAAAGGAGTTTTATACCTGAAGCATTTATTGCGTGGTGTATCTCTGGGTCTGTTTGATGAAGCAACAGCGATGACAAAATTCCAAAGTTGGCATTCTGAGCATGAAACCCAGATCAGAAAACGCCAGGAAGAAGCTCAACGTGAAAGAAGAGGCAGAAGAAACCCGCCCTACCAGCGCCGCGAAAGAAGACCGGCTCCTGGTGCAGGTTCTGAAGGCTAATTCCGCATCCAAGACCTTCAAAAGATTAAATCCCGCTGTATAGCGGGATTTTTTTTGACCACGGATTTCGCAGATTACAGGAATTTCACTGACTCTTCTCTTTTACTGTGTGCGAAATAATTTTTATTTACTCAGCAGAAGAATGATTATTTAGCCTTCGTTGCGTCACACCCTTGTATGTTCAGTAATGCTATTCAACCATTGGAATCGCTTTTTACTTTTTACTTTTGACTTTTTACTTTCCATGACAGAATATTTTAAAATAGGCAAACTGGTTACCACCTTCGGACTAAAAGGTGAACTGGTTTTAAAACATAACCTGGGTAAAAAAACTTCGCTGAAAGGGCTTGCCGCTATTTTTATTGAAGAACGAAAAGAAAGCTTTATTCCCTGGTTTATAGAAAGCACAAAAATTAAAACCGAAGAAGAGGTTTACCTGAAAATAGAAGGCATCAACACCCGTGAACAGGCCCATAAACTGACCCAAAAAGAAGTATGGCTGCCGGAAGCTGATTTTAAAAAATTCTCTTCCAAATCCTCCCCCATGAATCTGCTGGGCTATGAAATCATTGAAGAAGCTACAGCACTGGGAAAGATCCTGGAAGTCATTGAACAACCGCACCAGCTTCTCTGCCGCATTGAGGTCAATGGCAAAGAAGCCCTCATTCCTTTACACGAAGAAACCATTATAAAGATTGACAAAAGAAAGCAGCAGGTTATAGTCTCGCTGCCTCCAGGATTACTGGAAATTTATCAGTAGAAACCCCGGTTGCCCTGATGGCGTTTCTGGCCTGTATCATGTGCCTTTGCTCATGCGCTATCAGGAAACGAAAGACATCGCCCAGTTTCAATCGTATCATTTTGCTGATAGAAGTAGGCACACGTACCTGCTCCAGGTTTCGCTTACGGGCGGTTTCAAGCAGTTGAATTAATTTATTCTGGTGCTCGTAAAATTCTTTAAACACGCCTTCCACATTTATACCCCGGTCAGGACGATACCCCTTCATTGCTTTCATCCTGTTTTTTACTTCGTATACATTCTTGGGCATCATCATCTTGGTAAAATAATTACCAAAGAAGCCGGGCACAAACCACGCATTCACTTCTTTTGGAATATGTACCATGGCCTTTTCAATGGCCGGTAAATAATAACGGTTATACATATTTAAATGCTCCAATGCCTGGGCCGCACTCCATTTCCCTTCCGCCGGCGGATAACTCAATTTTACATTATCGGCCTGCTGCAAATGTTCGGCTGCCGCTATCAATTGGCGCACATCAGCTTCTAATTGGTTAATGAGTTCTTCGCTTTTAAACTTTTTCATACACTGATTTTTTACAAAGCTATTTCCACTGTAAATGCAAAATCTTTGCCTACACCAAGATTTTACAGGCGAACCGTGCCCAAAAGCCTGCTAAAGGTAGTGGCGTCAATGCCGAGATAGGACGCCAGGTACTTATGGGGAATTAAATTGAGCACCTGTGGACTTCTTGTCAACAATTGACGAAACTTTTCCTCTGCACTAAAACATTGTAATTCTACCTGTCTCTCCAAAACCCCCTTTAAAGCAAAGGCCGTGGATTTTAAAATAAGGCTTTGAATATTGGGGAAAGATTCCATCAATTGAGCTACCTGCTGGTAATTTGTTTTTAAAAAGCTACTGGTGGTTAAGGTTTCAAAAAAATAAGCGGACGGCGTTTGAGTTAAAAAAGAATCGGCGACGCCGGAAAAAGAATAAGGATAGGTAAAAACGATGGTTGCTTCTGCATTGTTTTTTTCTAAATAAAAACTCCTTTGTACGCCATCCAGCACAAAATATAAGTTCCGCTCTGTTTCGCCTGCTGCTGTTAAAATGGTTTTTCGCCTGCAGGAAAAAGGCTGCCAGATGGATAAAAAAGCAATCCATTCTTCTTCTTTTAAGGGGTGAATGGAACCTATAAATTTTTGAAGGACCTCTGTATTCAAGAAGCAGCTTTTTTGTTCGTTAAAGTTAATGGCAAAGGGCCAGATAAGATTAATTTTGAAAAGTGCCTGAACCCACACGTTATATTGCCCATTTTGACCTGGATGCTTTTTTTGTTTCGGTAGAATTATTAAAAAATCCGCACCTGAAAGGTAAGCCCCTGATCGTGGGTGGCGACGGGCAAAGAGGCATTGTGGCTGCCTGCAGCTACGAAGCCAGAAAATTTGGTATTCAAAGTGCCATGCCTTCTTTAACGGCAAAACGTTTATGTCCTCATGCCATTTTTTTAAAAGGCAGCCATCATGAATACAGCCACTATTCCAGGATGGTAACGCAGATCATTGCCGGTTTGGTGCCAGTGTACGAAAAAGCTTCAATTGATGAATTCTATATTGATATGACGGGCATGGATAAATTTTTTGGCATCAGTCAATATACAAGAGCGCTAAGAGAAAAAATTATCCGGGAAACGGGCCTGCCTATTTCTTACGGTTTATCAACCACCAAACTGGTAAGCAAGATGGCGACCAATGAAGCCAAACCCAATGGCTATTTAGAAGTTCCGGCCGGCAAGGAAACCGCTTTTTTGTGGCCCCTGACCGTTGACAAAATTCCCGGTGTAGGAAAGCAAACCCAGATAGAATTACAAAACATCGGCATTGCTACCATTGAACAAATTGCCAAAACCCCTGTGGACCAGCTGGAATACCGCTTTGGCAAATGGGGAAAGAAATTATGGGAAAAAGCCCATGGCATCTCGGCCTCCATCATTGAGCCGTACAGCGAACAAAAATCGCTTTCACATGAAAATAC
Organism: uncultured bacterium; assembly: GCA_966095395.1. GTDB lineage: Bacteria > Bacteroidota > Bacteroidia > Chitinophagales > Chitinophagaceae > Flavisolibacter. The sequence goes on along the minus strand of CBHTSW010000013.1, from coordinate 72,622 downwards.
CTTTCATGAAGACAGTAACGACCTCACTTTTCTGCATACAGAATTAGTAAAGCTGACGGAAGAAACAGCCTATGACCTGCGGCAGGAACAAAAACTCACGGGCTGTGTAACCATTAAACTTCGGTATGCCGATTTTACAACGGTGTCCAAACAGGAAGTCATTGATTACACCGCATTGGACAATGTGCTGATGGCTAAGGTGAAAGACCTTTTTACAAGGCTTTACAAGAAAGGCCAGAAAGTAAGACTGCTTGGCGTTCGTTTCAGCCATCTGGTTCCCATGACCGTGCAAATGAGTTTGTTTGATGATGCCGTGGAAAAGCTGGAATTATTTAAAGCCGTTGACGGTATTAAAAACCAGTTTGGCAGCGGCGCTGTAATGAAAGCTACCTCCTTAAAGAAAAAAGAAGAGTAGCGATCATTATAAAAGCTGCATTCTACCATTTCCAATTAGACCGGATGGTATTTAACCCTTTAAACGCTTAACCCCTTACACCTAAAACTCCATCCTATCCAACTGAATTGGGTATTAATCTATCAACAATTCCTTTGCACCCACCGGTTCTTTTGGGCGGGCCACTTCCTGCTTACCAAGTCGTTTTATTTTTATCAATCCAAAAACCAGGTAAACGATGACACCCCAAACACCCGCCATAATCGAATAGGCCATGAACAATAACCACAAGGGGGTTTTATCTCTTGTCGCCCACAGCGACCGCCCGTTAAAATTGCTTTTTCTGGTAAAGTACGCTCCCCATGGAACGGTCTTCTCCATGGAAAGATTTCCATAGAGTTCATTATCCTCCATTTTGGCAACCAATACAATATTTCCTTTTTCATCAGCCGCTGGTAAACTATCAATTAAAAACTCACCTTCGGCGTAGCCTAAGGAATCAGTTGTATAGCTTTCTTCTTCGCCGATTTTAATCACACCACCTAACCGGCTTACACCCATTTTCAATTCTACATCTTTTGCCGGTATCCATTCTCCATTTTCAAAAGCCAATACCTGTGCAGTCACTTTCCTTGTACCTTCATCATTAACGGTATCCAAAACAATTTTAGCCTTTGTAATATCCAGTTCAGTAGTTGTTTCCTCCTCTGCGGAGGTGGCTTCCACCACGGCCAGGAATTTATGTGTCGCGGAAGAATCCCACAGGGCTTTTAACGCAACCGGCAACACAGCTTTGGCTTCTCCTTTTTCGTTTGTCCGCACTTTGCTGATCAGGTTTTCAGGAACACTTTCATCCAGGAATAATTTCAATACAACGCCAGGCATTGGTTGAATTTTATTATCCGCCTTGATCTTTGTTTGGACCAGCAGGTATTGAAAATTATTATTCCTTACAAAATAGCGGTAGGTAACCAAAACTTCCGGTTTTGCTTCATCTTGTGCATTTGACTGGCTAGCGGCTACCAACAAGCTGGCGAGTAATAAAACAAATTTTATTTTATGCAGCGTTTTCATCTTCTGTAATTGTTTCGTGAATAGGAATGATAGGAAAGATGCGGGCAAAAAATGTGATGACGAGCAGGGCCCCGGCCAAAGATCCCATGGCAATGGCCCATTCTTCCCAGCTGGGAAAGTAATGATGGTAGGTTGCCGGAGCATCATGCATGGGAAGAAACGGATGCAATAAAGTAGGGGTTACAATCAGGTAACGTTTAAACCATGCACCCACCACTACCATTATTCCCACAATGAACATCGGGAGGGGTTTTCTTCCTTTTTTAAAAAGAAGGATAAGGATAGGAATGACCATCCCTACCAAAATGGCAAACCAGAATACAAGAGCAAATTCGCCGGCAAACAAGTTTACCAGGTGTGACTCTTCCGGCTTTTTCATTTTAAATGCAGGGATCAAATATTCATTTACATTGAAGTAGAGGTACAATAAAGCCAATAACACCACCACGCGGCCCATCTTTTCAAAATGCACTTCCCGTATGTATTTTTCCAGGTGGTAATACTTGCGGAAAATATACATCGCTACTACTACCCCGCCTGCCCCTACCAGGAAGGCGCCGGAAATAAAATACGCCCCGAAGTTGGTGCTATCCCAGCCCGGGCGATAAGTGGTAGCAAACAACCAGGAGGTAACGGTGTGAATGCAAAAGGCAACGGGAATGATGGTGATACATAAAATGTTAATGGCCCTGTCGCTTATTTTAAACTGCTGGCTGGTTCCTTTCCAGAAAGAACCTAAAAAGCGATACAGTTTTTGCAACCATTTCGGTGAACCCTCTTTTTTAGCCAGTAAAATTTTCAGATCGGGCAGCAGCGGAAAATACAGGAGCAAAAGGCTGATAAAAAAATACGTACCAATTACAATCACGTCCCACATAATGGGCGATTGCAGGCGGCCATAAAGAAATAAATTATAAAACCTTTCGGGCCGGCCCATATCTACAATGATGATGATAGACGCAAAAACTATAGCCGATACGGCAATGATCTCGGCGATGCGGGTCAGGGGGGTGCTCCAGTGTACATTCGCCAATCGTAATACAGCCGTAATGAGGGAACCTACTAAACTAATAGCCACGAAAAATACAAAGTTTGAAATATAAATACCCCATGAAACATAATCCCTCATGTTGGTAACTACCAAGCCTTTTGTCAGCTGCCGGTAATAGGCATAAACACCCACTAAACAAATAGCGATCAATATTCCTGTCCAGATCATTCCCCGGCGACCGAACTTTTGCGGCAGCAGGTCATTGGTGATTTGATCGGACAGATCAAGCGTTGAAGTTTTCACAATAAACAGTTTTGGTTAACTTTTTTGTTTCTCATTTTCAAGGCCAACCTCAAAGGGGAAGTTTCTATTCACCGGAGGCAAGTAATAGACACGCGGCTTGGTACCCAGGTCTTCCATTAAACGGTACCCGGCTTTATCTTTTACCAACTCGGTAAAGCGATAGGTTTCTGTACCGTTTGTCACGGAGTCCTCATTTATATCTCCAAAAAAGAATACACCATTTGGACAAGCGCTTACACAGTGGGGCAATTCACCCTGGCGCACCATATCGGGACAGAAATCGCATTTACCAACCGTGCCTACCTTTTGGGGCACACTTGTTTCGCAGGAATAAGGTTGTGTGGCAACTTCCTGCGGAACACCCGGATCTTCCCAGTTAAATACCCTTGTGGAGTACGGACAGGCCGCCATACAAAAACGACAGCCAATACAACGGTCACTGTCAATCAAAACAATTCCATCCTGGCGTTTGAAGGTGGCATCAACAGGACAGACCTTTACACAAGGAGGTTCATCGCAGTGCATACAGGTTGTGGGCTGCCAATAGGAGGCCGTATGTTCTGAGTCCTGCATAGGATGCACCTTTATCCAGTTTTGTCCCGGATGTACGTGGTGCATGTGATTACAAGCCGACTGGCATTTCTTTAAATTTTTGCAGCGGGCCAGGTCAATCACCATAACAAAGCTCTTCCCGGCAATACCTACCCTGGCTGCGGCATTCGATACCTGCGGCAGATCCGGCACCGGTTTCAAAAAGGCTTTATCTACTTCTATAATTTCACCGTCTACTGAAAGCAATTTTACTTTTTCACCAGATGGTTTTACGCCGGCATCTTCAGGAGTGAAGACATCGGCTTTGCCACACCCGGCAACCAGACCAGCGAGTATTCCCGCTGTAATAAATTCTCTTCTGGATGTTTCTTTTTCCATTTAAGTCAGTTTGTAATTAAAGAGTTGGCTTTTTACTTACCCATGTGTGGATGTCGGCTTGTTGGATCTTTTTTTTCTTCTCGGGAATATTAACGACATCAATTTCTACAAGCTTTCCATCCTGGGTCAGCATTTTTACTTTCCTGGTTTCTTTTTTCTTTTTGGAAAATCGAAGAAAAGAAGGCAGGGTAAGAAGAGCCGTGAATCCAATTCCCCAGGAGATCATCTTTTTCCGGGATACATTTTTATTTTGATTTTCCATATCAGCAGTTTGTTATGTGAAAGTAGAGTAGTGGTGTGCCTTTAATTACAACTTATATCATCAGGCGGGATGATTCTTATCAACCATGAAGGGGTTATGCGCAAAAAATAAAAACCGGCCTTTACGACCGGTTTTTTACCTATTACTTCTTAAACGTCCTCATGTAATTCACAATTGACCATATTTCTTCCTGGTCTGGAATTTTCTTTTTAAAAGAAGGCATGTCATCGCGTCCTTCTGATGTCTTATAAAACAAAGCACCGTCTGTCTGCTTTTGTACGTCTGCCTTCGTCATATCATCCGGCACTGTTTTTAATTGCGCCGCTTTGGGACCGTCGCCTTTACCGGATTTACCATGGCAGGACTGGCAGTGTTTTGTCCATAATGTTTTTCCGGCGGCAAGGGCATCCGCATCGCTTTTCACCGGGTTGGCCATTTTATTGTATTTCTCAGGCACAGGCCAGGGATCATTTTGAGTGATCATCGTAAAACTTGCACCGGCAACAAAGATCAGGGGTAAGATCAATTTTTGTATGCTCATGATTGTTGGTTTTTAATTTTTAATAAATGATGTTTTTAATAATTCCACAGCCTGGTAATGTTAAACCCTATCAGGAACTGGTTACCACTTTCGAACGGAGAACCTTCCTTGTAACTATTTTGGTTGAAGTAATTATTACGCTGTGGGCTGAGGTGATAATAATTGCCAATGAAAAACTGGAAAGCATGTGCGCTGGTAGCCACCTCTAATCCTAATGAAATATTAGGTTTCGGATTACCGGTAAGATGCTTGGTGATGGGTTGATCATAGTTTACGATCAATGCCATTCCCTGTGTTAGTTTATAGCGCCCCATAAAAGCGATGGCAAAATGTTCATGCTTTCTTTCTCCTGCCACAACACTTGAGTCAGTGCCGGCCTCTGTTTTGATTGTTTTGAAATAGCCGTTCACAAAATTCACATGTGTAACACTGGGCGCCACCTGCACCGAAAGTTTTTCAGTGACCTTTCTGGCAATCATAAGCTGGTGAAAAAACATCCACTCATCGGAGCTATGGATATAATTATCCCCGGGACGTGAATCCCACGCCGCATTGACATAATAACTAAGACTCACGGGATACTTACCTTTTGTCTGTTTAAGCAGGGCATATTTGGCAAAGCCTTCTACGGTCATAAAGGATTTTGCAAGAGAAACCCCCACCAACAGGTTATCGACAGGAACATAATTAAAACCAAGCTTGATATTAGAGGAAGCAAACAGCCCGTAAAAATCTTTATAGCCGTTACCCATCGTTCCAAAACGGTGCAAAATGTCCATCTCAAATGTTTTTTTAATGGGCACCATAACGGTTTGATTGTCAATGAGCCAGATGCTTTCAAAGGTATTTTTTACAGGTTTGGCCTTCTTTACAGCAACAACCTCCTCAGTGGTTTCACTGGAAGCACTGTCCGAACTTTGTGCGGGGGCAATCATACTGATGCCCAATAGCAAACTTAAACCAGCAACCCGCAAGAAGCACTCTTGTATATAAGTATTCGATTTCATTTTTTTAAGTTTTAAAGTCATTAATTATTGGGTGCTTCGTTGCGTATCCAATCAAGTATTTTTTGAACATCGGTAGCTTTCAATCCACCGGTTGGTGGCATGGATCCTGATTTTACTTCACTATACAGAATGCTTGATGCGGGAACTAACGTGTTTATATAGCCGCCGGATGTGATGGACTTATAAGCGTTCTCTGCTGTCAGTGATGGTTTGTGTGCAGGCACGCCATCGTGACATCCGCTGGTGGCGCAATTGGTAGTGAAAATGGGCAACAGGTCTCCGCTAAAACTAACCTGCTGGGGAGGTCCATTGGGATCCTGCCCCGGGCTGATAACATCTTTGTAACAACTGGAAAGAGACGTGATCACAAGCGTGGCAACCAATAGTAATACAACTCTATTTTTCATAAATTAATTTTTTAAGTGAGGGATAACTTTATTAATTCAACTACTTAAGTGTATTACTGGACTTGCCTGAAAATACCGTTACATTTTACCGTGATCTTGTCAGCAATGTTGTTGGAAATGATTCCAAAATCTGTCTTGGCCAGGAATTGAAAATCGAAGCTGAAACCATAAATGTTTTTTGCGGCAGTACCGGTGCCAGTAACCGTCTTTCCGGAGTAATAGAACTTACCGGTTAAACTTTTGGTAACGCCATGAAAGGTAAGGTCGAAATCCACAATATATCCCTTGTCGGTTGTACTGAGTGTTACTTTTGTAGTTTTAATCTTGGCAATGTTGGCAGCCTCATTTCCCATGGTGGTATTCACATTAAAAGTGGTTTGCAGGCAGCCCTTATCACGACCAGGCTCAGAGGTATTTACCCTGTTGATCCACACCCATGCTTCAAAGTTGGTATTGGCAGGATTGGCTTCATCAAAATTGAAACTGGTAAAGCCAAGGGTATCAAACCGGCCGGTCAGCAAGGACAATCCTCCGAGGTACATCGTTTCCCAGCCAACATTTGAGTGCGTTTTGTCGAAACTAACTTTGGAATCATTCAAGGATAACACCTCGGTTCCTCGTTCAATTTTGGGACCGGCAAGGGAAAGAATTTCATCATCATGCGTACAGGAAACAATATAGCCCATACTGGAAATAAAGAGTGCGATGATCAGATATGGTGTTTTAATAAAACTTCTCATAAAAAAGAGTTTGGTTTTTGATAATTTTTATGAGTGCAAGCTATCAAGTGCTTTATGACTTTCCGATGACGTTCCTCAACGTAAGAAATGATTAATGTCATAACAATGTCTTTTCAAAAAAGGCAGGTTTCTAACCTTCATTGAAAAAGGTCCGGTTTAACCAAACGCTATCTCCCACGTGTTTCCTTATCTTTAATTTTATCTTTGATACTTTACAATCAACTCAATTAATTTATTATGCAAACAGCCTGGAAAGAATATCAGGAGCGGAACCAACAGCGCTTTTTAGACGAAATGCTGGAATTGTTACGCATCCCATCCGTTAGTGCTAAAACAGAACATAAACAGGACATGCGCAAATGCGCAGAACTGGTAAAACAACGCTTATTGGATTCAGGTGCCGACAAAGCCGTGGTAATGGAAACAGCAGGGCATCCGGTAGTGTATGGCGAAAAAATCATTGACCCTTCCAAGCCAACGGTTTTAGTATATGGTCACTATGATGTGCAACCGGCCGAACCGCTGGAACTCTGGCACAGCGGCCCCTTTGAGCCGGTGATCAAAGATGGTAAGGTATATGCAAGAGGAAGCGCTGATGATAAGGGACAGTTTTACATGCACGTGAAAGCCATGGAAACCATGGTAAAAACCAACAGCCTGGAAACAAACATCAAATTCCTGATTGAAGGTGAAGAAGAAGTCGGTTCTCCTAATTTGGGAAAATTTGTAGCAGAACATAAAGATCTTTTGGAAGCCGATGTGATCCTTATTTCAGACAGCGCCATGATCAGCATGGAAAATCCATCGCTGGATATTGGCGTAAGAGGTCTTTCTTATATTGAAGTGGAAGTTACCGGCGCCAACAGGGATCTGCACAGTGGCACCTATGGGGGTGCCGTGGCCAACCCAATCACCATCCTTGCTAAAATGATCGCTACCATTCATGATGAAAACAATCACATAACGATTCCGGGTTTTTATGATGATGTAGCCGAAGCAACAAAAGAAGAAAGGGAACTGATGGCAAAAGCGCCTTTTAATGAACAGGAGTATAAAGAGGAATTAGGCGTAAAAGAACTGTGGGGCGAAAAAGGTTATACCACCAATGAAAGAACCGGCATTCGTCCTACCGTGGAGGTCAATGGTATCTGGGGCGGTTATACCGGCGAAGGCGCCAAAACCGTTTTGCCGTCCAAAGCCTTTGCAAAAGTGTCGGCCCGTTTGGTTCCCAACCAATCATCCGATAAGATTACCAAACTGCTTATTGATTATTTTGAAAAGAATGCACCAGCCAGTGTAACCGTAAAAGCCGAACTGCACCACGGCGGAGAGCCCTACATGACACCCATCACCAGTAAGGGTTACCAGGCGGCGGCCAAAGCCATTCAAACCACTTTTGGCAAACAACCGGTTCCTGTACGGGGCGGCGGCAGCATTCCCATCTGTTCCATTTTAGAAAGAGAACTGGGCGTTAAAATTGTATTCATGGGTTTTGGATTGGATAACGACAACCTGCACTCACCCAATGAAAAATATAACTTGGAGAACTATTATAAAGGAATAGAAACCATTCCCTATTTCCATAAGTTTTTTGCCCAGGGCTAAACTACATATTCCCCACCTGGCAGATAGAGAATATTTCAAAAAGTTTTAGATGTATGAAGTACGAAGCTTTCACTTCGTACTTTTTATTTGATAGGACTCTTAGGCTGAGGAATTAAAGGCTTGTCCTGCCCACCCGGGTTGGGAATAGCGGATTTAAAAGGCACCTGCACACCTGGCCGGGCATTGGGTATGGCCGCAATATCTTTTGTATCCGGAGCATGGCAGGACCTGTTATCCTGTGGCAAATAATAAATGCCGGGGTTTAATTTTTTGCCGCCAACAAAAACACGGAGCTTTTCAATTAAACTATCCTTGTGTATTTTTTGAGGGAACAAATTATCCTTGAACAGCCTTGGCGCATCTGATTGCTTCATGACCGTTGGCACATCAACCTTAAAAGCTTGGGACGAAGCACTAAAACCAAATAGTAGCCAGACAGGAAGCAGTGGAAGTTTCATGGCATTTTTCTTTCTTCCAAATTACACAAATATCTTTGCAGACCTATGGCTGAAAAAGAGAAACTTCGATTGGATAAATACCTCTGGGCCATCCGCCTGTTTAAAACAAGAACGATGGCCGCAGCTGCCTGTGATACCGGTAAGGTAAAGCAAAATGGCACAGCCGTGAAAGCCGCTAAAAATGTGAACATAGGTGATGAGTACGAAGTAAAAACAGAGGCCAAACGCTGGCGTATAAAAGTAACCGGCCTTTTACATAACCGGGTAGCCTATGCAGAAGCGGTCAACTATTATTTAGACATTACCCCGCAGGAAGAACTGGACCGTTTGCAGTTCCAGGCTGCCTCTTTTCATACAGGCAAGCGGCAGAGCAAAATTGGCCGTCCTACTAAAAAGCAACGAAGAGAACTGGATGGTTTTTTGGAGGAAGAGGATTAAGGCCCGGCTATTAAATAGCTTTGCTAAACGCTTGTTTTTCCGGCGCTATGGTGGATCTTAAAAGATAAAGATCAAAAGCACTGCAGATGTTACGGATAAAATAATGTCCCTGCGAAGTAAGTTTCAATCCCTGCTTATTCCACTCGATCAATCCGTCTTTTGCCAGCTCTGTTAATTTGGGAAAGGTATATTTTTCCAGGATGGGTAAATGGTTATCCTCAAACTTCGTGGCTCCTTTGCAACCAATATCCAAAATGTATTTTCTGAAGGCCATGTCTTCTTCGCTTAAAAAATATCCTTTCTTAAGGGCAAGCCTCCCTTCATTAACAGTGGCATAATAGTCATGCAGGGTTTTTTGATTTTGGGCAAAACCATTTCCGGTATCACTAATGCTGGACACGCCAAGGCCCAGTAAAAAGTTGGTGGCCTGTGTGGTATAGCCCATAAAATTGCGGTGCAACCTTCCTCCCTTCCATGCCTTGTACAGGTCGTCCTCGGGCAACGAAAAATGATCCATGCCTATGTCCACATAACCATTTTTCATCAGCAATTCCTTTCCCTTTAAATACAGCTGGATCTTTAGTTCTGCTGACGGCAAATGAGTTTCATCAAACAAACGTTGGGCCTTGCTGGTCCAGGGCACATGGGCATAGCTATAAAAAGCGATCCGGTCGGGACGTAATTCAATTACCTGGTTGATGGTGCGTTCAATGCTCTCCAGTGTCTGCAGCGGCAGCCCGTAAATAAGGTCGAAATTGACAGAGGTAAACCCAATGCTCCTTGCGGTTTCCGTAGCCCGTTTCACATTTTCAAATGGCTGCAGGCGATTGATAATGCGCTGCACTTCCGGGTCATTGTCCTGAACCCCGTAACTGATGCGGCGGAAGCCTGCGGCGTACAACATTTTTAAATGCTCGGTTGTTGTATTGTTCGGGTGCCCTTCAATGCTGAATTCATGCTTGGGATGAATAATGCTGTTCTTAAGAATGATATGAAGCAGGCGTTGCAGGTTCCTGGGCGAAAAAAAAGTAGGTGTTCCCCCACCCAGGTGCAGTTCCCGGATAACCGGCGTTTGCTTCATGAGTTTGCGGTAGAGGTTCCATTCTTTTTCAATAACCAGTAAATACTCGTCTTCTACTTTATGGTTGGTGGTAATTTTTTTATTGCACCCGCAATACGTACAAAGCGATTCGCAGAAAGGCAAATGAATGTAAAGGCTGATGCCGTTCACCGCATTCTGCTCTTCAAACTTCACTTTAAAGTTTTGCTTCCATTGGTCCACATCCAATCCTTCATTCCAGTTCGGAACGGTAGGATAACTGGTGTATCTTGGAACCGGCTGGTTGTACTTTCTGATCAGCAAAGGATTCACTACTTCATTTTCCATTGACCAAAAATAGAACAGGGCCTGTGGCTGAAATATGACCTTTGTTAGATGCATACAGGAGTTTTATCAGGCCGCTGGAAGTTTCAATGAACCGAATGCTCAATAGAGATCAGAGCGCTGAAGAGTGCGATGCAGGAGAAGCTACATAGATGCACAAAAGCCTGGTACATAAATAAACCGGCAGTGTAGAAATAAGCCAGTTGCCCGGAACGATATCAACGGTACACTTCCACCTTACTTGGGTTACCTTTGCAGCCTTATGACCGAATTTTCGCACGACAGGATCAAGCCTTTTTCAGATGAAGGCTCGAAAAAGCAACAGGTTAGTGAAATGTTTGACCGCATTGCGCCGCGCTACGATTTTATGAACCGTTTTTTAAGTGCCGGCATTGATGTAAGCTGGCGCAAAAAAGCCATTCAACGGTTTAGTAAGGATGCGCCCCAGCACCTTTTGGATGTGGCTACGGGCACGGGCGACATGGCCATTATGGCGGCCAAAATGCTGAAGCCCCAAAAAATCACCGGTATTGATATTTCGGAAAAAATGCTACAGGTAGGGCGGGAAAAGATTGAAAAAGAAGGTCTTGGAACGAAAATTGAGTTGTATGGCGGCGACGGCGAAACAATAAATTTCCCTGAGCATTCGTTTGATGGCGTGATGGTGGCTTTTGGGGTGCGGAATTTTGAGAACCTGGAAAAAGGCCTGCAGGAGATCTTTAGAGTATTGAAACCGGGGGCACAATTGGTGGTGCTGGAATTTAGCAAACCCCGCATCCCCGGCATCCGGAATTTGTACAATTTGTACATGAGTGTTGTGGCGCCCCAGATGGCTCAATGGTTCAATCAAAATAAAAAGGCCTATCAGTATTTGAATGAATCGGCAAAAGCCTTTCCCGATCGCCAGTTATTTATTGACATTTTAAACAAAACAGGTTATTCCGATACCTCATTTAAACCACTAAGCTTAGGAATATGTTGCATTTACAGCGGACGAAAGCCAGCCATTTGAAGAACCGGGCCCTTTTCTTAGTGCTCCTTTTCTCTGTTTCTTTATCCTCTGTTGCCCAAAAAGTTTTGTACCAGGAAGAGCATGATTTTAAACCGTATTATTTTGGTATTTCCTTAGGTGTTAGTAAGGCCAGCTTTCATACCCATTTACATCCCAGCTTTTTAGAGCAGGATAGTATTATGGTGGCTGAGCCTTTAAATAACGGCGGATTTAACCTTGGCCTGCTGGCCACACTAAGACTGAACAACCGTTTTGAGCTTCGCTTCAATCCGCAGCTGATGTTTATGGAACGTACCATCCATTATAAACTAAACCCGAATTACCCGCCCGATATTGATTTTGGCTATGAAGTAAACAAGAAGGTGGAATCAGTGATCACTACGTTTCCCTTACAGTTAAAATTTAATTCGGACAGGATCGGCAACTTCCGTGTATATATGCTGGGCGGTGGCAAGTTCGATATTGACCTGGCGTCCAATGCCAGGGCCCGCAAGGCCGATGATATGGTCCGCATCAACCGGTTTGACTACGGAATAGAGGCCGGCGTAGGTTTTAATTTTTATTTCCCCAGTTTTATTCTTTCCCCCGAGGTGAAAATTACCAATGGCTTAAGCAACCTGCATGACCGCAATGAGAAATTGAACTACAGCCGTACGCTGGAAGCTATCCAGTCAAGGATGATTATGTTTACGATTCATTTGGAAGGGTAAAAAGTTTGTCGTTTATAGTTTGTGGTTTGTAGTTTTTAGGCCGATCATTCATTGCTTTATAGCCATTTCTTTTTCTGATTTGTTATTTTTCTACTACCCGCTCTTGTACTATTATAAAACTTTTGCTTACACTATATCCTACTACCGGCAGCTCGCAGGCTTGTACAATCCATAACATTATTGAGATAAAACCACGGTGGGCACAGAGAGTTCAAAACCCTTTCGCCGTGTTCTTTGTGCCCGCTGTGGTTAAAAGGTTTGATAAGTAAGAAACTATAACAACCCTTTGCTAAGGATAAGACATTCCATTTCTTGAAGAAATGGAATGTCTCTCTCAACTCTCTGTCTGTGAAATCTCTGTGGGCGTAAAAAGATGCTAAGCATTACTACAGTTGAAGTGTGCGATCCGCCTATAATCGGACGCAGCACAAAGAAAGCTTAATAATAGCAATGCCGTTTAGTACTTCATAATACTTGCAATAAAAGGATATCTGAAACGGTCACGACAACTCTAAACAACAAACCACAAATTTCAAACTGCTTTACTGATCCACCTTCACACTGTCCACAATATAGGGTGTATCGCCCCGCCACGAAAGGGTTCCGTTTTTTTCCTTGTAGTGTATGGTAACAAACTTGCCCTGGGCATCCATAAGCTCGTTGGCTACTTTTTCGTTCGTCACCGAAAAGAAAAACTTTTCTGAAGCAATAGGCACATTGTAATTGCCCCTTATACTGCTTAAGATTATTTCACCCTCGTAGGTTTTAAAAAGATTTCCCTTGTGCGAAAACTTTTGTAGCAGGCCATAACGGTTGCCACTGCTATAAGTGTAATAATACTTCCAATAAAAATATCCTGCTCCAATAAGAAGAAGCAGGATAAAAAATATGCGGAAGAATTTCCTGGCCCCGCTTTTAACCGAACGGAATCTTTGATTGGAAGTATTTTCCATATCTCTAAATTAAACAGGAAGTATCTTATTACAATCCATATTTATCAACCAGGTAAATTAAGGCGGCCATGTTCACTGCACCCAATTGCAACTCTCTTTTATTCACGGCTTCAAACACATCATTTCTTGCATGGTGAAGATCGAAATAACGTTGCGAATCCGGCTGCAGGCCAGCAACCGGTGTGCCCAGGTTGCGGTTCAGCGGGCCAATATCAGCACCGCCACCGCCTTGTGATAATTCGGAAGCGCCGTAGGGGGCCAGCAGGCTTCGCCATCCCGAAACCTTTGAAAACTGTTCAGCCGAAACCGTAAAGCCAAATCCTCTTGGCGTGAAGCCGCCGGCATCGCTTTCCAATGCGAAAATGTGTTTCTCGCCTTTGGCCTTTGCTTCTTCTGCATATTTATTTCCTCCACGTAATCCATTCTCTTCATTGGCAAACAGCACAAAACGGATCGTTCTTTTGGGTTGATGCCCCAATGCTTTGAAAGTGCGGAGTATTTCAATGGTTTGCACACAACCGGCGCCGTCATCATGGGCACCTTCACAGTTGTCCCAGCTATCTAAATGTCCGCCAACGGTTATGTATTCATCTGGAAACTCAGTGCCTTTTATTTCTCCAATGACATTGTGCCCTGTCGTATCCGGCAGCATCCGGCCATGGGTATGTAAAGTGACCGAAGCCGGCTCCTTTTGCAATTGGCTGCTCAACCAGTCTGCATCCTTCAAGCCAATGGCTACGGCAGGAATTTTTAGCAAAGAATCCTCGTATCGTGTAGACCCGGTATGCGGATGATTGTCCGTACTGTGCGACATGCTTCTTACAATGACACCAACCGCACCGTATCTGGCAGCACGGCTTGGTCCCGATCCCCTGTATTGCGAGGCTTCGCCATAAGCCTGGAAAGTTCTTACATACGTGGGATTGAATTGATAATTGTAGAAAACGATCTTGCCTTTTACCTGGTCTTTCTTCTGTTCCAGCTCATTAAAATTGTTCACGACAAGAACCGGTGCGGTCAGTGGTTTCATAGAACCAACTGAATTTCCTAAAGCCACCACATCCAGGGCTCTTTTTTTGGAAGAAGGTGTACTGGCCCATGCTTCATCTTTACCTCCACGCACCCAGTGCGGCACCAGGCATTCCTGCAGCCAGACCTTGTCGGCACCCGCCTGCTGCATGGTTTTTAATCCCCACTGTTCGGCTTTTACCATTTGGGGCGAACCGGCCAAACGTCCGCCGATTTGTTTGGTCAGTACGTTCAGGTCATCATAGGATTTTCCGTTTTTCAGGATCTCATCGGCCATACGCCGGATAAAAAGAGAATCTTCATTTTGTGCAAAAACAGTCGTTACCAATAAACAAAAGGATAGAGATACAGATAGTTTCTTCATGCTCTAAAATTAAAATGAAACAGCTTTGCAAATACAATTATTTAACGATCCGCAGAAAACGGATCCCTTTTTTGTAATTACCTTAGTTCATTAAAAGATCACTAAATGAGAATAGGAATTGTATGTTACCCAACATTTGGCGGTAGCGGCGTATTGGCTACAGAACTAGGAAAGGCATTGGCACAGAACGGACACCAGGTGCATTTTATTACCTACCAGCAACCGGTAAGATTAAATGGATTTATCCCCAATATTTTTTATCACGAGGTACAGGTGCCTACCTATCCGCTTTTTGATTACCCCCCTTACGAAACGGCTTTAGCCAGCACTATGGTGGATGTAATTAAGAATAATCATTTGCAATTACTGCATGTTCACTATGCCATTCCTCATGCCTCGGCCGCTTATATGGCAAAAAAAATCTTAGAGCATGATGGTATTCATATCCCGGTTATCACCACTTTGCATGGCACCGATATAACCCTGGTGGGCAGGGATAAAACCTATGCACCGGTAGTTGCTTTTTCTATCAACCAAAGCGATGCCATTACAGCGGTCTCGCAAAACCTGCGGGATGAAACCTTCACCCATTTTAAAATAGAAAAGAATATAGAGGTCATTCACAACTTTGTAGACGTACAACGTTTTTCACGAAGGCCTATCGATGCGTTTAAAAAGGTAATTGCCCCCAACGGCGAACGGGTGCTGCTGCATGCGTCCAACTTTAGAAAAATAAAAAGAGTAGAAGACGTAGTGCTCATTTTTAATGAGGTGCTTAAGCATATTCCTAGCAAACTGCTGTTTGTAGGGGACGGACCTGAAAGAGCAACGGCCGAGCAATTGTGCCGCCGGCTGGGTGTTTGTGATGACGTTCGGTTTGTGGGTAAGCAGGAACAAATGGAAGACATATTGGCCATTGCCGACCTGTTCTTATTAACCTCTGAATATGAAAGTTTTGGATTGGCAGCACTGGAAGCCATGGCCGCCGGCGTACCGGTTGTTTCTACCAATGCCGGGGGATTGCCCGAAATCATGATTCAGGGTGTGACCGGTTTTATGGGAAATGTAGGTGATGTAGATACCATGAGCCGTCAGGCCATTGAAATTTTACAAAGTGATGAACGCCTGCAGGAATTTAAGGATAACGCTGCACAACAGGCCTATGCTTTCGACATCAAAAATATTGTACCCCTCTATGAAAAGTTATACGATGAAGTTCTAAGCCAGGTACTGGTATAGGATCAGGCCACCGACGTGGCCTAAGGCGGGGAGAGGAAATGTTCAACCGTGTCTTATGTTTAACAGACCAATGACCTCCAGGAGGCTGCAGATGCCTTGATACAGGATCAGGCCATTATATCCGGGTTCGCAATCAATATTTTATTTGACTATCCAGGTCATGCCGGTGGCGTGACCCTACATAACTCCCTATCTTTTCAACCACGGTTGAGGGTTTACATTCTTTGTTTCAATCATCAGCATAAAATCCAGTTGCCCGCCGCTTCCGTCATCAGCTTCCGCGGCACGGCCAATGGCCTGTCCTGTTCTTACAGCATCGCCCCTGCTTACACTAGCCGAGGACAAATTGCTGTACACGGTGAAATATTTACCGTGGCGGATCATTACCATCATACCGTCTCCGGTGTTGGATACGGCACTTACTTCCCCGTCAAATACTGCTTTTACGGTAGTGCCCGCAGTAGGCGTGGATATGGTAATGCCGGGATTATCCATAGTAAGCCCCTCTACCTTGCTGGTGCCAAATGGAATACTCACGATTCCATTATCCACCGGCCAGGGAAGGCCTCCTCTGTTAGAGGCGAAATTGGCAGCCAGCTTTGCCTGGCCTTCATTTAACACCAAATAATCGGTTCTCTTCTTTTCGGGTGCTGCTGCTTTTTTTGTTGTGGCGGCAACCGTACCTGTTGCAGTAGTGGTATTCTTATTGGCTTCCTTATTGGCCTCGGCTTCCTTCTTTTTAGCCGCCGCCACACGGGCTTCTTCTTCTTTTCTTGCTTTTTCAATTTCCCGGCGAACAATAGCCGCAATCTGGCCTTTCAAAATATTATCGCGTTTTCTTTTGGTAGCCATTTGTTTGGCCAAATCTTTTTCCTGTGATTTCAATTTGGCTACCACGGCATCCTTTTCTTTTTTCTGTTCGGCCAATGCCGCCAATTGCTGTTGCTGGTTTTCCAGCGCCGATTTTTTTTGGGTTTGCTTGCCCAACAGTTGCTCCCTGCGGTCCTGAATCAGCTTTTGTGTTTCCTGTATATTAGTGACCTGTTGCTGACGGTAAGAGCGGTAGGACTTCAGGTAGGATACTCTTTTTAAAGCATCATTAAAACTGCTGGCAGAGAATATAAAATTTAAAAAATCGTAGCTGCTTTTATTTTTATAAGCGTACACCACACTTTTGGCATATTCCTGTTTTAGGGTGTCCAATTGTTTCTGAAGACGGTTAATTTCCAGGTTGCTGGTATAAATATCATCGTTAATGATCCTGATTTCTTTATTGATGTTACCGATCAACCGGTCCTGCAATGCCAATTTTTGTTGCAACATCCTGAGTTTGGCCAGGTTGGCTTTTGTCTGACCTTTTACCTTGCTTAAACTTGATTGCAGTTCCCTGATCTCCTGCTGGATTTCCTGGCGTTCTTTTTCCATGGTAGCTTTTTCAGACTGGCCAAAGCTGGTTTGAACGCTAAAAAAGAGAATCAAAACAATCAATAGTTTTTGCATGTTTGGTCTTTTTAGGAATGTATGTAACGCTTTCAAAAAAAATAAATTTTAATTAGAGTCATAATTTTTAGGAACCGAAAAAGGGAAACTGATATTTTGATTGAGTTCGTATTGCTTAAAATCCAGTTTTATATCCAACCTGGTCTTTTCGGTTACATTGATGCTTCTTTTGGTGGAAAATAAAAATCCTTTTTTGGTTTCGTAATCACTGTAGCTAAGATCAGCGGTACGGTTTCGGGCAATGTTTACATCATCCAGTTTGCTATGCATCAAACTATTGTTAGCCGCATCCAGGGTTAGCAGGTTTTTAAACCACTGCCCGATGGTTAAAAACGAGATGGTATTGGCATTGGAAGAAACTTTCACCACGTTCGAGTCTACAAATACGGCGTTGCCAATAATAAGATCCTGCAGGGTAAAGAGGTTGAGCGGAAGAGCGGTAACTTCCTGCAGGTAATCGACGCTCCGGGCCGTATAGACCTTATTTAATTTATCCAGCAGTTTCACGGAATCTTTTGTGACCAAAACCCTCATGGCTTCTATGCCCAAAATAGCGTTGGCAGAGATCCATATGGCGCTGTCCTTGTACATTCGTATAGTGGCGTTCACATTGTATTTTTTCCCGTCGTCGCTTTTATAATCCACGTTCACTTTTCCATTGAATGTGGTGTATTGAATACGATTGGAATCTATTTTATTTAACAGGCTGCGGATAAAAAGCATACTGTCGGCCTTACTGCCATCAATTGTAACGGTGGCCGATGTATCTTTTTTGGAGATAGCTGTTTGTATTTTTTTTGTTGACCGGCACGATGCCAATGCAACGATGGCTATTGCTATGAATAAAAACCTTTTCATTCCATTAATTTTTGCCGGTTGATCCAAAACCACCTTCGCTTCTGACGGTTTGGGATAATGTTTCTACGGGCTGTAAAGATATTTTTTCAACTTTCTGCACCACCATTTGCGCAATCCTGTCGCCGTGCTGTATGATTTGTTTTTCTGCGGAAAGGTTTATCAACAGAATCTTAATTTCTCCCCTGTAATCACTATCAATCGTACCGGGGCTGTTTAAACAGGTCAGTCCCTGCTTTACCGCCAACCCGCTGCGGGGCCTTACCTGCGCCTCGTACCCAAGCGGCAATTCAATAAATAATCCCGTAGGAACCAGCCGGCGCTCCAGAGGTTGCAGTTCTAAATTGGCTTCTAAGTTGGCCCGCAGATCCAGTCCGGCCGAGCCTTCTGTAGCATATTCGGGCAATGGATTGTTGGAAGTGCTGACAATTTTTACGGCAATACTCATTGTTTCAAAGATAAGTTTGGGTCTAACCAAAGATGTTAAATAGTTTCCAATAAAACTGTAGCATAGGCCACCATGCCTTCTTTTCTGCCTACAAAGCCCATTTGCTCGGTAGTGGTGGCTTTGATAGAAACATCTTTTTCGCTGACTCCGGCAAGGGCTGCAATGGTTTGCTGCATTTGCGGAACATAGGGTTTGATCTTGGGTTCCTCCAAACACAAAGTGCTGTCAATATTGATCACCCGGTAATTTTCCTTTTGCAGGAGTTGCATGGTTCGTTGAAACAAAATTTTACTGTCGATATCTTTATACTGCTGATCGGTATCAGGAAAATGCACGCCAATATCGCCCAGGCAGGCGGCGCCCAGCAAGGCATCGCAAATGGCATGCAGCAATACATCGGCATCGCTATGACCCAAACCACCTTTGTGATGCGAAACAAGCACTCCCCCGAGCCATAAATCTCTGCCTTCTGCCAGTTGATGAAAATCTACACCTAATCCAATACGAATCCCCATAATTTTTTTTGCAAATGTAGAGCTAATGTAATAATGAGTTAATAGGGATGTAAAAGGGGCAGAACACATAAAAAAAGCGATTCTTTTATGGAACCGCTTTTCTATAAAAAATCAATTATTTTCTGCTTTTACTGATCGCCACCCGCGGCAGCCTCCCCACTCAAATCAAACACCAAAGAAAACCTAAGGGTATTGGCCAAAGGGTTTTGATTGACCCCGCTGTTCACCGGCACCAGGTAGGAGAAGTTCAGTCCAAACACATTGTATTTGATGCCTACCCCGGTGGTGAAATAACGGCGATTCCCCTTTGTTTTGTCTTCATAAAAATACCCGGCCCTGAGGGCAAACTGGTTATTGTACCAATACTCCGCCCCCAGGGACACCTGGAACTCTTTCAGCTCTTCCGAGAAACCACCCGGGGCATCGCCAAAAGAGCTAAACCAGCTCCCCAACACACTTTTGTTGCGATAAGCGGTGAATTTGGCCGAATCGGCCGCGGTGGGGTTTTGCGGATCGGCCACCACCGGGGGGGTAGGCACCAATAATTTATTCAGATCCACGCCAAAAGTGATCTTATTGCTTTCATCCAGGACCTTGGTATAGGTGGTGCCAAGGCCAAAGTTGGCGGGAATGAAATCCTTTTGATCTGCATTATCCGTATAGGAAATTTTGGACCCCAGGTTGGTCATCGCCAGCCCAAAGGCCCAGCCCTGTCCGGCCTCACTTAAAGCCCGGTAGTACAGGCCAATGTCCCCGGCCACGGCATTCCCTGCCTTATACGTATTACCACCGTAGCTGCCCGAGGCCAAATTGGAATGAATATATTTTAACCCCACCCCAATACCCAGGTTATCCGACAGTTTTCTGGAATAGCCCAGGTCAAAACCAAACTCCCGGGGATTGGACTGGTTGAGGGCATTGCCGTTGAAGTCGGTGAATTGAATGCTGCCTAAATTAAAATACCGCAGCGAGGCGGAGATGGCCTGCAGTTCATCGAATTTATAATATCCGGACACTGACGCCAGGTACACATCATTCACCAGTTTTTTTAACCAGGGTGTGTAGGTCACATTCACGCCACCGGGGGATTCATTAAAGGGAACCTTGGCCAGGTTAAAATAAGAAGCGCTGGCATCGGGGCTGGTCGCCAAGGACAATTCCCCCATGGCGCCGGCCCGGGCATCAGGAGAGATACGTAAAAAAGGAACCGCCGTGGTAACCACATTGATCCGTTCCTGGGCTTTTACAGAGGGTACGATGCCTGCAATCAATAGAGTGAAAATAGTAGTGAGTTTTAAGGCAGTTGATCTCATAATTCTTTATTATAAAGGCGTGAAAATATACAGTTTTGGTTATATCGGGTACAAAATATGGTTTTTAAATACTGTTTACAATGCAGCCTGACGCTCCCCTTTTGCCGGCTGTTTTTCCATCGAATGTTCTGACCCTCAGGCGATGAATACAGACCCCGCGGCCCATCTCAGTACCCTACTTCTTCCCGGCCATTCCATAGAATCTCATTCGAACGGTTTCCGGTGAAATTTATTGTCCGGCTAATGGTTTTTATCAGCTTTCCGCTACTTGTAAAAACCTCCACTTTTGCGGAAAGGGTGCACTCCCGGATAATTGTGCCCGAACCAAAACGAGGTTTTTTCTAAACGGCTTAGGATAGTTCGATACAGGTTAACCGGCGTTTCCCCGCTTTGCGCCACAATAAAATCCAAGATGTATTTACTGGAATTCTGCATTGCATCCCATACTTTGATCTGTAAAGAATGGCGTCCTGCCTTAAAAAACGGGGTGGCAACAATAGTAGATTTAACATGCAAAAAACGTAGAAACCACTATTTAGTTTATAGCAATCTCTCTATATTCGCACATCTGTCTTAGAAAACTATGGAGGTTCACAATAATTGCCATTAGACGGCGTTAAAGTTATTCCAAACATAGGTTAAACCAAGGCAGACACATGTAAAATCCATGTGTTCCTTTAGAAAGACAAAAAAAGCAACCATGCAAGTAAGAAATTTTTTAATCCTCTTATCCTGTGCCGCAGCACTGACCTCTTGTAAAAATGGCCTTTTCGGCAAGAACAAAAAAGACAAATCAGACGTTACCGGCTGGAACTACAATGACAAAAACATGGGTGGCTACCAGGTGGCCAAATCCCAGGAACAAGGCCTTGGCCCTGGCTTGGTGTTTGTTCAGGGTGGTACCTTTACCATGGGACAAACCGAAGAAGACGTAATGGGCAACTGGGATAACATCCCCCGCCGCGTTACCGTTCCTTCCTTTTATATTGACCGCACTGAAGTGGCCAACGTTCACTACCGTGAATACATCTACTGGCTAAACCGGGTGTTTAATCCTGAAGACGATCCCAACAATCAAAAAATTATTGATGCGGCGCTGCCCGATACGCTGGTATGGCGCAGCGAGTTAAGCTATAACGAACCCCTGGTTGAATATTATTTCCGTCACCCCGGTTTTAACTATTATCCTGTAGTAGGGGTAAGCTGGAGGCAGGCGCATGATTTTGCCATGTGGAGAAGCGACCGTGTGAATGAGGGGATTTTGATGCAGAAAGGATATGTTTCGCCTCAAAGCGTACAGGGCCAGCAGGGACAGGAGAACTTTACCACTAAATCTTATTTGCTGGGTATGTACCAGGCACAACCCGGTAAAGGCGCCACTTCGAAAAAGAATCCATTAAAAACACCACAGGGCACGCCACGCACTACGGTCGCTATGGAAGATGGTATCATGCTGCCTGACTACCGCCTGCCTTTTGAAGCAGAGTGGGAATATGCAGCCTATGGATTGATCAACCAAAACCCACGTCCTTCTACCAAAGAAGGTAAAAGAGGGGAAGAATTACAATCCAACAAGCAGGTGTACCCCTGGACCCATAATATGAACTCAAGCGGTCTGCGTGATACAAAGCATGGCAGCTGGCAGGGTCAGTTCCTGGCCAACTTTAAAAGAGGATCGGGTGATAACGCCGGTGTGGCCGGTGGTTTGAATGACCGCGCCGTTTATACTTCCGAGGTTACCTCTTTCTATCCAAATGGTTTTGGTATTTATAATATGGCTGGTAACGTAAGCGAATGGGTAGCTGATGTGTATCGTCCTTTGACGGGTCTTGATGTGGCCGGCAACCAGGACGATGTAGCTCCTTATCGTGGAAACAAATACCAGAAATTATATGTAAAAGATCCTTCTGCTTCCGATCCGAACGAAAGATTTGAAAGAGACAGCACAGGCCGTGTGAAAATGGTTGACGTAACGGATGAGGAAAGCAAAAACCGCCGCAACTACCAGCGTGGTAACGTCATCAACTTCCTTGATGGTGATAGCCTCTCAAACGCTTCTTATGGTTATGGTGTTACTACTTTAGTATCGGATAAATCAAGAGTGTACAAGGGTGGTAGCTGGAACGATCGTGCTTATTGGTTGGTACCGGGCACACGCCGTTTCCTGGAAGAAGACCAGGCCAGCAGCACCATTGGTTTCCGTTGCGCCATGGACCGTATGGGTAGCCCAGAAGGAAACAAGAGAAAAACCGGTAACTTCTGGAAAACCAAAAAACAAAAAAGATAATTCCTGAAAAACTTCGATAAAAACCCCGTTGCAGAACGGGGTTTTTTATTTTCCGGCAATGCCCGCTTTAGGCGGAACTTGGTTTGCCCCTACTTTTGCGAAATGAATATAGAAGAACTTTATACCCTTTATTTACGATACCCATCTGTACAAACAGATACCCGTAAACTTCAAAACGGAGACTTGTTCTTTGCCCTGAAAGGACCCAGCTTTAATGGAAATGCTTTTGCCCAAAACGCCCTTGATGCCGGTGCAGCCTATGCTGTTATCGATGATGCACAGTATGCCATTAAAGGCCGAACCATTTTGGTGAAAGACGTGTTAACTACACTGCAACAGCTTGCCAAATATCACCGGCAGCAATTTAAAATTCCCTTTATCGCCATTACCGGAAGCAATGGGAAAACAACCACCAAAGAACTGATTCATGCTGTTCTTTTCTCCACCTACACCACCTACACCACCGAAGGAAATTTAAACAACCATATTGGCGTTCCCCTCACCGTTTTAAAAGTGAAACAGGATGCCCAAATGGCCGTGATTGAAATGGGGGCCAACCACCAAAGGGAAATTGCGTCTTATTGCGCCTATACCTTGCCCACTCATGGATTGATCACAAATGTTGGCAAAGCCCACCTGGAAGGCTTTGGAAGCGAAGAAGGCGTTCGCAGAGGGAAAGGTGAGCTCTATGACCATTTGCGCAGCCATAACGGAACGGCTTTTGTGATGGCCGACTATGAATACCTGCGGGAAATGAGCAAAGGCATTTCAACCCTTTATACCTATGGAACACAGGAAGCAGATGTCACGGGGCATATTTCTCAAACGGACCCTTTTTTAGAGGTGCGTTTTAAGAAAGGTTACGAAGGCACTATAAAAACAAATTTAGTAGGCAGTTATAACCTACCCAATGTGCTGGCTGCAGTTGCCGTAGGAAAATATTTCAATGTGGCTGATGAAAAAATCAAAATGGCCATTGAAAACTATACACCATCGAACAGCCGTTCTCAATTAATGGAGAAGGGAACCAATAAAATCATCCTGGACGCCTATAACGCCAACCCCAGCAGTATGAAAGCGGCGATTGAAAATTTTGCCCAAATCAAAGCCGATAATAAGATATTGGCATTGGGAGCTATGGCTGAACTGGGAGAAAATAGTTTGCAGGAGCATGCTGCCATTGTTGAAGAAATAAAAAAATACCCCTGGCAGCAGGTGGTCTTGGTGGGTGGAGATTTTACAAAGCTCAATCACCCCTACCCCCAATTTCATTCACCGCAGGAAGCCGGTGAGTGGATAAAGGACAAAGCCAAAAATGCTTATGTTTTGATTAAAGGTTCAAGAAGTATGCAAATGGAAAAAGTGCTGGATTATTTAGCGTAAATGCACAAGATGAATACGACAAAAAAGTTAACCTGGCAGGAGCCATTTCATCATTTACCTCAAACAGAGCACATGAAAGAAGAAACACCGCACAGAGGTTACCTGTCAACAGTAATAAGCTGCCGTTGCCCGAGATGCAGAGAAGGCAAATTGTTTACCTATCCTTTAACCTTCCGGTTTAAACGCAATATGGTAATGAACGCTACCTGTCCTGTTTGCGGCCAGGTAACCGATATTGAAGTGGGGTTTTACTATGGTACCGGGTATGTCAGCTACCTGGTCGCCATAGGCATAACGATAGTCAGTTTTCTTCTATGGCTGTTGCTTATCGGGTTTTCGTTTCAGGACAAACGTTTTCTTTACTGGATCACATTCAACTCCATTTTGCTGATGGCGCTGCAACCCTGGCTGATGCGGTTTGCCCGCAGCTTGTGGTTATCCATGTTTGTAAAGTATGATCCGGATTGGAAACACCATAAACCTGACGATCCGGAAAGAATTATAAAAGAGCAGATGAATAACTGGTAAATGGAAGCTACGGTTAAACTCAGGCAGGCTTTCTTTTGCTTTAGATAGTTTCCATAAGAATTTTATAAACGGCGTGATAAAATGTCGCAAGCACATTACATTGCAAACCTCATCAGCAGAGCTAAAGTCTTTTTAAATAAAAAACACAAAAACATGCACAAAGGCTACTTATTAGTTGCTATCAGCTTCCTTTGTCTCGCAGCTCATTCGCAAACCGGTTCCAATCACGGTAATAAGTTTGAGCAGCTGGAGACCTTATTGCCAACGCCTAATGAATATCGCATGGCCGATGGCTCCCCGGGACCCAAATATTGGCAACAGCGCTGCGACTACGACATTAAAGCCAGTCTGAACGACGAAATACAGCGCATAGATGGAGAAGAAAAGATCACGTATTACAATAATTCTCCCAAAGCCCTCACCTATTTATGGCTGCAGTTAGACGAGAACCAACACGATCCCAACAGCGATAACGTGGTGTTTGATCAAAGCAGCATCAATCCGGTGATGTCGGAAAACGCGGTGCGGATGCTGGACCGAAGAGAAGAGTTGAAAAAGCACGGGATGAAAATTGAGCAATTAACCGATACTACCGGTAAGGCGCTTTCATACACCATCAACAAAACCATGCTGCGCATTGATCTGCCCAAACCCATCAAGCCCGGAGAAAAATTCAGCTTTCGGGTAAAATGGCATTATTATATGGTAAACCGTTTGTTGCAGCCCGATGCACGGGGCGGTTATGAATATTTTGCTGAAGACGGAAATTATTTATATACCGTTTCGCAATGGTATCCCCGCCTTTGCGTGTACAGCGATTTCCAGGGATGGCAAAACAAACAATTTACCGGCCGTGGTGAATTTGCTTTAACCTTCGGAAATTTTAAAGTACAAATGACGGTTCCGGCCGATCATGTGGTAGGCGCCACAGGTGAATGCCAGAACTATAATAAAATTTTATCTCCCACCCAGTTAAGCCGGTGGAAGCAGGCACAAAGCTCAAAAGAACCTATAGAAATCGTTACGCTGGCCGAAGCCAAAGCTGCAGAAAAACAAAAAGCCGGGGCTACCAAAACATGGATCTTCAAAGCAGAAAACGTTCGTGATTTTGCCTGGACCACCAGTCGCCGGTTTATCTGGGATGCCATGCCGGCCCATGTGGAGGGAAAGAAAGTCATGTGCATGAGTTATTACAGTAAGGAATCTTATCCGCTGTATAGAAAGTATTCCACCAAACTGGTGGCACATACGATTAAAACCTATTCCAAATACAGCATTCCTTACCCTTACCCGGTTGCGCAAAGTGTGGAAGGCAATGCGGGTATGGAATACCCTATGATCGCATTCAACCCCGGAAGAGCGGAAAAAGACGGAACCTATTCCGAAGCTACCCGCAATGCCATGATCTTCGTAACCATCCATGAAGTGGGCCATAACTTTTTTCCCATGATCATCAACTCTGATGAACGTCAGTGGAGCTGGTTTGATGAAGGCATTAATTCATTCGTTCAATATTTAACCGAGAAGGAGTTTGATGTCAACTTTCCTTCGCAAATGGGACCCACCACCACCATTACAGATTATATGAAGCTGCCAAAGAACCAGTTGGAGCCCATTATGACCAACTCGGAAAACATCATCAACTTTGGCGCAAATGCATACGGCAAACCGGCAGCGGCCTTAAACATTCTTCGTGAAACCATCATGGGCCGCGAAGCATTTGATTTTGCCTTTAAAGAATATGCACGCCGCTGGGCTTTCAAACACCCCACACCAGCCGATTTTTTCCGCACCATGGAAGATGCCAGCGCTAAAGACCTGGACTGGTATTGGAGAGGATGGTTCTATGGAATTGACCCGGTTGATATTGCCATTGACAGCATGAAATGGTACAAGGTAAACCTGGCGCAACTGCCCAAAAAAGAAAGCACAACCGAACAAAGGCATACCCAGCCTTTTGAAGACATCACCATCAAAAGAAATAAAGAATCAGGATCTGAACAATTGATTGATGCAGACCCGGGCACCCGCGACTTTTACACTACGTATGAGCCGTGGAAAACAGAAGACTCGGTACAAAAAGTGACATACACTTTATATAACGAAGCACCTGATTCTGCCACCAAAGCTGCCAAATACGGAAACAACAATTATTACGAACTCTACTTCTCCAATAAAGGCGGACTGGTAATGCCGATTATTATTGAGTGGACCTATAAAGACGGCAGCAAGGAAGTAGAACGCATACCTGCAGAAATCTGGAGAAAGAATGAGCAGAATGTGAAAAAGGTTTTTGTAAAAAACAAGGAAGTACAATCGGTAAAGCTGGACCCTTATAAAGAAACAGCCGACATCAATGAAGCGAACAATAGCTGGGGAGAAACACCTTCACAGCCTTCTAAATTCCAAGTATTCAAGGCCCATAAGTTTGATCAAAAAAATGCCATACAAAAGGAAGCAGAGAAAAAGAAAGGATTTTAAAATCTAATTTTTTTATTTTAAAGGGCAGTTTCTTCATTTGGAGAAGCTGCTCTTTATTTTATAACCATCAGCAAGGCGCCAGGATGCAACCAACATGCACAAGCAGTAAAGCATGAGTTTTAGCCTGTAAACTGTAGATATGGTTCTTTGAATCAGTACCATTTTTTATTCCTCAACGTTTCATATAGGATGAGCCTCTCTATTGTTCTATTTGATAAATGGCAATATGGCTTTACCGGAAATGCCGCAGGCATAGGTACATAAACTATCTTACTAACAGAAATCAATTACATGCAGGTGTTTGAAAAAATAACTGATCAGAATAAAACATTACTGAATAAGCCCCTGGACAGTGACATGATTTATTATTCTGAGTTAACTCAATGGTTTACCAATAATGCCTTCCGCAGCTTCAGCTTAAAATTTGTTATTGATGCGTGCATTTATTACAAAAAAAATGGAAAGGAATATGCCGTAAAGGCCAACAACTATATGACGGCCTGCAGGTACGACAATGTACAAGCCTACAACCTGGTGCCCATAAAAAGTATATGCATTGATATTTGTCCCCGCACAGTAGAGGAGGCCTTCACGGTACTAACATCTAAAAACGAAGACTTTGATACCTATTTATCGGGTTATTTTAAGCACCCCCAGTTTTATGAAAGTATCCATTCGGTTTACAATACCTCCGTTGGCGAAAAGTTGCAGGGTTTGCTGTATGTAATAAAGACCGGACAACCCTTTACCATCACTAAAGAGTGGTTCTTGGACTTATCGGAAAGAATGGTGTACCAGGAATATGGCAATTATTTAGCGCTTAATGAAATACACTCCGCGAAACCTTCAACAAAAAAGGAAGTATTGGAAAGGCTTCAAATGGCAAAAGAATATATTGATGGTAATTTTTTACAGATAGCAGAGATTAAAGAAGTGGCCGATCATTGCAATATGTCTGAATATCATTTCTTCCGTCGCTTTAAAGAAGTTTATAAAAAAACGCCCTACCAATACATTACAGAGAACAAAATGCAGTTGGCAAAAACACTGCTTTTTGAAAAAAAACACAGCATCTCCGATATAGCTATTTTATGCAG
Source organism: uncultured bacterium (assembly GCA_966095395.1). Classification (GTDB taxonomy): domain Bacteria; phylum Bacteroidota; class Bacteroidia; order Chitinophagales; family Chitinophagaceae; genus Flavisolibacter. Next base: position 44,374 of record CBHTSW010000013.1, on the reverse strand, counting down.
CTACCCCGATGTGTTTACTTTCAGCAAGGCCTTTAAAAAATTTTATGGTACTTCCCCTTCTATGGTAAGACATTAATGTTTAAGGAGGTATTAAGGAAGGAACTTTGTATTTTACTTTTCAGCTCAACAATTTCTTTTCTTCATAAAAATTGCACTCAACAATCTCTGCATATTTTTTTCTCAGTATATTCATGCCAAATAAAACAGGCGGTAGAAACCGCCCGTGAACTACTTAATAATTTTTAACTATAGAGAGGGGCTGGGAACAGTCCCTCGGCACATGAGAATAATTCTATTGCAAATTTACACCTGCTTTTTCAGCAGTTTTTCCCTCATTTCGCGAAGCACGATTATTTCTATCCGAAACATTAATATCTATGATTTTTAGCTGAAGTAAGGCTCAAAAAATTCGTTCAGGCAGAGCCCTACCGCACTGCGTTTTTCATCACTAAAAAAAGCAGGTCAGTCTCTTTACCAAACCCATCTTAATTTTTAAAAATCTTTCCTGCCGTACCTGAAGTATGATGATGAGCGTGCTGCTTTGATATCCCACTTCATCTGTCCAATTTTTGGGTTTTACCGATGAATAGATGGTAAACTCTTCAAGTGAAGGACAAGGTTTCACTAAAAAAATAAAGCATTACAAATCAGTTTTAACAACATTCTTTCACGTTATCAATCATTAAAAACTACGTTCAACCGTTATACCCTCCGTTCATCAATCGAGCAGTTTGCGACAAAAATTTTAGAACTTTTCTGGATAATTTACGAAACAAATCGTGGACAATGGAACCGACAACTATGAAAAAAAAGAAAACGCGGCTGATTGTTCGGAGGGGCAATGAAAACATAGCCTTAAAAGTGGAAGACATTGCCTTTATTTACAGGGACCACACTATTGTTTTGGCCGTGGATAAGGAAGAGAAAAAATATTTGTGCGACAGAAACCTTTCTGCGCTGGAAGAAGAATTGGATAAGTCCATGTTTTTCAGGGCTAACCGAAAATATATTGTCAACATTCAATTTATAAGAGGTTTTAAACCCTTTGAAAGGGTGAAATTGGAAGTGAGCCTACTGCTGCCTGCCTGCAACTACAACATCATTGTGAGCCAGGAAACCGCTCCTTTATTTAAAAAGTGGATCTATGAGGAATAGCGAAATGATCTAAAAAGAATACCAATTATCTGAAGGCTATATGCAATCCTAAGCTCGCAACTGCGATCCTCTTGTTCAAGTAACTTATAGACTCATCTGGCAAAACCAGCATTGCCACTTTTTTAGCTTTACCAGCAGAAATGAAAAATGGGATACTACCGAAGGTAGTGATAACACCGGTTGTGCCAATTCTTTTCCCAATAATAGCGGTGTTACTTTCACGAACGCTAATGGAACCACTACCGCTACCAGAAACTGTAAACAGATCTTAGTTGGACAAGTATACACCGACCCCAGTACGTATAGGTCCCAATACTACGGCGCCTATGGCTTTGCTTCTCCGGTTTTTACTTTACCAATAGAAATTCATGCATTTCTTCTTTAGAAAATTGAGGCCTGGATTCTTTTTATTGTCTTGTGCAAAAGAATCAGAACCCAAGGATGCAAGGGCAAAAGTTAGGAAAGCAGATTTGTATAACCGCATAAAGTTTTGGTTTTTGAATCAACCCGGGGTTACAAAATATGCGTTCCAGATGCGTCGGACAAGTTTCTAAAAAAATTTTACCACGGGCGGATATTGGTATTGAATGAAAACAGGTAAAAAGCTGTCCGCCAAAGATTAAAACCCAACCAATTGTACCGCAATAAAATAAGGAATGAAAAATTTCAGGAATTGCCACCAAATGGTACAAAAAAACGCAAAGCCTTTACAGCTCTGCGTTTCATTTTTGAAGGTGGCGGAGACTGAGGGATTCGAACCCTCGATACCCTTTAGAGGTATACACACTTTCCAGGCGTGCTCCTTCAACCACTCGGACAAGTCTCCATTTTTAAGAAGGCTGCAAATTTAGGCTTTGTATCTATAGTTTGAACAGTCTCTTGGAATTTTGTGTTGTTAATTCTGCTACCTGCTCAAAAGAAAGCCCGCTAATTTGAGCTAATTTCTCTGCCACCAGCCGGGCATAAGCCGGTTCATTTCTTTTTCCCCTGTAGGGTACCGGCGCCAGGTAAGGTGCATCGGTTTCCAGAACAACCCGTTCAGTACCGGTTCTTTCAATGACCTTATCCAGACCCGCATTTTTAAAACTAACCACACCTCCTATTCCAAGCATAAAATTGGTTTGCAAAATTTTTGCTGCCTGTTCGTAATTGCCGGAAAAGCAGTGAAACACGCCAGTAAGTTCGGGGTATTGCTGCACTACGCTTATGCATTCATCCATAGCATTGCGTGAGTGAATAACAATGGGCAACTCGTACTTCAGGGCTAAATTGATCTGCCAATGAAAGGCTTCATATTGCTGTTCTATAAACGTTTTATCCCAATAAAAGTCAAGCCCGATTTCCCCTATAGCTATAAACTTACGCTTCTGCATATGCAATTCAATAACCTCCAGTTCCTGTTTATACGTTTCCTTTACGGAACAGGGATGCAAACCCATCATGGCTGTACAGGAAGCGTATTGTTCCTCTGTTTTTAGCATGATTTCATGGGTAGAGCTATCAATAGCCGGCATAAGAATCGTTTCCACGCCGGCCTCTTTGGCCCTGGTTACACAATCAGCCCGGTCGGCATCAAATTCAGGCAAGTAAATATGAGCATGGGTATCAATTATATACATGGTAAAAAATTAGCACGGCAAAGCTGGTAAAAAAACTTTAAGATTCGCTTTAAACCAACTGCAATTATTGCGTTCTTACCTCAGCCTTACAAAACTAATGTTATGAAGAAAATATCCCTGCCCATCCTATTGATAACTATTACCTTTTCATCCCTCCTGCCTGTCAGTTGTAAAAAAGAAACCAGTGATTCAGGCTTAACCGCCCAGCAGGAAGAGGAAATAGCCACCCTTTCTGCGCAGGCAGAATCAGAAAATGAATTGGTGTTTAACGAGATTTTTGACAATATCATGGGTGTGAATACGGAAGTTGGTTTAGGAGGCATTGGTGTTTTTGGCAGATCGGCCTCTGCAAATGGCCGTGAAACGAACCTGGATTCAATTCCCGCCTGTATGATACTTACTGTGACCCACCTGAATGCACAGACCTACTTCCCAGTCAAAATTACCCTTGATTTTGGAGGCGGTTGCCTGGGAAAGGACGGCCATATACGCTATGGTAAAACGATCACCACCTATAGTGGCCGTTTAACAGTTGCCGGGAACTCAGCCATTACAACCTTCGAGGGGTTTAAAATAGATAGTACATCTGTGGAAGGAACGTATACAATCAGCAACACTACAGCCGCTGGCACCAACCAGCGCCAGTTTACAGTTGATATATTAAACGCCAAGCTCAGCAGGCCGGATAATGTCCATTCTCAATGGACAAGCCATAGAAAGATCACACAACTGGAAGGTAACAGCACACCCGATTTTCCATTGGATGACGTTTTCTCTGTGGAAGGCTCTGCCCATGGTAAAGTAACACGGAACAACGATCTCCATGCCTGGCACTCAGAAATTACAGACCCACTGAGGAAAAAGTTTGGCTGCCGGTGGCTTTCCAAAGGGATTTTTAAAACCTGGAAAGAAACGCTTTCCAGTAATTCCCCATGGGCTGCCACCATAAACTATGGGGATGGAACCTGCGATTCCCGGGCCCAGCTAACCGTCAATGGGGTTACGAGAGAGGTAAAACTGCCCCGTTAAACTATTTATCCAGATAATTATTTAGAAATTTTATATTCCGAAAAAGTTTTTACCTTTAAATCAGTTTTCATAGGGTACGGATTAAAAACGGGCCAGGGTTTCTACCCAGGCCCTAATTATTTAAAGACCTTTCTTACAATTCTATCCTGCTGCACAGATAGCCTTCCTGTTTTAAATGTTCCAGCAACTTTGGTAAAACAAACTGCAAATGAGGAAACGCTTTTTCACTATCATGAAAAACAATAACCGATCCCTTTGTATAATTGCAAAGCACATTCTGTAAACATTCTTCCTTTGTAATGGTTTGATCAAAATCTGCACTGAGCACATCCCACATGATCACTTTAGCATCATCCCGGTTTAAGGCATTATTGATTTGCCTTGCCTGCTTCCATTTAATTCTGCCATAAGGAGGACGAAAAAGATTTGTTTGAATCAGTGCTGCTGCCTTTGTAACATCCTGCAGATATGCTCTAATATCCACCTTCCAGCCGTTTAGATGATTATAGGTATGATTGCCTGTTGCATGTCCTTCATGTAAAACCCGTGCATAAATATTTGGATGCTCATGCACATTTTTGCCAATACAAAAAAAAGTTGCCCGGGCATTATATGTTTTTAGTTGTTCCAAGACCCAGGGTGTAATTACAGGATGCGGACCGTCATCAAACGTGAGGAATACTTCTTTCTCTTTTGTGTCGATGCTCCATGTATAAGAAGGAAAAAGTTGTTTGGCTATCCACGGAATTTTTATGAAGTATTTATGCATAGTTCAGGCGCTAAGTTAAAAGGATTTGGCAATGGTAATGGCCGTTGACAATCCTTCTTCTTACTTCGTAACGGCCTTGTCGTACTTTTGCGCCATGGAAAAGAAAGTTCGTGTACGATTTGCTCCCAGTCCGACGGGAGGTTTGCATTTAGGTGGCGTTCGCACGGTGTTATACAATTATTTATTTGCCAGGCAACATAAGGGTGATTTTATTTTACGCATAGAAGATACGGATCAAAGCAGGTATGTGCCCGGTGCCGAAAAATACATTTTTGAAACGCTGAAATGGTGTGGATTACAACCAGATGAAAGTGCCGTGCACGGTGGCCATTTCGGACCCTACCGTCAAAGCGAACGAAAGGAGCTGTACAGGAAATACGCGGAAGAATTAGTGCAAAAAGGTTTGGCTTATTATGCTTTTGATACAGCACAGGAATTAGACGCGATGCGCAACCGCTTACGTTCGGAAACCACTCCTAATCCTCAATACGATCATACCCTACGTATGCAAATGCGGAACTCGCTTTCGCTTTCCAAAGAAGAAACCGGTGCTTTGTTAGAGCAAAACACTCCGCATGTGATCCGTATAAAAATGCCTGAAAACGAAACCATCTCGTTTACAGATATGATTCGGGGCGAAGTAAGTTTTGATACAGCTGTTGTGGATGATAAAGTTTTATTGAAGGGTGATGGAATGCCTACGTATCACTTAGCAGTTGTGGTAGATGATTATCTTATGCAGATCAGTCATGCCTTTCGCGGGGAAGAATGGCTGCCCAGTGCGCCCGTGCATATTTTACTGTGGCGTTATTTGTTTGGTGAAGAAGCCATGCCGCAATGGGCACATCTTCCATTGATATTAGGACCCAGCGGGAAACTAAGTAAACGTGATGGGGCAAAGTACGGGTTTCCCGTATTTGCGATGACCTGGCAAGACCCCAAAACCGGCGAAGTCACAGAAGGCTTTAAAGAAAAAGGCTTTTTGCCTGAAGCGTTTATCAATATGCTGGCTATGCTGGGCTGGAATGACGGAACCGAACAGGAAATGTTTTCTTTGGATGAATTGGTGCAAAAATTCTCTATTGAAAAAGTACATAAGGGCGGAGCCAAATTCGATTATGAAAAAGCAAAATGGTTCAACCATGAATGGATTAAAAAACTGCCTGCTTCCAGCTATAAATTGCAGGTAAAAAAGGTTTTTGAAGACAATGGATTAACCATCACCGATAAAGTTTATTTTGAAAAGGTGCTGGATCTGGTAAAGGACCGCTGCACATTGCTGAGTGATTTCTGGCCGCAGGCTTATTTCTTTTTTAAAGCGCCAAAAGAAATTGACTCAACGGCCATCAAAGCAAAATGGAACAATGATAAGTCGGCTTTCTTTAAAACATTTTCAAAGACACTAACAAGCATCAGCGACTGGACCACCGCTTCCATTGAAGAACTGTTTAAGCAATTAGCGGAACAGGCTTCTATAAAGCCCGGCGAATTACAATTACCTTTTCGGTTGATGCTGGTGGGCGGAAAGTTTGGCCCTCCTGTATTTGATATTGCCGCCGTTTTAGGAAAGGAGGAAACCGTTGCAAGAATTCATTATGCCCTGGAAGATTTTGATAGAAAATAAACCAGATAATTAGTTTACGCTATCCCTGCCGCTCTATTAGATTCATCAGGGAGTCAAATTTTGTTGAACCATACGATTCAATTAGCCGCCGGTCATCCCTTTCTAAGGGAACAAGGTTACTGGTATTAGCAGCCACATGTTCTTTTGTTCTGATGCCGGGTATTGCGGTAGAAACTTCTTCATAACTCAGCACATAGCTCAAAGCTAGTTGTGTCTTTGAAATATTGTATTTGTGGCAAAGCATCCATATTGGCTCCAAGGCATGGTTCACTTCTTTAATCACCTCTGGTGTAAGGCGGTTGTGGCGATGATCTGTGTGTTCAAATTTTGTGTTGGCAGAAAACTTACCCGTTAGCAATCCAAATTGCAAAGGCATCCTGGCAATAATACCATAGCCTTTTGCACCGGCTTGTTTGATCAGGCCAACCGCTTTTTGATTGATGATGTTCAATACCAACTGAAAGCCATTGCCAAGGTCGTTTTTCATAAAATATTCGGCTTCCGGTTGCGGCGCAAAGGTATTCAATGAAATTCCCCAATACCGTACCTTCCCTTGCTGATGTAAAATTTGCATGGCCTCAATGCATTCTTCATTTTCCAAATGCTTTAGCCGTGCTGTATGAAGCTGGTAATACTCAATTGAACTTCTTTTCAACCGCTTCAGGCTTTCTTCGCATGCTTCTATAATATACTCCTTTGTATAATCCACCGTAAACTCACTGTTACGGGACACATTACCCACCTTGGTGGCAATAATCACATCCCTGTTGTAAAGTACTTTCCCAAGCAACTCTTCGGAATGTCCCAATCCATAAATATCCGCAGTGTCAAAAAAATTAATGCCTGCATCCAGCGCCGCCTCAATAGCTTCCACCGAAGTGGCGTCATCCGCCGGTCCCCAACCAATAGCGGTATTCCCGATCATCGCATCGCCACCAATAGCCCATGCGCCAAAACCTGTTTCACTCACCATAAGCTCTGTGTTCCCAAATTTTCTGTACTTCATTTCAATTCGTTGTAGTTTATCAAAGTACGCTATTTTTGAATATCTGATTATGGATAAAAAAATCAACAGGCCTATCAGGGTTTTAGTAGCTAAGGTTGGTCTGGATGGACATGACAGGGGCGCCAAGGTGATTGCCACCGCCTTGCGTGATGCCGGTATGGAAGTCATTTATACCGGGCTTCGCCAAACTCCTGAGATGGTGGTGAACGCTGCCCTGCAGGAGGATGTAGATGCCATTGGCATCAGCATTTTATCCGGGGCACACATGACGGTGTTTCCTAAAGTTGCCATGCTGATGAAAGAAAAAGGAATGGATGATGTGTTGCTTACCGGTGGCGGCATTATTCCGGATGAAGACATGCAGCAATTACAGGCACAAGGAGTTGGAAAGTTATTTGCACCGGGAACAACTACAACTGAAATTGCAGCTTACATATCAAACTGGGTAGAACATCACCGCTCTTTTTAATCTAATTCTTTTATGTATAAAACGATACTAACCTCTTTACAAGGCGGCATCCTTTCGGTAACCATCAACCGCCCCGATAAATTAAATGCACTGAACAAAGATGTCATGTCCGATCTTGAAAGAGTGATAATGGAAATTGAAGATAAAAAAGAGATCAGGGGAGTCATTCTTACAGGCGCGGGACAGAAAGGTTTTGTAGCAGGTGCCGACATCAGCGAATTCGTTGGGCTAACCGGCGGCGAAGGCATGGACCTGGCCAGAAAAGGGCAGGAAATCTTTTTTAAAATTGAAAACTGCAGTAAGCCGGTCGTAGCGGCAGTCAATGGATTTGCTTTAGGTGGCGGGTGCGAATTAGCGATGGCTTGTCATTTTAGAATTGCCAGCGAAAATGCAAAGTTTGGACAGCCGGAAGTGAATCTTGGACTAATACCCGGTTATGGCGGTACACAACGCCTGGTGCAATTGATAGGAAAAGGAAGAGCCCTGGAATTATTAATGACCGGGAATATGATTGATGCCCCAACCGCCTTGCAGTACGGCCTGGTCAATTATGTAGTACCACAAGAAGAGTTGTTGAATAAGACAACATCCATTTTGGAAACCATTATTTCAAAAGCCCCGCTCGCCATTAGCCGCTGCATTACAGCCGCCAACGCTGTATTCAGTCATAAGAACGGCTATGAAATAGAACTGGAAGCATTTGGCGACTGCTTTGAAACGGAAGATATGAAAGAAGGAACTTCTGCTTTTTTAGAAAAAAGAAAGCCCGATTTTAAAGGAAAGTAATTATGATTCCTTTATGTCCCATTGAGCCGTGCTGTGATGCGAAATAAGCCGCCAGGTTTTCTTTTGATATGCATACACCCTGAGGTAGCGTACGGCATAGCCCCTGACCCGGCCAGCTTCTTTTCCTTTCACAGTCAAAGTGCCCGTAATCAAAGCTATATTATCGTGAAGTTCAACTCTGGTCGAATCATGTTCCCTTGACAGATAAGGATTCTTTCTTTTCTGAATGCTATTGATCCATGAGTCTTTTGAATCTGTTTTACCTGTAGCGTGTTGAAAGAAAAAGTCATCGGCATAATGCTTTTGCAAAACGGCTATATTCTTTTGCACTACCGCATGATCGAGCAGCTTGTTAATAGAGTCGACGGCCCGCTTAAGTGCCGTGGTGTCGTTTTTAGGTTGTGCCGTGGAAATAAAAAAGTTCAAACACAGCAGGCAAAGAAGATAAAATCTCATGCTTAAATATATCACTATTTAGCTATCGTTTTGAGGGAAGACACGGATCGTTTTTACAAAACGGCCAAGGTAATATTTATTCAAAGGAGTAATGGTAACTCCCATTGCCTTGCCTGAGGTAGAATGAATAAACCGCAAGGTGTCGGAATTGGATACGACAATTCCCATGTGGCCTACAAATCTTTCAGTAGAATCCGTTCCTGTAAATAAAATGATGTCTCCTCTTTTTGCCTTGGCGGCAGGTATCTCTTTTCCAACACCAGTAAAATCAATAGAAGACCGTGGTACGCTAATGCCAAAATGGTTAAACACATAGGTAATGAACCCTGAGCAATCGAAACCAACTTTTGGATTGGAAGAGGCATATACATAGGGTGTGCCAATCAAAGTTTCGGCAAAATTTACAAGGTTATTGGGAGATACATTTTTGGTATCGATATCCCTGGCTGGAATCAGAGAAACCGTGTCGTGATTTAGGGTGTTATCCGCTTTAAAAGTATCCACCGTTAAACGATCGGTTTTTAACAGGTGGCTATCTGCCCGGGCAAACCTGGAATCATTAACAGTCAATGTGTCAACCAACCCTTCTTCGCTTGTTTTGGGATGCCAGTTACAGGCCCAAATAAAAATGGCTGCAATAAATAGCGATGTTTTATAGCCCATACCGGGTATATATCAAAAACAAAACCAGCCTTTCTTTAGGTGCACTTATCTTTGCACCGCAAAAAAATACTTACATGGAATACCGTATAGAAAAAGATACCATGGGCGAAGTGCAGGTGCCTGCCGGTGCTTTATATGGCGCACAAACCCAACGCAGCATTGACAATTTTAAGATAGCCCAGGACATCAACAAGATGCCCAAAGAGATCATTTACGCCTTTGCTTATTTAAAAAAGGCCGCCGCCATGACCAACTTTGAGGCCGGTGTGCTGCCCAGGGAAAAAATGGAACTTATCTCTAAAGTATGCGATGAAATTCTGGAAGGCAAACTGGATGCTGCTTTTCCGCTTGTGGTGTGGCAAACCGGAAGCGGCACCCAAAGCAACATGAACGTGAATGAAGTCATTGCTTACCGTGCTCATGTATTAAATGGCGGTCAGTTATCCGACAAGGAAAAAGTTTTGCACCCCAATGACGATGTTAACAAATCGCAGTCATCGAATGATACCTTTCCAACGGCCATGCACATTGCAGCCTATAAAATGCTGGTAGAGACCACCATTCCCGGCATTGAAAAATTGCGCAACACCCTGGCGGAAAAAAGCAGGCAGTTCATGCATGTGGTAAAAATTGGACGCACCCATTTTATGGATGCCACACCACTTACCCTGGGCCAGGAGTTTAGCGGCTATGTCTCTCAACTGGATCACGGACTAAAAGCAATCAGGAATACGCTGGATCATTTATCAGAACTCGCCCTGGGGGGCACAGCTGTGGGAACAGGGATCAATACACCTCCTCACTATGCCGAAAATGTGGCCAGGCACATTGCCCAATTAACAGGACTGCCTTTTAAAACAGCCGCAAATAAATTTGAATCCCTGGCTGCGCATGATGCCATTGTCGAATCGCATGGTGCCTTGAAAACAGTTGCGGTTAGTTTAATGAAAATCGCCAATGACATCCGCATGCTATCCTCCGGCCCCCGCAGTGGCATTGGTGAGATTTTTATTCCTGATAACGAGCCCGGTTCTTCCATTATGCCCGGCAAAGTAAATCCTACACAATGCGAGGCGCTGACCATGATCTCAGCACAGGTTTTGGGTAATGATGTGGCAATAAACATAGGCGGTTCCATGGGGCATTTTGAATTAAATGTTTTCAAACCAATGATGATCTACAACTTCCTGCACAGTGCAAAATTGATTGGCGAAGGTTGTGTAAGCTTTAATGATAAATGTGCCGTGGGCATAGCGCCCATTGAAGCCAACATCAAAAAACACGTTGGCAATTCATTGATGCTGGTTACGGCCTTAAATACAAAGATTGGTTATTATAAAGCAGCCGAAATTGCCCAAAAAGCACACAAGGAAGGCACAACTTTAAAAGAAATGGCGGTAAAGCTGGGTTATGTCACCCCTGAACAGTTTGACGAGTGGGTGGTGCCGTCAAAAATGGTGGGAGAACTTCCAAAAGAGTGATACGTTCAGATGTTATTTTCAAAAAGCCATTCATCCGAATGGCTTTTTATTTAGAAGAACGCATGTGGTTATAATACTTGCTTTCCTTGATTTGAAATAGTAAGATACAGTCCTTAACTGAAGTGTAGCCATCATCGTTAGCCCAGCAGGCAAATCTTTCCGGTAATGTTTCCCAAGACCAAATTCAATTATACAAATACGCTAAAGCAGGGGTGCACTGCTTGGTTTTTCCAAAGTTTTATTATCTTACTTACCCTTAATATCTATATCATGCATACTTCAAATGAAAATGAGCTCCCCATTGAAGTCATACAGGTTAAAAAAGCAGCTTTAATATTCCGGGCAATTAATCATCCCTTGCGTAAGCAAATGTTACAACTATTGCACGATAATGTGCGGATGACCGTAACAGATGTTTATATAAAACTCCGGCTCGAGCAATCGGTTGCATCACAACATTTGGCTGTGCTCAGAAAGGCAGGAATGGTCATTACGGAAAGACAGGGGAAATTTATTTTTTATTCTGTTTCTTACCCAAGAATAAAGCAAGTGCACCAAATTGCCGCTGAAATAACAAAGCCTGCTATATAATACCCTATTGACAGCTTACTCAATAATCGCCAGTATTTCCTTTATTTTGGCATCGAAGAACGTTATATCTGTTGGCATGGCAATCACTTCCCACCGTCTCGAATCATAAGGAATATCTTCCTTCCCGTCAGCCACCAAAATCATGTAAACTCTCTTTTGAGCTATTTCTTTATACACCTGCGGCGTCAGGTTTTTTGTAGCAGCATTTAAAATAATAAGGCGTGGCTTGAACCGTTCTGTCCTTGGTATTATTTCCAAGGCATCATCCGATGCTTCTACCCTATAATTTTTATGGATAAGAGAAAGGTAAATTTTTGAAAGAGTGTGCAGATCACTGTCCACGACCAATATCCTTGTACTTTTCGACATTATAATAGGGTTATAAAAAATAAAAAGGAGGTATATTGGAAAGTGGTTGCAAGTTAGAAGGCACGGCAACACAAGACAATCGGAATTGTACTTGTGAATTTTACGCAACGAAAACCTTTTCCTTATTATCCCATCCGCTGTGGGAAGTATGTAAAATCTTTTTTTCGGCTTTATATGGGATCTTTTCTCCGGTGCATCTCAGGTAAAAACCAACCAAGATGCGGCGGCTGATTTACTTTTTTGCACTCATCTTCATCACGGCATTATAGGGGGCAGCAATTCAATATGGCCTTTATAACAAAGGCTTTGGAGGCAGGATTTTCAAAATAACAGCCAAGTACTTGAATTGGAAGGCCTGGCTTATGCCGGGTTTGAAATAGAAGAAACTTAAACGTACAACCGGCATGTCCTTCGCAACCCGGCCACTCTATTTTAATGCAGCATGGTGAACATGGTTATTGTTATCAGCAGAAAGTATAAAATCAAAACAGTTACAATCATTGAAAGGAAAGGATCTTTCTGGTATTGGTTTAACATGGCCTAATGTATTGATCGTGAAAAATTGGCCCCGTCCATACCGGGGCCTTTGGCTCAAGGACGGTTAGGCCTTTACCACTTCCATCTTCTCTTCTACTTTATATTTTAACTGGAAGGATTCTTTTAGAATGGTTTCTTTATTCATCACTTCAAAATGAAGTTTATTGATGTGCTGCCAAACGATTTTGTATCGTTTCGAGTAGATGGTTGAATGGATACGTTCTTCAAGAAGAACGTTTTTCTCATCATCCGTAATTCGAATCCAGCTTCCCTTTTCCGGAAGGCTATTCAGACGCAGGTCAAAGATCAGCATATCGCCTTCCATGCCAACAAACTGAACTTTACTGATTGCCTTGTTATTGGCAAGAAAGGTTTGTGACTGCGCCTGAACAAAGGTTTGGATGCCGAAAAAACTCACTGCCAGGAAAATCATTCTTACGAAAAATAAATTGCGATGTTTCATATAATTAGTGTTTAATCACCTGGCACAAAACTCACTCCTGTACATTACCGAACTGTAAAGCCGCCATTAAAAGAAAATGAGCAAATCATTTTATTAGTGTGAAGTTTCATCCTGATTGTTTAAATAAAAAAAACCACTGTGCTAACAGCGGTTTAAGACATTATTGGTAAATGATGAATTAATTAAATCTTGTCCATCCTTTATGCCAGGTAGCATCAGCACCTGCAGGACCTATGGCACCACGGAAGGTTACTGAGGTAAAGCCACTTGCCAGTTTCGGGTCCGTAAAGGAAGCTCCTGTGGCAGCAGCAGAATTACCAAATGGTGAATAATCAGGATTGGTATAGTTGAATGGATTTACAAAACGGGCTTCATCGTTTGTGTTGAAAACTGTGTTTTTGAAATAAGAATCAGTAAACCAGGCTTGAGCGGCAGCAGTACTCCAACCAGTATTTTCGCTGGAGCTAGCGGTGTATTTAACCGGGATGTCACAACCGGCAATAATAGTGTTCCGGATTCTTAAAGAGCTATCCTGAATATTCTTATCTACGGCACGTCCTTTTGATGCGTCAATATCAATTCCAATTGGCCAACCCAGTATTACTGAATTAAATAAAGAGATCGATGTATTTCTTCTTACCTGCACAGCAGCCAGGAAGTAACCGTTTCCTTTGTTTGCGCCTGTAGCTTTAGGGCCTATCAATGTCATATTGCTGAATACGGCACTGGTTTGAGGCATGTTGGTTGAGCCATTGGCATCGTTATCGCTTTCGATTGCTTCTGATTTGGAAACATCCGCTATCGACGAATCACGTACCACCAGGCCAAACTGCACTTTGCCGCTATAGCCGTTATCTGTATCGAAATCATCATCCTGTGTTCTGTATGCAATCAGGTATTTGGCATCAACACTTCCACCAAACCACTCGTACGCATCGTCTTTAGCATAGCTTACCTGAATATGATCAATCGTTGTTCCTTTACCAACACCACCCATGGTTAAGCTGTTGACTTCTTTATCAGGCAGGAAGGCATACCCGGCATATTCAATGCGAACATATTGCAACACACCACTGTTATCATTGTCATCCGTACCGCCATACAAGCCATTGCCCGCCGCATCGTTTACGCCACCTTCGATTTCACCTACTCCGGCTTGTCCATTGAAAGAAGCATTGGTTTTGGCCTTACCCAGGATCACAATACCAGCCCAGTCGCCCGAACGTGGCGAAGCGGAAGCGGAGGTAAATACAATAGGCTTATCAGCAGTACCCTTGGCCATAATTTTAGCGCCACGGGTAATCACCAATCCTCCAACAGGATCCGTGTATTGACCCCTGATAGTGGTACCAGCCTCAATAGTGAGGGTAGCATTATTGGTGATATAAACCAGGCCTTTTAATTCGTAACTGTTGGTAGCACGAAGTGTAGAATCCTTGTCAATTTTCCCCTGCAAAATAATAGTCTGCCCGGATGGACCGCCACCATTATAGCCACCCCCGCCTGTAAGGGGGTTTGTATCCTCAACAATTTTACGGCAACCTGTTGCGGCTATTGTTGCAATCAATCCAAAAAGAAATAGCTTTTTCATATCCGTTGTTTGTATTGTGTTTTATTTAATGAAATTGTAGGTGAAAGAAAGACCGAAAGTGGTTCCCATTTTACGGCTGATGAAAATGGCATCTTTTGCTTTTTCAAACTTTTCATTTTCATTTACATCGTAATAGAGAAAATTCTCTTTATTCAGTATGTCAGAGATGTTGAGTTTTATCTCGGCTCTGTCGTTCAACAGTTTTTTAGCAATTTGAAAATCCAGCAGAGGCCGGGGCTGTTCCCAAATAGCCGGGGCATCTGATCCGCCCACATACACAATCCGTCTTCCAATCTGGTTAAATAACAGCGTGGTATTGATACCGGGCTTCTCCACATCATACTGCAATCCCACATTAATGATGTAAGGCGATTGGCCTTGCATGGACCGGTCCAGATCTTTGTTCTCAAATTTTACACGGTTGTGGATGTAAGAAAGATTTCCAAACAACGTAAAGTTTTTGAGGGCAGGGACGAAGTCCAGTTTTTTTCTGCTTTCTACTTCCACACCAAAGGCATCGGCTTTTGGTGCATTTACATAATTGTAAGAACTGCCACCACCGGCTGCCTGGTTAAACAAGGCCTCAATGGGCGATTTAAAATGTTTATAAAAAGCACCCACGGTGAACATTTCTCCACCGCGTGGATAGAGTTCATAGCGGATATCGGCATTGGTAACTTTGGTGCGTTGTAAAGACGGTAACCCCTTTACGCTGGCGTTCAGGTCAAAGTCGTAGTACTCATATTCCACCAGTTCACGCAGTTCGGGGCGGATAACCGTTTGTGAACCTGATAAACGAATGTTTGTTTTATTGTTTAATTTAAAAGTAAGATTGGCGCCTGGTAAAAAATCCAGTTGTTTGGAGGCAAAATGACGGTCATCGCTTTTGTAAACACTGCCCACTAACTGATCGAAATGCTCGGCACGTACGCCCCACACAAACCTTACCACATCGCTGAACTGGTTATCAAACTGCAGGTAGCCGGCATTCAGAATATTATTGGCCATGTAGCGAAACTTCCTGTTCGACATCTGGTTAAAATGAAATTTCAGATCGTCGCTTTCATCAAAGTTTTCCGGGCTGAAGATCACCGAAGGATCCAGTTCTTTCAGCGCATCATTGCTGGCATTGCTTTTTGGAAGGTACACGGCAAAAGGACGGGCATCAAACAACCGGTCTCTTACCTGCAGCATATAACCTGCCTTTACCGTTTGGTTGTAACCCAGCCATTGAAAACTTTTCGCCACATCGGCACCGCCGTTATAGATGTAGTCATTCAGGTTAGAAAAAAAGCGGTTGCCGCTTCTTTGCGATAACACATCACCAATTAAAGCCCGGTAAGGATCGGTAGAATTAATATCCCTTGTATATAGTAACCGTCTTTGATCAGGAATGTATTGATCTAAAATAGTAAAGCCGCCATACCATTTCAACCGGGTGTTGATACTGCTTAATTTATGTTCGCCAATTAATTGGGTATTGTTATATATGGTGGAACGGAAGCCCAGTTCTGTGCCTTTCACGCTATCGGTAGCAGCTGTCAGGTCCAGCCCCCTGCGCATAGTAGAATAATCCGATGCATTAACGTTGAACAGGTTTTTAATGCTGATCTTGTTTTTTGCGTTTAGTTCAACGGTTAGATTGCCCAGGGCGCCCCACAGTACATCCTGCGAATATTTTTCATTGTAATAATCCAGGTTAACCGAAGCAACGCCATTTTGTACGGTTTGAAAAATATTGCTGAAAGGCAATCTGCGGTTACTGCGACTGTAGTTAAGGGAAAGAATACCGCCAACTTTTTTTCCAAAAAGCCTGCTGTTAAATCCACCATTGACTTGGAAAGCGGCATTCAAGGGTGCAGGACCTGCCTGTGCGGCCCAGGTATTGCTGAACATTTTTCCGTATTGCACTTTGCTTTCCGACTGTTCAAACACGGAGCGGACAGGAACCGCGTCAGGTATCCCTCTTGTTTTGTCATCAAAACCCAGCCAATCGTATTTACCGCCTTTGTAGCGGTAAAAATCCTTGCCTATAGTTTGAGAGTTGAAACCGGTACCCACCTGCACATTAAAAAATCCTTTGGAAGGAATGTCTTTTGTATTGACCTGCACCAAACCACCAGCCCATTCACCGGGCAATTCCGGAACGAAGGCCTTGTTAATAATGATGTTATCAATAACGGCCGCGGGAAACAAGTCGAAGGAAAACGTCTTTCTATCAGCTTCAGTACTGGTCAATAAAATACCATTCAACATGGCCTGGTTATAGCGATCAGATAAACCACGTACAATTAAATATTTTCCATCCTGAATGGATGTTCCCGGCACTCTTTTTAAAACCTCGCCGGTGCTTTTGTCGGGTGAACGGCGGATCGCCTCGGCAGAAACTACCTGCGCTACTGTGTTTGTATTTTTTTGATAGGCAATAAGCGAACTGGTAGTCTCCTTTCGTGCATTGGAACGGGCTGTAATTACTATATTACCCATGTCCTTGCTGCTTGTTTCCAGCACCACCAAAACTTCATTTGGCTGGCCCGCAATTACTTCAGCCTGCATTGTTTTAGCAGCATAACCAACAGCAGTAAACGAAAGGGTATATTTTTTTCCTGGGGTTAGATTGAAATCAAAGTTCCCATCCACATTAGTTGCGGTGCCGCTACCTCCGTCCAATTTCACTGAAACACCAGCTAATGGCTCATTCTTATCATTAATAACCTTACCGGATAATTTTAAAGTTTGGGACTGCGCAAAAGAGAAAGAGAACAATGTGAGAAATAAACTCAAGATGTGCAACTTCATTCCTTCTAATTTGGGGCAAAGGAACAGTTTGCATATTACCTCTATGTTACTCCAACGTTAACGAAACATGAAGCCAATGTTACCGGAATGTTACCAAACAAGGTGGGCGGGCAGTCGGCAGGCTAGAAACGCATTTGCATTCTAATGGTCAATACATTGTCTTTTACATCACCGGTATAACCCGTCAATGCTGTTTTTTCATTGTTTACAATATCGTAATAAACCAGCATTTTCAGGTTGTCGCTGAAGTAACGTGTAAGGCCAAGGCCAATGGTAGAATATTTTATATCGGTTGCCGATAAATTGGTTCCTGCTTTTCCAATGGCAGATGAGGAAACATCGGTATTGGGATCGTACCAATCATATTTTGCCACCAGCTCCCATTTTTCATTCACAATGTTTTGCAGAAAATAAATGAACGCACCATCAAAATTCCGGATGTAGGTGGGAACAACGGGTAACGTGCCGGGATTAACAGTGGTGCCTGAAGTTCCGGGTTGCTTTCCTCTCCAGTATTCTCCCCGTATTTCTGTTTTGCCCCAGGCATATTTATACGCCAGTTGGGCATCGGCGCCGTAATAGTGTCGGGGAGCTTTACCGCCTATATTAGACAGGCTGGAATCAACCAAAAATACCGCATCGCCGTTCTTACGCCCCATCTCGTATTTATATCTTGTTGCCTGCACCCATCCTCCTCTTAATAAAGAAAGCCCGGCACTGAGCGTTAACGCTTTGGAGAGCGGAAAGGGTTTTACAGCAAACCGGCTGATAAGGTCTTTATACGAATCAAATTCTGCCGGTCCGGATTTTCCCTGTCCGTCAAAAAATCCAATATCAAACTTAATGAGTGAATTATGCTTGTTGGTTTTTTGCGATTCGTAGCTCACCATGGCCCCTAAATCTCTTTCGCTGGGCATTAATATTTGCGACATTCTACCCCGCTCCGGCGTTTCTCTAAAAGAAGATGACAAATTCACCTCATAACCAAAAGGCCTGGCAAACAACCCTGCTGTGAGCGAAAAATTATGTTTGGACGGCTCATAAATGCGAACGAACATATCCCTCACATTTACATCCCTTTCTGTGGCTTCAAACTGGAAGGTAAAAAGAGCGGCCGGAAAATTGCCCGCCTTACCCGGCATTATATAATCAAACTTAATTCTGGCCCGGCGTAGCATAAAGCGGTTGTCGGAAAATTCCTGGAAATTTCCCCCGGCATAAGAAGCAATTCCTTTTTCCTGGGCCACCTGGTACTGGGGCTGTATGTAACCGGTAATGCTTAAGTTATTAAAACGGTTCACCAGGGAACGAACCGTATCTCTGATAAAAAATGAAGAATCGTAATCAGCTAAATACCGTTGGCCAAAAACTTGTGGGGGGGCCATTAAACTAAAACCAATAATCATTAGAAGACTGAAAGCAGCTGGAAATAATTTCATGAAGACTCCCTCTTTTAGCCCAGGTTGTGGAAAAACAAAACTGGCATTATTATTCGATGCAATATTAAGTTATTATTAATTCTTGGTTAACAGATTAGCCCCCGCTAATTGAACTTAACTTCGTCCCCGACAATAAAAAGATGTCTGTATGAATATTTTCGCAAAGTTACTGGCCCCCAAGAACAAAGTGTTTTACGAGCTGTTTGAAAAAAGTGCGGACAACGTAAAACAAATGGGCAATTTACTAACATTGGTAGTGAGAGAAGCTGATTTTGACCAGCGCCAGACCCTGATTTCCAAAATGGAAGACGTAGAACATGCCAACGATGAGTTAACGCACAGCCTGTTCACTGAGTTGGGCCGGAATTTTATCACGCCTTTTGACAGGGAAGATATTCACTACCTGGCCTCTGCCCTGGATGACATCGCCGACTTTATTTATGCTTCCGCAAAAAAGGTAAACTTCTACCGGGTCAATCCAAATGATATTGGCATTCACAAACTTTCCGAGATCATCGTTCAAAGTACCAACGAAGTACGCAATGCGGTAGGTGAGTTACGAAATATGAAGAACATGCGTACCATTACCGAGTCCCTGGTTAAGATCAATAGTCTGGAAAACGAAGCGGATGACATTTTTGACATGAGTATTGAACGCTTGTTTGCCACCGAAGCCGATGCCAAAGAAGTGATCAAGAAAAGGGAGATCTACCAGGTAATGGAAACCGCAACTGACAAATGCGAAGACGCCGCTAATGTTATCGAATCCATTATTGTTAAATACGCTTAATACATTTGAAAATGGGCACCTGCCGACAGGCTGCAACTTCATTTTCAAATCTTCAAATTTGCTAATTTTCAAATTGCTTTAATGACTTTTGTTCTTGTAATTATAGCACTGGCTTTGATCTTCGATTATATTAATGGCTTTCACGATGCAGCCAACTCCATTGCCACTATTGTTTCCACGAAAGTATTAACGCCCTTCCAGGCGGTGCTTTGGGCAGCTATATTCAATTTCGCCGCCTTTTTTATTTTTAAGGACCATGGCGTAGCCAACACGGTATCCAAAACGGTTAAGGAAGATATGATATCGGGCCATATGGGTTTGATTGTTATCTTTTCCGGGCTGATAGCGGCCATCACATGGAACCTTATAACCTGGTGGTTTGGCATTCCTTCCTCTTCATCGCATACACTCATTGGCGGCTTTGCGGGTGCAGCCGTAGCTTTTGGCGGATGGGGGGCTATTAATAGCGACCCGATCATTAAAACGGCCAGCTTTATTATATTGGCTCCCCTGGTGGGAGGCATTATCGCCTTTATTATCTCGCTATGGTTTCTGCTCTCCTTTCGAAAAGACTTTTTGCCAAAGATCATCTCGGTAGCCATCATTGCTTTTGTAGGATGGTTTTTATATGAACACCTGACTTTTGACCGAGCAGTACTGGCCGGCAAAACCCATTACGAATCATATTTCTGGCAGGTTTTCTTCTACACAAAGAACTTTAAATGGATCTTACTGTGTTTCATTCTTATTGTGATGGCTGTATTTACTTTTTGGCTTAACACACTAAATGCACACAAATCCAATCTTTGGTTCAAGCGTTTACAATTAATTTCTTCTGCTGCCTTCAGCATTGGCCATGGTGGTAACGATGCGCAAAAAGTAATGGGCATCATCACCGCCGCCCTGATTGCCAGTGGTGACATCGGCAGCTTTGAAGAAATGCCTACCTGGGTACCTTTAGCCTGCTATGCAGCCATCGGTTTGGGTACTATGACGGGCGGATGGAAAATTGTAAAAACGATGGGAACCAAGATCACCAAGGTCACTCCTTTTGAAGGGGTAGCTGCAGAAACAGCAGGCGCCATTACCCTGTTTGTAACCGAAGCTTTAAAAATACCTGTCAGTACAACACATACCATCACCGGCGCCATTATAGGTGTAGGCGCCACCAAACGCCTGTCTGCTGTGCGCTGGGGTGTTACCATCAATTTGCTATGGGCCTGGATACTAACCATTCCCATCAGCGCCTTGCTTGCTGCGGGAATTTTTTACCTTGCCCGGATTTTTCTGGCATAATTTCCGAAGTTTGCGGTTCAACACTTATACATGGCGAAAATATTAGTAACAGGCGGTTGTGGTTATATTGGCTCGCATACCATCGTGGATCTTATTGAAAATGGTTATGAGGTGATCTGCGTGGATAATAACTCCAGGTCCAATCCCAATGTTTTAGAAGGCGTTCAGAAAATTACCGGCAAACCGGTGAAGAACTATAAAGTTGACCTCTGCAATTTTGACGATACGTTCGCCATTTTCCAGGAAAATGAGGACATACAGGGCATTATTCACTTTGCTGCCTACAAAGCGGTCGGCGAATCGGTGGAAAAACCTTTAATGTATTTTGAGAACAACCTGTATTCCCTTATCAACCTTTTAAAATGTGTGCAGGAATTTGCGATTCCCTGGTTTGTGTTTTCCTCTTCCTGCACCGTGTACGGCGAACCTGACCAGGCAATGGTAACGGAAGAAACGCCTCTTAAACCAGCTGCCTCTCCTTATGGTTCTACCAAGCAAATGGGAGAACAAATTTTAGAACAGTTTCAGAAAGCCAGCAATACAAAAGTTGTTTTATTACGATATTTTAACCCTGTTGGTGCCCATCCTTCCGGCATCATTGGCGAACTGCCCATTGGAAAACCGCAAAACCTGGTTCCGGCTATTACCCAAACAGCCATTGGCAAATTGCCGAAAATGATTGTTTTTGGTGATGATTATCCCACAAGAGACGGAAGCTGTGTACGGGACTTTATTCACGTTTGCGATATCGCTCATGCCCATACTCTTTCCATTAAATATTTACAGGAAGGAAAGAACAGCAGCGGCTGCGAGGTATTTAATTTAGGTACCGGCAATGGCGTCACCGTACTGGAAGCCATCAAAGCATTTGAAAACGTAAGCGGCGTAAAATTAAACTACGAAATCGGACCCCGCAGGCCCGGCGATATTATGGCCATTTATGCCAATAACGACAAGGCAAAAACCAAACTGGGCTGGAATCCTTCCCGTTCCTTGGAAGATATGATGAGCACTGCCTGGAAATGGGAGCTGAAATTAAAAGAAGACGCCAGCTTACACGAGAACTCCAATTTCCAGATGAATTAAGATAGGTTGAAAATGTGAGGAATTGATGATTGGGAAATTAATTGAGCTGCCAGTTTAGTTCATCAACCGAATCAGCATTTCCAAATTTTCAAATATCCAAATCACTACATTTGCGTCCATTATGATGCTAAAAGAAATTCAACCTACCGGAAAGAAAGATACCCGCAGCGGTTTTGGTGATGGAATTGTAGAAGCAGCCCGTAAAAATAAAGATATCGTTGCCCTAACAGCTGATCTTGCCGGCTCCTTAAAATTGCAGCAATTCATAAAAGAATTTCCTGAACGGTTTGTACAGGTGGGCATTGCAGAAGCCAACATGATGGGTATTGCTGCCGGCCTGACCATTGGTGGCAAAATACCATACACCACCACTTTTGCTAATTTTTCCACAGGCCGTGTGTACGACCAGATCCGTCAAAGCATTGCCTACAGTGGCAAAAATGTAAAGATCTGCGCTTCACACGCTGGTGTTACGCTGGGTGAAGATGGCGCTACCCACCAGATTTTGGAAGATATCGGCATGATGAAGATGCTGCCGGGCATGACGGTAATCGTTCCCTGCGACTATAACCAAACCAAAGCCGCCACCATGGCCATTGCCGACTATGTGGGTCCGGTGTACCTGCGTTTTGGCCGCCCCAGTTGGCCCATCTTTACCAATCCGGCCGAACCGTTTGCGATTGGAAAAGCCCAAAAATTTTCGGATGGTACCGATGTAAGCATTTTTGCCTGCGGCCATATGGTATGGAATGCCATACAAGCCGGCGCTGCCTTGCAGGAAAAAGGATTAAGCGTAGAAGTTATTAATATTCATACGGTAAAGCCATTGGATGAAGAAGCGGTTTTAAATTCCATCCGCAAAACAAAGTGCGCCGTAACAGTAGAAGAACATAATATCATTGGCGGTTTAGGAGATGCCATTGCCCATGTTGCCACCAAAAATTTCCCTGTTCCCATTGAATTTGTGGGCACCAAAGATACTTTTGGTGAAAGCGGCACACCCGATCAGTTATTGAAAAAATATGGTTTGGATGTACCCGATATTATTGCAGCAGCGGAAAAAGTAATGGCAAGAAAGAGTTCATAGCTTATTGCTTAAACAATTAATCGCCCAAATAAAAGCTTGTGTTTACGCACAGGCTTTTTGTTACTAAGGCTGGCTCTGAAAATTTTGAAATAGCAAGTTTGCTTCAAGAAAAATTATCTTTATCCTCATTCATAAATCCAGGTTTACCTGGAACAAACAATTTCAATGGCTTTGACAGAAAGATCAGATGCAGAACTATTAATGCAGTTTCGTAAACCGGAGTTGAAAGAAGCTGCCTTTACCTCGATCATAAAAAAATACCAGGAAAAATTATACTGGCATATCAGGCGGATGGTGGTGGATCATGATGATGCTAACGATGTTTTACAAAACGTTTTTATCCGGGTTTGGAACGGGCTGGAGAATTTTAGAGAAGATTCACAACTGTACACCTGGCTTTATCGCATTGCCACCAATGAATCGTTAACATTTATTGAAAGCCAGAAAAAGCGTAGCGCCGTCAGCCTTAGTGATGTGGAAACCGGACTGAGCAATAAAATAAAAGCCGACAGGCATTTTGATGCCAATAAGCTGGAATGGAAACTGCAGCTGGCCATTCAGCAATTACCTGAAAAACAAAGAGTTGTTTTTACATTACGATATTATGATGAAATGCCATACGAAGAAATGAGTCGGGTACTGGACACCAGCGAAGGGGCCCTGAAGGCCAGTTACCATCATGCCGTAAAAAAAATTGAAGATTACATCAAAAATCATTAAACTTTGAAAGCCTCTTTAGGTCTTAAACCCTGAAAATGAATAGCCGGGATAACATACAGAACGAGTTAAATGACATGCACAGCCATCTGCCTTCCAATACGGATCAAAACCCGTTTGCCGTTCCGGAAGGTTATTTTGAAGGGCTGGCGACTTCTGTTCTGTCAAAAATTAAAGGACAACAAGAGCCTTCTGCCAGCGAGGAAATCACTGAACTTTCGCCTTTACTGGCAGGTATTTCCCGCAGCATGCCCTACGCCGTGCCTTCTGGTTATTTTCAAACAACCACAGAAGAATTGTCTTTTCTGACAGGCGAAGATCCAACATCAGCCATTCTCTCTTTGGTGGAAAGAGTAACACCCTATGAGGTACCAACCGGTTATTTTAACGACTTACCGGGACAGGTACTTAATAAAGTAGCCCCAAAAGCTAAAGTTGTTCC
Organism: uncultured bacterium; assembly: GCA_966095395.1. Classification (GTDB taxonomy): domain Bacteria; phylum Bacteroidota; class Bacteroidia; order Chitinophagales; family Chitinophagaceae; genus Flavisolibacter. The sequence continues at coordinate 20,110 of CBHTSW010000013.1, read as the reverse complement.
TATGGTAAGAAGAAGGTGGATGCGGCTTGCCGCGGCTGCCATGATAACGGGTATTATTGGTCTTTCTGGATACTTTTATTTTACCCAAAAGAGCAGATTTGATGCGGACAAGCCCATAGCCTCGCAACTGAAAAACGTGAGTATCAGAGAATTGGACGATTTTATTAAAACAGCAGATGTAGCCAGTTCCAGCACAGAAATCGCACAGCGTAAAGCGACAGACGAGACAGAAGTGCAGAAAATGCTGATAAGCGTTTCCGATAGGGAACTGGACGCTTTTTTATCGCAGGTACCTACTGATGATTTATTGTTTAACTAAACCCGATCATGAAAAGAATTTTATATATACTTGGTTTTCTTTTTGTTCTAAACAGCTCTTCCTTCGCTCAGGACGATAACGGAGGGAAGGTGCGTGAAAAAATGACGGAGTACATCCAGCAAAAACTGGGGCTCTCCAAGAACGAGGCCGAACGCTTTGGACCTGTTTTCCTCGACTACTTTAAAGAATTAAGAACTACAAACCAAAGCTTTAAAGGAGACCGCCTGGTACTCCAGCAAAAAATTGTGGAACTGCGTCTAAAATACCGCGACCAGTTTAAACCAATTATTGGTGAAAAGCGCAGTAACGATGTATTTACTTACGAAAGAGAGTTTGTTCAGGGAATTAAAGATCTGCGAAACGAACGCTTGCAAAACCGTCCGGGTGGCCGTGCTAACAAAAGAAATTTGCCGTAGTTGCAATAATTTGGTTTTTAGCCTATATTTGAACTTGGTGTTTTTCATAGGTTAGCAACGGCCGGCTCTTTTTAGGGCAGGCCTTCTTTTTTAGCACCCCTTACAAGAATGATTGGATTACTAAGAACCCTTCTGCAAGTTTCTATTTAAGGCTTTCTATTTAGCTTCCAACAGCTTTTTTACGTATGCAACTTGTCCCATGTGGTAAATGTCGTGTTGCAAAACACCGTTCAATAGTTTTCTAAAATTATATTTTCTTTCTTCTACATTTTGCTCCAGCCATTCATCTTTTTGTGTTTGCACAATTTCTATTAATTCCTTTTGGGTTTCATGTAAACGCTGTAGACCTTCCTGCCAAAGGCCTTTATTGTTGTGGTCAAGTTTTCTCCAGTCATGGGCTTCAAAATAATGAAGATCTTTTGCTTCTTCTTTTTTAAACCGGCTGATGGTAAACTCCCGCCAGGTAATCATATGCCAAACCAATTCTACAATGCTGTGTTGCCCGTTTGGTTTTTCAAACGCGGCCTGTTCATTAACTTCAGCCAGCAATGAGTTTGCATTTCTGCCAAACCAGGGATCACCTTCGTACGTTTCTTTGATTTGTTCTGCGATGTATAACATTTCTTTGTTCATAACAGCAATTGCTTTATACAAAGAAAGAAAAGGAAAGAAAAGAAAGCAGGATAAAAATTTGCAGCGCAGTAATACAGCTGATGAACGGAGCGTCGAAAGCAAAGTATCCTATCAGTGCCAGAGATGGTAAAATAAAAAAGCCTGCACATATTGTACAGGCTTTCCTCTATTGATAAAAACATTATTTGCTCAGGTACATGCTTCTGTCCTTATACAACTGGCGGAAGTACGGGTCTCTCAGGTCTTTGATGAATCGAATGGCTTCTCCTGTACTCTTCATTTCAGGGCCTAACTCTTTATTCACTCCAGGAAATTTATTGAAAGAAAACACAGGCTCCTTGATGGCAAAACCATTGAGTTTTTTCTCGAACGTAAAATCGGTCAGCTTGTTTGCACCCAACATTACTTTGGTAGCCACATTCAAATAAGGAATGCCATAGGCTTTTGCAATGAAAGGCGTGGTGCGGGAAGCCCTTGGATTGGCTTCGATGACATATACCTTACCATCTTTAATCGCAAACTGAATGTTGATCAAACCTTTTATGTTCAGAGCCCGTGCAATTTTTTCTGCATAATGTTCCATAGTAGTTACCACCAGCGGCGTAAGATTGAAAGCCGGCAATACCGCATTGCTATCGCCACTATGAATACCGGCCGGTTCAATGTGCTCCATTACTCCCATCACATGAAAATTCTCTCCGTCAAAGATGGCATCAATTTCTGCTTCCTGGCAACGGTCCAAAAAATGATCAATTAAAATTTTATTGCCGGGAATATGTTTCAATAAACTGATCACGGCTTTCTCTAACTCTTCATCGTTGATTACAATCCGCATTCTTTGTCCACCCAACACGTAGCTGGGGCGAACCAGCACCGGATAACCCACCTTTTGAGCGACTTCCACTGCCTCATCTACATCGAACGCTGTTCCGTATTCAGGATAAGGAATATCTAATTGCTTCAGCATATCGCTGAATCTTCCACGGTCTTCGGCAATGTCCATGTTATCATACGAGGTACCGATGATCTTGATTCCTTTTTCGTGCAGGCGTTCCGCCAGCTTTAACGCGGTTTGCCCACCCAATTGAACAATGACACCTTCGGGTTTTTCATGTTCAACAATTTCCCACAAATGCTCCCAAAACACCGGCTCAAAATAAAGCTTGTCGGCCATGTCAAAATCGGTAGAAACCGTTTCGGGATTACAATTGATCATGATGGCTTCATAGCCGCATTCTTTAATAGCCAGCAAGCCGTGCACACAACAGTAATCAAATTCAATACCCTGCCCGATGCGGTTGGGGCCACTGCCTAACACAATGACTTTCTTTTTATCAGAAACCTTGCTTTCATTATTGTGCCCTTCTTCAAAAGTGGAATAGAAATAAGGAGTCTTCGCTTCAAATTCCGCGCTGCAGGTGTCTACCATTTTGTACACACGGGTAATGCCTGCCGCCTTTCTTTTTTCATACACTTCCTCTTCACTGCCGTCCTGTATAATGCGGGCAATTTGCTCATCGCTGAAACCATGAATCTTTGCCCGTTTCAACAAATCAACCGGCAGTTCTTCCAGCCAGTAATTACCCAATTCTTTTTCTATGTTGCAGATCTTTTGGATCTCATAAATAAACCAACGGTCAATCAATGTTGCTTTGGCAATGGTGTTTACACTAATGCCCAGCATCAGCGCATCTTTAATTCTGAAAATGCGGTCCCACTTTGGTACTTTAATGTACTCAAGCAGTTCTTCAGCCTTCATTCCGCTTTTGCCATAATACCCCAGTCCTACCGCATTATTTTCTAAACTCTGACAGGCTTTTTGAATGGCTTCGGTAAAACTTCGGCCGATAGACATCACCTCTCCCACACTTTTCATTTGCAGTCCCAGTGTATCATTGGCTCCTTTGAATTTATCGAAATTCCAGCGTGGGATTTTGACGATCACATAATCCAATGCCGGTTCGAAATAAGCAGAGGTGGTTTTGGTGATCTGGTTTTCCAGTTCATCCAGGGTATAGCCAATGGCCAGTTTGGCCGCAATTTTTGCAATAGGATATCCGGTGGCCTTTGAGGCCAGGGCAGAGGAACGACTTACGCGGGGATTGATTTCAATGGCAATGATCTCTTCTGTTTCGGGGTTTAATGCAAACTGTACGTTACAACCTCCGGCAAAATTGCCCAGGTCACGCATCATCATAATGGCTGTATTGCGCATTAATTGAAAAGCCGTATCGCTTAGTGTCATAGCAGGAGCCACAGTGATGGAATCTCCTGTATGAACTCCCATCGGATCAAAATTTTCCACCGTACAAATGATACAAACATTGTCAGCGGCATCGCGAAGCAATTCGAGTTCAAATTCTTTCCATCCCAGCACCGCTTTTTCAACCAACACTTCATGTATGGGAGAAGCCTGCAGACCTCTTTGTAAAGCCTCGTCCAGGTCTTCGGGGCCGTGCACAAAGCCCCCGCCGGTTCCACCCAGGGTAAATGAAGGCCGAATTACCAGGGGAAACCCGATGTCCTGCGCAAATTCTTTTCCTTCCAAAAAGGAGTTGGCGGTATGGGCAGGCGCCACAGGCACATCCAGTTCTATCATCCACTGGCGGAACTTCTCGCGGTCTTCAGCCTTATCTATGGCTTTGATATCCACGCCAATCAAACGCACGTTGTACTTTTCCCAAAGACCCAGGTCTTCTGCTTCCTTGGCAAGGTTTAAAGCGGTTTGTCCACCCATGGTAGGCAATACGGCATCTATTGTATTTTCTTCCAGTATCTGCTCAATACTTTCTACCGTTAAGGGCAATAAATACACTTTGTCGGCCATCATGGGGTCGGTCATGATGGTAGCCGGATTGCTGTTGATCAAAATGACTTCAATTCCTTCTTCCCGCAAACTGCGGGCGGCCTGGGTGCCGGAGTAGTCAAACTCGCAAGCCTGGCCAATAACAATAGGTCCCGAACCGATAATTAAAACTGATTTTATAGAGGAGTCTTTAGGCATCTAAATAAATTTCTAAATAAAATTGACAAGGTCACAGCTGACAGTTCACTGGTATGAAGGCCATTTGTATCCCTTGGGTAATGGATATAAAAAAACCGGGCTTTTGCCCGGGGTGCAAAAATAAGGTAATGAAGTTTTACCGCTGCAATGATTTTTAACTATTTAACAGCCTGCGCCAAAAAAGCCATTATACCGTTCCATTAACAGTGGTCGGAGTGGATTTGTTACCAAACTTATTGGTAAGTCCACCCAAATTGTCATTTACCAGCTTTTTTCCTTTGGCTACCAGATCTTTTTTTTGCTGATCTGACATTTTAGAATATTTATAGGCCCCAAAGGCAGCTGCACCTAATAATAAAAGAGATCCGATACCAGGTTTACGTGTCATAACATAAAATTTATGCCCGCCCGGATGGCTCCGGTTGGACGGATTACTAAAATGATATTTATTACCAATCATTCTAGTAATAAATATCATACCGTAATTAAAACAGCACAAACAAAGCGTTAATTGGCAGAAGCGTCGCCGGGTGTGGTAGCATTTGTGGTCTTACTTCCACCTTTAAACAAACCTTCAAAAAATTCCTCCACCTTCGGCATGTATTCCTTCATGGCCTCGGCACCTTTTGTTTTAAGCTCGTTGAAATAATCCGTGGCCTGGTCCTCGGCGTCAAGGGCCGACTTTTTTAATTTATTGGCCTTGTCTTTAAAATCGGCTGCCAGTTTTTCTTTTTCTTCATCCGTCATATTCATGTATTTGTATGCGCCAAAGGCAGCAGCAGCGCCCAATAGAAAAGTGGCGAGATGTTTATTGTTTACACTCATAACTGTTTTTTTAACTGAATAAATTTTTTATTCCTCTATTAAGTTACCAATTTTATGCCCAGCTTAATCAGAAATAAAGATTGGATGTGTATTCGTCCGTTTGAAGCCTATGATCCTGAGACGTTTTTTTTCCATTTGCAGTTTTTTTATTGTTTTTCATTGCTGTAAAGCACAATCTTATCCGCAGAATTATTTCCGGAATCCCCTCAATATTAAAATGGAACTGGTGGCCAATTTCGGTGAGATACGCACCAACCACTGGCACATGGGACTGGACATCCGCACACAGCAGCGGGTAAATTTACCGGTGTATGCTGCAGCCGAGGGATATGTTGCCAGAGTGGTGGTGGAACCCGCCGGTTTCGGGCAGGCGATTTACATCAACCATCCCAATGGCCTGACGACATTATATGCTCATTTGAATTCCTTTTTTCCGGCCCTGGCCGATTATGTAAAACAACAGCAATATGCCCGGCAATCATGGCGGGTGGACCTGCAGATACCGGCAAATCTTTTCCCGGTTAAAAAAGGAGAATTCATTGCCTTAAGTGGCAACACCGGCGGATCGCAAGGACCCCATGTGCATTTTGAAATAAGAGATACCCAAACAGAAAAATGTTTGAATCCCCTGCTTTTTAATTTCCCCGTAGCCGATGCCGTGCCGCCGAGCATTCTGCGTTTGGCTATGTATGACCGCAATAGAAGTACGTACAACCAGGCGCCTCAATTATTGGGATTAAAAAATGCCGGGGCTTACTACACCTTGGCTTCTTCCAATACGCTAAAGGTGGGTTCCAATAAAATCAGTTTTGCCCTGGGTACTGTTGACAGGCTTAGTGGTTCCAACAATCCGATTGGGGTTTATTGCGCCGAGATTTTTTTAGATGAGAAACCTGTTTCGCAATTCCGGCTGGATGATATTGATTATAACGAATCGAGATTTATTAATGCGCAGCTGGACTATCCTTATAAAGCAAGAGGCGGCGCATCTTTGCAGCATATTACGCCACTGCCGGGTACAACGGTTGCTTATAATTTAATGCAGGGTGACGGCATCATTTATTTGAACGATGATGCTGTGCATGCCATTGTTATAGAAGTGCAGGATGCCAATAAAAACACGTCCAGGGTCCAATTCAATATTCAGTACGATGCCAGCCTGGCAAAAGCCTATAATACAACCGGGGCGCAACAACTTTTGCCCAACAATCTGAATGTTTTTGAAGAAAAAGATTTTGAATTATTTACAACAGAAGCTACCGTTTACGATACCGTGAACATCAGCTATACCATTACTGGTGCCAATACTGCCAATGCCGTTTCTGCCCTTCATGGTTTTTTAAATGCTGCTATCCCTTCGCATGATTGGTTTACTGTACGAATAAAACCTTCGGTTAATTTATCGGCAGAACAAAAGAGCAGAATCATTATAAAAAATAGTTCAGGCACGAAAACATTTGTAGCAAAAGCCACATGGCAGAACGGTTGGCTGGCGGCTAAGTTTCGCCAGTTTGGAACCTACCAGGCTTTTGTTGATAATGAACCACCCACCATCCATGCTCCGGCCACGGATTTGACAAAGGCCAGCAGGATTGTATTTACGCCCAAAGACAATTTTAATACCATTAAAAGCTTTCGGGCCGAAGTGGATGGGCAATGGCTGCGGTTTACCAACGACAAGGGCAAAACATGGATCTATTATTTCGATGAATATTTTCCGAAGGGATCACATGAATTGAAAGTAACGTTAGAAGACGAAGCGGGAAATGTAACGACGAAGGTTTGGAAAGTAAGACGATAAATCAATTTAAAATTAAAAAGTAAAAAGTCAAAAAAGAAAGCCCATTTTTACTTTTTACTTTTGACTTTTTATGGCTACACATTTACAAGCAGGACAAAAAGCACCGGCATTTACAGGAGTTGACCAGGATGGGAACAAGGTATCCTTAAGTGATTTGAAAGGACAAAAAGTGGTTTTGTATTTCTACCCTGAAGATGATACACCCACCTGCACGGTGCAGGCCTGCAACCTGAGAGATAATTATTCTTTGCTTAAAAAAAATGGTTTCAAAGTCATTGGCGTTAGTCCAAACGACGAAAAAAGCCACCAGCAATTCAAAGAAAAATTCAGCTTACCCTTTACCCTTCTTGCCGATCCGGAGCACAAGATCATTGACAAATACGGCGTGTGGGGAGAAAAGAATTTATACGGAAGAAACTATATAGGCCTTCACCGCACCACGTTTGTGATTGACGAAAACGGAGTAATTCAAAAAATATTTTTGCGGCCAAAAAACAAAGCACACGCAGAGGAGATAGCGGAGGCCACAAAGCAAAAACCATAGGTTGATTTTTTTAGCCAGCTTAAAGTAATGCTGGCTTTTGCTTATATTATTTATGACCTTGCTGATCTGAAATGCAGCCGAGACCTGTTATTAGCGTCCTGATCCAATCTTATGAAACCAATCAGCTTTTTGGAAATGCTCACTTTGCTGTTTTCCGGCTGCAAAAAAGAAACGCCCAGTTTCCTGATAGGAGAATGGACTATTAAGGAGGCCTGGAACGATATTGGCTAGGCCCCCGTTACCACCCCATCCAACTCCTTTATAGCATTCAAACCAAGTGGTGAATTCTTTTAGGATACTGCATCAAACCTTCATGCTTACAAGCCATATTTTCAGGGTTTGGACAGGTACAGTTTGCATACAGACAGGACGATTAAATGCTTTCCTTCTACCAGTTATGATCGTACCATTGCCCATTATTATCCCCGATGGCGGATTGTCCTTTCGCAGGGCTATATATCAGAAAAATTCATGCGGAAGTTCTACAGCACCCACTCCACTTCCCCAACGTCAAATCTTTCTTCTACGGCATGCTCTACAACCAGTTGGCCAAGGCTCGTAACATCTTTTACCACCGCCTCGAAAATTCTGGCCCCCTGCTTCAACTTTACTTTTTTACCCAGCTGAAAAAGATTAGCGTGGTATTCATCGCGGATCTCCTGAGGGTTTGCCAATAATTTATTAAACTGGATATCGATGTAACCACATAGTTCTTTAGCCAGCCTTAAAGGGTCAAAATTGTTACCTGTTATTTGCCGCAACGAAACAGGCTTGTTCTTTAACTTTTTAAAATCGGTTTGATTAATGTTTAAGCCAATACCTGCCACGGAGTACTTCCATTCGCTACCCTGAATTATATTCTCTATAAGAATGCCGCCTGCCTTTCTGTCACGCCAATAAATATCATTGGGCCATTTAATCGTAGTGCCGCCTGTTGTATAGCTGTTAAACCAATAACAAACCCCGGTGGTTACCAGCTTGCTTAATATAAACAACTGGGAAGTGCTCCAGGCCGGCGGCTCAAAAATAATGCTCAGCGCAATGTTGGAATTGCTTTCGGAAAGCCACTGTTTATTTCGTTGTCCGCGCCCCTTGGTCTGCTCGTGTGCAAACACAACCGTTCCATGCTGTGCCATACCCGCATGTACCAACCCCATGGCATAGTTGTTGGTGCTATCCACTGTGTGCAGTTCTATAAAGGGAAAACCGATAGAGTTTAAAGATGACAATTAATCTTATTTTTGGAGCAAAGAAAATAACTTAATTGTTACGACCTTAAAAACCGCACTTTATTTTATATTACTAACAAAAACATATTTAGTATTTGGAACCATTAGAACTATTAGCAACTCGAAAAAAAGCCGCCGGACGCTTAAATCGAAACTCTAAAATTTTTAAAACCATTATACGGGCTATACAGGAAAAGAAAGGCGAAAACATTGTATCGCTTGACCTTAGAAAAATACCCGAGGCCGTAGCAGATTTTTTTGTGATTTGCGAGGCGAACAATCAACCACAAATACGGGCCATTTCAGATTTTGTTGAAGAGCAGGTGAAAAAGAATTGTGGCGAAAATCCTTATCGCCATGAAGGGAAACAAAATCTTCAATGGGTTTTACTCGATTATGTGAATATTGTAGTCCATATAATGCTACCCGAACAACGAAAATTTTATAAGTTAGAAGAAATGTGGAGCGATGCCGCTATGGAAGAACACAACAATTAATGGTGAGTTTGTTAAATACTAAGCAGCCACAGGAATAATTTCAACAAAAATCAATTACTTGCACCAATCAGATTAATTAAGAAATAATACAATGTCACAAGAGCCATATAAAAACGATAGTAAAACAAGGCTTCCGAAATTCTCTAACCGCTCCTCCGGTTCAAATGGCGATGGAGAGCCTCCCCGTAAAGGACCCCGTTTTAGCATTTACTGGGTTTACGCCATCATTTTTGCCGTATTGATCGGATTTCAATTCCTTAGTCCTTTTTCCGGCTCCCTGGAAAAAACCAACTTTGAGAATTTTAAGCAAATGGTTGTTAATGGTGAAGTAGCCAAATACATCATTGTTGACAACCGCGACATGGTAAGGGTATACCTGAAACCAGAGGCCGTTCAAAAATATTCTTCCGCGGCAAAAACAAAATTTACGCAGGAAGGTCCTCATTACTACTTTAGAATATCCGCGAATGAAGACGTTCGAAAGGAATTGAACGACTTTTATGCCATAGCCAAAGTGCCTCCTGAAAACCAGCCGGCTTCGGATGTGGAAAACGAGACTAATTGGTTCAGTCCTATTTTACAAACCTTGCTGCCCATACTTATTTTCATTGGGCTGTGGATCCTATTAATGCGTAAGATGGGTGGTGGTGCCGGTGGCGCCGGCGGTCCCGGTGGCATCTTCAATATTGGTAAATCCAGGGCTACCCTTTTTGATAAGGGCACCCGGGTCAACATCACCTTTGCAGATGTGGCGGGGCTGGATGAAGCCAAAGTGGAAGTAATGGAGATCGTTGACTTTCTTAAAAATCCTAAAAAATATACTTCGCTGGGGGGCAAAATTCCAAAAGGGGCTTTGCTGGTAGGCCCGCCGGGAACAGGTAAAACACTTTTAGCCAAAGCCATGGCGGGTGAAGCGCAGGTTCCCTTCTTTAGCCTTAGTGGTTCTGACTTTGTTGAAATGTTTGTGGGTGTTGGTGCCAGCCGTGTTCGTGATCTTTTCAAACAAGCCCGCGAAAAAGCACCCTGTGTCATTTTTATTGATGAGATAGATGCTATTGGACGTGCCCGTGGCAAGAACATGATGATGAGCAATGATGAAAGAGAAAGCACACTAAACCAGTTATTGGTGGAAATGGATGGTTTTGGTACTGATACAGGCATCATTGTATTGGCCGCTACCAACCGCCCCGATGTATTGGATACAGCCCTGTTACGTCCGGGCCGCTTTGACCGGCAGATCACTATTGATAAGCCGGATGTAAAAGGCCGTGAAGCTATATTTAAAGTTCACCTGAAGCCTATTAAGGTTTCTGAAAAAGTGGACGTGCATAAACTGGCAGAGCAAACACCGGGTTTTGCCGGCGCCGACATCGCCAATGTTTGTAACGAAGCCGCTTTGATCGCCGCGCGTAAAGGAAAAAATGCCGTGGATATGAGCGATTTCCAGGATGCGGTGGACCGCGTGATCGGTGGTTTGGAAAAAAAGAACAAGATCATTTCTCCCGACGAGAAAAAGATCATCGCCTACCACGAAGCAGGCCATGCCATTTGCGGCTGGTTCCTGGAACATGCTTATCCTTTATTAAAAGTCACCATCGTACCAAGGGGTACGGCGGCTTTGGGCTATGCGCAATATACACCCAAAGAGCAGTATCTATACAATACCGATCAATTGACCGATCAGATCTGTATGACCCTTGGCGGCCGGGCCAGTGAAGAGATTTTCTTTGGTAAGATTTCGACGGGTGCACAAAATGACCTGCAGCAAATAACCCGTATTGGTTATGCTATGGTTACGGTGTATGGCATGAATGATAAGGTGGGTAATATTAGTTTTTACGATCCGCAACAGGATAATTCTTTCACGAAACCTTATTCTGACGAAACCGCCAAGTTGATTGACGAAGAAGTAAGAAAACTAATAGATGCCGCGTACGACAGAACAAAGCAATTGTTAAGGGATAAAAAAGCGGAGGTTGAAAAACTGGCAGAAGCTTTACTGGAAAGGGAAGTTTTATTCCAAAGCGATGTAGAAGCTTTGATTGGAAAGCGTCCTTTTGAAGATAAGCACCTGCTGGATGTGGATGAATCCAATGACAAACATCCTGAAGGCGGCATTAGCGAAGGTGTTCCCCCTTACGATCCGAATGTTACCCATCAAGCACCCGCTCCAAAATGAGTACTACAGCAAAAAACAACATTCTAAAAAAAATACGCATGGCGTTGGCACATCCAACGCCATTGCCTTTTCCCCAAAGCGAAGGCACAGAACCGGTGTTCCAGCCGCAACAGCAGGACCTGGTGGTTGAATTTGCCGAACAGTTTACATCTCTACAGGGAAAGTTTATCTTTTGCATGGATGAACGGGAACTCATGGACCATTTTAGCAAACTTTGCTATCAAAATCACTGGACAAAAATTTACTGTGCAGAAGAAAAATGGAAACCCATTATCCAGCCAAACACCCTGCATGCAGATATCGCCAGCTGCGAGGCTTCCCTAACCAGCTGTGAAGCCCTGATTGCAAGAACGGGGAGTATTGTTTTAACTTCTGTTCACCAGGGAAGAATTCCAAGTGTGTATGCCCCTGTGCACGTTTGCATTGCCTACACCTCGCAATTGGTCTATGATGTCAGGGATGGATTGAAGGGCCTTAAAGAAAAATATCGTCAATACCTTCCCTCACTGATAACTTTTGCTACAGGCCCCAGCCGTACCGCCGATATTGAAAAAACATTGGTAGTGGGCGTACATGGGCCAAAAGAGGTATATTGTTTTGTAATTGATGACCAGCAATAGCTGCCTGATCCTATGCACCTTCCACCACAAAAAAAAATATACTTCCTTTCCGATTTTCATTTAGGCGCTCCTGATGCGGAAAGCAGCTTGCAGCGGGAAAAACTGATCGTCCAGTTTTTAAATGATATCAGGCAAGATGCACACGCCATCTTTATTGTGGGCGATATGTTTGATTTTTGGTACGAGTACAGAAAAGTGGTACCCAAAGGTGGTGTACGGTTGCTGGGAAAAATCGCCGAATTAGCAGACGCCGGAATAGCCATTCATTTTTTTGTGGGCAATCACGACATGTGGATGCGCAACTATTTTCAAAAAGAATTGCAGGTGCCGGTGTATTTTGAACCAAAGGAATTTGAGTTCAACCACAAAACATTTTTAGTGGGTCATGGCGATGGACTGGGGCCGGGAGATCACGGGTACAAAGCCATGAAAAAAGTTTTTCGCAACCCGGCCTGCCAATGGCTTTTTGGAATTTTACCTCCTTTCATTGGCGTGGGGCTAGCCAATTATTTCAGCCAGAAAAGCCGGGCAGCTACCGGTAGCAGTGAAGAAACCTTTTTAGGCGAAGACAAAGAATGGCTGTTGATCTACAGCAAAAAAGTGTTGCAGCAAAAACATTTCGATTTTTTTGTGTTCGGGCATAGACACTTGCCTATAGATTTTCGTCTTTCCGGCAATAGTCGCTATATTAACCTGGGTGAATGGATAAATTTTTGCACCTATGCCATTTTTGACGGTGAGCAAATGCAGTTAAAATCCTACACTGGAAAAGAAAGTAAAATCTATAAGAATTGGTGAGAGCATGCCTACCCATAATAGTAGCCCTTCTGGCCAGTGTAAAGTTTTCTTTTGCACAGAAAGGAGCTTTGCCCCCCAAAGATTCTGCTTTTGTTTTAGTAAAAACCTATACCGGCGATATTGCTGATGCGGCTATTGATAACCTGGATAATCTTTATATTATTTCTTCCTCCGGGCAAATAAGGAAATTTGATTCCAACGGTGATTCAACCGGCATCTATAACCAGGTAAGGAATTTTGGAAAACTGTTTTCCCTGGATGTATCAAATCCTTTACGTCCTCTTTTATTTTACAAAGATTTTTCTACGGTGGTTTTGCTGGACCGGTTCTTAAGCAACCGTTCCACACTCGATCTGCGCCGCCATAATATTCTTCAACCAGGCGCTGTTGGTTCTTCGTATGATAATAACATTTGGGTGTTTGACGAATACGACAACAAGCTAAAGAAAGTGGACGAACAGGGAAACAAGCTTTTAGAAACGCCTGATTTCAGAACAATTTTCGGTGAGCCCATGCGGCCGCAAAAGATCATTAACGATAATGGTTTTGTTTTTTTGGCCGACACAGCCAACGGCGTTTTTATGTTCGACAACTACGGGTCTTTTAAGAAAAAAATTCCCCTGAAAAAATGGCAAAGCATCGCGGTAAAGGAAAACTACCTTATTCAAACACATCAAAATGAAATTGTGGTTTACAACACGACCACTTTCATAGATACAAAAAAGCAGATCCCTCTTTCTTTCCAACCCTTTATTCGCTCCCTTTCCACTGCCGGCAAGCTGGTTACGTTTACAAACGATTCCCTGCATATCTATCAATATAGATTCTGATTGGAGAGTAATCTATAATTTTATCCAAACTCTGTAGATGGACTCTTTTTTAGACAGGATATTTCTTGGCAATGCTGTTCGTGATTATTTGTGGGTCGCAGGCATCATCTTGTTTGTATTGTTTTTAAACCGGCTGATCTCAAAATATATTGCCATCCTGCTTTGTAAGCTTCTTACCAGAGCCTGGAAAACATTTGACCAGCAAAAATTCGTAAACCTGGTCATTCAGCCTCTGGGAACGTTTCTGATGATCAGCGTTTCTATTATTGCACTGTACCGGCTGAACTTTCCGGCGGAGTTGCATTTCAAAATCTACAGATACCCGATTGAAAAAATCATCCTGTCCATTGCCATTTCTATCCAGGTTATTGCTTTTATCTGGCTGCTGCTGCGCATTATTGATTTTATCGCCAGTGTGCTGGAAATAAGAGCTAACCAAACACCAAATCAGGGAGACAACCAGCTCATTATTTTTTTCCGTGATTTTCTCAAAGTCATCATAGGTATTATTGGCGTGATGATGTTGCTTCACTTTGCTTTCAACTATGATGTAAGCAGTTTACTTACAGGTTTAAGCATTGTGGGTGCGGCGATTGCCCTGGCCTTAAGAGAAAGCCTGGAAAACCTGATTGCTTCCTTTGTTATTTTTTTTGATAAGCCCTTCACGACCGGTGACAATGTGAAGGTGCAGAATATTAACGGCACGGTAGAACGGATAGGCCTTAGAAGCACAAGGGTGAGAACCGCTGAAAAGTCGTATGTAACGGTTCCCAACAAGCAAATGGTAGATAGTATTCTTGACAACATTTCCCTGCGATCACAGATCAGGGGTGAGATCAATTTGTTTATTGACCTGCATACGCCGCCGCACAAGATTGACCAGTTACTTACAGAAGTGAAAGCTTATTTATCTTCTATAAAAGAAATTCAAAGCTTTAATGTGCTGTTCAATGATATAAGGATACAGGGCTTTTTAGTCTTTGTTGAATTTTTTACGCCACCGCTGCCATGGAATCAATTTACAGACATAAGGCAACGGGTGAACTTCTTCATTTTGCAAACCATGGAAAAACTGGAAATAAAAATACAGGTAGAAGAAAAAACGGTTGCTCCCAAATAATAAATGGCGTCTTTATAACGCCATTCTCCCTGTGGAATCCGCAAAGGTTATTTTGCGTTCCTAATAATTTCACCCAACTCTTTGTCAAACATTCCATACTTGCCGTATTCCACCACCCTGCCGATTTCCTTTCCGTTTTTCATTACGATAAACGTGGGCACATTGGTCACCCCAAACGCTTCGGCAAGGTGCTGAATGGTTTTTTTGTTGTGATCAACCCCCAGTAGTACTACCCGGTCCTGGGAGAAACCTGCCGCATCAGTGAGGGCAAAAAACTTGGGTAAAATAAATTTGGTATCGCCGCACCAGGTACCACCAAAGGCTACAATATTAATGGAATCTTTATTGGCTTTAAACGCCTGTAAAGCGTTTTGTTCCGGGGTGTATCCATGCTGGTTCTGGGCAAACCATTTAAAAGAGGAATCACTAGCCAGTTGCTGTTTTGTCATAAAGCCCTTAATCACTTTCTCGCCGCTGGCATCGTGAGTGACTTCTGCAGACTGCGCAAAAACAAGTCCTGTTGAAAGTAAGAGGACCGCAAAGAATAAAACCTTCTTCATATAAAATGATTGTATTCAAATTTAAGATGGAGAAGAGAAGAAAAAAGTTGTGCGTTGTTAAAGAGATGCTACAAATTAGCCTTTAGCTGCAGCAGGAAGGCTCTCATTTTTTGTAAAGACTGCACCATCTCGTATTTTTCTTTGGCTTGTTTGTTCTTTTTTAAGAAATCCTTGGCGCCTTCAATTGTAAACTTGCGCCGGCGCAAAAGATCGTGTATCATTTGCAGGTTCTTTATATCGGTAGGTTTAAAGAACCTGTCCCCCTTCCTGTTTTTGCGTGGTTCCAGGATATCAAATTCATTTTCCCAAAAACGGATCAATGAAATATTTACCTTGAACATGGCCGCTACTTCGCCAATAGAATAGTATTGCTTTTGGAAAAGGATCTCGTCTTCGGGTACTTCTACCAGGTCCACTTCGGCTTCACTGTCTTTCAATGCTTTTCTGCCCCGGGTGCCTTTAGACGCTGCAGGTTTGGGCGGCGGCGGAGAAGGTTCTGCAGAAATTTCTTTCGGCGTGTCTTTTTCTTCCGGCTGGGCAAAATCGAACGTTATTTGTGATAGCTCTTTGTCCATGCAAACAGCCATAAAAGTAAGAAGGAATGGGTTACTAATGGACAATACAGGGCCTTTGTGGGGCTTTTCTTAAAATTAAAACAGGTAACAACCTCCTTATTATTATAAAGGGTAACCATCTTTGCTGTAACCCGGTGTGCCCAACAGAATACCAAAGGGCGAAGTGTGCGACGCAAGGAACGGTAATGGCCGTACAGAAGCTAGATACATAATTACGTACACATAAGCTGCAGAAAAATTCTTTCGGCATCCGTTTTACTTCTCTACATTTGCGCTTCGTGATTGGTTTCTCCGCCTCAGGCGGAGGATGAAAAGGGAAGCCGGTGTAAGTCCGGCGCTATCCCCGTAGCTGTAAGGTTCATGAGTGGTGCATGCAGCCACTTCCACTGTTGATTACCAGGCCACTGTCCAAAACGCGGACGGGAAGGCATCGACAGTGAGCCAAGCCAGAAGACCTGCCAATTACGTTACACAAATTTCAATGCTTTCGGGTGAAAAGCAGAGATGATAAGGCTCGCGGATTATCTTCTCTTTCGTTTACCAGGAAGCAGTCACAAAAAATTTTTGAACCATTATGAGAAAAATTTTTGCTGTGGCTGCCGTCTTCATCAGCAGTCAACTTTCAGCACAACAGGACAGTACGCATTCTTTAGAAGAGGTAACGGTAACGGCTACTAAATTTTCCACCAAGACCACAGAGACCGGAAAAGTAGTAACGGTAATTACAAGGCAAGACCTTGAACATGCCGGCAGCCGGGACCTGTCACAAGTGATCACAGAGATGGGTGGTGTTTTCATCAATGGCTACACCAACAATGCCGGCAAGGAAAAAAATATTTATGTGCGCGGCGCCAAGGTAGATTATACATTGATTACGATTGACGGCGTGCCTGTGTACGATGCTTCAGGTATTGGCAGCAATTTTGATATTCGCTACATTCCTGTTGATAACGTGGAACGTATTGAAATTTTAAAGGGAAGCCAAAGCACCCTTTATGGCAGCGATGCCATTGCCGGTGTGATCAATATCATCACCCGAAAATCGGGCACAAAACCTTTTTCAGCATTTGCAACGGCACATTATGGAAGCTTTGCCACCCAACGGCTGAACGCAGGAATTAATGGCCAACGCGGCATTTTTGATTACAACATTGGGTACACGCATTTTAAAACCGATGGGTTTTCAGAAGCCCAACAACCAGCCACTTCCGCTTCGGTATATGATAAAGATGGCTATACCCAAAACAGCGTGCAAGCCAGCTTTGGCGTGCAGGCCGCTAAACAATGGCGCATTCAGCCTTACATACGGTATAGCAAGAACAAAGGCAACCTGGATGAAGATGCTTTCCAGGATGAAATGGACTTTACCTATGGCGCTAAAAACTTACAAACCGGCATAAAAAATATAGTGCAGGCTGGAAAGACGCAGTTGAACATTTTGTATCAATTCAATACCACTAAAAGAAATTACCTTGATGATTCGGTTGAAACGGGTAGTTATTATAGATACAACCAATCGTTTTATGAAGCCAACGAGCATTTTGCAGAAGTATTTGCTGTTTATCCATTCAAACTGGCAAGACTTACAGTGGGGGCTGATATGAGGTCTTCTTCCACCGATTTCCGGGCCATCCAAAAAAATATTTATTCTCCTATGATTGAACGGCCTGCTTTCAGCGGTGATAGTGTAAAGCAAAAACAAGTAGGTGCCTATGCTGCTTTAAATTATTTTAAAAACAACTTTGCTATTGAAGGCGGCGGACGTTTCAATCATCATTCAGAATACGGGAGCAATTTCGCCTTCAACCTCAACCCCTCTTATTTTATTCAAAAAAGAGTGAAGGTGTTTGCCAATGCTTCCAGCGGCTATAAAACGCCAAGCCTTTACCAGCTTTTTTCTGAATACGGAAACAAGGAGCTTCAGCCTGAAACATCGGTTAATCTTGAAGGAGGCGTGCAGTACTTTTCAAAAGATGAAAGAATCAACATCAGGGCCACCTATTTTAACCGGCATATAAAAGATGCTATTGCCTTCTTTTACAATCCGGCTACTTTCCGGTCCAGTTATATTAACCAGGACAAACAAAACGATCATGGTTTTGAAATAGAAGGAAAAGCCCTGGTGGCAGAAAAAATACAACTGAAAGCGATTTACAGCTATGTAAATGGGGAAATCACCACCAAGCAAATGGGAAAGGACACCAGCTTTTTTAACCAGCTCAGGCGGCCAAAAAGCACGTTGACCCTTTCTTTAGCAAGCCAGGTAACAAAAGCATTTTATGCCAATGCACAAATTGGGGCTGTTGGCAAAAGCAAAGACATTTATTTTGATCCTGTAACGTATGCAGCGCAGGACATCACTTTAAACGATTATGTGCTGGTGAATTTTTATGCAGAGTATGGATTTTTAAACCAGCGATTAAAACTTTTTGCAGATATTAGAAATATTGGAGACAAAAAATATTCTGATATCTACGGATACAACACGGCCGGCTTTAATGCTTACGGCGGTTTTCGTTTCCGTTTGTAAAACAGTGGTTGATGAAAGCATTTTTAAATTGGAGCGGAGGTAAAGACTCCGCTCTTTGTTTACACAAGGCAAAGCAGGAAGGAATAAAAATTGAAGCCCTGGTGACAACCATTAATAGCCGTACTGACCGTATTTCCATGCATGGGGTAAGGCGGTCTTTGCTAGAGCAACAAGCTGCGGCCCTGCAATTGCCCTTATTTACTGTGGAACTGCCGGAACAACCCGGCATGGCTGCATATGAACAGGCTACAAGCCAGGCTAACCAAATGCTCAAAGCAAAAGGCTTTACCCATGCGGTATCCGGTGATTTGTTTTTGGAAGATTTAAAGTCGTACCGGGAGCGACTCTATGCAAAAGACGGGCTGGAATGTTTATTTCCGTTGTGGAAGGCAGATACCAAAGAACTGGTACAATCTTTTTTTGCATCCGGCTTTAAGGCCTTGGTTGTTTGTGTAAATATGGCCTTTCTGGATAAAAGTTTTTGCGGACGATTGCTGGACGCCTCTTTTGTTAAGGACCTGCCGGCAAACGTTGATGTATGTGGCGAAAATGGGGAATACCATTCTTTTGTATTTGACGGGCCTGTTTTCCGCAAACCGGTCTTATTTGAAAAAGGAGAAGTGATTTACCAGGAATATCCGGCGCCTAAAACTGAAAAACAAAATTGCTTTACCACTCCCCAGCCCCCGGCAGGGTTTTATTTTTGCGATTTGCTGCCGCCGAACAGTCTAAGGCCATGTAATCCTCCAAACAAGTAAAAAACTTTTATGCTTTCAGATAAGATCCGAATGAAGAAAGCTCCTTGAACGCATAAGGGCTTCCTATTTTTCAAGGAACCTTCTCAACTGGTCCGATTTTTAAGAATAGGTCATTAACTTCATTGCAGCCAACCTATTTTAATGACTATGGAATTAAATATAAAGGATATACTGACAGTAGGGTTTACGCTTTTTGCTATAATTGACATTATTGGCTCCGTACCCATATTGATTTCCTTAAAAAATAAAATGGGCGGCATTAAAGAAGCCAGGGCTACTTTAATATCCGGCGCTTTAATGATTCTTTTTTTATTCCTGGGCGAACCTTTTTTAAACCTGTTGAGTTTAGATGTACGCTCTTTTGCGGTGGGCGGTTCTATCGTTATTTTTATCCTGGGGTTAGAAATGGTGTTAGGCGCAGAGTTTTTTAAAAGTGAAAAAGATGTAAGGGCGGCAACGGTAGTGCCAATTGCCTTTCCGTTAATTGCAGGCTCGGGAACCTTAACCACCATTATTTCCTTAAAAGCCAACTACGCACAAACCACAGTGCTTTTAGCGATATTGCTAAACCTGATTGTTGTTTTTATTGTATTAAAATCACTAAAAGTTATTGAAAGAATTCTGGGCCCCGGAGGATTGATTGCGATACGAAAATTTTTTGGCGTAGTTTTGCTGGCCATTGCCGTTAAGATCTTTGCCACCAATGCACATGAATTGATCAAGTAGATGATACATTAAGCTATTGAAATGGTTGATCCGCCGGAACCTTCGCGGACTTATCAACCCACAACTCATAATTGGCCTCGTAGTACAATGGATAGTATAAGGGTCTCCGAAGCCCTGGATCCGCGTTCGATTCGCGGCGAGGCTAC
>CBHTSW010000012.1:0-125833 GCA_966095395.1 uncultured bacterium | reverse complement strand
CCATCCAGATGGATTTTGCAAAGGACAAAACCAGGCAATGCTTTGGCGCTTCCAGGGAAGACGACCGGGTGTTGCTTTCAAAACTGGCCCAGGATGGTTTTTTACGCCGCTATCCTAAAAACGACAAGGCGGCGAGGCAGCGCCTGGAAAAAGAACTCGCCATCATTAACGATCTTGGCTTTAATGCCTACTTTTTGATCAATAACGACATTGTGGCCTATGCCCGCTCCAGGGGCTTTTATCATGTGGGCCGCGGCAGCGGGGCCAACTCCATTGTGGCCTACTGCCTGGGGATTACAGAGGTGGATCCCATCGAACTCAATTTGTATTTTGAACGGTTCTTAAACCCGGAACGCACTTCCCCCCCCGATTTTGACATTGACTTCAGCCACCGGGACCGCGATGAGATCTTTGATTACATCTTCAAGCGCTATGGCAGGGACTACGTGGCCATTTGCGGTACCCACCCCGCCTTTAAAGACGATTCGGTGATCCGGGAACTGGGCAAGGTCTACGGGCTTCCCGACGGGGAAATCAAGGCCCTTCAGGCATCCTGGGCCCCGCAGGATGAAGTCCAGGAAACGATTGTAAAATACGGGCGCCTGCTTTTAAAATTTCCCAATATCCAGTCCCTCCATCCCTGCGGGGTGTTGATTAGTGATGAAAAAATGGGCAACTGGACGACCACCTTCCTGCCGCCCAAAGGGTTTAGGGGGGCACACATCAACATGTTTGTGGCCGAAGACATTGGGCTGAACAAATTTGATGTGTTGAGCCAGCGGGGCTTAAGCCATATCAAAGACTGCGAAGGGCTGATCCTGGAAAACCGGGGCCTTGAGGTCAATATCCATGATTTTAAAACCTTTGTGAGGGATGAAAACATCAAAAGCCAGATTCGTCAGGCCCATACCATCGGTTGCTTTTACATTGAATCGCCTGCCATGCGGGGGCTGCTTAAAAAACTGCGCTGTGATGACTATCTCACCCTGGTTGCGGCCAGCAGCATCATTCGCCCCGGGGTCGCCCAAAGTGGGATGATGCGGGCCTACATCTCCCGTTACCACAACAGAAGTGAGATTCATTACATCCACCCCCTTTTTGAGGAACATCTTAGTGAAACCTTCGGGGTGATGGTGTACCAGGAAGATGTGATCAAGATCGCCCACTATTTTGCAGGACTGTCCCTGGGGGAAGCCGATATCTTAAGAAGGGCCATGAGTGGGAAGTACAGGAGTGACAACCGTTTTCAGCTCATGCGCGACAAATTCATGGCCAGTTGTGAGCGCAGGGGCCACTCACCTGAGCTGGCCCAGGAGGTATGGCGGCAGATGGTCAGCTTTGCAGGCTATAGTTTCAACAAAGCGCATTCGGCCTCCTTTGCCCGGGAAAGCTATATGAGCCTTTACCTGAAGACCTATTTCCCTTTGGAATTTATGGTGTCGGTCATCCGGAACTTTGGCGGCTTTTATCACACCGAAGTTTATTTTTTTGAACTGCTCAAAAGCGGGGCTATCCTCCTTGCGCCCTGTGTCAATAGCAGCGAAGAACAAACCACCATCCGGGGCACCACCATACATGTAGGCTTTATTCATATCAAAAACCTGGAAGCAAAACTCATTGAAACCATCCTGGAAGAACGGGAGCGCCATGGCCCCTACCTACACCTGCAGGATTTTATTGAACGTACCAATGCGGGGCTGGAACAGGTCAATAAACTGATTGGTGTGGGCGCTTTTGCCTTTACCGGCAAATCCAAAAAGCGGCTGCTGTGGGAAGCCAATTTTTTGCAAAAGAAAAACAAGGCGGTTTTGCACGCTACCCCGGTCCTTTTTGGGGAAGAACCGGTGTCCTTTCGCCTGCCCGATCTGGTGGACCTTCCCATAGATGATGTCTATGATCAAATAGAGGGGATGGGGTTTTCCCTAACCAATCCCTTTAACCTGGTGGGTGATGATCCACATAAATATGTTACGGAGAAAGAGCTCGTGAACTACGTAGGCAAAACCGTAACCTGTCTCACCTATTTTGTGGTGCGCAAACACGTGATCACCAAAAACCTGGATGAGATGTTCTTTGGCACGTTCATGGACAAAAACCTGGACTGGATTGACACGGTGCATTTCCCGGATGTGGCCAAAAAATACCCTCTTAGCTATAGTGGCTTTTACCGCATCACCGGTAAGGTGGTGAGTGAGTTTGGCGCCTGCAGCATTGAGGTGCACAAAATGAGTAAAGTCGGGTATAAGCAGCGCAGTTACGCAAACCTTGTATGATGTTTTTAAGTAGCGAAAGACATATCACCCACATGGACCTCGATGCGTTTTTTGTATCGGTGGAACAGTTGCGTAATCCCAAACTCAAAGGAAGGCCCGTGCTCATTGGCGGGGTGAGTAACCGGGGCGTGGTAGCGGCCTGCAGTTATGAAGCAAGAACGTTTGGTATCCACAGCGCCATGCCTATGAAAACAGCCCTTCGCCTCTGCCGGCATGCCGTAGTGGTGAAAAGTGATTTTGAAGCCTACAGCAACTATTCCCGGCTGGTGACAGAGGTGGTAAGGGAAAATGTTCCGGTATTTGAAAAAGCAAGCATTGATGAATTTTACATTGACCTTACCGGCATGGACAAATTCTTTGGCTGCCTTAAATTCAGCGACGAACTAAAAAAGAAGGTGACCAAAGAAAGTGGGCTGTCCATTTCCTACGCCCTGGCCTCCAATAAGCTCATCAGCAAGGTGGCTACGGGTGAAGTAAAACCCAATGGCCAACTGGAAATTCCTTTTGGTAATGAAAAGTCTTTTCTTTCTCCTTTAAGCATTATGAAGCTACCGGGCATTGGTAAGGAAACCGGTTACAAGCTGCTCAAAATGGGCGTGGAAACGGTAAAAACACTCAGCGAGATACCGGCAGGCATGATGCACAACCTGTTGGGCAAGCCCGGCATCGAGCTGCACCGAAAGGCCAACGGCATTGATGAAAGCCCGGTGGTGCCCTACCGGGAACAAAAATCCATCAGTACCGAAGAAACGTTTCCAACCGATACCATTGACATCAACTTCATCAACCAGGAACTGGTACGCCTCACCGAAAAGATCGCCTTTGACCTGCGCTCCCAAAACCGGCTCACCGGCTGCGTTATCGTGAAGGTCCGCTACAGCGATTTTGTAACCGAAACCAAACAGGCGTCCCTTCCTTACACCGCTGCCGATCATGTGTTGCTGGGGAAGGTAAAAGAACTCTTTGCAAAGCTGTATACCCGCCGGCAATTGATCCGGCTCATTGGTGTACGCTTTACCGATCTGATTCCCGGTACCCACCAAATCCATTTGTTTGACGACACCCAGGAGCTCATCAGCCTCTACCAGGCCATAGACAGCGTAAAAAAGCAGTACGGTGAAAACTTTTTGGTCCGGGCAGCCGGCTGTGGGGCCAAACCGCAACCGATTGCCGACAAACTGTTCAAGGCCTTTAAAACTTAAAAGAGACTGGCTTGCTCAACTAAGGCATCCGTCCCTTCCTCCCCTTCCAGCGGGGGCAGCTCCGGGTACACAAAGGGATCGGCGGGACAAAGAGAGTTCAGGAAATCCTTTTTTAAGGTCCAGGCCTGCATCTGTTCTGCGGGGTATTGCGTAGTGGCAATTTCCAGGATCTTTTTCTCCTCCAGGTCTCCAAACATCCACTCCCAGGCCAGGTCTTCGTTCAGTATGGTGGGCATCCTTTTTTTGCTGTTATGTACCTGCTCCATTAGCGCATTGGCACGGGTGGTAACAATGGTACAGGTCTCCACGTATTCCCCGCTGACCCTATCGGTCCACGGCTGCCAGAGGCCGGCCATGAAAAAATAATTACGATCCTTCAGGGAAATAAAATAAGGATACTTCTCGGTTGTCTTATTGGGTTGTCCTGTTCGTTTATTGATGCGGTGAATATGCCGCCATTCGTAAAAGCCGGTCGATAAGACCAGGCACCTTCTTTTAAGCGCCGCCTCCCGGTAAATTTTCCGGGGCTCCAGCAGTTCTTCACCCACGGCGTTCAGTGTAATAAGGCCCGGGCGGAACTTCCCACTTGCATCTTTGTAGCCATTGCGCATGGCAAACACCTCTTCCCTTGTCTTTACATACGGTGGAATAAACCCCCATTCCATCTGTACAATGTCAAAATCTTCTTTTCCCTCCACCCGCTTTAATACAGCGTTTAGATTATAGTCAAACCCAACCCGCAAGTCGGTATCCAAAAAGTCGTAATGGGCGACCAGCTTTTCCAGGTGCTTTAACCGTATGTATTCTTCCTTCGTAACTTTTTGTCCGTTGTAATAGCACATAAAAATTATTTATAGTATTGTTCAATCAACAGCCCTACTTCCTCCGCTTCCTTTTGACGGCCCTCTGGTATGCAGGTCCAGAACCTATTGGCATTGGCATGCGTGGCCCTCGTTACAACCAGGGATGGCCGGCCATCGGAAAACGCCACCCGGTACACCGTTTGTGTCCCCCCGATGGTATGCCGTTGCATCCTGATCTTGCCACCCTTAAAATCCAGTTCAAAAAAATTAGCATTGTCGTCCATTATCTGAAATTAATAAATAACTTAACTGCTATGATCACCGCTATGGATGTAAAAGAAGTTGATTTTCATTTCAGGCACCAGCGGAAGGCCTTCACGGCTACCCTTCAAATCATGAAGCCCTCTAAAACCACCATGTACAGGGTCAATGTCCATCACCCCGACAGAAAGAAAGATCCGGTGTTTGTATTTTATGAAGTAAACAGCGGTAATGGAAGGTTTTTTCATTACCCTGCACCACCCGAATGGAGGGACATGGCAAAATCCATTTTAAAAGAATTGAAAAACTTTTGAACGTAGAACCGATTTGGGCAAAGGGATGGAGTCAGTTGCCCTGACGACAAGCAGAAAATATAAGAGTAAAGGTTTGAAAATCATCTTTCTTAACGGTGGCATCTATAACATAAACCAGCGTATTGCGCCGACTGAAGAAACGCTCCCTTTGTGTAACAGCCAACAGAAAACAAATGGCTAAAAGGCTCAATACAAAGAAGCACCAATCTTTCATTAGAAGAACGAAGGCTTCCCTCTCTTTTACAGAAGACAGAACTCTTTGGCAAACCTTTCTTCTTAAATTCAAAAAACCAAGCTCCAATGAACTTGCGCAACCTTCCTTTACACCTTACAGGGAGAATCCTGTTTTTGATGGCAGCAGTATTGTTCCTCGCCTCGACGGCCACTCTTGCACAGACAAATACTGCCATTGCTCCGAACAAACTGAACGTTCTTTATATTGGTGTGAACAATCCCGTTCCGGTTGCTGCTTCCGGGGAGCGGATAACAAAGTCACAGTTACAATCAGCGGTGGAGGCGCACAATTACAAAAACCGGCTCAGGTCTTTACAATGTGCACGTAACTGAACTGGCCAATGACTGTGCGGTAAGTGGATATGCGGAGGGAAAATAGTGGTAGCTCCAATTTTCGGGTGCGCAACCTGCGGTTCCTTTCGGTACAACAGGAGGACCTAGCGAAAGAACAAGAGACACATAGAAAGTTTGTAGTTGATTAGGTGGAAGAGAGGCTGTTTCCCGGCAGTTTTTAGAGGCAGATAGAAAGAAGAATACAGATGGGTTTGCAGGCTCGCTTGATGAAAGATTTGGGTAAGTATTTGGCTGCGGAATGCATTGTGGAAAGTTTATAAAACGTGATCTTAAATCTAATGGATCAGATGAATGTGCTTCATTTATCAGTACCCATGATTATTTTCGTAAGGCGGAAAACTTTTTTATCCATTATTTAATTCATGGCTGAATTATTTAAAAAACATATAGAGAGGTTTGTACAAATAAGCAATGAAAACTTTCCAGGTGTTTTATCATTTTTCGGGAGGCAAAGTGTAAAAAAGAAACAGAACTTGCTTGAAGAGGGCAAAATTTGCAGATACCATTATTTTGTACTCAGTGGCTGCCTGAGAAAATTTTTCATCAATGAAAAAGGTGTTGAACAAACCACTGAATTTGCTATAGAAACCTGGTGGATGACCGACAATATGGCTTTTGAACGCCAACGGCCTTCAACATTTTATATTCAAACAGTTGAAAACTCCGAGGTTTTACAGATTGATTATTCTTCACAGGAAAAGCTGGTAGCAGCCTATCCCATAATGGAACGCTATTTCAGGTTTATTTACCAGCGAGCCTATGCCGCTTCACAAATGAGGATCAAATACTTGTATGATTTTTCCAAAGAAGAGATGTATCATCACTTAGTTGAACATTATCCGGAATTTGTTCAGCGCATTCCTCAACATCTGATAGCTTCTTACCTTGGATTTACACCAGAGTACCTGAGCGAGATTAGAAAAAAAATGCGTTCTTAAACCAGTTTAAGTTTTTCTTTTTCCCTCCTTTTTACCTTTACACTCTGCAAATTAAAAATATTATAATATGGAAAACAGAGTGAACATCGAAGAAACCCAACCCAAGGCCTATAAAGCTATGTATGCGCTGGAGGGTTATTTAGCTACTACGCAACTAAACAAAACACAAAAAGATCTGATAAAGATCCGGGCTTCTCAAATTAACAGGTGTGCCTATTGTATTGATCTGCACACCAGTGATGCCATCAAAAATGGGGAAAGCACTCAGCGCATCTTTTTGCTAAATGCCTGGCGTGAAACAAATTTATTTACGGAAGAAGAAAAAGTAATCCTGGCCATAACAGAAGAAATAACCCTCATTGCTAACGACGGATTGTCCGATGAAACTTATAGTAAAGCTGAACAGTTTTTTGATAAAAATGTAATTGCCCAAATAATCATGGCAGTAGTTACCATCAACGCATGGAACCGGATTGCCATTAGCACCAATTTAGGTTTTAATATAAAAGGTGCGAATGCCTCAATGGGTAATGCTCTTGAAGTTCATCATTGAACCATTGAAGCGATGAAGCTAACCCCTTAGTCTTCACCAGTGTATGGAGGTACTATTCGGCCGGCAGCTACCCCTTTGTAACAACCGGTGACCGCGGATGGTAACAAAACTGCTGCCCTGAAAAAATGGATTTATGTAAGAATTGCTTATTTATATTAAGAGCTGGGTTTTGAATTGACACCAACCCATTTTTGCAAAAGCTTCCATAAACTTTTTCATAAACTCCTTTGTGGAATCATTGATATGGTTTCCGCTTTCATCAAACAATTTAGCTGCCCCCGATATAGGTTTCCGGCTTTTGCCTAGCCGGAACATTAAAAAAACAAGTGATTGGCGTAAGTGATGGTTAGCACCAAAGCCACCCCATATTGCCAGGGTCTACCAAATACATGTTACAGAATGGTTCATTAAGATGGAAAAGCCTTTGACTATTCTTTCCACGGCGAATGCAAAATGGAGTCGCAAAAGTTTTTTCCTTTGTAGTTGGGAATCATAAACGCGCAAATATCAGCATTGATGGTGCCATAGGTAGTGTCGGGTTTATAGCAGAAACCCTCAAAAAAAGTAGGGATGATCTTTTTCTTGAAGTCCGTTCGAGGAAACTGCCGTACAATCGCTTCACGATGTTCCGGCAATAAATCATTGTAACCATTTCCGACTACATCCAGGGATACACCATAATTCATTAACGCAACTTCTGCCTCCTTATATGGGGCGATACCCACTGTTGTATGCAGCGCCACTGTATCCCACACGAGTCGAAGGTCTTGTTCAGAAAAGCCATGCCCTTTTAGAAATTCACGTGCAGCATTGGCACCATCTACTTCAAATCTTTTGTCCGGGCTGCTGTAGTGTGGTGTTAAGCCCAGGTCATGAAATACAGAACTGATATAAAGCAGTTCAGCGTTGTGCGGTATCTTATTTTTCTTTCCGTGCAGAGAAGCAAAAATAAACACACGCAAAGAATGGTTGTATAGTAATTCAGTACCATGTTCTATCAATAGTTCGGTTGCCTGCTTAGCCATGGCGCTGTCTGGGATTTTGATGCTTGCTACCGTTTTGGGCTTGTTTACCATCATAGCGCTAGGTTTTTTTCAATGAAACATTTGATGAATTGACAACCAAACTTTGTTACAGCCCTGAACGCATCTTAATACTGTTTTTACAACTATTTCTGAAAAGTCTCAATCCTAATTTATAACTGATCAATTACCATTGTTTCGTGAGCAACCAAATTTATGAACCTTTCCAATTGCAGTCAACTTAAAGAGAATTGCCTAACGTAATGATTATGGGTTCTTATTTTACTTTCCTGAAGCCCTTCTCATTTTGTTTTTGAAGAAGTAACAGGAGCCTTAACTGCCGGATCTCTTCGATCAGTTCTCTTTGCTTTAAAATGAGTTCCTGCTGCTCTTTTAAAAGCCGTTTTAATTGTTGAGAAACCTGCTGATGCCTTCTCTCCAGTGATGGCTGTTCAGAATAAAAACGCTGCCGGGATGGTGAAAGCCCCTGCCCTTTAACCGGTGCCCTTTTTTGATTCTTTTTTGACGCCCTTTTCGGGGGCACTACAGGACCAGAGGGTCTGCGTTGTAAAGTGTTGATCTTACCCTGCTGGTTAGGAGCCTTTGACACAACGGGGGATGGACTTAAGGAACCTGAATCCTTCGTAGCGACGGGCCGGGTGGCCTTACTACTGCCCTGTTGGCCAGGCGCCTGTAGCCGGTTTTGACCAGTGGTGTCCGGTTGAATGGGCTGCTTTGAAGGAGGTACTTTGGTGGCATCGGAGGGTTCAGAAAGGGCCGGCTTTGGTCTGATTGTCCCTAACCGTTGGTCCTGCTTTTCAAATAGCGGACGCAGGACAAATTCAAACCCGTCTGCGATCACCCCTTCTTCACTGCGGGCAATAGTAAAGGCCAGGGATTGCGGCCGGGCCGTTAGTTGAAGTGCCTGCAACTGGGCCGTATCGAGGCGGGCCGTATAAGTACCCGGCTCCAGCCCCAGGTAACTGAAATACCCATCCCCTTCACTGAGGGTTTGGCCCACCTGTTTGGAACTGCTGTCGTAAAAATGCACGGTCACACGGGAAAGTCCTTTCTGTTCCCCCCCTTTTTGCAGGTAGACCATCCCGGAGGCCTCGCCCACTACAGAGACAGGCACTTCTACCAGGGACATCTGGTTGGGTTCCACCGTAACTTTTATGGTGGGCTTTTTTATTTGCCAGGCAATGTTGTCAAAACTGGACTTATCCAATTCAAGTAGGTAATCGGTATAGGCCTCAAGACCTACAATGCGCAAGGTCGCCTCCTGCTCATTGCGTTCCACCCGTCCGCCGTTGATGCGCAGGTTCAGTCCGGGAGCCTTTGGTTCACCCGTCTCGCGGCGCCCGTTGCCGTTAAGGTCTAAAAAAGGCACAACCACCAGGCCGCCTCTGCCCACCGTAGTTTGGCTGCTCAGGGCCAGGTAACGGGAGCGCCCCTCATACAGCAGGCTCCCCCTGGCCGATTGGGTGGTGGTCGTGGTGCCGTTTCCTCTTCTTGCAGAAAACAGGACCTGGGCCATGGAAAACTGATACCGCACTCCCAGGTTAAAAGCACCGGTGCGCAGCAAGGGATTGTTTTCATAGGAGACATTCAAAAAACCCCGATTGGAAATTCTTTTTTCGGCTTCCACCTTTACCATACCCAAATTCCTCTGGTTATAATGGTATTGCACCTGTGTCGTTAGCCGGATGTCATAGGGCAGCCGGAAAGAAAGAGAAAGACAGCTGTAGATCGTTGGGCTGCCAAAGGGCGTAAACTGCGCATAGGTTTTAACGTTAGAACTCACACCGGCTACAAGTGCAGACAGGAGCAGTTCGGCATGGCTGTACCTTGTTTTGGGAAGAATATACTGATGGTAGGAAAGCCTGGAAAAGCCATGGATTTTTTTTAGCCGTAAGGGCGTCGATACGGACACCTGGCGTTCCTCCAGGTAGTTATACCAGATGGCAGATTGCTCTTTTTCAAACTTATTGTACGCAGCGTCCAGCTGAAGATTGGAAGGCAGGCGGTAATGAAGCGTTGTTTTGGAACCCACGCCCCCGATGTGTTCTCCATTTAAAACCAGAGAAGGACCCAGCCGCACGGAGGCTTTTAAAAAAGGCATGGGTTTTCCGTCCATCACAGAAGAAAGATATTCCATACCCGCTGCCAGTGTCAGGCGCCTGTTGATACCATAACCTGCTTCTGCGCGGGAAAACCGGCTGTTTTTTCCATCATCCACCAGGGCGCTGGTAAGGGTATATTCGAACTGCCGGGCCGGAAGAAAGTTGAAGGGAATGCTGATGGTTTCTTCCCGGCTGCTTTCTTCCCCCCACGGCCCGTAAAACTTCAAGCGGATAGCGGAGGTGCCATATACCAGCGGGATATCAAAACTAAAAAAACCCGAAGCGTCGGACCTAACATAATGCAGCAAGATGCCATTGACATACAATTCCACCATCCATTCCGGTTCCGTAGTGCCTGTGTACCGGTACGAACCAAAGGACCTTCGGAAACTTGTTGGTGTATTGGTAAGCTGGATCCCGTTAAGCGGTCCCAAAATAGTGGAAACGGAAGGCACCGTGATCCGGCCTGCTGTGACCTGCCTGAGTAAGGTATGTGCATTATTAACATAGCGCCAGCGGAAGGACTGCTGCCGGGAACTAAAAGGCTGCGCACTGTAATAGGTAAGGTTGGCGGTGGCCTCCCCCCCGGCAACGACAGCGCCCATGACCAGGTTGGCCCGCATCGTGTTGCCAACATTTGTTTCCTGGTTAGTGGTAACGGACCAATCGGCAGCCCCCAGCCGCCATAAACTGAACTTTCTTTTAAGGGTGGTGTCGGCTTTTTTTTCGCCTTTTAGCTGGTCCAGGTTCCGGCGCATCAGTGCCTGCTGCCCTTCCCGGATAGCCGGGAGCTCAAGTTCTGTCTGCAGGTACACGGAAAGGTC
This sequence comes from uncultured bacterium, assembly GCA_966095395.1. GTDB lineage: Bacteria > Bacteroidota > Bacteroidia > Chitinophagales > Chitinophagaceae > Flavisolibacter. Next base: position 114,932 of record CBHTSW010000012.1, on the reverse strand, counting down.
CCTGAAATCAAACCGGCATTCCAGCCCGAAAACCCGTCCGAACAAAGATGCCTTCAAATACAGGTGGGTCTCTGTTTCAATGAGTTCTGAGGGCGACAGGGCAACGGTCTTTCCATTAAAAATAATGAGGTGATGGACGTTGTCAATAAGGTAGGACGCCTGGGGATCCATAAAAAATCCTTCCAGGGTATCCCCGTTTTCAGAGGTCGTATTTTTTATTTTTAAAAAATCAAAGAGGTCTTTGACGGCCAGGTAGGCTTCTTCGTTTTGGACAAGGACCGCTATTTCGGTTGTGCCTATTTTGGGCACATGAAGGGTTACCGGGAGCTCTTCATAATCGTTTCCTTTTTGGCTGTATCCCTGTACTGAGAAAAAAGAAAAAATAAAAAGAGCAACCACCTTCCACCGGCGGGCGGAACCCCTTCTACAGCTTTCTGCCCGAATACAGGAAAGGGAAACGGTCATAAAGCGCCCTTATTCGTTATTAAAAGTGATATAAAAAGTTCCCGTATAGGTTCCCGGCGGACTGGCAGCCGCATCGCCTACGATAAGCGTTCCCCCGATGCTGACCTGGGTACCGGAAGGCGGACTCACCGGGCTTACAAAAGTTGACCCCTTATCCGCAACCCCTAGTTTTAGGGTCATGCTGCCACCATGGCTACCCGTTAGCGTGGCATCGGGCCCGGCCAAAATGGAAATGAGGGTACCGGAAGGCGCCTGCACCTCAAAAATGGCGGGGAAGCAGGAAGACCCGAAGTTGAAAGGGATAACGGTACCGGTCGCACTGCGCGAACCGGTGGCTGAAATAGTGACCGAACCGCCATTGCTTCCCTGGGAAAAGGTTCCAAAGCTTAGATTCTGCAGCGTGGTGACCGACTGGACCTGGGAAAAGGATGAAAAGGTCATCATCAAACAACCATAGACAAAGGCCGTTCGAAAAATGATTTTTTTACATTCCGTAGTCAGGGTAGTCAGCTTTTTCATGTGAAGTGGATAATGGATAAATAGTTTTACGACAGGGACCTTGCGACCTTATTCCAGGAAAATCTGTTCCTGGGCCACCTTTTCCGTTTTGCCGGAAAGATCTGTAAAGACTACGTGCAGGGCGCCTTTGGTATAATCCACTCCTGCTTTCCTGTCCAAAGGCAAACGAAGGATGCGGTTGCGGTTAGGCGTATACACCGCCACTCCTTTTACCTGGGCGACACGCGTTTCCAGGCCGTTGAAGGGAACATAGTCTACAGTCACATCCCCGTATACCGACATATTACCGCTGCGGTTCAAATTAAATTGAAGCACCGGCAGACTGTCTCTGTCGAAACCAAAAGCGGCTTGGGAAAGCGCTATCTCCGTTGTGGACACACCGCTTCTGATCAGCACCGGGATGGAGATACCATAAACCGGCACAATGCGGATCGAAAGGGATCCTGAATCGGTTTTGGATCTTTCCTTTTCCAGTGGTTTTTTTTCAGCCTCCGCCCTAAAGTACAGGTGTGAGCGGTATTCTCCGGCCGGGAGCTGGCTGAACTGTATCAGCTGGACTTTCACCTTTTGGGCCTGGTGAGGAGGAAGCACCACACTGCGCGGGAAAAAACGAAAATTCTTATCGGCAAAATTTTGACCCGGATCGGGTTGATCGATCGTTTCGAAAGAGCCGTCTTCCTTCATGCGGATCTGCACTACGGAAATAACGTACCGGGCGGTATCATTACCGTTGTTGGCCAGGCTTAGGTCCTGTGACCGTTGGGTGCCGTCGAACACCACCCTCTTTGGATAGATCATCAGGTCGCCCTGTGCCGGGGAGACAAAAGGAAGGAGCACCAAACCTGCAAAAGCGAATAGCCCCAGGTAGCGGGAAAGAATATTTTTCTTAAGGTTAAGACGAAGCATAAGGATATGGAAATTAGCATAAGAATGAAAAAACGCTGCCCTGAGGACAGCGTTTTTCGAAAACAACGATTAGTTATAGTTTACAGTAACGGTCAGGTCTGTGCTGTTCGCATAGATTCCAGCCGGAGCTGCGGCCGGTACTGTTAAAGTACCACCTATTTTGATCGTAGCATTTCCGGCACCATCCAATACGCTGGGAGACGTAACACCGGTCAGGGCCAGGGCCAAAGTATTCGCACCAGACGTCAGGTCAATACTTGTAGGACCGGTAATGGTGAAAGATTGATTCACTTCCCCGGTAACGGTAAACACCGCAACCTGAGGCGTTGCTCCACCCGACTGTAAAAAAACGCCACCGGTAGCGGTACGGGTATTTGTTGCCGTATCTAATATAACCGTTCCTCCTGTAGCACTGGCTGCGATGGTACCGAAGTCCATATTGTTGGCAACAACAACAGAGATGGGGGTAATCAGTGTGGCAGTAGACGTTGCCGTAGCAGAAGATTGTGCAAAAGAGGTAGCGGAAAAGCCCATCATCACGATGGCAAAGGAAAAGATCTTGTTTTTCATTTTCATTGGTTTTTGATTAAAATTTCGATTAAATCGGCTGCAAATGTATAGGCGGGCAGGGCCCTATCGTACAATCCACAGGAAGATTTTGAAATTTTACGTAGCACTACGTAAGGGATCAGGGTTTTTCATTTAACCCGCTTTACGGGGAATTATTAGGTTGGCTGTCGATCCCCATCGGGGAAAAGAAAATGAAAAAGGAAGGGTTCCGTTGCCGTTCCGGCCTTGCCCTGTTTGAGTCGAACGAAGAGTGTTGGCGAACGAGGCGGGAGAAAAAAATGGAACCGTTTGAAGCCCGAAGGCTGCTCCTGCATCCTGGCCTCTACCTACAGGAGCAAAAAGCCCGCACCTGACGGGTGTTACCTCTATGCTTAGGAGGGAACGTCACAATAGAAAATCATGTATTTCACTGCCTGCCCTGATGCTACGTACTAGCCTCTAAGGACTACCTGAAAAAAACCCTTAGCAACAGCAATTCGCTGGCGACTTTCCATAGAGGAAGGCGGCCAGCCATGTACTTTTGCTTTTTGGGGCTTCCACTTGTTTTTCCTTTTGATTAAAAGGCAGGACGATCCCACCTGATAAGGTCCCGAGAGTAAGCGGAAAGCTTCTGTCCAGTCATCCTACCATTTTTTTGCAACATTCGTAATTGTCAATGACATGGTTCTTCTTAGCATGAATTGGGTCTCCCAAATCCTTGTTTCTTTAATGGTCAGCGTTCCCTGGTCGTTTTTTGTCAGCCTGTTTATTATTGAGCATTATAAATTAAAAGAAAGCGCCTGGCCAAAAACCGTATGGCGAAGCAGCCTGGTATTGGGACTGATTACTTTTTTATTATTTTTTTAATAGGCGGAAAGACCACTTTCCAATATCCTTTGAATCCCCTTTCCCCCTCCAGTTCCGAAAGACCGTTATGTTTTTCAAAACCCCGTTATGCGCCATTTTAACCCCAGGAATCGTAGTCATAGAGAAGATCAGCAGTTAAAAACCGCCATCCTGTTTTTTATCGTTCTTGCCTTACTTGTCACGGGTTTCATTCTTCTGGGCCTGCTTCATTGAGGCGTCCTGTCAATTTTTTTTACACGGTGCGTTCCGTATATATACCCCGGATCAAAGTATAGGGTATTATGTAGGGAGACCTACGTAGTACCTTCCATTCTTATTTATTACCCATACCCTTCCAGGGTTTGAAATTCATTTAAAAAAGCCTTTAAACTACCTTTGCTTTCCGATCCCAATATATGAAAATGAAGCATTCGTCCCTTGAAGTTTTGTCTGCATCTTTGGAACAACCTGTACCCGGTCCTCCTGCCGGGCAACCTAATACATCGATTACAATATTGATCGTCGAAGACCATTCCCTGCTCCGGGAAAGCTGGGCGTATATTTTTAATGCTGATCCCCGCTTTGCGGTCATTGGCGCCTGCGACAGTGGTGAGAAAGCCGTTGAGCTGGCCGGGACCTTATCCCCGGATATCATCCTGATGGATATTAACCTTCCCGGCATGAACGGAATGGAAGCGACCCGCCAGATTTGTAAAAGCCACCCCGCCTCCAGGATCCTTGGTGTTACCCTTTACGAACAACCGGCTTATGCCAAAAAGATGTTGCAAAACGGGGCCTCCGGATATGTGACCAAAAATTCCCCCCGGGAAGAACTCTTCGAGGCGATCCAGCAAGTGCTGGAGGGTAAAAAATATGTCTGCAGGGAAGTAAAAAACATTCTCTCCGACCAGGTACTGACGGAAGAAAGTTCCCCTCCGGACATCGCTTCTTTATCCCCCAGGGAACGGGAAGTCATCGCGCAGGTAATAAAGGGAAAGGCTTCCAAGGTGATCGCAGGACAACTAAAGATCTCTGTAAAAACCGTGGAGGTACACCGCTATAATATTTTACGCAAACTGAACCTGAAGAACGCGGCGGCCCTGGTCAATTTCATACACAGCTCAGGATGGAAACTGTAAACGTCTTAAGGCAGCCGCCTGCCCTGAGACGTTATAAGGTTAGATCTGTCGTATTGATATAATTGATCAAAGCGGCCGTATTTTTCAATTGCAACTTTTTCAAAATATTGTGCCGGTGCACTTCCACGGTCCGCACGGAAATGCTGAATTGGGCCCCTATTTCCTTTGAAGAGAGACCTTGTTTGATTAACCGGATGATTTCTATTTCACGAAGGGAAAGGTCTTTTATACCCGGCGTGGCGCTTTCTTCCCCCAGCATTTGCTCAGACAGGATATCCTTAATTTCCGAACAGATATAGACACTGCCCTGTATCACCTTTTCAATGGCTTCAATCATTTCCGTCCTCGAGGAATTTTTGGTCACATAGCCTTTGGCGCCCAATTGCAACATCTTTTTGGCATAGGCCGGCTGGCTGTGCATGGACACGGCAATCACCCTTGTGCCCGGGGAATATTTTCGGATAAGAGGCACGGCCTCAAAGCCCGAGGCCTTCGAAAGATTAATATCCAGCAGCACAATGTCCGGCCTTTTCACCTTTATGAGTTCAATCGCTTCATCAAAAGCGCCGCTTTCTCCTGTAACTTCTATGCCCGGGTTGCGGACAAACAGTTCCCGCCACATTTCCCGGACTAATTTATGGTCATCTACGACGACAACAGAAATGATTTTCATATGTATGATTTCTAAATAGGAATACTGACTTCCAGTGTACAACCCTCGCCCGGCATCGAATGAATATCCATTTTACCGGAATAGAATTCCACACGATTGCTGATATTTTTTAAACCAATGCCTTTTGCTTTTTTTGAAGGGTCAAACCCAACCCCGTTATCTGCAATGGACAGGTAAATGGTCCGGGGATGGATTTCCAGCGTTATAACCGCTTTGCCTGCTTTGGCATATTTAAGGACGTTTGTCATTTGTTCCTGGGTGATCCGGTACAGCATCAGCTCGATATTTGAATCCAGCTCTTTGGCTCCCAGGTTTTTGAACACCAACTCCACGCTTAGTTTTTTTGTAGCATTGATCTCCTCCACCAGGTCCTGCAGCGCCTCCAAAATGCCCATATCACCCAAGGAAGGAGCGACCAGGGACTTTGACAGTTTGCGTATTTCCTCGATGGCATAGGTAATATTGTGATAACTCCGGTGTACCAGGTCTTCCCGCGCCGCTTCCTCTTCTTTGGCAATATTTAAGAACATTTTCACCGTTGCCAGCACCTGGTTGATATTATCGTGCAGTTCTTTGGCCAGCTCGTTTCTTTCTTTTTCCTGGGCCCTTATGGTGGTTTCCGTGATCAATTTTTGACGGTCAATCTTCTGCCGCACCAATTCCATTTCCAATTTCTGCTTCTCTGTCAGATCGGTAGCCGCACCGATCATGCGGTACGGCTGGCCCTCGTTCGTAAATAAGACATATCCTCTGGTGTAAACGTATTTGTATTCTCCATCCGGGGCGAGGAACCAAAATTCAGCAGACCAATGTTTTTTACCGCTCGCAATGGCTGTTTCCAGGGATTGCCTTACGCTTTGAGCCTCTGTCGGGCAGATCCGTTCATAAAACCAATTGATCGACGTTTCCTGTTCCGCATACCCAAGCACTTCTTTGACACTGCTGTTCAGCGAAAGTGTACCGGTGGCAAAGTCCCAATCCCATATAACGTCCAGGGTCGCCTTGTTCACGATCTCAAAACGGTCATTGCTTTCCTGCAACTTTTCAAGGATCTTTTTTCTTTCCAGGCTGTATTGAATCGATTTGGCCAGAAGCTTTTCATCGAACTCTCCCTTCACTAAATAATCCTGTGCCCCCAGGCTGATGGTTTCCAGGGCGACCTTCGTGTCAGACAAACCGGAAAGCACAATAATGGGTATGTGTGGTAATTGCCGGTTTAGGCTGGCAAAGGAATCCACACCCATGCTATCCCCCAGGGAAAGATCCAGAAAAACAATATCAACCCGGTGTTCTTTTAGGACCGGTTCTACCCCTATGAGGTTTTCCGCCCAGTAAAAATGTTCCACCGGAACGGCTGTGCGCTGCAATGTTCTTTTCAGCAGGAGATAATCGCCCGGGTTGTCTTCCACGATCAGCACCCGAAGACCGGTATTGCCTTTATTCATCGTCCGCCGTTTTGGGTAATTGAACAATGCTGATCCAGAAGTCCCTGATGGACTGTATCACCTCCATGAACGTGTTGAAATTAACCGGCTTGGTTATAAAACAGTTTGCATAGTGCTGGTAGGATTGCATGATATCTTTTTCAGAATCGGAAGTGGTGAGCATGACAACGGGTATCACCCGTAAGTGCTCATGTTTCTTAATTTCGGAGAGCACTTCGACGCCATCCATCCGGGGCAGGTTAATATCCAGCAGGATAAGGCCCGGGGTTTCCGCCTCCTGGTACGGCGCCTGCTTGTGCAAAAACCGCAACGCCTGTTCGCCGTCCTTTACTACATCAATCTTGTTTTGCACGTGTGCCTTTTTTAAGGCTTTCAGCGTGAGGATTATATCCCCCTCATTATCTTCTACCAATAAAATTCTCACTTGTTTCGTCATAATTTTAGTTTTTAGGAATACGGTTACCGGGTAGGGTGAAATAAAAGGTGCTGCCCTTGCCCACCGCTGAGGTGACCCAGATTTTTCCGCCGTGCTTTTCCACGATCTTTTTACAGATGGCCAGCCCGATGCCCGTGCCGGAATAGGTGGTTTTGTCGTGCAGCCGCTGGAATATGATAAAGATCTTTTCAAAATATTTCGGGTCAATACCAATGCCATTGTCTTTTACATAAAAGGTCCAGATCCCCTGTTCGCACACAGCCCCCACCTCTACCTGTGGCCTTTCCCGGCCATGGTATTTCAGGGCGTTGCTGACCAGGTTCTGAAATAATAGTATGAGGAGCGTTCTGTTGGCGGTGAGTACCGGCAAGGGACCTACCCCGACGCTTGCCCCCGTCGCTTCAATGGTTTGCTGCAGCACCAGCAGTACATAGCGGACCAATTCCTGCACATCCACCTGCGTATAATCTTCCTGGTTGTTGCCCACCCGCGAATAGTGCAGCAGGTCGGCTATCATCTGTCGCATTCTTTCAGCACCATCCACGGCGTAGGCTATGTATTCTTTGGCCTCGTCGTCTAATTGGACACCCACTTCTTCCTGCAACAAATTCAAAAAGCCGCTGACCATGCGCAGGGGTTCCTGCAAATCGTGCGACACCATGTAGGTAAACTGTTCCAGTTCCTTGTTAATCCTTTGGGTGGCGAGCATGGCCTCGCTCAGTTTTAATTCTGCTTTTTTCCGCTGGGTAATATCGCGAATGGCCGATAGCGTGCTTTTGACCACCCCGTCTTCCGGAACTTTTGAGACCTGCACCTCCAGCCATATTTTTGACCCATTTTTGTGCAGCCCCTCAAATTCGAAAAGTTCCGGAGCGGCTTCGCCCGCCATTCTTTTGTTGTGCCATTCCCGCAGTAGGGTGCGATATTCCGGCGCTACGTAGTCTTCCAACGTCAGGCCGGGCAGGTCAGCCTCTGTCAGTCCATGCAGGTCTAAAAACCGTTTGTTCGCAAACAATACGGTGCCTTCCGCGTTATTTAGCACAATAGCGTCGCTTACATTTTCCACCAGCTGGCGGTACCGCCGTTCGCTTTGCACCAGCAGGGCTTCTGCCTTTTTCCACGCCGTTACGTCGTGCACCAGAACCAGCCTTGCGCTACGGCCTTCATATTCGACCTTGTTCAAAATGACATTGACTAAAATAATCTCCCCGTTTTTCTTTTTATGCTGCCATATACCGCCATTAAGGGATTTTTGCGGACTGTGCGCCACCTTGAGGAAGTCTTCCGTAATGGTTTGGGAAGGACGGATATCCCGGATGGTCATGCGCAAAAACTCTTCTTTGGAATAGCCGTAATGCTGAACCGCCGCTTTGTTGACCGTAAGAAAAGCCAGCGTTTGCAGATCAAAGACCCACATGGGCAGCGGGTTGCTTTGAAATAAAAGCCGGTATTTTTTTTCGCTTAGGGACAGGCGTGTTTGTGTTTTTTTTCGGTCTGTAATGTCAATGGTTAAGGCAAATACGCCTTCGGGCACCGGATGGACACGCATTTCAAACCAGGTCGTGGAATGGTCGGGAAAGTGGAAAGGCACCTCCACGTGCTGAACCACCCGCTCCCTCATGCATTTTTCCAGGGCTTTAAAAAGAGCCGTTTGCTCTACACCCGGGTAGATTTCCATGAGGGTGCGGCCTTCCATTTCTTCCCGGCTCCGTTTGCCATGGCCCGCTATGGTTTCGTTCACATAGAGGTAACGCCAGTCAAAACCAATGATGGTCACCCCTTCCAGCATAGTATCCAGTGTACGGCGATATCGGTTCTCGCTCTCTTGTAGCTGTAGTTCTGCTTTTTTCCGTTCAGAAACATCTCTTATGGAAGCCGCTACCAGGTTGTTACCCCTCAGCATCATCCCGCTCAACCTCACCTCCGCTGAAAACTCACTGCCATCCTTTTTGCAGGCAAACATCTCTATCACCCCGCTCATTTCACCCAAGCGGGGCTCCCTGGCATACTGCCGGCAAAGGTCCCTGTATGGCTCCCGGCATCTTTCGGCCATTAACAAGGCTGCCGGCTTTCCGGCTAACTCTTCCCTTGAATAACCAAAGAGCACTTCGGCCTGCCGGTTTGCTAATTGCACTTCTCCTGTTTCATTGGTGATGAGAATAGCGTCGGGGCTGGCATCAAATACGGTTTTATATGTTTGGTAGGTATCCAGTGTAATGGTTTTATATCATCAATTTTAAAATGGCGTTGATTTTTTCCCGGCTTGCCTGGGCAGGGTGAAATAAAAGGTGCTGCCCTTGCCCACCGCTGAGGTGACCCAGATTTTTCCGCCGTGCTTTTCCACGATCTTTTTACAGATGGCCAGCCCGATGCCCGTGCCGGAATAGGTGGTTTTGTCGTGCAGCCGCTGGAATATGATAAAGATCTTTTCAAAATATTTCGGGTCAATACCAATGCCATTGTCTTTTACATAAAAGGTCCAGTGCGTCTCCTCTTCGGTGGCCCCTATTTCAATATGGGGGGCAGCCTTTGTTTTGTATTTCAGGGCGTTGCTGACCAGGTTCTGGAACAGCTGCTGTAGCTGTGATTCTATGGCGATGATTTTGGGCAAGGGGTGTACCTGAAGGGTGGCACCGGATTCGCGGATCTTGAGCTTTAGCAGGTCGGTCACCTGGGTCAGTACCTGGTTGCCATCCACCTGGGAAAAGCTTTCCTTGTTTATATCCAGGCGTGAATATTCCAGCAGGGCGTCAATTAGTTTTCTCATGCGCTCAGCACCATCCACCGCGAAATGAATATAGCTTTTGGCGGTTTCATCAAACTGAGCGGCTTTCTCTGCTTCCAGCAAGGACAAGAAACTGCCAACCATGCGCAGCGGCTCCTGCAGGTCGTGGGAGGCCACAAAGGCAAAACGCTCCAGCTCCGCATTGGAAGCTCTTAGTTCCAGGGCTCTTTTTTCGAGGTTGTCATTTAACTGTTTAAGCATGGCCTCCGATTTTTTCAGCTCCGTAACATCCTGTATGGTGCCAGTAAACCCAACGGGCCGGCCTTCCTCCAAACAAAGTTCTGCCATCACCTGGAGGTATTTTGTTTGCCCGTTCACCGCCAGTATCCGGAACTCACTATGGATGCCGGATTCATTTTCCAGGCCAACCTCCAGTTCTTTTTTAAACGGATCGCGGTCACTGGTAAGGATACGGTTAAAAAAACCGGAGGTAGAGAACGGAGTGTCCCCCTCCCAGCCCAGGATGGCGAGCATTTCGCCGGAAGGGTCTACAATCCCTCTTTCCCTGTGCCATTCCCACGGGGCCAGTTTGGCTATTTTCTGCGCCCTGGCCAGTTGGCCCTCACTTTTTTTAAGCTCTTCGAAGTATCTTTTTTGCTCCGTAATATCCATGGAAAGAATGAAAAGTCCCTCGGGTATGGGTTCTATACTCAACTCATACACACCATTTATATTTTGGTGTTCAAAGCGGGTGGGGATGCGCTGCACCATACACCGCTGAAGCTCCCTGAAAAGGGGCGTGTTTTCAACACCCGGATTCGTTTCCATGAGCGTCCGCCCCAGGAGTGCTTCGCCGGAAAGTTCCCGCTGCCGCAAAAAAGCCCGGTTGACCAACCGGTAGCGCCAATCAAAGTCAAGAACCTGGATACCCTCCTGCATATTTTCTATAAGAAACCGGTACTGCTTTTCTTTTTTAATCCCCTCCTGTGTTTTTTCCTCCACCCTCCTTTCCAGTTCCCGGTTCAGCCGGGCCATCTGGTCTTCCGCTATTTTTCTTCGAAGGCCGTTGCGGTAAACAACAATAAAACCAAGTACCATTAAAACACCTACCACGATCTGAAATAAAGCCAGGGCTCTTGATGTTTTGCGGATACTTTGTTCGTTTTCCCTCTTCCGCTTTTCAAGGAGCTGCTTCTCCTGCATCTGAATAGCAGTAATAAGCCGCTGAACCTGCCCGTTTACTGCCCTTCCTTCTCTTGTTGCCGCTCTGATGAAGGATAGGTTCAATTTGTTGTAGGAGCTTATGATTTTTTCCCGGGACTGCACATACCCGTTTATCAACCCATGAAGTGAATCCACTCTCTGCTGTTGCCCGTCATCTTTTGTAAGTACTTGCAATTCCCTGACACGTTGAAGGACAGCCGCTGCCAGGGTATGAAAATCAGAAACCAGGCTTTGGTCACCGGTAAGTACGTACCCCCTTATAGTGCTTTGCATTTCGGCTATGACGGCGCTTGTCTGTTCTGCTTTCAGCAGTACCCCATGGGTATGATTCACCAGGCCGGAGGATTTGATAAAGCCCTGGTCTATTCTTCTAAACGATAAAAAAACAATAGCCAAAAGCAAAAGAATAAAGGAAAGGTTCGCGATCATCCGTTTTTCAAAAGAAAACCGGAGATGGCTTAACGGGTAACTAAAAAAACTGCCCGTATATAACAATAGGAAGGCAAAACTGGTATGCAGGGTGGACGCCTTAAAAACTGAAATAGCAGACGCCTCGGCTTGTGAAAAATTGACCAGAAAAACCAGGACCAGCAGAACAAAACCAGCAATGAGAATCACCTGCACCAACAGGTAGAACCGGCGCCAGATCAATAAAAGGTGCACCAGGGAGAGCACCAAAAAAAGCAGGGCCGTAGCCAGGGTCATTCTGCCCGGATACGCAGCGGCCGACCCCGTCACGTTCCAAAACAGCTGGTCAATACCGGTGCTGATGCCGAAAATATATTCCAGGAGGGTAAGAAGGACAATCGCCTGCACCGTTATAATACAAAAGAGAACAATATTCTTTTGGGTCCGGCTGGCCTTTTTCTGGTCCAAAAAAAATAAGGTCAGGGCGGAAAGGCCCAGGCAGAGAGCCGTATTAAAGGTAACAGCAGGATCCGTGGAAAATAAAGGACTGCCGGAAGGGATAAGCCAACTGAGTAGTATCGCCACAGCCAGGCAAAGCACAACCAGTGCTGCCGGTTTGGCAAAACGGGTTGTTCCGAGACGGATAAAGAAATTCAGGTTCATTCCCATAAGGTAAACGCACAACATGGAAGCAATTCCTGCCTCTATAAGTAATGCTTAAGTTGGATAGTAAAACAAAAAGATATATATCATTTACGACCTATATCTTAGAGGACCGGTCTAATTTTCCGAAATACGTATTTCTTCTTACACGCGCCATGATTGAAAACCTTAGGTTGGAAAAAAGCCCCGGAACCGCATGGGCGCAGGTCTGCGCTGCTACTGATGGTCAAAAAGAAGATGGTTTCCAAGTTATAGCAAGCGCGTTTTCTGGTGTCCGGAAAGCTGCTGCCTGGTACTTCCATTACATAATTACTCCCCTGACGGTTGCAGAGGAGTAATAAATTCCCGGGACAGGCCAGGGTCGTTTTCAAGGATACGGACGGCCGTTTTTCAAAGGAAAAATCTTGTTGGCCCGGGTGTTTTGATGGCTGGTACAAAGATGCACCGCTACCGTTGCCTCCGAAAGGTTTTCCCCTTCCTTTTTACCCGCTTAGAAGGTGATTTTACAAAAGTCTACGTAGTTCTGCCTAGTACGCCCGGGGAGCCACGGCACTTATATATTGTTTCCGGCTTTATTCGAAACTTATTGATCCGAACCAAATATTGCTTTAACAGCCGGATTACCCGGATAGCTCTCTTAAGGATTCCATCCGTTGCTATTGGTGATTTAAAAGCAGGTGCCTTTGCGTGAAGGCGGCGCTGCCACGGACAGCATCAAAGGAGGCTATATTTACAAGAAAGTTCACGGAGATCTTTGGATAGTAACCTCAGAAGAAAATTCCGTGTGCCATTAGGAAGCTGGATTCTAAAGCATAGGCCCCTGTGGAAACAGGGGCCGGTAACCAAAACTAACGTATGATCGCTTTAAATGGAAGTATCCATTAAAGTTGCATCGTTACAAGCTGCGAAATAAGGGAACCTACGGTCGGCCTGCTTCAAATGCCTGTAGTCAATTTGGCGTTGTAAGTGATTTTACAGGTTGCGTTTTAGTTAAAAATAATTAAAGTGGTTGCTCCTTGCCGTTAGACTGTAAAAGCCAGGGGTTCCGGCAACCGAAGTGTTGGCAGATGGGGTACACACAAAACATAATCGAAAATGACCATTCCCATTTTAGTAAACCAAACAGCCTGCCTGTAAGCCACCAAAGGATTCCTTCACATAAAAGTTAAAACAATCTATGGGCACTCCTTGTTGTTGCCTCACCTATGCCATAAGGGAGAAAGAACAGTTGCCCATAGCTGAAAAAGCGGAATGCTGAACCTGGTTTTTGGCACTATTTTATCATTATAACAATAAAAGGCAGGCGTATGCAGAAAAACAGCCCTATTGTAATTATAGAAGATGATCTGGACGACCAGGAGATTTTAAAGGAGGTATTTGCGGAGTTGAAGATTACCAATGCACTTCGTTTTTTTCATTCCTGCCTGGATGCTTTGACGTATTTATTACATACCATTGAAAAGCCTTTTTTGATTCTTTCGGACATCAACCTTCCGGCCATGACGGGTCTGCAGCTGAAGGAAGAAATTAACCGTAATGCCTACCTGAAAAACAAATGTATTCCCTTTGTTTTTCTAAGCACCACCAACGACCATAGGATCATTGCAAAGACCTATGAGTTTGCGTGCCAGGGATATTTTGTAAAGCCGACCCGGGTTCAGGACTTAAAAGAAATGGTAAGAATGATCATTGATTACTGGAAGATTTGCCGCCATCCCGGACTGCCATAAGTTTCCCTTTTTGCAGCCTGTGTATTCTTTAAAGGAGTATTCAGCATATTACTGCCATGAACAAATTTTACTGCTTATAACCAGACAAAGCAGATGCTGCCCCCATAGCAAAATAGCAAAATCAAAGCAACACACCAGCCCCGCTCTCCGCCCTCAGCTTAGGTCTGAAAAAGTGATTCCAAGGCCTGACCTTTTCAGGCCCCTTCCCTGGTTATGCTATAGCCTCCTCTTACCAAAGCTTCAGCCCCAAAAGATCCCTCCAGGCTACCGCCTTTCGTTGAATGAGCACTTTTAGTTTGAGTCCCATATCTACCAGCAGCGTGTGGGAAAGCAGGGCTTCTTTTTTTGCCAGGGTAACCAAATCCTGCCCTGCCTCTAAAGCGAGGGTCTTTCTGAGGTACTCCTTAAACCCAAGGGCCAGCAGAAAACTGGCCTGGCTGGTAAGACCACAGCACAGCAGTCCATTTTTAAATCCCCAGTGGCACAAGGCAGAAAAATTTACGTGTGTGGTAATATCCTGCGCTCCAATGTTGAGGTAAGGGTTATCGCCAATGGTATGTTTGTGATAACATAAAACGGTACCACAATTTCTGCGCCCACTGTATAAGGGGCCGGAGCGGTCCCCATAATCGATGGTAAGTACATAGCCCCTTTTAAGGGAAGCGGCCATTTCCTCTATCCATTGCGTGGCCCCGAGATTTATTTCTGTACGAAACCCTTTTGGCAACACCACGTGCAATTCGGCCAAATAATCGGCAAGTGCACGTGAAGCGGGTTGTAAGATCTCCACAAAACCATTTTCATAACCTACAAAGACCTCCATCAGCTTTTCTTCCATTACCACCTGGTGGACTGGAAAATTATCCAACAACTCATTGGATAAAATACAGCCCGTAAATTCCGGAAGATCCTGAATCCTATTGAGCCAGCTGACCCTTTCGGGCAGCTGTGCTTTTTCTTTTTCCCGCATGGCCGGACTTTTTTCAATAATGCAGTAGTTCAATTGCGCATAGAGTTTTTTGTTTTCTTTGAGATACGCCAAAATATCCCGGGCGAGGGTGCCTGTGCCGGCCCCGCATTCTACCACCGTAAACGGATTTGTGCCCAATAGTTTCCACATCTCTTCAAGTTGCCGCCCGATCATGGCCCCAAAGGCCGGGGTAAGGTTGGAGCTGGTATAAAAATCCCCCCTCTGTCCTATCCTGTCTTGGGTAGAAGTATAGTACCCCTTGTTTGGATGATACAGGGCCATTTCCATAAAATCATGAAAGGAAATGGGACCTTCCTCCCGGATGTGGTGTATGATGATTTCAGAAAGCAACATGACACGTATCATTATGTACGTTCGCCTCCATTTGTAAAATGAAGCATCCTAATGTGGTTGGGGTGATGGCCATCCACCTGGTTACCAACATCAGATTTTCCCAGCAGAACAACCCTCTTTTCGGGAGTGTCGATGGTTGCCCTGGCGGATAATAATGGTTATTAAAAGCCAGGTTTACCACCGCACAGGTAAGGTGATTGGACAGGTACAATTATTATACCTATCATAAAGTAGTCTATACGTATAACCGGTACCTTGAGACTGTGAAAAGCGATTTGGGCTATTGAAGCTCTTTTTTTGATAGAGACCCTTCCGCTCTCTTCCTGTCGCTACCCTTAGAGAGCTATTATTGTTCCGCTTCTTCACACGGCTTCAGCTTCCAGCTTTGTTTTTTCAAATCCGGGCTGTATTTTTCGCCTCCAAAATCCCGGAAAATGCCTGTACCCGCTCTTGTAAGTGATCTGAACATAGAGATCATCCAACTAAAAAAGGCGGCCCATATAATAAGGGCCGTCAACCACAAACTTCGCCAGCAGCTGCTGCAGCAGCTCCATCAAAACGGAAGGATGACCGTAACCACCCTTTATCAAAAACTCCAGTTGGAGCAATCAGTAGCTTCCCAGCATTTGGCCATTTTACGAAAAGCCGGTTTTGTAATTACCGAAAGGAATGGAAAATTTATTTTTTATTCGGTGAACTATAAAAGACTCCAGGAAATGCACCGGTACGCCGACTTGCTCCTTCAATAAATTGAGCCCCGCTTAATTGTCGTATGGTTGAAGCGGCAATTGGTTCATCGGGGAATACTTCGTGAAAAATGGTTTGGGCTTTGGTTTTCATTCGTTTGTCATGCGTTCCAACACTTTTGGAAGGCGTTTTCTCAACTGCTTTTTCCACCCCATTTGCATAATAAAACTAATGATAACAAGTTTCAGGCCTTTGTAGCCTGACTGTTCCATAGATAGAATTGTCCCGCCGCAGGTGGGTTCTAAGCTAAAACGCAGAACCGTATCCAACCTGGTAAAAATCCCCTTCGTCAGTTTGTCTGCTGTGCCGGAGTGAATACCTGCACAGGCCAATGCTTTTTCGCCTGTGGCTTCACCCTGATAGGTATAGGCAATATGTTTTTGCGGTTCAACGGAAATGACTTCGCAATGTGTAATGCCGTCCCAACCTTTTTGCGGTTTCATTCTGAATGTAAAATAATGTCCTTGCGTTGGTTCAATGCTGTTTTCCATAAACCAACTACCCAACAATTTCGGGTCTGTCAAAGCCCTCCAAACTTTTTCTTGTGTGTATGGCAAAACAGTTTTCAGTTTTATGGTCCGTGTCATTTGTTGTCTGCTTTTTGGTTCAATAGCGTTTCTAATTTTTTCAGTTTTGAAAGCCAAAAGTTATCAAAGTAGTCAATCCATTCCTGCACTTCGTTAAAGCCGTCCTGCTTTAAAATGCAATAACGTTCCCTGCCAATATTTTGAATAGAAATGAACCCTGCATTGTTCAGAATCTTTATGTGCTTGGAAACAGCAGGTCGGCTCGTTTTAAAATTTTCTGCAAGAGCATTTATGGTTAAGCTGTCTTTGGATAACAGTTGTAAAATTTGCCGTCTGCTTGGGTCGGCAATCACCTGAAATGCGTCAAAAGTTTGTGTTGCCATACGACGCAAGATTTATTTGTTTGAATAAGCGTTTGCCGATTTTTGCCCAGCCCTTGTTCATTATAAAGTACGCAAAATAGTTTTGAATGCCTTTAAATCCTTTGTGCTCCAAAGTCAAAATAGTACCGTTACCAGTTGGTGTGAGAGTCCATACAACGATGGAGTTAAGCGAAGGATTTTCTTTTGACAAACCACCTTTCCACGAATAAACAAGTTTCTTGTTGGGAACAATTTCCAATACTTCACAATAAATTCTACCGTCAAAACCGAATTTCAGTTTTGGTTTTGCACCGAACTGAAATTTGTGTCCGACTATTGGTTTAAAGTCGTTTGGCATAAGCCATTGAGCCAACAGTTCTGAATTGGTCAAATATTCCCAAACCACTTTTGGTGGTTGTGAGAATGTAAACTGATGCCTGATTTCTCTTTGCATGATTATGTAACCTTTGAGTTACACAAATATATATGTAACTTTTAAGTTACGCAAATTTTTAAAAACCTTTGTGTTGGCTGTAAGTCTGATTGATTGTCTGTACATGATCATTTTCTAAATGTCTGCGAAGAACTGTCTTACAAAAGGTAGTTGAGAAGTGCTGCCCTGTATCGACTGACTATTCAATGTGCTGTTGCAGTGCTTGCTCCTTATTTGCTATTCTTTCTTTTTTCGCTTTTTGAAAATATAACGGATAGGCACTTGCAAAAGACATTTTATAAATTCTTGTATTTTGTATTACTGTAAATTCAATTGCCACGAAACCCCAAATTGGTCTGCAACCCATCCGAATTTCTGGCGAAGCCATAGCTGTTCAATGGCATCATTAACTATCAGAAAATGGAGCGGTCAGCTTAATGGTTGTATGGGATGTATCGCGATTATTGGTCTATAAAATGCAGCGTTCGTAAAGTGAAACAGAAACAAATGGCAGAAATCACATTAAAAGATAGGTTTTCAGCATTGGGTAATCTACCAAGATTTTTTACACTGGTATGGCAGACAAGTCCTTCACTTACCTTAACAAATGCGCTGCTGCGTATGGCGCGTTCTGCCATTCCGGTAGCCATATTGTATGTCGGAAAGCTCATTATTGACCAGGTAGTGCAGATCAGCCATGGCCCGGGTGCTTCTGTTACTTACTTATGGCAGTTGGTCGCCATTGAATTTGGCCTGGCCATTCTTTCCGATGGATTGGGAAGGGCTACTAATCTGGTGGACAGTTTGCTTGGAGATTTGTTTTCCAATTATACTTCCATAAAAATTATGGAGCATGCAGCTACCCTGGACCTTGATCAATTTGAAGATTCTACCTTTTATGACAAGCTGGAAAGGGCAAGGCAGCAAACTGTTGGGCGGACCATTTTACTTTCACAGGTGTTAAGCCAGGTACAGGATATCATTACAATGGTTTTTTTGGCAGCCGGCCTGATTGTTTTTAATCCCTGGCTGATCCTGCTTCTTATTATTGCGGTATTACCTGCCTTTATCGGTGAATCGTATTTTAATGACAGGACGTATTCGCTTAGCCGCAGGCAAACGCCCGAGCGCAGGGAGCTGGATTATATCCGTTATGTGGGTGCCAGTGATGAAACAGCAAAAGAAGTAAAAATATTTGACCTGTCCGGCTTTTTGACTGATCGTTTTCGCCAGTTATCAACCAAGTTTTATAAGGATAATAAACGGCTTTCCTTAAAGCGATCCTTTTGGGGAACATTGTTTTCTGTCTTAGGCAGCCTTGGCTATTATGGAGCTTATGTATTTATAATTTCAAAGGCTATTACAGGAAAACTTTCCATTGGCGATCTAACCTTTCTTGCTGGTTCGTTCAGGCAATTAAGAAGCCTGCTGGAAGGCATTCTTTCGCGTTTTACAGCCGTATCACAAGGGGCCATTTATTTAAAAGATTTCTTTGACTTTTTTGAAATTGAACCAAAAATCAAGTTGTCTTCTAAGGGACGTCCTTTCCCAAAACCAGTACAGCAGGGATTTACTTTTGAGAATGTTGGCTTTAAATACCAAAATTCAGAGCGATGGGCAAACCGGCATTTAAGCTTTACACTTCATGCAAGTGAAAAATTGGCTCTGGTTGGAGAAAACGGAGCCGGCAAAACAACCCTGGTAAAACTATTGGCCCGGCTTTACGACCCTACGGAAGGACGTATTTTATTAGATGGTTGTGATTTACGTGAATATGACTTGGCAGAACTGCGAAAAGGAACGGGGGTAATTTTTCAGGATTACCTGCGCTACCAAATGACGGTCTCTCAAAACATTGCCGTGGGTAATATTCCGGAAAAAGAAAACAGGGAACTGATTATGCAATCGGCCAAACAAAGTCTTGCTGATCTTTTAGTGCAAAAACTACCCGGCAAATATGATCAGGCATTGGGGAAGAGATTCAACCAGGGCATTGAACTCTCAGGTGGCGAATGGCAAAAGATCGCTCTTGCCAGGGCTTACATGAAAGATGCCCAATTACTGATTTTGGATGAACCTACTTCAGCATTGGATGCACGGGCGGAATATGAAGTGTTCCAGCGTTTTTCTGAATTAACAAAAGGAAAAACAGCCGTGCTGATATCGCATCGCTTTTCTACTGTAAGGATGGCGGACCGGATATTGGTATTGGATAAAGGTAAGTTGTTGGAATCAGGCAGTCACACGGAACTGCTAAACAAAAAAGGGCGCTATGCTGAATTATTCACACTTCAGGCTATGGGATACAAGTAGAATAAAACTTTATTTTTAGTGCCATAACGAGCGCCAGATCATTTGAAAGGCGTTAAAATGCAAATAAATGTCTGCCTGCCGGCCCGTTCCAGGAATGCATTACCCATTGCCCATGAAATAAAACAAGCCTCTCTGCGCCCATCGCTTGTTGGCATCCATTTCTGTCCCATCTTTGTGGGCTCTTAGCCATGACTAAAAAACTAATTGGAATAGCGGAATTTAACGAGCTCGCCGAAGACCTTCAACTGGACTTGCTGCACAGCGATGGGGTGCATATAGGAAAAAGAAGGATCGGAACACAGCTCGTGATCTTAATGCAGCTTTACAGCTTCTACGTAGAAGTCCACTACCGCCAATACCGAAAATCCATTGATCACATCATTGCCTCGGAAAGCGTGGAAATGCTGGAACCCTATCTGCACCAAATTTACATAAGAGACCTGGACCACAAAAAAGGAAACTATTAATCCCCCCTCTGGTACAAAATTTATTTTTGCTTTCGTTTTAATTCATTTGCTCATATTTGTGGCATCAAGCAAACACCATGACCCAATCTTTACCGCCAAAAAGCCTTGTTCTCTATGCCGATGATGATCCCGATGATATTGAACTCCTAAAAGAAGCTTTTGGCGAGCTGTCCCACACCTTAGAACTCCTTACTTTTTCCAATGGCATCGAACTGCTGGAGTATGCAGAAAAGCTTTTACACTTTGAGCCCATGCCCTGCCTGGTGATCCTTGACATCAACATGCCCCTTTTAGATGGCAAACAGACCTTGAAAAAACTAAGAACCCTGCAAGGCTTTGAAGAGGTCCCGGTGGTGCTGTTTTCCACCTCTACCCTGCCGCAGGAAAAAACCTTTGCCCGGCGGTACCATGCCGGCTTTGTGACCAAGCCGCTTCACCACCGGCAAATTCATCACCTCCTCGACCAGTTCGTTGAGCATTGTCCTGATGAAGTAAAACAACGAATCAATAAACAAAGGGGGAACTAACCCTTTGCCACTTCTTTGGGTCAAGGGGGGGAGAAGAGGGCACCTACACAGGTGCTTGTATAAAAACAAGTAGGTAAGGCAGCCTGGTCTTCCTCATCGTCGTCAAAATGCAAAACAAGTCTTTGCGGTGCAGGCTGGCCCGCGGCTGTTTGTTTTTCCCATTTACCTTCTGATTCAGTGGCAAATGAATATTATACGGCCGGAAGAATTTACCGCAAAGAGAATCTGCACAACCCATTACAAAAAGCACTTGGTTTGAACTTGGCAAATACGATAAAGATTCTCCAATGTTTGAATACCGTATTGTAACGCCAAGACACAATACGGTACTGAGCCTAATTTGGGAAAGATGAGAGGGTATTCAATGCCTTCTGATTTTGATCGCATTTAACAAAAGCCGATTTCCTGTATCTAGTCGCATGAGTTTCTTATTTAACCCGCCTTCGCCAATACCTTCTCTACAAAATCTTCCATATTGCTTACATATTCAAGGCTCAAACTACTGCCAGTCTTTTCAGCCGGTTCCCGGAAGTGCTTTTTGCCGCATTCAATTTTGCCTTGTTCTGCTGGGCACAGAAAGCCAAAGCCCATCGTTCCTTTGCTTTCAACAACAAAAAAAAGTTTCTCGTTCCGTTCATCATAAGTATATAACGGCTTTTTCTCTTTGGTATAATCAGGGCTGGCATGGGTAATAGCTTCTGCACTGGCGGGCTAATTGCTAACCATCTTTTCTAAGCCAGGAGTATTTTTTTTCTTTGCATATTGCCGGTTTATTTCGTAACAATCACATCAAACGAGTCTTTCACACAGCCAAATTCGTCTTGAACACTGTATGTTGATTTGCCGGCAGATGGCGCCACTTCGATGCTCCTGGTGTTTTGCCTGGTATGCTTCCAGTTATACTCACCGATGAAAGAAGCCGTCAAAGTTGCTTTCTCTCCTTTCTTTAGTTTGATCGTACTTTTTTTGCTGACGTTCTTCATCATCGTGAATTTGTCTTTTATTTCACCTGTAGCTGTGACCCATTTCAGGTCCAGACGGCTTCCCTGAATTTCCAGCATCACTGCGCCACCAACCGTATTATCGGAATAAAACATTGCTTTGTGCGGATAAGTATCCTGAACGTAAGTCAATTGACCTGCAGAGCCACTTACCACGTAAACAGTGCCCGGTTCATCGGTATCGTTTTTTATATAGGGACAGGAATTTTTGCTGCCGTTGTACAGGGCCGTCGACCGGCTGATATTGTGCTTTAACGAATCAAAACTGTCCTGTGAACCATAATGACCTGCAATTAGTCTAGAACGTTCATACAAATGACTATGGCCACACAAAACCAGGTCTACGCCATAACGTTCCAGTATCCGGATGAAATTCTCTCTTATTTTGATCAGCTCTCTTTCCTTATCTGAATTATGAGAGCCCATGGTATATGGCGGATGATGCCAGTAGGCAATTACCCATCCTTTATTTTTATTAGCATCCAGGTCTTTTTTGATCCATTGCACCTGCGGTGACAAAGTATCGTATAGCCTTAATGCATTTTCTTCCATACCGTACGAGTCTAAAGAAAGGAAATGAATATTGCCAATGTCAAATGAATAATAAGCCTGGGTATAGGACGGAACACCGCCGGACTCACCATTTACGGGCATGGTAAAATTTTTATAGTAGGCTACCTCGTGCGTTTTTTGCGCCACTGCCTGTGAAAACTCCACGTCATGATAATCATGGTTGCCGGGCGCCGGAAATAAAGGGTATTTTTTAAGGAGGTCGTTTTTGTAAACATTAAAAAAGTTTACCTGGTACTGTGCATCTTCGCCATCGCGATAGGCATTATCGCCCAGCAGTATCCAGGCATCCATGTAATTGCTTCCAAGATAATTTAGAAACTGGTCCCTTACCTTTCTTTGGTTGGTAGAGTTATTACCGCAATCACCGAACACGCCAATGCGATACAAACTTTCTTCACCGATAACAGGTAATGTAACAAAGTAATTATCTGCACCGCCTTGAAGGGTGTCCCTTATTCCACCGATAGAATAATAATATTTTGTCCTTGGTTTAAGGCCCTTCAGTTTTACCTGGTGTTCCGTTACCAAAGCCGAGTCATCCGCCGTGAATTTCAGACTGTCTATAGACGTCCCGTAACGCACACGACTTCGGGCCCAGGTATCCGTTCTCCACCGAATGACGATACTGGTGCTGGTGGCCACCTGTAAATAGGGCCCTCGTATCAAATTGGCCAGCGGCTGCCCGGTGTAGCGTTTGTTCTGAGTTTGTATTTCATATTTTTCTCCCTGTGCAAGGCAGGTTAAGGGCAGAAGGATAATCAAGGCTGTTCTGACAATTAATTTGTATTTCATTTGAGGATTTAATGAGGTGATATTAAAAGCTAAAATTGCAAACAAGTGATTTGACCGCCTTCAGTACTCACAATAACTCTATTTCCTTTTAATGGCATTATTGCTTTGATATTTGAATTCGATACTTTGTGTTTCCATACTATTTTATGGTTTTGCCTGTCAACAGCGGTGACTACTCCCGAATTGGAAGGAACATAAATGACCCCTTTGTTTTCAACAATGGGGGCGGCGCAGAGGTCATAACCCAGCTGCAGATTAAGATTAAAAACTGCCTGCATTTCGTTAGCTGCCGTTGAGATGGCGGATAATTTTCCGTCTGTCGTTTTGATGTAGGCTAAAGAACTATCCTCTGACAACCCCATAGATTCACGAACACGAATCAAAGGTGATTTCATTCGCCAAAGGATTTTTCCGGACCATGCATCAAAAGCCGTCATATACTGGTCCGGCGCCACAATAAAAACTTTGCTTCCTGCAGCAATGGGCCAACATCCTGCCGGAGAGTACATACGATTATTGGATCCATCAGCCCATTTCCATGCAAGCTTTCCGGTTGCAGCGTTTAAGGCATAAAACGCATTGCCCCAACTGCCGAAATAAATAATACCTGCATACACCAGGGGTTTAGTCATCACAAAATCGTTTACACCGTTAAAATCCCATTTGATTTTTCCGCTTGCAAGGTGCAGCGCCTTGAAATGCCCATCTGAACTTCCGATGTAAACCACGTTGTTTTCGATTGCAGGGGAAGCCACAAGGGGGCCTGCTGTATTGTATTTCCAAACCAATTTTCCATTGATTGCATTTAAACAATACACATTACTATCTGTAGAAGCAACTACTACGTAATTGGAAGACACGGCAGGCGTACTGTAAATTTTCCCATTTGTTTGAAAAGTCCAGATCTTTTCCCCGTCTTTTGCCTGCAAAGCACTGATAAAGCCACCGGTGTTGGTTGTAATGATCCTATTCTTATATGTAACCGTACCGGCGCCCATATCAAATCCATCTTCATAATGCCACAGCTCTTTGATGTTGGGGAAGAGTGAATTGATGGCATAGGAAGGTCGTGCATACCGCACGGTATCGTTTGCAAAATCGTGTTGAAACAAACTGGCTTCTGTCCACTGCAAAACAGTATTCGGCAGCGGCCTTCTCTCTTCAAACCTGGCCTTCCCTCCCGAAATGGTAACCACATTGTAACCGCTGACCGAATCAGTGGCACGCAGATTGGAACGGGCCATGATACCGGGAATACCTTCAAAATCAAACCGTGTATTCAAATGTCCATGGCCTACTAATATCAGTTGCACATTTTTCTTCTTTAGCCGGTCCATTATGTCAAACCAATTTCGCTGTGATGAGTCCTGCGGATAGTGATTGGTATAAATCACAGGAATGTTTTCATTTTCTTGGTTGTTCAATACAGAGTCCATCCATAAAATATCTTCTCTGGGTACCTGTCCAGGCGCTTTGTGGTGCATGAAGGGTCCTGAATTGGTTCCTATGAATAAATACCCGTTGTATGAAAAAGCAAATCGTCCCGGCCCGAAGACAGTATGGAAAATGCTGCCGCCGTTCGGGGACCAGTTGCCGTCGTGGTTACCCGTTTGGATGTATAAAGGCTTTTTTAATTGGGATAAAATGTCTTTTGCCAGGAGCAGTTCCTGGTCGGTACCCGATTCTGTTATATCGCCGGTGATGATCACGAATTTGAGGGACGTATCGGCGTTGATATCAGCGACGGACTTTCGCAAATCTTCGTCGGCATTTTTAACACCAATGTGCGTATCGGACAGCAAAGCAAACTTGAACGTTTGGGGGAGTGCAGGTACGCAGAGAAATAAGATAAAAACTAAAAAAATCGTTGTCTTCATCGGTAGAACTTGATTGACTAGGCTTGGTTTTCTATTTTTATAACTAACGAACGCTGGAACGACGGCAAGTTTACAGTGCTGTTCCTTGCTGCCATCGACCATTTGTTTTTCCACGGATCATATAAACTGATGTTTTTTATCCGTGCAGACGATATGAAGCTGCCAAAATCTATTTTTTCATTGCTAATTTCTTCGGGCATTTTGCCTTCCCTGAATTCTGATTTCCAGTCATTATTTATATCACGGCACCACGCAAGAATCGTTCTCTTTCCTGCCAGGACATAAATCCGCAAATGTTGGTTAAAAATCTTAGTTGGTGTGAATACCTCCTTTATTGGATTAATTCCTTTCACCGCTTCATAAAATCGTGCAAAGTGATACCATAGGTTGTTTTTGTCTATATAATGATCCCAATGCCAACTGTTGCCACTACCAGCAGCACCGGCAAAGAAGGGCGCAAACAAACTATCATGCAGTAAGGCGCCTTCCGTATCCAAAGGATATAAATCAGAAGGACCGGTATGATTAGGAAGTACGGCGCCCACTTCGGCAAGCAGCATTGGTTTGTGAAGATGATAAGATCGCAATTCATCTATCGCACTTGAGGCAAGAACATCCATCGGCGCTGTGCATACATCCAGTGTTGCATGGGCGTCAATGTAACGGTGAATTTGCCCCACATCGTTGGATGGCAACTCATTTATGTAACGGTAATCCGGGCGCCGGCTTTCCATATCAAAAGAACCAAGACTTTGCAGAACCAGATGCTTCGGAAACAATGCATGCACTTTAGGCAGCATGTAATCATTCCAATCCCGCAAGCCCTTACACATAATGCCGTTCATCTCGTTCCAGAGTTCCCACCCGAAAACCGCCGGATGATTCCCATAGCGCCTGCTGAAAAATTTAATGCGGTTTAAATAGGCATCCCTTCCTTTTTCGGTGTTGATGTATTCCTCTACATTGGTAAACGGTCCGCCGTTGTCAACATGATACTGCGGCTTGTTGAACCATGCCGTCTTGTCGGGAATGATCTGCCGGGTATTATCCAGACAAAGCTTTAGCTTGAGATGATACTTTTTTGCCCAATCGAGCAACTGATCAATTTTGTTCGCCTGTGATTCGTCGTATTCGCCAAACTTTTTTTCTACTTCAAATAATTTATTGCACAACCACACCCGTGCGAAATTGGCGCTGTTGGAAGACAGCTTTTTTAAATAAGACTCCATCGTTTCCATATCAGCAGCACCGGCAAGGCAAGGGCCGTTTACTATGTAGGGGTCGCCATGGGATAATTGAAAATAAAACGGGTTCGATGAACTGATGGTAACGAAGGAGGATGCAGGAGTTGAGGAAGGCGCATTCCTACTTGCTGTTTGAGGAAACCTTTTTGCTTCGGCAAATGCACCTGGCATGGCCGCAAATAAATTAACAAAGTCTCTTCTGTCCATAAGTGGAAAACTGAAAATGATAATTGTGTGTAAAACAAAGGGCAGGAGCAATCAATTCTCCTTCCCTTTGCTAACAGGATTAATACCCGAAGTTTTGGTCGGCCGGTGTAATCAGATGGTTATAGTTCATCTCGTCTGAAGGAATGGGCATAAGCATCGCTCTTTTTATGGAAGCAGCATCGGTCGGGAAAAGAAAATCCGTTGTTGCATTAAACAAAGGATGTGAATTGTGATGCTGAAAATAAGTCAACAGATAAGCCTCTCCCCTCCGCCTTGTGTCATAAAATGCGTGAAGTTCGCCAATCAATTCAATGCGGCGTTCCAGCATAATACGGTCCCTGAATGTTACCTGGTCCATCCCACTCCAATCGGCCGGTACTGTTTCTGTTGCCTCCATCGTGCCATTACCATTGGCATCACGGGCGCGGGTCATCACTTCATTGATGTATTTGTAGGCACCCGCAGGCCCACGCAACTCATTTTCGATTTCAGCCAACATCAACAAAACATCGGCATAGCGTAGGTAAATAAGATTGGTATTACTTCCGTTCGCCACCCAGGTTGGGTCACTAAACTTCAAAAGATAAGGATAGCCCTGGGAAGCAGAAGCCGATGGGTTTGGATACACATATTGAGTAGAACCGCTCTTTGATTTATACGTATCGTAAATGTATGACGCGTTGATCCGCGGGTCGCCTGGGTACGTATTCCTGTGATCATCAAAAGTTGCTTTATGCAACCGGATCCGTGCCAACGGACTGCCGGCACCAAGAATATACGAACTGCTTGCAGGCATCCAGGATTGGGTAAAGCCATTAGCTGACCCCCCGGAAGAACTGTATTGAATTTCAAAAATAGATTCTACAGAATTTTCCTTATTGACGTCCCACAGATCTTTAAACGGGCGAACCAGCCGGTAAACACCTGAATTGTAAACCTGTATTTCCTCATCAAAAGCTTTTTGCCAATAAGGCGATGAATTATCGTTTCCGGCCAAAGTCATATACACCTTTCCAAGCAGGGCATAGGCGGCATATTTGTTTGGACGGCCTTTTACCTGGTTTGCCGGTTCAGGCATCAAGGTTTTTGCCTGCTGAAGATCTGTGACGATTTGTTCATACACTTTGTCAACGGGTGTTCTCTCCATATTGACATCCTTGTCATTTACCGGGTGCAGCCGCAAGGGAACTGCCCCCCATATCCTCACCGCATTAAAATAGTAAACGGAGCGCAGGAAATAGGCCTCACCCAGAAAGGCATTTTTATACGACTCTCCCAATGTGCTTTTGGACAGGCCATCTATCAGCCCATTTACCGCGTTGATGCCACTATACATTTCTGTCCAGGGCCGTACTACAAGGGCATCGGTTGGCTGCGCCGCCATTCTACCCAGTGGTTGGTTAGCGGTGACAGAAGTCCAGAAGGCCCCCGACGCTACACTGAGCATTTGGGGTAACTGATTGCCTAGATAGTAGTACGTGCTGATGCGTGAATAAACACCCATGAGGGCTGCTTCTGCACCGTCAGCCGTATTAAAAAGCGTTTTCTCATTCAAAAACCCTTTCGGGTCTTCCGTTATTGCTTTTTGGCAGCACAAGATCATGCTCATGATGCTAAAGGCAAGTAAGTAATATTTCATTCGTTTCATAATAGCTATTTAGAAATATGTTTAGAAAGTAGCATTTAAACCAAATACAACGGAACGCGTATTGGGATAAGAACTCCAATCCACGCCTGTTCTCATCGGGTCGTAGGTAAAGCTGTTTACTTCCGGATCGAAACCCGAATACTTTGTAATGGTTAACAGGTTCCTGCCCGTGACATATACATCAAAGGAACTTAGCCAGCCAGTTTTGACAGGCACTCTGTAACTAAGCGTTACCATTGCCAGTCGCAAAAAACTGCCGTCTTCCACAATCCTGTCTGTAAAATCTTTGTTTATATACAACAGCCGTGGTTTTGTACCATTTGGATTATTTGCTGACCATGCGTCATGATACGCACTTTTAGTAATGTTCGTGCCCAGACTTGTGTTTTCAATTTTCAACAGGTTTCCATTGGCGACCTGATTGCCATATACACCGTTCATGAAAACGTTTAGGGAAAGTTGTTTGTAGCTCACCGACGAAGTAAGGCCATACGTGAACTTAGGGTTAGGATTGCCGATAAACACTTTATCAAGATCTGTGATGTTGCCGTCGCCATTTTGATCAACAAAATAAATATCTCCTGCTTTCAAGGGCACGCCATAATACTTCAACGGGTCTCTGTCCACATCTTCGGGCTTATAGATTCCTGTTGTTTGCAAGCCAAAGAACATACCTACAGGATATCCTTCAGCAAAAATATTAGCAGGCGTTGCAAACTCAGTACCGCCGGCTACCTTCGAACCGTAAAACGCTTTTAGCTTCAGGTTCCCAAATTGCCCCTCCGGCTGGCCGATGTCAACAATTTTATTTTTATTAAAGGAAATATTGCCGCCTAGGTTCCACTTTACTTTTTTATCAAGCACAACTCCTTGAACCGACAGTTCCAGTCCCTTGTTTTCGATACTCCCCTTGTTGGCTGCAATGGATGTAAATCCGGCAGAAACCGGAATTTTAAAATCCTGGAGAAGATCTTTTGTGATTTTACGGTATACATCGACAGTGAAGGTCAGCCGGTCATTAAAAATACCTGCATCCAGGCCAAGGTTTGCCTGCGATGAGCTTTCCCACGTAAGATTGGGATTGGCTAAGACATCAGGTATAGCTCCCACCGCCACCGAACCATTACTTGTTGAATAATAGGCCGCTTTGTAACGGGCAATGGTTGAATAAGGACTGATGGCCTGGTTCCCGGTTAGTCCGTAACCAAAACGTGGTTTCAGTGTAGAGAAGATGTGAAGATTTTTAATAAAATCTTCTTCAGAGGCCCGCCAGGCTACTGCCACGGATGGGAAGAAGCCCCATTTCCTGCCCTCTGCAAACCGGCTCGTACCGTCATATCGTCCAGTGGCCGTAATAATGTATTTATCGTTATAGCTATAGACCATTCTTGCCAATGCGGAAAGAATAGATGATTTTGTAAAATCTTCAAATTGCGGAAACACTTTTGCACCGGTGCCCATGCCATAAATCCGCAAATCTTCTGTGAAAAAATCTTCATTTACCGTGTAGGCATTTTGAATATCGGAATTATCATACGTCATGCCGGCGGTTGCGTTGAAGCGATGCTTTTCGTAAGTTTTATTGAAAAGCAACATAGCTTCCAGGTTATACGCATAACTTTTCAGGTTGGACGCTCCCAATTGTCCATTGGTCAATTTGCCTTGGCTAAGGTTTTTTCCAAACCACCGACGCCTGTCCTTAAAGCGCACATCACCACCGCCCAGTGCCCGAAGGGTGAAAGCATTTGAAAGTTTATACTCTGCCGAGAGAGACTGTAGGACTCTAAACTCTTTTGTAATATCATCGTATTCTTTGAGCCAGGCTCTTGGACCTTCCACCTCCTGGTCAATATTAATTGTGGCACCAGCCGAATCAAGCATGGGTTCTTTTGCCAGTATTTGGCGAATGATACTTTGACCGGCACTACCCAATTGCTCGGTTGATTGTGTCATTGCATTCCGCCGGTAAAGCAAATTGGTCCTGGAATTGATTCGCAATCGCTGCGCCACATCTTGCGTTAGGTTGAAACGGAGGTCACCTTGTTTTACACCGGTGGTAGGAATGATGCCGTTATTATTCAAATAACCAAACGCTAAATAGTAGTTTGATTTTTCATTTTTTCCGCTAATTGTAACACGGTTATTCGTAGTAATACCGGTACGGAATATATCGTCCTGCCAGTCGATGGGCTGAATGGCATGTAAATCATAAAAAGGGCCGGTCGGTCTTGTCTGGTTTATAAAGGTGGCATACTCAGATCCATCCAACATTGCCATTTTTTTGCTTACACGGGACATCTCAAAGGAAGAAGAATAAGTGACTTTTCCCTTTCCTGCTTTCCCTTGCTTGGTTGTAATCAATACGACACCGTTAGCCCCTCTTGAACCGTAAATGGCTGTAGCAGAGGCATCTTTTAAAATTTCAATGCTTTCTATATCCTGAGGATTAATTGCTGTTAAACCATTCTGAGCCTCCTGGTATGAATTGCCAGGATTAGTACCCACTTTTAAAGCATTCGTGTTATCCTGGGTGGCCGTATTTACAATTACTCCATCCACCACATACAAAGGTTCGGTACCACCACTTATAGAGCTTAAACCACGAACGCGTACGTTGACAGCCCCACCGGGGGCAGCACTTCCGGTATTGACTTCTACGCCGGCCGCCCGACCCTGCAACAGTTTATCTACGGATGATATTTGAGCGGCTTCCTTCTCATTAAACTGTATGGAAGTTACCGCTCCCGTAACGTCTTTTTTCCTTACTGTACCGTATCCAACAACCACAACATCATTCATTTGGGTGGCCGAAGCATTTAACTGTATGGCCAGTTCATTTTTATTTCCTACCGTTATCTCCTGGGATTCGAAGCCGATGTAAGAAATAACCAACACCGCTGTTTCATTGGGCACTTCCAAAGTGAAGGCTCCCTTTGCGTCAGTTTGAGTAAGCGTGCTGGTACCTTTAACTGCAACAGTAGCGCCGGCAAGCGGGTTTCCCAAAGCATCACGAACAATGCCTTTCACGATGGGTGGAGAGGTAGTGACAACTGTTTTTACCGGCAGCCATTCCTCTTTGGGTTTTACAATGATGGTTCTGTCCATTATGGTATACTGCAAAGGCTGCCGGCTGAAAACTTTATCCAGCACTTCTTTTAGCGAACCATTTTTTACCGAGATGGATACAAGCTGGGTTCCCTGCAGCATTTCATCGGTGTAGAGGAAATGGTAGCCCGATTGCTTTTTAATTTCTTTAAAAACTTTGTGCAGGGGTGCATTCTTTTCCGATAGGCTGATTTGCTGCGCAAACCCTTTTGCATGAACTTCAAAACAGAAGGCAAAAAGCAGGATGAGCGTTATTTTCATAATAACAATCGTTTTAAACGAAAGGGCAAGGGCCAAGAATAACCGGGGCATGATGCTCCTTCCCTTTTGACCAGGAGGGGGTAATAACATATATTTGTTCTGTTTGAGTGATGAAGGATAATACTGTAAAGTGGTAGCTATTCGCCAGCTCAAATGACAACCGGGAGTGCCGCAAACACAACCGGTTTTTTTTCGCTGGCCTTTGGTTGATTGTATCAGGTCATATGCGGTTGATTTTGATGTTAAAAAATTGAGTTTTAAATATCATAGCAGGTTTGTTATGAATGAACAATTACCTGTGTGCCTTTGATGGTAAAATGCACCGCACCTGTTAATTCAAGCATTTGAAATACTTTATCGATTCCCACATTTCTGGAAATAGTGCCGGTAAAGTGGTCGGTAATCTTCTCCTGATGCACAACTTCTATATTGTACCAGCGTTGCAGCTGCCGCATAACCGATTCTATAGTAGCTCCTTCAAAAGTGAACAGGCCGTTTTTCCAGGCAATTGCTTTTTCCACATCAGCATCTTCTTTAATGCGAATAGCGCCCAGCTGCCCTACCTGCGCCTGCTGCCCAGGTTTTAAGAAAGCGTTGGCATTATTTTTCTGAACCCGTACCGCGCCTTCAAGCAACGTGGTTTTAATGGTTTCTTCATCCTCATAGGCCATAACGTTGAAGTGTGTGCCCAGTACCTGGACCTCCATATCATTTACCTTTACCGTAAAGGGCTGCGAGGGATTTTTTGCAACTTCAAAATAGGCTTCACCCCTAAGTTCCACGCTCCTTTGAAGGCCCGCAAAAGCTGTGGGGAAACGCAATGAGGAAGCAGAATTTAGCCACACTTTGGTACCATCCGACAGGGTAATGCTGTATTGGCCGCCACGGGGTGTTGATAGTGTATTAGAACTGATGGCCGCCGCTGATTTTTTTAAAGAAGAATAAGCAAGCTGCCCGTCTGCCAGCTTTATTACCCGCATGGTTTGATTGTGCGCAATGGTGCCGTTCATAGCTGTATCCAAGATCACTTCCGAACCATCGGCCAGGACAAGCACTGCTTTATTGCCACCGGGTACGATCGTTGCTTTTGGACGTTGTATTGGTTTTTGTGCAACGTGTGTTTCGTTTTTGAAATGTGTCTGGAGGTAAAGAACAACACTGCCCGCAACAACAATAATACAAGCGGCAACCACCTTACGCAGCGGACTTATATTGAAAGTTATAAGGGCAGCACCCTGGTTTTTGTTTTTTGTAATGGATTTAAAGAGCCGCTGGCGTAATTCCTCTTCTGAATGGGCAAAGTGCCCGGGAATTTCCAGCGGGGTATCCTGGCCGCTGTTATACCATTCGGTAAACTCTTTTTTTTCTTCTTCTGTTATGGTTCCGTCCAGCCATTTTTGAGCCAGTTGGTAATATCGTTCATCCTGTTGTTTCATGATAAGGGAAAGCTTATCCCTATAAGTCAATCGAAACAGGCGTATCCCTTAGCGGATGTAAGATTTTTTTTTTAAAAGAAGCAGAATTCAAAGATGTTAATCAAAAAAATCAGGGAAGATAAAATATGACTCAAACTGGTCTTTAACGCACGGAGTGCTTTGGTGAGATGGGATTCTACCGTTTTTTCGGAAATGCCCAGCGAAGCAGCGATCTGTTTATGGGAAAAACCTTCTTCCCTGCTCAATTGAAAGACAAGACGACATTTTTCAGGGAGCCTGGAGGTGTATGCTGATAGTTGCCTTTTCAGCTCCTCCAATTGCAGGGTTTGTTCAGTAGAGTGGTCAGCTAATGTAAGCTGTGATGCAGCGTGCTGCCTAAAGCAACGCTGCCTGCTTTTCTTTGCGAGCACGTTTATTACTTTGTATTTAACGCAAGTGGCAAGGTAGGAAGACAAACAGGTGGTGATATGTATTTCTTCTTTTCTTCTCCACAATTCCATAAAAATATCCTGCACAACTTCTTCAGCCTCGCCCAGGCTTTGCAGCTTTTGGGCGGCCACGTAAAACATCTTTTTCCAATAGTGATTATAGATGGTGGCAAAGGCCTTTTCATCGCCCGTTTGCAAAAGGCGCAATAGTTCCATTTCGTCAAGTGTGGCACCCAAGGAATTCATAAGCAGGCAATCTTATAAAGATTAAGAAACTAGAATCAAATTAGCATAAATATATTGATCTAAAAAATCGCCACGAATGCCTATCCTCTCAACGCTCACTCCTTCTTTCCAGCCTATAATAATTCTATACGTTTCATTTCTCCCGGCTGTATAGTAAATCGTACAGTTCACGGGTAAAAAATGAACAGAAAACATGCCTTTTAAAAAATCAATCTATCAGCGGTGAATTTTCGGTTTATGAGTTTTGCGAAATAAATTTAGTATAAAAGGTTAGAAGCTACGTCTGTCTGTAATATAATTCACAATTTGCAAATTGTGAATTGTGGATTAGTGTGCTTTGTATGATAGCATAATGGGATGCGACCAGGACATTGTTGTCCTGTTTAAAATGCTTACTATCGACAACCGGGGTGGCAGCTCCAATATATTCCCATGAACTCAACCTGAGCCTGGCTGAGGTTTCGGAATCCTTAAACCGCAGTTCCCTGGCCGGTTCGGTGGATGACACCAAACGCAATGGATGCCGCCTATGCTTGGTTGAATTTATTTGTTAGGGCCTGTATTATATCTTTCCGCAAGTGCCGGGTGCCATAGTGAATGGCACGCCAACCCTCACTCTTAACCATCCAAATCACCCATAATACCTGGTTTAACCATCCGTTCATACTAAAGAATAAACTTTACCACGCAGGAAACCAGGGTGGTTAACGTATAGGTTTGGGTGAAAGGCCTTTGTAGATAGCGGTGGTGCTCCCCATGAGAATCATAAAAGCCAGCTGGAAAAGACAGTGCCTTTTATTCCCAACAAAACGCAAAAAGACTTCAGTGCCCAAAGCTTTTTACAAATACTGCGATACGTTGGATCGGGAGCCCATGGACACCGTAAGGTGATTTTTGCAACGAATGATCCGGAATATTGACAGCTATGGTTAGGCTAAGCCATCAAGTTATTGATACCAACTACAACATCCACTTGCCCTTATCCTTACGGGGTACGAAGAGGTCCCCAGGCGGCCCCCGAAATTGGTAAAGGCCGCTGGCATACCATTTTAATTCTTTAGAATATACAAGCCGGTTAGTTTTCCATTGATTGTATCTGCAAAACTTTTTGGCTGCGGCCTGGTAAGCACTACCCTGTCCTTTGTACGGGGATTTGCATTACTGCCCCCATCCGAACAGCTTGCAGGCAAAA
Source organism: uncultured bacterium (assembly GCA_966095395.1). Taxonomy (GTDB): domain Bacteria; phylum Bacteroidota; class Bacteroidia; order Chitinophagales; family Chitinophagaceae; genus Flavisolibacter. Next base: position 80,494 of record CBHTSW010000012.1, on the reverse strand, counting down.
CAGCCGCCGTCATTATCATATAAGTTATATCATACGAAGAGCCCTTCCTAAATATTTCCGGTTAATAGTTGATTTTAACATTGGTAATTTTTGTAGGCATCCATACCTGCATGGAAGTGGCCCCACGGTTGTTCCATGAATAATACGGTATCGCTGTTACTTTTTTGGTTGCGGTGCTCACCCTCTTTCCATCTGCACTAACCTCAGCTACATGAGCATTAAAACTAATGGCATTTACGCCACCCAAAAGTTGGGGCTGGTACTCTGTTTGAAACTGCACATGATCCGGCATGATAATATTCAGGGCATTATCATTATTACCTTTTCCTTCCACGCAATACACCAAGGGGCCATATTGTAAGGCCACCCGTTCCTTGTTTTGCTTTACCTCGGGCCTGCTGATCACCTGGCGAACCTCCATCGGAAAATGAATCTTTATCACATCTCCTTTTTTCCATGTTCTATTGATGACAGCATACCCATCTTTCACCGTATAAGAAACGGGCTCTCCATTTACTTTAATTTCCGTGTTGATTTCCTTTTGATCGGCATACCGGTACAAGTTCCCCGGTACAGGCTGATGTAACCATCCAGGGATCCGCAGGTGCATTTCAAAAGTTTTCTTTTTGACGGGATCTACGTCAACCGTTACCTCACCATTCCATGGATAACCCGATTGGAGGTTTAATGTAACGTCACTTCCGTCCAGCTTTACTTTAGTGTTGCTGCCGATATAAAGGTTTATCCAAATACCGTTATTGCCGGTGTTATAAATGTAATTACCCAAAGAAGCTACCAGGCGGGCAATGTTGGATGGGCAACAGGCAGTCCCAAACCACTCCCTGCGGCTATGGGTGCCCGTAGAAGCCAAAGGATTCCCATAAAAGAAACGATCGCCGCTTAGTGAAAGGCCATCCAGGGCTCCATTATATAAACTTCTTTCCAGCACATCCACGTACTTTGCCTCTCCTGTCAGCATATTCATGCGCTGGTTCCAGAATACCATTCCAACCGATGCACAGGTCTCGGAATACGCCTGCTCATTAGGCAAATCAAAATCTTCTCCAAAGCCTTCATTCTTTGCCAAGGCCCCTATACCCCCGGTCAAGTACATGTTACGGTACACCACGTCTTCCCAGATAGCATTCATTGCGTTCACATAACCGGCATCACCCGTAACGGCGGCTACATCTGCGGCCCCGGTATATAAATACATAGCTCTTACAGCATGGCCTGTAATTTCTTTCTGATCTTTTACAGGAACGTCATCCTGGCAATATTTAGGGTCTTTCCACTGATCCCAAATCACCCCCTTGCCATAGCCGCGTCCCCGCTGCTCTAAAAACCATTTGGCTTCCTGCAGGTATTTATCATTTTTTGTTAAATGATAAAGCTTCATTAAAGCCAGTTCAATCTCCTGGTGACCCGATACCCAGTGGCGGTTTTGCAAACGGAACGTGGAATCAATATGATTGGCCAGGCGAATAGCAACATTCAATAACTTGTCCTTACCGGTCGTATTGTAATAGGCAATGGCTGCCTCAATTAAATGCCCGGCACAATAATCTTCATGCTTTTCCATATCCGTCCACCGGTTCTCCAGTCCGGTGAGTGTATAATACGTATTTAAATAACCATCCGGTAATTGAGCAGCAGCAATCTTATCAATCCACTCCTCTGCTTTTTTCTGCAAACTGGCATCCGGCCTGTTGCGCAAGGAATAGGCTATGGCTTCCAGCGCCTTGTATACATCCGAATCATCATAATAAATTCCTTCATGCTTGCCTTTTGTATGCAACGCCGCTCTTTCAAAATTGCGAATACGGCCGGTTTTGTTTTCCGTATATTCAATACAGGCCTGCAAGGTGGCTGTAGCCACTTTGTCAATCCGGGGACTCCAGAAGGAATCATGAATACTTACTTCCGAAAAGTTTACCGGATATAATTTTTGCAGCGATTGGCCCTGCGCTCCATTAATGAAAAGAAGAAAAGAAAAAGTTTTCAGTCCGTTTTTCAGCATATAAGAATTTTTAAAAATCAGTTTACTTAAATATGATCTGTACCGTTTTACTACTGTATTTGATTCCCTCAGGAAGGTCTGCCTGAAAGGTGTAGACATTTCCTTTTTTATCTTTCAACACAGCGCCTTCTACCCTTTGTGGCGCCGAGGTAGACATTATACTAAAAATATTGCTGGAACGTGCCAGCCCCTCCAAGACCACTGTGTACTGTTTCCCGCTTAACTGCTCCGATAAAATCTTTACCCCATGGGAGGTGTCACCGGGATTAGGTAAGACCACCAGTGGCAAGGCTCCTATTCCACCACTATGTTCTACCATAAATTCCGTCTTTCCTTTTGAGAGAGCAAAATGGGTTTGCAGGCTGAGGCCTTCAGCATTGGGTTCTACCTTAAATGCAATCTCTTTGCCATTCTTAAGCACCTTCTTAACAATTGTTCCAAGTGGGAATTTAGGATTAAATGACATATTCACACCCTTATTGGCAGTAAAAATATAGATCGTCTTATAGCCATCCCTTTTCAGTTCCATACTTACGTTTACTGTTCCCATGCGAATGTTTCGAACCGTCGTTGTTTGCCAATCCCAGGGGAAATAAGGGGATAACCGGATGGTATTGCTCATGGCATCTGGTTCCAGCCCAAGCATGCCTTCAATGGCCGGTTGCAGTACCATCGTTTCGCTCCAGCACTGGTGACTGCACACACCATTGGGTTTATACTGATCCCCGTTTAGTGTTTCCTCCACGCTGCCCAGGCCCCAGTTGCGATACACCAGTAGGTTGTTCATAATATGCTGAAAGCCTGCCTTGTTATGCCCCGTGGTAAATTCCGAAAGTGCAGCCCAGCCACCATAAAGCGGCCACACCATACCAGCATGATAACTGTTTGACCTGTAGTTGGATGAGCTGTCTTCGATCATACGAATGCCCCAGTCAGTAGAAAAACGGTTGCCGGCCAGACGGTCATTAATTTTTATCACTTTACTATTGTCCGTAACCGCACGTAAGTACACGGGCACTGTCGCCAACACGGTGGCATCGGTCATATAACTGCCGTCTATCATTTTGCCATTGTTGAAGAATTGCTGTTGTTCGTTCCAGAAGTCTTTATCAATGATCGTTTTTACTTTCTGTGCATCTTTATTGTATTGTTTGGCAAGTGCCTCCAGTTTTACATAACCTGCCATGTAGTTGGCGGCATCAAGCGCTGCGGCCCAGCATCCTGCCAAATAAAATTCGGTATGGGTACCAAACAATTTTCCACCTTCGATCCATCCATGACCAACATTGGTATTTTCAATCAGGCCATCACCATCGGTATCGGTGGAATAACAAAAGTCCATGGCACTTTTAATGGCCTGCCAATTTTTATTAATAAAGTCAGCATCGCCACTGTAGCGTAGATAATGCGCCGCCAGGATCACGAACAAAGGCGTAGCGTCGGAGGCATCATAATGCGCTACTCCACTTGAAGTCAGTTCATGATAGATCTTACCATTAATGTCCTGGTACCGGATCAGGGTCTCCAGCATGCCTTTCACGCTTTTGTAATCGCCATAGGCATTAATGGCCATAGCGCTCCATTCACCATCTCTGCCAAAATACCAGGCATAGCCAGGCCTCCCGCTAATGGCATGACGGCCATTCCATCCCCGTGCCGTAGTACCAAAACCTGCCATCAATGCTGTTCCGATTCCAGGGGTCGTTTGCCAGAACTGGTCGGTACGGGCCAGGGCCCATTTGTACCCTTTGTTGAATTGCGTATCGGGTGTTTCAAAGCTCAAATGTTCATTTATCAGGGAACGATAATATCCATTGGTTTTTTCAAACAGCCGGGACATCTGTGTTTGCTTGGAAGAGAGCAAACGAATCGCTTCATTGTAATTATGGGTACTGCCTGCAATGTAAACATTCAGCACACTGTTATTGTTTACAGCAAAGTGGTTTTGAACCGCTACTTCATTACTTTCCTCATTTGCAGAAGTGGATTGCTGCCGCGGTGTTTGGCTATACATGACAACCGTATTCAAGGCACCATTCTGCCCGCTGATGATGTGGCTGTTCACATTCTTATTAAACCCATAGCGAATACTTCCCGTAGCCGTGTGTGCATACGGCCACATAAAGCGCAGGCTGGAGGCATATTGCACCACCAGTTCTTCTATATCATTTCCCTCTATTTCAAAATGGGCAACACCGGCAGGGTCTTCAAAAGATACCGTATAGATCTCCTTTACCTTCGTATTTTTCAACTTGTAACTTCTTACCAAATATTCAGGAGCAATGGTAGAAGAAACAGGCAGGTATTTTAACCACGTAATGCTATCGGATCCTTTTAGTTTCGCCCCAACAGAAAAATCACGCAGCGCCATGAAAGGATGCATCCAGATTTCATCTACCCCGCTGTTCATTTTGCCCATCCACAGGATTTTGCGACCCACCAGGTCATAAAAATCTTTTGTAGCACTGTCCTGGTGCTGCGCAATGGTAGGCGGCGGCAGGTTCCATTTTCCCGGAATGATGGTCTTTACTGGTGTGGTGGTAAATGTATACGGGGTAATGCTCGAGGGCCTGTAATCCCAAACATGCTTTTTGCTTCCATTGAGCTTGCCTGCTGTATAGAGAAAAACGTTCTCGGTAAACTTTTGCAGATGTTGCTGGTTATAATTATCAGCAGCATAATACAGGTAGCTGCCGGCGGCAATGATCCTGCCTTTCCCTAAAACATATTCCAAAAGCAGTTTACTTGATTCTGTAAACGTTATATACGTCCACTGGATGCCAATGACATTTGCTTTTGCAGGAACGGCGTTACCAAAAAAACCATGCTTCCGTACAATATGATCTTTTTTTTGCTTACTGGTATAAACACCGCCCAACAATCCATCAAAAAGGGGATGCGATTTAAAAGCATGAAATCCGAGTGGCCTTCCAAAACCTTCATCCACTACGGTATCTTTTTGTAATTGAAAGCGGTTCGGTTCTATCCCCCAGTCCTTCAACAAGGGCACGGCCTCCATAGACAAGAAAACATTCCCGCCTTGTGCCACAAACTTTTTAATAGAGGCACCTAATCTTAATTCTTCAGGGTAGAAATTCGTTGTGTCGGAACGATGATACCACAGGTGTGTAAACGCATTTAAAACAGAAGAGCGATCCAAATCTTTTAATGAAACCAGCTGAACAGAAAACTGCTTGTTTGCCTTTAGCATCCTGGTCATATTCGCCAGTTCTGCCCCGTCGCAATGATCTTTTACAATTCCAATACGAATAGACTGTGCCTGAACAGTGCCAAAGCACATAAAAACAGCAATAAAACAAAGGGAGGCAAGCGGTTTTAAAAAAGGAGTAAACTTCATGATTTAACAAACAAGAATAAAAATAAAAGTAAAAGGCTGCTGCATTTTTCAACAGCAGCCATGGATATTATCGGGCGTCTTTAACACAGCGGAATCCCACAGTGGCATTGCGTTCGAAACCTTGCGACACACGCAATAACTGCTGCCTGTAATGTAGTTCCCGTGGACCACCCTGCACATACCACCAAGAGCTGGACGGCTTAAAATAACTTCCGCCTTTCATAATGATATACCGGTAGCTTCCATTGATATACAGGTCATTGGTAAGTTGCCAGACAGAACCTACCAGGTCCTGCAACCCATAAGGGTTTGCGCCTTTGGGATAAGAACCAACAGCGTGCAATTTTCCATCTCCTAAATTACACAGGGTGGAATCAATACCTTCTATGGCTGATGTAGACAAAGTTTCCGTTACATATTCAACCTTGCGCTTCACCGGTGTCACCTGGTTCCAGGGCCATTCATTTAAAGCTGGTGTTTGTGCCGCGTATTGCCACTCCATTTCAGAAGGCAGCCTTTTACCTGCCCAGCGGGCATACGCTTTGGCATCTTCGTAGCTTATATAAACGACCGGGAACTGTTCTTCGCCTTTTTTTATTCGTCCATTCCACCAATGCTTCAGGTAATTGGCCGAATCAAAAGGTTTATATTTTGTAGCATCTACAAACTTTTTATATTCGGCATTGGTAACAGGAAATTTGTCCATATAGAAGGAGTTCATCTCAAAGCTGCTGTCTACGTCCTGTTTTGGATAAGGAATAAACTCATCCCCGTTGGTAGCCTTGAAGGTGAATTTCCCTGCAGGAATTTTCACCATGCCTTGCGGAGTGTTTTGTACGGGAGTCGTCTTTTCCTGCCTGGAAATGCGACGGGCCTCACCACGTTTCACATGAACTACCGTTTCATCCAATAATATACCTTTATCCATTAACTGGATAATTACATCCCCTTCAAAGCGGTCAAAATGATCACTCAAAAAAATGTTGTGATAGCCCGGCTTGAGTACCAATGGCTTTTTGGCATAGGTTGGAGAACCTGCCCAAATGCGTAGTTCCGTTCCTTTTTGCGGCGTCTGAATCGCCAGGTTATCACCATTACGTTTGGCTTTTATCAGCAGTGGCAATTGCGCAATGCAATCCACCTCGCCCTCATTATTAGTACCCAGGTAGGTTTGATTGAATGCATCCGTTTCAGCTTCAATCCACCATTGGCCATTTTGATCCCTGGGCTCTAAAAGGCGGTGGTGCCAAAGGTCAACAAAATGCTTGCCTGCCTCCGGCTGCACCTGGAACAAACGCCCTTTGTAACCGGCCGGACGGATACTGTAAACCGTATAGATCACTTTTCCATCCTGCGGCCACTTGTTTACCCAAATGCTGTCTGCAGATGTAGGGATCAAAGGCTCCCAGTGGCGGGTGGTAAAATTGTTGGTATTCTCACGAAGAATCCGGGTGGTACGTCCTAAATATTTATATTGCTCCTCTGCCCAATCCGGCTGCCCCGGGGCCATGATATTAATTTCCGTTCCGTAGCCATTGAAAAACGAAGTTGCAAATTCACGTTGAATGGGTTCTTTAAAAAGTTCTGCCACCCGGTAAATGGCGAACTCCGGTTTGATCAGCTTATTCAGGTTCAGCATGGGTGGGTAGTACAGCGCATTGTGCACACGCCCCGAAGGGATTCCCGCCATGTCTTTAGGTACTGCCATTCCTTCACTGTACATGATCACACCTTTACGGACCTTATCCGCTGCCTGCTGTAATTCCTTACTGGATTCACCTTTTGTATCCAGCACCACACCGTCTGCGGCGGTTTCTGCAATCAGGTCAGAGATGCCACTGAAATGATTTTCACTTCTTGTACTTTCATCCCATGGGTTATAGCAAACAAAGAATTTTACATTTTGTTTATGCAGTTCTCCCGACAACTGGCGGACTTTTTTCGTACCGCCGGGCAGATCACGGAACAAATCGAACTGGTTTCGCTGATCCAGTCCAAGGGTTGGCCATGTGGGCCAGATGCTGATTACATCATCCCCTCCATATAACCTTTTCCCCCGGTCCACAAATTCATTGAGGTGAAACTTTCCATCTTTATAATCATAATAGAACTTATCCCATGTCATCATAATATGCATAACGTAGGTATGGCGCATCCACTTTAAATCCGGTCTTTCAAAAAGACTGTTATCAAACTTCTCTACATCATACAGCATCCTGTCCTGGAAAATCTGTGTTAGGGCGTCCTGCCATTTGGCCGGTGCCGCTTCGGCATAAAAATCATATTTCACAGAGCCGCCGGGATACAGAATGGTCTCGAAGCGGGTGCGCTTCCCTTTCTCTATACTGGCACGATTGCGGCGCATTAAACCGGCCACAGAAAGATCATTCTTTACTTGGAAGGAACAGTAACCAAGGTCCCAGGCATTGTCCGGTACAATTACATTTACTGGCAATTTCCCGGGAACAAAAAGATGCGTACGGGACAGGGAATGATCACCTTTGCCGGTGATGTAAACATGATCGGGGGAAATTCCAAAAGGTACTACGTTTTCCAGTGTAACCGTGTCAGAAGACGTATTTGTAAATAGCAAAACGCCCCGCAATCCATGCGCGGTCACTGAGAGTTGTTGCCACTGCAATTTCACTTTACTCTCTTTATCAGAGGTAGCCTTGTATTGCTTTTTATTTACAATATAACTGGTTAGGGGTATCGCTTTTTGCAATGAGATTCTATCTGGCCCAAGGAAGACATTTTTGATTTCCATGGAATCCCTGTCAAACTCAAAAGCTGCTAATTTTTGCTGAGCAAGTAAAGTGGTTTGAAAAGCCGCCAAAAATGCCAGCGATAAAACTGATTTTCTCATCATAAACACGGTGCAAGAATGTAAAAAATAGATAAGCCAATTATGCGAAGGAAGAAAAGGCTCGCCTTAAAACAAGCCTTTTCCGCAATTACTTCAAGGTTATAGTAAAGTACGTTTTCCCGTCATTTAACAAAAGGTAGGGCGTTTTGGCTTTCGCCTTTAAACTTCCCTGTGTGGCAATGACATAATAAAAACCGGGACTCTTTAAGGTCTCATTTGAAAATAAAACCGACCCGTCAGCAGTAGTTTGACCGCTTTTCAACGGCTCACTTTCCGCATTCCACGCGGCTTCATCGTCATAAAGTTTTACGCTGGCACCCTGGTAGGGAGCACCAGAGGCATCTTTCACATTCACCTGGAGCGCAGGTGCAGTAGTACTGACTATTTCAGCAGTAATATCCCGTTCACAGGCAGTAAACATACCTGCCGGGCAAAGCAATATGAGTGCTATATAAATTCGTTTCATTTTAATGTTTTTAAACTGTGAATTACATTTCGTTACCCACTCCACCGAACGTATAGAACGGAAGGCGGTGAAGTATCAGCTCATTTGCCGGGACAGGAAAATGATACAAGGTTCCGGGACGCAACTCTCCCCTCCTTCTGCGATCGAAATAACCAAGGTGTGCATGCACAAAATCGGTTTCCACGTAGCGTTCATAGAAAATGGCATCCAGTAACGCTTCCTTTGATTCAAGACCTGTCAACGGCGCCAGGTGGCCATTGCCTACCCTTGTGTGATTCACCAGTGCAGCCACTTCAGTGCCGGGTTTGCCGGTGCGGGCAGCTGCTTCCGCCAGCAATAATTCATTTTCAGCCTTCAGGAAGTGCGGGAAGAATCCTGAAGCGTTATTCGCTACATCTTCATACCGGACATACTTATATTCGCTTAGCATATTATAGCCACGGGTGTTGGGGTTCCAGCCGGTGTGACGCCCTACCCATCTGAAATAGGTCGTAAGACGTTTGTCCGGAGAAGTCACCTCTCCCAAAGCTGCCACGCCTTCAGGCCATGGATATTGTGCGTGCGGATCACCCGGTGCCATCATATTAATAATACGCTGGTGAACACGCATCCAGTCCCAGGCCATTAGCTGGAGATGATTGAGTAAATCCCTTGAGATTACCTTTCCTTCCCAGCCTGCTTTCCACTGAATTCCAAAATCCTGCTGAATCCCATCTTTTGCATAATTGTACACCCGGTTCCAATCTGTTTGCTCTGCCAGTGCCGGTGTACGAGGGCTGCAAGCCAGAATGCGGGCAGCCATTGAGTTGGCAAAAGCCTTTAGGCTGTTGTTGTCAAATGTTACACCAGGCAACATTTCAATAGGATCGGAAAACTGGTTGGCGGCACAAAGGGTAATGGCTTTGTCAATGGATTTCAATGCAAAGTCAACGATATCTTTATAACCCTTCAGCTCATAATTATAGGTTTCGAAATTGGTATTTTCATCCACGATGAAGGCTTTGTCATACAATAAACCCAGGTGACCATACAAAATACCCTGAAGCAGGTATGCGTGTGCCAACACATTTTGCGTGTAATCGGTATTACCGATCATTACTTTTTTACCATCAGTCGTCAGTGCTTTTATGATACGATTCACATTGGGAATACCACTGTAATAGCCATACCAAGCCGCTGCGGGCGGCGACAGCACCACGTCATCCATTAACTCGTTGGGTACCGCCACACGGGGAATCTTATAGTAATCAAAAGAACTCCAGCTACCGTATCCCGAGGTGATCACTTCGGCATTGGTCAGCGAAAACGTTGGGCTTGGGGATACACTGGTATTCCAAAAACTATTGTAGGCGCCACTCAAAATAGAAGGATAGGTTTCGGTGGCGGCCATGACCGTTTCGCTGTCGGGTGCATTTTCATTCACCACGTCCAGATCCGTAACTTTTTTACATCCGCCCAAAAGGACGAAGAAAAATATATAATAAATTATGTTTCTCATTTTCTGTTTCGTTTAAAAAGTAATAGCAATGTTTGCACTGATGGTGCGGAAAGTGGGATAAGAGTGTACATCAAATTTCAGCACATTGGAATCCACGCCTTCCTGGTTGCTTCCTGTTTCAGGACTGTAGCCACTGTATTTAGTTAACATGAAGAGGTTACGGCCTACAACCCCTACCCTTACGTTTGCTAATTTCAATTTACTGATACGAATGTTTTTAAAATCATAGTTCAAACCTGCTTCACGAAGTGCCAGGAAATCAGCATCCTCCACATAATATTCATTATTCCATTCCCGGAGCTTTACATAATATCCTTCAGGCTTGCGGTGTTCGTAAGGCTTGTTCGACTGATCTGTTTCTGCACTGGCGGTTGTATAGCGTCGTGTGTGATTATAGGTTTGACCACCATTTTGCCAGGCAAACAAAGTATACAGGTTTACTCCTTTTACAGTAAGGTTGGACGTGAAATTGAGGTTGAAATTGGGATTTACGTTACCAATGTAGGCATTGACAGGTTGTCCTTTATCGTCTGTAATATTTACAGGTTTTTCCAGCGTCGTGCCAATCTCTGTGGTGCGCACCACGTAACCTTCATTATTGACCACGAAATAATCGTCCACCTTACCGCCCTTAGGCACCTGGTTCATTACATCTTCAAGGCTGTGCGCCCATTTACGGCCATATAGTGTTCCAAAGGTCAGCCCCTCTTCAATTCTGAAGATGCCGGCGGAGACAATGGCATACCCGGCGCGGTTCAGTTTGGAAACAACCTGGCGGTTACGGTCAAACGTAATGCCTACATCCCATCCCAGGTTTTTATTTTCGATAACAGTGCCGCGCAAGGTGAATTCAAGTGAAGAGGTTTTAATCTCGGCCGCATTCTGGTACTGGTAGGCAGCTCCTGTGATGGCAGAAACCGGAACCGGGAGGATCAGATCTTTGCTTCTTCCTTTCGCATAGGTAGCCGCAAAATTCCACCGGTCAAGGAAGCGAATGTCCAGGCCTACTTCGGCTTCCTGGTTTACAGACGGCTTCAGAAATTTATTACCCAGTGTATTTTGTGCACCAATGCTGCCATTCACCAGGCTGAAGGTCTCGTATTGGGCTTCAAACGGGGGGCGAAGACCGGCGGTACCATAGGCACCTCTTAATTTCATTTCATTGATGCCGGCAATCGGGAAATCCTGGGTTATGCGCCAGGCGCCTGCCACACGGTAAAACGTGCTCCAGCGAACATCAGAGCCAAAAAGCGACACACCATCCCTGCGGACCAGCGCGTCTACAATATATTTGTCCTTGTAATCCGTATTCACCGAAGCGGAATAGTTGTTAGCAATGACAGAAGATGCGTATGAGCTGGCGTATTGCTTTTCAGCCTGTGAGATATTGGTAATATTCATTCCCAGAACAGCCAGGTTAGCCCCGCTGGCATCCACGCTTTCATAATCCGAGGCCTCGTGCAGGTATTGTACTTTAAAACGGGTATTGAAATCTCCGAACTGGCGGCTGTGAGAGGCGTCAAACTGTAGGGTTTGTGCTATTGAACTGGAAGAACTTTTAGCGATAAACCCGTTGTCGGTAAGTGTTGGGTCGTCCACTCTTAATTTTCCTTTAGGTGAAATATAAAGAGAGTTGTTGAAGCCATTATCCAAGCCATAGGCCAGATCAAAAGAAGTGTTTTTAACGGGCTCATATTTCAGGGCATAATTTCCTAAAAAACGCTGGCGCTCCAGATCGCTTCTTGAATTATTGATATCATAAAGCGGGTTACCAATCAGGGCATTGATCTTATTGGGATTTACCAGGTAAGGCGTCCCGTTTACATTGGGCTGCATGAGATCAGCATTCGGATCGCTTTGCATTAAATTGCTCCAAACCCCGGCGCCCCTGTTGTCAATAGTGGATTTAGCATATAAGTTGGAGGTGGAGAATTTCAATTTCTCACTCAGCTTATAATCCAGGTTCACCTTTACGTTCGTACGGTTTTGCCCGTTGGTGAGTGTAACCACACCGGCTTCTTTTGTGGTTTGTACAGAGGAATAAATAGCCGCTTTACCATCAGCGCTTTTACCCGCAAAAGACAGGTAATTGGTGAAGTATTGGCCGGGGTGAAAGAACTGTTTGGGCTGATCAAATAATACAGGAAAGGGATTATCAATTAATCCATCAGGTGCCGGTTTACTGTAGTTCACAGCTCCGTTTTCCACTACGTAATTGGTGGCCGTAGAACGATCCGGAACAAACCCGATATAGCTGCGGCCAAATTCTGTACGGTAGTTCACCACCGTTTTACCAGACGCTATTTGCTGGCCTCTTTTGGTAATGATATTGATCACGCCATTGGCTGCACGTGAACCATAGAGAGAAGAACCGGCAGCCCCCTTTACCACCTCAATGGAAGCGATATCTTCAGCATTGAGGTCTTGCAAATTGCCTTCCGTGAGTACACCATCTATAATGATTAGCGGATTGCTGGATCCGTAGATTTGCTTGGCAGCTCTTAGCTGGATATTGGTACCTGCGCCGGGATCACCGCTTTTGTTAATCTTGATGCCGGAAACCTTGCCTTGTAAAACACCCGCTGCATCGGTAGCCGGTACATTTTTAAAAGCTTTTTCATTGATCTTCTCCACCGAAAAAGGAACTTTTCTTTGCGAAGTGGCAGACGATACTCCGGTTACCACAACATCTTCCATGGCTCTAACATCCGTTTCCAGGCTTACGTTCATCGCTTGCCCCTCCTGCACGGTATGTTCAACTGTTTTGTAACCGACGGAAGAGATCACAAGCACATTTCCCCCGGCGGCGCTGATTTGAAATGAACCGTCAGCACCGGAGGTGGTGGCAGCCTTTCCATTTTTAAGTTTAATTGTGGCGCCTTGTATTGGCGTTCCGTTGGCCTGGTCTCTTACTTTTCCCCTGATGAATTGCTGTGCCATCACATAAGATGATAGCAACATCAAGGTGAGAAACGCAAACAGTCGTTTGTAAATTTTGTTTTCCCTCATGTTTAGTTGGTTTAAGAATCTAAAAAATGCATCAATCGAAGAGTTTAAAGTTAACCGGACATGGAATTGGAGAGGGGTTTATGGAATGATTTTTAGAGAAACGGCACCGGAAACGTTACCGGAAACGTTATCGAACCGAGAGTTTTGGAAATAATATTAGCAGCAACAGTAATACTCCATTATCACTATGAAAAAAGCATTTCCAGTTTAGCAGCAATAATCTCATAACCAATAGGGCGTAAACCTTTGATTTACGCCCTATTGGCTCTCATCTGCCATTAAATTATTTACTGGAGTTGCGAACGACCAGTCTTGTTCGCAGGCGGAAAGTCTGACACGGAAAATTTTTATTTTGGATCTCATCTATCAATATGCCCATTGCCAGTTTACCTACTTCGTAACCCGGTTGCATAACTGTTGTTAAGGAGGGGTCTACATATTCGCTTATTGGGTCGTCATTAAAACCCACCACCCGCATTTGCTGGGGTACTTTTATCCCTTTGCTTTTTAAATATTTCAGGACAATGACGGCTGAAAGGTCGTTGATACAAAAAATAGCATCTACCGCCGGTTTTATAGCCACTATTTTTTTTGCGGCCCCCAACGCGTCTTCCTCAAATGCCTTTGCGCTTACAACCAAGGAGGGATCAGCTTTTAGTTTATGGTCTTTCAGCGCATCACGGTAGCCATTCAAACGGTTTACCGAAACGGATAAATCCTGGGGCCCTGTTATGTGCGCAATTCTCTTGCAGCCCTTTTTAATTAAATGCCTTACGGCATTGTAAGCACCTTCATATTCATCAACAATCACTTTACTACAGGAAAATTCATGAAGGATCCGGTCGTACATCACAATAGGAATTCCCTTTTGCCGGATTTTTTCAAACTCGGATATATCAATGGATTCCTTGGAAACAGACACCAGTAACCCATCCACATTGGTGGCCACCAGTTTCTTAATACTGCTGATTTCCTGTGCAAGGGTTTCATTGCTTTGACAGAACATAACATGATAATTATGTTCACTGGCAACATCCGTCATACCGCTTAATGCCTGTGAAAAATAGTTAGAGTGAATGGCCGGCACGATAACACCTATAATCTTTGTTTGTTTTTTTACCAGGCTTTGTGCTATGAAATTGGGCTCATAATTTAATTCCTGCGCCAGTTTCAATACCGCTTCTTTTGTTTTTGGGTTGATGTCTGAAGCATTCCGCAACGCCCTTGATACCGTAGAAACAGAAATTTGTAATATCCGGGCCAAATCCTTTATAGTCACTTGTTCACTTCGCATTTTCAAATATGCGCTTTTTTTCGAGAACGTTACCGGTAACGTTCTCTTAAAAAACCCGAATAGTAAGCCACTGCGTACTCTTCAATTTTTATAGTTTAGACGTTTTGAACAGCAATTGTAAAAAGGTTTTTTTCCAAGAGTCAAATCCTTTTTTAGAATAGCCTTACTAACAAATAAAATGAACAAGATTTACATGAAGAAATTTTTTTTACTATCCTTTGTTTTACTGGCAGCCCTGTATGGAATTACAGCACCTCCCGGTGATAGCTCTAAAAATATTTATTTACAAAACCGGTATCCGCTCACGCCAAAACCCTACATAGAGTTGCCATTGGGAGCTATAAAACCCAAAGGGTGGCTGTTGACCCAGCTGAAAAAAATGAAAAACGGCATGGCCGGGCAACTGGACCAGCTCTACCCTTCTGTATTGGGAAAGCGAAACGGATGGCTGGGTGGTGACGGAGATGTATGGGAACGCGGGCCTTATTGGCTGGATGGCGTAGTGCCTTTAGCTTATATTCTTGACGATAAAGAACTAAAGGATAAGGCCCAGACATGGATCGAATGGTCGTTAAACCACCAAATGAGCGATGGGTATTTCGGACCCATTCCACCCGAAAAAGAACCAACTCCGGAGCCGGGCCTGCAACGGGACAGGGCCCGGGACTGGTGGCCCAAAATGGTAATGCTTAAAGTATTGCAGCAATATTATAATGCAACAGGAGACCAGCGTGTCATTGATCTGATGCTGAAGTATTCCCGCTACCAGTTAAAAACATTGCCGGTTACACCTTTGGGACATTATTCCTGGTGGGGAGCGCAACGCGGTGGAGATAATTTACTGGTGGTGCATTGGCTGTACAATTTGACAGGAGAAAAATTTCTGCTTGACCTTGCCACTATGATTCATAGGCAATCCTTCGACTGGACGGGCACATTTTTATATACCGATCAATTGCAATCAGAATATAAATTCCATGGAGTAAACCTCGCACAGGGAATTAAAGAGCCGGTTATTTATTACCAGCAGGACCCTAATCCAAAATATGTCGATGCTGTACAAAAAGCATTTCAAAACATTCGTGATTTTCAGGGACAGGCTCAGGGCATGTATGGGGCGGATGAATTAACCCGTGGCAATGACCCGGTACAAGGTTCAGAACTTTGTTCGGCTACAGAGCTAATGTATTCTCTGGAAAACATGATGGCCATAACAGGTGATGTCAGCATGATGGACCACCTTGAAAAAATTGCTTACAATGCCCTGCCTACGCAAATTGATGATGACTACATGAACCGCCAGTATTACCAGCAGGCCAATCAGGTAATGGTTACCAGGCACCACCGAAATTTTGTAACAGCCTACGATGGAACAGACCAGTGTTTTGGCTTACTGACCGGCTTTCCCTGCTGCACGACCAATATGCACCAGGGCTGGCCCAAATTTGCACAAAGCCTGTGGTTTGCCACGGAGGACAAAGGTCTTGCTGCATTGGTGTTTGGCGCATCCGAAGTAACCGCAAAGGTTGCTGATGGCACAGAAGTAAAATTTATTGAGGAAACTTCTTACCCTTTTAACGATAAGATCAAATTCACCTATAAGAGCAAAAAACAGGTTCTCTTTCCACTCCACCTGCGCATACCTAAGTGGTGCCATCAGGCAATTATTTCTATCAATGGTGAAAAGTGGATGGAGCCGAAAGGAGGACAGATCGCAAAGATCAACCGCAAATGGAAGGATGGTGATGTTGTTGAACTGATATTGCCGATGACTGTATCGGTAAGCCGCTGGTTTAATAATTCCGTAGCTGTTGATAGGGGTCCTTTGGTTTATGCACTGAAAATAGAGGAGGAATGGAAAGACATTAAAGGCACGGACCGTTATGGCAGCTATAAGGAGGTCAGACCTTTGTCCCCCTGGAATTATGGACTGGCTGAATCGGTCCTTAAAAATGTTGATTCTGCATTTCAAGTTTCAATAAATAATTCAATTGCAGATTATCCATGGAACGTAACGAACGCCCCGGTTAAAATCAAAACAAAAGGAAAGCTGATTCCTGAATGGAAGTTGTATAATGAAACAGCAGGTCCCCTACCCTATAGTACTATCAATTATTTAAAAACAGAACCGGAAGTGGACATAACACTGATACCCTACGGCTGTACAACGTTAAGAATCAGCCAGTTTCCTGTAGTTAAATAGTTTATGGAAAGAATTCACAAGACAGAAAGTAATTTATCATTTTTCTTTTCCGCTTTTATGTTAAATAACATAAAAATTGTTGCGAAAGGTATAGCTTAGTTTTTCTCATAGTAGCAGTTCCCAGGCACTGGATCTCTATCCAGTGCTTTTTATTTATTACAGCTTTTACGATCCGGATCTTGTCTGTAAAAAAAATGTCGAGAAGGAAACCTGGAAGCTCGAGAGATTCCAACTGTGCTACCAAGAACAATTCGTCGGGGAATAAAGTTTACTCCAAAACATGTTTCGATACTCCTCCCGGGTTATTTCACCGGTTGGACATAACCATTTTCATCAAAGTAGATTTTATCAATGCAAACGACGCCATGGTTCCTTTTCACTTAGGTTTTTTTGCTGTTCACTCCTTCCTTTGCTAAGCTGCCTTTATAGGCAGTGTATTTTCAGTCTTCCGGTGCCTTGCTATCTGGATCCATATCGATAGTTACGATCAGGCTTCGACCCGGATTGTACCCGCCTCTGTGAACCAGGGTTTGCAACCGGTTCAAAAGGCCTGGTTTTACTTTAAACAGCCCCGTCTGTACAACCTAAGGTCCAACAGAATACTTATCCATCTGACCCATAAAACTTTGGCTAACCGTATTGATACGGGAAAAACTTTTTTCTAAGTCCTGTTTACTTTAGTTTCTTTTTCAACTGGTCACCTAAAGCATCCACGATTTTGCCTGAATTATCAATAACCAGTTCATTCACAAACGTGTTTTTGGAACTTTCTTTTACTTTAACATTGATGGTGTAGGCACCCTGGCTGAAGGCAGGCTCCGTAAGGTTCTGGCCGGTGATATGATACCCAAAAGAACGGGGGACAATAAAGCTTTTACCTTCCAGGCCTTTCCCCTTTAACTTTTCGTAATAAGCCGCGTATCCGGCATCTGATTTATCCAAAGGCGCTTTCCTCAGGAAGAAAAAAAACTTGCCCAGTTCCACATCTTTAAACAGGACCCCTTCGCCATTGACATAGGATGTATGAAAAGAGATTTCAAAATCCATATTTAATGAATTGACGCCCTTAGCCACCTTGGCCTTGGCATAATTGAGCTCCAGGGATTTTAAACGCAGCCTGAATACAGAGTTGTTGATAATTTCATACGGGTTGGAATTATCCAACTCGAAATCAGCAACCAGGGCCGTATCCACCTTATCTCCATTCATAAATGTTCTAACCAGCCTGAATCCGTTGAATTGCATGCCGATGGGATCAAAAGGACTTTGCGTGGAGAGCTGGTCATAGAAGTAAAGGTCCGTCAGGGCATACTTATATTCTGCTGTGTACTTTTTCTTATCGTCTGCTATTTTTTGTTTTATGGCATTGGTGGCTAACGATAAAGCACTTCCTACCAATCCGGTTAACGGACCGCGGCCCCGGTCGCCCCTGCTGGCCAGTGAGGGCACTTCCTGCTCTTTCAACACGGCATACCTGATTACGTCCGGCTGCTCTTTGATGTTCATCACATAAGCATCCCTGTTAGTGGCAGAACCGTATTTCGACCCGGTACATGCCGACAGCATTGAAAAAAGGCCAATAGCAAAAGAAAGAATGTATTTATTGGAATTCATAAAACCTGTTTTGTGATTTTTGGTAGATAAGATTTTGGGGAGCTAACTGAAATGCTTGCTGATAATATTGCAAGGCCTCCGCCGGAAAATGATTTTCCTCCAGGATGTAGGCCTTTATATAAGCCGTTTCAGCAGGTGTGGTGACAACAATGTTTTTTAAAAGTGCATCTATCCGCTTCCGGTAATCAGCCGAATCCAATAATTGCAAATAATTACGATCGCCCTCCGACCCATTTTCAGCTGTTATCTGCCAATAAAAAATACCGGGCGATTGTAACTTGCTTACTACTTCATTCATTAGAACAAGGTTGCTGTTCAATTTTTCTTTGTAAAGCAACTTGCCTTCATACTCGTCCTTATAAACACTGACAAAAGATGAACCGGGTTCAGATTTCCAATAAAGGGGAAGACGGCCCGTACTATAATAAATGGTATCAACATCAATAGCTGTTTGCACTATAGGCATACCGCGGCTTACGGCGCCTTTGTTTTTCATATAATGTATAGGATTTTTCTCCGGCGCATCGTGATGGCTCATGAATTCGTTCCATATATAGCGAAAATAGCCTGATGTAAGTGATGTTTGTGCTGCGCTGGTTGTAAGTGTATTTAGTTTGAATGTACCCGGCTTTTGCAGCTGCACAGTAGCATAGCTCTTAGTAATCAAAACAACCTGGGCCTTGTCGGCAAGCGTGATCTGGTCGGAATTTAAAAGCTGATCGCCTTTTTTAAGAGTTGTGGGTTTGGCACCGGCTTTCACCACCTTTCCCTTTACAAAATACACGATGCAGTCGGGCGGTGCAGCGAAGGTTGCAGAGGTGGTGAAAAGAAAAAGAATTACTAAAAGCTTATTCATAATTAGTGATGACTGGCATGAGCAAAAATTGTTTTATAGCCGGTTTTTTTATGAAGCCAGGTACAAAAGGCCTCATAAAAATATAGAACGTCCACCGCCAGGATAATAGCCACCAGTGTAATGGTCATATTAGCCTTTATGTTGAACTTATAGAAAACCAACAGGCCCAGATAGACAAATAAAATGGCCGACAGGATTTGTGCTGTTTTAGCTACCAGATGAAACCATAAATGTTTATCCAAATAAAAACGTATGAATAAAGCCATGTGCAGCCAGCAAAGCAAAACAGCTACCCCCCAGTTTATCCAGGCAGGCGTCCTTTTGACATAACGCTCTTCCATGATCATTTTTATAATATTGGCATGCACAAAAACACCATTCAGATCAGGCAAACTTTTTCCCGCAAACTTGCTGTTCATCGGTGTAAAATGCATGTCCTCCATATCAAAAGCATTGGAAGAAACATAGCCAACCAGGACGATTTTACCTGTTAAATGCTGCGCCTCTGTGGAGCCGTTCAACAGATCCGTTCCATCTATGACAATAAACTTATTGGCAGATGAAGTATAGTTGATGACCTCTGTACTGTTTTTTCTTTTCTCCAGTGCCTTGTATTTTTCCATTGACAGTTTCTTTACCACTGCTGCGGCGAATGGAATGTACTCATGATCGTTTTCATTCACCGCAGGTACAACATGACGTATAACGCCGCCCTCTTCTCCTACAAAATTTACAAAGCCCCTGTTCCCGGTGCTTTCAAAAAAATAGCCTTCGTGCCTGAGTTCGTGATCCTCTGCCTGAAGTTGATAGGCCATAACCAGCCTGGGCTCACTCCGTATGACCCCATCCAGCACCTGATCACCGAGGGAATCTCTTTTTTCATTAAAAACAACATCGAGCCCGATGACTTTTGGGTTCGCACGGGCTATTTTTTGTGCCATGGCTGCAATCGTCATGCGGTCTGCAATACCTACATTCACGATAACAATGTTGGTATCAACCGGCACGCCTTTGTTTTTTTCCAGTTTTGAATAGGCCATGTCGTTGTAATCAAAATCCTGCAGGGCCAGTTTGATGGGGTCAAGGACATGCGTATTGAACGGCAACAGGGCCAATAAACCCATTACAATGAACACAGCGATGGTAGCAAGGATGGTGTCCTTCTTAAAAAGATATCTAAACATTAGTTTTGGTCCTTTTCGTATGTACGTAAAACGGCTTTAAATATAGACCAGTTTACCGGGGTAATGACAACATTCCTGGTTTTCGTGCCGGTGAAGAGCAATTCTTCCAATGCATTCTTGGAACCCCTGGCTCCTTCTTTCAGGACACCTTCCTGTTCAAAGGCAGAAAGATTACTGATGGCTTCTTCAGAGCTAAGCATAAAGTAATTATCGGCGCCGGCCGGCGGGGTAATGAGGATATCTGCGATATGTGTAGTTGCGGCGGGATGGCCTTCGCTGTTAGTAACTGGATAGCGATTTTCTACGTTGCCGCTTTCGGGGCTGGGGAAAAGCAAGCTCATGGCACCTTTACTGTCAATGGAAAAAACATAGATATACCTTTTTCTGCCATCCCACTCCCCATTGCTCTCATCTGCTTTAAAATAAATAGACAAGGTATCATTTACATTCACTTTATCGGTAACCAAAGGCTGGCCGGAGGTATAGTATTGAAAATTGATTTTGAAAGGAAACTTTCTGGCGCCGCCTGCAGGGCTTTGCAACATAAGCCAGTCCCTAATCTTGGCGATGCGAAAGGCATATTCCGACAATTGCCTGGCTACTTCCTGTGCGTTGGTGGTTGTCCCGTCATAAGAAATATAATCAGTTCTCTGTGGCAGGCTTTCCGTGGTGTCCTGAACGGTAACCTGGCTTTTTACCAGGGCATACTCTAACTGGTTTTTGGCATTCAACCTGCCAATTAAGGAATACTGCGATTCATTCGGATCCGCCACAATGGAAATATTACTGAAATCACCAAACTCTTTTAGAAATTGCTCTCTTAATTGCATGGTGGGGGGGAAATTAACAAACACGGAAGATGCTTTTCCCAAAGAGGCGGCCAACACAGAAGCGGTTAGTGAAGTGCCAAGAGGGCTTTTTGCGGTCTGCGCATCAGAAAAGACCCATTGGTCTTTATCAAAATAATAAATTTTTTCGGGGCTTGCATGGGCAATGTCTGTCGTCCATTTTACTTTTGAATTTTGCCGGAAGGACTGGTAAACTTTGCTATAGCTGCTTATCTCTTTTTCAGTAAGGCCTGTTTGCGGTAGGTACACCTTTAGCGCCGGGGCCTTCCCCGATGACCAGCTGATCACTTCAAATAAGGAGCCCGGAGCAATTTTCTTTGGATCGCCATTTAAAACAGTGGCAAAGCTTTTATTGGCGCCTCTCATTTCCTTAACCACCAGCGTGTCTTTTGTGCTGATGCCTGCCAGCTTAACCCCCTCGGATAAACCACAGGTATAACCGCCCTGCAATTCGACTCCCTTCGCATCAATTTTACTAACGCCGATAGTCAATTTATTTTTTAAAGTTCCTTTGGGCAGGCCAAACAACGTTCCGGCCTTGCGCAGGTCGTTGGCGGCCAGTACGGGTTCCTGTGTTTTGCCGTAATACTTCATTATGGAAGTAATGCTGGTATAGATGTTCGACACAGAAGCATCCGGAGAGAGTTGCTGCAAGGCCCTGAGCAGGGCAATGGTGAAAGCACCATGGGGAATATTGTTTTCATCCCGCTGTTCTTTGGCAAACTCAAAGTCCTGGGCTGCCGAAAAGATTAAGGCATTTCTTGTTTCGGGGCGAACGGGAACATAGGGATCTTTAGCGTCCGTCCTGCTTTCTTCAATAAAGCGCATTTTAGGAGGCTCGTTAAGAAAGCCCCTTCCAATGGAACCACTGTGACAACTATCAAAAATCACGGTGAGTAAGGCTCCTTTGTCCAGGATCTGGTTGAACAAAGCGGCCAGTTCCTTATCCCGGATATCGGCAGCCCCTTTATATGAATCGGAAGGAACAATGGACTCGTCTTTTTTATCTGCTTCGGGAGAAAGTGAATTATAGACCTGGCTTCCGTGGCCGGCATAATAGATGAAGATCACATCCCCTTTTTTAGCTTCACCGGCCAGTTTTTTCAATTCGGAAATGATCCGGGCCCTGTTGGCCTGTTCGTTAAATAAGGTAGTGGTATTTGCATGGAGAAAACCGTATTTGGCCACGACAAGATCGCGGACAGCAGTCGCATCATTCACACAGCCATCCAGGTTCATCCAGCTGGCGCGGCCAGCACTGGCAGCCGTTACGGCATTTTCCGGTTTATAAATATCAATACCTATAATAAGTGCTTTTTGTATTTGAGCGATGGCCTTGCTTAAAAAAAACAGGAGAAATAAACTGCAAAGAAGTTTGTGGCGCATGTGTTACGATTTAATACCAAAGTGTTTGCTGAAGAACATTGGAGTTACCGGAAATCATTACCCGCTTCATTTTATAATTATCGGAGGCTTCCGGGTCAGAACCCTTTTTAAACAAGGCAATGTCTATAATGCCTGTCATGCCAGACAAACGTGCTGCTGTTCCGACATCCGAAATATCAGTAACCCGCCACATGGATTCGTTGCCTTCGGCCAATAAGCCAATTCCTAAAACCTGCCATTGGCCTTTTGCCAAAACCTCCTCATTATTTTTTGGTGAACTTTTGGAGGCACCAAAGGCAAGCCCGGAGCCCTTCTCCTCTCCGTTATTAAATTGCAGTGATACCACCTGCTCCTCCTGCGTATAAACAGCATTGGAGAGTTTCAAAAATAAAGTACCAAGACTGGCTGAGCCCGACCGGCTCAAGGTTTTTGTATAGACCGGCACCCTGGACGTCTGGCCATTTTTACGGACGGTAAAAATAATTTTTTGACCAGGCTTCGTCTCTTCAAACTTGCCCAGGGCTTCTTCCAGGTTACGCACTTCATCGGCGTCGATCGCTATTACACTATAACCCGTGTAGGGTAACAAGGCCGCGGCCGGAGAACCTTCAATTATTTTATGTATAACAGGGAAGGAATCAATACCGAACTGTTTGCTGTAATAAGCGTATTCCCTGGTGCCCGGTGCATAGGGAAGCTTTTTTTGCGATAACTCAAGCCCTAAATAAGAACGGGTAATCATTCCATTATTGGTGACTACATCATGGATCAGGCGTTGTGTTATAGAAGATTCCAAAGCAAAATTGATCTGTGGTTGCCAGATAGAGGTGGTTCCCTGTGTAGCAAAAGCAATTTGAGAATTCACGCCTAGCACTTTTCCCATGGCGTCTACCAAAGGCCCGCCACTATTACCCCAAATGACGGTAGCCGTGGTTTGTAAAAACCCAAATTTGCCGGTAAGTCCGCCACGCACCCTGTTCTTCGCACTAATGATGCCTTCGGAAACCGAATATGGATATTCACCCAACGGATTTCCAATAGCATATACCGGTTCTCCAATGCGTGCAGGGGCCTCCCGTATTTGCAGAAAGGAAACCTCATTTCCCGGCTGGTCTATAAATTCAAGCACCGCTATATCGTAAAACGAATCGCCGCCCAGCACTTTCGCTTTGTATTTTGAACGGCTGATGGTATATACATAAATACTTCCTTCTTTATCGGCCGCCTGTTCAATTACATGTGCATTTGTAATAATCAGCGTTTTGTTATTGTATTTAACCAGGAAACCCGAACCGGAACCCGCAGCGCCGGTCAGGTCGAGCATTTTTGCATACGCCATATCGGAGGGAGCGCCCCTGAAGCCCAAAGACTTTTTGGCGAAATCCGTTTCAAAAACGCCTACCGTAACTACGGCGCTCAACGCATCCTCCAGTATTCCGGAAGCGGAAGTATTTGGCTGTGCAACGCCTTTTGGGGTGAAGACCGTTTGAATAAAAAGCAAAAGGCACAGAAATTTAAAAAGCAGTTTGTTTGGCATGAGGTTGAATTCTTTAGGATGCTAAATTAGTTTTTAGTAATTCACAAAAAATACTCATTTATAGGTATTCCTTATTATCTTTTGCTCCAGCTATATTTACCAAAAATTAATTCAAATGAGAAAAATTATTTTATCCTCGATTACCCTAATGACCATTCTGTGTTTGACTACCATTGCCGTAAACGCCCAAAGCAAGGGTGTAAAAAAACAAAAAGTGGAATTGAAAGCTGTTTCAACTCCTTCTGATGCTGTTGCGAGTTTGCAACGCCCTGAAAACGACAAGAACAATCCTGCGGAAAAAAGCCGCGGAGATGTCTACGGCGCTAACTACAGCGATATTATCATTGATAACTGGACAGCCTGGCATATTGATATTTACGTTGATGATGCATACCGGGGATCTATTGGACCATGGGAAAAGAAAACAACATGGGCCATACCTGGCAACACAAAAATTTATGCAAAAGCAGTCTTTACCGATGGGTCGTATAAATACTGGAACCATTCCGCCAAAACAGGTTACGAATACACGTTACGATTAAACGACTAAACCATAACCCATATAAAAAAAGTCCTGTGTCGCCCACAGGACTTTTTTTGTTTCGCTCCTTTATATTTTAAATTATTTGCTGTAAGGTTATATCGTTTGGAGATAACTATTTTATATAGCCGTTCTGGTTTCTTTATTCCACCTGCATCAATCCTCTTAATCAGTAAAGTGCAGGTCGTACCAGAAGTAGGTATATTTAAATGCGGGCAAGAAGCCTTTAATTTTTGCTTTTACCCCGGAAGGATCGTCTCCCGGGTTTTGCAGCGGTATGGCTATTTCTTCATTTTTTACTGTGATTAACTTTTCAACCCGGTCGTCTTTATAAACCACCCTGAACGTCTCTCCTGCTGCTATGATTTCTTTAAGCCTATCATTTTTTGCCACAACCTGTGCCAATAAACTACCGTTTGCATGTATGGTTGTTAAATTGCGCCGTGCATCATATTGGTACGTATAAAATTTACCCTTATTGAGGTACACCGTATCTGCCAGCCCAAAACGTTCGTTATTGATGTAGGTTACTGTGTCACCATTTAACACGATAATTCTTTTGTACTCCCAATCTTTACCCACATCATCCGTTTTAATGACATACCATTCGGCGTAGCTTTTGGTCTGATTCCCTGCCGAATCGAAATCAGTCGTTGTGGTGCCATATTCGCTATGGGACAGTGTTGGATAGGTGTACAGGGTTTTACTGCCGTTCTTTCTTTTCAGCGAAGTGGCAAGACCGTTATCATCATAGGTAATTTTGGTGTCGCTTCCATCTGTATAACGAACGCGGGTCAAATTAAAATAATTATCCCATTGGTACTCGTAATAATTGTTTTCAACGTCTTTGCAGGACAATAAAGTTTGCGCATTGTGATCATAGGTGTAAAAACTGGTATCGCTTTTTCCGTTGGCCAGCGTACGGACCAGGTGACGGACCAATCCGTCTTCATGGAAGGCTAAAGAAATGGTATTCTTCAAATTATCCCTGATGATGGAGGGATATCCATCCTCATTGAAACTTAATGCGATTTCATCGCCTTTGTCATTAGTAAGTTTTTCTAATCGTCCTTTGCTGTCAAAGAACCGTGTATTTTCTTCCTGTGCTGGTACCCTAAACCCTTTGTCAAGCACCTGCACATAGGAAGTACCTCCAAGAACAGGGCTTAAGCGGCTGCCAGCCGGAATTTTTAGATCCTCTACCAAGCCTTCCTCCAGATAAGCAAGCCAATAATTAATACGTTCGTCTTCATTCTCCAGGAGCTTATTTTTAAACTTTGAGATTTCCTGGGGTGTTTTTATGAGAAGTTTTTGTTGAGCGATAGCGGCTATTTTATTTACAGCATGCGTAATCTCCTGCTTGTTCCATTGGATGGGTTTAAACATCTCGAAAGCAGTTTTTCGCCAACTATACACGACGATGCCACCACCGGGAATAACATACAAACGGGATTCGTAATTACTGCCCCACCCCATCCCAAACCAACCCTTTGCCGCAACTTTTGAATTATAGCTGCGGGTGATCTGAAAATCCAATGGATGCTCTTTAAATTCCATATCGGAATAAGTGATATTAAAGTTGCCATTCTTTGTATTCACGTCTTGGGAAAAACACTTTATACAGAAGACCTGAAGAAGCAGCCATAGAAATTTTTTCCTGAGCATATAGTATTACTGTTTTGCTTTAGTATGGAGTGGAATACTTTTCTTTGGAGCCTTTACCGGGTTAGGAATTGCTTTCGGCCAGCAGTTCATCCGTTATATGTAAATCATACCAAAAAAGAGTAGCCATGAAGGCTGGCAAAAAAGCCTTGATTTCTTCGGTAAATCTTTTAGGCTCCTTCAGTGGCTTTTCCAGCGGCAGCCGTATTTCCTCTCCGGTTTGTGTGATGAGCCTTTCCACTCTTTGTCCGTTGTACACAACACGGTACGTATTTTTCTGTGTTACCAGCGTTTTTAATTTCCCTTTGGAAGATTGAACGTTTACCTTCCAACCGCCTCTGCCGGAGACAGCCGTTAGGTTCCCTTTATTATCATAGGTATAAGCATAATATACTCCTTTATTACGGTAAACGCTGTCGGCCATTCCAAACCTTTCGTTTTTGATATAAGTCGTGGAATCGTCATTTTCGACAATTATCCACTTATATTGCCAGCGCTTGCCAATTTCGTTGGTTTTCATAACATACCAATTTGATAACCGCCTGGTTTTATTTCCCAGGGAATCATAATACGTTATGGTATTCCCATAATCATCGGCAGAGTTTTGAGGATACCCATATTCCGTGCGGCTACCATTTCTTTTTTTGAGAGACGTCGCAAAATTGTTATCATCATACGTCATCTGCATAACGCTGCCGTCGGTGTAAAGTACCTTCACCAGGTTGTAATTATTGTCCCACTCATAACGGTAAAGATTACTGCCTATGTCTTTGCTCGACAATAAGGTTCCGGCCCCTTCATCATACGTATAAAAGCTGGTGTCTTTTTTTCCGTCCTTACTGATGCATTCTATACGTTGAATGAAATGATTATCGAAATGAAGTTTTACTTTATTACCTGCATTGTCCTGGATACTGTCGGGGAAAGAAGTTTTGCCATAAAAAAAAGAAATAAAATTTCCCTGCGTATCCGTCATCTTTACAAAGCGCCCCTGCCTGTCGAAAAACCAGGTTGATCCATTTTCCTGCGGGAAAGTATACCCTTCCTTTGTTACCAGCAGATAGGAATAGCCGGCAGTGGTGGAAGCCAACCGTGTGTTTTCAGGAAGATGAATAGCCGGCAACAATCCTTCCTGCACATATTGCGCCCAATAAGTAATTCTTACTTCTTCGTTCTCCAGCAGCCTATTTTTTAATTTAAGCATTTCTTCCGGCGTTTTTACGATCAGTTTTTTTGTAGCGATGTCCACCATTTTGTCAACGGAAGACGCTATATCCAGATTATTCCATTGGTTGGGACGAAAGACCAGTTTTGCACCGGTTCTCCAATAATAAACGACAACGCCTCCTCCCGGAACGGGCAACAGGTAAGATTCATAGGGACCTCCCCAGCCCATACCAAACCAGCCCTTTTCAGTTGACCTGGAATTATAGATCCTGGTGATCTCAAACGGAATGGAGTCTTCAAAAGCGACATCTGTATAACTGATAGCGAAATTACCGTTTGAACTAACCGTTTGGGCATGTAAGGGAAGATCAAAAAAAATGCATAGCAAAAAGCAACAGACAGTTTTTGGGAATGGCATTTTATAAAAGGATCGTTTCAAGGATGTGAAGAAGATAAGCATTATAATTCTTTTTCAAATACTGTTTGTCCATGAGTCCGGGATTTTCCTCAAGCTCCTGCTTCACTAATTCCTTAGCTTTTGCCTGTTGGTTGGTTAAATAATAATACAGGGCTTTACCGGTATAACTGGGAAACTGCAGATTGGCCATTTCCTGCTCAATAAGCTGATTGGCTTTTTCAAAAGCCCCCTCCTGTAACAATATTTTCCATTGAAGGCTAACGAACGATTGTTGAAGATTAAAACTTAAATCGTTTCCAAGGCTGGCTAAAGCGGCTTTGGCATGATTCAGATGGCCTGCCAAATAATAAACCTTTGCGATCTCCAAATGCATCTCAGCACTTTTAGAGGCATCGAGATTTAGCGCCGCTTCATAAAACGCGATCATGGTTTGGGGTGTAGCATTTGCGGCATTCAAAGAGTCGGCTTTCAACCGGATGAGCGTGGCAAACTCACCCGGGTTATGTTTAAACGGGTTTAAAGAATGGGCTTTCCTAAAGGCAGTAACCGCTTCTGTTACCTGCATGGTGTGCTTTAATAACGTATAGGCCAGACTGGACCAGGCATAGGAATAAGACGAATCCATTTGCAGGGAAGACTGGTAAAATGAAATGGCTTTTTGCGGATCGCCATTGCGTAAGTAAAAGTTGCCGATGGTAAAACTAATCTCAGGCGATTCGGAAAAATAGTGTGACAAAGGCAGTAGGCTTTTTTCCGCTTCTCTTAGCCGTTGCTGCTTTTCCAGCAACAGGGAAAGAGCCAGGTAAGCATCCTTTAAATAAGGATCAAGGCCAATGGCTTTTTTATAGTTTGTTTCCGCTTCTTTATCCCGGGCCGTATATTCAGCATACAAACCTTTGTAATACCAGGCTTCCCCCGACTTTCTGTTTCGGCGCATCAGCAGGGCAATGGTTTTCTCTGCTTCCACAGAATCTTTTTTACGGTTTTTTTGAAGCACCGCCAGGTCATAGTAGCTTCCCCGGTCGTGCGGGTTCAGCTCAATCGCTTTTTTAAACAGACGGATGCCCTCTTCCACTTTTTCTTTGTTGGCACTGAACCGGTCATAATAATTACCCAGGTCTCTAAAGGAAGTTGAAAAATATGGTTCCAGCTGATTGGCTTTGGTCAGGTAGTATACTGCCTTTTCTCCTTTCTGAAAATCATCGCTATCGTATAAATAATAATTACCGAGGCGTGCATAGGCCGGATAAAAAGCACTGTCCAACGCCAAAGCTTTGTCAAACATTAGCATCGCTTTTTCAATACGTCCCTGGTTAAGATAAACACAACCCAGGTTGGAGAAATAAACGGCGGTATTGGGTACAAGGGAATCTGCTTTTAAAAACAACTGTTCGCTCCTGGCTAATTTCCCCTGGGCAAGATAAATGCGGCTCATATTGTTATAAAGCCTGGCTAAGGAGCTATCGAAGGAAAGCGCCTGTTCAAACTGGCGTTTGGAAGCGTCCCAACGGTTCATATCGAAATACGTATTTCCCAAATCACTTCTGGGATAGGTCCACCGTGGTGCCAAAGCAATGGCTTTGAGTAAATACTTTTCGGACAGCTGGTATTCTTCCATATTATTGTACAGCCGTCCAAAAGCCTGGTAGATATACGCCGCCTTTTTATTTTTCCTCAGTGCCTTTTTAAGCAAGGAAATGGCTTCAGGATATTTTTGGCGCTGTTCTCCGCGGATATAGGAGAACGCCTGCAAAAAAAGTTGCTTTGAGTTCCATTGCTGGCTGATCACATTGTTTTTATTATACAGTTTAATAGCCAGTAACAAATCAGCGGCAGCCTTTTGAAAATGACGCGCATCCGGCATGTCATTACCGCCCTGTAAATATTTATCAATCAGCCGCTGTGCAGCCGCTACTAATTCAAGAATCAGCTCGTTTTTTAAAAGCCCCTCATTTTTTTTGTTGCTGTCAGCCGAGGCAAATGCCAGGTATGCAGCATACGCACTATCCGATAACCGTCCGCTTCTTGCATAAGCTTTGAACACCGCATACAACTGATCCAGCTCCGCAGATAAAAAGTTAGAATTCACGTCTGCGCTTCTGGCGGTCAGTAATGTCTGGCTCTTAGGCAACGCACTGGACGGGTCTATTACATCATCCTTCAGCAATAGGGCAAATACCCGTCGCGCATCGCCACCAACTTTAATGGGGTTTTGTACATCATTCGTCGCTTCCGATACTTGTTTTTTAATGTATAGCTCCAGTTCTTTTAAGGTAACCATGTTATCCTTCGGACTATTGTCAGCCTCCTTACTCAACCCTCTTACCAGGTAATATGTAAATACGCCATGTCCATTGCCCCATTTAACATTTTCATAGGACAGCTCATTTTCCTGGCAGGAAGCAAGTTTCATCACCTTGTCCCACTTCTGGCTCAGCAAATAAGCCGTGGAATAAGCCGCCTCCTCGGAGCTGGCAATTTTGCCGGAACGGCAGGCGTCTGTAATCAGGTTTACATGAATACCCGCTTTAGCGGCATCGGCGATTAGTTTTTGCAGTTGCGATAAACTAATGGCATCGGATATGGAATAATCGGCATCGGTAGAAACGTTTGTACAGAGCAGGTAAGCGTCGTCCTGGTCTTTGGTTTTATCTTTTGCCACATCCCCATGACCGGCAAAATAGATGATCAGGTTATCACCGGGTACGGATTGCCGGATCATATCATCAATGGCTAATAAAACTTTACTGGCTATGGCATCATGGTTCAAAAAGACCTTGCAAGCTGTTACTGATTTTGTGAGTTGCAGGTAATTAAAAAAAAGCTCGGCGTCCTTATCTGCGTAATCCAACTGTCTTTGAGGCGGAAGGTTTGTATATTTTGATATACCAATGATAACGGCCCTTGTTTTGCCCGTATCGGAATTTTTATCTGTTTTCAACAAAACACCTCCCCTGGCTCCGGCATCCTGCGCATGCAGCTGCACCAGGCAAAGCATCAGAAAGAAAAAAGTTCCAATTCGTATTCTGCACATAGGGTCCTGATACGTTTAGCTATACATTTGATGATATTAAATAGTTCGTTTCGGTAATAGCCTGTACTATTAAAAAATAAGGCACAAAAGTAGTTTTACATTTACTTGCAATCAATAGCATCGGGGCAAAGGCGGCTAAAAACTTTCCTTTTGCACCCTTCCTGTTTATTCTTTTAAACCTGTTACCCATTCTTTAATGGAGTCCGGCGCTTCTTCATTTTGTAAAATCCTCGAGGAAACCAGGTCTGCCATTTCCGTATTTTCACTCTTGTAATAAAGAGCCAGCAACGCAAGGTCCTTGTAATATTCCAGGCCTTTTTGGGCTGGTAAAAACTGGTACTGTTCAATCATCTTTATCACCTCTGCTGCCCGATTGCTTTCTATAATCTTATCTGCATTATCAATTATGATGGAGGCCATTTCATTCACCGGGATCTTCAGATTCGTATTTTCCATACAACGTTTTAAAGCGGCAATCGCCTGAGAAATATCCTCCTTTATAAAATAATATTTCACTTTCATTTTTTGCGTTTCCACACCGGCTTTTCGGGGAACATACAGCGCAAAAGATTTTTCAAGAAGGGCAAAGTCTATTTCATCATTTATCAATGAGGCAGCAAGCGCAAAGGAGCGGACCTTTTGGAGTAATACTTCATTTACCTTTTCCTCAGACTTTCCGGTTAGCTCCTGTATTTTGGCCCTGTTGTCAAATAAAAAGCGTAACTGTTGTCCGGACAACGTTTGGACATGCTCCAATACAATGTCCAGCATTTCTTTTTCCAATAAAGGATAGGTACCATAAGACAGGTAACTGGCGACTACACTATCGGCATCTTCTTTCATTTTTTCGGCTACATGCAGCCAGTCATGAAAAGCGGAAGGCGAAAGTTTCCCTGCGGCAGCTTTTTTCTTCAGGGTAAAAAACTGTTTTTCAGGGTCTGAAGCTTCTTTACCCAGCGCAATGAACTTGCCTGCGTCCAGGGCCCCGACGTATTTATGCACTAACTCGCCATTGCCATTAATAAAAAACAGGGTTGGATAAGCCGTGAGATCGAACTTTTCCGATAGTGTTAGCCCTTCACCTTTTTCCATATCCAGTTTGACATTAATAAACCGGGCATTGAAGTAATTGCCAACAGCCGTTTGTGTAAAAATATCCTCCTGCATATATTTACAGGGGCCACACCAGGTAGCGTAACCATCCAAAAAAATCAGTTTGTTTTCTTTCTTTGCCATCGCTACGATCTCTTTCCATGTTTTATTTTCAACAAACCGGATACCAGCGGCAAAGCTATTTTGTAAGAACAGTGCTGCTAAAAAAAATAAGATCAGCTTTTTCATGTTAGAAGGTTTTAATGATTGCAATTTTGTTGCTTCTAAACGAAATAACACTGAACCTAAGGCTTCATCAATACCTAAAAATAGTGATTTGCCTTACCTTAACAGATGCCCTGTTGACGGGCAAAATTGATGACACCTGCGGTGTTTTTTACGTTCAGTTTGCGCATGATATTGCGCCGGTGTGTATTTACAGTGAATTCGCTGATAAATAATTTATTTCCTATATCATGGCTGTTCATCTCTTCACAAACTAATTTTATAATATCTATTTCACGTTTGGTCAGCTGATGTTTTTTCATGAAGGCATCTGTATAAAACTCCTTTTGTGCCACAGGCTGCGCAAAGGTTGAGAAATATTTTTCACCCCTCCTGACTTTTTCTATGGCCTGGAGCAATTCTTCTTTTGAGCCATTTTTCACCACGTATCCGGCAGCGCCTTTTTCTTCCGCTTCTTTCATTAGCTGCGTCTGGTGGTAATTGGATAAAATAATGACCTGTACTTTTGGATGTTCCCGTTTGAGCCGCTCCAGCGTACGCATGCCATCCATTTTAGGCATATTCAGATCCAGCAATAAAATATCAGGCTGCACCGAATGCAGGGAATGCAAAACCAAAGCGCCGTCATTGGCCGCCCCAACAACTTCTACATCTTTTACTTCTTTGAAGAAAGCCATCAGGCCGTCAATCAAAATCTGGTGGTCATCGGCTAAAAATAATTTCAATTTTCCCATACCATACATTAGACGTGAACAAAATGACGAAGCGGTATTTCTATGACTATCAGGGTTCCGCCTTCACTGCCTTTCTCCACTGTTATTTTGCCCTCGAAATACTGAATACGTGAGGCTACCAGTTGCAAACCTTTTCCATTATTTACCTTATGCACCTGCATGCCTGTGCCGTTATCTTCGATCATCAGGCTCAATACATCTTCATGTTCGATCAACTGCAGAAAAGCTTTATCCGCACCCGAATGCTTTATAATGTTTTGCAGCAGTTCCTGGATAATCCGGTACAAGCCCACCTGTAACTCTTCCGGATATGTATCCAGGTCATCCAATCCGATGAGCACATGCTCCAGGGACAACTTTTCCGACAGGACTATATCTTCTATTAATTGCGCAACGGCTTTTTTAAAACCATATTTTTTCAAAGAGACAGGCATTAACTGGTGGCTCATTTCACGCACGGTTTGGGCCACGTCTCCTAATATTTTTTCTGCTGTTTCTAACTTGTTCCCCGATTGTTCGTAAGAAACGGCTTGTCCGTTTTTAATGCTGGAAAGATTCAGCCTTGCCACAGAAAGCATAGAACCGATTTCATCGTGCAGTTGGTCTGCCATACGCTCCCTTTCCGATTCCTGGGCCTTTGACAATCCCAAAATAATTTCTGCCCGGTGCTGGTGTTTAATTGTTTCGAGTTCTTTTTTATACAAAAGTGCCGCCTGCTTTTTCTTGCTGTAAAAAATATATGTGCCCGCTATAGCAAGGATGGCTATGAAACACAAAACAACAATGACAAGCCATGCCCTTTGCCGCATACGGACATGGTTTAAATCATTTACCTGTTGCTGGTGCATCATTTGCTCCACTTTTCGTTCACTTTCCAAAACGCGGTTCTTCATGCTTAATTCCCTGGTCACAGATAATAATTCCTGCCTGTATTGCGAATCCTGCAAGGTTAAAGCATTAGTTAAGGAAGTAACCAGCAAAGCGTTTTTTTGGAAGCGTTGTTCATGTGCTGCAAGCGATTTTTGATATACATAGCTAATGGCAGGGGAAGGCAATAATTTCAACTGCGTGGCCGCCAAACGGAAATAATATTCGGCAGAATCTTTTTTTAACTCCCTGCTATAGAGGCTGGCCAAATGCACTATACCTTCAAGATGCACTTCAGAAGGTGCCCCTTGCTGATGCAGCAACTGCAGATAAACTGCTTTTGCCTGGAGGGTTTGCTTGCGGTATTCGTAATACATGGCTTTTGCCAGCCAGTATTCCTCTTTATCATTTACGTTGTTCCCATTGTTGACCTGGGCTTGCAACTGACGGTAAAAGCCGGGAATATCTTCCGTACTATTTAACTTGATAAGGTTGATAATTAAACGGCTTAAAACATGCACCCGCTCTTTGTCCGAAAGATCAAAGTCAATTAAAAGCCTTTTATACAGGCCGGTACCCTCTGCCGCTTCACCGGTGTTTATCAAGCCATCTGCCCAATCAATTTCAGCTGCCGTGATCATTTTTTTATTGCCGGATTCTTTGGCCAGGCTGACGAACTCTTTTAAAGTTGATTTGAATTCTTTTGTATTATTTAAAGCCCTATAAGCTTTGGACATGTCCTTTAAATTGGCAAGCCGTTCCTCTAATTTGCCGGCAGCCTGCTGCAGCGAAAGATCCACTTGTTTATAATACTCCAATCCCTTTCCTGGCTGTTTGGAATTAAGATAATTAGCTGCCAGGCTTTTTTGCAAGGCGGTCACAGAATCAACGCTGAGCCCTTCAAAATAATGAGCTGCCTTTTGAGAAAAAGCGTTTGCCTTTGAGGGTTGACCTTCCAGTAAGGCCCGCCTGCTCTTTTGAACATATAAGGCGGCCAACAGGTCTGTCCTTTTAGCCTTGAGTGCCACATCAAGTCCTTCATCGAGCAAATTGTTTAACGCATTCGACGTTTCAATAACGGTGGCAGACAACTCAATGCTTTGTTGCACTTTTTCTATACCAGGTGGCAGGCGCCTGATGCTTTCCAACTTATAAAACAGCCGGGCTCCTTTTAAACTATCTGCTATTTGAGCATGGCTAAAATAGCCTGCTGAAATAAAGAAAAGGATAAGCAGTAGTTTTTTCATGAAAAATTCAAATAGTTATGGGTCACTCCATTTACATCAAAATGGATAACCTGCAAAATAAGCATACCACTGCTTTTATGAAATACCAATTAATGGGTATTCTATTGCGGAACCCTTTTTTCCCCACTCAATCATCCTGTGTTTTATAGCGGTCCAGGAAAGCTTTATAGGCGGCTGCTTTTTCATCAAAGGAGGAAAATAAATAACCTGGAAAGCTGCCTTCACCAAATATAATTTTATCTGAAATGGTTTTATTAACCCTGAAGCTGGGCACTTGTGCTCCTTTGCTTAAAAGTAACACTTCACTGGCAAGATATTCCTGTAAATCACTGATGGAAATGACCGAACCTTCGGCGTACTCCTTATCGGAAGAGTAGAACTCCTTCCTTGAAGCTTTTGCCAAACCTAATCCCTTAATAATGGAATAGGTAAAAAGTCCGTTTTGCAATTGGCTATTTTCCAGGGCATAACTGTTGCCCAAGGAAGCTGCCAATATATTGGTGCTGTTGTCCTGCGAAAAATCGGCGAAAACTTTCTGCATGAATAAAAAAACGTCCTGCTCTTTATAGTCCTGTTTCCCGCTCTTTAAAAGCACACCTCCCCGGGCGCCTTGCCGCAGCAAGGCAGTACCGGTATTTTTAGCCACTATTTCTGTTTTTCGAAACATACTCCTATCCACTACGCCACTATGACAGGCATCCAAAAAAAGCAGTTTTTGTTTTGCAGGCAGACCTTCCATGGATGATAAAAGTGTAGTATACGACAGTCCTTTTTCACCAGGGTTTCTAAAATCGATATCATGGGTGGCAAAGTAGAAGTTTGCATCGCCATCCAATAAGCCATGCCCGGCCAAATAAACGATCACCACATCGTTTTTGCTAGCGGAAACTTTTTTTAAAGCATCTGTTATGGCCGAAGAACGAACCTGTTCGTTGGTAAGTGTATGGATAATAATGGTATCAAAGTTGTTTTTATAAGAAAACACCCGGGCAAAATCCGTTGCATCTTTCGCAGCATATTTAAGGTTGTTGAGTGAATCTGCATAGTTAGACACTCCGGCAGAAAGGATCCACAATTTTCTTTTGCCGGCAGGCTTGTTATACCGGGCATAATAGGTTAAACGTACGGGCGCCGAAGATTGATTATCCTGGTCAACCACCTGGATACGTATGTTATTATAACCCGAATCCAATGGAAGGGAAAGCGTAATGTCTTCTGCATCTTTGGGGACCTGCAGGCCTTCTTTTCCATAAACAGGGAAGTCGTTGACCTTGGCCAAAATCCTCTTTATAGCAGCACCCGTTTGCCTGAGATTGATTGTATAGTGAATGATGGAATCCTTTACCAGTAATTGGCGGGAAGCCTTCATATCCGGCTTCAGTACCGGAACAGCTGAAAATGGTTTGGCAGGAAATGGTGCGGCGGTTTGCTTTATTCGTTTCTCATAAGCCCTTTGATAAAGTCCTGCTAAACTTTGGTTGCTGCTACCAAGGACTTTCATCAGTGCTGCAGGATTATTATAGACAATATCCCATTGGCCGGCAGGCAAAACATTTTCCTGCCCCTGTAAAAACAAATCAGGAACCATGCCTGCGGTGGCATAGTAGTAGGAGGAATCCATTACCACCTGTTCTTTTTGCCGCAGCCAATGCAAGGCTAAACTTCTTCCGGTTACGGCCCTGTAATAATTGATCAAGCCGTCCTTTTGCAGGGCTATGATCTTATCACCCATTATGGCAAGCTTTTCTATAGGAATTTTATTGAAAACCGGAATGACCTGCTTGCCACCCCTGACAAGATCATATAAGATTATTACCGGGTTATAAATAGTGCGGAAGCCATATTTTGCCGCCTTTGCTACCTTTTCCGGATCTGTAAAGGCCAGGCTGTCTGTTATATCAACCGGGTAATAGGCCACAAACTTTTTTCGATCGTTGTCCAGGGCATAGGCGTACGGCTTTACTCCCAGGCTTATCAAAGTATCTCTCGTTCCGTTTATTAAATTCTGGACTACCATACTGAACGCAATGGATTGGGATGAATCATTACCCAATGCCTCGTAAACCACTTTGGTATCCTCGATAAACTGAAGCTTTGCACCCGTAGAGAAAGGGTTATTCCTTCCGGTGTGGATCGTTTTCTTTGTACTGGTTTTACCTAAGGACACAAGCGTTAGATGTGTTTGATTGTATTCCTGGTAACAAAACCAGCTTCCAAGGGGAGAAAAGCGAAACGCATTTGCAAACAGGCTGGATGAACGGCTACTGAATAGAACCTTTCCGCTCGCATCCGCTATAAAAAAGTCCAGTTGCCCGGGGGTAAATGTTTCTTTGGTCCATAAAGCTAATCTTCTGGAAGCATGTATTCGGGTCAGTTTGTAATCAACAAAGTTTTTAACAGGATACGCATCAATAAAGTTTTCGTTTTCTATTTTTTGTTTCAATAGCAATACCTTGAAACTATCTACCGGCAATGCAGACCATATAAAAGAGCTATCGCTATCATTTATAATTAACCCGCTTTCACCGGGAAAACCTTTTTGCTTATACCCGAAAGAGGCGGCCGCCCTGTTTAAAGAAAGGTAGTTATCAGAGCTGAAATAACTGTTCCTAAGGTTAGATGGTGTAAGCTGATACTGCCACTTATTGGTTTGCGTTAGTTGATAAACAGAATCATTTAAGACAGTGATGTCAGCGTTATGCAAAGCTGCCGTTAAAGGATCGTAACTAAAGTTATCAGACCAAAGGTTTTCTTTCCAGTCCAGTTTTTGTATAGAAGCTTCACCGGCGAGATAAGAATAAAAACCAACTTTAGCATGCCGGCTGTTACCGCTTGTCAACAGCATATCATCTGTCAAAAAATAAACGGCATTAACGCGATCTGTTTTGGTAATGGCACGGCTATTGGCAAATTTATTTTCTACCAGGTCATAAATCCAGATATGCATTTGATCCAGCAATAAAGCAACGTACCGGCCCGAAGGAGAAACCTCCATTTTTACCTGTGCTGAAGCCTCTGGCAATTCAATTTCCCGCGGCGCCGTTTCGTCCATATACTGTACATATAGCTTCTTGGTTTCAAAAAAGAAGCTATAGAGAAAACCTTTATTGTCTGGTAAAAATTTTACAGCATTCACATAGTCAAATGGTTTTCCACCACCAGGCTGGGAACGTAATATCTTATTAAAACCATCCACTGATACGAGATCCACCCCTCCTCTTTTATAACCCACCGCCAAATATCGCTCACCGGGTGAATCTTCAATGGTAGTAGCTACTTTATCCAAAGGCATAGATATAAAAGCGGTATCGCCTGCCTTTTGTAAAGCCAGGTAGCCATGGATGTTTCTTCCATTATCCCAAAAGGGAATCTCACTACAATGAGTAACTACAAAATCATTATTGTTCAGGTAGTGAATGCGACGCACATACCCGGTGTCCGTTGACCCATAAAACCTCCCCTTTTTCGAATAAACATCTGAGAACACATTCCCCAAATCAGTGATGGTATGATGTGTGATCCATAAAGAGTTTTTATTCACTTTTAACGTTGGATATACCGTCATAACGTCTGTACGGTCAGCATAAAAAGGATGCAGGGGAACAGTTGGAAACCTTCTTATTGGCACAAGGCTCTCTACATCCCAAACCACAATAAAACCGGCTTTATCAAGGGTAAAAAACTGGGAAGAGTCGCGGTCTAAATAACTGGCTATAATTTCCTCAGCATTACCCGTAAGCAATGAAAATTTTCCGCTCTGCGCATTGGAATAAAATCCAAGGAGGCAAAAGACTATAAAAATAATACAGGTTTTTGGTTTGCGTTTACGGGGGAGGCGATATGACATCATAGCAATAAATATAGAATGTTTTTTATGTCACATGATCTATATGTCAACTTTTGATTTTTGGACCTTAACAGAGTCTTTATAATTTCAAATAATGGCTCAATATTAATTGACAGAATATGCAGCGACGAGGTGATGCCCCCTTCTCTCCGTAATTTCCCGAATCATCTTATTGCGAATTTGAACTAATCGTTTAATTTTCTTCCTACGCCATACCCGTTCGCTGAAAGAAATTTGCAGTGCCCAATTCAAGCGGAAACGAGATTCGCAAATAAACAACCTCTTAAACATCACCTTATTCAATTGAATAAGGGAAGCCCCGAGCGGGCAGTTTTCGAACCACTTTATGGATGATTTACGGCGACTGGCTGCCATTGTAGCTTGATAGCCTTACAACAAAGTCTTTCAAACTATCGCCGTTGATGTCACGAATAGGTTCTCAGGTAAATTCCAGTAGGTCGAGGGGCTTTTGCAGCCCCTTTTTTTATCGGAAAGGAAACGTTTAAAAAAATAGCGCCGTACGTAAACAACTATTTTTTGCCTGGATAAATTTTGACCAGGCAATCTTTTAGATTGGTATAAAATTTAGACCTGTTTCAAGAGCAGTTGTCAGGGCAACAGGTCTATATGCCGGCCAGGAAAAATGGCAATGGACAGATCTACGGCCTCACTTTCGTTGACAATCAAACCAAATGTGTTTTTAATGGCAGCGATCTGGGAAAGGATTATAGCGCTGCCGCAGTGCAAAGCCGCCTGGCCGCAAATGAGGGTAAAATAGTACAGCAGGCAGAAGACAAACAAAAGGAGAAATCCGGTTTTGCAATGGCCGCTCAACCCGTCCGCCAGACGCCTGGTAAAAAAGAGGAAATCACCCACTACGGGGAGAAACTCCTGGATGCTTTGCTCTGGGCGAAAGAACCATACGACACCATCCCCTCCCATCTGCTCCACAAAAAACGCAAAAAGAAAAAGCGGAGAAATCCCAATTCCTCATCCTAAAAAATGATTCGTTATGTCTGTTACAGGAGAGAATGAACAAGGGCTTCGGAAGATCATCGACCTTACCCGGTTTGCCAGCCTATTTGTTTTGCTGCTGCACTTTTATTTTTACTGTTACCGTGCGTTCGAGCTATGGGGCTTTCGAGCTGACCTTAGCGACCGTTTATTACAGAACTTGTTACATACGGGACTATTCACGGCGCCGTATACATCAAAGCTGCTTAGCCTTGGCCTGCTGGCGGTTTCGCTAATGGGAGCGCAGGGCAAAAAAGACGAGCACATCAGGTGGCAGCATATAATAGTCATTCTCTTTATTGGCTTCTCCCTTTTTTTGGGAAGTAGTGCCCTGTTTAAAGTCGCCCTGTCTCCCGTTTCCAGTGCCCTTATTTACATGCTCCTTACCACAACCGGATTTTTGCTCCTGCTTGGGGGCGGTAATTTGGTAAGCCGCCTGGTTCGCTACCATCAAGGCGAAGATGTATTCAACTCGCTGAACGAAACGTTTCCGCAGGAAGAACGATTGATCCGCAATGCGTACTCCATTAATCTGCCGGCCCGGTACAACCTTAAAGGCAGCATTCGAAGGAGTTGGATCAACATCATTAACCCGTTTCGTGGCCTTTTGGTCATTGGCAGCCCCGGAGCGGGGAAAAGCTGGTTTGTGATCCAGCACGTTATCAAACAACACATCGAAAAAGGCTTCGCTATGTTTGTCTATGATTTTAAGTATGACGACCTCTCCAAAATAGCATACAACTGGCTGGAGAAAAACAAAGGTAGATACACCGCCAAACCTTCCTTTTATGTCATCAACTTTGATAACCTGTCCGTCTCCCACCGCTGCAATCCTTTGGACCCGCACACCATGAATGACATTACCGATGCCACTGAATCCGCCCGAACCATTTTGCTGGGATTAAACCGGGAATGGATCAATAAGCAAGGGGATTTCTTTGTGGAATCGCCCATCAACTTTGTAACGGCTGTTATTTGGTTTTTAAGAACCTACCAGGATGGTAAGTACTGCACCCTTCCGCATGTGATTGAACTCATGCAGACCGATTATGACGAACTTTTTCCCGTATTAAATACCCAGCCTGAAATTGAAGTGCTGATCAATCCCTTTATCACCGCTTACCAAAATGACGCCATGGAGCAATTAGAAGGGCAAATTGCCTCAGCCAAAATAGGCATGGCCAGACTGGCCTCCCCTCAGCTTTACTGGGTATTATCCGGTAATGATTTTACACTCGACATCAATAACCCAAACGCTCCCAAAGTTGTCTGCATGGGTAACAATCCGGAAAAGCAGCAGATCTATGGTGCGGTACTATCCCTATACATATCCAGGCTGGTAAGACAGGTGAACAAAAAAGACCGGCTGAAATGCAGCCTGGTGTTTGATGAATTTCCCACCATCTATTTTAATAACATAGATAGCCTGATTGCCACTGCCCGCAGTAACAAAGTGGCCACCACATTAGCCATGCAGGACTTCAGCCAACTAAGGAAGAACTACGGTCGTAATCAGGCAGACGTAATTGTAAATATTACCGGCAATATCATCAGCGGCCAGGTAATGGGAGAAACGTCCAAATTACTGTCTGAACGGTTTGGCAAAATTATGCAGGAGCGCCGGAGTGTTTCCATCCATCGAACGGATACTTCTATCAGCCATTCCAGGCAATTGGACAGCGCCCTGCCCGCCTCCAAGATTTCAGCGCTTTCGTCGGGTGAGTTTGTAGGCCTGGTGGCGGATAATCCGTATGAAAAAATCAAATTGAAGATGTTCCATGCAGAAATTATAAATGACGATAAAAAGTTGACGGAGGAAGTAAGAGTATACAAAAAGATACCGAATGTTTCTGATGTTAAGCCGCAGCAGGTACTGGATAACTTTCATCAATTGAAGATGGATATAAAAAGATTAATCATAGAAGAAGTGAAACGATTGAAAGAAAAAATTAAAGAATGAAACGGTAATAATGTTTAATAGTTCGGTTCTTGCTGGTCTTATCGTGGTTTGGCCTTTTGTAGGCTCCCCATTTTTTCGCTGCAGTTAAAAGTATAAAAA
The DNA here is from genome assembly GCA_966095395.1 of uncultured bacterium. GTDB lineage: Bacteria > Bacteroidota > Bacteroidia > Chitinophagales > Chitinophagaceae > Flavisolibacter. The sequence goes on along the minus strand of CBHTSW010000012.1, from coordinate 38,427 downwards.
TCAACGGTTTTCTTTTGGATGAAACATAGGAATTTGGATTTTATGGTATTCCGCTGGATAATCAAATACAGAACTCAACAATCCAAAAACAATCATAAAGCGTTGTATATCCGGAACAATGAAAAACTCACCAACTTTGCAAGCAGGCACCCTTCTTGCTCCCCTGCCTGATCATAAATAACCCTGAAAATCCGGCTTCATAAATTTTGAAGAATTGAGTAAGGCTTTTTACCGTACATTTATTTTTATTCAACCATCTTTTCCATGAACTACTCAGACCTCTTGCAACCGTTGGTTCTCTCCGCTATAATCAGTAGTGTGGTTTCCGTGCTTTTCTATATTGTCTTCTCCGGAAAAAGTAAAAAAGCCTTACAAAAAACTTTTGAAGAAAAATGGGAGGAACAGAAAGCTTCTATTCAGGCTTATGCCGAAGAAAGTATAAACAACTATAAAAATCAATTGGCCATTCAAAATTCTGATGCCCTGGAAGCTTCCAGGGCGGCCCTCAAAAGCGAATATGAACAAAAGTTTCAAACCGTTATTTCCGGGCTTAAAAAAAACAATGAATTCGAAATAGAAATTTTAAAAACAAAGTTTAAAAATATTCAACCCAGCTATCCCAGGAAAATTGAAGCAAATCAAAAGCTGGTCGTACTTACCAATGCTATCGTTCCTTCTTCCGGCTCAAACCCCAGTGAGGACCACCGGTTTATTTGTGAAAATTTTGAATTGATTGAAGACCAGATCCTGAAGTTTCTTTTAACCTATGCCGGTATCATTGATAAAGAGACAGAGGCCATCTTACATCAATGTGCACAGGACTGCGCTGCCGGCAGAAAAGAAACCAAAGAAAAAGGGTTTTCCCACTTCAGTTACGAATTAGCAGAAAGGGTGGCACAGCAATTAGTACAAGCAAAACATCACCTGAAAAAAGAAACCTCGCTTAAAGCTTCCATTTAAAAAATAACGCTTACAGGAATGTATTTAAAGCATCGCCACTAAACATTTGCTTTCCTGGCCGTATGGCACAAAAGACATTATACATTGGGAGGTGCTGTAGCCCAAAGCTGCTGCAAAAAATGCCATGTTTCCCGCTGAATGATTATTTCAATTATTTCTTTCGGCTGCTTTAAAATAGCAAGCGACTTGGAGAGATGAAATTTTATGTTTTCATCACCCTCAACTGAAATAACAAGCCAGAGACATCCCTCCCTGGTCGTTTCGTTATTGATGGCACCGGTCGTTAGAAAATATTCTACCTGGTAAACATCAGCGCCTTTTTTAAAACAGTAATGATGCAGGGTATTTAGTTTCACAGGTTTGATTTTATGTTAAGATAGAAACGCCATTTCACTGTTTTAGTATATAAAAAATGATCAAAACCTTTTAACATGTCTCAATCCCTTGCTGGTTAGGAACATAGCTAAAAAAAAAGTTTTTATACACATAGCAATATTTTTTATCCGGTTTATTAATGGAGAGTTCGCATAAACTTTTTTTAGTGAATGGTACAATCTTGATGATTAGGAAGGAATTATGTCAACTGGAAAAGCTTACAAAATATGATAAGCTGGTTTCTTTAGACGGCCGCTTTGCGTTTTTGGGGGTAAATCAACAATTTGCTGTCCTTAGTTTATATTTATATTCCTGCATCCTTTTCAGGTAAACACTATCTTTTAAATTTAGAATTCCTAACATCGTGAAATTTATCAGGCAAGTATTGGTTTTTAGCATTGTTTCAGGTTTGTTTTTATTGGCAAGCAGTTCAAGCTGCAATAAAAGTACAGACGCCAGTGGCGGAGATCCCACTCCACCTCCGCCTGCGCCAACCACCAATGAAGTAGATTTCTGGCTGACCAAAGGCGATCAAAGCGTTTTATTAAAAAAACAAAACACCACGCTTTCTTTTGGTACCACCACTAATACATATGCGTCTATAGATGTTGATACCGCCCAAACCTTTCAAACCATTGATGGCTTCGGATACACCCTTACCAGTGGCAGCGCTTCTGTCATCAATGGTTTAAATGCAACAACCAGGGCTGCTTTATTAAAAGAGCTTTTCAGTAATGATGACAACGCTATCGGCATTAGTTACCTGCGCATCAGCATTGGCGCCTCTGACCTTAGCGCCTCGGTATACAGTTATGATGATATGCCTGCCGGACAAACAGATCCTTCGCTTGCCAATTTTTCTCTGGCTCCCGACATGACCAACCTGATTCCGTTGCTGAAAGAAATTGTAGCCATCAATCCTGCCATAAAGATCTTAGCCACTCCATGGTCGCCACCGGTTTGGATGAAAGATAACGGCAGCTCCATTGGTGGCAGCCTGAAACCGGAATACTATGCCGTGTATGCCCAATACTTTGTAAAGTACATTCAGCAAATGAAAGCGCAGGGCATTGCCATAGATGCCATTACACCACAAAACGAACCATTGCATCCGGGTAATAATCCCAGCATGTACATGACCGCAGCGCAACAGGCAGATTTTATCAAAAATCATTTAGGACCAGCCTTCCGGTCTGCGGCTATCAATACAAAAATTATCATTTACGACCATAATTGCGATCGTCCCGACTATCCTCTTGCCATATTGAATGATGCGGCTGCCAAAGCTTTTGTAAACGGCTCTGCCTTTCATTTATATGCAGGAGATATTAGCGCCATGTCACAGGTGCGGAATTTACATCCCGATAAGGACGTTTATTTTACCGAACAGTACACGGCCTCCAACGGCAATTTTGACGGCGACCTGAAATGGCATCTCAAAAATGTAATAGTTGGCTCTATGCGCAACTGGAGCCGTGTAAGCCTGGAGTGGAACCTTGCCAACGATGCGAATTTTGGCCCCCATACACCCGGAGGATGCACGACCTGCAAAGGCGCTTTAACCATTGGAGGTTCTATCAGCCGTAATGTAGCTTATTACATCATTGCACATGCTTCCAAATTTGTTCCGCCTGGCTCTGTACGCATTGCAAGCAATATTGCCGGAAATTTGCAGAACGTAGCTTTCCAAACACCCTCGGGGAAAAAAGTGCTGGTGGTTGAAAATGACGGCAATGCTGCGGAAACTTTCAACATCCGGTTTAAAGGCAAATGGACCACCACTACGCTACCGGCAGGAGGTGTAGGAACTTATATTTGGTAACGTTTTTTTGAATCCGTCCTGATTTTTAATATAACGATTGAAAGCATACAAACTACATAACATGAAAAAGCTTCTTTTTTTAAGCACTGTTGTTTCTTTAGTTGCCTGTTCAGAAAATAAAGAAAATCCAAAGGTGTTGGCCGCCGCCTCCGGCGAATTTTCCGTAGAAGGGAAAAATATAATTGTTTATACGACTGCGGATACGGCTAACTACAGGTTAACCACCACGGACACCTTACAGTTTTCCGACTTCGGGCAGCCAAAGGAAACACAGCCCTGTGTTTTTGTAGACCCGTCCAAAACCTATCAAACATTTTTAGGTATTGGCGGCGCCTTAACGGACGCTTCCGCTGAAACCTTTGCCAAATTGCCTAAAGACAAACAACAGGAATTTTTAAATGCCTATTACAATTCGCAAACGGGCATTGGTTACACGTTGGCAAGAACCAATATCCATAGCTGCGATTTTTCAAGCGGCAGTTATACCTACGTTGCCGACAACGATAAAGAACTGAAATCTTTTAGCGTTGAGCATGATAAGCAATACCGCATTCCATTTATAAAACAGGCAGCAGCAGTAGCCGGCGGAAAGCTTACCCTATATGCCAGCCCCTGGAGCCCGCCGGCATGGATGAAGGATAACAACGACATGCTTCACGGAGGCAAATTGAAACCAGAATATTATCAAACCTGGGCAAATTATTATGCTAAGTTCATTAAGGCTTATGAAAAAGAAGGCATTCCGGTTTGGGGACTAACCATCCAAAATGAACCCATGGCAACCCAGACCTGGGAGTCCTGCATTTTTACTGCGGAAGAAGAAAGGGATTTTTTAAAAAAATACCTTGGCCCCACTTTGCAAAAGGAAGGCCTGGGCGATAAAAAGATCATTGCATGGGATCATAACAGGGATCTTATTTACCAGCGGGCCAGCACTTTGCTAAGCGACCCCGAAGCGGCTAAATATGCGTGGGGCATCGGCTTTCACTGGTATGAAGACTGGAGCGGCGCCGACCAGGTGTTTCAGAATGTGGGAAAGGTAGCCGAAAGCTTTCCCGATAAAAACCTTTTGTTCACCGAGGGTTGCAATGGCCCCTTTAAGATGGAAAATATCAACGACTGGAAGCTAGGCGAACGGTATGGCCGCTCTATGATCAATGATTTTAATAACGGCACGGTGGGCTGGACTGACTGGAATGTGCTGCTTGATGAAATTGGCGGACCCAACCACGTAAAAAATTATTGCTTTGCTCCCATACACGCCGATACCAGATCCGGGCAACTTATTTACACGAATGCCTATTATTATATTGGTCATTTTTCAAAATTCATTAAGCCGGGAGCTAAAAGAATCATCAGTTCTGCCAGCCGGAGCCCTTTGCTGACAACTGCTTTTAAGAATGAAGACGGAAAGATTGCTGTAGTGGTGATGAACACCGGTGATAAGGAGATGCCCTTTCATTTATGGGTGGCAGGCAAAGCCGCTCCCGTTAAAAGCCTTCCCCATTCCATTATGACATTGGTTTTCTAGGCCTGCTTTTACAAATTGAAAACTATTATAAAGTGTTGCCGGCGGCAACACTTTCTTTTTTCATGGCCAACAAAAAATCATTGCTGGCACTTAGCATTTTATACATAGTTTTGACTAACGACTGCTAACAATGATTGCTCCTTCTCTACTGAATAAGCTGCTAAACAGGATTGCTTTGTACGACGACGCCATCGCCTACAAGGAACTCTTTTTGTTATACCATTCCAGGCTTGTTCATTTTTCCTCTTCTATTACACATTCGAAAGAAACGGCCGAAGAAGTGGTTTCAGATGTATTTCTAAAGATCTGGAATGGCAGAACCACACTTCCCAGGATTGAAAACTTCCATCTCTATGTTTACGTCGTAACAAAAAACCTCTCCATCAACAGTTTTCTAAAACAGAAAAAAAACGAATCTTTTTCCCTCGATGATACTTTGGTAGAATTCAAAAGCATTTCCCTCGACCCTGAACAGATAATGATCACGGCTGAAATGCATAAACGTTTGCAAAACGCCATTAATGAACTGCCACCCAAATGCCGGTTGATCTTTAAACTGATCAGGGAAGACGGTTTAAAATACAGGGAAGTAGCCGAACTATTAAACCTCTCTGTAAAAACAATCGAGAACCAAATGACCATTGCCCTACGAAAGATTGGACAATCCGTCCAGTTTGACTTTTCAAAAATTTCCTGCAATTGAAACCGAAGCTTTAGGGGTAAACGTTTTTTTTCTTGTCCTTACATAATACTGCCTGCTAATGACTGAAAACAGATATTGGAACCTGCTTGCTAAAAAGCTGTCTGGAGAAGCTATTCCGGAGGAAATCCTTGAATTGGAAACGCTTATAAAAGCCAATCCTCATTGGGTTCACCCTGCCGAAATCATAGAAGATTTCTGGACGCCTTCCAATACCGAAACGAATGCTTACGATGCCGAGCTTGCTTTTGAGCTCCACCTCAATCATTTAAAAAATAAGGGAGTTGACCTAAGCGATCTGCAAAGCCCTTCTCTCCTTCCTGATTATCACCCACGGCCAAAAAGAAAAAACATCCTTTTTACCCTTTCCCTTTCCGTGCTTGCCGTCTTCCTGGTTATTTTTTTTAGAATTAATAATTTCAAAAAAGCCATTGCCATTCCTGAAAAGAGCTTTAGCGAGGTATCCACCCGGTTTGGCTCCAAAACAAAATTGGTTTTACCCGACAGTTCTGTCGTTTGGTTAAATGCCGGCAGCAAGCTTACCTATAACGAACACTTTGGAACCACTAACCGCAACACCACATTAAGCGGCGAGGCCTACTTCGATGTTAAAAAAAGCACGATCCCGTTTATTATAAAAGCCAACGGTCTTCATATAAAAGTATTGGGAACAGCCTTTAACGTCAAATCATATCCCAATGAAACATCAACGGAAACCAGCCTGGTTAGGGGACGAGTAGAAATTACCCACGATAAAAGGCCTGGCGAGATTTTTATACTGAAACCCAATGAAAAATTGGTTATTGCCAATGGAGAGGAAGATCAAAAATCCGGGGCAGCGCAAAAAACAGAGCCTAAGGTTTTATTGAGTTCCCTTACCCACACGGTGGATAATACTATTATTGAAACCTCATGGGTAGAAAACAAGCTCATTTTCCAGGACGAGACTTTTGAAGAAGTAGCAAAAAAAATGGAACGGTGGTATAATACCAGAATTGATATTAAGGATGAAGAAATTGCCCAACTGCGCCTTAGCGGCACATTTGAAAATGAAAATATCAAACAGGCATTGGCGGCTTTAAAGATCGCCTTCCCTTTCAATTTTACCATGAACGAGAATTCTATTACTATAACACGTTAAATGAACTGCCCATGATTTTGAATACTACGTAGTTTTTAATAAGAGGGTTTATGACCCACCCATCATTTTTTTGAAATAAACGTATTAACTTATAATGTTTAAATATGAAAAAAAGAGGACAGACTGCTTATCTCAAACATCCATTTTTTTTAAAAATCAGCAGGCTTATGAAACTAACGTGTGCATTTATGCTGCTATGCTGCTTGCATGTATCTGCAGGAGGGCACACTCAGGACAGAGTTACGTTAAATCTTGAGTCAACAGACCTGAAGAAAGTATTGAAAGAAATTCAAAAGAAAAGCTCTTACAGGTTTTTGTACAACCAGGCCTTAATTGACAACAAGAAGGTCGATGTGCATGTTACCAACGCCGAAGTACCTTCGGTATTAAATTCAATTTTTGCCGGGATGGGCAGTGGCTACCAAATTTTAGATAATAAGCTGGTGGTTTTAAAGGCTTCAGCCGGTGGAGAAAAAATTGAAGTACGGAACATCACCATTACCGGAAAAGTTACCGGGCCAAATGGCGAGCCTTTATCCGGGGTTTCTGTAACCGTAAAAGGAACCGCCATTGGCACGGCTACAAACGCCGAGGGTACTTACACCCTTTCGGTACCCGATGCCAGCACTACTTTGGTATTTTCTTCTGTGGGATATGATACCCAGGAGGTAGCCATTGCCGGCCGTACGACAATAAACATTTCCATGGTCTCTGCAAGAAACGCGTTGGACGAAATTGTGGTAATTGGTTATGGTACGGCAAACAGAAGAGACCTGACAGGATCGGTAGCTAAAATAAAAGGAGAAGAGGTTGCATCCCAGCCCAATACCAACCCGCTTTCTTCCCTGCAATCAAAAGTGGCAGGGCTTTCCATTGTGAACAGTGCCATTCCAGGTGAGGCTCCGGATGTACGCATCAGGGGAACGATTAGTATTGGTACCGTTCGTCCTATTTATATCGTTGACGGCATATTCAGTGATAATATGGACTTTGTCAACCCCAATGAAATTGAAAGTATTGAGGTATTAAAAGATCCTTCTTCACTGGCGGTATTTGGTATTAAGGGTGCAGCCGGTGCCATCCTGGTAACCACTAAAAAAGCCAAAGCCGGCCAGGTGAACATCAATTTCAATACAGCTTTTGGCATTAAGAACCTGGTGGACAAAATCAAACTCGCCAATGGCGATGAGTTTCGCCGTTTGGTAAGGTTTGAAGCCGAAAATCGTGTGCAGGATGACCCTACCGCAAACTCGCTTCTCAGTTTCGTAAACGATGTAGGCGGCCCTGGTCTCTCAGCGTATACAGGCAACACGGACTGGATCGATGTGGTAACCCGTACCGCAAAATATTCCACCACTAACCTCAGCTTGGATGCGGGAACAGAAAAAAATCGTTTCCACATGGGACTTGGCTATTCTTATGACGAAGGCCTGGTAAAACATGTACGGTATGACCGCATGACCATTAACCTGAATGATGAGTATCGCGTAAACAATGTGTGGAAACTGGGATTCAATATTATTGCTACAAGGGAAAACCTTCCTTATGAGAGCGGGGCTTTGGAAAATGCACGGAGGGCCTTACCAATCATACCTTCTGACACCAAACAGTTTTATACTAAAAATCCCTATGGAGTAGATTCAGGCTTTTATGACCTGTACGCTCAAACTCCTATTATTCAGAACTCTGAAACAAATCCACTGGCAACACTGGAAAACAACTGGGATAAGAAAATTGACGTACGCTACCGCTATGTTGGAAATGCTTTTGTGGATATCAACATCACAAAAGACCTCAACTTCCGCAGTACGGTTTATGCAGATATCAGCAACCGCAATAATCGTGAATACACTCCATTATATAACCTTTATATACCCACTGAACCGGCAGGATCTGAGGTGTTTGCCAAAAACAGCCTGACAGCAGTACGGCAGGATCTGTATGACACCCGTGCGTTCCAGCAGGATCATATAGCTACCTATAAAAAACGTTTCGGTGATCATAACCTGACTGGCACCCTTGGTTTTACTACCTACTATTACAAAAATGAACAGGTGAGTGCTACGGTAAGCCAGTCTACCCCCGGGGTTAGCATTATCCCAAATGATGAACGTTTCTGGTATTTAAATACTGGCTTTGGCGATAGGAAAAGCGTTATCCCTACCAATCAGTATGAGTATTCAACAGTTTCCGGCTTGGCCAGGGTGTTATACAACTACAAGAATAAGTATTACCTGAACGCCAGCTTCCGCCGCGATGGTTCCAGCCAGATCAACCAGGATTACAATAAAAAGTTCCAGAACTTTTGGGCTGTTGGCGGCGCCTGGGAAATGACCAGGGAAAACTTCATGGCCGATCAAAAGATCTTCAACCTGTTGAAACTGAAAGCTTCTACCGGTTTGCTGGGTAACTTTACCACGCAGGGGAAAAACTATCCTGCCTATCCTACTATCTCCAATAGCTCTTCAGCAGTTTTCGGAAGTACACTGGTTCCTGTATTTACACCGGATTATCTGTACGATCCCAATCTTCACTGGGAAACAGTTCAAAGCACCGAAGGCGGACTGGAAGCCAACTTGCTTAGAAACCGCCTGCATTTTGAAGCCGTCTATTATTATAAGAAAACCAAGGATTTGCTGGTACTGTTAAACCCGAGGGGTGTGTTACCAACCCTGACCAACAGCGGTTCTATTCAAAACAAGGGATTTGAATTCTCCGCTAACTGGAGCGAAGCCCTTAGCAAGGACTTCAGTTACTCTATTGGTGGAAATCTGACAACCTTTGATAATAAGGTATTGTTCCTCCCCTTCCCTGTACGTCCGGCCATCTCGTCCAGTGAGCAAACGCCAAACCAGACAGAAACAGGATATCCCATCGGATATTTCTATGGTCTCAAAGCCATCGGAATTTACCAGTCGTATACCGACATCCTGAAATCTCCTGCAAGCACCATCAATGGAGGAGGCGCCAAACCTGGGGATATAAAATATGCAGACTTGAATGGAGATGATATCGTTAATGACCAGGACAGAACAGTAATCGGAAATCCTACACCTGACTTTACTTATGGTATCAATGCTTCAATGAAATACAAGGCTTTTGATCTGAGTATGGATTTTGCAGGCACGTATGGTAATGAGATCTATCGTGTTTGGGGAACATCAGAGCAAAAAAATTCGGTTTATAACTATCCGCAAGATTATACACAAGGTTGGACTGGCCCTGGCACTTCAAGTGTAATACCTATTGTAAACCAAACGCACCTGATCAACAGAGCCCCGTCAACTTATGGTATTGAAGATGGAAGCTACTTCCGTATCCGCAATGTGAACCTGGGATATAGCTTTAATCGTATGCCCGGCAAATTTGTAAAAAACCTGAGGCTCTCGGTTAGTGCGCAAAATCTAAAAACCTGGAAGCACAACAGCGGCTATTCTCCTGAATTCCCCGGTGATGCTTTGGGTTTTGGTATTGATTATGGCAGTGCAACCAGTGCTTTGCCAAGAATTATCACTTTTGGCCTGAATGCAAACTTTTAATTGAATATAAAATATTGAGAGCTATGAAACAATTGAGAAAAATAACTACAGGCATTGGACTGGCGCTTTTAGCCATTACACTGTTTGGGGGTTGTAAAAAATTTTTAGACCGTAAGCCCTTATCGGCTACTATAGATGACCTGCAGGGTGGTGAAGTACAGGGACAGGTGCTGGGCCTTTATGGTGCCATTCGCAATTCAGCCGTGGAACCCTATGCCGGTGATGGCTTTCAGGGTATTGCTTATATAGCTATGAACGGTTTTCGTTCTGACGACGCAGAGATTGTAGCTGATCCGGGTGCATCTGCCTGGCATCAGACTTACGATAATTTTCAGTACACCAAAGACGACTGGGGAGCAGGTCTTTATTGGGATAAACACTACGTATTTATCGGTTTATGTAACAGCGCCCTGGATGCGGCATCCAAACAAGCCAATCCCGATCCGGCTACCAACTTGCTCATTGCTGAAGCAAAGTTTTTCCGGGCTTATTCCTATTTTGATCTCGTACGCACCTATGGTGATGTTCCTTTGATTGATTTTAAGATCAATACGCCTACCGATGCACATATAGCCAAATCGCCTGCAGATGCTATTTACGATTTTATAGAAAGTGACCTGAACTTTGCCATGCAATACCTGCCACTAAACTGGTCAGGTACTGCTTTTAGTGGTCGTTTAACTTCCGGTGCAGCCAAAACCTTTTTGGCCAAAGTAATGCTTTACCGTAAAAAATGGGCCGGCGCCTTAAACCTCTGCAAGGAAGTGATTAATTCCGGCCAGTACCAACTGGTAACGCCATATTATAAGATTTTCAAAACGGAAGGAGAACTTTCTGCTGAATCCATCTTTGAAATACAGGCGTCAAAAACTGCCGGAGACGGTAATGTGTACTGGAGCCGGCTTGGCCAGGCACAAGGTGTACGGGGTTCAGGTACCTGGGATCTGGGATGGGGCTGGAATACACCAACGGCCTCACTTGTTAGCTCTTATGCGTCTGGTGACCAAAGGAAAGATGCCACCATTCTATTTTCCGGCCAAAGCGATGGCGGTCCCAATACGGGTGGTTACGGATTAACTTTACCAAATCTCTCCAATGCCTTGTACTGGAATAAAAAAGTATATAATCGCTATGAAGATTATCAAGCGGCAGGCTTGGGTACACCAAACAATGAAGCACAAAATACCTGGGTAAATCAACGTGTATTCCGCTATGCTGATGTGCTGTTGATGGCTGCTGAAGCTGCCAATGAACTGGGCGGGACAGATAATACGACCGATGCTCAAAATTGGGTCAACCAGATAAGAGAAAGGGCCGGACTCAGCGATGTCGCTTATTCAGACCAGGCACAATTCCGTACCGTGATTAAAAAAGAAAGAAGAGCAGAATTTGCTATGGAGTTTGAACGCTTCTTTGATCTGGTACGTTGGGGAGATGCACCAACGGTTCTTGGACCTTTGGGTTATCAAAACAAACACCGTTTTTACCCTATACCGCAGGCTGTTTTAAATGACAATCCCAAGTTGATTCAAAACCCTGAATGGTAATTTTATTATACAGTAAAAATTAAAGAACATGACAAATAAATTCAAACTTTTACTATCATCAGTAGGGCTCCTGCTGGTGCTGGGAAGTTGCCAGAAAATAAACAGGCCGGAATTGGGTGAGTTTGATACAGATGATAACCAGGTGTTATTGCCAGGCAACCTGCGTTTCTTTACCAGCTTTAATAGTACTGACGGAATAAGCCCTAGATGGAACGCTTCTGATAGCATTTCACAACATCCTGCTCTTTTATTTCCTTTAACCTATGAACCAGGAATTAATGGCAATGCTATTAAAGGAAATGGTAATGAAGGTGTGACATATTTAAATGCTAATGATTTTCCTAAATCAACGAGCTTTACAGTGGCGTTTTGGGAAAAGCATGATGGTGTGCCTGAGAGTGATGCAGAATTTGTAATGAGCATACCATCTAAACAAGGGCACTGGAGCAATGCCGCTATGCTTCTAATATTTGATCATAAAGGATCGAAGGCTACAAAAGACTCTGCTGTTATAAAACTGATGGTATCGGAAGTAGGCAATGGTGATCATTGGTTTGAATTAACGGGTGATAGCAGAATGCCTAATATTTTGGATAATCAATGGCATCATCTTGCATTTTCTTATGATGAAACCACATCTGATATGAAAATCTACCGGGACGGTGCACTTTGGTCCACTCAATCATGGGCTGGTCACGGTCCTATAAAAATGGACTACAATAAAGTTTCAGGCTTCTATTTAGGTGGCAAAACTACAGATTGGGGAAAAGCGTTTAATGGAAGTTTAGATCAGTTTAGACTTTATAATACAGCCCTTTCTGCTAGTGAAATTCAGAATTTGTATCAAAGTAAATTATAAGTATTCTCTTTAAAGCATACAAAGGGTTGCCAGTAGTGTGCAACCCTTTGTATTTTATGCGGCGCGTAACAACATAAGATATAAATTCTTAAATACCTTTATTTGATAAGCTTTAATTGAACATCAATCTTCGGCAAATTTTTTAAGGTTGAAGCCGCCAAACCATTTTAAATAAATTTCGCTATGTGTTTCCGGATAGTTTTTTATACTCTCCTACTTCTTCTCTGTCATTCATGCAGAAATGAGAACAAACTGTTTGAAAGTCTTCCTTCTTCCACAACCAACATAAAATTTACCAACAAGCTTGCTGAACACAAGCTTTTCAACATCCTTTACTATTTATATTATTACAACGGTGGCGGTGTGGCAACCGGTGATATTAATAACGACGGATTGCCTGATATTTACTTTTCAGCCAACAATAAAGGCGGCAATAAACTGTACCTGAATAAAGGCGACTTTCAATTTGAAGACATCACCGACAAAGCCGGTGTAGCGGGTACTGCCGATTGGTGTACAGGGGTTACCATGGCCGATGTAAATGGTGACGGCTTCCTGGATATTTACGTAGGCGCCATTAGTGGCAAATATGATCTGAAAGGACACAACCAGCTTTTTATTAATAACAGGAACGGCACTTTTAAAGAGCAGGCAGAAACCTACGGTTTAAATTTCTCCGGACTTACTACTCAATCCGCTTTTTTTGATTATGACCATGATGGAGATTTGGATTGTTACATACTGAATCAATCGAGCCGCCCTCATGCTAACGTTGTTGATACCAGCAACCGCAGAAAATTCGATCCCATGTCCGGAGACAGGCTTTACCGGAATGATGTTTCCACCACTGGAAAATTTACGGACGTATCTGCCCATGCAGGAATTTTTCAAAGCAACCTGGGTTATGGACTAGGGCTGGCCGTTGCTGATTTAAATAATGATGGGTGGGAAGATATTTATGTAGGCAATGATTTTCATGAAAATGATTATTACTATGTAAACAATAAGAATGGAACTTTCAGTGAGGAGGGTGCTAAACATTTCCGTCATTACAGCCGGTTTAGCATGGGCAATGATATTGCCGACTATAACAACGACGGGCAGTTGGATGTGGTAACGGTAGACATGCTTCCGCAGGATGAAAAAATTTTAAAAACCTATGGCAGCGATGAAAATCCCGATATCTACAAAGTAAAACTGGATTTGAACGGATACCAAAAACAATATTCAAGAAATGCTCTCCAGCGTAATAATGGCAACGGTACAAGTTTTAGCGATATTGGATTATTAAGCGGAATATCGGCAACAGATTGGAGTTGGTCGCCATTATTTATTGATTTTGATAATGACGGCAATAAAGACCTTTTCATTTCCAGCGGTATTGTAAAACGGCCTGTTGATCTGGACTACATCCGGTTTATATCGGATCTGGATATGAAAAAGGGAAGACAAATGACAGATGCCTTTGACGACGAAGCGATCAAAAGCATGCCTGATGGAAGCTCGCATCCTTATTTTTACAAAGGTGATGGCAAGTCGGTCTTTACCGATGTAAGTGAAGAATGGGGCACTAAAAACATGAAGGGCTATTTTACCGGCGCCGCCTATGCAGATTTAAATAACGACGGCAGGATAGATATCATCATAAATAATATTGATGCGCCAGCCACGATCCTGAAAAATAATACCCCTCAAAAACTTTCTATTGATATCTCTTTTAACGGAAATAATAATAACACGTTTGGTATAGGAGCCAAAGCCTGGTTATTTACCCAGGGCAAAATACAATACCAGCAGCTAATGCCCACCCGGGGCTTCCAATCGGCCAGTGAGCCCAAGCTGCATTTTGGCCTGGATAGTCTTAAATACATTGACAGCATTTTGATTGTCTGGCCCGACCAGAAATACCAGGTATTAAAAAACACGCCGGCCATACCTAAAATCATAGCAAAGCAGTCGCAGGCCGGAGGAGTTTTTGACTATAATGCTTTCTTTCCCCCGGCAAAACAATTGCTTGAAAATGTAAGCCGGCAGTTTATATCAAACTGGAAGCATATTGAGAACGATTTTGTAGATTATAATGTTCAATACCTTATTCCTCACGGAGAGTCGGACCGCGGCCCTAAACTGGCAGTAGCTGATGTAAACGGGGATGGCTTGGATGACCTGTACGCCTGTGGAGCCTTAGGCCAGCCTGGAACCTTATTAATACAGCAGTCCAGTGGAAAATTTGTAGCAGCCGATACGGCCGTTTTCAATGCGGATGCCTTATGCGAAGATGTGGACGCCATTTTTTTTGATGTCAATGGTGATAAAAAACCGGACCTGTACGTAGCCAGCGGAGGCAATCAATATGGGGACGCGTCGCCCTATCTGGCCGACAGACTTTATATTAATGACGGCAAAGGGCACTTTACAAAATCTCCAACTTTGCCTTCGGTACTAAAGAACAAGTCCTGCCTAAGTACAGCAGATATAGACAACGACGGAGACGAAGATATTTTTGTGGGGGTGTTGGCCGATGCTCGTGCTTATGGCATTCCTCAAACCTCCCTACTTCTAATAAACGATGGAAAAGCAAACTTCTCTGTGGCCGGACAGGATGCAATGCCCCTTTCAAACATCGGCATGGTTACATCTTCCGCCTTCTCGGATATCAATGGCGATGGGTGGAAAGACCTTATTGTAGCCGGGGAGTGGATGCCCATTAACATTTTCATCAACGAGAAAGGAAAATTCAAAAAAACAATTCTTCCCCATTCAAGTGGTTTATGGCAAACCGTTTTTATGGATGACATAAATAAAGATGGCCGCATGGATATTTTGGCCGGCAACTGGGGCCATAACACGAAACTATGGGCCGGGAAAAACGGCCCATGCAAATTATATGTAAAAGATTTTGACAAAAATGGCTCTATAGAGCAGGTAATGGCGTACACCATTGACGGACAGCAATACCCCTTTCTGGCTAAGGACGAACTGGAACGCAGGCTCCCTGTATTAAAAAAGGCTTACTTAAACTACAGTGATGTCGCTGGTAAAACAGTACAGTATATGCTATATGATCTTTTTGAAGGCAATACGGAATTAACAGCTGAAGAATTAGGATCATGCTATTTTTTAAACGATGGCAAAGGCGGTTTTACAAAATCCGTATTGCCTGCTGATCTTCAGCTTTCTCCCATTTTTTCCTTCGCTCCAATTAATAAAAATGCACCAGGAAACACTTTTGTAGCAGGCGGTAACTTTTTTAATGTTATTCCGTATGAAGGAAGGTATGACGCTCAGGCTTTATCTGTTTTTTCTTATCAGAATAATGCATTCACCACTTACCTCCAACCTGACCTGTTAAGTATAAACGGACAGGTAAGAGACATAAAAAGCATTCGTACAAGCAAATTCGGCGAGGTTCTGGTAGTAGCAAAAAACAACGAGCCTTTGCTATTTTTTAAACCTAATAACTAACAAAAGGTTAGAGTTATTGGGTTTATAAACTATAAAACTCAGAGGATGATGAAATTTCTTTTATCGGTATGTTTATTAACTGTGATAGCCTGTGGCTGTGGCAAAAAACCCGATCCATCACCACAGCCGGCGCCAGCCAATTTCAGCCTGATATCATCATTGGTGCAAGGCGCTGTTACTCAATTAATCAACTATAACATCAACCTAAACCCTTCTATACGCTTTAATTTTTCATCAGCCATTAGTAAAACCACGGTCGCCGGCAGCATTGGATTCACTGAAAGCTCTGGCGCCGCTGTCAGCTACAATGTTTCCTATTCCAATGGTGATAGCAGCATCATTCTGTCTCCTGCTGCTGCACTTAAACACCTTACAAAATACAAGGTCACCCTATCCAAAAATTTAAAATCATCCAACGGGGGAAGTTTAACTGCGGGAACAGAGATCAACTTGGTAACAACAATTGACTCAACCGACAAGTTTCCCCCAATAACAGATGAAGAGTTACTGGAAAAAGTACAAAAACAAACCTTTCGTTATTTCTGGGATTTTGCCCATCCTGTGAGCGGACTGGCAAAAGAAAGAAGCAACGGCGACAATAACATTGTAACATCCGGCGGATCGGGTTTTGGCATCATGGCCCTGATTACAGGCATTCACCGTGGCTTTATCACCCGTTCGGAAGGATTGGCACGAATGCAAACCATGGTAAGCTTTTTAAAAAATACAGCAGAAAAACACAAAGGCGCCTTTCCGCATTGGCTGAACGGGCAAACCGGGGCCACGGTTCCTTTTAGTCAGAAGGACAACGGCGCCGACCTGGTAGAAACTTCGTTTCTGGTACAGGGACTGCTTTGTGCCCGCCAGTATTTTGATGGAGCAGAGGCTACCGAAACCACCTTGCGCAACGAAATCAACACCATCTGGCAGGGCGTACAATGGAACTTCTTCAGGAAGAACAATGAAAACGTTTTGTACTGGCACTGGAGCCCAAACTATACCTGGGATATGAACATGCCGATCCGGGGCTGGAATGAATGTTTGATCACTTACGTGTTAGCAGCGTCCTCTCCTACACATGCCATCCCTAAAATTGTTTACGATGAAGGCTGGGCGCAAAACGGCGCCATGAGAAATAATAAAAACTTTTTAGGTTATAGTTTGCCGTTGGGACCAGATTATGGAGGCCCCTTGTTTTTTAGCCACTATTCTTTTTTAGGCATTGATCCCATCGGATTAACAGATCCTTATGCCAGTTACCAAACACAGGTAACCAATCACACCAAAATCAATTATGAATACTGCAAAGCCAACCCAAAAAATCAGTTTGGCTACAGCGATCAGTGCTGGGGTTTAACAGCCAGCGATATTCCCAATGGCTACACTGCCAGTTCTCCTACCAATGATGTTGGTGTAATTGCACCTACTGCGGCCTTGTCGTCTTTTCCTTACACACCGGCAGAATCAATGAAAGCGCTAAAGTTCTTTTATTATAAACTGGGCGATAAATTATGGAGCGACTATGGCTTCCGCGATGCCTTTAGTTTAAAAGATGTCTGGTTTGCCGGTTCACACCTGGCCATTGACCAGGGACCCATTATTGTGATGATTGAAAATCACCGCAGTGGTTTGTTGTGGAATTTATTTATGAGTTGTCCGGAAATAAAAACCGGGATGAAAAATTTGGGATTTCAAAGTCCGCGTTTATAAATCGAATTAAAGAAGAAATTGCTGATGAAAAAACTTGCCCTTATTTTGTTATTTGTGTTGCCGCTATTGGCTCAATCACAAAAAAAAGCTGCATTCAAACCCGCCGAACGACCCAAAAATCTTTCCGATTCCGCCTTGCTGGATCTCGTGCAAAAACAAACCTTTCGGTACTTCTGGGATTTTGCCCATCCCGTGAGCGGACTGGCAAGAGAAAGAAGCAACGTAGCGTTTAATTATGGAAACGAAGTGGTAACGACAGGAGGAACAGGATTTGGTATAATGAGTGTAATCGTGGCTACAGATAGAGGCTGGATCAAAAGAGATACGGCCGCCCGGTTCCTGTTGAAGATGGTGAACTTTTTACTGAAAGCCGATTCCTACCACGGTGCCTTTCCGCATTGGCTGAACGGTGCCACCGGAAAAACCATTCCTTTCAGCCGCAAAGATGACGGCGCCGACCTGGTAGAAACGTCCTTTTTATTTCAGGGCCTGCTTTGTGCCAGGCAATACTTTACCGGAGAAAATCAAACAGAGCGGGAATTGCGCAACCGCATAGGCTGGATGTGGAATGAGATTGAATGGGACTGGTTCACCAGAGGGGGTGAAGAAGTGCTGTACTGGCACTGGAGTCCTAATAACGGTTGGGCCATGAACTTTCCGGTCCGTGGATTTAATGAATGCCTGATTATGTATGTGCTGGCCGCGTCGGCAGAACGTTACCCGGTGAGTAGCGCCGTGTATCATCGCGGGTGGGCGCAGAGCAATTTTTTTAAGAACGGCAAAAAGTTTTATGGTATTGAATTGCCGTTAGGTTTTGATTATGGCGGGCCGCTCTTCTTCAGCCAGTATTCTTTCCTGGGCTTGGATCCGAGAGGCTTGAAGGACCGGTATGCCGATTATTGGGAGCAGAATAAAAATCACACCTTGATCAATAGGGCTTACTGCATCGACAACCCAAAAAAGTTTAAAGGCTATGGCGAAAATAGCTGGGGCTTAACGGCCAGCGATAGCTGGGTAGGATATGCGGCGCATTCCCCCACCGAAGACCTGGGTGTCATTACCCCCACGGCTGCCTTGTCAGCCTTTCCGTATACGCCGGAATATTCCATGCAGGCACTAAAACATTATTATAATGATCTGGGTGATAAGCTGTGGAGCGAATACGGTTTTGTAGATGCCTTTAGCGAATCCAAAGACTGGTATGCAAAATCACATTTGGCCATTGACCAGGGCCCCATTATTGTGATGATTGAAAATTACCGTAGTGGTCTGTTGTGGAAGTTGTTTATGAGTTCACCGGAAATTCAAAAAGGATTAAAAAAATTGGGCTTTGAAAGTCCGTGGATAAAACAATAATTTACAAACAACGGTCAGTAACTGTATTAGATGGAATGCAGCGCTTCTGACCACATTAAAAATATGAAACCCATTTTTTCTGCAGCAGCAAAATGGCAAAACCAGGGCCTGGCGATCATCAGGATCATGACAGGTTTTTTCATGGCCTATCATGGCTGGGAAGTATTTGACGCCGAAAAAATGAAAACCTACCTGGAGTGGGATCAGTTTAAAACATCGTCCGCCTCTTTGATGGTGCATCTGGGAAAGACTGCCGAATTAGTGGGTGGAATGTTAGCGATGGTTGGTTTGTTTACCAGGCTGGCGGCTCTAATTATTGCCAGTACCATGCTTTATATTAGCTTGTTTGTTGGTATGGGAAAAATCTGGTATGAGGACCAGCATCCTTTTTTGTTCGTTTTGTTGGCCCTGGTATTCTTTTTTACAGGCCCCGCAAAATGGAGCTTTGACCAGTTGTTGTTTGAAGAAAAATAGTGTTGTCTGTTGTCTTATTAGTTTAAAAAATATTTACATGAACAAAAAAACCATCCTTTCCATTCTGCTTGTTGTCTTTCTTGTAGGTTGCCTTTTACCTACATCACCCGTTGCGGCGCAACAAAAACCCATGAACATTATTTTCATCCTGTCAGATGACCACCGCTACGATTTTATGGGCTTTACCAATGCCGTTCCTGGTTTGCAAACTCCCGGCATGGACCGCATGGCAAGAGAGGGTGCTTACCTTAAAAATGCGTTTGTAACCACAGCGCTTTGCTCACCCAGTCGGGCTTCTATTTTAACAGGCCAGTATGCGCATACACATACTGTTGTTGACAATACGGCTCCCTTGCCGGATAATCTTACTTTCTTTCCCCAATACCTGCAAAAAAAAGGTTACAAAACAGCTTTCATGGGTAAATGGCACATGGGCAATACTGATGATGCGCCGCAACCCGGCTTTGACGAATGGGTGAGCTTTCGGGGACAAGGCCTTTATTATGGTAATACGCTGAACATAAATAGCCAAAAAGAAAAACTGGACAGCAACAATTATATCACCGATGAATTAACAAACCGTGCCATCAAATGGATGAGCAAAGTAAAGGACAAACCGTTCTGCATGTATTTATCGCATAAGGGTGTCCACGCCGAATTCATGCCCGCCAAAAGACATATTGGGAAATACAAAGATCTTCCCATTGTCTGTCCCCCATCCATGTATCTGACAGCAACCGATAGCAGCAAACAATTTGGTGTTGCAACCGCACCAAAAACGCCGGTTAATTATAAAGATATACCGCAGTGGGTGAGAGCACAGCGCTATAGCTGGCATGGCGTAGATTATATGTATCACGGACAAATTCCGTTTGACGAATTCTATCATCTATACCTTGAAACTCTATTGGCCGTTGATGAAAGCATACAGCAGGTAATACAGTGGGTAGAAAAGAACGGCTTAGCAGATAATACCATGATCGTTTACATGGGCGATAACGGCTTCCTGTTAGGCGAACATGGCCTTATTGATAAAAGAAATGCGTACGAAGAAAGTATGCGGGTTCCACTGTTGATTTGGGCGCCGTCAATGGTAAAGGGAGGTACCGTGGTTCCTCAAATGATCTTAAATATAGACCTGGCACCCACGTTTTTAGGCCTTGCTGGCATTACCAAACCGGCGCAAATGCAGGGGCAATCTTTTTTATCTTTATTAAAAGGAGAAAAGATTGCCTGGCGGGATAAAGTATTTTACGAATACTACTGGGAACAGGCTTTCCCTCAAACACCCACCACCTTTGCTGTGCGCACCGACAAGTATAAATACATTGCTTACAATGGCGTCTGGGATATTAACGAATTGTACGACCTGGAAAATGACCCACATGAAATAAATAACCTCATTCGCGATAAAAACATGGATAGGATTAGCTTGTCATTGCGTAATGAGTTGTATGACTGGCTGGAAAAAACAAACGGACTTGCCATACCATTAAAGAAACAACAAGGAAGAAAAATTGACAACTTGTTTAAAGGAACATATTAAAAAGGGCTGGTGTAAAGCGTTTGATATATATCTTATGTTTCTCTATCAAAGAAAAAAAATTAAAAATGCATATAAACCTGAAAGATAAATCTCCTGCCAATCCAACACTAACTTTTTTATTTGCTCTTGTTCAAATTATTTGCATGGAAGCAAAAGCCCAAGACCTGAATTTGTACCAAAAAAAATGGCTGATTGACGGCAGGGACACCTTGCCTTACCGCTTGCTGTTGCCCCAGGATTATGATGCATCGAAAAAATATCCGCTTATTCTTTTTTTGCATGGCTCCGGTGAAAGAGGAAATGATAACGAAGCGCAACTGGTACACGGGGGCAGGCTTTTTCTTCAGGATTCTGTCCGCAAAAATTATCCGGCTATTGTAGTATTTCCCCAATGCGCTGCCAACAGTTTTTGGAGCAATGTTTCCATTATTTCAGACTCCATTAAAGGAACAAGAATATTTAATTTCAAACCAGATGGAGAACCTACAAAAGCCATGGAACTGCTCCTGGAATTGGTGAAGGAGCTCACCGATACTTATCCCTTGGATAAAAACCGGCTTTATATTGGGGGTTTATCTATGGGCGGCATGGGCACCTTTGAACTGGTACGGCGCAAACCCAAACTATTTGCCGCTGCTTTTCCTATTTGCGGCGGCGCTAATGCCGCAACGGCCAAAAAATTAAAAGGACCATCCTGGTGGATCTTCCATGGTTTAAAAGATAATGTAGTGGATCCTGTTTATAGCAAAATAATGGCCGCCGCCCTAAAAGACGAAGGCGCCAAAGTAAAGCTTACATTATACCCTGAAGCCAACCATAACAGTTGGGACTCAGCCTTTGCAGAGAAAGAGCTGATGTCATGGCTGTTCTCTCAACACAAATAAAAACTATGAAACAAAAATTGGTGAACCTGGTCCTATCCTGTTTTTTTATTGTGAACGGGTTTGTTGCCCTGGGTCAAACAAAACAAACAACCTATTGCAACCCGGTGAATATTGATTACGGCTACACTCCTATCCCTAATTTCAGTGAATGGGGACGGCACCGCGCCACAGCCGATCCGGTGATCGTGAATTACAAAGGTGATTATTATTTGTTCTCCACCAATCAGTGGGGCTATTGGTGGAGCAACGATATGTTGAACTGGAAATTTATCTCCCGAAAATTTCTGCGGCCCTGGAACACCGGCACTTACGATGAATTGTGTGCTCCTGCCGTGGGCATCATCGGCGATACCATGATCGTTTTTGGCTCAACCTACACCACCAATTTCTCCATCTGGATGAGCATCAATCCCAAAGCCAACGAATGGAAGCCCTTGGTTGACTCCTTTGAAATCGGCGGCTGGGATCCTACCTTTTTCACCGACGACGATGGCCGTTTGTACATGTACAACGGAAGCAGCAACCGCTATCCTATGTACGGCGTTGAACTCGACCGCAAAACAATGAACCCAAAGGGCACAAGAAAAGAAATGTATTTTTTGGAGCCCTGGCGCTATGGCTGGCAGCGGTTTGGGGAACACATGGACAATACTTTTCTGGATCCCTTTATTGAAGGTTCGCACATGACCAAATACAAAAACAAGTATTATTTGCAATACGGCGCACCAGGTACAGAATTCAGCGGTTATGCAGACGGATTATTGGTGGGCGATACTCCCCTTGGACCTTTTACGGCCGTCTCCGATCCATTGAGCTTTAAATTAGGAGGCTATGTACGCGGCGCAGGACATGGCGCTACCTTTAAAGATAATTTCAATAACTACTGGCACGTATCCACCACTGTTGTTTCTGTAAAAAACACTTTTGAACGCCGGTTGGGAATCTGGCCTTCAGGATTTGATAAAGACGACAAAATGTGGAGCAATACCACCTTCGGCGATTACCCGCATTATATTCCCGATAGCCGCTTTACAAATGTGCCTTATGAATCCAACGGCCACTCGCCTTATTTTACGGGCTGGATGCTGCTGAATTATAATAAACCGGTACAGGTTTCATCTACTTTAGGTGGTTACCATCCCAATAACGCGGTGGACGAATTGATGAAAACCTACTGGAGTGCTGTCAGTGCAAATAAAGGCGAATGGATCCAAACAGACCTTGGGAATGTATCAACAGTGAATGCTGTGCAGATCAACTATGCCGACCAGGATGTGGACAGCAATCGCTTAGGTAAATGGCCGGATCAATACCACCAATATAAACTGTATTATTCCGTTGATGGAAAAAAATGGAAGATTCTCGTAGACAAAAGCAACAACAAAACCGATGTACCACATGATTACGTGGAACTGGCTAATCCGGTACAGGCCCGCTACATCAAACTGGAAAACATTCACATGCCTACGGGCAAATTTGCGCTGAGCGGCTTCAGGGTTTTCGGTAACGGCAACGGTGCAAAGCCTGATAGTGTAAAACAATTTATTGTATTACGTACCGAAAAAGACAAGAGAAGTGCCTTTATTAAATGGCAGCCCGTAGATGATGCCTTTGCGTATAATATCTTTTACGGAACACAACCCGATAAATTATACACCAGCATTATGGTACACGCCAACAATGAATACTGGCTGAAAACAATGGATTCACAAAAGCCCTATTATTTTGCTATTGAGGCCATTAACGAAAATGGCGTATCACAAAGAAGCAAACCAATAAGAGTAGAGTAAAGCGCTTATTCATAAATAAAATTCTCTGTTCAAACATGAAAAAACTTTTTCCCGCATTGCTGCTTGCACTGCTGAGTTTTACAGGTACACACAAAGCGAATGCACAACAGCGGTTTGCAAGTGAGATAAATGAATTTAAAAAACAAGACAGCCTCTCAACGCCTCCCCAAAATGCCATCCTGTTTGTTGGCAGTTCTTCTTTTAGAATGTGGACCGATGTGCAATCCGACTTCCCCGGGTATACCATCATCAACAGGGGCTTTGGGGGTTCTACCCTTCCAGATGTTATTCGTTATACAAGGGACATCATCATTCCCTATCATCCCAAACAGGTGGTGATTTACTGCGGCGATAACGACCTGGCTGCCTCCGACACGGTAACGGCAGCTACGGTAACCAAAAGATTTCAGCAGCTTTTTTATTCCATAAGAAAAGAGTTACCAAAAGCAACCATCACTTATGTTTCTATCAAACCCAGCCCAAGCAGAATGCATTTGATGAATAAAATGAAAGTGACCAATGCCCGGATAAAAAAGTTTTTAAAGAAACAAAAGAGAGCTTCCTATATTGATGTATTTACACCCATGTTAACGGCTGATCAAAAACCAAAGCCGGAGATCTTTTTAAAAGATTCGCTGCATATGAATAAAGAAGGCTACCAGATCTGGCAAAAAGCAATCAAACCTTACTTACTAAAATAAATCTGCAATATGAACCAACGTAAAACAATCGTATTGGCGGCTTTCTGTTTTCTTGTTTTAACCAGCAAGGCACAGGTGAATAAAACGGCTGACTATAAGATGAACCAGTTTGTTACCAACCTGATGAGAAGGATGACGCTGGATGAAAAACTAGGTCAGTTGAATTTACCGGGCGCCGGTGATATCACCACAGGCCAGGCCTCCAGTTCAGACATTGCCAAAAAAATACGGGAAGGAAAAGTAGGTGGTTTGTTCAACATCAAAGGCATTGAAAAAATAAGAGACGTGCAAAAAATTGCGATAGAAAACAGCCGCTTAAAAATCCCGTTGCTTTTTGGAATGGATGTCATACACGGTTACCAGACAGCCTTTCCTATTCCACTAGGGTTATCGAGCAGCTGGAATATGCAGGCCATTGAAAGAAGTGCACGGATAGCAGCCGTAGAGGCCAGCGCCGATGGCATTTGCTGGACCTTCTCTCCCATGGTGGACATTGCCCGTGATCCACGCTGGGGCCGCATTGCAGAAGGCAGTGGTGAAGATCCCTATCTCGGTTCTGAAATTGCACGGGCTATGGTCAGAGGTTACCAGGGCACCGATCTTTCAAAGAACAATACCATTATGGCCTGTGTAAAACATTTTGCTTTATATGGCGCGGCCGAAGGGGGACGGGATTACAATACTACGGACATGAGCCATATCCGGATGTACAACGAATACTTTCCTCCGTACAAAGCAGCCATAGATGCAGGGGTTGGAAGCATAATGACCTCTTTTAATGAAGTAGATGGTATTCCTGCAACCGCCAACAAATGGTTGTTAACTGATGTACTGCGTAAACAATGGGGCTTCAATGGATTTGTAGTTAGCGATTATACTTCTGTCAATGAAATGATTGACCATGGGCTTGGCGATCTGCCAACAGTTTCTGCACTGGCGTTGAAAGCAGGCCTGGATATGGATATGGTAGGTGAAGGATTTCTTACAACCCTAAAAAAGTCGTTGCAGGAAGGAAAAATCACTCAAAAAAATATTGATGACGCCTGCCGCCGTATCCTGGAAGCCAAATATAAACTGGGTTTGTTCGAAGATCCCTATCGCTATTGTGATATAGAGCGTTCCAAAACAGAGATCTATACACCGGGCAATCTGAAGGCAGCAAGAGAAATTGCGGCGGAAACTTTTGTATTGCTGAAAAATCAAAACAATGTGTTGCCTTTGAAAAAAAGCGGCACCATTGCCCTGGTGGGCCCTTTGGCCGATGCTAAGGAAAACATGCCCGGCACCTGGAGTGTGGCGACCGATTTCACCAAGCCCATTTCCGTATTGGCTGGTTTGAAAAATGTATTGGGCAGCAGCGCCAATGTAATGTACGCAAAAGGCTCCAACCTTTCTGCCGATTCTGCCTTTGAAGAAAGGGCCACTATGTTTGGTAAAACATTGCACCGTGACAGCCGCCCGGCTGCAGAGCTAATTAAGGAAGCCCTGGAGATGGCCGTAAAAGCCGATGTGATTGTAGCTGCCTTAGGCGAGTCAGCAGAAATGACTGGCGAAAGCTCCAGCCGCAGCAACATTGAAATTCCACAGGCCCAAAAAGACCTGTTGGATGCTTTATTAAGGACGGGCAAGCCCGTAGTATTGGTTTTATTTACCGGCCGTCCGTTGGCCATTACGTGGGAACACGAAAATGTTCCGGCTATTTTGAACGTATGGTTTGGTGGTTCAGAAGCCGGTAATGCCATTGCCGATGTATTGTTTGGCGATGTGAATCCTTCCGGAAAATTAACGGCTACTTTCCCGCAAAATGTTGGACAGGTACCTATTTATTATAATCATAAAAATACCGGCCGTCCCTTACCGGAAGGGAAATGGTTCCAAAAATTCCGCTCCAACTACCTGGACGTTTCCAACGATCCGCTTTATCCCTTTGGTTATGGATTGAGCTATACGACTTTTAGCTATGGCGATGTTACGCTGAGTAAAAATCAAATGCAGCCAACCGGTAAAATCACGGCCAGTGTTACGGTAACCAACACCGGAAACAGGGAAGGCAAGGAAGTCGTACAGTTGTATATCCGTGACATGGTAGGCAGCGTTGCAAGGCCCCTTAAAGAATTAAAAGGCTTCCAGAAAATATCGCTGCAACCGGGAGAAACTAAAACGGTTTCCTTTACCATCGGTATAAACGATCTGAAGTTTTACAACAGCGATTTGAAATTCGTTGCCGAACCCGGAGATTTTAAAGTGTTTATCGGGTCCAATTCAAGAGATGTAAAAGAAGCAGCGTTTAAGTTACTGGCGAAATAATTTTGCACAGAAAAATCAGAAGCCCGGAGTTCATAGCTCCGGGCTTTTAGTATAGCGTATTGCTCGCGGCGATCGCAACGGGGCGGCGGCGCAGCGTCGTTGCTTCTTTGCGTCTGCTGCGGGAAAACTTATCAAAATGCCTTCATCGGCTTTGCTGTGTTTTTATGTTCCTTGAATAAAGCACTGAACTTTAAATATACACCGTTGCTCCACCCAAAGCCATCCTGGGTAGGATATTCGCCACCCCCGCTTTCCAGGTTGGTATCCTCTACATTATATTTTTCCAGCATCTTGCCTGTAGTGGCAAATACTTTTTCATTCACGGTCATCCACCGTTCTGCAATGGTTTTGGCCAAGGCATCGTATTCATAATTCATTAATCCCTTTACCGCGATATATTGCAAAGGCGCCCAGCCGTTGGGGGCATCCCATTGTTGCCCGGTGTGATAAGCCGAGGTGGCAATACCGCCATCTTTCAATAGCTTCTCCCGTATGTTTTTCTGTGCAATGCCTGCCTGTGCCTTGGTGGCAACATTGGCAAACAAAGGCATGGCACCTGCCGCCGACCACTTATCGGTAGTTTGTTTTTTCATAAAATTATAGTCGAAGAAAAAACCTTTGGCTTCATTCCAGCAATATTTTTGAATGGCGACCTTTCTTTTCTCTGCTCTTTGTTTGTAATACGCAGACTTTGATGTGGCCTTGTTAAGCGTCGCTGCCTTGCTCAGTATTCTTTCATAGGCATACAACAGGCTATTCAGATCCACAGGAATGATATTGGTCGTTTCAACCGTGGTTAAATGAAGGGTATCACCAAACCAGCGGCTGCTGAAGTCCCAGCCGCTTTCAGCGCCGGCCCTTAAGTTGGTAAAAGTGATGGAA
Organism: uncultured bacterium; assembly: GCA_966095395.1. Lineage (GTDB taxonomy): Bacteria > Bacteroidota > Bacteroidia > Chitinophagales > Chitinophagaceae > Flavisolibacter. The sequence goes on along the minus strand of CBHTSW010000012.1, from coordinate 10,838 downwards.
TCTTTGGTCTTTGCAAATGTGGCCACATCTTCGGCATACGATTCTTCACGGGGCGCCTTTTTATCATCCCAATAGCGGTTCAAAACACTGCCGTCATCCAATTGTACCACTCTTTTGAATGCTTCACCTTTTTTCAAATCCGTTTCTCCCTGCATCCACCAGTTATATTCTTTTTGCAAAGCGGAGTAATATTTTTTATAAACAGCCTCTCCTTTTTTTTGCGCCAGCAGGTCAACCATCAAAGCAAAGAACGGCGGCTGCGAACGGCTGAGGTAATAACTGCGGTTGCCATTGGGAATATGCCCATATTGGTCAATCAAAAATTTAAAGTTATCCAGCATGTTTTCAACCAGGTTATATCTTTTACTCTCTATCAACCCCAGCATCGTGAAATAACTGTCCCAGTAATAAATCTCACGAAACCTTCCACCGGGAACGATATAAGGCTCTGGCAAAGGCAAAAGCGAACTATAAGGCTGTTTGGTATCGGCTTTTCGCTGCAGTACATCCCACAACTGTTCTATATGCGCTTTCAAACTCAACCCCTCTTCCACCTTAACCGAAGGGATGACCGGCAGGATAAAATTGGCATTGACAAAGGCCGCAAGGTTGAAGGTATCACTTAGCTTTTGTTGGGCATACCGGTTCAGAATGTCCTCCCGCGAAAATTTGGGCACCGCATCCACAAAAGTTTTATTGTCTTTAAAGACTCTTTTTAATTGCACTTCTTCAAACAGCTTTCCCCACAATGCGTCAGGCGTTTGAACCGGCTGACCCTGCACATAAAGTGCAACTCCCATAGCAAAAAGAAGAAAAATATTCTTTTTCATACAGCAAATGATATTAACAGTTAGAGAATTAAAAGATACAGAAATAAACAGACTTTACAGAAAGCTTTACGCTATGAAAAACCCATTCACCCAACTAAAAAAGCCGGCTTTCACCGGCTCTTTTCTATTTAAAACAAAACTACTACTTCAATGAAAAAGCTATGCCGAAATTAATGGTGTAATCGGCAAACGCAGCATCGCCCTGGGCATACACGCCTGTTTTCTCGGTCCTGATCTTATCCGGAACACTTTGTGTACGGTCTCTTTGCAGGGCAACCGGCACAGAAACATAAAACTGTGTTTTGTTTACTTTATAAGCTACTACCGGTTCTGCCGATAGCACATAGCCAGGTCTTCTGAAACCGTTGCTGCCGCCAATCAGGTCTTCGGCAGGAACACACTCCATACGCATGCCCGCGGATACGGATAACCCGCCGGTACTGTAATTAGCACCCAGGCGCACCATGTATTGATCAGGCACACTCATCACATCGCTACCATAGGCAATGGCGGTGGCAGCAGGGGTTCCACCTCTTGCTGTGGAAACCCCATTTTGTTCACGGGGATTGGAGAGATAAAAGCCATTAAAATAAAGACTGGTTTTTTTGGAAAGTGAATAGAAGGAGTTTAATTCCAGCGTAATTCCGGTGCCACCATCACCTAATTGAATAGACTGATCCACGGGTCCCAAAACTTTCGTGCTGTCATTCTTGTAAAAATAATCCTGGTATTTGTAATCGCCTGTTGGCAACTTTATTCCCAAACCCAGTTGCACGTTACCCTTAGCCTTCATGGGATCAAGCAGCCAGTAATAGGCTGCCAGGCGCACATCCCCCAAACCAAAAGAATGCGTACTGCGGCGGGCATTCGGGCTGGTGCTGTTGTTTCCATAATGTTCGTACATCGAGGAACGGGCATTACTGATTATAGGAGCATAAAAGCCCAATGCCCATCGCGGATTGAACTGTCGTGTAATGCCCAATTCCGTAGAAAAAAAATGGTTGATCACTTCCGTGCCTTTTTCCACTCTTTCCTTTTGCTCTACGGTTCCTACAAAATGTTTGTATGATTTAAAATAACGGTTGTTCAGTGCAAATATCCAGTTATCGGGTGAGTGGTGCTCATCATGCGATCCCGTCATGGTGCAGGTGTTGCCATTACTTCTGATGGCCACACAACCTTGTGCATCCGCTGTATGATAAATAAGTATAAGTGTAAGTATTGTTAGTAATCGTTTCATAAAAGCAGTTTTAACGGTTGTAAGATAATTGTGTATCCTTTCGTGCCATGTGAAGCCTGCGTACAATGTATTCACCAATTTTTGTCCCTACCAAATTGCCCTGTTCCAGGTCCGAACGGTAATGGATACCGCCATACAACCGTGACCAATTTGCTTCCAAAGCCGCATCCCTGAAAGATTTGAAAGAACGGTTTGGAATACCAAATTCCAGCTCAGAGGTATCGGTATAGGCAAAGTTGTCACCGAAATGATGGGTCATCACCTCGGCCGACGCAGCCGAAATAACAGAGTGGCCGCTCACATAAGAAGGAAACGGAGGCGTTTGGATGTAAGGCTGCCAGGAAGGATCAATCAGTTTATTGATCACTGTTTCCGGGCGAATGGTGTTGGATGTATACTTTGATTTCCAGCAGGCAATAAAGCCATCAAACAAAGCAATAGCTGTTTCGGTATAGGCAGCCACTGTTTTATTAAAATCAGCTTTCGATTTTTCTGCCGCAATACCTACAATATTCATCCAGTGACCCGGAGGAGAAAATTTTTTGGTGGCATACATTACATGCCCGGTTACATGCAGGTTAAAAGGATTATCATCAAAAAAATCGGCAATATGCTTTTGTTCTTCAGAAAGGTTCTCTCCAATTCTTTTCACCTCCATTACTTCCCTGCAAAACTGCGAAGCCGTGTCCTTCATGTTATAGGCAGGCGGCAGCGGGGGCATGAACTGCGCTGCGGAATCAAGCAGCAAGGTGCGAATGTCGCACCATTTAGGTTCCATTGCCTGTGCATAAGCCGGTGGTGTAGGTATCCACCGTCCTTCTTCCTGGGTTACTGTAAATTTTTCAGCGCTTCTCGTTTGCGCGTAGTTGTCGCCCTTGCTCCATTTTAGTATAGAAGCTGCCACCGTATCACTAAAAGCAACCGTGTTTGCCAAAACCGTTCGGGGCATTCCTGCACTGCGGGCCTTGTCTTTTAACTCTTTCCAATAATCCATCAACACACCTTCGGGAAAGGTAACAGCATTACCCACCTTTACAAAGGCCAGCAGGGCTGCCAGGTGGTAATCTATCTTTTGATCTGCAGACGGCCTTGGCATAGCAGGCAGGTGTTTTATTTGCCCGCTGAGGGATTGATAATTGCTGTCGCCGGCAGCCATGCATTCATACGCCGCAATATTGGCGTAGGCATAATTACGACTGGCTACAACAGGAGAAAAATTGTTGTACAGAACAACATCATTTAATTTCTTTACTGTCTTACAGTAAAGGATCGGGTCATTGGTAAATTTTGTATAGTCTTTTTGTTTACAGGCAAATAAGCTTGCTGCCACACAAAGCAGGAAACCAAACTTTTTCATAGTAGTTGATGTTAGTAAATGGAGGCAATTAAAAATTGCTAATAAATTAAATAAGGGGAAAACTCAGGGAGCCGGCAGCATAATAAGTATTTAACTTTCGTTGCGTCACACTCTTGTACGTTCTGTTCTTTATTAAGCCATCAAAAACATTTCCATTTCTTTTGCTCAATAAAAACAGTTCCGGCTAACAAACAGGTTCAGGAGGTTGTTCCCCCTTGGAAGAATAATCAGCTTTCAGAAAAGCGGTATTTAAAGAGAAATAGTCATGCATTTTTTCAGCAACAGTGCTTAATGCAAAAGCATTGATATCCTCGCAAAAATTAGGTAAGGGTATTTTTACCGTGTTTGATTTTTGATCCTGTTGAGAAGTGCCGTCAATGGAAATTTTGAACAAGGTATTTTTAACCGATTGAAGATGCATTTTTGCCTTATCAGGCAAACAAAGAAGTTCCAGTGTATCCTGGTTGACCCTGCGTTTTACATACTCGTACAAAACCCCGTTTACGTCTACCGAACCATAAGCCCTTTCGTAATCGGATGAACTGGTATAATAGGGCAGGTTAAGAGGCGTTTTTATAGAAATCAATTCATCATCGGAGTACTGCTGGTTGTCCAGCTTTGATTCCAAAACAGCAGCATGCTGATTTTGCATACAGTCAATCATCAACCTGTATCCATAAAAATTGAATAGCAGGATAGCCAAAAACAGTATAGCAGGAAGTTTTCTCAAAATATAGCAGGCTTAGAAACCGTAGAAAAGGTAAGAATTTTTATTGAACTGAAGATAATTTTTCCGGCTATGGGCTATCGTTCCATTAACCACATGCCACCGCCCAGCGGTTGGCGTTTTGTTCTGCTTTCTCCGGTTGCACCGGGGGCTATGAACATCCAGGCCCTCGCAGCCTGGGGACGTATATCCAGGGAGTTATTTTACCACAAATGTTTTTCTTTCCGGCCCCACCCCTGTTATTGTTAAGCTTTTCCATTCCTTGGGCAATACCGATTTTACCTGCCTGAGGCCCGCAGGTGTAATTTCCAGTCCGCCAAAACCCATAATAACCGCCTGCAAAATACCGCCAGCACCCGTAGCAAAATAAGGGTTGGTTCCACCCTTGGTCTCAGCAATGACCCTGAATGGCGGATTAAGGTTGGGCACATAGGCATCCTTAAACCAATGATAAGCTTTATCGGCATTGCCTAAACGTGCATGAAGCAAGGTAAAGACCCCCTGTGTCATAGCAGGTGTACCTTCGTCGGGCACCCGGGTTTCATAATACTCCAGGTCTTTTTGTATTTGCCTGGGATCCGATACTTCTTTTAACGGATAAGCCAGCAGGTTCACATCGGCCTGTTTGATGCCTTCCCCCTTATAGGCCGCATGTTCACGGGTAACCCCGTTTTCCATTTTCAAAATGGGAATGTTATTCGCTACATTGATCCAATCAGGATCAGGGTTCACACCCAAAATCTTAGCGGCCTGCGTAGCATATTGAAGGTTGGCCTTGGCAGCAGCATTGGTAAAGGCGTTATTATCTACGTTCTCAGCCCACTCGTCTGCCGCCACCACATTGTTGATATCATATCGTCCCGGCCCATTGCGTTCCACCCTTGAGGCCCAAAAATCGGCTGTGGCGGAAAGAATAGGGTAGCCTTTTTCACGCAGCCATTGTCTATCCTGCGTTACCGCATAATAGTTCCAGGCCGCAATGGCTACATCGGCTGTTATGTGGTGCTCAAAGGGACCACTCAATGCCCAGACAGGCGTTTCTTCCACGCCAGACTCTGCACTTTCCCAGGGAAACATGGCACCTTTAAAACCATTGGCAAAGGCATTTCGCCTGGCCGCTTCCAGCCGTTGAAACCGGTATTCCATCATGCTCTTGCCAAGCTCAGGCCGCATCACCAATAAGGCAGGATACATCCACAGCTCTGCATCCCAAAACACATGGCCGTTATAGCCTAACCCACTTAGTCCCATTGGTGATGGAGAATAGGCGGTTCCTTCTCTAACAAAAGAATACAGATGATACAACATGCTATGCACATCCTGTTGCGACTGCGGATCGCCTTCTATAACAATATCACTTTTCCAAAGGCTGTCCCATGCTTTTTGATGAAACTGCAATAACCTGTCGCGGCCTTCCAGTTTTGCATAAATCGTAAGACGTTCTGCCTGGTTCAGCGGGTCGTCGTGATGGGCACTGGTAATGGATGACCCTATAACTGAAAACCGATAGGTTTCACCTGCCTTAATCTTCCTGGCAAACTTCATCAGGTGCATATTGTTGTCCCACATTTCGTGGATGACCCGCGGCTCCTGGCCATGTGCTTCACTGAACAAAAATGTATTGCTGGCACACATCAATAATTTTCCCGTAGGGGATTTGGCCGAGGAAGTAAGCAGACTAATCACCACATGCGGCCGGTCAATTTCGTTATAATAGTTCTGCACATCCCGTAAAGCATCAGGAGCTTCCATGACACTGCTGGCGGAAATGTCTACATCTTTTTTTGCTGTAATACTCACATCCATCAAAACGGTGAAAGGTAAATGCCGGAGTGAATAATATGTATAGCTCACCGTGGCCTTATCGCCATAATCAAAAGAGGAGGTAAAACTGGCGTGGCGCATGTCCAATTCCTGCTTCATATTGCTGATGCCTGATGCAGCCACTCTTTTCCCCTCAATATCAAGGTTCATATTCAGCAGGTTAAAGCTGCGTAAGAAATTGCTGACCCGGCCCCTTCCATATAAATCATAGGCACCGGCCAGCACTACATCTTTCACTTTAAAAGGTTCCGGTGAAGAAACAATACCGATCATACCATTGGCAACGGTAACTCCATAATAATGGGAAGGATCAATTTTATCGGCCTTAATTTTCCAGGCGTCTTGTGAAAAGGAAATAAAAGAAATACTCAAAAACAAAAAAACAATACACAAGCGATTCATTGGAGATGTATTTTTAGTAATTGATGAATTTAGTTTTATTTACGTAAAAATTGAAGTTCTATTAATAAAGAAAGTATGGGTATGAAAAAATGGTGGCTCATAATCCTGATCGCCTTATTGGTTGTAGTGCTTTGTTCCTACCTGATCATCCCAAATACGGTTTCCATCCATCAGGGTCAGCTCGTACATGCCAATTCCAGAAGCGTGCAAAGAGTTATGATGGATGAGAAAAAATGGGAGAAATGGTGGCCGGGTAAAATAGCGCCAGCCAATACGAATCAAAGCTTTATATACAACGGCTATACCTATTCCATTATTGACAGAAAGCTTACGACGATTGATTTTTCCGTTGCCGACGGAAGCTTTTCTACGAATGTTTCATTAAACTTCATTCCCATTAGTGCCGACTCGGTAGCTTTTACCATGGTGGCGGAAAAAATCCTGCCCACCATGCCGGTAAAGCGGCTCCAAGACTATTTTAAAGCAACGAAGCTTAGTAACGACTTTAAGGTTTTGTTGCAAAAAATGCAGGCATTCTATTCTAATGCCGACAATATTTATAATGTTCATATTGAAAAGGGACTGGTGGTAGATTCCACGCTGATTTCGACTTCAGCCACATCAAAAGGGCAGCCCACTGTTGAATCTATATATGCACTTATTGAAAAACTAAAAAGCTATGCTGCGGCACAAGGAGCCAGCCAAACCGGCTATCCCATGCTAAACATCAGAACTACGGATAGCATTAATTTTTTAACACGTGTAGCCATACCTGTAAATAAAAAGCTCCCTTCCGCCGGTGATATTGAATACCGATGGATGTTGGGCGGGGGAAATATTTTAATTACAGAAGTGAAAGGAGGCCCTGCAGCTTTAAACGCTGCCCTTCTGCAAATGGAGACATATATCAGCGACCACAACCGGGTGGCGCCGGCCATACCCTTTCAGTCTTTAATAACCGACCGCAGCAAGGAAAAAGACACGAGCAAATGGGTTACACGCATATACTACCCTGTTATGTAGTGAATTATTCAAAAAAAACAACCTACCATATAACCTAAAAGCCAGGGGCAAATTGCATTACTTTGACGCTGTCATTGTTTCGGGCAAGAACAAAGGCTTTCTGACCATGAATGCTAACCGGACGAATGTGACGCACCTGCCCCTTGATTGCCAGTCCATTTAACGATTGACACTCAAACACTCCCTGACCTTTGTTAATTAGCAGTGTGCCAAAATCAGCATCATACCGGCCCATTTCAATATTATTGTCATAGTAATTGCCGACCAGTAAGATATCGGGCAACTCATCTTTGTTGGCATCAACTACTACGGCGTCTTTTAAAGCACTCAGCTGTGCCTGCCAGGGCAAGGCTTTTGTTTCAAATGGCAAATTGCCCTTGTTGATTAAAATAGCGTTTGAAAAATAATTGGCCGTTAACACACTTGCTTTTTTCAACTTGTCTTCACCCAAAAGCTCCGGAAGGCTGGCCTTCGCAAAGTTCTCTGCCAGTAAAAACTTCTTTTTTAGCAGGGGCATCTGTTTTTCTAATTCAGCCTTGTTGGCAAAGGGCATTTCTTTTTCTCCTATATAATACGTGAGCACCTGTTCCTTCTTACCATTGCCGTCAAAATCATTGTAGTATAACCGAACCGGCTTTTCAGCAGAAGCTTTCAAACGGCTGTTCAACCCCAAATTACCCACCACCAGGTCAATGTCACCATCGTTGTCAATATCACAGGGCATCATGAAATTCCACCAGCCTTTTTTATCGGTTAACTCTTTCTTTGTAAACTTTCCGTTGTTGTTCAAAAAGGCCGTAATCCCACCCCACTCCAATGAAAGCAAAAGATCTTTATCACCATCCTTGTCAATATCAAACCACAAGGCCTGTGTTACAAATCCCACGTGCGATACGTCTTTCGCATATTGATCCGTAACATCTACAAACTTTCCTTTTTTATCGTTTAATAAAAGATACGATCGCGGAACCTGTCCATATGCCCAGGGCACGGCCCTGGCCCCAATAAATAAGTCGTTGTATCCATCACCATTAAAATCATACGAAGCCACAGAAGAAGCCGTCAGGTAAAGGTTGGCAAAAGCATTTTCCAGTTTGGTGAGAATTCCTTTTCCATCATTGATATACACCCTGGGTGTATTATGCGGATCGTCTCCATAAAATTCATTGCCCCCGCTGGCCACTACCAGGTCAACCGCTCCATCATTATTTACATCTGTCCAGCAGGCATCTACATCTTCATAACTGCTATCGCGATCTAAAGCCGGCTGACTTGTTTTACTAAACTTGCCCGAAGGCTGCTGCAAAAAAACCACGCTTTTCTTATCGCGTGCAGCTCCAATAAATACATCCTCTAGCCCGTCTTTATTGATATCCGCCACGGCAAGAGCGGGCCCTTCGGTGGAAACCATATGGGGTATCAGGGGTTCGCGGTCAAACTCCACAAAATGATTTTCCTGGTGCAGAAAATTTAAGCCTGCCTCATTGGTAATATCCTTTACCGGCACCGTTGCATTGGAACAATGCCTGGATAATATTGTGAAATCAAATTTGGGAAGCCCTTTTTTATACGTAACGGTGTGGTGTGCCGCATCCGCAGGCAGTTGCTGGTAAGTATTATCAGGCCAGATAAGTAAAACGGAATCAACCTTTGTATCTTTTAGCCCTATTAAAAAAGGTATTTCCATACTGGACATAAACCCCCTTGCCCCATACTTTTCATAGGTTCTCACCCCGTTTCCCGAAAACAAAACGATCCGGGCCCCTATTGCATTAATATTTTTTTCAGGGCCCTTTACGTTCACCTGCATAAAAGATTTATTCCCCACACCACTGGTTTTATTTTCATACAACAAAACAGGATTATCCATATTGTTGGTTACAATATCAAGGTCACCGTCGTTATCAAGATCCGCATACACAGCACCGTTGGAAAATGTGGGCTGACTGCTTCCGATATTAGCTTCCACATCGGTGAAAGACAAGTGGCCATTGTTTTTAAAGAATTTATTGGGCAGTTTAATTTCAGGGAACTTATCAATCAGCGACATATCTTTTTGGTTCATCTCATTCGTCCGGATCTTTTGCTGTATTTCGCCGTTGGAAACAAAATTGATGTAATCAATATCATTCATCCTTTTGGGGATACCGTTGGAAATGAACAGGTCTTTCAATCCATCATTATCAAAATCCACCCACAGCGGTGCCCACGACCAGTCTGTGGCGGCAACACCGCTATACAATCCTACTTCACTAAACATTCCATTTCTGCGGTTGAACTGAAGGTTATTCCTGGTGTACTGGTGAGAGTAGCCAACACTTATTTTGTAATTGAAAATATCATACGCGTCTTCACCCAGCGATCGTTTCAGAATGTAAGGATCAGAAGGTAACATATCTACTGAGATAATTTCAGGATAGGCGTCGTTGTTCACATCAGCCACATCCACGCCCATGCTAAACTGGCTGGTATGCATCAACTCTTCCTCACCGGCTTCTTTAAACGTTCCGTTTTTTTGGTTAATGTAGAGGTAATCGTTTTCATGAAAGTCATTTCCCACATAGATGTCAGCATAACCATCCAGGTTGATATCCGCAATGGCAATGCCCAATCCATACCCGATAGCAGTGCTGTTAATGCCGGTTTCTTTGGTAACATCGGTAAATACATGGCCATCATTTCGAAAAATGCGGTCTCCCGATAAAGAATGATACGTGTTTGCAAATTCACTCCGCGGCCGGAAAGTGCCATTTTCATGTACGGAATGGTTTAGTAAGAACATGTCCAGGTCCCCGTCCCCGTCGTAATCGAAAAAAGCCGCCTGCGTACTAAACCCTGAAAAGTCCAACCCATATTCATGCGCCTTATCTACAAACTGCGGAACACCATTTTTATCCATCCCCTGGTTGATCAATAACTGATTTTTACTGTGCAGGACCTCGTAATTTCCCACCCTGCAGATATAAATATCCAAAAGGCCATCGTTATTAATATCCACTACTGAAATACCTGTTGACCAGCCGCCATCCTGCGGAATGTGAGCGGCTTGTGTGACATCTTTAAATTTTAAATGGCCTTCATTGAGGTATAATTTGTTTTCATGCTGGTTCGATCCAAAAAACAAATCGATCAAACCATCATTATTGAAATCGCCGGCGCCTACTCCGCTGCCATTATAGAAATAGATATACTTAAATAAATTAAAATCCTTGTTGTAGGAAAGGTCGTTACTGAAATTCAGGCCCGTTCTTTTACTATCCAACACCTCGAATAAAGGATGCTCTATCCTTTTTTTTGAAGAACATCCCGCCAGCATAACCAACAGCAGTATACGTAAGCCAATATTGATCCATTTATTTTGATACATAGTTCGTCTCAGCTTTCCTTTGATTGATTTGATAGAGCAGGGGCACCTGGTCGTTTTGAGCAATGAGC
>CBHTSW010000011.1:0-135861 GCA_966095395.1 uncultured bacterium | reverse complement strand
GTTCCGTCCTGTTTAATTAATGGCTGTTTCGACATACAGATTTTGGGAGCGCAAAGATATAGGTATTCAACCGAAAAAAGAAAAATGAGCCGATTTTTACGGCTCAAACACAAATATTTCGAAAAAATTAAGAAGTTTTAAGGAACTGTTACGCCTTCCAAAGGCACTTTGGTCATTTGCAGGTAGTGATTTTGCAATTCGTGAACATACAGGGGATGGGTAAAGAGCCGGTGGTCTTCCCGGTACCATACTTCCAGGTTGGTATAATTGCCGGGATCGTGCACAACAACCCTGAACGGGCCCTTTTTAAATTTCAGCCCCCCATTTTCATCGGGTTCCTTTTCAAAACCCAGAGTATAGATCAGCTGGTGCTCTGTTAGTGGCACGGGTACAATATCTTCCGGATTGTACCAGAACCCCTGGACGCCATTGTCTATACAGGCCATATTATCTTCCCAGCTGGTATCGGTAACCCTACCCGGTTTTTCTTCACCTTCATTAAGTACATGGACGATATCGCCTTCCTTAAGATCTGAGATTTTTACCATAACTGAATGTTTTGATTTTTAAATATAAAAAAAATTATGAGTAAAAGTTTCGTGCCATACCTTATATATATTTCATTTTCTCAATATCGTTACTATCTTTCAGCCTCCAAGCCTAACGCTATATTGTATGAGACGTGCCATCCTCTGGGGACTTTTTCTTTTACCGTGCTTCCTGTTAAAAGCACAAACACCACCCTCCGGCTTCCTGTCAAAAAATGCTTCAACCGAAAAAAGCCTGCTTGACGGCCTGACAGCCCGGTATAACAAGGATGTTTCCAGCCTGAGTGGTTCTAACAAAAAGCAGGTGTCTGAGATCTATAAAGAACGCTTTGAACTTATTAAGGAAAAATTTGCCGCAAACGAGATCGTTTCCGATGAGAAGGCTTCGGGTTATTTAAGGCAACTGGCACAGGAAATTTTGAAAGCCAATTCCTTCCTTAACGCAACTGAACTTCGCATTTTATTTTCAAAAGCCTGGTGGCCCAATGCCAGCAGCATGGGAGAAGGTACTATCTTATTTAACATTGGTCTTTTTAACCGTTTGCAAAATGAAAGCCAGGCCGTATTTGTTTTGTGCCATGAACTATCCCATTATTATCTGAATCACGGCAATAACAGCATTCAGCGTTATGTCACAACGATCAACTCCGATGAATTTCAAAAGCAATTAAAAACCATCAAAAAATCGGAGTACAAACAAAACCAGCAGGTGGAATCTTTGGCCCGAAAGATCACCTTCAAAACCCGCAGGCACAGCCGTGAGTTTGAACACGCAGCCGATTCCATGGCTATTGAATTAATGAAGAACACCAACTATGATCTCACCGAAGCCTTGCAGGCCCTGGCCTTGCTGGATTCGGTGGACAAGGACAAATACAATGCTTCTCTAAAGCTTTCAGAACGTTTCAACTTTACGGCCTACCCTTTCAAAAAAAGCTGGCTGCAATCCAATGCCCTGATGTTTGGCGTGACAAAAGAGGAAGGAAAACCCGCGGAGGACGACTCTTTAAAAACCCATCCGGATTGCCCGGTACGCATTCAGAAATTACAAGAAGCAGTACAAAAATTCAGCCGGCCGGCAACAAAAAAATTTATCGTCAGCCAGGATTACTTCGAGCAATTAAAACAACAGTTTGACTTTGAGATCCTGAACTATTGTTTTGAAACCAAAAAGATATCTACCTGCCTTTATTATGCCCTGCAAATGACCACAGCATTTCCCAACAATCAATACCTGCATTCCTTAATAGGCAATTGCTTCAATACTTTATATACGTATCAAAAAAATCACGAGTTAGGAAAAATTGTGGACCTGCCGGGTGCTGCCCATTCGCAGGAATACAACAACCTGCTCCGGCTCATCCAAAACCTGCGGCTTCAGGAAATAGCAGCTCTTAGCTATTATTACCTTTTACAGTTTCAGCCGCATTTTACAGACGGAGGGTTTTCATCGGTATGGGAGAAAAGCAAACAAAACTTCGGTAATCAATAACACACACCACAAAACAATTTTTATGAGAAAAAAAAGATTTTATCTTACTACCCTATCACTTCTCTTCCTGTGTATTCATGGCTTTGCCCAAGGCAAACTAAGCATTGATAAAGTGTATTCCGTAACCTTAAGAAACTCCGGGCCTATTGTGGAAAATGAACAAATCAAAGGCTATTATTTCTTTTATCAATCGGACAAAATTGACAAAAGGACCAATGAGTACACCCTGCAAATTGTAGATGAGAATTTAAACAAGCTGAAAGACATCAAATTCACGGATTCCAAAAACATTGCCCTGCTGGAATCGTCCTATAACGGCGCTGCTCTTGTTTTTATGTTCTACGATGATGATCAAAACATGCTGGATTATCGTTTGTATGATATGGAGGGAAAACGGTCTTATACCTATAGCAAGATCCTTGACAAAAAATCAGAGCGGTATTTCAAACAACAATTAGCCATGGCCGGCTCGGAAGAATCGGAAAATCAAAACATTTTCGATATTCCCGGTAAAGGCTTTATATCGGTTACTACCTTACGGGAGGATAAAAAATATACCTATGATGTAAATTTTTATGCCTCTGGCAAAAAAAGAACCTGGACTTACAATCCCGTTGAAAATGGTAAAGTAACCACGGCCCAATACCTGGGCGCCAACGACTCGATTGCCGTACTGGAAATTCTTTCCAAAGAAAAACTGATGTCAAAGGAAATGGAATCTACCCTTTTAGGCATCAACCTGGAAAATGGCAAGAAGGTTTTTGAGGTACGTACACAGGATGGCAAAAACCAGCTTTACCCCATGAACATCACCACGCTGAATAGCACCGGCCAGTTTTTATTAATTGGACCCTATTATGCCGGTAACGACCGGATCATGAATGATAAAAGCGATGGTTTAGGCATATGGGTAATGAACAATAAAGGAAAGATCGAAAGAAGCAAATACGTTTCATGGTCCGGTGATATGAGCAAGTTTTTGAAAGTCGATCAGAAAGGCCGTGTAGCCGATTTGGGCTATGTGTATTTCCATAAACTGATGCAAACAGAAGATGGAAAAATATTTGCCGTTGGGGAAGGCTATAAGAAAGTGGCCGATGGTGTGGGCATTGCCCTGAATGTATTATCCGGTTCCTATGCTGCAGGGGTTACCAAACTAAAAGTTACCGACATGCTTTTGCTGGAACTTTCCAAAAACTTTGACCTGGAAAATGCCCGGATCTATGAAAAAAATAATAATAATTTCAGCCTGAGTACCGCTTCTGATTTTCTTACGCCGCACAGCCTGGCCATGGCCGCAAAAGCCTATGGCGCCTTTGATTACAACTTCACCCAAATGGGTGCAAACAATGCCTCCTTTGTGAGTGCTTACACCGATTATGAAAGAAGCAAGGATTACAAAGGCCTGACCTTTAACTCTATTTCCTACTACGAAGGCAAACTATCCACCGACAAGGTGAACTTAAAAACAAAAGCCAGCAACCTGCGTGTGCTGCCTGCCAAACCAGGTTCCATACTCATTATTGAATATTTTAAAAAAGATAAAAAGCTGGATTTGCGAATGGAAAAAATCAATTAAAAAATAAAAAAGGAAGAGTTTGACTCTTCCTTTTTTATTCTGCCCAACTCATTACGTAATTTTCGTTTTCTATGTCCAGTGCCTGTTTGGTTAACATCAGCGGATGAAATGTGTCCACCATCACCGCCAGTTCTTTGGTTTCTTTGGCCCCGATGCTTTTTTCCACCGCGCCAGGGTGCGGACCATGCGGAATGCCGGCCGGGTGCAGGGTGATCATTCCCCTCGTCACATTTTTACGGCTCATAAAATCACCATCTACATAATACAACACTTCGTCGCTGTCAATGTTGCTGTGATTGTACGGCGCGGGAACCGCCTGCGGATGGTAATCAAACAACCTTGGACAAAAAGAACACACCACAAAATTGTTGGCTTCAAAGGTTTGATGCACCGGTGGCGGCTGGTGTACCCGTCCGGTCACCGGTTCAAAATCATGAATGGAAAAAGCAAAGGGATAACAGCAGCCGTCCCAGCCTACTACATCAAAGGGATGCGCTGCATAATGAATATTGTACAAAACGCCTTTCTTTTTTGTCTTCACCATAAAGTCGCCCCTTTCATCATACGTTACCAGGTTTTTCGGTGCACGGATGTCTCTTTCGCAGTAGGGCGAATGCTCCAGCAGTTGCCCGTATTTGCTTAAGTATTTTTTAGGAAAGCGAATCGGGCTGAATGATTCTACAATGAAAAGGCGGTTATGCTCGTCGTTAAACTGAATTTGATAGATCGTTCCCCTGGGGATTACTAAATAATCGCCTTCACCAAAAACCAGTTCACCATACATGGTTTTTAGTATACCGCTTCCCTCATGTACAAAAAGCATTTCATCGGCATCGGCATTTTTATAATAATAACCGGCAGTACTTTGCTGTGGCGCGGCCAACACAATATGCACGTCATTGTTGACCAGTACCGGTATGCGGCTGTCCAGATAATCTTTTGCCGGTTTTATTTTAAAGCCGTCAAAGCTGCGGTGGCTAAGCATTTTTTCCTCGGCAATTTGCGGCGCCACATTTACCGGCTTTTCTGTTTTAATGATGTGCGTTGGCGGATACACATGGTACAGCAGCGAATAATCGTTGGAAAACCCTTCTGTGGAAAACAATTGCTCGGAATACAAACTGCCATCCGGCTTCCGGAACTGTGTGTGTCGCTTATGGGGTATCTCACCCGATTTATGATAATAAGGCATGTGTTAGATTTAAAGGTAAAAAATTATGAGCCCGGCTAACGAATTCCTGACCGGGCTTCCGTTGCGTCGCACTTTTGTGCGGCAACCAGGCTATGGTGCTCTTCACTTCGTGAAAGTTCAAGGGTCGTGAGCAGGAAAACATATTTCCACTTACGCTTATCAATCCAGTATGTGAAATTTCGGTGAAACGGCATAATGATTACTAACTACTAAAGTTAGCTATTAATTCCATCTGGTTCCCTTTCAAAAATGCCGGCAAACAGCGCTCAAAATAAAGCGGGGGGCTTAACCGGATTTTCCCTTTTTAAATCGCTTTACCTGGTTGTTTGTTTTCTCGAAAGCATCCATCTTTTTAGGCTCTGCAAGAGGCTGTGAGGCTGGTGTGGTATTCGCTGGCCGAGCGGCAGGCCTGTTGCGTCTTACGGGGGTACGAACCACGGGTGGCGGCTCGGGAGAGCTGATGGTGATCCACCCGCTTGATTTTTCTTCCACAAAAGCTTCCTCGGTTTGAGAAAAAACTTTCGAACAGACCAAACATATCGCCGCCATCAAAATAACTCTTTTCATAACTATAATTTTATTTGTACACCAAAGGCAAGGCCCCGACCGTTTGGAGAAATAAAAACCCGTGTTGTTCCCCGCGCTTCCTCCTCCCAGGCCTTTTTATTTCTGGAACCCCTGATGAACGTATAAATAACATCGGCCGCCATAATACCCGCACTGATGCCTGTAAGGATCAAAAAATTATTGTGCGAATTTTTAGCAGCGGAAAGAAACTGCGTAGCCTGTGCTTGGCTGGTTCCCCTTATCCCAATGATATTGCCATTATCATCTTTCTGGTACTCCCTGTAATTGGACAGGTCAATATATTTTTTGTATTCCCGGTCCGACCTGAGTTTATAATATACAGCACCGCCTACCGAACCGGCATACAAGGCCGTTATGATAAATACGTTGGGTTTTCGGTCGTTCCCATACTGATCGCCGCTGACAAAATAATGGCCCACTCCCGGTAGTAAAACAGAAAGCAACGCATTATTCGGTCCTCCTTTTAATTCGGGCATCGCCCTTTTTGTTATTACCGGGCGGGCTGCCGTGCTATCCTTTTTTTTTACAGAAACGTCAGCCGGAACCGCGGTCTGGGGGTTCGCCTGCACGGTAGGCGCCGCCTTTACGGTAATGATTGACCGGTCCGAAGCGCTGTCTCCTTTATCATCGGTAACCGACAATTCAAACGTGTAAACGCCGGCCTTAAATTCGCCTGTCACATAGGATTTATAAGAAGTGGGTGAAGCAATGCGAAGCGCATTGGGACCTGAAATTTGCCGCCATTTAACGGATACAATTTTTCCATCCTCATCATAAGACCGGATACCATCCAGGATGACCACCAGGTTTAAAGGAAGCTGTACGGTGATGTTCCCCCCGGCATTGGCTTTAGGAGGCAGATTCACGACGGGCGGCGGCTCCACTTTTACGGGCTTAGTATATAATACCTGGATGGTAGCCTGGAACTGATCGCCGTCTTTCACCATTTTTGATTCCGTTTCCCAGCTATAACTGTAAGTTTGATTGGCTTTTAGCCCGGTAGCGGGCGGTGTAATGTCATCTGAAAAAACCTCTTCCACATGACCTTCTCTTCTCCTGTTTATGGTTAAACGGACAGATTGATATTTGTGATCGGCAATAGCATTCAATTTATACTTCACCTTAAAAGAGGTGGGCGCAACGTTCTCTATGGATACGTTGTTGATCACCACTTCTTCCTGCGCCACGCCGTCAGTGAACTTCAAAAGAAGCACCAGGCAACAGCCCACCCATCGTTTATTTAATTTGAATTGCTCCATTTCCTGATGTTTTAGCCAGCAGGATATCATTATCATTGTCTGTAAGCTTTAAAACAGCTACGGATGAAATGTTATCCAGGTCGCGGGTAAAGGAATAGTTTTTTGCATTGGTGCTCCGGTCAATAGGGATCTTAACCAGGCGGCCTTCATACACGGCCCAAATATTTCCTCTACTGTCAAAATCGAAAGCCTGCGGAGAGCCGCCCAGTACTCCATTTGTAGTTAAGGCACTATAGCTGGTCATAAAACTACCCGAACTGTTTGTCCGGACGATTCCTGATCCGGTGGTAAAATAAATATCACCATTGGGATGTACTTTTATATTGTCTGCACCGCCGGTAACACCACTAACATCAACATTGGTAAGCCTGTCGCCATTAGCACTTACAAAAAATAAATCACTCTTGTTAGAAGCTGTTATCCACAACGTTTCGGTAGCACTGCTAAAGGCAATGGAAGAAAATTGATTATTGCCCGAAGCATGTATTTTTGTACCGTTTTTTCTCACCTCATGGTCGCCAACGGTCCAAAGGTTTCCGTTGTTATCAACCGACATTCCATCAATAGTAACCTTCCGCTCAAAACCGGTTAGGGAAAACGATGATGTCCAGGTGAGGCTGGAAGGATTGAACTTTGCTACTTCCTCTTTTCCATAAATCCACAGATCATTGTTGATGTCTTTAAATAACCGGGTGTTATTATTAAATTTTAAAGCATCCGGTAAAGGGATGGCATCAGACCAGTTTCCGGCTGTATCGGTTATATATAACCTGCCCTTTGTAGTTAAAAAATAAATCGCCCTTTCAGAGACAGCCACAACATCACGCAGAGAGGCGGGAGTATTCCTGATGGTTTTATAGAAAGGCACATTGAGGGAAGCCGTAAAGCTATATTCATCGCAACTATTGCTGACCTTAAGGGTAAGGGTATATACCCCGGGAGCAGCGAATGTTTTCTTTCCCGGATTTTGTAAGGACGCTGTGGTGCCCTCTCCAAAATCCCATACATAAGTAGTGGCATTCGTTACCGCTTCCCTACTAAAATTAAAATCCAGGTCATCTGAACTGTAACTCCAGTTATTATTTGGCACCACGCCGGCTGCTTCAATGGTTACCGGTGTTGAAACCGTAGCCGAGTCGCATCCATTTTTATTAATGACCTTTAGCTTTACCACATAAGATCCTTTTTGCGGATACGTATAGGTAATGGTAGAAGAAGCAGAAGGCGCTGCAGGCAAAACGGTTCCATTGCCAAAATCCCATTGGTACAGCTCCCCGTTCCTTGTTTCCGAGGCATTGATGTTTATCGTAGCACAGCCTGAAAGACTAACTTTTTGTTTAGGAACCGGCTTGGCACAAACGGGTATGGTAGCTATATAATAATTATCTCCGCAATCGTTGGTTGCTTTTAAAACAACGGTGTAACTGCCATCAAAAGCATATGTTTTAGTGATGCTGCCAGCGTCGGTGCTTTTGGTACCGTCACCAAAATTCCACTCATAGCTAACGGCTGTGGCACTTTGCGTCCCGTTGATAAACTGTACCGTTGAATCATTTACCAGCTTATAATCAAATTTCACATCGGCCAGGCAACGACTAATCTTTATACTATCTGTCCAGTGAGCTTCCCCGCACTCGTTGGTTACCGAGTATGTAATTCGATAATCATTACCTGATGTGGAAGAGTTTTGTGCGGGATATTTATGGGGAGGCGGAATTTCCCCATTAAAGGTAGAGCCATCACCAAAATCCCAGTGATGGGAAGTAATGGTACCGTTATAGGATGTTATGGAAGAAAAGCTCACCTCAAGAGTGCTGGGGTTTACATTGTACGCCACAAAATCCACGTAAGGAATAAAACAGGTTTCCTTTGGTGCATCCGCAAATTTTTTACACCCGCCCCAAAGGGCGGAATAGCATAAGAAAATTAGCAGTCTAACTTTCATAAACAATGGCATTCAGAGGGTTTCACACAACAGGAATTAGGGAAATTATCAATAAATTACTTTTGCAAAAAGGACCCGGAACCCATCAAACGCTTTGTTTGAACGTAGACGTTGAATGTGGTTTGTACTGAACTCTACAGAAAAAATTATACCGCTTTTTGGTCCGGATTTTAGAGTTAACCTAAAAGCTGTCTTAGCAATAACGCGAAAGTGAATAAAGCACCATAATGCATTTTTAATTTGTGTAATTCATTGAAATTTGCGTAACATACATTGCTTTTTTAATACAGCACGCGCGCGTTCTGTATAAACCTTGAAACACCCTTATCATTAAACCTATGCTCTTACCATCTGTAGAACGATATTCCACTATTATAGAGGAGAAAGCCCCCCGGAACTTTTCCTTTTTAAACGACTATAGTTTTTTATTCACTGAAAAAGAAGGAAAAAAAGAATACTGTTTCAGTACCGGCACCTGTGCGGCGGTGTTTAAAGCTCAAAAAGGTTCAGAAGATTTTGCTATCCGTTGTTTTTTAAGAGGTGAACTGGAAACCTTTAGAAGATATGAACAACTCAACAACTTCCTGGCTTCAAAAGATCCATCGTGGAAGGTAAATTTTGATTTTCTCGATAATGAGATACAGGTAGACGGGCAATGGCTCCCCGTAGTAAAAATGGACTGGGTTTACGGGAAGCCGCTCAATAAATTCATTGACGAGATTGCTTCGGACCATAGCCTGTTAACAGTTCTGCAATACAAATTGGTCACCGTGTGTAAAAGTCTGGAAGAAGCCGGCATTGGTCACGGCGACCTGAAATACAACAACATTTTTGTTCAGGAAAAAGAAGCGGATTTTACCCTGAAGCTGATTGACTATGACTCTATGTTCATTCCGGCCTTTCGCGGCAAGAATAACCTGGAACCGGGGAGTCCCGGCTTTCAGCACCCCAGAAGGCTGGCTACCGCTTTTTCAGAAACTATTGACCGTTTTTCTGTTTGGGTCATGCTTACGGCTTTGGAAGTGATAAAAACTGCCCCTGCGTTATGGCGAGATGCAGAACAGGATGATTACACCAATAGCGAGCATTCTTTATTTACCGTCATTGACTTTATAAACCCGACGGCCTCCAGGCTTTTTCAAAAATTAAAAGCATACAACAATGACGGCTTAAATTATTATCTCAATAAACTAACTGCGGCTTGTGGAGTGAGGGATCTAACCACTATTGAAAAGCCGGAACTTTACAAGGGCCATGCAGTGGCGCCTCCCAAACAAGCGCCGGCTCCAGTCCCTCCAACTCCTGTCCCTTTGCCGCAAGAGAAACCCTACGAAGTGGAGATCAAAACCATTCCTGCAGGTAAAGATGTTCTGGTGCATGAAGTAAAAAAAGGCATTACGCCTTTAGTGCTGCAGCTTTTAAAAAAGGATTTTAATTCTGTTGCTGTAGTGAATGAAGGAGAAAGAACGCCTGTGCTGATCAATGAAGGCACCCGTACATATGAAGTAGAGCTCCCGCAAAAAATAAAAGAGCCTGTTCCCGCACCGCCTCCGGTAGAGCAGGATGAGATCATAGAATTCAGGGCTGATAAATACACCGTACAGGAAGGCGAACTGGCCACTATTAAGTGGAAGGTAAAGGGCGAAGGAAAGATTCATATTTCTCACATGGGAGAAGTGCATGAAAAAGTGGGAGCCAAAAAGGTAGTTTTAAAAAATACCACCGATTATGTTTTAACGATTGGCTCCAGCAACCAGTCATTGACCATTCATGTACAACCCAAACCCATCCCCGTTCAGCGGCCCGCTTTTACACAACCGGAACCCGCTGCAGCCGTTTATCCTGTTATTGAAAAAGAACCTGACGTACAAAGAACAAACAATAAAATTCTCCAGGTAGTTCTGCTTCTCATAGCAGCTATAGCCATCAGCTTTTTGGCCTTCAACTATATTTCGGGCAGCAAGGAGGTTCGTGCAAAAAATACAGAAACCGGCACCACACCTCCCAAAGGCCCGCTGTTCACACAATCAGGTGTTACTTCTTTTTTAAATGGATTGTATGGTGCTTACAATAACAGGAACCTGTCGTCCATCATGAGCCATTACGCTCCCACTGTAAAGGAATATTACGATTCAAAATCCTTAACGAAGGATTCGCTGACCAATGTCATTAAGAATCTTTTCATCGTGCCATCCTTTTACAGCTGCACGCCCGATTTTAAAACACTGATCGTTCAGCCGCAGGATCAGAATTGCAAAGTAGTTATTACCATCAACGAAAAATTAAAAGATGATAATAACAGCCGTACCGATACCTTTACCACCACCATCGAGTATTTGCTCGATCCCTCTTATAAGATCATTTCAGAAAAAAACCCGGATTCCTGACCATTAAAGGCATCCGGCCTGGTTTCGTAAGTTTTCCCCTTGATCTATGTCAATGCCATTTCTTGCCCTTTCTCAATGGGCAGAGCCCCCGCCAATGGTAGCTTTGCACCATTAATCGCAAACATTCATGTACACACCCCAAACAATAGTGATTATCGGAGCCGGAGAGATCGGGAAGGGAATTACCCGTGGTTTGTCAAACGGGCATGACAGGGTGATCCTCTGCGACAGTGATTTTGATGCCACCAGGTCTTTTACAAAAAAACTGCAGACGCAACAGCCCGCTTATAAAGTGGAAGCACTTGAATGTTCTTATGAAGCTACCTGGGAGGCGGATATCATTATACTGGCTTTATCGTCCTGTCCCGACCGGCAGGAAATAGCCAGGAAAATACAAGCGGTAGCCAACCAAAAAATAGTGATCGTAGTAGATAATGCTATAGAGGAATTGCAGCAACTGCTTCCTCATACAAAGATCATTCAGGCTTTTACCGATATTGATCCGGCAGCTTTTGATGCCGCTCCTGAAACTAAAAAAGCCATTCATTGCATTGTACGGGGCGACGATGAAGAAGCTGTACAGGCAGCAGCGGCCCTGGTACAAAACATCGGCTTTCACCCGGTTGCTACCCTGGTTAAAAGCAGCGATAGTACCACGCCGGTTTAACTGTACAGCCAGCCCTGCAAATAAGAATTTCACATATATTTTTTAATAACACGAAAACCCAAAAACAAAAAAGATCATGAAAAAAATCGTTCTTCTATCGTCGGCTGTTGTAATGCTTTTTGCCTTTACTACGCTGAACACTTGGAAAGCCGACAAAGCACACTCTAACCTAGGCTTTTCTATCACCCATCTGGGCATTTCTGATATCCACGGCTCTTTCAAAGATTTCGAGGTAAAAGTTAACGCGTCAAAAGCAGACTTTAGCGACGCGGTGTTTGAACTGACAGCCGATGTAGCTTCTATCAACACTGGTATTGAAATGAGAGACAAACATCTTACCAGCGCGGATTTCTTTGACGCGGAAAAACATCCTAAGCTGACTTTCAAAAGCACTTCCGTTAAGCCAGCCGGAAAGAACAAATACAAATTAACAGGCAACCTGAGTTTTCATGGCGTTACCAAACCCGTAACAATGGATCTTTGGTACCGTGGTACAATTGAAAACCCAATGTCTAAAGCACCTACTTCAGGTTTCCAGGTAACAGGTACCATCAAGCGTTCTGACTTCAACCTGGGCGCCGGTTTCCCTGCTCCTATGTTAAGCGATGAAGTAAAAATTAAAGCAGACGGGGAGTTTGTTAAATAATAAATCATTTTACGTCATTTAGAAGGCTGGTGTTCGTACGCCAGCCTTTTGATTAACAGACAGGCCTTGTAAAAGACAGGCATTTTGGAAAGGTTGGTTAGAACAGGGGAGCCTCTCCCCTGTTTTTTTGTTTCTTTCCCGGCTCAAGAATAGATGTACAGTGTTGTTCTTAACCGGAATAATTATGGTCTTATCTTTCAAAAAAATTCTGGTGACAAGAATCGGGCTGATCTCGGACACTCACGGCTATTTGGACGAAGCCGTTTTCAAACATTTTGAAGGCTGCAACGAAATATGGCATGCCGGTGATTTTGGAACAATAGAAATAGCAGAATGCCTGGCCAGGCAAAGCGGCTTGCCGGTTAAAGGCGTTTACGGTAATATTGACGGCTATGATGTACGCAGCGTGTATCCTCAAAAATTAATCTGGAACTGCGAGGAGGTAAAAGTATACATGACGCATATTGGTGGCTATCCGGGCCGCTATACGCCGGGCATTAAACAGGAATTGATCAGCAATCAGGCAAAGCTTTTTATCTCGGGCCACTCTCACATTTTAAAAGTGATCTACGATGATAAAATAGATTGCCTGCACATGAACCCCGGCGCTGCCGGCAAACAGGGCTGGCACAACGTGCGAACCATCCTGCGTTTCGCCATTGACGGCAGCAACATTAAGGACTGTGAAGTAATAGAGCTGGGGTCGCGTTAAAGATTGTTTTATAGTATGAATTGTGTGTTTTACTGTTTAATAAAAATTTATTAAGTACATTATTTTGGTACCAGCCCCGTTGCTACTTTCTCCTTCTGTTGCGTCGCACTCTTCTGCTATAACAATTCTATGCAGCATTGCGTAACACTCTTTTGATATCAAAGTTTCCAATAGTTGAGTCCACAGATCCCTCGTCCCCCGGGATGACAAGAGAGCGTGTTTACTGTTTTCAGTCTTTACAAAAATTTGAAGTGCCAAAACCAACAATCATTGTGCAGATTGAAACAAGTAATGAATGGTTGTTGTCATCCCGGGGTACGGGGGATCTGTGAATTGTACAATAAAGAAGGTTACCAACAGCAGTGCAGTAGCCACAATGCTTAATTGGGAACAAGCCGTACAGTGAGTGACGCAACAGAAGGAGAAAATGGCCATGCGGCTTAGTACATCATTAAACTACTCACCACTCAGAAAAACATACAAAACCTTCCCAGGAATTTTTCTCAGAAACACCAACTTCCCCACAATAAAAAACCCTCCGAACGAAGGGTTTAATTTAAATGTAAGATGATGCTTTTAATACCATCCTCTGCCGGCGCCAATTTCCCGGAACGGCCATGGAATGGAAGCCAGTATAATAAGAAGAGCTAAAAAGTAAAATATCAGTGTACGGCGGTGCTTTGACCGGTCGCTTATCTTCTTTTTTCCCTGTGCTTTACCAATATGAATTAAAATAATGGCGATCAACATGCCGGCCAGGTGCTCTACCGCATAAAAACGGGTTACGGGATCCTTCATGGCATTGCTCATGCCACCGGCCGCTTCAATCATTTTATAACCCATATTGCCAAAATACCAAAGCACAATACCTATCAGCAACATAAGATCGGCAGAAATGGTAAGCAGCAAACCCAGGCGGTTATCGGTGCGTATATACGGCCTGTTACCGGCAATCAAACTATTGATGATAGCAAAAAGTAATAACAATAACACGACCCACCGGCCCGCACTGTGCACATGCAATAACACATTGTATAAGGTTGTATCCATGCTGAATGATTTTGGTTTTGCCAAAACTACAACAGTACGTGACGCCAATCAAATTTACTTACCAACGTCAACCGGCAATCGTGAACCGGAAATTCAGGTCTTTGTCAGTTGCAGAAACTTGAATTTACCCCAGGCTCAATTCCCGATTGACGATTGACGATCTTACTTCACCCAGTCGGCCATAAACACATTCGTATCTCTTGTGCCGCCATTGTTACGGTTGCTGGAGAAAATGATCTTTTTGCCATCGGGGCTAAACATAGGAAAGGCATCAAAGCCTTTATCACGGCTCACTTTTTCTATGTGGCTGCCATCGGCGTTCATGGTGTACATGTTGAAGGGAAAACCTCTTTTATATTCATGATTGCTGCAAAAAATAATGCGTCCGTCGGGCATGAAATTAGGCGCCCAGTTGGCTTGTCCGAGTTCGGTAATTTGTCTGGCGGAACTGCCATCGGCATTGGCAACAAAAATTTCCATTTGGGTAGGAGCCACCAAACCATCTTTCAATAGATCTTTATATTCTTTTATTTCCGCTTCTGTTTTGGGACGGCTGGCACGCCACACGATTTTTTTGCCATCCGGACTGAACCAGGCCCCGCCATCATAACCCAAAGCGTTGGTGATTTGCTTTGTTTCACCCGTTTTTAAATCCATCACATATAGATCCAGATCTCCGTTGCGCATGGAAGTAAACAACATCTTTTTGCCGTCAGGCGATAAAGTGGCTTCGGCATCGTAGCCTTTTGTGTTGGTTAACTTTTTTATGATTTTTCCATCCAGGTCCGACGTATAAATATCATAACTGTCGTACACAGGCCAAATGTATTTGTTTCCGTATTTAGCCCGGTCAACCGGTGGCGGGCAGGTATCGGCTCCTTCGTGCGTAGACGCATAAATAATGTGCCGGTTGTCTTTTGTAAAAAAAGCACAGGTCGTTCTGCCCTTGCCGGTGCTGATCATTTTGTAGCGAAACGGCTCTCCCTTTCTTGGAATCTTTCCTATAAAGATCTGGTCGCAGGGCACGCCATCTTTTAGGGCCGTACGCTGAAAAACAATCTGCTTACCGTCATAGCTCCAGTAGGCTTCTGCATTATCGCCACCAAACGTTAACTGCCGGATATTTTTAAAATGCGTTTCGTCCGGGTAGTGCAGTGTATCCGCTTGCGCATGACTAAAAAAAGAAGAGCAGGCAAACGTAACCAGCAGAAGTAATGGTATAATCTTCATGTAAAACAGTTTAGTGCTTGTTAAAGTGCTACAAATTTATGGTTGCTGTCAGCCGCAGTCCTCAAATTTATGTCATAAGCAACTACCAATTTTTTAGTTTTGGGCATGCGAAAACTTTTGCTGTTGATCCTGCCTTTTGTTTTTGTTGCCTGCCATAACGAAGACGCAAATGACGATACCGTTCTGTCACAACCACCCTTTGACCAGCTGACCGACAGCATCCGGCAGGCACCACAAGCCCCCGGCCTGTATTATAAAAGAGGAATTCTTTTATATCAAAACAACCAGCCCGCTTATGCCGAAAAGGATATCAGGAAGGCATGGCAGTTGGCGCCCAAAGAAGAATATGCGTTGAGCATGACTACCCTGTTGAAACAAAAAGCGCCGGATTCAGCCATTGTGTTTTTGCAGGAAGCTGTCAAAAAGCTACCCAACAGCATAGCCCTGAAAATTGGCTTGGCAAGAGGTTACCAGAACAAGGGACAAATGGATAAAGCACTTGTTATTACCAATGAGATCATTAAAGAATACCCCGGGCAGCTGGACGCCCTAACACTCAAGTCGGAGATATTAAGTAATCAAAACAATAAAAGCGGCGCCCTGGCTTACCTGGAGCAAGCCTACGCTCTGGTGCCATCCGATCCTTCTCTGGCCTATGACCTGGCTTACGAATATGCAGATTTAAAAAATCCAAAAGCCCTGGCACTTGCTGATTCCATCATCAAAGCCAAAACACCCGAGTTTGAAAAAGCGTATTACATTAAAGGCGTTTACCTCGTCAACATTGGAAAAGAAGCGGAAGCTGTTAAAAACTTTGATGAAGCCATCCGCACCAATTATAATTTCCTGGATGCCTATCGTGATAAGGGACAGCTGTTGCTCCGGCAAAAAAAATATGAACCCGCCTTAAAAACGTTTCAACTGGCATTGAGGATCGCTCCTGCCTCCGCCGATTTTTACTACCTGGTGGGCCAAACACAACAAGCGATGGGTAATAAAGCAGAAGCCAAACTGAATTATCAACGGGCTTACGGTCTGGATCAATCCATGACGGAAGCAAAACAGGCAGCGGAGAAGTTGTAATTAAAAGACCTGTAAGGTTTTTTTATTCTCCCTATCTTGCGGCCGCAAACGAACAAAAATTAAACGCATGGCCCTCATCGCCCCCTCCTTATTATCGTCTGATTTCCTGCACCTGGAAGAAGAATGCCAAATGCTCAATGAAAGCCAGGCCGATTGGTTTCACCTCGATGTGATGGATGGCCGCTTTGTTCCCAATATTTCTTTCGGGCTCCCGGTGGTTGAACACATCCGCAAAGCCACTAAAAAGATCTGCGATGTGCACCTGATGATTTTGGAACCGGAACGCTATGCCGAAGCTTTCAAGGCCGCTGGCGCCGATATTTTATCGGTGCATATAGAAACCTGTGTGCATTTGCACCGGAACATTCAACAGATCAAATCACTGGGCATGCAGGCCGGCGTGGCGGTTAATCCGCATACTCCCGTTTCTTTGCTGCAGGATGTGCTGGGCGATATTGATGTGGTATTGCTGATGAGTGTCAACCCTGGTTTTGGCGGACAGAAATTCATTCCCCGCACCCTGGATAAAATTCGTGAGCTGAGAAAGATGATCGACGACAATAAGCTGGATGTAAAGATTGAAATTGACGGCGGGGTAACACTGGAGAACGCCAAATCCATTATAGAGGCCGGTGCCGATGTGTTGGTAGCGGGTAACACTGTTTTTAAATCGGCCGACCCCAAACAAACCATCGCACAGCTGAAAAAGATCAGTTAAGCATGGCGTCCAACTCCTGCGCTTCTCTCTAACTTAAAAAAGATGAGATCAATGCTGCAACGTGCGTGGCACGTTCCGTCATTATTAAAACACTTTTGCCCACCACTTAATGATTGGTGAAGTTTTCAGTATGCCCGGCAAACTGCTTTATATCCGGGTTCCTTCTTCTTTAGCTAAAGGCCGGGATGCGGTAATTTTGCCTCATGCCCAAAGACCTTTTTTCAGATCGTTCAGACCTCTACGCAAAATACCGTCCCACCTACCCGGAGGCGTTATACCACTATATCCTAAGCTTTGTAGAAAAAAGAAACCATGCCTGGGACTGCGCTACGGGCAACGGGCAGGCAGCCGGCGTGCTGGCCAATTATTTTGAAAAAGTAGAAGCCTCCGATATCAGCGCTGCGCAATTGGAAAAAGCCGTACAAAAACCGAACATTCAATACCTCGTTGCACCGGCAGAACACACCCCATTCCCTGATGACACCTTTGACCTGATCACGGTGGCACAGGCCTATCACTGGCTCAAACCGAAAGAATTTTACAAAGAAGCCACACGAACAGGCAAACCAAATGCAGTAGTAGCTGCCTGGACCTATAATTTATTTCAATGTGAAGATGAAGCCCTAAACAGGATCATCCATCATTTTTATTGGGATATCACCCTTCCTTACTGGGATGCCGCCCGGAAGTATGTAGAGGAAGGTTACAAAACAGTGGACTTTGCCTTTGCCCCCTTGCCATCGAAAGAATTTTCTATTCAATTACGTTATACCAAAGAACAATTCAAAGGGTACTTATCATCATGGTCGGGGGTGCTGGCCTACATCAAAAAAAAGGGTTCCTCTCCCCTGCTTCTTATAGATAATGATCTTGACAGGATCTGGGATGATACGGAACAAAAGAAATTCCATTTCCCTGTGGCCCTTCGAATAGGAAGAATCCGGAAATAAATAGAAGTTTACTTCTTTATCTATTATTTTTATTCCAAATCTGCTTTGTGAACCGCTGCTATCCAATCCTTTTTATAACCGTTTTGCTCTCCTCTTTTTGCTTTGCTCAAAAAAAACCAGCCACGGTTTCCGGCAGGGTGCTTGATGAATCAGAAAATCCCCTGGCCAATGTTTCGGTAACCATTCTCGGACAGCAAAAAGGCAGCAGCACTTCCGATTCCGGCACCTTCTCCATAAAAGTGCCTGCAGACAAAGCCTTTGCCCTTCATTTCTCATACAGCGGTTATAAACCGGTACAGCAAAACTTTTTATTGAGTGAAGGAGAACAGGAACAGATCACCATCCGCCTCGAACAAGGAAGCAATGTGCTGGACGAAGTGATTGTAAAGGACCAGCGGGAGCGGACAGAAGTGGGTTTGATCAGGCCCAATCCAAAATCCATTATCAATCTGCCCTCCCCTGTCATGGGCGTGGAAAGCATGCTTAAGGTGTTTGTGGGATCGAACAATGAACTGACGTCCCAATACAATGTCCGCGGCGGCTCCTACGATGAAAACCTGATCTATGTGAACGACTTTGAGATCTTCCGTCCCTACCTGGTGCGCAACGGCCAGCAGGAGGGCCTGAGTTTTATCCATCCCGAAATGGTGCGCAACATCAGCTTTTACAATGGCGGCTTCCAGGCAAAGTACGGCGACAAGATGAGTTCTGTACTCGATATTCAATACAACAAACCACGGTCGTTTGGCGGCTCGGCCTATATCAGCCTGCTGGAACAGGGCTTTCACGTAGAAGGCGTTGGTGCTAAAAACAAATTGTCTTATCTGATCGGTGTTCGCAACCGCAGCAACCGGAATTTATTGAGCCGACAGGAAACGCGGGGCAGCTACACGCCTTCTTCTTCCGACCTGCAGGCCCTGGTCAATTACCAGCTGTCTGATAAATGGAGCACCGAACTATTGGGCAACATTTCGCAAACCAAATTTTCCCTCATACCCGAGTTCAGTCAGTTAACCTCCAGCGTCTTTTCTCCTTTTTTTACGGCCAACCTTGGCGTGGATATTTTTTTTGAAGGCAGGGAAAAAGACCAGTACAGTACCGCCATGTTCGGCGTATCCACAACGTATCAGGCAAGCAAAAAATTAAAACTAAAATGGCTTGCTTCCCGTTTTGAAAACGACGAGCAGGAAAACATTGACATAGCCGGCGCCTATTTGTTTGGCGACAGGGATTTTGATAAGGCCAGCGCCTCCTACGGTTTAATTGTAAATCCTCTGGGTGCAGGCATCAACCAAACCTTTGCCCGCAACCGGTTGAATATTGTTGATTATAATTTCTCTCATAAGGGAAGCTATGAGTGGAACACGCATTCTATTCAATGGGGACTTGGCTATGACAAAACAAAAATTGCGGACAAGCTCAATGAATGGGAATACCAGGATTCGGCAGGCTATTCCCTGCCCTACGACCCGGCTGTCTTGCAATTGAACAGGGTCGTGAAATCTTCTTCCGATCTTGACATCAATAAGTTTAGCGGTTATGTGCAGGATAATATTGTGCTTACAAAAAAAGAAGCTGTCTATACGCTCAATGGTGGCGTTCGTTTCCAGTACAATGACCTGAACAGCCAGTTATTGATTTCTCCCCGCTTTGGCCTGTCCTGGAAACCGGCCTGGAAGAAAGACGTAATCTTCCGTGCGGCTGCGGGTTTGTATCAACAGCCACCTTTTTACCGCGAACTAAGACGGTACGACGGAACCGTGAACACCGCAGTGAAGGCGCAACGCAGCAGCCAGTACGTGGTTGGCGCCGATTATAATTTCGTTGGCTTTAACAGACCGCTGCGTTTAACCACAGAAGCTTATTTCAAATACCTGACCGACCTGGTACCTTATGATATTGACAATGTCCGTATCCGTTATTTTGGAGAGAACGGCGGCAAGGCTTATGCCACTGGCATTGAAATGCGGCTGTTTGGCGAGCTGGTAAAAGACGCCGAGAGTTGGCTTAGCATAGCATTGATGCGGGCAAGGGAAAACCTGGATAATGATTTTTATAAAATCTACACGCTGGACGGCGATAACAAACCTGTTGACAGCACCACAACAGAAGGCGGCTGGCTACGCCGGCCCACAGACCGCCTGCTGACCTTTGGCATGTTCTTCCAGGATTACCTGGCCACGAATAAAAACTTCAAAGTGTACATCAACACCCTGTACGGTACCAACCTGCCCTACAACCTACCGGGCAGCATACGGTACCGCAATGCCTTACGCATTGAACCGTACATCCGGATGGATATCGGTTTCAGCGCCCTGCTGCTGGACACGGAAAAAAGCAGCCGCCGCAGCCGTTCCCCCTTCCGCAGCTTCGACAATATCTGGGCCAGCCTGGAAGTGTTTAATTTAATTGACCGGCCCAACACCATTTCCTACCTGCTGATCAAGGATTTTCAAAACAATGTATTTACCATGCCCAACCGGTTAACGCCACGGCTGGTGAATTTTAAAGTGGTGGCGAGATGGTAAGTCCCCTAACCCCCTAAAGGAGAGTTTCGAACCACCTTTTACTTACCGTCTATTTCTTTGATAGCGGGTGGACGTTGTGACCCGGACCTTTTCATTTTTACTTGCCCTCCCTGCCATTCACCATTTTCCTTTTTATCGTAACCATAATTTTTTGTAAGTTAACCTATCCAAAAAATGATCACCAGTATGAGAAAGTTGGTTTTCCTGCCTGCCTGCATGATCGCAGCTGTTTCCTGCTTTGCACAAATAGACGCGGGTTTATTCCGCTTCCCCGATGTATCCAAAGACCAGATCGTTTTTACTTATGCCAACGACCTGTGGGTTATGCCCAAGGACGGCGGTACGGCGGTCAAGCTCAGCTCACCGGCGGGGGTAGAGATCTTCCCTAAATTTTCTCCTGATGGAAAGAGCATTGCCTTTACCGGCAATTACGACGGCAACAGCGATGTCTATGTTCTTCCGACAACAGGTGGTGTGCCCGTCCGCCTCACCTCGCATGGTTATCCCGACCGGGTGGTTGACTGGACAACCGATGGTAAAAGAGTTCTCTTTGCCTCTTCAAGGGAAAGCGGCAAGGCGCGGTTCAACCAGTTTTATACTGTAGCTGCCTCCGGCGGGGCGCCGGAAAAACTGCCGCTGGCCTATGCCGAATACGGCTCCTATGCCCCTGATGGAAAACAGCTGGCCCTTGTTTTTCGCACCCAGGTGGGCCGCAACTGGAAGCGTTACCGTGGTGGCTGGAAAGCCGATATTCATATCTTCAACCTGCAAACGCTGACGGATGAGAATCTTTCGGCTTCCGATGATGCCGGCAGTGAATTTCCGATGTGGAGCGGCAACACTATCTATTTTCTTTCCGATCGCGGACCGGAATTGCGCATGAACCTGTGGCGCTACGAGCTGACGACAAAAAAATTCGAGCAGGTTACCAAATTCGCTGATTACGATGTGCACTATCCTTCCCTGGGGCCTGACGATATTGTGTTCGAAGCCGGCGGCAAACTTTATCTCTATAATATTCCTTCGCAGAAACAAAAAGAGGTTAAGGTGAATTTGGTTACCGACCGTGCCATGCTCAAACCAAAGATCGAACAGGCGGAGAGCCTTGTTCAGTTTATGAGCCTGAGTCCCGATGGCAACCGTGTCCTGTTCCAGGCCAGGGGTGATATTTTCTCCGTACCGGCAGAAAATGGTTTTGTAAAAGACCTCACCCGCACTTCGGGTGTAGCTGAACGTTATCCCATGTGGTCGCCTGATGGGAAAAACATTGCCTACTGGAGTGATGCTTCCGGCGAATACGAACTATACCTGATGCCGGCCGATAAAGAAGGCCCCGCAAAAAAACTGACGAATTATGGCGCCGGCTATCGCTACGATGTGGCTTGGTCTCCGGACAGTAAAAAGCTTTCTTTTATAGACAAGGCCATGCGCATACAGGTCTATGATCTTTCTACCGGCGTCACCACCCAGGTCGATCATGCCCTCCGGTGGACCCACGGCAACCTCCAGGGCTTCACCAGCAATTGGTCGCCCGATAGCCGCTGGCTGGCCTATCACCGCGACCTGGAGAACTACCACAACGCTGTTTTTATCTACGACCATACCACTAAAAAAACCACCCAGGTCACCAATGGGTTTTACGATTGCAGGGAACCTGTTTTCGATCCCGAAGGAAAGTACCTGTATCTGTTCACCGGCCAAAACTTCAGCCCCATCTACAGCGATGTAGATAATACGTTCATCTACGCCAACTCTAGAGGGCTAGCGGCCATTGCTCTTAAAAAAACCACCCCCTCCTTACTGGCGCCCAGGAACGATTCCGTGGCTATTACCGAAGGCGAGGTAAAACCCGAGCCGAAACTGGTCAAAAAAGAAAAGAAAGATTCGGCCGCCCTGTCCAAAAAACCCGGCACCAAATCGGTGGACATTGATTTTGATGGTATGGAACAACGCATGGTGCTGCTGCCGGTGCCGGCAGGCAACTACGGCAATCTTGATGCAGGTAAGGGCAAGATCTTTTACATGCGCTATCCCAATACCGGCACCACGGGTGCAAAAAACAGCATTAAATACTACGACATTGACAAGCGGGAAGAAAAGACCGTGCTGGAGGATGCGAACTTCTATGTGCTGGCCTATAACAAACAAAAAATGCTGGTGGCCCGGCCCAACAGCTATGCCGTTATCAAACCGGAGGAGGGACAAAAGTTTGAAAAGCCCCTTGCCACTGCCGACATGCAGATGCTGGTGAACCCGGCGGAAGAATGGAAGCAGATCTTTATGGATGCCTGGCGCTTGGAACGCGACTATTTCTACGATTCCAGTATGCACGGGGTAAACTGGGCGGGTGTCCGCGACCGTTATCTTAACATGCTGGACGGGGCCCTTACCCGTGAAGAAGCTGATTTTGTTATTGGAGAAATGATCGGCGAACTCAATGCTTCGCATACATATCACGGGGGCGGCGATGTGGAAAAGCCAAAAACGCAGACTGTCGGCTATCTTGGTGTTGACTGGCAGGTCGATGGCGAACATTACCGGGTTAAAAAAATATTGCGGGGTGCTGCCTGGGATGCCGAAGTCCGTTCCCCCTTTGATATGTCAGGCGTCACTATCAAGAAAGGAGATTATATCCTGGCTGTGAATGGCATACCAGTAACCACGGCCACCGATCCTTATATGGCCTTCCAGGGACTGGCGGGCAAAACCATCGAGATCAGCTATAACAGTTCGCCCACTTTAACCGGCGCCAAAACTGCTATCGTAAAAGCGCTTCCCGATGAATACCGCCTGCGCAACCTTGCCTGGATAGAAGACATGCGCAAAAAGGTGGACGAGGAAACGAACGGTGAAGCGGGCTATATTTATGTGCCCAGCACGGGCATTGAGGGACAGAATGAGCTGGTGCGCCAGTTCAACGCCCAGTGGAATAAGAAAGCCCTCATTATTGACGAACGCTTTAACGACGGCGGGCAGATTCCCGACCGCTTTATTGAAATGCTGGACCGCAGTCCGCTGGCCTTCTGGGCTATACGTGACGGTGAAAGCTGGCCCTGGCCACCCTTTGCGCATTTTGGCCCGAAGGTGATGCTCATCAACGGGTGGAGCGGTTCAGGCGGTGATGCCTTTCCCGATTATTTCCGGAAAAAGAACCTGGGCCCCCTGATTGGAGCGAGGACCTGGGGCGGGTTGATCGGCATTAGCGGCGTGCCTCCCTTAATTGATGGTGGCGGGGTTACCGTACCTACCTTCCGTATGTACAACCCCGACGGCACCTGGTTCCGCGAAGGCCATGGTGTAGACCCAGACATTGCCGTGCCCGAGGACCTTGGCGCTATGGCAAAAGGTACCGACCCCCAGCTGATGAAAGGCATTACAGAGATAAAAAACCTCTTAAAAACAAAAGCCTATAAACAGCCTGCTGTACCGGGAACGGAAAAAAGAGCTTATTGATATGGCTGCCGGAACGAAGCCGCCGTTTTAAAAGGGATAATGAAACAGGTAGAAGCCATCGAACAAATGCTTTTGTGAGGGGTGAGTGGTGAGGGAAAAAGCCCTCTTATACCAGACGGCTACCAGGACCATAGCTGATAGTTCATGGATGATCGATGATAGATGATAGTTGATAGAAGAGAAAGAGGTTGCTTCTGTCTCACCTCTGCCGTCTCACGTCTTACGATCGTTTTCTTGGCGGCGGCAGCGCTCACCACTGACTACGCACCACTCGCTATAAAAACCCCAGTTATGAAACCACTTGTAGTAAATAGTTATTCATTCGCGAACAAATAAGGCTGACACCTTACTTGTTCCAGCGGTCCCGCTCTGTGTAAAAAACAAGAACAAAACAAAACGTACAGGTTTAGCTTCTTCCTTTAACTTAGCAGGGTTCATTACCGAACCGTGAGAAAAATAACAGCTGCCATACTATTTCTTTGTTTTTTCCTGGCTCTCTTTGGACAGTATTTTTCTTTTTACTGGCAGCTGCGCCAGCTGAAAACAGAAATGAAAAAGAACATAAGCTATTTGAAAAGTACCAAAGATGTTATCCACCTTGTTTTCGCCAGGGAAAATTTTAAGGAATTGAGATGGGAAGGAGAGCAGGAGTTTCGCTATAACGGAGGGCTCTTTGATGTAGTAGAAAAAGAAATGGATGGGGGCAATCTACGTATCCTTTGTATTCCTGATAAAAAAGAAGATCACCTTCTTGCGGAATATCAAAAAAAGGTAGAGAAAAACCAGGGCCGGGGCAAAATGTCCTTGCTAAAACTACGCAGCCTCAGTTTTATTTTTTCTTCATTTTGCGCTCCGCAGGCGCCCCAAAAGGTTCTTACCAATTCATTTTTAAATTTTAGTACAGCCCTATTGTTTCAGCCCCATGTTATTCATACACCCCCACCGAAAATTGGCTGATTTTCTTATGTCTACGTAAACAACTTTTTTCACTAATTCAATTTTCATGAAGCGAATTTTATGTGTCGCCGCCTTGCTTGGCGGCTCATTGGTTATGCATGCTCAGACCACTGCAAAAGGAAGAGTGGTGGATGCAGACAGCCATGATCCCTTACCCGGCGCCACCATCTCTGTCTCCGGCAAAAGCGTAACGACAACTGATAAAGACGGCCTGTTTTCCATTGATTGTAACAACGCAGCGAAGATCACGGTTTCATTTATTGGTTACCAAACGGTTCAACATACTATAAAAAATTGCCATGACGAGCTCAGTATCGGGCTCATACCATCAGGAGATCGTTTACATAATGTGGAGATCACAGCCACCTCCAGCCAGAACAAATCCATCCTGTATCAGCCTGTTTCCATTACAAAGCTGAATACAACGGAATTGAAAAGAGGAACGGGACTGTTTTTAGACGATGCCATCAATTCCAATGTGCCGGGGGTTACCATGAACAGAAGAACTGTTTCTGCAGGGCAACAGTTCAATATCAGGGGATATGGAAACGGGGTGAGAGGAACCAATGGAGTGAGCAGCAATTTTGACGGCCAGGGTTATAAAGTTTACCTCAATGGCATTCCTATTACCGATGCAGAAGGCATCACACTGATGGATGATATTGATTTTGGCTCAGTAGGCAATGTGGAAGTGGTAAAAGGCCCATCAGGCAGTTTGTATGGCCTGGCCATTGCAGGTGTGGTGAATCTTAAAACAATAAAACCTGAAAAAGGTAAGACGTCCATCGGGCAGGATGTGATGACAGGCAGTTATGGATTGAAACGTTTCACCACACATTTTCAAATGGGTACGGAACATTCTTCACTGTTGCTGAATTATGGCTATCAACATTCAGATGGATTTATGGCTCATACAGCGTCAACCAAAAAGTTTGTAAATATTGCCGGCGAATTTCAGCCCAATGATAAGCAGGCTATCAATGTATATGCGGGCTATAGTGACAGTTACGATGAAAGAGGTGGTGAGTTAACACTAACGCAATACGCCAACAAAGATTACTCCGGCAATCCTGCCTATATTCAAAGGAATGCACATTCCAATATTATAGGATTCAGGATGGGCGTGGGCCATACCTATAATTTCAACAACCATATCTCTAATACAACCAGTGTATATGGCAGTGGCATCAGCAATAATGCCAGTTCGGCGGCCGGCTGGACGGACAAGGATCCGATCAATTATGGCTTACGTTCTACTTTTGATACAAGGTTCCAAGTGGGAGAGAACATGACCCTGAGCGGTATAACGGGTATTGAAGCACAACGCCAAAATGCGCAGGTAATCGGATACAACATGAAAGCAGATCCTGCCAACCCAACCGGTTACTACAGGATCGATACGGTGAGAAGCAACCAATACTACATCAGTACCACTACTTCAGTTTTCAGTGAATGGACGGTATCGTTACCGTATAAATTGAGTATTACAGCCGGCATCGGGTTCAGCACGATGAGCATTGATTTGTCTGACCGCTTTGTCAGGCCAAATATCACAAGGCCGCAGCATTACACGAAAGATTATAAGAACATGGTGTCGCCCCATGTTGCTATCAACAAAGTATTCAGCGGAGGACTTTGTGTTTATGCTTCTTACAGCAAAGGATATAAAGCGCCGGTAAGTTCTTACTTCTTTGTTCCTGTTTCCCCTACCATAGGATTTGTCGATTCAACATTGAAACCAGAAAGAGGCCATCAATTTGAGATCGGGACGAAAGGGGCGTTACCGGGCGACAAGCTTGTTTACGAGCTGTCCCTTTTCCAGGCTGTGTTCGCCGATAAAATGACAGCCGTTGCTGTCCCTTTGAATCCGCCTGAAGTAGGAACGGCCTACACCTATGTTGCCAACGGAGGCAAGCACAACGACACAGGCATTGAATTTTTGCTGAAGTACGCCGCCTACCGTTCAGGCAACGGCGTGTTCAGGGCTATTCGTCCTTTTGGTAATCTTACCTATTCAAAATTCACATATGAAAATTACAGGATCCAAAAATTAAAATCTCCTCCCAGTTCCGATACCACCATTGATTACAGCGGCAATCCTGTTGCCGGGGTGGCGCCGTTCGTGGCAAATCTTGGGCTTGATGTTATGGCAGCTGCGGGCATTTATGCAAATGTGATCTATTCGTATAAAGATGGCATGCCTATCACTTCCGACAATTTGAACAGAACATCAGGTTACCATTTGCTGAATGCAAAACTGGGCATTCAAAGAAGCCTGTCTGACCATTTTGACCTGGAGGCCCACGCTGGCGTGAACAACATTACGGGCACCCAATATCCTTACATGGTGTTCGTCAACCAATTGCCCGATGCTTATCTGCCCGCACCTTACAAAGCAAATTATTTTGGAGGTATCAACCTGAAGTATAATTTTTAATTGAACAAATTTGACAAGTGAATACGTTGACCAAAACCATCATAATGAAAAGAACCATTCCCCTCATTGCTATTTCATTTTTACTTTTTTCCTGTGGCCGGTTTGGCAATAAGAAAAAAGGAGGTGGCCAGGACCGGATCGTTTGTGTATCAAAGCAAATGACCGAATTTTTGTTTGCCCTGAACCAGGGAGATAAAATTGTTGGTATTGATCTGACCAGTACCTACCCTGCTGAAACAAAAAATCTTGCAACAGTGGGTTATCACCGTCATTTAAGCGCTGAAGGAATTATTTCCCTGGAGCCTACGGTGGTCATTCACCAGGGCGATGTAGCGCCACCAAGTGTAATGCCGCAACTGGAACAGGTAGGCATTCCCGTAAGAAAATATCCTGCAGGCAACACACTGGATAGTGCAAAGATCGTTTTGAAAATGGTGGCTCATGATTATGGTGTGGATAGTATTGCTGGGCGCCTCATTAAAAACATGGATGCTGATCTTGCGAAAGCCGATTCGATCGTAAAAAAATATGCGGCCCAACCCAAAGTGATGATCATTCATTTCGGACAGCAACGCAACCAGTATTTTGTAATGGGTACGAGAGGAACAGCCAATTCCATGCTGGGTCTTGCCGGCGGCATCAACGCCGCTGATA
Source organism: uncultured bacterium (assembly GCA_966095395.1). Taxonomy (GTDB): domain Bacteria; phylum Bacteroidota; class Bacteroidia; order Chitinophagales; family Chitinophagaceae; genus Flavisolibacter. Next base: position 107,786 of record CBHTSW010000011.1, on the reverse strand, counting down.
CGTCCGCTTTCAGAGACCTCAGTGCGGAAGTCATTACCCGGTCGCAACCCGATGTGATCCTTGTTACTGATTTTGGATTTGACCGCTTAGGCGGCAGCGTGGAAAAATTCATGGAGCTCCCGGGAATTGCCCTGACGCCGGCGGCCAAGAATGGAAAGATCTACCGCATTGAAGAACATGACCTCGTGTATTTCGGACCCAGGTCAGGAAAGAATATTGTTATGCTCGCAGAATTGATCCACAAATAAGTAAATGAGCCTTCTAAAAAGAATCGACTACAGCACCATCTATATTTTTCTAAGTGCTGTGCTTGTGCTCTGCATTATTTTATCCGCAGGAACAGGAGCGGTGCATTTATCCTTCGGAGAGATCATTGATATCATCCGCCACAAAGCCGGAAGCCATGTAACCGTTAATCCCGTTCATGAAGGATTATTTTTACAGATACGCTTACCCCGAACGGTGTTATGTGTATTGGTGGGCGCCTCCTTGTCTGTTTCCGGCGCCATGATGCAATCCCTGTTTCGCAATCCCATAGTAGAACCAGGACTGATCGGGACTTCGGCAGGCTCTGCCCTGGGCGCCGCCTTGCTGATCGTTTTAGGGCAAAATGCCTTCTTTAGCGAGCTGGCATTCTTTGGTGACCTGCTGATGCCTTTTTGTGCCTTCATGGGCGGGCTGGCAGCAACGATGCTGGTGTATTATTTTTCCGCTTCGCTGAATCGTGTAAATATTTCGATCATGATCCTTGCCGGTATCGCGGTGAATGCCCTAGCGAATGGAGCCACCGGCTTTCTTGCCTATATAGCCCGCGACCCACAGGCGAGGTCTATTACTTTCTGGAACCTTGGTTCCCTGTCAGGCGCCAGCTGGAAGGCCGTACTGATCGTTGGTTGTTCATCTCTCACTGGTTTTATCATGGCGTTGCGCTTTGCAAAACCGCTGAATGCTTTGCAGCTTGGTGATGCAGAAGCAGGTTACCTGGGTGTAAACACGGAACGCATGAAAATTTCTGTGATCCTTATAAATACCCTGTTAGTTTCTGTTGCTACCTCATTGGTGGGCATTATTGCGTTTGTGGGGTTAATCGTTCCTCATTTATTACGACTGCTGAAAGGTTCCGACAACCGGTATCTCATAATTGGTTCAGCATTGTTGGGCGCCATCGTTCTAATCGTTACGGATATGATTTGCCGTGTTGTCATCGCCCCGGCTGAAATGCCCATCGGTATTGTTACGGCTTTTATTGGTGCGCCCGTTTTCTTATGGTTGTTGTCAAGGGTGAAAACATCCCAGCAAAAAGGAGGATTTTATGCTTAGAGCCAAAAACATAAGCTTCCGGGTGGGGCAAAAATTTTTGTTGCAGGAAACAAGCCTGCTATTTGAGCAGGGTCGTTTCCATGTCATCATGGGAGCGAACGGAGCGGGTAAATCAACCTTATTGAAGTTGCTGGCAGGCGATCTTAAACCTTCGGAAGGAACGATTTTCCTGAATGAAAAAAACCTCGATACCTATTCGAAAAGGGAACTGGCCACGCAAAGAGCCGTCCTTTCACAACACTATCATATCAGTTTCCCTGTTACGGTAAATGATATTGTTTTAATGGGACGCTATCCTTTTTTCTCTGCACAGGCCTCCGCAAAGGACATGAGTATTTGCCGCGAGGCCATGCGATTAATGAACGTACATGAAATGGCGGATAGAGATTATACTACTTTGTCGGGAGGAGAAGCACAAAAAGTGCAAATGAGCAGGGTGCTGGCGCAGATATGGGAAGCGGAGCAAGGAGATAAAAAAGTGCTTTTTTTGGATGAACCGGTATCGCATCTTGATATAAAATACCAGCATCAACTGTTGCAGGCAGCTAAAAATTTATGCAAGCGGCATACCACTGTCATTGCCATTCTGCACGACATTAACCTGGCCATTTCCTTTGCCGACAGGATCTTGTTCATGAAAGAAGGACGCCTATTGTACGACATCGATACACTACCAGACGTGACCACGGAAGTGATCAAAGAAGTGTTTGACATTTCTTCCACCATTCTTTACCCGCAACAACGCAAACCTGTTGTCATCTTTTAAAGCCCGTGCCGGTATGATCCTCCCGTTTCAGCATAAGGTGCGTCAACTGGTTTTAATTGGGTGATGCTTTTTGCCTTAAAAATGGAGAAGATCACAATAGCCATCAAAAGCAGTGAAGGACCCATGGGCTCATCGAAAATCATCGTGAAACGTGAGACGTAAGACAGAGGTTCCTTTTCTACTATCATCTATCAACTACCTCTGTCATCTTTCATCCGCCATCCTGATAACCGTTTGGTAGCACCGTTTACCCTACTAAATGAGATTCCCTTTTTAATCTGGATGGAATTGTTAACCTTGTGGAGAATAGCAAAGCCTCATGCAGGCTTCTTTCTCGGGAGAAAGAAGCATGGCCACTTTGAGGATTCAACCCTGCAACTATGAGAAAGAAAACGATCGTCCTGCTGGCCCTGATCATCGCTAAATTCATCCTGCAGTATGCGTTGATCAATCCTGTGTATGACCTGCACCGGGATGAATATTTACACCTTGACCAGGGCAGGCACCTTGCCTGGGGCTATCTTTCCGTACCGCCGGTAACCTCATGGAATTCTTACCTTATTCGGTTGCTGGGTAACTCTGTTTTTTGGATCAAATTCTTTCCTGCCCTTTTTGGCGCCCTGACCATAGTAGTGGTTTGGAAAACCATCGAAACATTAAAGGGCGGCTGGTTTGCCTTAGTGCTAGGCGCCCTGGCTGTTCTCTTTTCTGTCCTCATGCGCATCAATATTTTATACCAGCCCAATTCACTGGACATACTACTATGGACACTGCTGTATTTCACCCTCACCCGGTACATTGATACCGGCCATCACAAATGGTTGTGGATCGCCGGCATCAGCTTTGGGCTGGGTTTCCTGAACAAATACAATATCGCTTTCCTTGCCGCCGGTTTATTACCGGCGCTGCTGCTGACGCCCCAACACAGGCTTTTAGGGCAGCGGGATTTTTATATAGCCCTCAGTATCGCGGCGCTCATCATGCTGCCCAATTTACTATGGCAATACAACAACGGCTTTCCTGTTTTTCATCACCTTGACGAACTGGCAAGAACGCAACTGGTAAATGTATCCCGTGCGGGTTTCCTGAAAGAGCAGTTGCTCTTTTTTATTGGTTCTTTTTTCGTACTCTTGGCGGCGCTTCTTTCTTTTTTCACCTATCCGCCCTTCAAAAAGTATCGCGTTCTTTTGTATGCCTTCGTTTTCACCTTGTCCATTTTTGTGTACTTCAAGGCCAAGGGCTATTATGCCATTGGCCTGTACCCCATCCTGCTGGCCTTTGGTGCTGTTTATATGGAACGTCTTTTAAGCGGGGGCTGGAAGCGCTACCTGCGGCCCGTTGCCTTGGCGCTGCCCGTTCTCTTATTCCTTCCCCTTATCAAAGTGGTCTTCCCGGTAGATGGGCCGGCAGCGATACAAAGGAACGCCAAACGTTTTTCGGCCCTGGGCCTGCTGCGATGGGAAGACGGCAAGGAGCACCCCCTGCCGCAGGACTTTGCCGACATGCTGGGGTGGAGAGAGATGGCGGCCAAGGTTGACCGCGCCGCAGCCACCCTGACTGGCAGCGGGTATACGCTGCTGCTTTGCGATAATTACGGGCAGGCCGGCGCCATCAATCATTATTCTGCCGGCAAAACCCGACAGGCGGTTTCCATGAACGCCGATTATATTAACTGGATACCGCTGGACCAGAAAATTGAAAACGTGATCCTGGTAAAGGGACTGCCGGATGAAGATTCCACAAGGCAAAAAGAAAAACAGCTGTTCCAAACCGTTACCCTGTTTGACCGGGTGACCAATCCCTATGCAAGGGAATACGGCACCCGGATCTTTGTTTTAAAAAAAGCAAGGGCTGATATCAATGGCCTGCTGAGGGCAGAGATTGAAGAAAGAAAGAAGAGAAAGGAATAGCGGATTTATGCTTTCAAACTAATCCAGCACAAATTGCCCATCAGTATAAATCACTCTTTTTGTGCCGTTGCGTAAGGTGGCTGTAACGGTTCTGTCGCTGGTGCTGACGATATCCGTGTGCACTTTGGGGCAGCTATTGTAACCCATCTGCGCCCATTGTTCCTCTGTTACGGTGGCCATATCTCCGGTAAATGTATCCTTATAGGCATTGCCTAAAGCAATATGGGTGTTGCCAAATGCACCGCCCCTGTTTTCATCAAACAAGGTGGTGGCCATGAATTTCGTGATCCGCGAATGGCGCTTATCAGTGAGTGAAAATTCTCCCACTTTATCGGCATTCTCCTGCGCTATCATCTCTTTCAGGGCGTCTTCATTTTCTGTAGCCGATGAAGCAACGACCACCCCGTTTTCAAAGGTGAGTGACACACCGGAAATACGCTTGCCCGAATAATACAAGGGCTGGTTGAACCGGATGAAACCACGGGTACCCCTCCAGTCGGGAGAGGTAAAGATCTCAAAGCTGGGAATGTTTTTCCCGCCCCCACTTAACCATTTGCGGTGCTCACCAATTTGCACCTGCAGGTCCGCATCATCACCCTTAATGTGCAGGGCTTCAATCTGCAGGGCATCCAGTTTGTCTTTTATTTCTTCGATCTCTTTTTGTACCGTTTTCCATTTAGTCACCGGATCATCTTCCCGCAGGTAACAGGCATCAATAATCTGCTCCCAGTACTCTTCTAAGGAAAGTCCCGCTTCTGCTGCCATGGACTCCGTGCCGTACAGGCAAAGCGACCACGATAACTTTCCTGCCTGCTCTTTGGCTTCCCGCATCTTCATGTACGGCGCTCTTGCACTGTTCATCAGGCTGATCTTCTGAGAAGGAATATCTTCCAGGTAATGAATGTCCGGCTCTGAAATAATAAAGAGGATATGATCGGTAGCCTCTACGATCCCCTTCCAGTACGGTGTTGCAAAAAAGGCGATTTGTTCATCCGATCCGTTTTGCAGCAGGAAACGTGCAAGGCTTTTATCCCGTACATTATCCGGTTGATAGTTCGTGATCAGGTTACCCCCCGCCGCATAGACCTCTTTGGCAATGGCCATAAAAAGGTCTTTGGTGCACTCCTGCCCCACCAGGAAAACCGTGTCTCCTTTATTGATTCCCCTGCCGTCGTTCAGGGCATAGTGTACCATTACCTGCGCATATTTTTTCAAAAGGTTTTCCTCAAGCTTCATCATTTACTCCTTGTTTAGGCAAACGAAGTTATACAGGAAGGTGAATGGCGAGTGGATTTTTCGTTGTGTTTTTTATTGTTTCTTTTGACATTATCAGGGTAGCAGTAGTGGTCTTGCCTTGGTGCGTGTTTTGCAGTGGCGCATTCTTCAATAAGCGCTTATCTCTTTTACCTTCCTTTTTGTTTGCCCAAAAAGGAAGGTAAAAAGGACATGCTGCCCACATGCCTCCGGCTGGGCAGCAGGCCAGCGCCACTGCCGCCCTTTAATAGTTTTTAACTGATCTAAGGTGCTATATACTTTATGATTTTTGGCTTTCTCCTCCTGGCTTTTACTGTTTGTTTTGGGTGGTGCGTAGTTCAGTTCATATATTTCCCATTGATTGTTTCTGTCTGAAGGAGAGTAGTATCACCTTTTAGTTTTCATTTGCAGGCAAAAACAAGGTGAAAGGCATGGTTTAGGTGACCTTGCGTACAGCGGTAAGGTTTTTGGGATTGCTTCTACGGTTTCACGGCTGGTACCTCACGGCTGCGTTCATAACACGTATTAATTCTGTAGTGGGCTTAGCATCAGGCCCTGCCATAAGTTTAGGCCGGGCTCTGCAGAGACCCGGCCCGGAAGAGGTGTTAAACTCCTTATGTATTACACGAAGTCTTCAAGACAAATACTCACTTCGTCACCGTCACTCTCAGGAAAGCAGCCGGAATAGAAGTAGTATTGGGATCACCGCTCCTGTTCTCACGAACAAACAATTCCTCCAGTTCCCGTTGCAGATCCGCTGCCTTACCTGCCTTTCCGGCGGCTTCAAAGGCGTTCATGGTAGGACCATAATAATCCCTGAACCTTTCTACGAACACAGAAGGTGGATAGGGTGCCTTGAATGTAAACTCATCTTTCAGGAAGGAAATATTTTCAGGCCCAATGCCGGCCTTGCCAAACCGTTCGATCACCTGGCTTTCTACACCCCATAACATGGGACTTACAAAACCTTCCGGTGGCGGAGGCGTATAGGCAGAACTGATTTTGAGTATCTGCGCTACCAGGGTTGGATCGTTTGGTATCCAGTTGCCCATAACGATACGGCCGCCACGGCGGGTGACCCTTACCATTTCTTTTGCCACATCAAAGGGCTTTGGTGCGAACATGGCACCGAAGATGCTTACCACCAGGTCAAAGCTTTCATCTTCTATCCCTTCAAGATAGGTGGCATCGCCTTCGCGGATGCTGATGTTGGTGAGGCCTTCTTCCTGTATGCGTTTGTTGCCGGCAGCCACCAGGTTGCGGGCTATGTCCACACCCTGTACGTTGGCACCCAGCCGTGCGGCCGGCAGGGCGGTAGTGCCATCGCCACAACCCAGGTCCAGTACCTCCATACCAGGGCTGATACCCAGTTTGTCAATGAGTCCTGCGCCGCTTTCACGCATGGTTTCGGCTATAAGGGTAAAATCGCCTTTTTCCCATAAGGCTTTGTTGGGGTTTACCGTAGCGGAGGGCTGCTGTGTTGCTGATTCGTTCATGGTTTTCGTTTTTTAAGTTGAAGAATAAGTGCTTTTCCAGGTGAACGCATCAAAACAGCTTAGATAAGGTAAGGGATTATGAAGATACAAAGTTTGGTCTTTTGTTATCAACGTAGTTGGGTAGCCGGGGGCGCGAATTTTCCTCACTACCACAAAACATTTACCGAGACGTTTACGGCTATAGAAGGACCTTTAGGATTTAAAATTAGTTGGTGGCGAAACAAAGATTTTATGTCCTAATGAGACGTACTCTGTGTTGCCGAATCAAGCCCACAGGCGGGCAGGGGAAGTAAAGACTGGTACTGTTGGAGCTTAACAGCGAGGCGATCGATATTGACGATTGACAATTATTGTCACTTCTATTGAGTGATTTAAGATATAAGATTTAATATTTCAGGAGTTGGGATTGAGGGTTTGGGGATTTCACCCTTCACAATTGACCATTGACCATCCAATTGACAATTATCAATCTTCCGCCCTCACTTTGGCGAAGTTTTAAGAGGAGAAATGCCACTCTTACCATTGAAATATTATTTTTGCCACCCCGAATGAGACCTGTTATTGCATTTTTCCTCTTACTGTGTTTCCAATTCTTAGGGAAGGCTGCACATGCCACGCCGCATGGCAGCACCGTTTCCTATGCGCTCATTCAGCAGGTGGAAAAGAAACTGCAGGAGGAAAAGGCATTTGCAGCACAAAACTTCCTCTTCATCAAAGATGATGGCCTGGGTGAAGAAAGAACGCTTCTTATTAGTACCGACGACAACGACCAAGAAGAAGACAGTGCCAAAAAGCTAAAGCTGCTGGCCAAGTACTTTTTAGATCTTTCCTACACCATTCTCTTAAAACAACAAAGCTTTCGCACCATACCTCTTTCCTTTAGCGAACAGCAAGTTTCCTGCATATACATTGAACACAGGGTCTTACGAATTTGATTTACTGTTTTACGGTTACCTTTCGTTTGTACATGTTTGGTAGATATAGCGAATACTTCTTTCTGCATGTGGTCTCAACACTTACCCGGTAACTGACTTATCTGTTCCACAGAATATTTGATCCCAACACATTTCATTTTTTAATTACCACTTAATACCATGAAGAGAATTGTCATGCTTATGAGTCTGGGCACCGTATTGTGCCAGACAAGCTGCACGTCCGAAAAAGCAGTAAAGGAAGAAGCCGGTAAATACGCGGTGACCACTCCTTTAAAGATCGATACCTCGTTTGTTAAAGAATATGTTTCACAGATACGCTCTGTGCGGAACATAGAGATCAGGACACAGGAAAAGGGTTTCCTGCAAAACATTTATGTGGATGAAGGCCAGTTTGTAAAAGCCGGACAACTGCTGTTCCGCATTATGCCAAAGATCTACGAGGCCGAATTGCTGAAAGCCGAAGCTGAAGCCAATGCAGCAACGATAGAATTGCAGAATGCCAAAACGCTTGCCGATAAGAACGTCGTATCTAAAAACGAGCAAGCCATGGCGCAAGCCAGACTGGACCAGGCTAAAGCCGAAGTAGCCCTGGCTAAACTGCATTTATCCTTCACCGAGATCAGGGCGCCGTTTGACGGAACGGTTGACCGTATTCCCAAAAAACTAGGTAGTCTTGTGGATGAAGGTGAGTTGCTGACCAGCCTTTCCGACAACAGCCAGATGTTTGCCTATTTCAATGTATCGGAGCCGGAATATCTCGACTTCCAAACCAATACAAAATCCAGCCTGCACAACCAGGTAGGTTTGTTGTTAGCCAACAACCAGCCCTTGCCCTACAAAGGTGCGGTGGAGACCATTGAAAGCGAATTTGACAGCGAGACAGGAAACATTGCCTTTCGTGCCAAATTCCCCAACCCCGGCAAGTTGTTAAAACATGGAGAAACCGGTAAGGTGTTGATGACTGTTCCGCTGCACAATGCACTTGTTATTCCACAAAAAGCCACTTACGAGATACAGGATAAGAAGTATGTATTCGTGGTGGACAAGAATGGCCAGGTGAAATCCCGGAACATTACCATCAGCAATGCCATGCCCGATCTGTACGTGATTGCCGCTGGACTTTCAGGGGCTGAAAACATCCTGCTGGAAGGGGTGCAAAAGGTAAAAGACGGTGATAAAATCGAATCTGAATTTGTGGCGCCTAAAGAGGTGATCACCCGCCTGAAGTTGTATGCCGAATAGTAGTTCACCTCTAAAGACTTAATCCATGTTTAATAAGTTTATACACAGGCCCGTCCTGTCAATTGTTATATCGCTCATTATTGTTCTTTTGGGAACGTTGGCGATCACCAACCTGCCGGTAACGCAGTTCCCATCCATTTCTCCACCCAAAGTAACCGTCACGGCAGAATATCCCGGCGCCAACGGCGAGTTGATGACCAAAGCCGTTCTCATTCCGCTGGAAAGAGCCATCAACGGGATACCCGGAATGAAATACATGACCTCAGATGCCGGTAATGATGGAGAGGCCAGCATACAGGTGGTATTCAACCTTGGTGTTGATCCTAACCTTGCCGCCGTTAACGTGCAGAACCGCGTCGCGTCGGTGGTGAACAAACTGCCGCCACTGGTGGTACGTGAAGGAGTAAAGATCAGCCGTGAAGAATCGAACATGCTGCTGTACATCAACCTGTATACTAAAGACCCGAAGATGGACCAGAAGTTCCTTTTCAACTTCGCCGATATTAATATTCTATCCGAGTTGAAACGGGTGAACGGTGTGGGTTATGCGGATATTTTGGGTAACCGTGAATATGCCATGCGCATCTGGCTCAAACCCGACCGCATGCTGGCCTATAAGATCTCCGCCGATGAAGTAATGAAAGCCCTCGACGAGCAAAGCCTGGAAGCTTCACCGGGTAAAACAGGTGAAAGCTCGGGTAAACGGTCGCAGGCATTTGAATATGTTTTAAAATACCCCGGGAGGTTCAGCACCAAAGAAGAATACGAGAACATCGTGGTGAAGTCGAGTTCCGATGGTGAGTTATTGCGCCTGAAAGATGTAGCCAACATCGAGTTTGGAAGTTCTATGTACGATATCTATTCAACGCTGAACGGCAGATCTTCCGCGGCTATTGTATTGAAGCAATCCTACGGAAGTAATGCCAGCAAGGTGATTGAAGAAGTAAAGGCAAAGCTGAAAGAGATCAAGGGCAATTCTTTCCCCGAAGGAATGGACTACGAGATCAGTTATGACGTGTCCAAATTCCTGGATGCTTCTATCGATAAAGTGATTCACACATTGCTGGAAGCCTTTATCCTTGTAGGTCTTGTGGTGTTCATCTTCCTCGGCGACTGGCGTTCTACTTTAATTCCGGCCATTGCCGTTCCCGTATCGCTTATCGGGACTTTTGTCTTCATGCAGGTCTTTGGTATTACACTGAACCTGATTACATTGTTTGCTCTTGTACTCGCCATTGGTATCGTGGTGGATAATGCCATCGTGGTAATTGAAGCGGTTCACGCCAAGATGGAAACCAGGCATCTTTCGCCAATGATGGCCACCCGTGAAGCCATGCACGAGATCAGCGGGGCTATCATTGCCATTACCCTTGTAATGGCCGCTGTGTTTATCCCCGTTGCATTCATGTCTGGCCCGGTGGGCATCTTCTACCGGCAGTTCTCCATCACTATGGCTACGTCCATCGTTCTTTCGGGTTTGGTGGCATTGACGCTGACGCCGGCCCTTTGTGCCATGATGTTGAAGAATACACACGGCAAAGCCAAAAAGAAAGGGCCTTTGCAAAAAGGACTCGATGGGTTTAATAACTGGTTCACGAGAGTTACGGGTAGATATCACAAAATATTGAGCGGGATCGTGCACCGCAAGATGATCACCTTCGGCCTGCTGATCGCCCTCTGCGTTGGTATATGGTTCCTGAACAACCGCCTTCCTTCGGGTTTTATTCCCAATGAAGACCAGGGCATGTTCTATGCTGTGATTCAAACGCCGCCGGGTTCTTCGCTGGAAAGAACCAACCAGGTGGCTGAAAAACTGCAGAAGATCGCTGAAGGCATTGACGGCGTGCAATCCGTTTCTTCTCTTGCAGGTTATGAAATCCTTACCGAAGGAACAAGCGCCAACTCCGGTACCTGTTTGATCAACCTGAAAAGCTGGGAAGAACGCAAACATTCGGTTCAGCAGATCATTACCGAACTGGAAGAAAAATCAAAAGACATTGCCGGGGCCACCATTGAATTCTTCCAGCCGCCTGCCGTTCCCGGTTATGGAGCTGCCGGTGGTTTTGAATTACGCCTGCTGGATAAGTCGGGAACAAGCGGTTATAAAAAGATGGAGACTGTGAGCAATGATTTTGTTAGTGAACTGAATAAGCGTCCTGAGTTGTCTTCGGTGTTCTCTTTTTATAGTGCCAGCTACCCGCAGTACATGCTGAAGATCGATAACGACATTGCGCAGCAAAAAGGTGTGACCATTGAAAACGCCATGAACACACTTTCCACCTTGATAGGAAGTAACTACGAGACCAGCTTTATTCAATATGGCCGCCAGTACAAGGTGATGGTGCAGGCCTCGCCGGAATACAGGGCTTTGCCGGAAGACATCCTGAAGCTGTATGTTAAGAACGACAAAGGTGAAATGGTTCCTTTCTCTGCTTTTATGAAAATGGAAAAAGTGTATGGCCTGTCCGAGATCACCCGTCACAATATGTACAATTCCTCCGAGGTCAGTGGTGCCGCCGCATCGGGTTATAGCAGTGGTGCTGCCATCAATGCCATTAAAGAAGTGGCGGAGAAAAAGCTGCCAAGAGGTTTTGGTATTGACTGGGCTGGTATTTCGGCAGATGAAGTAGCCCGTGGTAACGAAGCCATTTACATCTTCCTCATTTGCCTGGGCTTTGTGTATTTGATTCTTGCTGCGCAATACGAAAGTTTCATTCTGCCACTGGCTGTTATTCTTTCACTGCCTGCCGGTGTGTTTGGTTCTTTCTTCCTGTTGGAAGTATTAGGATTGGAGAATAACATTTATGCACAGGTGGCATTGGTAATGCTGATCGGTCTGTTGGGTAAAAATGCCGTGTTGATCGTGGAGTTTGCCGTGCAACGGCACAGGGCAGGAGAGACGGTATTGAAAGCAGCCATACAGGCTTCTGTCATCCGTTTCCGTCCCATCCTCATGACCTCCTTTGCCTTTATTGCCGGCCTGATCCCCCTGGTGTTTGCGCATGGACCGGGCGCCCTCGGTAACCGCACCATTGGTACGGCTGCTCTTGGTGGAATGTTGTTCGGAACCGTGTTCGGTGTTGTCATCGTACCGGGTTTGTATTACCTCTTTGGTAAGATCTCTGAACGGTTTGTACTGGTAAAGCACGAAGAAGAAAATCCATTAACAGAAGAAATTGATCATCACAACGAAAAAGAAAAATTGGAACTCTATGTTTAATGCTAAACGATACATTCCTGTTTTGCTGCTAGGCCTGGCCGTTAGTTGTAAAGTGCCGGCCATTGTGCAGCAAACGGAAAACAGATCGGTACCTGCATCCTTCAACAACGGAAAGGATACCGTGAACATGGCCATGGTGCAGTGGCGCAACTTCTTCACTGATAAATACCTGGCAGCCCTGGTTGATACGGCGCTGAAGAACAACCAGGAAATGAAGATCACCTTGCAGGAAATTGAAATTGCACGGAACGAGATCCGCGCCAAACATGCCGCCCTGTTGCCCACCGTGGGTGCACGGGCAGGGATAGGTGTAGAAAAAGTGGGCCGCTACACCAGCCAGGGCGCCGGTGATGCTTCCACCGAAATAAAGCCCGGACAGGAAATGCCTGAGCCCTTAACGGATCATATCGTTTCGGCCTATGCGAGCTGGGAAGTGGACATCTGGAAGAAGCTGCGCAACTCTAAAAAAGCGGCCATCACCCGCTACCTGTCAAGCGTGGAGGGCAAAAACTTTGTGCTCACCAACCTGGTAGCCGAAGTAGCTAACTCTTATTACGAACTGCTGGCGCTGGACAACCAGTTGGCCATTGTTCAACAGAACATTGAGTTGCAGAAAAATGCGCTGGAGGTGGTAAAGGTGCAGAAAGAAGCCGCAAGAGCTACGGAGCTCGGAGTTCAAAAGTTTGCGGCCGAAGTGTTGAAATCGCAAAGCATGGAGTTCGACGTTCGCCAGCAAATAACGGAAACGGAGAACCGCATTAACTTTTTGCTGGCCCGTTACCCGCAACCCATACCAAGGGAGAAGATGGAGTTCCTGCATTTGGTTCCGGCGGCTGTGCAATCGGGCATTCCGTCGCAGTTGCTGGCCAATCGCTCCGACATCAGGCAGGCCGAACTGGCTCTGGAAGCCGCCAGGCTGGATGTGAAAGTGGCCCGTTCCGAATTCTATCCTTCTTTTGAAATATCGGCGGCGCTTGGGTTCCAGGCCTTCAAGCCAACCTATCTCTTAAAATTTCCCGAATCGGTGTTGTACTCGCTGGCGGGTGACCTTGCCGGGCCATTGATCAACCGCAATGCCATTAAAGCCGAATTCAATATGGCCAGTGCAAGGCAACTGCAGGCCATGTACAATTATGAGCGAAGCATTTTGAACGCTTACCTGGAAGTGGCCACGCAGCTTTCAAGGATCGATAATTTGCGAAAGAGTTACGACCTGAAATCGCAGCAGGTGGAAGCGCTGGCAAAGTCCATCGATGCGTCGAACGATTTGTTCAAATCGGCACGGGTAGATTATTTTGAAGTGCTGATGACCCAACGCGATGCGCTGGAAGCCAAACTGGAACTGGTGGAAACAAAGAAGCAACAGTTGAATGCCGTTGTCAGCATCTATCGTGATCTTGGCGGTGGCTGGCAATAAATAATAGTCCTGATGAAAAGAGCTGGCTCTGTGCCGGCTCTTTTTTATTGTTAATTGGTGATAGGTAATTGTCAATTTTTTAAGAACCGGCAAGGGAGATGCATTATGATAATAAAAGTCTTTTAATGGCAAAAGAAAGGAAATGCTTTTGTACACTTCCCTCCCCGGAGGGGCGAAATGAAAGCTAACTGCATTAAAACGACCCGGGGTGGGTTTAACTGACGAACAAACCCACCCTGCTGTCGCAGGTGTTCCTGTCTGTAAACGACTATAAACAATCAAGCGTTGGCTGTCGTTTGCAACGACAGCCTATAAAAGAATGACCTTCGCAACCGGTAATACAGGCAGCCGCAGGTCTGCCAGCCACGTTCCGGATGGCATCACCCTTCCAAAAACAACCCCAGGCTCAAAAAAAAGCAAGGGCGCTATTCTGGGTTATACCGGAGTTATACTGCAGTTATACAGGTCCTTTGCCGTACCCACTCCCTGGCTGCTCCCTGGATACTCCCTACTTACCTTCCAGCCCCGGCCGTGTCCGCACAGGCCGGATAGCTTCCCCGCTTTTCCCACCGTACAAGAGAGTCCGGCAGCCTGGAATATCAGGTTTTCTGCAGTGCCACCGCAGACGGCGACCTCAACTTATTTTTTATTCAGCCAAAACCCAGAGTAATCGCCTTTATAAACCGTTCCTTTGATGGCCCCCGGCGTAGCCGCCAGTAATAGCCCTCTTCGTCCTCCGCCATAACATAGCGGGCCGGGTCCGGACAAGGAGGCAAATGAGATCGGCTGTACCGTTTCTTCTTTGAAGCCATGGCAATGCCCAATAATTTTTGCTTTTCGGTGAATGGTCACACCTCCGGGTAAAATACGGCAAATCGTCAAAAACTCATAATTCCCTGCACCTTATAGAGAAGCGATAGAGACCTTATAGAGAGCTGATAGAGGAACGACAGAGAAGATGCTTCCTGCTTACTGGATAGATACTACCCTTCAACTGCCACCCTGCTTCCCGGCTTCCAGTGCAAACGAATCAAAACAGTCAGATACGGTAAGGGCTTATAAAAATAAAAAGTTTGGCCTTTTTGTTATCAACGTAGCTATAGCCGATAAGCGGGAATTGTATGCATTAAAGAAAAGGGGCGGATAGGATGTTGGAAGAGCCAACTTTTTGCTTGTTATTGTTACTCTTTTTGCGGGTGTTGATAAACCCGGCGGTCATTCTGGTTGAAATATTATCTCCCCCAATCAGGAGAGTTGAATTCAGTGGCGGAGCAAGATCAACCCCGTTCAGAATAATTTTTATATCCTGGAAATATTCCTGAGAACATTTTCTTTATTGTATTTTGATAAGGCACTTTGATGAAGGCAAGGTTTGGCGAAGTTGCTGTTCAATTGAAAAAGCTGATAAAGCATCTCAAATCATGCGATAACTTTAGTCAGAATTGTAAGACCATTCTCCAACAACAAAACTTTCCAACATTTCAAAATAATGACAAACGACACTATCACATTGACTGAAACAGAAAAAGAGGATTTAAACGCATTTTTCCAATTTCAGCTTGACAAAGAAGCAAGTTATTTAGCCGCTTTCACGCCTAAAGACCCAAACGACAAAACTGCCTACATTGAAAAGTATTCAAAATTTTTAACTGACCCGGCAATAAATATGCGGACAATAAAAGTTAATAATGAAATCGCAGGCAGCATAGCCAAATTTGTTAGGGAAGGTGAAGCTGAAATTACATATTGGATTGACAAACATTTTTGGGGCAAAGGTGTTGCAACAACAGCACTTAAAAAGTTCCTGACTATTGAGGATACCAGGCCCATTTTCGCACGGGTTGCATTTGATAATTTTGGTTCACAAAGAGTGTTAGAGAAATGTGGTTTTATAAAAACAGGAACAGACAAGGGGTTTGCTAATGCACGACAGACAGAGATAGAAGAATTTATTTATAAACTTTCAGACTGACAACAGGCCACAATGAACCGCTAAATCGGTTGGCAAGAGTCCGATAGTAGTGAATTCAGTATTTGTAATTCTATTAGGCCTTGTGCAAAAGCTTGGACTGGCGTTTTTTCAAATGCCCCATCGCCAGGCCGTGAACCGTTGGGCGGTCATGCGGGTAAATCTTTAACTTATAAAAAGTAGTAATGAAACCTGAGAAATTTTATAAAGCAGCGATTACCGGAATGTTTATTTGTTTACCATTCGCTTCTTTTTCACAAAAAGACTCAGCAATGGTTAAATTTAGAAACCCTGCATCCGTTGTTGCACCAAAAGGATATTCTCATGCTGCAATCATTGACCTTGGCAATTGTCAAATGATCGTTTTATCCGGACAAGTTCCCCTTGATAGTAAAGGAAACCTAGTAGGCCAGGGCGATTTGGGAAAACAAACTGAACAAGTTTTCGTAAATATAAAAAACATCATTTCAGATTTGGGTGGCACAATGGACAATGTTGTCAAGCTAGGCGTGTTTCTGACAGACGTTTCGCAAATTCAAACTTTCAGAGACATTAGGAACAGATTTATCAATATAAAAATGCCTCCCACAAGTACATTAGTTCAGGTTAGTAAATTATTTAGGGAGGATGTTTTAATAGAGGTTGAAGCAACAGCAATAATTCCAAAAAAGTAATTTATTAATTCAACAAGAACCGCGAAAAGTATTCTTGGCCGGTTTGTCTCCTTCAACGCTTTTGTGCAGTGGGCCGGGGATGCATCTCTTGCGGGCCTCCGGGATTCGTTTGAGTTTCCCACCTTTGTATAAATAAGACTGACTTGCCTTTTTAGTTTAGCTTATGAGGACAGCATACATATCACCACCATAGGCCGATGGTCTTTTATTCAACACCCGGAAATTCGTATAGCCCAGTTTTTTAAACAGATCTTTTGCAGCAGTCATGGCCAGCGGGTAAGGAACCCATTGATTCGCTCTGGTCCTGTCGTATTCCACAAGCAGGAAAACCGAATTTACTTTTAGCAGGGAAACAAGCCGGTTCAGGAAAATTTCTTTCGCCTTCACATAATGCAGGGAATTGGCCATCAAAATACCATCCGCTCCTTTTACGTCCAGGGTTTCCTGAATGAAGTCGGCCACCCTGGTTTCAATGGTAACACCGTTTATAAGGGCAGGAAGCTGTTTCAGGGCTTTTCCATCTTTATCTACTGCCGTAATTTTTGATCCAACAGACAGGTAATGGGCCAAGGCCACTGTGAATAAACCGGTGCCGCAGCCAAGGTCAAGCCATAACTGCGGCACAGACGTTGCGTTTTCAAATGCGATGAATTCAATGG
Source organism: uncultured bacterium (assembly GCA_966095395.1). GTDB lineage: Bacteria > Bacteroidota > Bacteroidia > Chitinophagales > Chitinophagaceae > Flavisolibacter. The sequence goes on along the minus strand of CBHTSW010000011.1, from coordinate 90,924 downwards.
CCTGTTTTAAATTCACTGGCGGTAAAATAAAATGTTTCGCTTCTCCATCCACGGGGAAGAAAACGGTGAGTGGTGAATGGTAACTGGGAGTGGTTGGTAGTTAGTGGAGAGTAGGGAATGAATCAGGCTGTATTTCTTAACCTTAACCTCACCCTCATTCACTCATCTTTTCGTGCAACCTGCCATGACACATCGCCCCCTCCCTTACCGTACTCCACTCCTCTGCACTGTTTTAAAAAAAGGAGCGATCAGTTCATAGGAACGCTTTTTTGCTTCCAGGTCGTAAATATGCGAGGTGACCATGATCTCATCCACCTTTGTAGTATCTAAAAAAGCCTGCAGTTGGTCTTTTATTTTAGCAGGGCTGCCAATAAAAGAATAGTGCATCATATGGCCGATGGCGGCCTGTTCCTGTTCTGTCCATACGCCTTCCATGGTGGGCAGGGGCGGCGGCAGGGGCCGCCTGTGGTTGCGGATCATGCCCAGGGCCATTTGATGAAAAGAAGTAGCCAGGTATTGGGCCTGGTCATCGGTATCCGCCGCAACTACGTTTACGCAAGCCAGTGAGTAAGGCTGTTGCAGAAACTGCGAGGGTTTGAACTGGGTGCGGTACAGTTGCAGTGCTTCTTCCAGCCACGTAGGGGCAAAGTGGGAAGCAAAGCCAAAGGGAAGACCCAGTATGGCGGCCAGCTGGGCACTGTAGTTACTGGAGCCCAGGAGCCAGACAGGCACCTTTGTGCCTTCGCCGGGAATGGCCCGCACACGGGCGGCTTCATCCCTTGGCCCCAGGTAGTTAATCAGTTCCACTACATCGTTGGGGTAATCGTCCCCGTCGCCTTTTAAGCTTCTTCTTAAGGCATAGGAAGTCACCGGGTCGGTACCGGGTGCACGGCCCAGGCCCAGGTCAATGCGGTTGGGATAAAGAGAAGCCAGTGTACCAAATTGTTCGGCAATGATAAGAGGCGCATGATTGGGAAGCATCACACCGCCGGAGCCCACCCGTATTGAGGATGTACCACCAGCAATATAGCCTATTAAAACAGCCGTAGCGGCAGACGCCACGCTTTCCATATTGTGGTGTTCGGCAAACCAGTAACGGGTATAACCTAACTGTTCGGCCTGCCGGGCCAAAGCCAGGCTCCTTTCAAAGGCATCTGCGGGTGTTTCTCCTTCCACTATAGTGGCCAGGTCCAGCACTGATACCGGGATATCGGATAATTGTTTTTGCATGTTTCTTTATTGTTTCCTTTCGCCATCCGGCCAAAGGTCTTTTGTTTTATTTCTGATTGATGGGTGTTTCAATGATCAAAAAGTGGGCACCTGCTTCGCAATGAATGGGTACCGTACCGGTTTCCCAAACTCCGATAGCGTCTCTTGGTTCTAAATCCGTGCCATCCACACGGACCTTTCCTTCCATCAAAAAAACAAACAGGCATTTATTCACAGGCGGGAAGCTGTATTTTAGTTCTTGCGGCGTGTTAAAATACCCAAGGGAAAGTTTTGCATTCTGGTTGATCCAGCAATGTTCCATGCCTTCTTCACCAGATACAATGGTGGTAAGCGCATTCCTTCTTTTTTCTTTGGGAAAGCTGCGCTGCTGGTAACGGGGACCAATGTTTTGCTGTTTGGGCTGAATCCATATTTGCAGGAAGTTCACTTCGTCTTCGCCGATATTATATTCTTCATGTCTCAAACCAGTTCCGGCGCTCATGATCTGCACACCACCTTCTTCGATGGTGGTGCTATAACCCAGGGTGTCGATATGATTCATTCTTCCCTTCAGTAATACAGATATAATTTCCATGTTTACATGAGGGTGAATGCCGAAGCCTTTTCCGGGTTCCACAAAATCATCGTTAAACGCCATCAGGGTCCCGAAGGCGCTTTTCAATGGATGATAATAATCACTGAAACTGAAATAAAAATTGCTTTTCAGCCAGCCGATGTTTTTGACTCCTCTTTCTGCTTTACGAAAAACCTGTGATTTCATACCTTCCAGATAAGATCAGTGGTAACCTCACGATACCATTGATGGTTAAACGATTTTATGAAACGGTATTTGTTCTGCCAATGCAAACCAACCGGCCGCCTTGCTTTTTTCTTTATGGTACCACCGTTTTGCCTTTTGTTTCCAAAGCAAAGGTAAGAGATGCTGCTGCTTCCCTACCAGGGAAGGATCACCATCTTACCTCTTGTATGATGTGTTTCGATCTGCCGCATGGCTTCGGCCGCTTCATCAAGACCATAGATCTCGCTTATGGGCACTTTTATTTTACCCGCATCGGCCAGTTCACGCAACTGTTCCAGGTGGGTTGCATTGGGATCTGTAAATACAAAATGGAAATGGATGCTTTTATCTATATCGGTTCCGCGGTTCAGGATGGATACGACGCTACCATTCTTTTTTACTGCCGGCAAGCTTTGCTTAAGGGTTTCACCACCGGCGGCGTCAAAAATAAGATCCACACCAGCGGGGTAATCCTGTTTTACGGCTTCGCCGATGTCTGTGTTGTGGTAATCAATAGTGTGTGTGGCACCCAGCTCCTTCATGTATGCATGATTTTTTTCACTGGCCACGCCGATCACTTCAGCAACTTTTGCTGTGGCCAGCTGAATGGCCAGAGTGCCTACACCACCCGAAGCCCCGAGGATCAAGACGGTTTGCCCCTGATGTAAATGCCCGGCAACAAATAAGGATTGATACGCCGTAAGCCCCGCCAGGGGAATACCGGCTGCTTCTTCCCAGGAAAGCGTTTGGGGACGAAGGGCCAGGTAGCTCTCCGGTATCACTATATACTGGGCGTAACTGCCCCATTGCACTACCGGCCTGCGGGCATAGGCATACACTTCGTCGCCGGTATTGAACCGCCTGGCGGCAAATCCTCTTTCTTCGATAATACCAGTAACATCCCAACCAGGAATAGCAGGAAAAACAACCGGAAGGCCCTTTAATACACCTTTTCTAACTGCGGTGTCCACAGGATTGACGGCAGCAGCTTTCACCTTTACCAACACTTCAGCTTCCTTCAGCACGGGTATATCCAGCTCCCCTGTTTGTATCACATCGGTATTACCAAATGCTTCATACCAGGCGGCTCTCATCTTTGCTGCCATAATTGTATTGCCTTAAGATCTAAAGAGGCTCAAAAGAGGTGCCATAAGCAATGTTCTGTTTGAATGCTTTTGCCTTCGCATTCAGGGCAAGGTGATGAATATGGATCTTCTTTTTACGGGCTGAAGGTTTTTGGTTTTATGCCCCTTGCCGGTGGTATCCTCTACCAGTAAGATCTCTCCTGCTTTAAATGTTCTTTTATCGCCCAGCGAGGTTTCTATTTCAATCTCACCGTCCAGTAAAATGATGTACTGCTTTTGGGGTGCTGTATGAAAGTTCCAGTCGTAGGCGGGTTCTACTTCCCGGAAAATAATCCCGTCGGCGGGTAGCACGTCCGACAGCTTGCCGATGCTCCCCGCTTCCTGTAAAGGAACTGTAACATCTTCAAAATGACTGTCGCCGTTGCTGTCGCTGTACACTCTTGTGATCTGAAACATTCCTCAGGGCTTTATGGTTTGTGTTTGAAACACCAGTTTATTGGCCGTATCAATTTCATCCAGTGTAATGGTGTGTCCCATGTTGCTGTACACTTTTTCGGTAACAGAAGCGTTCATTTCCTTCAAAATGTTGACGGTGGCATACACCCGTTCTACCGGCACATGCGGATCGGGATTGCTGGTGCCGATAAAGACAGGAGTATTTTGAAAATCGCCCTTATAATTTTCCCGGTAAATCTTATCGCCGATCAGGCCACCGGTAAAGGCTGCCACGCCGCCATACCTGGCAGCATTGCGGGTTACAAATTCCAGTGTTAAACAGGCTCCCTGCGAAAAGCCGGTAAAATAAATATGCTCCGAAGGGATGCCTCTGCTGTATAAATCATCCACTATATCTTTCAGCAGCTGCAAGGCAGAAGAAAGCCCGGGTTCGTTTTGTGCAGGTGGCGCCATAAAGGAATAAGGATACCAGGTGTTGTTGGTGGCCTGCGGCGCCAAAAAAGAAAAGTCTTTTACATCGAGGTAAGAAGTGAGCGAAAGAATGTCTTCTGCATTTCCGCCCCTTCCATGCAACAGGACCAGGACTTTGGTCTTTGCATGGAGTTCTTTACCTGCGGCTACAATATTTTTCTTATGCATGATCATTTGTAATTATCAAGGTTAATGCTTACAGGAGCCAGAGATTTTTCCAGTTGCTTTCTTTCCCGCTCAAATTGCGGCGGCAGTTGTAAGGCCTCTCCCAAGTGGTCAACCGGTTCATCTATGGCAAAGCCCGGGCCCGAGGTAGCCACTTCAAACAAAACACCGCCGGGCTCACGGAAATAAACAGACGTAAAATAATTTCGATCCAGTACGGGGGTTGGGTTCAGCATGCGCCTGACCATCTTCAGCCTTACCTGTTCCTGCGTTTCCTTATTGGGCGTGGCAAAGGCAATATGGTGCACGGTGCCGCTGCCGGGGAGGCCTCTCAGGCTGTCCGGCGAACAAAGAATGTCGATATAATTTCCGGGAGCTTCGGTTGCCGCAAAGCGAAAACGGTTTCCCTTTTCCGCAATGAGCTTATGGTCCAATTGTTCAGTCAGCAGCCCTGCCGTTCGTTCGTATCCTTCTTCCCAAATTTCTACATTGTAAAAGCCTTTGATGGAATGTTGCGGCGGAACGGGACCATGCGCAAAACCGGCCCGGGTGTCCCTGTCATTAAAAACCAGTTCCAGCCCCAGGCCCTCTTCGTCTTCAAAATAAACCACCACCTCTTCCCCCAACCTTTCCTGTGGTGTTTTATGTGCAATGCCATAACGCTTGAAACGCTGCAGCCAATATTCCATGGAAAGTGTAGCTACAGAAAAAGCTGTGGTGTTGAGCATTCCCTTTCCCTGCCGGCCATTAATCAATCCTTCATAAGGAAAAAAAGTAAGAATGGTGCCCGGGTTGCCTGCTTCATCTCCGTAATAAAAATGGTATACGTCCTGTGCATCGAAGTTGACGGTTTTCTTTACCAGGTGCAGTCCTAATATGCCTGCGTAAAAATCAATATTCTTTTGTGCATTGCCGGCAACGGCTGTTACGTGATGGACGCCTGTGATTAATTTCTCCATAGAGGAAATTTAAGATGATCATTTGCTAAAAATCCAACCGGCAAAACCATTCTTCCGCTCCTCCTTCCTGCGTATTCATTCCCATGTTTCCTTTTGCTGCAACTGGTTCAATGACGGGTTCGCCGATACATACAACAGCTTACTCTTTTCTTTTCCCTTATTCAATTACCGTCACCACTTCATTTTGTTTGGTCAATAGCCGGTCAACAGGACAAACTTTTGAGATCTGCAGGATTCTTTTTACCTGTTCGTCATTCAAATCTCCGCTTAGTTTTACTTCGCAAAAAAAGGTGTTCTTTCCTGAAGCCGTCTGGTCTCCTTTTACAAGCTTCGCCGTTACGTTTACATCATCCAGGTTCCATTGTTTACGCTGTGCATACATCCGGATGGTTATGGCTTTACAGGATGCCAAAGCCATACATAAATAATCGGCAGGCGCAGGGCCCTTTTCATTACCGCCATATTCTTTGGGCTCATCTGCTATCAACTCCAGGCCGTTTGCCTTTAATTTGGTAGTGTACGTATTTCCCTTGTTTTCGGCTGCTGCCGAACCTATGATCTTTGTATTCGCCATAGCTGATGTTCTTTTCTATACCTGTTCTTCCTTTTCGCCTTCCCTGTTCCATATATCTGCGTATTCTTCCCCGTGCCGCTTGAACTGCGCATGCACATAGGGGCAAAGCGGAATGACCTTTAACCCGTTCTTCCGTGCATACTCCGTCATGGCGTTAAGGAGCTTTTTGGCAAATCCCCGGCCTTCAGCCTTCGTGGACACTTCGGTGTGATAAACAGTAAGATTTCTTCCTGAAACACTGATCACCATTTCCCCTATTTGTTCTCCATCTTCCCTGATATAAAATCCACCATGCCCTTTTTCATCCAGTTGCAGTATAACGTCATCCATAAAATGTATTTAGGTTGTTTGAACAATTATTGATGGAGTACGGGTAACACGGCTTCAATTTGCTTGCGCCCCCTTTCATATTGCGGAGGCAACATCAAATGCGTTCCCAGCTCGCTTACCGATTCATCGGTAGCAAAACCCGGGTTATCGGTAGCTAATTCAAATAGCACGCCACCGGGTTCCCGAAAGTAAAGCGAATAAAAATAGTTCCGGTCGATCTTTTCCGTAATGTTCAATCCTGCACTTACCACCTTTTCACGGAAGTTCATAAGGATGTTGTCATCTTTTACACGGAAAGCGATGTGGTGATTGGTTCCGCCTGCGTTAACGCCCCGCTGCCCGTTCGGGTCTTCCATCAAATCAATGACATTCGCTGCTTCAATCGCATCCGTCACAAAACGGAAATGGTTGTCCTCCTGGCTTAAAAACCGGTAGCCCAATATACCTGTCAGCACATCGGCCGTGGCTTTGATATTTTTTAGAAGCAATACTGTACTGTGAAAACCTTTTATGGCTACCTCTTCTTTTACGGCAGCGGTGGTCCATGGCTTCCTGTTATCATTTGACGCTGGAACCACCAGGTTTAACAGCAAACCATCGGGATCTTCCAGTTGAATGAACTGTTCTCCAAACCGCTCATTCACCGGGTGTTGTTTTACTTTGAACTCTTCCAGGCGTTTGGTCCAGAATTCAAGGCTGCCTACCGGTACGGAATAACCGATCTCGGTGGCCATGCCCGTACCTATCTTTCCTTTTTGTATGCCTTCCCAAGGGAAGAAGGTAAGAATAGAACCCGGTGAGCCTACTTCATCACCATAATAAAAATGGTAGGTACCCGGGTCATCGAAGTTGACGGTCTTTTTTACCAGCCGCAGCCCCAGCACCTGCGTATAGAAATTGTAATTACGCTGTGCTTCACCGGCAATGGCGGTAATATGGTGCAGACCTAATATTTTATTTTCCATAACTCTTGATTAAGCATTTACGAATTCTGCCTGTTTTACCAATTGCACTTCTGCATGGATCTTAATTTCATCGCTGACGACCACGCTTCCAGCCTCTGTTACGGCGTTCCAGGTTAAACCAAACTCCTTACGGCTGATTTTTCCATTTACCGTAAACCCTGCTTTGTACTGGCCGTACGGATCTACTACCATTCCGCCAAACTCTACGTTGAGGGTAATTGGTTTGGTTACGCCACGAATGGTAAGGTCGCCGTGAAATTTTCCGTCCTCCCCTTTCGCCTCATATTTAGTGCCAACGAAACGCAATTGTTCATGCTCTTCAGCATTAAAGAACTCTGCTGATTTAAGGTGAGCATCACGCTGTGCATTGTTGGTATCAATAGAATCTATGTCAGCTGTGAAGACTATTTTCTTAGCGCTTGTGAAATCTTCCGATTCCGTTTCTACTTCCAGGTCAAACTTTTTAAAATAACCTGTGACTGTAGTAATCATCAGGTGCTTTACCTTGAAAAGAATCTCGGAGTGGGTTGTATCTATTTTCCAATTCATTGCCATGAGTATTGTTTTTATTGTTTTAAAATTTGTCACACAAAGCTACTATAGCCGCAAGACGGGGCCATTGAGGCAGGGCAATAAATGGCGATGATCTATATCAATGATTTGGCCCAATTGTACCGGAGAACCGAACGTTTTAAAATAAAGCTGTTCCGTTTTTAATTCTTGTTTATCAATACACCCAGCCATGACAGCTGTATGCTTTACAGCCCTGCTCCTGCGCTTCGCTGAGGCTGCATCGTCTCTGTTATCTCTGCACTTGCTGTAATTTGTTCAAGTAACTTTTCTTTTAGATTAAATTTGTTGAAGCAACCCGTCCTGTTATTATTCGTTTATATAATCGCATTCCGTAAACAGCCCTGTGTTTACAAATAGTTGAACATCCTCTTTATCTTCTGATATCTGAATAACCTGCTTATCCTTTCTATTGTTTTACCATGCACCTGTTCCTAACCTGCGAAAGCTGCCTGTTGCTCTTTTTTATTCACCTTAAATATGCTTCGTATGAAAAAATTCACCAAACCAATGAGGCAGTTCCCCTACTCCGGCTTATTGCTTCTGTCTTTCCTCTTATTTATGGCAGGTTGTAAAAAGAATGACCAGGTATCACTTAAGGAGTTTAAGCAGGTAAACCTGGTGGCGAACAACAATGCCTATAACAACCCTCACGTTGATCCGACCCTGCAGAATGCCTGGGGGCTGGCCTTTAATCCTACCGGTGTAGCCTGGGTTAATTCGCAGCAGGGACATGTCAGCGAGATCTATGATAAGGAAGGGAATATCCTGCGGCCTCCTGTCAACATTCCTTCACCGGGCGGGCCAACAGGTGGAAATCCAACCGGTATTATTTTTAACAGCTCCAATGATTTTACTTTAGAAAACAAACAAAAAGCCATCTTTCTTTTTGTAGGTCTGGATGGCGTTTTATCCGGCTGGAACCCTACAGCAGGAGAGAATGCCCTCCTCATTAAAAATAATTCAGCGACTTCGGTTTATACAGGACTGGCGGACGGGATTTCCGGCGGAAAAAATTTCATTTATGCGGCTGATTTTAAAACGGGGAAGATCGATGTATGGAATGCCAGCTTTGAACCGGTTACCATGTCGTTCACGGACCCGGGTTTACCGGCAGGTTATGCTCCTTTCAACATTCAAAACATTGAAGGCAAATTATATGTAGCCTATGCCAAGGTAGATCCCGAAGAGGGCGAAGAAGAAGCAGGTATAGGCCTGGGGTTTGTCAGCATCTTTAATACAGATGGTTCTTTTGTAAAACGCTTTGCTTCCAATGGCCTGCTGAATGCACCATGGGGGCTTGCCAAAGCACCGGCCAGCTTTTTTGAAGATACCCGGGATTGCGGCCTGGAAAATGGTTCCGGCCATGGTAATCATGCACGGCCCCAGCCTGCTATACTGGTGGGGAACTTTGGTGATGGGCACATCAATGCTTATAGTCTGGATGGAGAATTCCTGGGGCAGTTAAAGTCAGAAAATAAAGTGATTACCATTGAAGGCTTATGGGCACTGTCCTTTCCTCCGGCAACAGCCACGTCTGTTGACCCCAACCGCCTTTATTTTGCGGCCGGCCCGGAGGATGAGAAAGATGGTTTGTTTGGCTACATTATTAAACAATAACCCAATAGATCCCATAAACAAAAAGTCCTGCCAGCAGCAGGATTTTTTGTTGTGAGGCTCTCTTCAGTGATCAGACCTGGGAGAACAGGTGAGAGGTGAGTGGTGAGAAGTGAGTAGGAAGAGTCACTACGCTACCTGGTTTCACGTCTGATGGCTGACAGCTGATAGCTTTTTATATGAGCCGGGAAGCACTATTAAGTTCATTTATGTATCAGTGTTGGCGACACTACTTATTTAAAGAACGCAACCAGTCTATGCACCGCTCTGTCCAGCTCTCTGTTCCGGCCATACCCAATGCCAGTGCAAAGCCATGTCCCCCCTTTGGATAGATATGCAATTCAGCCGGTACGTTCTTGTCTTTTAAGGCCTGGTAAAACAACAAGCTGTTTTCAACAGGAACCGTTTTATCATCGGTGGCATGCACCAAAAAAGCAGGCGGTGTTTCTTTGGTTACCTGCAATTCACCTGAATAAAAATGAGCCAGTTGCGCATCGGGATTTTCTCCGATTAAATTATTTCTTGAACCGGCATGCATGAAAGGTTTCGACATGGTAATGACAGGATAGATCAAAACCATAAAGTCGGGGCGGGAGCTGAATTTTTCTATACTATCTGTGGCCTTCTCATTTCCCTCATCAAAATGGGTTCCCGCTGTAGAGGCCAGGTGGCCACCGGCCGAAAAACCCATAATGCCGACCCGGTCTTTTTTAAGGTTCCATGTACCGGCGTTGGCACGGACCATCCTTATGGCCCGCTGTGCATCCATTAAAGGCGAGTGGTGAGGAATGATGTTGCTTTTAGAATTGGGCAAACGATACTTCAGAACAATGGCTGTAATGCCTTTTGAATTGAGCCATTTCGCTATGTCGGTTCCTTCCCAGTTGTACGCCAGAATGCTATATCCGCCCCCGGGGCAAATCACCACAGCCTGTCCTGTTGCTATTTTTTTGGAAGGAAGGAAAACAGCAATTTCGGGATGCTGCACTTTGCTGATCCTTACGATATCGGTGCTATCGGCTTTTTCTGTTTCGTTTGTTTTTTGATAATTCGGAACCTTTCCGGGGGGCCAGAGTGGTAAAGTAATTTCCTGTGCGGGGGTTGCCAAAGATAAAATCATAAGCGTTGCCAATAAAGATTGTCTTTTTACCATTATTACCATTTGAGCCTTGAATTTAAAACAAGCCCGGGTTCTATCAATAAATTTACCGGGTGTTATTCATTCCAACCCGCGATCAGGGCAGTTGTAAGCCATCAGCCGTCAGCCGCCAAACCGAGGCACGCTTGCTTCCCTGTTCACGTCTGTCTCACATTTGACGTTTCAGGTAACACGCCTCTCCTGCCCTCTGTCCACCTGAATTATTTACTGCTGTGAGGGATCATTGAAGCGGTAACCGGAGAAGTGGATGGTTTCGATAGATACCGATTTTTCCGCCTTTAAAATTTTACGCAGCCGTGTGATAAAAACATCCATGCTGCGGCCCAGGAAATAATCGTTCTTCCCCCACACATGAATGAGGATGTCTTCTCTTTTCAAAATCTTGTTGGCATTATCGCAAAAAAAACGGAGCAACTGCGCTTCCTTGGTCGTTAACAGCGTTTCCTGGTCTCCGTTGAGCAAACGGTTTTCGTCCGGGTACAACATAAGGCTGCCAATAGTATATTTTTTTGAGGCCGGAGTAAGCAGCATACTGTTCCGCCGCAAAAAAACCTGCATGCGGCTAACCAGTTCTTCCATGTCGAACGGTTTTGTGATGTAATCGTCTGCACCTGTTTCAAACCCTCTCAATTTATCTTCCTTCATGGTTTTGGCTGTAAGAAAAAGAATGGGTACCACATCACTCTTTGTTCTTATTTTCTTTGCCAGGCTAAAACCGTCACGGCTGGGCATGTTAATGTCGAGCAGGCAAATATCAGCGCCTTTTCTTTGAAACTCTTCCCAGGCTGATTCTCCATCCGGACAATAGGTAACCTCAAAGCCTTCTTCTTCAAGACTGTCTTTGACGATAAAGCCCAACTGCTGGTCGTCTTCAGCAATTAATACCCGGATTTTCTTTTCCATACAGTTATATTAGGTTAGAGGTAAAGTGATGCGGAAATCACTTCCAATGCCGGGCACACTTTCCAGTTTTATAGAGCCGGAATGCGCTTGTACTATACGCTTTACAAATGCAAGGCCCAGACCAAATCCCCGCGCCGGCATTTCTTCGTTGTCGCCCACCCGGTAAAACTTTTTAAAAATTTTATCCTGGTGTTTTTTATCAATGCCCTTTCCATTGTCTTTCACCGAAAAAAGAAAGCTGTTATTCTGGTTAAGGGTACGAATAATCACATGGGGGTTTACCGAATATTTCAAGGCATTTTCAATTAAGTTGGTAATCAAAATGAGCAGATGGCCTTTGTCGGCCTGTAAAACCGGCCGTTCCGCTTCCAGGCGGTAATCCACTTTGGCGCCTTTGCTCTGGATCAGCGGCTCGAGGTTCGCCAGCGCTTCGGCAATGAGGGTATGGAAATCCACCTTTTCTTTTTTCAGGTAAAGGGTAGTGGATTCTGCATGCGTATAATGCAGCAGCCGTTCTATCTGCTCTTCCAAATAGTTTACCTGGTATTGAACGATGGACGCATACCTGGCCAGTTTTTCCGGTTTTTGCGCTATATCGGGCCGGGCCAAAACATTGGCCGCCAGGTTGATGACGGAGACAGGCGTGCGGAACTCGTGGGTGAAATTATTAACGAAATCTTTCTGGGTTTCGTTTACAAACTTTTCCCTGTAGAAATAATACAAACTGCCCCCGAATAAAACCAACACCAGCACTAAAAAAATGCTGCCGGTGAACCACAGGTCCATCAGCGTTAAAATATATTTTGTACGGTGTGGAAAGTAAAGTGTAAGGTGATCGAACGATTCTTCGGATGGAGGCAATACCGTTATTTCATTTTTTGAGGAAGTGGCTCCAGGCAGATAGGTCGTAAATTCATATTGTTGTTTATTGGCTACATACATTCCCAAAATGCAATCGGTAAAAACATTTTCGTCCTCCAATTCGCTACGCATGTAAAAAACAACACTGTCTTTATCCAGGTTTGGCCTGTCAAGGCGAACAAAGAAAGTTTGGCTGTTAGGGTGGCTGATCACCTGGTTTAAAAAACGCTGATCCATTGACAGGTCCATATCTTCATAAAAACCACGTACGGCCCTGGCAATGCTGTGATCGAATTGCTTTTGCTCAAAATTGTACACCTTCCTGAGCCAGATGAGTTGAAAAATAATGATGGCTGCAATAATAACAGCACTGATAAAAATACCAAGCCGTATAGTTTTTGAACGCAATTCCATTTTACCTGCCTGTTAAAGATAACGTATGTAAAGGTGAATCGTCTTTGCCCTTCTATTGCCTTATTAACCACCCATTAACAGCCTTGGCTGTGAGGGCCTGGGAGGCAAAAGGGGAGCAATGCAAACCCACTGCCACGAAGCCATCGTGAGACGTAAGAGGTGAGACAGCAGCGGTCGCTTTCTCTTCTGCCATCTCTCAACTATTATCTGTCATCTGATAGCCGTTTGGTATAAGAGCGCTTCTTACTCACTACTCACCACTCATTCACAAAAGGCATTGGTGCGATGGCTTCTTCATGTGCCTGTTTTTACGCCGGTTAATGACATGTTAACCAGCGTAAATGCGTTTACAGAGTTTGTCACTTTGTAGCATAAAAATTAAAATCATGAAAAAAGTATTCTTTAGCAGTCTTATGGTATTAGCCCTTTCAACTATGGCCTTTGCCCAACAAAGTAAACAACCCAGCAAACCCATGCAGCCCCAGGTTTCAAAGCCTGCAACCCAGCAACCGGCGCAACAGCCCAGTACACAGGCGAATGCACCAACACAAAAAAAATCAACTACAATGACCAAACCAAAGCACAGAAAAACACATAGAGCAAAAAAACACCACACTACTAAGTAATGGTGCTGCCTTGCTGTACAATGATGAAACCCTGCCCTATTGCAGGGTTTTTCTTGTAGGGACATGGCATGGCCGTTGCACGAACTGTAAGAACCCGGGGTGCGGTTATGCCTCATGGTTAGTTCCGTTATAAAAGATCCGGCACATGATCATCACTCTTCAAAAAACCAGGCATCTTGCCAGCAAACTTTATGGTAAGGAAGTGCTTGCCTGCCTGTTATTGCTGGTGAGTATTTATTTCCTGCGCCAGCAAAGGCACCAGTTTGGGGCTACGCTTTTTTATTTACACCACGCTCAATTCATATGGTTACTGCTTGCCCTGGCGGTAACGACAGCCTACATCCTGCTGCAGTCGCTTATCTACGTAAAAAGTTTTTCAGCCCTGGGCGCCCCACTGGGAATATCCAAAAGCATAGAGTTGTTTTTGAAAAGAAATCTTATCAGCCTTTTTTTACCTGGCGGCGGATTAACCGCCTTAGCTTATACGCCCGCTACCGTTAAAAATGCCATTACTGAAAAGATAAAAATTCACCAGGCCTCGGCCCTTTTTGCCTTTGCGGGGCTGGTATCTACTTTCTTTGTGGGCTTGCCCGTGGTATTTCTCAACGTGCAGGGAAGTTCCCTGGCGGGCCTTGTTATTGTAGCCGCCTGCATTCTGCTGGTCGTAGCGGTATTCAATGCCGTGCACAAAAAGGGAAGATTGTATGCGCTCCTAAATCAACGGTTCCCGCGTGTAGGCCATCAACTTTATGAATTCACCAATGCACCGATCCGCAAAAACGATTTTTATCTGTCCATTGCCAGTTCGGTGGGAGTTGAAATTTGCGGCATTATACACCTGTACCTGTGCATGCTGGCGGTGGGAGCTACGCCTTCCCTGCAAGCAGCCGGCATCGCCTACATCGTTTCTGTTTTGCTAATGGTTGTTTCCCCGTTTTTAAAAGGACTTGGTGCCATTGAGCTTTCTATCGTTTACATTTTGGGCCGGTTTGGATATGCCGCCCCGCACGCCCTGGCTATTGCCTTTATTTACCGTTTTTTTGAATTCTGGCTTCCGCTGTTCTGCAGTGTAATGGCTTTTTTAGTGAAAGGAAAAGAAATTATTCTGCGGGTGTTTCCCGCCGTGTTAATTTTTGCGCTGGGCATCATCAATATTTTATCGGTGGTTACCCCGCCCGTTATCAACCGGCTGGACTTTGTCCGCTCCTTTGTTCCGGTAGCGGCTATTCACGTCACCAATCTTTTTGTACTCTTTATTGGTTTGACCTTACTGGTCACGGCAGCCTTCCTGGTAAAGGGCAGGCGCAGTGCGTGGTGGCTAGCTCTCATCATTTCCCTGCTTTCTGTTCCCGGCCATTTGATCAAAGCCCTGGATTATGAAGAAGCCATAGTGGCCTTGGGTGTTTTTGCCAGCCTGCTGCTCACCAAAAAACAATACCGGTCCAAAAGCAACCCGGCGCAGATGCATACAGGCATTGCCGTGGCCATTTTAAGTTTTATAGCGGTGTTAATTTATGGCTTTATTGGTTTTTATTTTTTGGAAAAGAAACACTTTGGTTTGGACTTCAGCTGGCAGCAATCCATTGTAAATGCTGTGCGTGGATTTTTTCTCCTGGACCCTGAAGGTCTTCATCCTTTAACCCGGTTCGGCAAAGAGTTTTTATGGTCGTTTCATTTTTTGGGGGTACTGGCCTGGCTATTTTTATTGTATTCGCTTACCAGGCCTTACCTGCACACCGGTTCAAAATTTCCTTCCGCAAAAGAAAAGGCCCAAAGCCTGCTGCATAGCTACGGCCATTCAACGGTTGATTATTTTAAGCTGAGTGATGATAAACTCCTGTTTTTTTCCGGGGAAAAGGAAGGCTTTGTAGCCTACCGCATTGCCGGCAACTTTGCCATTGCCCTGGAAGAACCCGTATGCGCCCTGCACCATAAAATCGCTTTACTAAAAGAGTTTGATCTTTTTTGCCGGGGCAAAGGATTAAAAACGGCTTTTTACCGGGTAGATGAAGACAGTCTTGGTTATTTCATCCAATTAAAAAAGAAAAAGCTGCTTATAGGCCAGGAAGCTGTTCTTGATATTGATCGTTTTGATTTAGCCGGCCGCAGCAAAAAATCCCTGCGCAATGCGTTAAACAGCCTGCAAAAAAAAGGATTCACTACCCGCCTCTGTCCCGCACCGCAGCCTGTACCTTTTTTAGACCAGTTAAAAGCGGTTTCCGATGACTGGCTGCACGGCTCTCAAAAAAAAGAGTTTATATTTTCTCAGGGAAGCTTTGAGGCTGAAACCCTGGCGCAGCAGGATGTGATTGCCTGTTTTGATGAACAGGGAAAGCTGGTAGCTTTTTTAAACATCATCCCCGATTTTGCGCCCGGGGAATGCACTTACGATATGATACGCAAAGCAAGAGAAGCACCGGGTGGCTGCATGGATGCCCTCATTATTGAACTGATCGTTTACGCCAGGCAAAAGCCTGTACGGTACATCAATTTAGGATTGGTTCCCCTTTCCGGTATCACGCAGCCCGGGAACACAGCTGAACAGGTAATGGTATTTGCCTACAACAAGATCAAACGGTTTAAACATTACAGAGGCTTGCGGGAATTCAAAGAAAAATACGCCACGCAATGGCTGAATAAATATCTTATTTACGAAGACGATTTCGACCTGCTGCAATTGCCGGGAGCCTTGAATAAAGTAATGCAAAAAAACATTGCTAAACTTTTGCAAGAATGAAAGCTGTTCTGTTTTTTATATTATTCCTTTGTACAAGAGCCGATACGCAAAGTGCCGGTGTGCCGGTTTCAGCCTATATAGGCAGTCCTGCCAGCAAAACTCTTTTTTTCTATATCAGCGGTGATGGGGGATTGAACAATTTTTTTTCCAGAACGTTTATGCAACAGTTCAGGCAGCAGGGCTTTCCCATAATTGGCATGAGTTCCAAAAGCTATTTCTGGTCAAAGAAAACGCCGGAACAGGCGGCCAATGATATAGGTAAAGTGATCAATGCGTACCTAAAAAAATGGAACTGCCAGGATTTTGTGTTAATTGGTTATTCCTTTGGCGCCGATGTTGCACCTTTTATACAGATGCGTTTCCCTTCCGGCCTGTCCAGGCAGGCAAAACATATCATACTGATGTCGCCTTCCCAAAAAACGGATTTCGAAATTCACCTGTTAGGCAGCCTGGGTTTTTATAGAAATAAGGGCTTAAATGTGACCAGTGAAATAAATAAATTAACCGTGCCCACCACACTAATCTTTGGACGGAACGAAAAGGGTTTCCCGGTGGAAAGCATTACAGCCAAAAACGTGAAGACCATAAAAATTCCAGGCGGCCATCACTACCAATGGAATGTGGCAGAGGTGGTAAAGCAAATTACAAACGCTGCTAAATGAATGCAGGAAGCACCCCTTTTTTTAGTTTCTGTGTTATGATGAAGGTTTCTTCCGCCGGGGGCAAGAAGGGCTTTGCTGTTTGAGCCCGGTTGAAGAAAGAGACTAATACCAAACGACAAAAGATGACAGATGATAGAGGGGAAAGAGGCTGTTTCAATATCTATTGACTAATAATTTTGCCATCTTCCATTTCAATGATGCGGTGTGTTTTGGAAGCAAAACCCTGATCATGCGTTACAATGAGCAAGGTTTGGTTTAGCTCACTGGTTAGCTTATTAAAAATATCAAAGACAATATCGCTGTTCTTTTTATCCAGGTTGCCGGTGGGTTCATCGCCCATAATAATAAGCGGATCATTGATCAGGGCACGGGCAATGGCAATGCGCTGCTTTTCGCCACCCGAAACAAGGTTGGCTTTTTTTAATGCCAGGTGATCAATACCCAGCATGCGCAGTTTTTCCACGGCCCGGTGTTCCACTTCCTGCGCGGAATATTTATTTGATTTCAGGCCGGGGAGCATCACATTTTGCAATACATTGAACTCGTTGATCAGGTAGTGGAACTGGAATACAAACCCGATCTTCTCGTTTCGTATCCTGGCCAGTTGCGCTTCCTTTTTATGGGTCATCAGCTCGTTATCGATCAGCAAATCTCCTTCATAATCTGTGTCCATGGTGGATAGTATATATAGCAAGGTGGATTTGCCGCAACCCGATTTGCCGGTTACCGAAACAAACTCGCCCCTGCCTATGTAGATATTGATATCAGTTAACACTTGTGTGGTCACCGGATCGTGAAAGAATTTATTGATCTTTTTTGCTTCCAGGATTAGCTCACTCATAGTTATTTTCCTCTTATAATAACAACCGGGTCCACCTTACTGGCCTTGCGTGCAGGGAACCATCCGGCCAGGTAAGTAGTGACCAGTGCAAATACAATCCCAATTACATAAAATAAAGGATTGTATAAAATAGGATAAGTTTTGATGGTGGGCAGGCTGGCGGTATTGAAGGGCACCTGGTCAATCACCGCCGATAATCCAAACCCAAATAACAAACCCAGCAGGCCGCCAAAAAATCCTATGCTTAATGCGATCACCATAAAAACTTTCAAGACATCGCGGCCTGAAAAACCGGTTGCTTTTAAAATGGCAATGGAATCCATTTTCTCATAAATCATCATATTGAGAATGTTATAGATGCCAAAGCCTGCCACGATCAATAAGGTGATGCCTACGGCATAAGAGATCAGTGTACGAATCGAACTCCCGGTTTCAAACTGCGAGTTGGCCGTTTGAATATCTTCCGCATCGGACCCGAAGAGTTGAACGTATTCTTTTGCCAATGCTGGCGCCTGCTTTATATCCTTCAACCGCACCTGTATATCAGTAATATAATTGGCCGGCTTACCCAACAGTTTTTGAACAGTACTTACAGAAGCATAACTCTGCACCTTATCAATGTCAAGGAGGCCGGATTGAAAATAACCCACCACCTTTAAAGAAAAGCGGTTACCCTTTGCCGTTGTTATCTGCACCACATCGCCAATATCGGCGAGTAATTTTTCCGCCAATGCCTTGCCCAGTACAATGCTGTTTGTCACCTTACCGAGGTCAAGCCCCGAGCCTTCCGTTATGTAATCATTAAAATGAAACAGCCTGGCCTCGGCTTCCACATCAATACCGTTGATCGTACCCGTAAGCTCTGTATTGCCATCATTAAAAAAAACCTGCGCAATTAATTTAGGTGAATAGCCTTGTACCCGGCTATCCTTATTTAAGGCCCGCATAATGGCACCGCTGTTGTAGATCTCTTCCCGGCTGTTTCCCGATTTTATGGAGCGGATAAAATTATAATACCCCTGGTACGACGCCGATAAATTGACCGGCTGGTCTTTACTGGGTTTTATTTCGTTGTACAAACGCACATGCGGCGTTCGGTTTAAGATCAACCCGTCCAAAAGATTATTCAGCCCGCCCATAAAGCTGAGCAGGGTAATGAACATGGTAATGCTGAACGTAACGCCAATAGCGGCCACCAGCGTTTGCTTCCACCGGGCCAGCAGGAGTGATCTTGCAATTTCAACAATGAGTTTACGGTTCATTGCAGCGGTTTAAGAATAACATCATTTATCGAAAGCCCACTTAGGATCTCCACCTTTTGGTAATCTTTTATGCCAACAGTGACCTTTCTTTTTTCTTTGCCGGCAAGCAGCACATACGATTCATCTATCAAATAACTGCGTGGAATTGTCAATGCTTTTTCCTTCACCCTGATAATGATGTTGGCTTCTGTGGTAAGGTTGGGATACAAAGCGGGCGGCGGCACTACAAAGACCGCTTCCACCGTAAATGATTTTGTTTGCTCATTCATGATGGGATCAATTTTTGTGACCACGGCTTCAAACACCTGCCCTTTATAACTATCCATGGTAAGTATTACTTTCTGACCAACAGCCACTCTTGTAATATCGTATTCATCAACCTGCAGTTCCAGGGTAAAACCGGTAGCATCGCCAATAATAGCTACAGGGCTTTGTGTATTCACCATTTCACCTTTCTCTTTCAACACACGATACACCTTGCCATTGGTTTGACTTTTAATGATATAGTCGTCTGTGCCGGAGCTGGATATTTGCAAATTCTTTTCCGCCTGTCTGGACTGAAAACTTATTTGGCGCTGCAGGTCGCTGTAGCGAAGTTTTGCGGCATTATAGGCACTGGCCGAAGTTTGTGCCGCCAGCACCCGTTGGTCCAGTTCGTTTTGGGTGCCAATACCCTGGTCCCACAGCGCACGCTGCCGCTTCATTAGCGAGGCATCGTTGTCCATTTTAACCTTTGCTACCTCAATATCATTTTTTAATTGCGCCAGTTTATCACTGTTGGCTTTCACGGACGCATAATCGGCTGCTATCCGGGCATTTTCGGTAGTTAACCTGGCTGTTACATCTTTCAGCCGAAACAAGGGATCACCTTTTTTCACCAGGTCACCTTCCGTTACCAGCGCTTCTGTTATCAGCCCATTTACAATTGAAAAAACCTGGTATTGGTTATTGCTTTTTACAATGCCTGAGGCGTACACCGATTCCGTGATCTTTTCTTCTACAGGGCTTGTTGTTTCTGGTCTTTTGCAGGAAAACAACTGGGTTAACAAAATGGGAAAAAGAAAAGATAATCTCTTCATTAGCATGGAGAAAAATTGGGATTAAATCTAATCCAATATTGTTAACAACGGACTGATAAAAATCACTACAGCAAAAACTGTGTAAATACTGGCCTGATGCCCGCCATCACTTTATAAAACTAAAGCTTACACCAAAGGGCTATAAAGATGGCAGTGGATAGTTGATAGATGATAGTTCATAGAAGGGGGGAGAAGCCATTTCTCACGTCTGTCGTCTCACGTTTCACAATGGTTTTCCCGACAGCGGTTTATGATTGCCTGCATCACCGGCTAGGTACAGAAAACCCCGCTCTTTATGCGGGGCTTTTTCTGTACGTCGTGTAAAATGAATAATGAATTAATCCTGCACCTGCTTGTCATCCAATTTCAGATCAAAGCTTGTATCCAGGCATTCATCAGGCGTAACCAGGATGTTGCTAACCCGCAGGCCGATGGTGGTAGTGGCAGGATAGTTCCATACCGCCTTCAGCGTTACGGTAGTAGTGTCTCGGGGTTGCAATACCACCTGTCCCATGGGAGCGTTTTCGATATTGTAATCACTGTTCAGTCTTACCCTGTAGGGTATCTCTGAGCGGTTGAAGAGTTTCACCAGGATCAGCGGTTCCCCATTGCGGGTCTTTTTCTCAGTCGTCACCTCCAGCGATGCCTTAAAGAAAGCTTCAGCCTCCGGCTGGCGGGCTACAATATAATCGTCAAAATACACAGCTGTTCTTCTTTGCTGCAGGGCCTCTTTGATGGCTTCTTCTGTTTTTGTCTTTACAAAAACAAGGGTCATGGGCCGGTGCGTTTGCTGATACCGCGGATAGAGGTCGTAATGTTCATCCGAATTACCGATCAATGCCAGGTTGTATTTCATGGCCATGCGGTGGGCAATGACGTTGTAGCGGTTGGAGTTCACTACTTCCACCCCACCGAGGATGTTCTTATCCAGCAGCTCCTTATGAAAGGAAGTAAAGATGTTGGTATCTTTTTTATCCCACCAGGCGTAGCCGGGATGATTGTAAAACACAAAAGCATCCTGCTTTTTGGCTTCCAGGAAAGGCGCCATGAGCTCTTCCTTGGCGATCGATTCTTTCATCACAAACTTCTTCTTCCAGTCTTTCATGTAATTGGAAGGAAGGTTGTTGGCATCTTTCAGGAACAAGGCATTGTTGTGGTAGGGCGGCACCCTTGGCGAGATCTCCGCACCGCGGATGACCAATACCTTCTTCTTTTTAGCCGCCGTTTCCACTGCAATCTCAAACGACCTGTTGTAGTTGCGCTTTACTTCGTCGGGGTACCCTTCATAGTCAATGTGCTCTGTCAGCGAAATCACATCCAATCCATCCCGTTCGGCTTCATGCACCCGGAAGGAGGGCCATACATGGCCATCGGAGAATACGGTATGCAAATGAAAGTCGCATTTCAGGGTCAGGTAGCCGGGTAGATCCGGA
Organism: uncultured bacterium; assembly: GCA_966095395.1. Classification (GTDB taxonomy): domain Bacteria; phylum Bacteroidota; class Bacteroidia; order Chitinophagales; family Chitinophagaceae; genus Flavisolibacter. The sequence continues at coordinate 69,747 of CBHTSW010000011.1, read as the reverse complement.
AGGCGGATACTGTCTTTTTTTTCCTGTGCCCCTGCCAGCAGCTGCAATACAACAAGGACACATAGAATAATAAGTGAACGCATGATATTATAAACGCTGTTTTATAAGGTGAAACGGATCCTATTTTACCAACCCGTGTTTTGCTCCAATGCAGGATTCAGCACGATATCGGTATTGGAAACAGGATGGAAATATTTACGATCATCAAAGACCCTTTTTTCATCGTCTCTCCAGGTGATATGTCCTTTATCGCCTTCGGTGAGGCGGGCCGAGGTGCCGTTCACCACATAGTAGATCACTCCCGGCATCCTGGTATCGGGGATCTTGTCCACAAACGACACATCGGGAGTGCCATTGCCATCAAGGTCCATCGGGGCGTTTTTGGCCGGCACATAAATACCTTTCCATTGCCTTTCCAGCAGCTTGCCTTTTTTCCAGCGCAGCAGATCACTGTATCGTAATCCTTCATACACCAGTTCAACGCCCCGCTCCCTTCTTACTTCCAGCAAATACTTATCGTTGATCTCAGGAAAGTAAACTGATTGCAAATAAGCATCGGCAACGGCTGGTTCGGCAGCGCTTACACCGGCCCTTGTGCGCAAGGCACCGATGGTTTGATTCCATATTGCTGTATTCATTTGATTTAACTCCGCCATAGCTTCGGCATAATTCAGCAATACTTCGGCGTAGCGGATCAGGGGAATGGAGTTGTTGGATTCCGCAACCCCATCAAGGCGCTTGTCGTCCAGGCTGAACTTCATGATATGGTATCCCGTAAACGTATAACCGAAATTAGGAGGAGCCGCACTGCCGTCACTTCTTTTATAGCCAAGCGAACGGATGGTTTGCGACAGGCGGTGATCACGGCCCTTCATTTCGTTTACAAATACCAGGGTATCGTACCCGGCCTTATCGGTAAACCTTTGGCCGTCGGTCATCAGGTAGGTATTGATAAATTGTTTGTTCAGTCCCCACCGGGCTCCGTAGGTGGCGCTGTTGAATTTCCAGGTGATCTCGTGCCATCTTCTCAATGAATTATTAAATACCAGCGACCACATTACTTCATCGGCCACCGGGTTTTCACTTGTAAAAAGTGTGCGGTAATCCTTTGCCGGGTTGCCGGTAGAGTACAACTTATACTTTTTGGAGTCTATTACTTTTTTGGCGGCATCTGCAGCTTCCGTCAACCATTTGTCAGCCGTGCCGGCAAGGCTTAATTGTGTATGGTATTTTCTGAACGTTCCTTCAAACAAACAAACCCTTGATTTGAAGGCCAGCGCTACCTGCCTGGTCACAGTAGACGAAGAGGCATCCTTCGTATCGTAAATATGGGTAGCGGCAAAATTGAGGTCGGCCAAAACCGAATCCATTACCAATGCGCGGGGATCTCTTTTCTTATACAGATCCGGGTCTTCTGTTGATAAGGTTTTGCTGTACCAGGGAACATCACCATAGGTTTGCACTTTATCGAAGTAAAAATAAGCCCTGAAAAAACGGGCAATGCCTTCGTAGTGGTCACGGGCCTCCTGCGGGATGGCAGGGTTATCAAACTTTTCAAGAAAATAGTTGATGTTACGAAGGTTGGTCCAGTTCCACGCCGGTTCATTTACCGGCGAATAGGAACCCGCTATAAACATGGGCGACTGGTTCTTAGAGGTGTACTCACCCATTTCGTCATCCTGCACAATGGCCAGCCCAGTAGGCAGCATGCGCTGGTAAAACGAAGTGGTATATAATTCAAGGTCTTCTTTGGTTTTAAAAAAATTATCCGGCACCAGTTTGTCCAGCGGTTTTTTATCCAAAAAGTCTTTTTTGCACGAACCCAACGAAGCCACAGCGAACAGGCCGGCAAAAGCAGAAATCAGTATATTATTCAATCTCATGACAATTCACTTTTAAAATTGTAATTAGAAGGATACATTAATACCTACGGTAAATGTTTTCAGCATGGGATAGGCATAACCCTGCCCGTTTCCGTTAGTGAGGTCACCAATGGGACTTTCCATCACCTCGGGGTCAAAATTGTCGGTATGCTTAAACAAACCCGATAAGGTGAATACATTTTGCGCTGTTACATAAACGGAAGCTCTTGACATGGCCAGCTTTTCCGCCAGTCTTGAAGGAAGGGTATAATCCAGGGTAAGGCTTTTTAACCTTACATAACTGGCATCCTGCAGGTAGCGGGTTTGCGGCGCACCTAAGGATCTGTCAGTGCCCAGAGCCGTGTAGCCTCTATATCTTGGGAAATAAGAATCGGGGTTGGTTTCAGGATCCCACAAATCATTCATCATCTTTTCGGGCTGGTAGCCATAAGGACGGTTGTAAGGTCCCCAGAACAATCCGGCTTCCGATGCAAAATACCAGTCGCGTTTGCCGATGCCCTGGAAGAAGGCGGATAGTCCAATACCGTTCCATTGTACCGCGGTAGTGAAACCGAACTGGTAGCGGGGCGACGTATTACCAATAACACTTCTGTCGCCAGGTTCGTTCAGGGTATTCTTGCCCGAGTTTACCACGCCATCATCATTTAAATCGGCAAATTTTAAATCACCGGCCAGCCATACGTTGTTGTTGGAGTTCCGGATGAAACTTTGATCGGCATGTTTGCTTACTTCATCATCTGTCTGGAAGAAACCCAATGTGGTGTAACCCCAGATCTCTCCTACTTCCTGTCCTATATAGTAAGAAGACAAAATGTTGGTTGGGTTGTTGAACCGTGTGATATAGGATTTGCTATCCCACAAAGACCCGGAGAAACTGTACGAAAAGGGTTTGTTGAACAATCTTGTGCTTTCCTTCCAGGATAAGGTCAGTTCCCAACCCTTGGTAGAAAGATCGGCAAAGTTCCCGGAAGGAACGGCCGCACCAAATACGTTAGGCAATGGCTGGCCAGTAGTAAACATATCATAGGTTTTCCTGTCGTACCAGTCGAAGGTGACATCCAGTCTTCTTCTCAACAGGCTCAGGTCAACACCAAAATCAAGAGTAGTCGATCTTTCCCAAGTAAGACCCGCGGGCACCACACCGGGCAATTGCGTGTAGTTTCTTTGCACGCCACCCAGTATCACGCTGGTTTTGCTCACCCCCATTTGCTCCAGAAACCTGTAGGGAGAAATATTCCCGTTACCCAGGGAACCATAAGAAGCACGGAGCTTTAATTCATCCAGCCAGGAACGGGTGCCTTCCATAAAATTCTCTTTGCTTACTCTCCATCCAGCAGAAACAGAAGGGAAAAAGCCATAACGCTGGTTGGAAGGGAATTTGGACGAACCATCATACCGGCCGTTGAATTCAACCAGGTAACGGTCTTTAAAGGCATAGTTCAAACGGTAGAACACACCCAAGTAGGCCCACTCGTTACCACCGCCCGATACGGTATAGTTCAATCCATCCATCAGGTTAAAATCGGGCATGGAAGGAATGAGGATGCCATCCCTGCTGGCATTAAAATTCTTTGTAGAGAAATCTTCCACGTTATAACCCACCAGGGCTTTGAGATCATGATCACCCAACCTTTTGGCTACATCGGCAGTGAAGTTGGCCGCAAGGTATTTGTCCCTGTTGCTGAACTCACGAAGCAGGCTGCGTCCAAAGCGGGAGTTTACATCCGGCGCTATGCTATAGTTAATATAATTGTTCGTTCTTGTCTCTTCCTGGAACTCCCGTGCATAGGTAAAGTCGGCCTTCAGGGTAAGCAGATTTTTTAAAGGCTTTGCAACAAAGCCTGCCGCATTTCTTAAATACAGGTTGGAAAGGTTGGACCGGTTGTTTCCATCCATATAAGAAGCAACGCCTGTATAGACACCCGTATGGGTGTACGTACCATCGGGGTTGTAGATAACCGCCATGGGATAACCCTGGTGTTCCATCTGGCGCCATACGTTTCCGTCGCCATCAGCAAACATCGGGTAGCCGTATGTATAATTGGAAAGATCAAAGTTATTTTGAAACGTAAGCCACGGAGCAATCTTTACATCCCCCTTGGCCCGTACATTGTATTTATTGTATTTATCAGGACTGTAATTAAAGATTCCGTCCTGGAAATAATACCTTCCTGAAACATAATAATTCACTTTGTCAGACCCTCCAGATAGGCTGATGGATTGCTCGGTGGAAGGAATGTTTTTCTTATTGAGAACAGAAAACCAATCAGTATTGCCGAAATATTCATAGCGCTGTTTGGCATCATTGTACACCACATCCGGCAGGGAAGGATTTTCATCATGCTGCTTTAATGCATCCAGGTATTCCAGCGAGAAGGGAAAGATGTTATTAACCGATATGGGATGCGAGTTGTAATCATACCAGGCATTGAACGCTTCATCAAAGTTTTTGGCCCATTGGTAACCATTCGTTACCAACTGGGGTGTAACGGTGCGCTGGTTGAAGGAATAGCTGCTGCTTACATCCACTTTCACCTTACCTTTTTTAGCCGACTTCGTGGTGATCAATACCACGCCAAATGCTGCCCGGGAGCCATAAATGGCGGCAGAGGAGGCATCTTTCAATATCGATACACTTTCCACGTCGTTCGGATTGATCAAATTGGGATCGCCTTCCACCCCGTCAATCAATACAAGGGCACTGCCGCCGGCTCCAATGGAGGTAATACCGCGAATGTTGTACGCCGCACCCCTGGTTGGACTTCCATCCACCATCTTCAAGTTCAGGTTGGGAAGGGCTCCCTGCAACATACGGGTAAGGTTAGGCGCCGGCCTGCTTTCCAATTGTTCTGAAGTGATTTGTGCTACCGCACCGGTAAGGTTTACTTTTTTCTGCGTACCATAACCTACCACAACGATTTCGCCCAGTTCGGATTTTACCGGGCTGAGTGCAAGGGTAAGAGAAAGGGGCTGTCCCTGTTTAACTATAATGTTTTGCGATTTGGTTTGAAAAGAAACATAGCTTACAGATAACGTATAGGTTCCCGGTGCCATGGACAACCGAAACCGGCCTTCACCGTCTGTACTTGTTGCGAGGCCAGCGTTTGCGATCATAACGCTGGCTCCCACCAGCGGGTTGCCATTTTCATCTGTAACGATACCAGAAACAATTTCGTCCTGGCTTGCCTGCTCATTCCGGTACTCATATCCTGCATGCGCCTCCGCCTCCGGCACACAGCAGAACAGCGAAACAGCCGCCCAGGAGAACTTCATCAAGGTTCTTGACACTAAAGCCTTCTTCATAATGTTGGTTATTCTTTAAATAGTGTGAGTTGTTAACGGCCGGCAAGGTAGAAGCGGTGCGTTAACGAATTGTTAGCGAATAAAAAACTGATTGTTAAGGAGTTGCCTGTTAAGTTTGTATGAACCAATTGTTACCTGATACAACCTATCAAAAAGAAATGAAGCTTTGCAGCATGATAAACCCAACCAAATTTGTATCCTTTGCATTAGCCTTCTTGCTGCTAATGAATAACGTTTCTGCACAAACGCTTGCAGACCTGGAAAAGAAAAGGATCGGCCTTCCGAATGGCTGGTCACTGACACCTGTTGGAAAGAATATTCCCGTGGGCGACCTGCCCCTGAATCTTGTGATCAGCCATAACAAAAAATATATTGCCGTAACCAACAATGGACAAAGCACACAGACCATTGACCTCATTGATCTGAAATCCGGTCAAAGGTTGGACAGCATCATCATTGCCAAGTCGTGGTACGGCCTTGCCTTCAGTAAAAACGACCAGTTTATTTATGCTTCCGGCGGACATGATAACCGGGTGAATAAATATAGTATTGTCAATAACAAACTCCGCCTGGTTGACTCATTGGTATTAGGCGCCAAATGGCCCCAAAAGATTGGTGCAGCAGGATTGGATCTTGATGAAACCATTCACAACAAATTATTTGTGGTCACCAAAGAAGACAACAGTCTTTATGTATTCGATCTGAAAACAAAAAAGATCCTGAATAAAGTTCCTCTTGATTTTGAAGCCTATACCTGCAAACTGTCGAATGATAAAAAGAGCCTTTATATCAGTTCGTGGGGCGGGAGAAAAATACTGGTGTATGCTATTGCACAGCAAAAGATAACGAAAGAGATCGCAGTTGGAAGTCATCCCAATGAAATGGTTATTAGCAAGAACGGTTTGTATTTATACGTGGCGAATGCCAATGATAATTCAGTGTCGGTGATCAACACCAAAACCCACCAGGTCATTGAAACGTTGAATGCAGCACTTTATCCCGGCGCCCCCAGTGGTTCAACCAGCAACGGGCTGGCGCTGAGCGAAGACCAGAAAACACTTTACATTGCCAATGCCGATAATAACTGCCTGGCTGTGTTTGATGTTTCTGTGCCAACTAAAAGTAAATCTTTGGGCTTCATACCGGTAGGCTGGTATCCTACCAATGTGAAAGTAGTGGGTAAAAAAATTTATGTTACCAACGGTAAAGGTTTGTCCTCTTTTGCCAATCCGCAGGGACCCAATCCTGCTGCTACCAAGCAGGTAGTGTTGCGGCATGCAGGCGACAGCACCAAACCTGCCAAGGTGCAGTACATTGCTGGTCTTTTTCTTGGCACCTTAAGCATCATCGACCAACCCTCCCCGAAGCAGCTTAGCATTTATTCGCAGGCGGTTTATAAAAACACGCCGTACACAAAAGAAAAAGAATTGCATGCGGAAGGTGAAGCCGGCAATCCCATCCCGATGAAAGTAGGAGATAAATCGCCCATCAAGCACGTGTTTTACATCATTAAGGAAAACAGGACCTACGACCAGGTACTGAGCGATGTGCCGGGCGGCAACGGTGATACCAGTCTATTATTATTCGGCGAGCGGATCACTCCCAACCAGCATAAACTGGTAAAAGAATTTGTGCTGCTGGATAATTTTTATGTAGATGCGGAAGTAAGCGCTGATGGACACAACTGGAGCATGGGTGCTTATGCCAATGACTATCTGGAAAAAACCTGGCCCTCCAGTTATGGCGGCCGTGGCGGCACGTACGGTGGTGAAGGCGAACGCAAGATCGCCAACAACAGGGATGGGTTCATCTGGAACCATAGCGCCAGGCATGGGGTAAGTTTCCGTTCGTATGGCGAGTTTGTTTCCAAAGGCAAACCAACCGTGGATGTGTTAAAAGGCCACATCGCCAATTACCATGGCTATGATTTGAGCGTGAGAGATACGACCCGTTTTTACCAATGGAAAAGAGACTTCGATTCCCTGGTAGGGGCCAATGCCTTACCGCAGTTAACCACGCTGCGTTTTGGCAACGACCATACCGAAGGGATGAGGGCCGGCAAACCCACACCTTTTGCCCATGTGGCGGACAATGACCTGGCAGTGGGAATGTTCATTGATCATTTAAGTAAAAGTCCTGTCTGGAAAGAGAGTGTTGTATTTATTTTGGAAGATGACGCACAGAACGGTCCTGATCATGTGGATGCTCACCGCAGTACAGCGTACGTGGTAGGTCCGTATGTAAAAAGAAAACACATCGACCATACCATGTACTCTACCTCCGGCATGTTGCGTACCATTGAGCTAATCCTGGGCATGCCTCCCATGACCCAATACGATGCGGCTGCAACGCCCATGTGGAGATGTTTTACCAGCACGCCTGATTACACTCCTTTCAATCATCTGCCGGCCAATGTTGATTTGAATGATAAAAACCCGGCGAATACGGCCTTGTCTGTTTTCTCTGAAAAATTTGACTGGTCGAAAGAAGATGCCGTACCCGATCTTACCTTCAACGAAATTCTGTGGCAGGGCATCAAAGGCACACCGGCGCCATCACCGGTTCGGGCGGCCTTCCTGAAAAGAAACCACAAGGAAGACAGAGGCATTAAAGAAAAAGATGAGGACTGATTTCTCAACTGAATAAATAAAAAGCCCGGAAACGCTGTAAAAGCTGCCGGGCTTTTTTATGGTCAGGGTTTGAAGGTGATGGTGAATTGTCAATGGTCGATTTTCAATTAAAACAGATCCTGGAAGTGTAATAAAACTCAATCTATAATTGAACTGAACAAGACAGCCACACACTTCTGCCCACGCCATTAATCCCCGAACCATGTGTACGGTAATCCCTGTCCAGCAAGTTTTGCAGACCCAGGTTCAATTTCACTACACCTGACTCGTAACCGGTATAAAGGTTCATCACCTGCCAGCCCGGTGTGCCGCCTTCAGGAATGCGGTTATCGTCCTTATCACCCTGCGCCAGCCGGTGCTGTTTGTTGGCGTATAAGCATTCAAACGCCCCAAACCAGTTTTGGTTATTGTATTTGATCAGGGCACTTCCGTTCAAGGGAGGGATGCGGCGCATCGGTTCATTCTTTGTGAGATTTTGGCCATACGTATAGGATACAGCACTGCGGACCAACCAGTTCTTTGCAACTTTCCAGTTCACTTCGGCTTCCGCTCCTTTGATATACGCTTCTTCCACATTTTCTTTTTGATAAACCGGATAACCGTTGATCATCTCTCCTTCTACTTTGATCCGGGTGATCAGGTTATCCAGATGCATATAATATGCCGCTACGGTTGCAGAAACATTGTCTGAATGAAACTTATACCCCGCCTCCACCTGCTTTGACCGCTCGGGCTTCAAACCCGATGTCGGTACTTCGTAACGAAAATCAACAATGCCCAACGTACCCATATCATCTATATTCGGTGCCCGGTAGCCAGTGTTCCATGCAGCATAAAAGTTATGAAGATTGCCGAAACGGTATTGAACCGCCAGGTTATAAACCAGTGCCGAAGGCTGAATATTTACCTTTCCCAAACTGGTATCTGTTATATGGATGAAAAAGGCATTATAACGTAGGCCCGCTTCCACATTAAAACGATCCAGCTGGAAATGATGCAGGCTGAAAACGGAGTAATTGCCATAATCCGAACCATCGGGATAAAGCCCGCGGTTGATTGTTTTTGAATCCGTGCCTGTGTGGATGTCTTCTCTCGTGCTATGCACTTTATCCTGGTAAAGTTCCAGGCCGGAGTTGGCCGTCCACCACGACCGGATGGAAGAGAATACATCGGCCGTCAGTCCAAAGGTGTTGTTCCGGTCTCTTTCCCGGCGCCATTCGCTGCTGTTGCTTTTACGGCTGTTTCTTTGCTCCAGGCTGTTTTGCAGGGAGGCAATTATATTGATGTCCCTGAACAAACTATTGCCGGAAGACCAATTCAGTTTGGCATAAGTCAATACTCTTTGCTGCGGGCTCATTTCATTGAGCGCATAGTTTTCTAATCTTAGTTTATGAAAAACAGGAACATCCTGCTGTCGCAGGAACTGGTGCGCCAGTGTCAGTTGCAAATGAGATTGTAGCAGAAATTTTGTTTTCACATCCAGTGCCAGTTCTTTATAGCCGGAAGGTGATTGCCTGCCTGTGGTACCGCCACCCACCAGGTCGCCAAAGTGGCGATAGGTAGCGCCTATTTGTGCAGCAAACCCTTGGGCACTATAGGCCGCTTCTCCTCTTACTGTTTTTTCCATATTGCCGGACATATACTTTCCTGTTGCCTTTCCACGCCAATGCTTTTCCGAAGAGAACACCGGTTCTTTGGTAAACACCTGTATAACCCCACCCAGTGCATCCGATCCGTATTGCACCGACCCGGTTCCCTTGGCTACTTCTATCTTTTGAATGCTGTACGGATCAATGGTGTTGACATATTGATTGGGACCATACCGGAAGGTGGAATTATTCAAACGAATGCCATCTATCAGTAGTAAGGTCTGGTTGCCGGTCAATCCTCTTAGAAAAGGAGAACCGCCGCCGTGATTGGTCTTTTGCACAAACACACCATTAACCAGCATTAAAGCTTCGGGAGTCGTTCTTGTGCCGAAATCCTGCAGGACCTTCTGCCCCAGCACATGCACGCTGTAGGGAATCAAATGTTGCTTTTGCATGGTACGCTGTGATGTAAGCACCAGGAAATCCAGCAGTTTTGATGTCGTATCCTCTTGGGTATATGCAGGCAAAAAGGCCAGCAGCAGACCAGCATTTATAAAAAACTTCTTCATGTACGGAGCGTCTGGCTAAGATAAACCTGCAAAATAAGCATTGCCTCCCACCGCTTGTCCAGGCGGGCATGAACTTATCGTTACGAATGTATCTGGAAAAGCCGTGGGGGAAGTGAGGAACAGCGCATCGCAGAAGGAATTGCCCTTTACAGAAATGCCTCTGCCACCGGGGAAGTGTTTTCCAGAAAGAAAAAACCATCTGACGAATTTTCCCGGGGTTAACTACAGGTTAAAAAAAATACTATATTGAGATAAATTAAAATATAACAACCATGCCTATCTATATGGACGTTCACATTGTTCCGGGTGTTAAAGCCAGGGATGTTGCCGGAGCCCATAGAGAGGATTTGCTTCACCAGGAAGAATATGGGTGCACTTGTATGACCTACTGGATAGATGAAGGAAGAGAAAGCGTATTTTGTTTGATAGAAGCGCCGTCAAAAGAGGCTGTAATAGAAATGCACAACAAGGCACACGGCCTTATTCCCCACAGAATCATTGAAGTAAACAGTACAGTGGTGGAGTCATTCTTAGGCAGGGTGTATGATCCTGCAGAAGCAGAAACTTCAGAGGAAGGACTAAAAATTTTCAACGACCCTTCTTATCGCATTCTGCTGCTGACCAAGACTACCGATCCCGTTTTGTTACACTATAAACTGGGCACAGAAAAAGCACATGAACTGCTGAATGCACATAACCGTTTTATCCGGAAGAACCTGGCCCTACACGGTGGCCGGGAAGTGGAGAATGGCGGAAGCGGATTTATCATTTCCTTTACTTCTGCTGCCAGGGCGGTTTCCTGTGCGCTGGCCATTCAAGAAGAGATACCGGTTGCCGATGCAGACACGATTGGGTTCAGAATGAGTATCAATTGCGGTGAGCCCGTGCAAAACAGCGACAAGCTCTTTGGTGATACTTTGCAACTGGCTGAATGCATGTGTGCCATTGCCAAATACTTCCAGGTGGCTATGGCTTCGTCTGTTAAAGAACTGGTTTCAAAAGATCAGTTGCAATACCGGAAAAATCATTTTTTAACCCTGGCGCCTCACGACGAGGCTTTGCTTCAATTGTTATTTAATGTACTGGAAGAGAACTGGCAAGACCCTGATTTTGACATTGAAGACTATTGCCATACCATGGCCATGAGTAAATCGCAGTTGTACAGGAAAACAGTATCGCTTACCGGTCTTTCACCCAATGCCCTTTTAAAAGAATTCAGGCTGGAAAAAGCAAAAGAACTGATGAAAAAAAAGCACTACAACATTTCACAGGTAACCTTTGATGCCGGGTTTACCAGCCCTTCTTATTTCACCAAATGTTTTAAAAAGAAGTATGGCCTGCTCCCCATGAATTACATTGAGCTGCTCTGAACAAAACCCTGAATGATTTTTACTATTCATTGAACGATTTGTTCCAGCTTATTTACCATTTATTGAATGTTTTGTTACAGGCCTTCACCTGTACTCAATGCTATCTTTAGTCATTACTTAACTTTTAAAAATTAGGTTATGAAAACAATGACCAACCGATGCATTCTCCTTGCCTTTCTTCTCTTTGCCGGTTATGCCTCCATGGCGCAAAAAGCAACTGAAAACTTAAAAGCCTCAACCGCTACGGAATTAAAAACTTATCTCATTGAAAGGGAAATACCAGAGGCCGGCAAGCTCACAGCCGAACAGTTAAAGACGATTTCGCAAACCTCCTGCACCGTGCTCAAAGAAATGGGGCCGCAGATACAATGGGTAAACAGCTATGTAACCGGGAACAAAATCTATTGCATTTACAAGGCCGAGAACAAAGAACTGATCCGGGAACATGCCAGAAAAGGTGGTTTCCCTGCCAACTCTATCACTGAAATTTCATCGGTCATTAGCCCGGCAACCGCGCAATAACGGCCGGCCATAGCCGCATTTATTCTTCCTGCCCTTGATTTCAATTTTCTAATTAAAAAAAACAAAAGAAATGAAAAAATCATGCAACAGCATTTTGTGCTGTAAGGGAAATGCTTTAACAACACGTTCCGGCTTCAATGGTCAGACTACACTGTTTTTTTGCTTCATGCTGCTGATCGGCCTTGCCTTTACCGGGTGTAAAAAAGAAACCATGCAAGCACCGGCTGAGGAGGTTCAAAAAACCAGCAGCCGCACCCCAGCCGGCGGAAATGCACAGGGGGTGATTGGTGAAGAAAACGTTCTGAATGAATATGCGGGACTTCCTTCGAAAACCGCCTGGGAACTGCAGCAGGCCCGTGCGGCCACCGCCCGCTACCGTAACATTAAAAATGCCATTAAGGACGGCTATGCCGACATAGGCGTAGTGGTACCTAACATGGGCTTCCACTACATGAAATCGTCTTTAGTGGATGCCACATTTGATGTCCGAAGCCCGGAGATTCTCGTTTACAATAAGAACGAAAACGGAAACATACAACTGGTGGCCGTGGAATATGCTGTTCCTCTTACCCTCTCAACCAAGGCACCGGAAGGCTTTACCGGAACGCAGGACAAGTGGGACGAAAATACCGGCTTTGGCTTGTGGTTGCTTCATGCCTGGGTTTGGCATTATAACCCCGATGGTGTTTTTAACTCTACCAATCCACTGGTGCATTTGCATTAAGATTGAAACCAACGCTGTTCAAATGCTTCAATCTGCTCCGGAAATTTCCGGGGCAGATTTGTTACTACCACGGCAAACAACCGGCGCTTATGCCAAACGGCGATTAAGATGATAGTTGACAGAAGGTAGACAGAAACGTTTCACGATGGTTTCCCCTTTGACAGCGGTTTTGTATAAGTTTCACCCATCCCGTTTATCTTTAATAGCACAACGAAATTTGACACTATATGAATGCAACCGACTTAAAAAACGTACAGGCTCCCCTGAAAGAAAAGTACCGTACCAGTCCTGAAACGGCCCTGGTCACCCTGAAAGCCAAAGGCAAAATCGGCGAAAACCTGTCCTGCAGTGTGGACACCGGGCGGGCACTGGTTGAAGCCGGGCTTCACCCGGCAACCGGTGGCAACGGCATACAGGCCTGCTCGGGTAATTTACTGCTGGAAGCCCTGGTAGCCTGTGCCGGCGTTACCCTTAACGCGGTAGCTACGGCTATTGGGGTGGAACTAACAGAAGGCTCCATTAAAGCTGAAGGCGACCTTGATTTCCGAGGCACCCTTGGTGTTTCCAAAGAAGTTCCTGTGGGCTTTAAAGCCGTCCGGCTTTATTTCGACTTGCAATCACCTGCTCCGGCCGAGCAGATCCAAACACTCATGAAGCTTACCGAACGCTATTGCGTGGTGTACCAAACACTTCTTAAAGGAGTTCCGGTTGAAACGGTTTATGCCCAAACCACAACTTCGTAAACGGTCCTCTTCTCTGGAAATATTCTTCAATTCAAGAATAACCGGCCTGCGGTTATGCACCGGCAGGCAGAAAGAGTGTAATGCAAACACGAAGTACAGTGTAGGATTTCTGTTTGGTATCCAAACAGAAGCTTCTAATTCTCAAACCGCTTTGAGATTGACAGAGAAACCAGTGAAACGGCAGACGTCAGATGTGAGGAGAGTGCACTGGGAAGGAAGCGCTTCTACGGCTGAGAGCTCACGGCGGCCCTCCTGGCAGCTTGGTGTAAAACATTTTATTTTCCGGCAACCAATAAAAATGGCAGGCTTTTCAGCCTGCCATGTATTATAAAGTAAACGTTTGTTTATTCTCCTTACAGATCCCACCAAACTTTATCCGTAATCTCCTTCAATCCGGGGAAGTTGGAATTCCTCGTAATCTCGGTTCCGGGGTAGAGCAATCTTGCTGGAAGCTCGTTAGTACCCAGAGTGGAAGCAGCGGACTTCACCAAAATATTGGGGTAGCCGGTTCTTCTCCATTCGGTCCAGGCTTCAAAACCCTGGTAGCCGTTCATGGCATAGTACTTCTGTGTAATGATCGCTTCGATCTGGCCTGCGGCATCGGCTGGCAGTTGAGCGTCTGGAGCCGTAGCGATATAGGTAGCGTACTGTGCAGCGTCAATACCTAAGAAATCAAAGCTGGCTTTGATACCGGCCTGGAAGAGGGTAGCAACACTTCCTGATCCCCAGCCTCTGGCAGCAGCCTCGGCCTGCAGGAAATAAGACTCGGCTGCAGAAATTAGCTTTACAGGAGCGATAGCAGCAATGCTACCGGTTGCAGAAGCAAAGCGACCACCTGTAACTGGTGCCGGGAAAGTAGGCGGTACAGCAGGTTGATCATCATAACTTCCCTGCGGAATACCTACTACATCGTCGTCACTGTTCACCGTGTACAGGACTTCCAAACGGGGATCGTTATTAACCCTAAAAGCATTCACAGCCGTATTGCTGGCTACCAAGTTCTGGGTACGGCCCAAGCCTACACCTTCAGCATATAAAGGATTTTGGTTACCACCCTCGTTCTTGTAGCTGATTTTAGCATCAGCTGTTAAAAATTGCGGGCTGGTAGCATACAAGGCCTGGATTCCGGCTTGTGCCTTGGCTGCATCTTTTCCGCTAATACGCAGGTAAGCCCTCAGCAACAACGTGTTTCCAAACTGCTTCCAGTTTGTCATATTCCCACCAAATATAAGGTCATCAGAACCTGGGGTAATGGTGCTGGTTCCTGCGAGAGCAATCCCTCTTTTGGTCCAGGCAAAAACAGAATCATATACCTCAGCCTGTGAGTCGTAGACTGGCGACAGGGCCTCGTTTCCTTTCAGGGCATCTTTCAGGGGCACATCACCAAAGGCATCAGTCAGCAATTGAAAAGCATAGGCCTTTTCTATTAACGCAATGGCTACATAATTCGGGTTGCGGGACTGCTCCAGCAATTTGATGTCTTCCAGGGCGTCGTTATAGAGTATTCCCCATACACGATCAAATGCAGCCGGGTCTGAAGCATACTGCTCGATGGTTTTGTACTGTGAGGAGGTAGGGCTTTGCGTCCAGTACTGTGCATACAAGCTTCCAAATACCTGCAGGTTGTTGCCTACTGCCATGCCAATGGCTGCCTGGGTGGATGGCAGAAGGAGCTCGTCCGTTGCCGTTACCGGGGCGTTGGGGTTTTCGTTTACATCCAGGAATTTTTTACATCCCGTGGCTGTAAGCAGGGCGGCGCCGGCCACCACTGCTAAAAGCTGATTCTTAAATCTGATCATTATTCAAATTTTTTTATTGTCAATTGTGAGGATAGGAACGCAAACGTTTCTCTCCTCACGCCTGACGTTGACGTTTCACGTTTAGAATGTTAATTTCAGGTTTACACCATAGTTGCGTACAGAAGGCTGCGCCGTAAAGTCAAAGCCTTGAGTATTACCAGCACCGGCAGAGTTGATCTCGGGATCAGCAAACTGGTTTTCTTCTGCAGTTTTAATCCAAAGATTGTTTCCGAAGATGCTGATGGCAGCACTACCAAATGGTGTACGCTCCAGCAAATGCTTTGGTAAGGCATAGCTCAGGCTGGCTTCCCTCAATTTGATGTAAGAAGCATCCAACACCTGTTGTCCGTCCACGATACCACTATAATAGGTCTGCGGGTTGAACTTGATAGAAGTATTTTCTACATACTTGCCGGTGGCAGCATCCAGGTAAACCGAGTTAGGGAATACATAGCCGGCGCGGTCGCCTTTAGCAGTTTCTGCAGCTGTACCTACGAAATCCATGATATCCTTGGTACGGGAGAAGAACTTACCGCCTTGTTTCGTATCAAACAACAATCCCAGCGAGAAACCTTTAAAGGTCAGGTTTGTTCCCAGGGAAGCCTGGTAATCAGGATTGTAGGTACCCAGGTACACGGCTGTAGGTGTCAGCAGGGGCCTGCCGTTGGTGGCACTCACAATCACACGGCCCAGTTCATCACGCTGAATATCCCTTGCATAGAAGTTACCATAAGGTCTTCCATTGGCAGCTACAATGCTCATACCGCTGAACCCACCCAGAACGATCTGGTCAACATCCAGTCCCGATACCTCGTTGCGGTTGCGGGTATAAGTCCCATAAAGTTCCCAGGTAAAGTTGGCCGTTTTCACCGGCGTTCCACGCAGAGCGATCTCCACACCTTTGTTCTTTACCAAACCCGCGTTGGTTACACGGGAAGTAAAGCCGGAAGAAGTAGCAATGGGAATAGCCAGGATCTGGTCTTTAGACTCATTTTGGTAGTAAGAAAAATCCAGGCTCAGCCGGTTCCTTAAAAAGCCCAGCTCAGCACCTACTTCATAAGCGGTAGTGATCTCAGGTTTCAGGTTCGGGCTTCCGATCTGGTTGCCCATAGTATAGCCCGGAACTCCGTTCAAAGGGAACACGGTAGAACCGAATCCACCATTGATGGTCGTTCTGCCATAATAAGACTCCAGCAGATACGGATCGGCATCATTACCCACCTTGGCCCAGCTGGAACGCAGTTTACCGTATTGCAGCCAGTTGCTAACAGAAGAATTCTTCAGCAGCTCGGTAAATACGAAGGAGGCGTTCACACCAGGATAGAAAAAGGAATTATTTCCCTGGGGCAAAGTAGATGACCAGTCGTTACGGGCCGTAGCACCCAGGAACAGGAAGTTTTTATAAGAAATATTGAAGTCGGCATAAGCACCTACCAGTCTCCTGTTGGAAACAGAGTTGTTGCTCACTACCGGTCCGTTGCTGTTCGCCAGGTTGTAATAACCCGGGATCACCAGGCCGCCAGCCGCATTGGTTTGCGCTTCTACCGTGTTCACGGTACGCAGGCGTACGTTATGTCCCAAAAGCAGGCTGGTATTCCAGTCGGAGCCAAAGCTTTTTTTAGCTGTCACCATCAGGTCGTTGGTGATATCGCTGATATTGTAATTAGCCTCGTAATAACGGCCGGCTGATGTTCGAACAACACCATCATAATCCCCCGTTTTATCAAAAGGTACCAGGTTATATTTAGGACTGGTTTCCACGCGGCGGTCGGCATAAATATCACCACCCAGGCGGTTGGTAACGGTCAGCCATTCTACCGGTTGATAGGTAAGGGAGAAGTTACCAAGCACCCTGTCCACCGTATTCTTGTTATCATAGGCCTGCAGGATGTAATAAGGGTTGATGGTGTAAGCACCATAATAACCGAACAGCTCATTGCCCTCCGCATCAAAATGTCCGCCAATGCTGTTATAAGGATTGTTCAGATCTTTAAGCTCTGTCAGAGGAATGTTGCGGGGCGTTTGCAACACGTTATTATATACCGATCCGCCGCCCTGTCCGCCACCTACCAGGTTGCTGTTGATGCGGGAATAGTTCACGGAAATAGAAGAGCTGATCTTGTTGGCCAGCTGGGTAGAACCGTTGAAACGTACGCTGTAGCGGTTGTACTTATCGCGGTCTGTCGGCATGATGCCGTTGGAATTCAGGGAATTCAAAGACAGGTAGTAAGAAGATTTCTCACTGCCCCCGGATAAGGACACGCTGTTGTTAAACGCTGCCCCGGTCTCAAAGAAATCCTTTACGTTATCCTCAACAGCGCTGTAGGGACGTTCCTGACGTACGCCATTGACGGCCTGACCCCAAGGTCTTACCACGCCATCAAAGCGGGGACCCCAGCTCCAGTTTTCAATCAGATCGTTCACGGTGTTGTTATAACCTTGTCCGTACTCGTTCTGAAAATCGGGCAGTTTAAGAATATTAGAAAAGGTAACTCCTGTTGAGAAGGTCACACTGTTCTTTTTATTAACATTACCCTTACCGGATTTGGTAGTAATGATCAACGCACCGTTGGAGGCACGGGAACCATAAAGGGCCGTAGCACCGGGTCCTTTCAAAACGGTCACACTTTCAATATCATCAGGGTTGATGTCGTTTCCGCGGTTACCAAAGTCCACGCTGGAAAGAGTGCTTCCACCACCCAGGATACTGGAGTTGTCGATGGGAACACCATCCACAACAATAAGAGCCTGGTTAGAACCGGTAATGGACGAACCACCACGGATCACCACGCGGGAAGACGAACCGGGAGCACCGGCAGTTGAAGTAATATTTACACCAGAAACCTTACCCTGCAAGGCATTGAGGGCACTGGAGCTCCGGCCTTTGGTCAGGTCGGCATTGTTCACTGTAGGAGCAGAATAGCCCAGGCCTCTTTTCTCGCGGCGAATACCCTGGGCAGTAGTAACTACTACTTCAGCCATTTGGGCTTCTGCCGCTGCCAGCACCACGCTGCCTGCTGCTTCGGCAGCAACTGTTTGTGCCTGGAAGCCAGTAGCTGTAACTGTAAGACGGGCACCATTGCCCACATTGATAGTAAAGGCTCCTTTATCATCTGCCTTTACCGCTTTGCCAGTGCCGGTTTCCGTCACCGTAGCAAAAGGCACCGGATCGCCTTGCGCATCCCGCACCACGCCGGTAACCGTTCGGGTTTGGCCAAATGCCAGTGCACAGGTCAGCATTAGCATAGCCAGTAACGAAGTCAATTTTTTCATGTTCACGTTCAAATTTGTTTTAAGGTAAAATGCAAGGTTCTCCCTATGGGAGAAGCCAGAACCGCAGTCGGGCGTTTCATTTAGGCCAATAAAGTAACCACGAAATGCCGGGCTGGCTTGCCCCCTATTTTCCCGGTCAAGGCAAATGCTTACCGAATCAGGAAAAAAGTTTACCGAAACAACAAATTGGGCAGAAATGAAATGAAAGCTTTCTAAAGAGAAAAAAAGTTTCCCCACAAATAAGGGTATTCATTTAATTGGAATAACAGGAATCCGGAATATGTTGAAAGATTGCTAAAAGCATGATTAGTAGCCGCTTATCAACAAAACTTTCCTCAACTTTGACCCCTTCACCTAAGTGCGTGAAAGGAATTGTAAACATTGTAAATCCGGTACCTGTTGTGTTGTTGACGGAACGGGCAAACCAGAAAGGGAGTTTAGACTATGCAATTGAAGGAAAGAAGAGAGGAATTAATAATTTCCCCCCACCCCGATTTTTATCCAAAGAAAATGATCCTGAAGCTTGGAGTGAAACACTTCCTGCTGGACACTTCAGATATTGTGTATTGTTATTCCAACAACAAGATCGTTTACGTTATTGATGCCAATAACCAGAAGTATATGTATGATAAAAGCCTGATGCGGTTAGAAACAGAACTGGATCCCCGGCTTTTTTTCAAGATCAACCGTACCCACATCATCAACTTCAACTTTATCCGCTCCTTTGTGACGCATGAAAAGAGCAAGATGAAGGTGGAATTGAAAACTTTGAATAAGGACGAGGTGGTATTGGTGAGTCAAACGAGGGTAAATGCCTTCCGGCAATGGATCCATAACCAGCTTTGAGTGAAAGACTATTTAAGAAACCGTTTTTAGTTTTCATTCCCTCCGGCCATTCCTTTTGCGGCCAGCAGGGTGGCCTCAATTTCTCTTTTTTCAGCTTCATCCAACTTTTTATAGGCCGTTGTTCCCTGTAGCCCCGACCACATCAATTGTTGTGCATACAAGGACCTTTCCGACCGGCCTTCGTACTTTTCAATAAACCGCTGCAGTAACTGAACCATATAAGAATAGTATAACTTATACATCAACTCATGCTGACCTTCCTGTCCCCTGTTCATAAGAATGAAAAAATCGTTGTTGTACATATTAGAACTGTCCTGCCGGGTCAATCCAAAATCCATGATCAGTTGCAGAGCCTCCTCATCACCCTTTTGCACTCTTTTTAAAAGGTGCAGCAACAGGCAATGCATGGTCTCGTGGATCAAAGTAGCCGCCAGGGCTCTTTCGGAAGCTTTTTCATTGAAGCGGTTGAGTTTTAATTGAAAAACCGAATCAGTTCCCCTGTAAACGATTGCCGCAGCACATTCGAAACTTTCACAAGTGATGTCATAGATCCGGACAGAGAAACCCTCTTCACCGATCCATTTTTTTATACCGGGAACAGGGCCGTTCAGGACACTATCCACGTGCTGCAATACAACCGGCAATTTCTCTAATGAAGACTGGTTAACAAACCGGATAAAGGACGAGGCTTTCTCTTTCTTGTTGGCGCCGGAGGGTCCAGGAGAAGCTGCCGGATGGTGGCCTGCTTCGGGCCCGGGACTTTTTGAAGGCGAAATGAAAAACAACATTGCTACCACCATTGTATAACCGTACTTCATAAACAAAAATTTTGTGAGCCCCTCAATGACTAGCTAATATAGAGTTCAGTCGCATTAAAAAATGGCTAACAGGGATAAGCGGTGGTATTGGCATTTGGCAAGCGAAACGAACGTATTGCAGGTTTTTCAATAAACCGCAGTGCCATCACATTATCATCAGGAATAACAGGCGGCATCAGGGTAAGGTAAATTTTTCCGTTTCATTTTTAATACGTATATTTTTATTCCTCTTTACCCCTTGTATCACCCTCCTGCCCTTCACTATTTTTAATTTTTAAAATAAAAGTTTATGAAGCAATTCAGATCTCTCCGCCTGCCCTTGTTTAGTGCTGTTCTTTTGCTGGTAATCTCCTGCGGGGGAAGGGATGAAAAGACCGGTACCAGTACGACGGCCACGGACAGTACTACTACAACTACCACATCGGTCCCTGCCACAACCACCTCCTCGCCTGCAATTGATACAACACCGGTAACCATTATGATAGCAAAGCACAAGGTGACCAACTTTGCTAAATGGAAAGCCTCTTACGAAGCACATGATTCCATGCGGGTGGCAGCCGGGCTGCACAACTTTGTCATAGGGCGTGGTGTTCCCGATTCCAACATGGTTATGGTAGCCGTTAAAGCAGATGATGTGGCTAAAGCAAAGGCTTTCTCCAAAGACGCCAGTTTAAAAAGGGCCATGCAGCAGGGTGGCGTGGTGGGTACGCCAACTTTTATGTTTCATACCATAGTTTACCAGGATAATGCGCCCAACATGCCGGACCTCAGGTCTATGACCAATTTTACGGTAAAAGACTGGAATGCCTGGAAAAAATCATTTGACAGCGGCCGGCAGGTAAGACTGGATAACGGTTTAACGGAAAGAGCCTATGGCCACGATGTGGATGACAACCATAAAGTAGTTGTGGTGGTAGCGATAAACGATTCGACAAAAGCCAATGCCTTTTGGAAATCCGACCTTCTTAAACAGAGAAGGGCCGAATCCGGCGTAGTGGGAGAACCCAAAAGGTTTGTGTACCGCATCGTGCAGAAATATTAGAAATCAGGGCAGCCGTGAGCGGAAAGCCATCAGCTGTCAGACGTCAGCCATCAGCCGTGAAAGGCGTAGCAACACTTCCTTCATCGTTCACCCTGTCTCACGTCTAACGTTTGCCGTTTCACTTATTTCTTTATCAACTTAAAAGGGGCTTGATATAAAAGGTTGCCTAATAGGCAGCCTTTTTAATTGGCAGCTAAGGACCTTACTACCGCTGTCAGGAAAACCGTCGTGAGACGTAAAACGTGAGATGGCAGACGTAAGACAGAAGCCAGCCCCTTTCCCTTCCATGAACTATCATCTATTAACTATCGTCTGTCCTCCTGATAGCCGTCTGGCACTCCTGTTTCCACTGCGTCCTTGTATTATGTTCTTTAATTCATAATATTTGCGAACAACTCTCTACCATGAACGAAGACGTTTCCAAAATAAAACTGCTGGTTGATAAAATAAATGCCATTGGTTTCTTTCAACGTTTATTTGGATGGAAAAAATTCACCTCTGAACTGATTGACATTTCTTCCAGCCTGGCCAATATTACCAACGAGCTTCAATCGCTCCGTGCAAAAAAAGAAGAGTTGAGCACAACGGTATTTAACTGCAACAAAGACCTGTCTGTTTTACAAAAAGAAATTGACCGCTTGCAAATTTCCGAATCAAGGTTGAACGAATTTGTTCATGCAAAGGATTTGGAGATCAACAGGCTGACCAGGGAGGTCACCGCAGAAAAATCCAACAGGATGAACCTTGAAGAACAACTTAGAAACATCAACAAGGACCTGGGTGTTTATAAGGAAAGAACCGAAGGAGCGGAAGCGCAATTGAAGATGATTACAGAGGAAAACATCCAGCTTAAAAAAGAAGAACAATTCAGGACCCGGAAATATGAAGACAACGTAGCCGCTTTAAACAGTTTACGGGAACAAATTCAAAAAGAAAGACAAGACGAAACAGAACAAAAACACGAACAAGAAGTAAGAAGAATAGACGCCTTAAAACAAACCTGGCAAAATCATCAGGCCGAAGTACAAAACCGTATCAAAGCACTTTGCAGCAAACACACCATTCAATACGTGGACAAGGTGCCCTTCAAAGGCGAACCTGACAATACACTTTACATCTGCGACGAGCATGTGATCTTTGATGCCAAAAGTCCTTCCGGCGAAGACCTTTCCAATTTTCCCACCTATTTAAAAGACCAGGCAGAAAAGGCGAAGAAATATGCGAGGCAGGACAGCGTTAAAACAGATATCTTTTTTGTAGTGCCTTCCAATACACTGCAGGCCGTTAAGCAGTTTGTTTTCAACATGGCGGACTATAATGTCTATATTATTTCACTGGATGTTTTAGAACCTTTGATCTTGGCCTTATGCAAGATTGAAGAATACGAGTTTGCAGAACAATTAAGCCCGGAAGACCGCGAAAATATTTGCCGCATTGTAGGCAAGTTTGCCCACCTTTCGAAAAGAAGGATACAGATCGACAGCTTTTTTGCCAAACAATTTATTGAGCTTGCCTATAAATGCGAGAATACCCTGCCTGCTGACATCCACGACAAAGTGCTGGAGTTTGAAAGGTCTGAAAAACTCAATCCTCCCGTAGAAAAAAGAGCAAAGGCCATTAGCCTAAAAGAACTGGAAACCGATCTGGGTAAAATAAACAAAGAAGCAGAAGCAAAAGGAATTGCCATCTCAAATGATATTTCAGTGGCTTTAGATGATGTGGATTTGTACAAATAAAAGTTTACCAGGGAATAAGTGAATCTTAGAACATGTTTTTTGTGAGTTCCTTATTCCCGCTGTCTCATCTGAAAGACTTGACCCGCCTCAATTTTTTGATTCCGTTACACATTATCCATATTTTTGAAAGGAACCTTTAATCATAATTTTTTGATGGCAGCACAAAAAGAGCAGGAACTTGCTTTTTTAAAAGGTGGGGGTGAAATGGGTGAGCTTATCCGTTCCAAAGACTGGAGCGCTACTACCCTCGGACCGCCGCAAAACTGGCCGCAGAGCTTGCGAACGGCCATCAGCCTACTTCTTCATTCCCGCTTCCCCATGTTTGTATGGTGGGGACCTCAAATGATCACGATCTATAACGATGCGTACCGGCTTATTATGGCAGAGAAGCATCCCCAGGCACTGGGTGAAGCAGGACCTGTGGTATGGTCGGAGATATGGGATGTTGTAGGCCCGCTTGCCAACGAGGTGATGAACGAAGGTGTATCCAACTGGAACGAAGACCAGCTGCTTTACATTAACCGGCGCGGTTATACAGAGGAAAGTTATTTTACTTTTTCGTACAGCCCGGTGTTGGATGAGTCGGGCCATGTAGGCGGTGTGTTTTGCGCCTGCACAGAAACAACGGAAAAAGTATTGGCCACCCGGAAGATCCGGGAAAGTGAACGCAGCTTACGCAATATCATTCTGAAGGCGCCAGTGGCCATGTGTATTTTACGAGGTCCTGACTATGTTGTAGAAATCGCCAATGCCCGCATGTTCGAACTTTGGGGAAGAGGTACAGAAGAAATTTTGAACAAACCCATATTTGAAGGTTTGCCGGAAGCAGCCTTCAATGGATTGGAACCTCTGCTTTCTCATGTTTACACAACCGGAGAAACTGTTTCCCGGAATGAATTCCCTGTCACACTGCCAAGGAACGAAACAACCGAAACCGTCTACGTCAATTTTGTTTACCAGGCTATTAAAGAAGGGGATGGAAAGACTTCAGGAATCATTGCTGTAGCCACAGAGGTAACCGGGCAGGTACAAGCCCGGAAAAGACTGGAAGAAAACGAGTTGGAGTTGCAGCAAAGAGTAGAAGCAAGAACAGCCGACCTGGAAGAACAAAAAAAACTGATCGGCAGCATCCTGGAAGCCTCCTTTAATGGCATCTACGCATTAAAGGCGGTACGCCATAAAGAAACCATCACAGACTTCCGTTACCTGTTTGCCAATAATAATATTGCAAAGGCGTTGAAGATGGATGCAGAAGAGATCATTGGGAACTCTGTACTGGAGCTGATTCCGGAGACAAGGACCAACGGTTTCTTTGAGCTTTTCTGCCGTGTTTTGGAAACAGGCGAAGCCGTACGTGACATCACACATTTTGTGGCGGGGAAACTCGATTGCTGGTATGACTATGTTATTGTGCCTATTGACAAAGAAACGGTAGTAGTCACCTTACAGGATATCACAGAACAAAAACTGGCTTCGCTCCAGTTGGAGCAACAGCGCAACCTGCTGGATAATATATTAAAGTTTTCGCCCAGTGGCATTACGGTAATCGAAGTGATTCGAAACCACACCGGAGAAGTAGTGGATGGTATAACGATCATGGCCAACGCTATATCGGAAAAATACCTCAGCATGCCGCTCGAACAGCTACTTAAAAATAAACTATCGGAAAACGATCCGGGCATTATAACCAGCCCTGATTTTCAACAGGCATTACAAACACTTGCCACGGGCAAGCCATTTACCCTGCAATATTTTTTTAAACCTGCGGGCAAATGGCTCGAACTATCCATTGCCCGGATGGATGAGGATCATCTGATCAATGTTTTTACCGATATCACGGCAACAAAAACAGCACAACTGGAAATTGAGCGATCGGTGGAGCGGCTAGCCGCTGTGTTCAATGCCGCCCAGGCGGGGATGTTTACTGTATCCCCCGTATATGATGACGGGAAGGAAATTGCGGACTTCCGCTTTGTTCTTACCAACTCCAACTTTGCTGCGTATATAGGACAAACACCAGAGGTGCTGAAAGGAGCACTGGCCAGTACCTGGTTTCCCTCGTACCTGGAGAATGGCTTATTTGATATGTATAAACAAACCTTTCTTACCGGAGAAACACATCGTAAGAATGTACACTACAGTGCAGATAAACATGACCTGTACCTGGACCTAATGAGCACTAGGGTGGGCGACGAGGTGTTGGTTGTCTTTACCGATTATACGCAACTAAAGACAACACAGCTTCAGCTGGAAAAATATATAGAGGAACTGAAACGCTCTAACACGAACCTGGAAGAATTTGCCTATGCTGCCTCGCACGATTTGAAAGAGCCTATTCGGAAGATCCATTTATTTTCCGGCCGGCTTAGGGAGCGCCTCAGGGAAAAACTGCAACCGGAGGATGAAAATTTCTTCGGCCGGATGGAAAATGCCTCCAAACGAATGAGTGCCTTAATTGATGATCTGCTCCTGTATTCTCATGTGAGCAGAGGGGCCACCATGGAAGAAATGGTGGACCTGAACCAAAAGATAGAACTGGTACTGGAAGACCTGGACTTGGAAATAACAGAGAAAAAGGCAAAAATCGTTGTCGGCGGATTGCCTACCGTTAAAGGGCACAGAAGGCAGTTGCAGCAACTCTTTCAAAATCTTATCAGCAATGCCCTAAAGTACAACAATCCGGATTTGGCTTCAGAAATACATATCAGTTCACGCCTGGCCAACACCCACGAGATGGAGCATATAACAGACAAAAATGGCAACAAACAGTATTACCTCATTGAAGTAAAGGACAATGGAATCGGGTTTGACCCAGCCGATGCCCAACGGATCTTTAATGTCTTTACCCGCCTTCATGGCAATGCCGAATATAAAGGCACGGGCGTTGGCTTGTCCATTGCAAGAAAAGTAGTAGAGAACCACAGCGGTTACATCTGGGGTGAAAGCAAGCCGGGCGAAGGGGCTACCTTCAAAATACTGCTGCCGGCGGAATACTAGCAGCCGAGCAGGAATATTTTACAGCATTGTGCGTTCCCGTTAGGCATGAAGCGGCAGACGTGAGATAAATGGTGCAGCCTCTTTCCCATCTATCATCCCTATCCCTAAAAATGACTCAATTAGGGATATTTTTTACGGTTTACCGGCCTTCTATCTTTGCCCTGAATTAAATCCTTATGAGAATAGTATTCCTCCGTACCAAAACTATAAGACTACTTTGTCTTATTTTGTCCATTAGCCTGGCGTTTACCTATTGCCAACATACCAGGTTAGCGGCTGGCGGTTTTGTTACTGTTCATAATGAGCACACCCATTTAGTCTGTGTCAGCTTGAACTGTTTCTGAATTGTTATGCGAAAACAGGCTTAGGATTGATTTTGCATGATCATTTTCCGTAACAGGGAAATTTGCCCTAAATGATAGTAACTGTGCTCAATAACCCCTTCAATATTTCGTAAATAGCTTCCGTATTTTTCGTCCACAAACGGTTGGTCAAAAATACTGTCATCCATTTGTTCCACCTGGTTGGCGAATTCCTCCGAATTGCTCAAAAAGTCCGTTACCAATTTATTCCAATCGGCTTCCGATTGTACTGGCGGAAGGTCAAAACTGTATTTGTCGCGGATCTCAAGTTTCCCGTTTTCCAAAGCGCTTAAGATCCCGGCCAAATAATAGTTTATATGATAGGTCAGAGCCGCAATCGTATTTAAATTGTCCACTTTTTGAGTGGCCTGCTGCCAATTTACGCTTAGTATTTGCTCCTTGTAATTTGTGTTCGCAATCCAATGTCCATTGAGCAACACTTCCCTAAGCCGGCTTGCCATGGTTATATTTCTTTTCATATCTTTTATCAACTTAAAGATCCCTGGTAACAGAGGTTTTGTTGGCTTGCCGATAACGAAAACGCATCGCATTCGTATGGATATTCATTGAACGTTCAGCCCGCAACCAATGCTGAATAAAAATACAAATGTTCATTGATTGCGCTATAGCTATGTTTCACTGCACTTATACCACCCCAATAATACATTAGTTATTTGCTTCCTCTCAACTCTCCCCCAGATGCCACGTCTCAACTGATGCCTCACCAGACTTTGTCGCTGGCATGGACCCGGCTTTTTTGCCCAATGATTTGACCGGCTGCTTGCACCGGCATTCATCCTGCCCGTTTATGCCATATATTTACCCCACAACTAAAACCTGCTGTATGCACCGCCGTATTCATTTCCTTTTCTTTTTATGTTCCCTGTTCCTCCCCCTTTTCATCTTTGCACAAACCGACAGCCTTACAGATTATGTCAACAGGCTGAAACAGTCCAAAGCCACCGGGGGAAGCGAAACCGCCTTCCTGAGTACCGGCTCTGATTTTTTGTATGCCCAGGAGTATTTCGAAGCCGGCAATTTCAGTGCTGCCGAATATTCATTTATGGCCATCGTTCGAAAGGATAAAGATCATCCATATGCGAACTACCAACTGGCTGTTTCGCTTTTAAAACAGAACGATTCCTATAAGGCAAGGCAGGCGCAGGAATACCTGGAAAAAGCATTCAGTAAGGTGCCGTCGCTGAAGAACCGGTACAAACAGGATATACCGGCAGCGTCCAATAATACGACGAACAGTGACTCTCCTGCAAATACCCCGGTTACTAACAACACCAAGAACACTCCGGCTGCGGCGCCAGGTGCCCCCGGACTGGATGCTTATATAGACAGGATAAAATATTCAAGGGCAACCGGCGGCAAAGAAACGGAGATGCTTTCAGCCGGGTTGGAAGCTTTTTATGGCATCGAATATTTAGAAGCCGGCGATTTCAGAAGCGCAGAAACAGGCTTCAGCCTCTCCCTGGCAAAAGAACCCGGCAATCCGTATGTGAACTACCTGAAAGCAGTGTCTCTGGCTGCCCAGGGCAAAAACAACGAGGCCAGGTCTTTTTTGGACAAAGCGGTTGCCGGTGATAAGAGCCTGCAAGAACGATTTAAAAAAGATGCCGCTGCTGCAGCAGGCGCCTGGAAGAAATCACAGCAGGCAAAAGAAGTGAAAGCACCTACCGCAGCAAGCATAAAATATGGCGGAAAGCTGGTGTATGGAAATTATACCTGCCACCAGTCTGTGTGGAACGGCCCAAATACCAGTCCTGCTTACAGTTATAAATATCATGGCTACTTCCAGCTACGGAAGGATGGAACCTATCGCTGGCTTGATGATGGTGCCACCGGCCGATATAGTTATGATGAAAAGACCGGAAAGATCACCTGGTTATCGGGGTATTTCAAAAGTGCGCCTCCCAAAAGCAGTTTATACCGGACCGATCCAAAGGTTGTGCAGGTTACGGTCACCTTTTCCGACGCGTATAAATGGGAGTGCGGTTGCAAGAAGTAATGCCAAAAGGCTGACAGCCGTGAGATGTCAGACGTCAGACGTGAAACCAGGTAGAAACGCTTCCTTCATCGTACACTGTCAACCTGAACGCGGGTGGGTAAAAGGAATACCTGCAAAAGCAAAAAGTAAACGGGAAACAGGGCAACCTTTTTATTGCTTAGCAGAACCTTCTTTGCAGGGAAAACACTTTTTGCGTTAAACGATCTCCTTTCCTGCCAGGCAATAAGAGGTTTCCGGTTTGCAACAGTTCGCCCCTGAAAGTACTTACCTAACCTAAGCCCTACCCATCATACACAAAACTCCTGATTACGCCTTCATAATAGGATCCGTCGCATTTAATGTGCGTCATAAACTTCACCGGGAATAGTTCATCTGTATTTTTCCCGGTTACGGTTCTCGTTGTTTGTGCAAGATGGGTATTTACCAAGCTTTCATAATAAAACGGCAGGTGCCCTTGTTCGGTAACAATGGTGGGTTGGATGTAATCAATTCCTGAATGATCCTGGGGAAAACAAAAGCCCAGGAAGCTGGAGTGGTCTTTTAAAATAAATTCCGTTCTCACAATGTAATGATCATTATCCTTCCCCGAGATCTCGGGCTTATCAACAGGCGTAGCATATTCTTTATCCTCTATTACAGAGTGAATCCAGCAGGGATATTTCTCCAGATCGGCCGGGGTCAAGGTATGCAAAAGCTTGCGGTGTGTCATAAAGGGTTGCCAACTCTTTGTAATTTATGACACTATGGTACAATTCTAAAAGAAATCAGCATGGTATGTATGAACCTGGCCCTCCGTTTACTTCTTTGCTGTGAAAGGATTACTATACTCCTGTAAGACAGGCTGCCTGCCGTCCTTACCAATACAAAACAGCGAATGCCATTGAATGACATTCGCTGTTTTGTATTTCTCTGAACTGATTTCCGGTTATCCGGAGTTTGTAACCTCAACCTCAGGAGTTAAGCGCTTAGGTATGAGGTAGTTTGTTTTCGTTTATCTGGTCTTTCAATTTCGCCAGTTTCTTTTTACCCAGTGAAAGCCGGGTGATGACCACGTACAACACCGGCACAAAGAAGATGGCCAGAATGGTAGCCGCCAGCATGCCGCCCAGTACCGTCCAGCCCATGGTCTCACGGGCCACTGCACCCGCACCGCTGGCAAAGGCCAGGGGCAACACACCCAGTATAAATGCAAGGGAGGTCATGATGATGGGCCGCAGACGGATCTTCACCGCTTCCAGCGTGGCCGGAATTACAGCCATGCCGTGATCCACCCTTTCCTTGGCAAACTCCACGATCAGGATGGCGTTCTTGGCCGCCAGACCAATCAGGGTGATCAAACCGATTTGCGCATAGATGTTATTACTCAGGCTGGGCAGCAACGTTAGCGTAAGGATGGCGCCAAAGGCCCCCAGTGGTACGGCCAGCAGCACCGAGAAAGGCACCGACCAGCTTTCGTACAGCGATGCCAGGAACAGGAAGACGAAAATGATAGACAAAGTGAAGATCAGCGTAGTACTGGAACCGGCATTGATCTCTTCGCGGCTTAAACCGGAAAATTCGTAACCATAACCTTCTGGCAGTACTTTAGCAGCTACTTCCTGCAAGGCCTTAATGGCCTGTCCGCTGCTGTAACCGGGGGCCGGATTTCCATTGATCTCGGCGGACCGGAACATGTTATAATGCGAGATAAGCGGGGCATTTTCAATCACCCTATACGTCATAAGAGTACTCAGCGGGATCATGCTGCCCGCCTGGTTGCGTACATAGTACTGCTGCAGGTTCTGGATGTCGGCACGGTAGGCGGTATCGGCTTGTGCTACCACACGAAAGTTCCGCCCATACATGGCAAAGTCATTCACGTAGCGGCTGCCCAGGTAGGTTTGCATGGTGCTGTACACATCGGCCACCGAAACGCCCAGCATCTTACACTTTTCCCGGTCTACATCTATTTTATAGCCTGGTGTTTTTGCCGTAAAGAAAGAGAAGGCACGACTGATCTCGGGCCGCTTGTTGGCTTCAGCCAGGAAGCTTTGCACCGTTCTTTCAAAGCCCTTGATATCATCGTTGCTCTCCCGCTGCTGCAACTGGAAGGAGAAACCGGCCGTAGCACCCAGGCCCGGAATGGCCGGCGGCGGAATCACCACTACGTTGGCTTGTTTGATGCTGGCAAACTGCTGTTGCAGCGAACCAATAATGCTGTTCAACTGCAGCGATTTGTCTTTGCGCTGATCCCAGGGTTCCAGCGTAGTAAAGATGGTACCGCTGTTTGATTTGGTGGCAAAGGTCACTACGTTCAAACCGCCCAGGGCCGCAAAGTGTTTGATTCCAGGTGTACGCTTCATGATGTTCATCATGGTGTCCAATACTTCCAGGCTTCGGGTAGTGGACGAAGCTTCGGGCAACTCATAGGTCACATACAAACGGCCTTCGTCTTCGGTAGGAATAAAACCGGTGGGCTTGCTTTTGAACAGCAAACCCGTTCCCACGAAAATACACACCAGCAATACCAGCATATAACGGGCGCCCTTAATAGAACGGCGCACACCAAGGGTATAGCCCAGCGATACTTTTTCAAACCAGGAGTTGAACCGGAAGAAGAATTTATTGATGCCCTTCGACTGTGGGTTAATGTTCATGGGCTTTAAGAAAAGCGAACACAGGGCAGGTGTCAGGGTAAGCGCTACAAAGGCCGAAAGCAGCACCGATATGGCAATGGTGATGGCAAACTGCTGGTAAAGCCTTCCCACAATACCGGGAATAAAGCCTACCGGGATGAACACCGCCGCCAGGATGAGGGCAATGGCTACCACCGGCCCCGATATATCCTTCATGGCCCTGTAGGTAGCCTCCTTCGCCGACAACTTATAATGATCAATATAATGCTGCACGGCCTCCACTACCACAATGGCGTCATCCACCACAATACCAATGGCCAGTACAAAACCAAAAAGCGTTAACGTATTAACGGTGAAGCCCAGGGGAATGAACAGCGCAAAGGTTCCAATGATGGAAACCGGGATGGCCAGGATGGGAATAAGGGTAGCCCTCCAGCTTTGCAGGAAAAGAAATACCACCAATACCACCAGTAACAAAGCCTCCACCAGGGTATGCACCACTTCTTTAATAGAAACCTTTACCACGGAAACCGATTCAAAGGGAACCACGTAATCAATATCCGCCGGGAAGGATTTTTTCAGCTTTTCCATGGCGTTCAACACCCCATCTGCCGTTTCCATGGCATTGCTGCCGGGAGCCTGGAAGATGAGCAGGTAAGAGGCTCTTTTCCCATCCACAAAAGAGTTACTGGCGTAACTGAACTTCCCCAGTTCTACCCGGGCCACATCTTTTAAATACACCAGCGAACCATCGGCAGGCTTGGTACGCACAACAATATTGTTGAACTGCTCTTCAGAACTCAGGCGGCTGTTGGTAAACACCGTGTATTCAAAAGCCTGTGAAGAACTCTGGGGCGAGGCACCCACCGAACCGGCTGCTACCTGCAGGTTTTGTTCCTGCAAAGCGCCGATCACATCACCGGGAGTAAGACCCAGTTGCGCCATCTTATCGGGCTGCAGCCAGACACGCATGCTGAAATCATCGGCACGGGTAAAGATATCCCCCACTCCTTTTACCCGCAGCAAGGCGTCTTTAATAAAAATACTGCTGTAGTTATCCACGAAGCTCACGCCATGCGTTCCTTTAGGCGAATACATGGCCACCAGCATCAGGATGCTGGGATTCCGTTTTCGGGTAGTGAGGCCTAACCGCTTTACATCATCGGGCAACTGGGGCGTGGCAATACCCACACGATTCTGTATGTCCAGAGCGGCAATATCTACATTGGTGCCCACATCCAACGTTACGTTAATAGACGTGCGGCCATCGCTGGTACTGTTGCCCTGCATGTAGGCCATACCCGGCGTACCGTTGATCTGCGTTTCGATAGGCGTAGTTACGGTTTGCTCCACCGTTTGCGCATCGGCGCCGGTAAAGCTGCCGCTTACCTGGATCACTGGCGGCGAAATGTTCGGATACTGGCTCACCGGCAAATTGAGCAGCGCCAGCACCCCCACTAACACAATAACAATTGAGATGACAATAGCCGTAATGGGCCGTTTGATAAATGTATTGGCAATCATGAAAATTCCTTGTGTTTTAGTTTTTTCCGGCAGCACCCTTGTTGTCACCAACCTGGATGGAAGCCCCGTCTCTTAGTTTCTGTACACCTTCCGTAACAACTGTTTCACCGGCCTGCAGGCCCTTGCTCACAATGATCTTCTCTCCGATTCTTGCTCCCAGGGTAATATTGCGTTGGCTAACGGTAGCACCATTCACTACGTACACGAAATACTCTCCCATCTGTTCCACTACGGCTTTGTTGGGAATTAAAATCTGCGGTTCTTTTCCATTGTTTTGCACCCGTACAATGGCACTCATACCAGGCTTTAAAAGCTTGCTTTTGTTAGGAAATGTGAGGCGCACTTTAATGGTACCGGTTTGGGGATCCACCGCACGGTCAATGGTATGAATGCGGCCTGCTTCAGCATACGAAGAGCCGTCCGGCAATTGAAGCGCAAAGATAGAATCGCCTTTGGCAACGCCTTTTTGCTGCAGTTGTACAAAACGGGTGATCGTCTTTTCATCCACCGCTACATCCACTGCCATGGGATCATCGGAGGAAATGGTATTCAGTATGATAGCTCCCGGCGATACGGCGGCGCCCAATTTTACCTGAGAGATTCCGATAGTGCCGCTTAACGGAGCATAGATAGTAGCATACTTCAGGCCTGTTTGCACATGGCGCACATTGGCCTGTGCGGCAGCCACCTGCATCTTAGCTGATTCCAGGTCGGCCAGCGCATGATCCACCACCTGTTTGGCAATGGCGTCTTTTTTAGCCAGGTCCAGGTAGCGGTCCGCATCCTTTTGGGCCCTGGCCAGGTTGGCCTTGGCCACGTTAAGGTTGGCGACCGATTGGTCCACCCCGGCTTTGTACTGCTGCTGGTCGATGGAGTACAACCGCATTCCTTTTGACACATACTGTCCATCCTTAAAATAAACACCCGTGATATAGCCTGACACCTGGGGCAACAGCTGCACCTCGTTCAGGGCAGTAATGGTAGCAGGATACTGCTCATAATAAATTGCGTTTTCCGTACTGGCCTCATAAACAGCAACAGCAACGGGTGGCGGCGCCTGGGGTGCCGGAGCCTGGTTGTTTTTGCAAGCCGTAAGCAGAACAACGGTTGCCATGACACCTGTTATAAATACACTATTCTTCATGATGGGAAAAGATTATCGGTCTGGTAAATAATTAAAAACGTATCGTTCCTGAGGCTCTTTGCAGATCCAGCTTGCCGGCCAGTGATTGGTACAGCGCATTGAGGTAATTGAGCTGCGCCGTACGCAGGTCGGTTTCCGCAATGATCACCTCCAGGTAGGTTTTGATACCGGCATTGTATTGCAGTTGCAGCGTATTGTACACATCTTCTGCAAGGGTCAGGTTTTCCTTTAAGGCATTCAGCTCGGCAAGACTTCCCTTATACGAGGCAAGCGCCTGCGCATACTGCGTATGAATGTTGTTGGCCAGGGAGGTCATGTCCCATTCCAGCCGCTGCAGTTGCAGCTCCGCGGTGCGGATATTGTATTTTCTCTTTCCACCCTGGAAAAGAGGCACGGACAACTGCAATCCTACAAAAGCAGTAGGATAGGTATTGCTATATAATTTGCTGAACTTTTCATGCTGGAACGTGGGACTATAACTGCCTACAGCCGAAACAGAAGGCAGGAAGCTCCATTTCTGGTAGCGCAGGTTGGCCTGCATAAGCTGCTGGCTGGTTTGCAGCAACTGGTACTCTATGCGGTTGGCATGTTGCACAGGCGATGTGGTATCGGCAAATACTTCCCGTTCCATTTGCAGGCTATCATAGCTTACAGACAAAGCCCCTTCCGTGGGGTAGCCCATCAGCTCCTTTAAATAAACAGTTTTGGCAGCCACCGCTTCCAGGGCTCGTTTGCGGTCGGCCCGGGTGTTGTTCAGGGAGATCTGGGCCCTTTTATAATCTATCTTATCTACAATACCACCTTCGTACTGGTTATAGGCATCCCTCAGGCTGCGTTCCAGCCGCAGGATGTTTTCATCCAGTACCTGTACCTGTTTTTGTGTGAGCAGCAGATCATAATAGGCCTTGCTAACGGCTACCACTATATCAATTTTATTGCTGGCTGATAACTGCCTTGACTGCATCCGCACTTCTGCGGCTGTCCGGGTGGCCAGCAGAACATCGCGGTTAAAAATGTTCTGGTTAAGTGTAAGCTGGATGTTGGAGGTATTCTTTACGCCAAGGGTTACGGGTCTTTTTTCACCCGAAGCATCAGGAATGAACGAGGTAGGCAGTTTCAGGTTATGCTGCAGGTTGTACGCGGCATTTACCTGGGGATACCAATCTGCCAGCCGGCTTTTTATATTGCTTTCCGTTATCTGCTCATCCAGCTTGTACTGCTGCACAGAAGGCTGGTGTTTTAAAGCGTATTGAATGCACTCCTGCAAACCCGCCTCGTTTAATACAGAGTCGGACGACTGTGCAAACAGGCGGGCGGGCAATGAAACGAATGCAAATGCAATTACATAAGAAGTTATTCTTTTCATGGTCAACAATCAATTTTTTGAAAGCGGCTCAATTCCGCAGGCAATGTTTGAGGCAGGCAATCGCCGGTTTTGTTCTATGAAGAGGCAGATGGGCAAGAGGGTTGGTTTCCGTTTCCCGCAACAACACTTCCATTTTCAAAACCGGCCGCAAATTAACCTAAAATGAATTATTATTCAGTTAATTTTGTGATGTGCGGCAAAAAGACGACAGTAAGATTCCATTAATTTATAATGCAACCCTGCAACTGGTTTTGGAAGAAGGCCTAACGGGAAGTAACATGTGTACGATTTCCAAAACAGCAGGCATCGCTACCGGTACGCTGTATATTTATTTCACCAATAAAGAGGAACTGATCACCGCCCTGTTCACCAAATGCAGGAATGAGTCGGCCGCTTTTTACCTGAAGGATTACAACCCGGACGAAAGCTTTGAACACAACTTTGGCAAGATCTTCATGAATATACTGGAATACCGCCGGCAGCATTTCCGGGAATTTGTTTTCCTGGAACAGTGTTATCATTCTCCCTTTATTTCGGCCGACCTCCGCCGTAAGTCGCTAAAGAAATTACAGGCACTGTACCTTTTAATGGACAAGGGAAAAAAAGAAGGCATCGTCAAAGACCTGGACAATGCTCTTCTGCTGGGTTATTTTATGGGCGCCATTGGAGAAGTGGTTAAAAGGGCCTGGTACAACAAGCAGTCCATTAACAGGGAAACTATTGATAGTTTGTACCACCTGTGCCTGGATGGGTTGAAGAAAAAATAATTTTACGAAACTTCTTCATAGGCAAGGGCGACACTGCTGATTAGAAGCAACCAGTATTCTACTCCATAAGATAGTATTTATGGCACGGGACAACCCCTTAGTTTTTCAACCAAAACTCGTCCTGCCAGTTTGCTCCGGGTGCTTTCTCTTTTGAAAGTTGCTCATAAATAAGATCCAGCTTTTCAACGGGCAGTATTCTTTCTGCATAAGGGAAAAGCTCTCTTTCTTCAAACCGGATATGGTCACTTATATCGTTAGCTAATTTCGCCAGCAAAGCTTCGTCGGCAATCTGTTCGTTAATATGCACCAGGGCCTCAATTTCCTGGTGCTCTTCTGTCATGCGCTGCACCAATGCATCACCGGCAGGCAAATGTGCGGTCAGCAGGTGTTCTTCTTCGCTGAAATGTTCCTGCAAATGATGTTGCCAGAACCACTGCACAAATTGTGCAATGATCTTATGATCCGTTCCGTTTTTCAAACCCTGTTTTATCTTCCAGCCAAACAACAATCCTTCGTGGTGCTCCCGGGAAAGAGGCGCCAATTGCTCACTGCGTTTGATAGGCTTTGGATGATTGTCCATAGATCACTAATTAAAGAATTCATTTCAAATATCCTTATAAAATCGCATTTCTTTTTATGGATCGGGAATCGTCAGTTGCCCCTGATACGCTTTATCAGGCTGCGAACGGTTTCTGCATTCCATTTGGCAAAACGCCCCCTTTGCACTACCAGTTGGTTAGCCGCCTGGGAGTGTTGTAAAAAATAATGGAAGGCAAACTTTTCTTTAGGGTCATGCCAGCCTATGATCTGGCCAAAACGCAGGTCGTTAAACACCAATGTATCGCCCCATTTTTCTACGGTATAAAATCCTTGTGCAAACCGCAAAAGGTGCTGCACCTCCTCATGACCGGCAACAGCATTTAATAAAGAATCGTTTTTAGGAAAATAATGAAGATCAATTTCCTCTTTACGGTCAAATACGGAGCGGTACCCCACAAAAAAGCCATCCTTATTTCCAGCCACCACGTACCAAAGCCAGTTATTCAACGGCGTTGGTGTGGTCAAATATTTATCGTACACCATTTGCTGCTTTGCCAGGGCATGGGTAACAGCGGCGTCTATACGTATTTTATTAAATACACAATAGGCCAAATAAAATGCCGGCGCCACCAGTGCGAAATGCCACCAAAACGTTCGCTTCCAGTTTTGCCTGCGCAACAAAAGCAAGGCCACAAACCCAATGGCCGGCCACAGTGAAAAGAAAGGATCAGCCACATAAATAGTATTGAAGGAAATACGCTGATGACTGAAAGGTTCAAACAAACCCATTCCATAATTATTAAAAGCATCCAGGAAAAGATGAACACCCATCTCAACTGCAAAAAACGATACCCAGGCTTTTAATCCTGGTTTGTGCCGTTTGTGAAAATGCGCTGCCAGTAAGGCAAACAAAACGGTGGACAAAACCGCAAACAAAAGCGAATGCGTAAATCCGCGGTGTGCCAAAAGATTGGACGCCGGATCGTTCCAAAGCGCTGAAACAAAATCAATATCAGGAATGCTTTGTGCAAGGGCCCCCAGGAACATAGCTCTTTTACCCAGTGTTTTTCCGGCCATTGCTTCGCCAATACAGGCACCCAATACAATATGTGTCAGTGAATCGATTAAGGAAACTTACCGAAAATAACCGATAGCAAACCGATTTGAAGTTGACAGAAAAACAAGTGAAACGGCAGACCTGAGACGTGAGAGGAGAGTGCACTAGGAAGGAAGCGTTTCTACACCTTTCACGTCTGACAGCTGACGGCTCACACCTGCCTTTATAGTAGTTTGGCATAAACTATTCCCTTGTGTTATTCTTTTAGGAACAGGTAGCGTTATAGGAATAGTGTGTAGCGGTTTATACGGATAGGCCTGGCTGATTCTGCACCTATGCTATTCTGGTAATCGAGGCTCAGGTTATCGGTTTGCCTGGTTTCCAGCCATACTTCTCCGGTTTTTCTTATTACCTGTACCGTTAATCCAAATGCTGACTGAAATTCCTGTTCCAGTTCCGCCACTGTTTGAAAGGGGTCAATTTCTATGGCTCCCTCCTTGAAAGAAGCACACACATCAGAAAGACGAAGATTGTCAGAGGCCCTGCGCTCTATGTAAGAAAGACGGGGATCGGTATCTAATGATTTATAGAACTGTAGTTTTAAAAAGGGAAATTCCTTAGTGAAAGCTTTATTAAGGTCCCTGATAACGGTTTGTGGTTTCATCAATAACTTCATACAAATGGGTTTGGGTGGGTACAAAAGTCTGATGAGAGAGCCGCAAATAATATGACAAGCGTTGGCTTCTGATATGATTATTCTCAGCTGTTAAAATCACTGTGCCCGGGTCTGCTTGCTATTGCTTTTTCCTGAACGTTTTCTTTATCCATTTTTCCACCTCTACGGCATGAAAAACAATGAGGGAGGCACCGATACAAATCAAAAGTTCCATTATGGAT
This sequence comes from uncultured bacterium, assembly GCA_966095395.1. GTDB lineage: Bacteria > Bacteroidota > Bacteroidia > Chitinophagales > Chitinophagaceae > Flavisolibacter. The sequence goes on along the minus strand of CBHTSW010000011.1, from coordinate 31,614 downwards.
AAAGGCTGGGTTTTAAATATTTCATTGGCAAAGGGCAGGTAGATCACAGCCAACTGGAGAAAGAAGGTAAACACAACAATTCCGGCCAGCAAAGGGTTAGAGAAAAATCCTTTTTTATAAATGAATTCATAATCGCTGCGGATGGCATATACATGCGCCAGCTGCGTAAGCGAAAGCACGGTAAACACCATGGTTTGCCAGTGTGCATCAGAAATATGAATAGCCCAGGCTTGCGTGGATAGGGTTACAAAGGCCATTAGTAGCCCTACCCATACTATGTGCATCCCGATCCCCTCTGAAAAAAGACTTTCATTTGTTTTTCTGGGTGGTCTTTTCATGATATCCTTTTCTGCTTTTTCTGCTGATAAAGCAAGCCCCGGCAATCCGTCTGTCACCAGGTTGATCCAAAGTATATGGATGGGTTGTAAGGGAATGGGCAGCCCCAGGACCGGCGCTAAAAAAATGGTCCAGATCTCGGCGCCGTTGCAGGTCATGATATACTTTACAAATTTGCGGATGTTGTCGTAGATGCGGCGTCCTTCTTTTACCGCCTTGATGATGGTGGCAAAATTGTCATCCAGCAGTATCATGTCCGCGACCTCCTTGCTTACATCGGTACCCGTAATGCCCATAGCAATACCGATATTGGCTTTTTTTAAAGAAGGCGCATCGTTCACCCCATCGCCTGTCATGGCAACAAAATGCCCTTTGTCTTGCAGGGCTTTTACAATTTTCAGTTTTTGCTCGGGAGAAACCCTTGCATACACAGCGATCTTCTCTACTTCGGCTTCAAAATCCTCCGGCTTCATTTTACTGACTTCACTGCCGGTGACCACCAATTCTTTACCCGTAACCATCCCAATTTGCCTGGCAATGGCGGCGGCGGTTTCTTTATGATCGCCGGTGATCATGACAGGATGGATACCAGCCGTTTTACACTCTGCAATGGCGCCTTGGATTTCTTCTCTTGGCGGATCGATCATGCCAACCAGGCCTGTAAAAGAAAGCCGGGATTCGATTTCTTTATAATCCAAGGGCTCCGGAATTTTATCCAGCAGCCGAAAACCAAAAGCCAGCACACGAATCCCATTGCCAGCCATTTCGCCCGCTTCCTTTGAAATAACCGAATTGTCGCCCTTTGATTCAAGCACCTCCGTTATTGATTCAACAGCGCCTTTGGAAATAATCAGGAAACGGTTTTCGAACCGGTGAATAGTGGTCATGCTTTTTCGATCGGAATCAAACGGAAGTTCTGCTACACGGGGATAGCGATGACGCAGTTCTTTATATACATTAGCAGAATATACCTGTTCAATATACTCCACCATAGCTGTTTCAGTGGGATCACCAACCAAGGAGCCATCTTCTTTATGACGTACATCGTTATTGAGCACCATGGCCGTTTCAAGCAATGAAACCTTTTCCTTCCACGCAGGAACCGGGTGTGGCTTTACCTCTACCACCTTCATTTTATTTTGTGTCAGGGTGCCTGTTTTGTCGGAACAGATAAAGGTGACCGACCCCAATGTTTCCACGGCAGGTAATTTGCGGATCAATACATTTTGTTTGACCAGCCGGCTGGCGCCTCTTGCCAGGGCAATGGTGATAAGAGCAGGTAGAGCTTCCGGAATAGCAGCCACTGCCAGCGAAATAGATACCAGCAGCATGCGCAAAGGTTCTTCGCCGCGCAATAAACCCACTACAAAAAGCAACACGCAAATAAGCAGAATAAGATATGAGAGCTTTTTTCCAAAATCAGCCATGCGTTTCTGCAAGGGCGTGCCGCTTTCCTTTTCCTGCAGCAACCGGGCAATGTTGCCGATCTCTGTATTCATACCGGTGGCCACAACAAGCCCCTTGCCCCTTCCATTAATGACCTGTGTGCCCTTATACGCCATATTGAAGCGATCACCTAAAGGCAGGTCTTCTTCTTTAATCCGATTTTGGGTTTTATCTACCGGAACCGATTCCCCTGTAAGCGAAGATTCTTCTATACGCAGTGCAGCCGTTTCTAAAAGCCGCAGGTCGGCAGGCACGGTGTTACCAGCTTCCAGCATCACTACATCACCAGGTACCAGTTGGAGCGATGAAATGGTTTGGGGTTTTCCATTACGGAGTACGGTGGAATGCGGCGTGGCCATTTTCTTTAAGGCCTCCATGGCTTTTTCTGCCCGATACTCCTGCACAAAGCCTACTACTGCATTCAGCACCACGATCACCAGTATGATGATAGTATCGGCGCTGTCGCCCACAATGCCCGATATGATGGCAGCACCAATCAATACCAGGATCATGAAATCTTTAAACTGGTTGATGAAAAGAAGCCAGGCAGGTTTTTTCTTTTTCTCCTCCAGTTCATTTGGGCCGAAGCGCTCCAGTTTCTGCGACGCCACGTCGGACGAAAGTCCCTGGAGAGAGGAATCATTCTCCTGCAGCAAGGTGTCTGTTTCCGAGTTGTACCAGTTCATTCCAAAAAACTTATACCGACAAAAATCATTCAAATTCCCAACCAATAATTTTCAGGATTTAAAGTATGCCAATTCCAAACAAATGGCAACAGAAGTAAAATACTTTATACAAGAGTCATCTCATGAAGGCACGAGTTAATGCCCAACAGCTCCTATCAAGATGACAGATAATAGATGACAGTACGGAAAGAGGCCGCAGTCTCACATCTCGCGTTTGCCGTCTCACGTTTCACGATTGTTCCCTGAGCTAATGCAGCGCTTTATGCGGGCATTTTTTTATTTTGCTCTGCCTCCGCCATATTCTGAATGCCCTTTAGCAAGGCATCGGCATTGAATGAAATGCTGTCAATGCCCTTACTTATTAAAAACGTTGCAAACTCCGGCACATCGCTGGGCGCCTGGCCGCACAAACCTATTTTCACTCCGGCTTTTTTTGCCCGGTCTATCATCATCTCTATCATCAGGTGGGCGGCTTCATCCTGCTCGTTAAACAAGTTGCTTACCAGCGTCGAGTCCCTGTCTATACCCATGGTTAATTGCGTAAGGTCGTTTGAGCCAATTGAAAAACCATCAAACAGTTTAGCAAACTTTTCTGCCAATAATACATTGCTGGGTATTTCAGCCATCATATAAATTTGAAGGGTTTTGTCTTTGGCCCGGTCCAGCCCGTTTTCCGCCATAGTTTGAATGACCTTACGGCCTTCTTCCAGTGTGCGGCAGAAGGGGATCATGATTCTTGTATTGGTCAGGCCCATTTCTTCTCTTACCATTTTGAGGGCTTCGCATTCAAGGCGAAAGCCATCTTTGTACAGGTCGTGGTAATACCGCGAAGCACCTCTGAAACCAAGCATCGGGTTTTCTTCATGCGGTTCAAAATCTTTTCCCCCGATAAGGTTCGCATATTCGTTGGTTTTAAAATCGCTCATACGAACGATCACATCCTTGGGATAAAAAGCTGCGGCTATAGTAGCAATCCCCTGCGCCAGTCTTTCTACAAAGTATTTTTTCTTGTCGGGATAATAATGCGTTAGCTCTTCTATTTTTGATTTAACGCTTTGGTCCTTTAAAGTATCAAATTTCACCAAGGCCATGGGATGTACCTGCACCGAGTGGTTGATGATAAATTCAAGACGCATTAACCCTACTCCGTCATTAGGATAAAAAGAAAGTTTGAAAGCTTTATCAGGGTCGCCGGTAATCAGCATGGCCCTGGTGGCCCGGGGCGGATGAATGGCAGAAAGATCAGTCTCCACTATTTTATACTCTACCTTTCCCAGGTACACTTTACCCATCTTTCCTTCACAGCAGGAAACGGTTACCATCTCCCCGTCTTTAATCACACCGGTGGCATTTCCGCAGCCAACAATGGCCGGCACACCCAGTTCCCGGGCTACAATGGAAGCATGGCTGGTGCGGCCCCCTTTATTGGTAACAATACCAGCGGATTTTTTCAGAATGGGATCCCAGTCGGGGCTGGTAAGATCGGTAACAACAATTTCACCTTCTTTTAGCTTGTCCCCTTCCTGGGGTGAGGCAAGGATACGGGCAATGCCCTGAGCCACTTTTGAACCCACTGCATTTCCCGTAGTCAATACCTCGCCAGAAGAAAGCAATTGATATTCGGTTGATACCAGGGGATTTTTCTGCGAATGAACGGTCTCCGGCCTTGCCTGGATAATGAACAACTCACCGGTTTCCCCATCCTTGGCCCATTCCATATCCATAGGCTTTTTATAATGCTGTTCAATAACCGAAGCCCAGGTAGCGATCTGCATGACTTCTTTATCGCTGAGTACAAACCGGCCTGTTTTTTCTTTAGGGGTTGGAAGGTTAACCGTGGCAGACTGCCGGGAATCGTCGTACACCATGGTCAGATCCTTGGTGCCGATCTTTTTTTGAATGATGGCATTTTTTCCCTGTAAAAGTGTTGGCTTAAAAATTAAGAATTCATCGGGTGTTACGGTGCCCTGCACCAGGTTTTCACCCAGCCCCCATACGCCGCTTAAATGGACCACATCTCTAAAGCCCGATTCGGGTTCCAATGTGAAACCCACCCCGGAACTGGCTTTATCGGAACGCACCATTTTTTGCACGCCAACAGACAAGGCCACTTTTTCGTGCGGGAAGCCTTTGTCCTCCCGGTATTTAATGGCCCGGTCGGTGTACAAGGAAGCAAAGCATTTTTTTACAGCTTCCAGCAGGTCTTTCTCTCCCCGGATGTTCAGGTAGGATTCATGCTGGCCGGCAAAGCTGGCCTCCGGAAGGTCTTCGGCTGTTGCACTGCTTCGTACCGCCACCGCTAAGCCGGAACCAAGCTGGTGGTAAGCCTGTACAATTTCTTTTGCAAGCGCCTCCGGCATTGTCCCTTCCAGGATCAGGGCCCTGGCCCGGGCACCAGTTGTTTTGAGGTTGGAAAAATTTGTTTTGTCCAGTTGTTGTAATAGCTGCACCAGCCCTTGCTGCAGCTTATTAAAATCCAGGAACGTCCAGAAAGCAAATGCGGTAGTGGCAAAACCGTCAGGCACGGCAACGCCTTTTGATGCGAGGTTGTTGAACATTTCCCCGAGGGAAGAATTCTTACCACCTACAGAAGGAACATCGGCAATGCCAATCTCCTTAAACTTTTTTATAAACGCTTGCATAACTCTTAATTGTAGATTTCAATAACTCATCGCTACTGCTTTTTACCTGGCAGCAGGTTATTTGTTGTGAGCAATAAAAAGCGGAAGCTGCAAGTGATTCATCAAAACATCGGCCATGCTGGCACGGAAAAGCCTCGACATCCGGGTTCTCCGGTACGCTCCCAAAACTACAAGAGCATTTTTTTCCTGCTGCTCCAGGTAGCTCACGATCCTGTCTTCAATAAGGCCTTTGACTACCACATAAGTCGCCCTGGGATAATGCTGTTTTACAAATTCCTTCATCAGTGTATCCCCGGGCCATTGCAACGGCTCATCCTCCTCCCTGGCCGTTACAAACTCCATATCGTAATTTTTAAAAGAAGGCATCAGGTAACTGAACATTTTAACGGCATGAACGGAAGAGGGCTCACCGTCATACAGGAAAACCATATTTTCTATTGGCTTATATTGAGAAGGTACTACGAGGACAGGGCATTGCACTTCGGACAAAAGATCCCTCATATAACGTGTTGGTGGAATTTCTTCAAACCGCGTAAAGGTTTCTTTGGTATCAATGACCAGCAGATCGCTGTAAACCGATTCATATAAAAGATCCTGCAAAGCAATATTTTTATTGCGGCGAACCGAATAACTGACCCCTGCCTGCTGGCAGGCTTTCTCAAAAATCATTACGGCTTCCTTCCTGGTTTCTTTATCTTTTTGATTTAACCGGTCCAGGTGATCATCAAAAGACCCCTCGTATTTTGTCAGTTCCGCCATACTGTAGCTATGCACCGTAAAATCTTCTAAAAACACACCGACCAGGTGTGCCTCCATTTGTCTGGTCATAAATATGGCATAGTCCTTTGTGCTGTCCGAAAAATCCAATCCATCAAAAGCGGCAATGATCTTTTTCATAAAAAAAATTTAAGGCTTACTAAAATGCGGCTGTAATCCCAAAAATTGTCTTTCAAACCTATTTTGATTAAAGGGCTCCTTTACTGATCTGGATTATTGTGTTTTATGATTGATATCACCCTAAAAACGGCAGATGTACAGGCTTTTAGCAGGAGAGTACGGCCTTAAAAATTTTACCCTGCGGTGATGAACCTTAACACCCTTTACCCTGCCAACCCGCCGTCTCTTTCTTATCTTTGCCGCCCGCCGCAGAAGCTTTTATGCCGGCAGAAATTAATTATGAGCAGGAAAGGAAAAGTTTTAGTCGCCATGAGCGGTGGTATTGACAGTACCGTTACCGCCTTAATGCTTCACCACCAGGGGTATGAAGTAGTGGGCATTACCATGAAAACATGGGATTATGCAGCCAGTGGCGGTTCTAAAAAAGAAACCGGTTGTTGTAACCTGGATAGTTTTAACGATGCCCGCATGGCAGCCGTGCAGCATAACTTCCCACACTATATCCTTGATATCCGTGAAGAGTTTGGCTCTTTTGTAGTAGAGAATTTTGTGGAGGAATACCTGGCAGGCCGCACACCCAACCCCTGTGTGCTCTGCAATACCCATATAAAATGGCGGGCCCTTTTAAAAAGAGCCGACGCCCTGGGCTGCGATTATATTGCAACCGGTCACTATGCTTCGGTTTATCAACATCAGAACGGCCGCTTTGTGGTAACAAAGGGCGTGGACGAAACAAAAGACCAGAGCTATGTGCTTTGGGGTTTGCAACAGGATCTTTTAAGCCGCACCTTGTTGCCTTTGGGCGGGTACCGCAAAACGGAGATCCGTCAAATGGCACATGATTTTGGTTACCCCGAACTGGCCAAAAAAAGCGAGAGCTACGAGATCTGTTTTGTTCCCGACAACGATTACCGGGGTTTTTTAAAACGTAAAGTGGATGGACTGGAACAGAAAGTTGCCGGTGGTTATTTTGTAACCAAGGAAGGAAAGATTCTTGGTCAGCACAAGGGTTACCCTTTTTATACGATTGGTCAGCGTAAAGGCCTTGACATTGCTTTGGGTAAACCCGCCTTTGTAACAGCTATTGATCCGGACACCAATACAGTGGTTTTGGGTGATGAAGAAGACCTGGAAAAAGAAGATATGCGGGTGGGAAAGGTTAACTGGATCAAATCCGACAACCTGTCTCAGGAAATGGAAGCTATTACAAAGATCCGCTATAAGGATAAAGGCGGTTTATCTACTATCACACCCTCCGGCAGCGACGTAACCGTGCGGTTTTATGAAAAAGCCAAGGGCATTGCACCCGGTCAAAGCGCCGTTTTTTATGAAGGCAATGATGTGATCGGGGGCGGAATTATTCAAAGGCAGCTTTTGTGAAATTGAGTTGATTGGTTGAATAAGTTGATGGAACAAATAGGACCTACCTTCCGTGATAAAATAGCAACCGTTTTAGGCTCACTCCATCAACTTTTTAACTTATCAACCATTCCACCTATACCCTTGCCAACTCCATAGTTTTTGATTAGCTTTAAGCCCTATATGTCCCGCCGGGCGGGCCGTAAACTATGAATTCTTATAACTTATGAGAGCAAATTTGTTTCGCTGCCTTGGTATAACCATCCTTACTTTATCTCTTTTCAGTTGTAAAAAAGAAACTGAAACGGTTGATGACTACCATTATCAGCCGGAACGATTAACAGAGATCCTTCCGCTTCAAATTGGCAAATACATTACCTATCATTTGGACTCTACTGTGTTTACCAACTTCAATGGCAATACAGAGATCCATTCTTACCAGGAGAAAAACATTGTAGATGCACAACTCACCGATAATTTAGGCCGTCCAAGTTTCAGGATGTTCAGGTTTATCAGAGATGCCGCAGGCCTGGAGCCCTGGGTTTCTGCAGGCAGTTACTTTATCACACTTACCGGCAAATCGGTTGAAGTAGTAGATAATAATTTTAGGATAATAACACTGCAAACACCGGTTAAACAGGATTTCACCTGGAAAGGCAACCAGTTTCTTTTCTCAGAGCCCTACAAGTCTTATTATTCTTTTAGCGGGCTCGATATGAAAAGTTGGGATTTCTGGTATAGTTCTTTGGATGAAAGTCTTGAGTTGAATGGAAACACAATCAATGATGTCACTACGGTTATAAGGGTAGATGAAGCGGTTAATCTTCCTATTGACGCTTCCACCCCTTTTGCCTCCGTGACCTATGCTGTTGACAAATATGCAAAAGGCCTTGGTTTAATTTATCAGGAATTAACCCTTTGGGAATACCAGCAAAACCTGGGCGGACCGGCTCCCTATAAAACAGGTTTTGGTGTAAAACGCTCCATGATAGATCACAATTAACGATATGAAAAAAATGGCGCTGTGTTTATTGGTTCTGATATCAATAGCACAAACCGGCAAAGCACAATCCACCAGATACGTCATAAAGTTTAAGAACAAAGCAACGAACCCCTACTCACTGAGTAACCCTTCCGTTTATTTATCATCCCGGGCCATTGAAAGAAGGACGAAATATACTGTTGCCATGGACAGTACCGATCTGCCGGTGACACCACGTTACGTGGACAGCATACGTTTGGCTGGCGCCGTAACCATCCTGAATGTTTCCAAATGGCTCAATGCCGTTACCATTCAAACGACCGATGCGGCAGCCCTGGCAAAAATCAACAGCTTTTCTTTTGTACAAAACACATCACCCGTGGCGGCAAGGATGGCTGGGGGCAACAGGAACAAGTATACAGAAGATCAAATTCAACAACCCGCTTTGTTCCGGGAAATGGATATAGCCTCTGATTTTTTTAATTATGGTTCCTCCTATGCGCAGGTGCATATTCACAACGGAGAGTTTTTACACAACATCGGCTTGCGCGGAGAAGGAATGCAAATCGGCATGCTGGATGGTGGCTTTCAAAATTATCTTACCCTTCGTGCTTTTGACAGCGTAAGAGCCAACGGGCAAATTTTGGGCACCTGGGATTTTGTGGCCAGGGAAGCCAGTGTCAATGAAGATCATCCGCACGGCATGCAATGCTTTTCTACCATCGCCGCCAATATTCCGGGGCAGTTTGTGGGTACGGCTCCCAAAGCCAGCTTTTATTTGTTCAGAAGTGAAGATGTTTCTTCTGAATATCCTATAGAAGAATTTAACTGGGTTTGCGCCGCAGAACGTGTTGACAGTGCAGGCGGCGATCTCATCTCTTCTTCTCTTGGTTATAACCTGTTCGACAATGCGGCATTCGATCATAGTTATGCGGATATGAATGGCAATACAACAATGGCGGCCGTTGGCGCCGATCTCGCTGCCAAAAAAGGAATACTGGTGGTGAACTCTGCAGGTAACGAAGGAGCGAATAGCTGGGGCAAGATTATCACGCCGGCGGATGGCGACAGTGTGATGGCTGTAGGTGCTGTTAATGCTGCCGGTGCCCCGGCAGGCTTTACAAGCCGCGGGCCTTCTGCCGACGGGCGGGTAAAACCTGATGTTGCTTCTGTGGGTGTGGCTACGGTGGTGCAATTACAAAACAATACCATTGGCGCTAATAACGGCACGTCTTTTTCAGCGCCCAATTTAGCCGGTCTTACCGCTTGCTTGTGGCAAGGCTTCCGGGAAGTAAATAATATAAGGATCATTGATGCCCTCCGCCATTCGGCCAGCCGTGCTTCCAATCCAAACGACACCATGGGTTATGGAATACCCGATGTAAAAAAAGCGGTCATGATCCTGTTGAAAGATCTTGCCACTTCCGATGTTTCGGTTGCCAACTGCAAGGCCACTATTCACTGGAGCAGCAAGGACATCAGCGGCATGAAATATGAAATTGAAAGAGCGGTAGCAGGACAAACAGGTTTTACCAAAGTGGGAGAAGTAGCCGCAAGGGGAAATAGCTTTAGCCACCAGGGTTATGAATACATAGATGACCTGGCAGACGTTCCAAAAGGAACAGTCAGCTACCGCATACGGCAGATCATTGATACTGCCGCCACTGGATTTAGTGCCGGTTACATTGATACAGCTGCTGCCGCTGTAAACCGTTCCTGTCTTTCAGGATCCACAGGCATTACCCTTGCGCCGAATCCCTCAAATGGAGTGCTGAGCATTAAGGTAAATACGCCAACAGCCGTACCCAACCTGAGCATCCGAATCTTTAATTCATCGGGACAATTGGTTTTGGAATTAAAAAGATCGAAGGCGGAAGGTATCGGTGTTTTTGATGCCCCTGTTTTTAACCTGGCCAGCGGCAAGTATTATGTGGGTGTGTACGATGACAAGAAACTGATTGAAACAAAAGAGTTGATCAAGCTATAGTGTAAACAAGGCCGCAAATAAAGTGTCAGCCCGCCTGTCATATCCTATAAAATATTGGGAGCCCAGCAGCTGTAGTGGCGTGTTCTGTTTTATAAATGCCACCACTTCTTCATTTTCCTTTTTAAAGACCGAGCAGGTAATGTAAAGCAAATAGCCTTGGTGCTTTACAGATTTAGCGGCGTTCAGTGCAATGCTTTTTTGCAGTTGAGCGTACTTCTCTATTTTTTGTTTTTTAAAAAACCGCAATTGTTCCGGCGTGCGACTCCAGGTGCCCGAACCACTACAGGGCGCATCACAAATCACTATATCAAAAGGCGGGTGAGAAAGGGTGAGCGGCGAGTGGGCAAGATCGAACGTAAAGCTTCTGTAATTGCGAATGCCCGCCTGCTCAAATCTTTTTTTAAGATTTCGCAGAATGCTTTCCCGCACATCCGACACAGTAAGAGAAACACCTGGAAAACGATCGTGCAATAAAATAGATTTACCACCACTGGCTGCGCAGCAATCCCAGGCTTCTGTTTTTTTATGCTCCCTAAGCGCTGCGGGCAAAAGATCTAAAACGCTTTGCGAGTTAACGTCCTGCACCACGGCTTCCCTGTTCAGTTCCAGCACTTCATCTGTTTTAGAACTGTTGGCAAGAGCAATACAATCAGCACTCACTTCATCAAAATTTATTTGGGCGTGTCGAAGTTTGTTTAAAACCTTGTCCTTGTTCCCCGGCCGGATGCGCAGGTAAAGAAGAGGCTGTTGTAAAAATGAGCCGGTAAACTGCTTTTGATCCACCGCTTCACTTAACTCACTTGCAAACGGGAACAACCGTTCCACTTCTTTCTCAGCGTTTAGCAAATGGATCTTTTCAGTAAGCGGACGGTGTATTTCCTGGTTCCAGTCAGGCTTTAATTGGCTTAAAATAAAACTGTTTTCTGAAGAGGACAGAAACACGCCGAGCAGCATTCTTTCTTCGGCAGGTTCATTCTCAAACGCCTTACCCAAACGGAAATAGCTATAACACAAGTGGGTTATTTCCCGCCTGTCTTTAGAGCCGTATTTTTTATGCGCTTTAAAGAACTGTTTTATCCATGCGGCAAAAGGCAGTGTGGCATCATAGTCCTGAAGAATTGTTTTTGCAGAATTAATATAAGAGTGGGAACGCATGGAGGCAAATGTCCGAAAACAAAAAGGGCTGCCCAAATGAGCAGCCCTTCCAAAATCAAAACAATTTACTGGTAGAAAAAAGTATAATTCGTTGTTTGAGTACTGTTTTGCTGGCCTGTAGTGGTGCTTACAGCGGTACCGGTGGTTGGTTTACCATTGCTTCCTAAAACGTAAGTAAAGGTAATAGTAAGAACCATTTGCGGGTCGGCAGAGGTCGTTACCGATTTGTCTATGTTGCTGCTGCCTGTGCTGGGCAATCCATGAAGCAAAAGGTTTTGTGAAGCATGTGATGATACATACAAACCACTCACCGTGCTACCATAGGTGTGTTTCCATTCAGCCATAAGATCTTGCTGGCCACCGGGGTTTGCAACATCTGTATACATTTTCATATCCGTCACCCGGTTCTGCGCATCGTATACAAAATCATATTTACTGGTCATCATGATCATGCCAGGCATCAGCGAAGAAGACATGTAAGAATCGTAGGATATCATTTTTCCGCCGGAATAATTGTAAACGGTACTATCAATAGTTTGCATTGAGGGAAGGCCCTGTCCAACACTCATACCCATAATATGAATACTGTAATCATAATCCATGGTCGTCGCATCGGGATAATGCATGGTTTTTATTGCAGTGTCAGATGGTATGCCCATAATATCGCCTACCTTCTGAATCACTTTTACAATCCTACCCGCATCATCCCTTTCAAACTTTTGGTAGCTGTGCATTGGCATACCCCCGGAAACCCCATCAATGGTAATGGTAGAAAGCCTCTTTTGATCATCATAGGTATAGAGGGTAGTCATTGTTTCGGTACCGGTTACAGCTACAGTCTTTACCAGCAGATCTCCATTGCCATTGCCAGCACTGGAGAGTTCAAAACTTACTTCCTTCTGGCAGGAAAATAAAAAAATTGCTATGACAGGTAAAGCAGTTAGTAGTTTTTTCATGGAGCAGTTTCTTTTCCGAAAGATATTATAATTCCAGTAAGGTTTTTACCGGGTCTTTTCCAAATAACAGCAATTCAGGGTTTTCCAGTAATTCCTTCACCCGCACCAGGAAGGAAACAGACTCCCGGCCGTCAATAATGCGGTGGTCGTAGCTCAGTGCCAGGTACATCATCGGACGGATCACGATCTGCTTATCTACCACCACAGCTCTTTCTTCAATTTTGTGCATACCCAGGATGGCTGATTGCGGAATGTTGATAATAGGTGTTGACATCAAAGAACCGAACACACCTCCGTTTGTAATAGTAAAGGTGCCGCCCTGCATTTCTTCCATGCTTAATTTATTATCGCGGGCCTTTGTTGCCAGTTCTACTACTTTCTTTTCAATCTCCGCCATGCTCAAACTTTCGGCATTGCGAATAACCGGAACCACCAGGCCTTTTGGCGCTGAAACCGCAATGGAAATATCGCAATAGTTGTGATAGATAATAGCATCGCCGTCAATATAGGCGTTCACGGCAGGCCATTCTTGTAAGGCATAGCAAACCGCTTTTGTAAAAAAGCTCATGAAACCCAAACCCACACTATGCGCCTCTTTAAACTTATCCTTGTACTGCGCACGAATCGCCATCACCTTGCTCATATCCACTTCATTAAAAGTGGTAAGCATGGCTGTTGTATTTTTTGCCTCTACCAGCCTGCGGCTAACGGTCCGGCGCAGGTTACTCATTTTCTCCCTGCCTTCCGTACGGCTGAAGGCTTCTATACCCGGTTTGCGGCCCGGATGCTCCAAAGCACTTAGTACATCTTCTTTTAAGATCTTTCCATTATAGCCACTTGGCTGAATGGATTTCGGGTCCACTTTTTTATCTGCAATGATGGCCGAAGCAACAGGTGTTGCCTTTACATCTGCAGGGGCTACCACCGCCGGATGGCTGTGCGATTTTGATTCTTCTTTTTTAGGCGCTTCTGCTTTGGGGGCTTCGGCCGGTTTTGCCGTTTCCGCTTTGGGAGCAGCACCCTCGGGTTTGGCTGCCGTTTCATCAATGTGGGCCAGCACATCCCCAATGTTCAGGGTATCGCCTTCCTTACCAACAGTTTTTAAAACGCCGGCTTTTTCGGCGTTCACTTCAAATGTCGCTTTTTCACTTTCCAGTTCTGCAATCACTTCATCCCGCTCTACATAATCACCATCATTCTTCAACCATTTTACTAAGGTCACTTCGTTAATAGATTCTCCTACTGTTGGTACTTTAATATCAATCATCCGATTTCAGATTTTAGATTTTAGTTTTTTGTCACCGGCTTTTGTACTTCTTTCAGTTTCCATTGCGTCGCACTCTTGTACGTCCTGTCCCGCATCAGCCTTTCCCCGAAATTGAACATTGCTCATTGAGCATTGAATGTTTTTCTTTTCACTCAGGCACGACCCTATGATCAGATTGAAAACGCTGTCTCCACAATTTCGGCCTGCTCCTGTGCATGCACTTTGCTATATCCACTGGCCGTAGCAGCACTTGGCTGGCGGCTGATGATTCCGTAATTAATGCTCTTCAAATTCATCTGCAGAAAAGATGCCGCACCCATATTCAGGGGCTCTTCCTGCACCCAGAACCAGGTGGCCTTGTTATATTTTTTATATAAAGCGTCCAATTGCTTAAATGGCAACGGATAGATCTGTTCCAGGCGAACAATGGCTACATCGGTTTTGCCTTCCTTTGCCTGACGTTCTGCCAAATCAAAATAAATTTTACCTGAGCAGAACAGCACTTTTTTCACTCCCTCTGCATCCTGAACGGAAGGATCATCAAGTACTTCTTTAAATCCGCCGGTGGTAAATTCATTAACGGATGAATAGGTTCCGGCATGACGCAGATTAGCTTTTGGAGAAAAGTTAACCAGCGGCTTGCGGAAAGGCCATGCCAACTGGCGGCGCAGCGCATGGAATAAATTGGCCGATGTGGTAAGGTTGGTTATCACCATATTCAGTTCGGCGCAGGATTGTAAAAAGCGTTCCAGTCGTGCACTGCTATGTTCCGGCCCCTGCCCTTCATAACCATGAGGCAATAGCAGCACCACACCATTCATACGTTGCCATTTGGTTTCGGCGGAGGCAATGAACTGGTCAATAATAATTTGTGCACCGTTGGCAAAATCACCAAACTGCGCTTCCCATAATACCAAAGAGTTGGGACTGCCCAAAGCATAGCCGTATTCAAAACCAAGAACGGCATACTCACTTAATAAAGAATTATAGATCCTGAACTTCCCTTGTCCGTCCTGGAAACTGTTTAAGCGGTTGTGTTCTTTATTGGTTGTTTCATCGTATATCACAGCATGACGGTGTGAAAAGGTTCCCCTTTTTACGTCCTGTCCGCTCATACGCACATCATGCCCTTCAATGAGCAGGCTGCTGTAGGCCAATAATTCACCCGTTGCCCAATCTACCTTTTTCTCGGCTTCAAAAAGTTTGATCTTATCCTGCAATATCTTTTCCACTTTCCGCAGCGGTTTAAATCCTTCCGGCCATTTCATCAAACCTTCAAACAACTTTTTAAAATCCGCTTCGCTTATGGCTGTTACCGGCGATTGTTCGAAATCATCTTCGGTGGCCCGGCGTAAACTTCTCCAGTCTATTTCGGGCTGCTGGTATTTGTAAGGAAGGGGGTTTTGTTTTACTTCATCCAGCCGCTCCTGCAGGTCGCTCCAAAACTTCTTCTCCATTTCCTTTGCCATTTCCTGGGCATCGGTTTCGCCATCCTTCAAAAGATATTGCACATAAATTTCACGGGGGTTGGCATGCTTGTCAATCAGGGAGTACAACTGTGGCTGCGTGAACTTGGGGTCATCGCCTTCGTTATGCCCATGACGACGATAGCAAACCATATCAATAAAAATATCGGAGTTGAATTCCTGCCTGTAGCGGGTGGCAATCTGAACACATTTTACCACGGCTTCCGGGTCATCGCCATTTACGTGCAGCACGGGTGCTTGAATGGCGGCCGCAACGGAGGTGCTATAATCAGAACTTCTGGCGTCATCAAAATCAGTGGTGAAACCAATTTGGTTATTGATGACAAAATGCATGGTGCCACCGGTATAAAAACCCGGCAGTTTGCTCATCTGCAAGATCTCATATACGATTCCCTGTCCGGCCACCGAGGCATCGCCATGAATTAAAATAGGAAGTACCGAGTCAAATTCAGATTTATATAAAACATCAGCCTTGGACCGTGAATAACCCAAAACCACAGGGTCTACCGCTTCCAGGTGCGAAGGGTTAGGCGTAAGTTTTAAATTGATTTTTTTACCGTTAGCAGTTTCCACCTCACTGCTGAAGCCGAGGTGGTATTTTACATCACCGCTACCCATGGTCTGGTCGGGAATAGCCGTTCCTTCAAACTCGCTAAAGATCTGTTCGTAGGTTTTTCCTAAAATATTGGCGAGCACATTTAAGCGTCCGCGGTGGGCCATACCAATGACGGCTTCCTGCACGCCGCTATCGGCAGCCACCGTTAGTATGGCATCCAGGGCAGCAATGGTGGTTTCGCCACCTTCTAAAGAAAAGCGTTTTTGCCCCACGTATTTTGTATGCAGGAACTTTTCAAATATGACTCCCTGGTTCAGTTTATCTAAAATTCTTTTTTTCTGATCCAGCGGAACGGGGTTTTGCAGGGTCGTTTCTATTTCCTGCTGCAACCACTCCAGCCTTTGCTGGTTAACGATATATTGATATTCCACGCCAACGTGGCCGCAATATATTTTTTGCAGCTTGTCAATGATCTGCTGCAGGCTGGCCGTGCCTAAACCAATGAACTGCCCGGCGGAAAACTTCTGCTGCAGATCAGCTTCCGTTAAGCCAAAGTATTTCAAATCGAGGTTGGCGCCCCTGTCCTTTCTTTCACGTATGGGGTTGGTTTTGGCAACCAGATGCGCTTTTTTACGATAGGCCAGTATAAGGCTATACACGGCAAACTCTTTGGAAAGTTGGGCGGTATCCACTGCTTTGCCTTCCGCTGGCGCCGCCGCCGCGGCATGGCCATTGGTGGCATTTGTTAACGCAAAGTCAAAGCCTTCAAAAAATTTACGAAACTCCGGGTCTATGCTTTCCGGATTTTGAATAAAATCCTGGTAAAGACTTTCTATGTAAGCCGGATGAGAATGTGTGATGTACGAAAAATCCTTCATGAAAGGAGATTTGATTTTTGGGTACGCAAATATCGCTTAAAATTGACTACCAATGCCAGTTAGTTTTAGAGACGGGTTTAATTCATAACACATGGTTTATGGTTCAGATTTTCTTTTTGCAAAATCTCAGGCGGGGCAAAGAACCTTATATTCATTAAAACAATTAAACATTTCAGGCCGGGGCTTTTTGTCGCCACGAACCCAGAGATTTCCAAAAGGAGTAGAATATTTTGCAAAATTTTTCTTTTTTAATTTCCCATTTTGCTGTGCTACCCTTACCTTTGCCGTCCAAATTCAGAATACATGGCTAATCATAAGGCAACAAAGAAAGATGTGCGTCAGTCTGCAAAGCGCCGCGACAGGAACAGATATTACGGAAAAACTACCCGTAATGCCATTCGCGACCTGAGAGCTTTAACAGATAAAGCTGCCGCTGGTGAAAAAACGCCTGAAGTTATTTCAATGATTGATAAACTGGCCAAACGTGGTGTAATCCATAAGAACAATGCCAGCAACTTAAAGAGCAAATTGACCAAAAGAGTGAATGCATTAGCATAATTCTTATTTCTTTAAAATATTCCAGCGTCCCGTTCACGGGACGTTTTTATTTAGTACAACTCCTATCTTAGCAGCATGCATAAACTATTCCTGCTGCTTTTATCCCTTACTTCCGGTATAGCATTTTCCCAAAAGATCCCAACCAAATTCGAACAATCGAACGGTAGCCAAACCCCTACTTACTATGAAATCATTGACTGGTGGAAAGGCCTGGACGCCGCTTCTCCCCTTGTAAAAATGCAGGAAATGGGCCCGACCGATGCAGGCCTCCCCTTGCACCTAATTCTTGTTTCTGCAGACAAAGATTTTGATATCAAATCCATCAAGGCCAAAAAGAAAAATATCATTTTCATCAATAACGGCATTCATCCCGGCGAGCCCGATGGTATTGACGCCAGCATGGTATTGGTGCGGGATATAACCGAGAATAAATATAAGCTGCCTTCCAGTGTGGTTCTGGCCATTATACCGGTTTATAATATTGGCGGCTGTTTGAACAGAAGTCCGAATTACCGGGTAGATCAAAACGGGCCTGACGAATTTGGCTTTCGCGGCAACTCTCAAAACTATGACCTGAACCGTGATTTCATTAAATACGATTCGAAGGAGGCCTTCACCTTCGCTAAAATATTCCATTATTTAGATCCCGATGTTTTTGTTGACAACCATGTAAGCAACGGCGCCGATTACCAGCATGTTATGACCCTGCTTACCTCGCAGCACAACAAATTGGGCGGCGCCATGGGAACCTTTTTGAACAAGCGGTTTGAGCCTTCCCTTTACAGCTTAATGAAGGAAAAAGGATTTGACCTGGTTCCCTACGTGAATCATTTTGGCGAAACGCCGGAAAAAGGGTGGAGTGCCTTTTGGGACAGTCCCCGCTACAGTAACGGTTATACCAGTTTGTGGAACACGTTCAGCTTTACCCCGGAAACGCACATGCTCAAACCCTATAAACAACGGGTGGAAGCCACCAAAGCGCTGATGGAAAGTTTTATCCAATTCACCTCGCAGCACAATAAAGAAATCAGGGAACTGCGGGAACAGGCTAAAAAACAGCTGCAAACGCAAACAAGTTTCCCGCTTGCCTGGAAACTGGACAGGAGCAAATCAATCCAGATTACGTACAAGGGTTTTGAAGCCATCCGCAAGCCCAGTGAAGTTTCTGGCCTGCCCCGGTTATTTTATGACCGCACCAAACCCTTTGAAATCCAAATTCCTTTTTATAATGAATATGCAGATACGTTGTCTGTAGAAAAACCCAAAGCCTATATTATACCCCAGGGCTGGTGGAAAGTGATTGAAAGACTACAGGCCAACCGGGTGCAAATGCGCCGGTTAAC
The DNA here is from genome assembly GCA_966095395.1 of uncultured bacterium. Taxonomy (GTDB): domain Bacteria; phylum Bacteroidota; class Bacteroidia; order Chitinophagales; family Chitinophagaceae; genus Flavisolibacter. The sequence continues at coordinate 13,079 of CBHTSW010000011.1, read as the reverse complement.
CAGGGATACTACTATCAAAGTGGAAGGGTACAAAATTGAAAGTTACCAGGCCGGCACCCGCCCTTATGAAGGCCACCGCCTGAATAGCAATGTGAAGGTTTCAAAAAACACGAAAGAAATACGTTTTCGGAAAGGCGACTATTATATTCCGCTCAACCAGGTTGCCAATCGTTTTTTAATTGAAACCTTGGAGCCGCAGGCCGAAGACAGTTATTTTACCTGGAATTTTTTCGATCCCATACTGGGTCAAAAAGAAGGGTATTCCGATTACCATTTTGAAGACGTAGCGGCTGAATATCTAAAAAATCATCCCGACATAAAAACAAAACTGGAGCAGAGAAGAGCAACCGATTCAACCTTTGCAAAAAGCGGCGCCGCACAATTGAATTTTGTATTTCAAAACTCCATTTATTTCGAGCCGGCGTATTTGCAGTACCCTGTTTATAGAGTTTTGGAATAGTATGCAATCTATCATCACGGCTATTTTACTTATGGCTTGTGTCTTTTTCGCAAAAGAAGGACACGGTATTTAAATTTTTGGATGCCAGTCTTCAGTTGACCACGAAAAAAAATGCCGTTTATTTTGGAGTGGCTGTAAAGAAAAAGGAAGGCCGGCTTTTACAGGCACTTTACCCGGATACCACACCCGTTATAAAAGCCTGGTTCAAGGATAAACAATTAAAAATTAATAACGGGCCTTACACGCTTTTTTATCCCAAACACACAATAGCGCAAGTGGGCATTTGGCGGATAATAAAATGAATGGCGTATGGCAAAGCAGGTATCCCAATGGACGGAAAAAAGATTCGGGCCTGATTATAAATGACCAGTTGGTGGGAAGCTGGAAGGAGTGGCATCCAAACGGAATGCTTATGTATGCGTGTACGTACGGGGAACGGCCAGTCAATTTACTTTGTGAATATTCAACTGCTTATCCCGGTTTAAAAACGGGAAGCTTTACCAGCTGGTACGACAATGGAAATATGGAATCCAACGGCTTTTATAAAGATGATATGATGGAAGGAGAATGGAAGTGGTTTCATAACAACGGCCAGCAAAGCACTGTTGAACTATAGAGAAGGAAAAGTAGTTTCTCTTCAATGCTTTGATACAAAGGGCAAAGAAACCGGAGAATTTTGCAGCCTTGCCAGGCCTGCACTGCTGAAAGGCTTTGGAGATTACAAAGAGTTTATTCTTCAAAATTTAACCTGGCCGGAAGAAGCTCTTAGAAAGAAAATTGAAGGCTCCGTAAAGGTTCGCTTTAAGGTAAAAAAAAATGAGATGCTGGAAGATCTGGTTGTTGAATGTGAGCAGGAGGTTTTAAAAAAAGCAGTGATAGAATTAGTTGGGTACATGAAGGAATGGAATCGAGCTGTTTCGCACAACCGCCTTGTGGACTGGAAGGATAAAATAGAGATTCCTTTTTACAGAAATAATTAATGGTCCCTTGTAACTATTCGGGGTTATACTGCCAAAGGTCAGTATGGTTAATATCATACCTTTCTCCATTTCCTACACCAACGTACCCTTTGCCATTGATTGCAAAACTGCTGCCAAACCATCTAACAGGGCCGCCTACATCTGTTCTTTTGATCCATGTATTAATTGCAGCAATGTATTCCCAAAAATCATTTTTTACCAATTGCCCGTTTACCATTGTATTATCAGTGGCGCCAATAGCTGCAAAAGCTCTTTTTTCTATTGTAAATACAGTAGCCGAAATTATTGTCCGGCCATTTGCAGGGAGCGTCGCTTTTTGTGTCCACGTATCTGAATCTCCATTGTAGCTCCAGAGATAGGGAACATCAAAACTTGCAGTTGGGGCGGTTGGATACCCCTGCCCGGCTTCCAACACAAAACCGGTATTTTCTATATTGAACCCGGAGATGCCAATAGAATGGCTGCCCGGGAAATCAGCAACCCTTTTCCAGCCATCGGAAGAAGGATCATACCTCCAGACGTCGGCCGCCATACCATAGCTTCCATTCGTTGTATCGCCCCCACCTACAAAACCGAACCCCTTAATGGAGAAGCTGAAAGGTTCCACTCTTGCTGCTCCGGGAAAATCATTTTTTCGCGTCCAGGTATCATTTGTCATATCATATTGCCACACTTCTTTGGTCATAGGTGCCGAATTACCCGGTAAAGAGGCACCGAGGCCTACATAAGCCTTTGTTCCAATAGTAAAACAGAATGCAAAATTTTTCTCCGAGGGGCCGGAAGGACTTGTTTTAGAGGTCCATTTGTTATTTGTTGGATTGTACTCCCAAAGGCGGTTGCTTTTGAAAAAATAACCCCTGCTGGCTGATGAAAAGCCTTTTACAAAACCATTGCCATTAAGATATATGTTGCCAGGCCAGGTAAACGGGAAGTCCTGTTTTCTGGTCCAAACATCTTCGCTTAGAATGACCAAATCAATTGAAGAATAGCTTACCTGTCCATTTACCCCAACAATGATCTTACCACTGCTTGTACCTGGTAAAACCTTTACGATTAATAGACTATCGTTTGCGCTCAATACCTGGGCTGAAGTAGTATGGATGGCAACGAGGTTCTCAGAAACAACAGCACTAAACCCTTGCCCCTTAATTATTACAGTGTCGCCTATTCTAACGGCATCAGGACTAAAGCTAACAACGCTAAGTTGTCGTTGTCTAGCAGAGGAAACAACAAGGTCTTTAACCGACACGACTTGTTGATGGTTGGCTTTGATCACAATCTTTCCGGTTATTGTTGTAGCAGCTATCCGTATGATAACCGTTGTATCAGAGGCTTGAAGAACCTCTTGTTGAACATGGTTAATGACAACGATATTCCCTGTGACGGAAGAATCAAATCCCTGGCCTTTTATGACAACAAGATCTCCAACTTTTACAGAGTCGGGACTAAAACCAGAAATAACCAGGCTTTCGGTCGTGCCGGGAGGCTCGGTAATTTCTTTTTGACATCCGAAAAAAAGAAACCACATTATAAAAATGGCCAGGGCTGGAATCTTCCTCATGAAGCAATCGTAATTGAAGAGAAGGAAATTTACTTAAAATTCCGGTCAAAATAAAGAAGTCCCTCATTTTTCCCGCATCTCCACCACCCCCATCCCGTTTTCAGAATGGCTATTCATTAACTGTTCTGTTCTTGTGTAGAAGAATGCTGCTGTACGGTCGTTGGGGTGCTGTTCTATAATTTCGCCAAAGGCCTTCTTTGCGTTTTCGAAAGACCGATTGACGTACTGACACATTCCTTCGTTAAACACGGAAAGAGTAGAAAGCTTTTGTTGTATTTCTTCGTTTCGGTTTCCGCTGAAACATTCGTGTATGCCAATAGGCTCTTGCCTGCCCTTCAATTGCACCAGTCCCAAATTACGCAGATGAAAGTCCGCAGAATTGGTTAGCTGCCGAAAACAGGAATCGCTGATAATGATGCCCGCCTTATAATATTTGGTCAGGCTTTCAATGCGGGAAGCAGTATTGACAGTATCGGATATAGTCGTTGCATCCAGCCGGTTATGGTCGCCGGTAATGCCCATGATCAAAGGCCCCGTATGCATGCCAATCCCTATTTGTATAACCGGTTGGCCTTGTAGTTTTCTTGCATCGTTTAATTCGGTCAAAGCCCTTTGCATTTCAATGGCGGCGTTCAGCGCATCTGAAGAACTGCGGGGAAAAATGGCCATGATCGCATCGCCCAGGTATTGATTGATAAACCCTTCATACTTACGAATAATCGGCCCCATTCTTTCATTGAAAGAACAAACAAAACTGAAGTTTTCTTCCGGGGTCATTTTTTCTGATAAGGTTGTATAATCGCGGATGTCGGAAAAAAGCACCGTCACAATTTTCTCAACATGGTCACCAAGCTTCACATCGGTAATAACATTGTGTCCTAGTGATCCAATGAATTCATAAGGAACAAATTTGGCGGTGGCTTCATACACACGGCGCATCGCTTCTTCCCTTTCCTTCGCTTCCCTTATGTTTTTTTCATAGAGTAAGGCGCTTTCAATAGCTCCCGATGATTGCAGGGCCAGCGTGGTTAATAATTTCAGATCGGCAGCCGTATATTGAACGGGTTCATTACTGGCAAGAATGATGGCGCCCATGACACGGTGCTTTACTTTTAATGCCGAGTAAATAATAGATTGCACGGGTGGCAATACAATAGCCGCTTCAATTAATAAAGAGGTATCTGTAATAATTTCCGATTGCCCGCCTATGACAATTTTGCTAAGAAGCTGGAGTTCGCTGTTTATTTTTTCTGCATTGAAAAACTGCTCTCCCAGGGAAGCCACTACATGCAGTTGCTGATCCAGCTGGTCCCACAAAATAATAACGCCATTATCTGATTTTATTACATGGCTCGCTTCATCTAAAGTAATGGCACAAATGGCCGGGGCATCAATTGTTTTGGCGAGCTTTTCGGAGAAATTAAAAATGAGATTGATCTCCTGGTATAAATTCAACACTTCGCTACCCAGCTTTTTTTTCCCGGCTTCCTTTAGTGATAAATGAGACAGCAGGTCTGCCACCAGTTTCGTCTTTTCATTTCCTTTTACCCACCCGATCACTTCTTCTTCCAATACAACCGGAAATACAAATTCACTGCTTGGTGTTATGTTGCCAAACAGCAATCTTCCGGTCTCGTCTTCAATCCACACTTCTGCCGCAATCTGTTGGAAAAAACCAGGGAAGAAAGAAGAGGCCTCTGCTTTTTTTCCGAGAATATTTTTTAAACTTACTTTAGCCATGATACATTACAACCGTTGTTGATCAATTTTCCAGTTCCAATACTTCTCTTGCCTTTTCCAGGATCACTTCCGGGTCAAAGGGCTTGGTCATGTATAAATCTGCGCCCACCTCCTGCCCTTTCAGGCGGTCCAGTTCCTGGCCTTTGGCCGTAAGCAAAACAATAAACACATCAAGGGACAGTTCTTTTTTTACACGCCGGCATACTTCCATGCCATTCATCTTTGGCATCATCACATCCAAAAAAACCAACTGTGGATTTTCGGCCTGTATAATTTCAAGCGCCTGTTCACCATTTTCAGCTGACAAAAAATTCACCCCTTCGTCTTCCAGTTCTTCCAGGGTTTGTTCAATCAACATGCGTATATGGGCTTCGTCATCAACAATCAAAAGTTTCTTTTCCATTTCTTTTCAATTGAGCTTTGATTTAAAATTTTATTACAGGACTGTGCAGATATGCTTTGTTCCGGCTTGCTTTTTAATCATCCAGCTAAACATTTCATCGTTACTGATACATCAGGAACAACACATTCTCTAACCCTTTTTCGAAACGAAGGGTTTGTATAACCTCATTTTTACCCGACTGGATGGAATTCAAAATAATGATGTCGGGTTGTGTTTCAATTGCCTTCTCCACCAGTTGGGTACCGTCTGTTTCTACTACATGATATCCTTTTGCCTGCAGTACATCAGTCAGTGAGCGAACGGCCGCACTGTCTTCATCCACCACCATTACTTTTTTTCTTGATTTTCCCTGCTCCAAAAGCAGATTCACTTCCGTAAATAATTGCGTGGTATCAATGGGTTTGGTAAGGTAACGGTCCACGCCAATGCGGTACCCCCTTGCTTTATCCTGCACAATAGATAACACGATGATGGGAATGTCCATGGTCTGCGGATCGTTTTTCAAAATGGCGGCCACGTCAAAGCCGTTCATCTCCGGCATCATTACGTCAAGAATAATAAGGTCCGGCCTGTTCCTGCGGATCTTTTCCAGTGCTTCTTTTCCATTGACGGCCTGATCAATCAAATAACCGGCGTCACTCAATTCCTGGTTCAATAATGAGCGTATCGAATCATCATCATCCACCACAAGGATGGTGGCTACTTTTCCATCCAGTTGTATTTTGGATTGTGCCATCTGTTCTTTCAACTGCTTCACCAATTCGTTTAAATGAATTGGTTGCGCAACAGAATCGGTTTTTACAACGGGTAAAGCAAAAGCGAAGGTGCTGCCCTTACCCACGGCGCTTTGCAACCAAATGCGACCACCATGATGCTCTACTATTTCTTTACAAATAGGCAGGCCCAAACCTGTACCCTTTGGCTTGTCGGTTAGTGTATCGCCGCCTACTTGTTTAAATTGCTCAAACACGGCAGCATGATCTTCAGGTGCAATGCCAATACCTGTATCGCTGATCTCAACGACCAGTTCATTTTGTTTTGTATAAACATTGCAGGTAACAGAACCCTTATCTGTAAACTTTACAGCATTGGAAATAAGGTTAATAATAACCTGTATCAGCTTATCCCTGTCCCCGGAAACATGAGGTAAATCTTCCTGAATATATTTTTCGAGCTGCAGGTTCTTCTGATCGAAAAGAGAGGTGGTAGCAGAGACGGCTCTTTCCACTACTTCTGCCATAGATACATTTTCCATATTCCATTCCATCTTTCCGGCTTCGATTTTGGCAAGATCCAATACATCGTTAATCAGGTGCGTTAACCGTTCTCCTTCTGCAATCACTACATTGAGGTTTTCAGAAATCTGGTGTATGGTTTTTTCATTTTTGCCGTCGGATTTATCTACTGCCGGAAATATTTTTTCATCCAGCCTCTTTCTGATAATTTTTGTAAAACCAAGAACCGATGTCAATGGTGTTCTAAGTTCATGACTAACCGTAGAAAGAAATGCACTCTTCGCTTCATTGGCTTTTTCAGCAATTTTACTGGCGGCTTCGGCTTCCATTTTCGCCAGTTGTACTTCCTCAAAAAGTTTGGCATTACGCAACGCCACCCCAACTGATGAGGCTATTGTCGATAACAGACGCAGGTCATTTTCATTGAACCGGTTCTCATGTTCGGTGCTTTGCACACTTAACACACCAATGATCTCATCCCCCACGGGTATGGGCACCCCCAGGTAAGAAGCTGCCGGAATGCCTATTTGTTGCACACCTAACTGGGCCCTTAGCTCCTGCACATCTTTATTGATAAGCAAAGGCTCTCCGTTCAAAATAATTTTGGAAGTAAGTCCTTCGCCCAATTTCATCGGAGCCATGTTATCGCCATACTGGTACGGGAAATAAATGGTTTTGCTTTTGGGATTCAGAAGGGCCAAGTAAACAATATTAGCATTGAACAGGTCTTTCATCCGGCTGCCAACAAGCTCAATTAATTCATCGGGGTTTAATTGAGAAGCAAGGGCTTTACTGATGCTATTGACCGTACTTAATTCTGTAGCTCTTTGTTTGGCTTCTGCAAGCAAATGCGTGGTTTCATCAAACAATCGTGCATTTTCAAGCGCCACACTCATGCTGTTGGTTAGTGTTGTAAGCAAGCGCAGGTCTGATCCGGTAAAAGCGTTTTCTTTATCAATGTTCTGAAGGCTTACAGAACCTTTTACCACATCGCCAACGATCATTGGAATAAAAACAGCCGATTTGGGTGGCTGGCCTTTGCTTACCCCGGTGCCTCCGAATTTTTTTGCAGTTTCTATATAATTTTCATTTACAACAAGAGACTCTTTACGTTGAATCAATTCCTTGTTTGCCCATATAAATGGCCTTGGTTCGCTGTATAAACGCTGGCCTTTTTCAATGGCAAATTGCCAGTGCTCCAAACCGGTTACCTGATCAAAGGTTCTGATGATCACAGATTGTGTGTCGAACAGCTGGCTAATACGGTTGCCTACCAAATCGTAAATAGCCTGCATATTGATTTCACGAACCAGATCTTCCTGTACTTTATTTATAACACCCAGTTCTGCAGTGCGTTGTTCGGTTTCTTTAAGCAGCCGAATGGTCTCATCAAAGAGGCGGGCACTCTTTAACGCCACACTCATACTGTTGACCAAAGTAGTTAACAGGTTGATATCGGATTCGGAAAAGGCTTCTTCCTGGTCAAGGTTTTGCAAACTGATTACACCTGTTACTTCACCACCGGCCAGCATAGGAACCATCACCAATGATTTTGCGGCCTGCCCCACCAGCACCGTGTTATCGTAAGAAGACCGGAGTTTTTCTACATCTTTATTGATGATCAGCAATTGGCCGGTTTCAATCACATGTTTTCTGAAACCCCTGGGTGCCCGCGGACTTAATAAAGTACGGTCGCCTTTTTCAAAGGAATAACGGTCTTCAATAAGCTCAGTTTTTGTATCGTACGTAACGATGTCAATAACCTGGGCGTTGAATATTTCCCTCATTTTCTCGCCAACCAAATCGTAAATGCCCTGCATATCCATCTGCGCTACCAGGCTTTCCTGTACACTGGTGATGACGGCCAATTCCGCATTGCGTTGTTCGGTTTCTTTTAAGAGACGTTTGGTTTCATCAAACAACCGTACACTTTCCAGTGCAATGCTCATACTGTTTGACAGCGTGGTCAGCAAACTCACATCGGATTCAGAGAATGCATTTTCATGATCGATATTTTGAAGACTGATGACCCCTGTAACTTTTCCCCCGGCTATCATGGGTACGTATATCTGAGCCTTTGGTGTTTCGCCTATTACAATCTCGTTTCCAAACTCTTTGATTGCCTGTTCAACATTATCGTTGTGTAATAGCGTCTGGCCGGTTTCAATCACATGTTTTCTGAACCCCTTGGGTGCCCGCTTTCCAATCTTTGTCCTGTCGCCTTTTTCAAAGGAATACTTGTCTTCAATAACATTGGCCCGGCTATCGTAGGTAACAATATCAATGACCTGTGGATTAAATATTTCACGCATCTTCTCTCCCACCAGATCGTAGATGCCCTGCACGTCCATTTGTGCAACTAAGCTTTCCTGCACACTGTTTATGACAGCCAGTTCGGCATTGCGTTGTTCGGTTTCTTTTAATAAGCGATTGGTTTCATCAAATAATCTTGCACTTTCCAAAGCCACACTCATGCTATTGGCTAAGGTTGTCAGTAAGTTTACATCAGATTCGGAAAAAGCATGTTCATGATCGAGATTTTGAAGACTGATAACCCCCTTCACTCTTCCGCCTGCAATCATTGGAATATACACCTGGGATTTAGGTTTATCGCCTATCAGTATTTCATTTCCAAATTCCTCCATTGCTTTTTCAACGTTTTCATTGTGCAGCAGCAGTCCACCCGTTTCTATAACATGCTTTCTAAAACCTTTCGGTGCTCTCGGTCCAAGTAAGGTTCGGTCGCCTTTTTCAAAAGCATATTGATCCTGGATCAGGTTTTGTATTGGATCGTAGGTAACAATATCTATAACCTGCGCACCAAATATTTGACGGATCTTTTCTCCAACCAATTCGTAAATAGATCTGATATCCATCTGCGCAACGAGGCTTTCCTGTACGCTGTTGATCACGGCTAATTCTGCATTCCGTTGCTCGGTTTCTTTAAGTAACCTGTTGGTTTCATCAAACAACCTTGCATTTTCCAGGGCCACACTCATACTGTTGGAAAGTGTTTCTAAAAGTCGTACGTCAGATTCGCTAAATGCATTTTCATGATCGACATTTTGGAGGCTTACATAGCTCTTTACTTTGTCACCGGAAATAAGGGGAACAAACAGTAATGATTTCGGTTCCTCGGTGCCGGGAAGAATTTCCATACCAAAAGCAGCAAAGGCATCTTTCGAGTTATGGTTAATTAATATCCGCTCTTTTGTATCGATCAGGTGCTGCCTCAGCTTATCATAGGGTCTGGGCGACAAGTAATATCGTTCGCCTTTTTCAATTAAATACTTAAAATGCTCCAGTCCCGTATTTTGATCTAATGTAGCAATTATGACGGCCTGGGCATTGAACACCGCACGGATGCGGTCGCCAACCAATTCATAAATAGCTTGCATATCCAACTCCTTTGCAAGCCCTTCCTGCACACTGTTTATGACAGCCAGTTCGGCTGTGCGTTGTTCGGTTTCTTTCAATAAGCGATTGGTTTCATCAAAGCGCCGTGCACTCTGCAGAGCGATGCTCATACTATTGGCAAGAGTGGTAAGCAGGTTTACTGCAGCCTCTGAAAAAGCATCTTCCTTGTCAAGGTTCTGCAGGCTGATCATGCCTTTTACTTCTCCACCCGACATCATGGGTACAAAAACAGCCGATTTAGGCTGCTCGCCATAAATAACGGGGCTGCCAAATTCCCGGCTGATGGTATCAAGGTCTTTGTTGATGAGGAATAACTGGCCTGTTTCAATCACATGCTTTCTAAATCCTTTGGGTTCCCATTTCCCAACCAGTGTCCTGTCGCCTTTTTCAAATGAATAATGATCTTCCATCAGGTTGGTGCGGCTATCGTATGTTACGATATCAATAACCTGCGCATTGAATATCTGCCGGATCTTTTCGCCTACCATGTTGTAAATGCCCTGCATATCCATTTCGCTAACAAGGCTTTCCTGTACGCTGTTGATCACCGCCAGTTCTTCTACGCGGTGGCTTAGTTCTGCCGTACGTTCTGAAACGGTTTTTTCCAGTTGGCGGTGTTTTTCCTGTAATTGGCGGGTGCGCCAGCGGATCAAAGAATAAATGGCCGCAACCGCAATGAGTGTATATAATAAATAAGCCCACCACGTTCTCCACCACGGGGGAAGAACAGAGAATTGATAAAGAGCTTCTTCTCCCGGCCTCTGGTAAATATTTAAAGCTCTTACATGAAATGTATATTTTCCATCGGGCAGATTGGTGTATTCTTTATAATAATTATTATCCCAGCCCGACCAACCCGGTTCAAATCCCTCCAGCCAGGTTTGATATTGGGTTTTATCTTCCTGCTCAAAAAACGGTGCTGCATATTCGAAACGTAAACTGCTTTTACTGAAAGAAATGGAAGGCGGCGTATAATGGCTATCCGCCGTATTGGTATTCAGGATTTCGGATCCGGCCGCCACATGCCGCAGTATGGTTTTAAACGAGGCATCGTAATTCTTTTCTATCTTTTCATCAAAGCGAACCAATCCGTCCGTAGTGCAGATCCAGACAATGCCATTATCTTCAGGATAGATAGCAGCAAACGACCGGTCGGTTATAGGCAGTAAAGAGGTTTTATCAAGCCTGTACTTTCCGTTAGGCTGGGGAGTGGCCAGTACCGTTTCTTTTCCAAAGCGTACCCATACCCTGCCGCTTTTATCTTCTGCTATATAAAATTCATCCTTGCCGCCACCGTTTTTAAAATTGCCGAAAGTGGTGTCTTTTACAAACCGGTTTTTTTGTTCATTAAATTTGTAGATGCATGAATCAGAAGGAAACCATGACTCGCCTTTAATTTTATAGACGTTGCCAATAGCTGATTGAAAACCTTCTTTTTCACCGAATCTCTCCACCCTGAATTGGCTTATAATGGGCTCCTGCTTTTCATTGAAGGAAGGCGTTACCCTGTACACAACGCCACTTTGTGTTCCTACCCATACTGATCCGTTATTATTTTCAGAGAAGGTCCATATCTGGTCTTCCAAATGAGGAACCTGTCCGGCAAACTTCCAGCCTGATGTTGTTCTTGTAAAAATTTTTAGGCCAGAAGTAGCCCCTCCATATAAAATACCGGGGTGTTTCTCTGACAGTAGAAGACCGGCTAATTGCATATCTCCACCGATAGATGGCTGTATCTGCTGGACTTTATTGTGCTGAATGGAGAAAAGTCCGTCATTGGGAACTAATAAAGTGTTTCCATCTTTCACCAGGGCAAACGTTTGATTAGGCGGTATACCTGCCACAGGTTCAAATTTTGCCGCAGCCTCATTAAACCGCAACAAGCCATTGGTCGTTCCCAGATATAAGTTTCCTTCAAATCTTTTAATAAAAAGGGTAGCTGTATTAATGCCTGCCTGGTTCGTAAACTGCGTTAACGGAGAATTTGTTTCCACCCGTGAGATCCCATTGTCAAGCGCCAGCCAAAGCATTCCTTTGCTGTCGGCAAATACGGCATAAACCGATTCATCCTGCAAACCAACATCCCTGTTGATCAGGCGCACAATTTTCCCTCCGGCGTCAATAACAATTAACCCTTTTCCGGTGGTGGAAAGCGCATACTGCCCATCTATTGTTTTAACGCCTTTATATAATGTGCCTGATTTAAGAAGCGGAGTTGCCTCTGATACAAATGGTTGAAAGGTTTTACCATTAAACAAGTACAGGCCACTGTAGAATAAGCCTATCAGATATTGTTTTTCACTTACCTTTTTTTCCGATCGCGAAACATATGGCAACATAACCTGCATCCGCTCCTGGCCAAGAAATTCGCTTCCGGGAATGAACTGCAGTGAATCACTCACCATTTTAAAAAGACCAAGGCCCTGCTCATGTACATAATAATTATCATCGAGGTTAAAAGCGTACATGAATTTTGCCTTCGGCTTCCAGACTTTGATTTCATTGTTTTCATTCAGGCGAAATATCATTTCACGGGATTGAAAATAAACGCCTTCACTTGCCACATGAATCGTCCATACATCAAAAAAGTTCCGGTATTGGGCAGGCAGGTACTGTATAAGTGATTTGCCAACGGTTTGCCCCAGACTATCCTGGGTCAAATAGCCAAAATCCCCTATGGCGCCATAATAAATCCGTCCTTTTTTATCTTTAGCCAGAGCCCTTGTAACAACAGGGATATTTTTGAAGATTACTTTGCGCCACTTTACCCCATCGTATTCAAGAATCCCATTTTGAATACCGAAATACATAATACCCCGGTTGTCTTCCATCACACACCAGGTCTGGGGTAAGGCTTTATAATTTTTAGGAAGGTAGTTGGTAATAAAGGGCAATCCTTTTTCAGCTTCTTTTTGAGCTTTTGCACCATAAAAGAATAGAAGTAGTAGCAATAAAGAACTTATGAATATTCTCACTTTCCCAAAGGAGGTTCGATATATTATCATAACATAGCTAATTAGAAAACAAGTGGTGGGTTTTAGAAGTAGATTGGACAGATTGTTTTCTAAATAACCTTTGGGGTAAGAATTCAGATTAAGAATTCAAAAAAGCAGGTAATAGTAAATATACTCTTTTCTAACTAAATAAAACAGAGAAAGGCTCTGCAGAAACAGGGAAAGGAAACGAAGTGGGAACTACGATAAAGTTGAAGGGAAGGTGTATAAAAACAAAAACGCCTCTTTGTCAGAGGCGTTTTTAATAAATATGGCAGCTACCTACTCTC
>CBHTSW010000010.1:0-136512 GCA_966095395.1 uncultured bacterium | reverse complement strand
GGAACATCCATAATGATTTTGGACTGACCCGGTTCAAAGGCCTGGACAATACAGCCCATTTTTATTCCAGTTTAATTGGGCCCTCCAACAGATCGTATAATTTTGGCGATGCGGCTCCCCATGAGAATATTGATTATAGCGGAACCTTGTTTTTTTTAAGCAGATTATATAAACAGCCTGAAATTGCCGCATTCTACCGCAGCCTGATCGAAACGGCTATTGACGACTATAATGCCAGAGGCATAAACGAGTTTACACGATTCTTTTTTTTGGCGATCCCCTGGTTTAATGGTGCAAAGGTTCCCGAACAAGGAAAGAAAGAAAAGCTTACCGTTTTTAATGGTGTTACCGACTTTTTGATCTTTAACGGTGATAAAAGCAGTAATAAGAACAGGTTATGGCTGGCAGCCAAAACAGGGAAACCCAGCTGGTCGCACAACCAGTTGGACGTGGGCTCCTTTGTTGTGGACTGCGATGGGGAACGCTGGGGTCTTGATATAGGAGCTGATAATTACAGCCTGCCCAAGTTCTGGGATTATAAACCGGGCGGTGTTCGCTGGAATTATTTCAGGAACAGCAACCTGTCACACAATACCCTTTCCATTGATGACAAAACTGCCAACTCCGATGGACAGGGGGAACTTGTCCTTTTCAATAAAAATTCAGAAAAACCTTTCGGCATTTTTGATATAAGCCCGGCTTACCCCGATCAGGTTTCTTCCGCTTTGCGTGGGTTTAAATTGCTTTCCCCGGATGCCGTGTTGGTAAGGGATGAAATAAGCTTAAAGCCGGGAGCAAAAAAAGTTTCGTGGCGTTTTCTTACCAACGCTGCGGTAAAGATCGATGGGAATACAGCAACGCTTACCCAGAACAATAAAAAGTTCTACCTCCAATGTTTATTGAAAGAGGGAGTTACTATCAAAAGCTTCCCGGCACAAACAAATACCCCGGGAGAAAAGCCAATTAAAGATGTGACCATTATCGAGATTGAAATATATCCTGCCAGAAGTTCAATTGCGATACCGGTAGTATTGGGGAAAAATAGAAAGAACGGGAAGCTTAGCCAGGCAGATAATTCAGAATTAAAGAACTGGAAATAGAGGGCTACTATATAATTGAATAACCATGGAATCAAACCATACTAAATAAAACGTTATGAGTATTGACAGGCGAACCGCCATTAGAAATTTTCTGATCCTGTCGGCAGGAGTTGTTTTTCTGCCTTCCTGCTTGCAGGATACGGGTAAGCCTTCTATCGCTTTAAATAATGTGGATATCGACGACCAGGACGAAAAACTCCTTGCAGAAGTTTGCGAAACCTTTATACCCCGTACCACTACGCCGGGAGCCAAAGATATTTCAGCCCATCTTTTTGTGTTGAAGATGCTGGATGACTGTACTCCGAAAACAGACCAGCAAAAGATCGTAAAAGGACTCAGGGGGCTTGATAAACTGGCCGACCAAGCATATCATAAGTCGTTTATCAAATGCAGTCTGGAACAACGGCAGGAATTATTCAAAAGACTGGAAGATAAAAAAGAAGCCGAAGGCGAGGTTTCACAGTTTTACACATCGGTAAAAAAACTAACCATCCAGGCGTATACGACTTCAAAATACTATTTAACCAATGTGCATGTGTATGAACTGGTGCCTGGCAGATTTCATGGTTGCGTTCCTGTAAAAAATACAAATTCAATTTAAACTTATTTAAAATCGGGTATGGGCGACAATAACGATTCAGTAAAAGCCAGGACCTTTGATGCCATTGTCATTGGTTCGGGCATGAGCGGGGGATGGGCTGCTAAAGAACTCTCGGAGCATGGGCTGAAAACGCTGGTGCTGGAAAGAGGGAGGGATGTAAAGCATATCAAGGACTATCCCACCGCCAATAAATATCCCTGGGAGTTTGAACATCGCTTACAGATGCCGCTGGCGGTAAAAGAAGCCAATCCGGTGGTAAGCAAACATTATGCATTTAAGGAAGACGCGGCGCACTTTATGGTGAAAGATGCCGAGCATCCCTATATACAGGAGAAGCCTTTTGACTGGATAAGGGCCTACCAGGTAGGAGGGAAGTCCTTGCTCTGGGCCAGGGCCACGCAGCGCTGGAGTGATTTTGATTTCGAAGGACCGGCCAGAGATGGCTTTGCCGTGGATTGGCCAATACGGTACAAGGACATAGCACCCTGGTACAGCTACGTCGAAAAATTTGCAGGAATTTCCGGAAATAAAGATGCTCTGCCTGAATTACCGGATGGAGAATTCCTGCCTGCTAAAGAATTAAGCTGTGTTGAAAATTATTTTAGGGACTTCGTAAAGCAGAATTATAAAGGCCGGCATGTTATTTATGGCCGTCATGCGCATATTACAGACGCACAGCCCATTCATCTGCAACAGGGCAGAGCTACCTGCCAGAATCGCACGATGTGCCAGCGCGGATGTCCTTTCGGAGGGTACTTTAGTGCTAATGCATCTACTATTCCATGGGCGTTAAACACAGGCAACACCACGCTGCGTCCTTTTTCTGTGGTTCATTCCATCATTTACGACGAAAATAAATCAAAAGCTACCGGGGTCCGCGTTATAGATAGCCAAACCAAAGAAGTAATTGAATATTTTGCTCGCGTAGTATTTGTGAATGCGGGTGCCCTAAACTCAAACCTCCTTTTATTAAATTCTATATCGCACCGTTTCCCCCATGGACTGGGTAATGATAACGGACTACTTGGCAAGTATGTGGCTTTCCATAATTACAGACCTTATATTACCGCACAGTACGAGGGTTTTAAGGATAGAACGACTGACGGAAGGGCGTTTGCCTCCGCTTATGTACCACGCTTTAGAAATCTTTTAAGGCAGGACACCGATTTTCTCCGGGGCTATGCTTCCAGTTTTCAGGCGAGGAGAAGCTTCCTTTCAAAGGAAGACGGGTTTGGAGAGCAGCTAAAACAAAACCTGGATGCAAAAGAGTACGGGCCCTGGATCGTACGTTCTCAAATGATGGGAGAAACGATACCAAAAGAAACAAATTTTGTGAATCTGAGTAAAAGCGAAAAAGATGAGTGGGGAATCCCGCTATTAAATATTTCTGTTTCTTATGATGAGAATGATGACAAGATGGTGAAAGATTTCCAGGAGCAGTTTGCCGACATGTATGCAAAAGCTGGCTTTACCAATATAAAAACAGAAGACACGCATAAGGCGCCGGGGCTCGATATCCATGAAATGGGAGGGGTGCGGATGGGTCATGACCCTAAGACTTCCTTACTCAATAAATGGAATCAACTGCATGCATGCAAAAATGTCTTTATAACAGACGGTGCCTGTATGACCTCTACCTCCACGCAAAACCCTTCGCTTACCTATATGGCTATTACGGCAAGGGCGGCCCATCATGCCATAGAGGAACTAAAAAAAGGAAACTTATAACGGGGATACAAAAGCAGTACAACTATGGGCGACAATAACGATTCAGTAAAAGCCAGGACCTTTGATGCCATTGTCATTGGTTCGGGCATGAGCGGGGGATGGGCTGCTAAAGAACTCTCGGAGCATGGGCTGAAAACGCTGGTGCTGGAAAGAGGGAGGGATGTAAAGCATATCAAGGACTATCCCACCGCCAATAAATATCCCTGGGAGTTTGAACATCGCTTACAGATGCCGCTGGCGGTAAAAGAAGCCAATCCGGTGGTAAGCAAACATTATGCATTTAAGGAAGACGCGGCGCACTTTATGGTGAAAGATGCCGAGCATCCCTATATACAGGAGAAGCCTTTTGACTGGATAAGGGCCTACCAGGTAGGAGGGAAGTCCTTGCTCTGGGCCAGGGCCACGCAGCGCTGGAGTGATTTTGATTTCGAAGGACCGGCCAGAGATGGCTTTGCCGTGGATTGGCCAATACGGTACAAGGACATAGCACCCTGGTACAGTCATGTAGAAAGGTTCATTGGGATATCGGGAAACAAAGACGGGTTGCCCGAGCTTCCGGATGGCGAGTTTTTGCCGGCCCTGGAAATGAATTGCGTAGAAAAATATTTCACCGATTTTGTTAAACAAAACTACACCGGCCGCCATGTGATCTATGGCCGCTGCGCCCACATCACTGAAGCCCGGCCTATTCACCTGCAACAGGGCAGGACTGCCTGCCAGAATCGGACGATGTGCCAGCGGGGTTGCCCATTTGGCGGATATTACAGCAGCAATGCCTCCACCATTCCCTGGGCGCTCAAAACGGGCAATATGACCCTGCGGCCTTTTTCTGTGGTCCATTCTATTATTTATGATGAAAACAAAAGAAAAGCAACCGGAGTGAGAGTGGTGGATACCAACACCAAAGAAATGATCGAGTATTTTGCCCGGGTTATTTTTTTAAATGCCGGTGCCTTAAATTCCAACCTTGTACTGTTGAACTCCACCTCTCACCGTTTTCCAAATGGATTAGGAAATGACAGTGGAGTGCTGGGTAAATATGTGGCGTTTCATAATTACCGCCCTAATGTTTTCGCTGAATACGAAGGATTCAAAGAATCGACGACGGATGGACGCAGACCCGCCACTTCCTATATCCCACGTTTCAGGAACCTGTTGAAACAGGAAATGGATTTTATCCGGGGATATGCCGTCGCCTTTTCCTCTTCAAGGTCCTTTCTGCAAAAAGAAGAGGGTTTTGGTGAGCAATTGAAGCAAAACCTGGATGCCAAAGAATACGGGCCATGGACGATAAAGACACAGATGATGGGAGAGACGATACCCAAGGAAACCAACTATGTGAAGCTGAGTGATAGCAGGAAAGATGACTGGGGTATGCCGCAACTCCAGATTTCTGTTGCGTATGATGAAAATGATGATAAGATGGTAAAAGATTTTCATGAACAGTTTACTGAGATGTTCACGAAGGCAGGGTTTACAAACATTAAGGCGATAGACACCCACAGGGCTCCGGGATTGGAAAATCATGAAATGGGTGGTATCAGGATGGGCCATGATCCTAAGACATCGCTGCTCAATAAATGGAATCAGCTACATGCCTGCAACAATGTTTTCGTAACCGACTCAGGGTGCATGACTTCCACTTCCACGCAAAACCCTTCGCTTACCTATATGGCTATTACGGCAAGGGCGGCCCATCATGCCATAGAGGAACTAAAAAAAGGAAACTTATAACATCAATAGAAGAACAACAGAAATAAAAGCTAACAGAAAGACAAATGTTTATTCATGAAAAGTTCATCTGCACAAATAAGAAACTATAAACTATTTAAAGCAACAGCAAAACTGAAAAAGCCCATATCGGACGCTACCCACACTCTTCATGAAATCTCTTTTTTGGTACTGAGGCTGCAACTGGAAAATGGAGTTATCGGCGAATCCTATCTTCTTTCCTTTCAGTATTCGCCCGGGGCCATACGGGGTGCCATGAAGGATATTCTTCCCTCTATTACAGGATATCATGCCAACGAAACAGGAAAGGTTTGTAAACTGATTCAGGAACAATCGGAATACTTCGGGAATCAGGGCATCAACCGCTGGGCGGAAGCAGCAATCAATGTAGCGATGTGGGACGCCTGGTCCAAAACCCTGGAACAGCCTGTGTGGAAATTGCTGGGAACGCACAGGGACAAATGTCCTATTTATGGAAGCGGAGGCTGGATCTCTTATACCATTGACGAGTTGATAGAAGAAGTAACCGGCTATGCACAACGCGGCTTTAAAGCCGTGAAGATTAAGGTAGGATCTCCGGACTGGAAAACCGATGTGGAAAGGTTAAAACAGGTAAGGGCAGCAGTGGGCAACGATACCAACATCATGATGGATGCCAACCAGGGTATGACCCTTTCTGCAGCCGTTCAACTGGCTCATGCGGCGAGAGAGTTAAATATTTACTGGTTTGAAGAACCCCTGCACCATCAGGACTTTGACGGCTACCAGTCATTAAAGCACCAAACCGGTATTTCGCTGGCCATGGGGGAACGTGAATATGACGCGGTGCCGTTAATGCAACTCATTCAAAGAAAAGCCATCGATATCTGGCAGCCCGATTTGTTGCGCATTGGTGGAGTAGAGGCCTGGCGGGAAAGTGCTGCGGTAGCGAACAATTATCATATCCCGGTTTTACCGCATTATTATAAGGATTATGACGTGCCCCTGGTATGCACCATCCCCAATGGAGCAGGGGTAGAGTCATTTGACTGGATCGATCCGCTGATCGACCGGCCGATGCGGGTGAAAGACGGCTACGCCAGCCCGCATGACCTGCCGGGCTGGGGATTTAATTTTCTGAACGAGTTTTTAGAAGAAATAAAATAGATCATGGGGCTAGAAGTATTTTCATTAAAAGGTAAGGTGGCTATGGTCACAGGCGGCGGTACTGGTATCGGTTTTGGGATCAGTAAAGCCATGACGGAAGCCGGCGCAAAGGTGGTAATCACCGGCAGGAGAGAAGACGTGCTGAAAAAAGCCGTGGAGGAACTGGGGGGCAGTGCATATTATTTCGTGAGTGACATTACCGACAAGGCGGGGATTCCCGGGCTGGTCAATGCCATTGCAAGCAAAGTAGGTCCTGTCGATATACTGGTAAACAATGCTGGCATTCATTTGAAAAAAGATGCCCAGGATACAACCGATGAAGAATTCGAGAAATTGTTGCAAACCAACCTGCACAGTGTTTTTGCATTAACGAGGGAATGCGCCAGGGGCATGATAAAAAGGAGAAGTGGCAGCATCCTGTTTATCGGTTCCATGGCCGGGAATTTCGGGGTGAATAAAGTAGTGGCTTATGGCACATCAAAAGCCGCGTTGACGGGATTGATGCAGAACCTTGTTACTGAATATTCAAAAGATAATGTCCGGGTAAATGTTATAGCCCCGGGCTGGATAGAATCGGATATGTTCCATAAAGCTATTGAGGCCGACCCTGCACGAAAAGCAAAAATTACCGCCAGGATAGCCATGGATTTTTTTGGAAAGCCGGAAGATATCGGGAATGCGGCGGTATTTCTCTGTTCTGCAGGTGCCCGGTATATCACGGGAGTGGTTTTATCAGTTGACGGAGGTGCTACCGTGAATTTTTAAATCGAACAATACGGAACCGCCAGTGCATCACTCACAGTGATCACTAATCGCGGAACCTTGTAAAAAAAGATCAAATCAAGCAACTATGAAATCGGATCGAGCCAGATATTTTTTGCTTCCCCTCTTTATATGCCTGTTATGCCTGACCCAGCGGGGTAAAGCCCAGGCTGATGACCCAAGGTCTGTAATTCCATTCAATGATCAATGGCAATTCAAAAAGGCGGATTATCGCAAGTCTATCAGCCTGGTTAAAGAAGACTGGCAGCAAGCATTGCTTCCGCATACATGGAACGCGGTGGATATGCAGACGTCCAACAACTTTTACCAGGGCGATGCTTTCTATAAAAAGTCGTTTACACCGTCATCATCCTGGAACCAGAAAAGAGTGTTCATCCGGTTTGAAGGAGCAGGGCCTGTAACGGATCTTTATATCAACGGCAAATGGCTGGGTGAGCATAAAGGTGCCTACAGTGCTTTCTGCTTTGAAATCACCCACGAGCTGAAATATGGTGAAGAGAACACCCTTCTTGTAAAAGCTAATAACGAATCCAGGGAGGATGTCATTCCCATCAATCATAACCTTTTTGGAGTCTATGGCGGCATCTACAGGTCTGTATCCTTGATCATCACCAACAAGGTCTCTTTTACCAATACGGATCATGCCTCCCCGGGTGTATATATCAGACAGCAGAACGTGTCTTCCGCTTCTGCAGATATTACGGTTACGGCTAAACTGGAAAACAAATGGCAGCAGGCCAAGGAACTCGCATTGGAAACGACGGTGTTTGATGCCAGAGGTCTTGCTGTCAGCACTACGACCAGCCTGATAAAACTATTGCCCCAGGGCACCCAGAAATTCCAGCAGAAATTTTCTTTGAGGAAACCCCATTTGTGGAATGGTCTGGATGATCCGTATCTGTATAAGGCAGTTGTCAGTATAAAGGAAAAAGGGATCGTTATCGATCAGCAAACACTTCCCTTAGGCATCAGGAGATTTGAGATCATTGACGGCAAAGGCTTTTATTTAAACGGGCGCCCCTACCGCCTACATGGTGTGAACCGCCACCAGGACTGGTGGGGATATGGCAGTGCATTGAGTAAGGCACAGCATGATGAGGACCTCGGCCTTATGAAAGAAATGGGTGTCAACACCATCCGGTTATCGCATTACCAGCATGCAGAATATTTTTATTCCAAAGCGGATAGTATTGGATTTATTATATGGGCAGAGATTCCCTTTGTGAATGCAGTGTCCGGAAAAGAAGCAGAAAACGCCAAGCAGCAAATGACAGAGCTGATCCGGCAGAATTATCATCATCCCTCTATTTATGTATGGGGGCTGCACAACGAAATAAAAGCCACTTCGCCCGATGATTATGGCAGCGTGCTTACCGCAGCCCTGCACGACCTGGCTAAAACAGAAGATCCTGACCGCTATACCGTTAGTGTTAACGGCAGCGGGGAAATGGTGCTTCCCGAGAACGGCCTGGCCGACATCCAGGGTATCAACCGCTACTTCGGCTGGTACGAGAAAACATCGGAAGAACTCGAAAACTGGGTAAAGGACCTGGAACAGCGGTTCCCGAATTATAAGGTCAGTTTATCAGAATATGGCTGTGAAGGCAACGTAGACCAGCAGGATGAAAACCCGCCGGCCAACGTACATCCCACCCAGGGACAACATTATCCGGAACAACTGGAAACGCGGCTGCACGAGATCCAGTGGGGCATTATTGAAAGGCATCCCTATCTCTTCTCCTCTTATGTGTGGGTCATGTTTGATTTTGCAATCCCTGGCTGGAACCGTGGCGGTGTTCCGGCACGAAATCAGAAAGGCCTGGTCACCTTCGACCGGAAAATAAAAAAAGATGTGTTTTACTGGTACAAGGCTAATTGGAGCAGGGAACCTGTAATCTATATTTCCGACAGAAGGCTGGTGAAAAGAAAGAAGGCCACCACCACTATCACCACCTATTCCAATGTGGGTGTGCCCGTATTATTTGTCAATGGAAAACAGGTAGCGGCGCCAAAGCAGGGAACTACCGCCGTGCATTTCATTTTTGAAAATGTTGTTCTCCAAAAAGGCGAAAACACTGTAAAGCTTACAGCCAATAAGAATGGCAAAACCATAACCGATAAAGTTACCTGGAGCCTCGAATAAACTCCGGATTCGAATTATCATTTTTTAAATAAACAGTATGAAATATTTCTTCAGCATCATTTTCTTTTCCACTATCCTCCTGAACCCGGTGAACGATGCAAAGGCCCAAAACCCTGAAGCCAGGTTGGGATGGAAACTGGGCGCCCAGGCCTATACATTCAGGCTGTATACATTTTTTGAAGTGCTGGACAAACTGGATAGCTGCGGTTTGAAATATGTGGAAGCTTCCCCCGGCCGGGATATCGGCGGCGGTATGGAAGGAAAGATGGATTATCATATGGATGTAACTAAGCAGCAGCGAATCAGGGAGAGATTACAACAAAAAGGTATAAAATGGATATCCTATGGCGTGGTGGTTCCTAAAACCAAGGAAGATTGGTTGCTGCTGTTTGAATTTTCAAAAACAATGGGCATCCAGAATATTGTTACAGAGCCAACCCGTGCCGATCTTCCCATGCTGTCAAAACTGGCCGACAAATACAAAATCAATATTGCCATCCACAATCATCCCCAGCCATCTCCTTACTGGCATCCTGATACCTTACTCAACGCGGTCAAAGGGTTAAGCAAAAGAATAGGAGCCTGTGCGGATATCGGTCACTGGGTACGTTCCGGCCTGGAGCCTCTTGAATGTATCAAGAAATTGAAGGGACGTATTATTGAACTGCATGTAAAAGACCTGAATGAAAAAACCAAAGAGGCGCATGACGTAATCTGGGGCACGGGAGTGTCTGACATCAAGGGCATTATGAAGGAGTTAAAACGCCAGCGTTTTAAGGGTGCGTTCCTTGCCGAGTATGAATATAACTGGGAGCGTAATGTGGTGGACGTGGCGGCCAGTGTAAATTATTTCCGCTCGGTAGTAATGGAACTTTAATGATGTTTCAGGAATCAGCAATAACGGGCCTCTGTCATCGGGCAGGTAGCCACTATTAAAATCAGATTATAAATCAAAGGAAGAATAAAATATGAAAAAATCATTTTTGACCGGGATCCTTCTATTGGCAGCAATGATAAGTATTGCGCAGTCCTCAAAAAAGGCCATGAAGCAACTTATAGATAAGGACCTTCAATTTGCCGTGAACCAGTATAAGGTGTTGATGGAAAAACTGCCGGCTGATGTTATGCCCAGGAACTATGATGCAAAAAACGGGAAACTGGTAACCAGCAATACAGGTTGGTGGTGCAGTGGTTTTTATCCCGGTACGCTTTGGTACCTGTATGAATATTCAAATGATGCTTTTATAAAAGCGGAGGCTGAAAAAAGACTGGCCATCCTGGAAAAGGAAAAGGATAACAAGCGAACTCACGACCTGGGCTTTATGATGTTTTGCAGCTTTGGCAATGCATACAGGATAACGAAGAATCCTGCCTACAAGGAAATTATCACCACCTCGGCGGGCTCTTTGTCTACGCGGTACCGCCCTTCTATCAGGGCCATTCAATCCTGGGATTCAAGCAAGAACTTTAAATGTCCTGTCATCATTGACAATATGATGAATCTGGAGATGCTGAACTGGGTAAGTGATAATGGGGGAGATCCGAGATATAAAGCCATTGCGGTGGAACATTCCAACACCACATTGAAAAATCATTTCCGGCCGGATTACAGTTCTTACCATGTTGTGGATTATGATTTAAAGACGGGCAATGCCTTAAGGAGAGTGACCTGGCAGGGGGCCGCCGATTCGTCTGCCTGGAGCCGCGGCCAGGCATGGGGCTTGTATGGCTATACCACAATGTACCGGTCTACCAAAGACCATCGTTATTTGGAGCAGGCTCGTAATATCGCAGCCTTTATCCTGGATAACCCCAATTTGCCCGAAGATGGAATACCTTACTGGGATTTTGACGCCCCGGGCATTCCTTCCACCTACCGTGATGCTTCTGCAGCGGCTATCACCGCATCCGCCCTTCTTGAGCTGGCACAATACGTAAAGAAAAAAGAAAAGAAAAAATATATAGGCGCTGCCGTCAAAATGCTTCAGTCACTTTCTTCTGAAAAATACCTGGCAAAACTGGGCGACAACGGCGGTTTTCTCCTTCTGCAAAGCGTGGGTAACCTGCCAGGGAAATCAGAGATTGACGTGCCGCTTACTTATGCCGATTATTATTTCGTAGAGGCATTGGTGCGATACAAAAATTGGTATCTCTAACCTTTAGTCACATACGATTTAGGCAGACATGGATATTTTACTAATCAAAAAAGTGCAAAGAATGTTACATAGTTGGCGGATAAAATCCTCGGATGGCAAGAGGAAAACAGGTTTGAAAAAAATGGGGTTATTGCTATTGGTTGCAGCATCCTTTTCCATTTCAGTTAGGGCGCAAAATACCATCCGATATAATCTATCGGGTGTCGATAAGGACAATACCGTGGCCTGGGACTTTTTCTGTACCAAGGGACAAAACAGTGGCCGATGGACAAAGATCCCGGTTCCCTCCAACTGGGAGTTGCAGGGATTTGGCAACTACACCTATGGCAATGGCTATACCATTGAGAAAAACGGGAGAAGCGATGAGCAGGGGCTTTATAAATACAATTTTCCTGCTTCGCCTGCCTGGAAGAGCCGCAGGATATTTATTGTATTCGAAGGTGTCATGACCGATGCGGAAGTAAAGATCAATGGACGGCTCGCAGGTCCTGTGCACCAGGGCGGCTTTTATCAGTTCAGGTATGATGTTACAAACCTCGTTCAATACAACAAGACCAATCTTCTGGAAGTAACTGTCAGCAAGCAGTCCGCTAACAAAAGTGTAAACAGGGCGGAACGGGAAGGCGATTTCTGGGCCTTGGGTGGTATTTTTCGGCCTGTATACCTGGAGATAGTTCCACAAACATTTATAGATAAGATCGCTATCAATGCCGGGGCGAACGGATCGTTTGAGCTGAGGACCAATATAACCAACCATAAAGTAGGTGATATAACCGAAACGCAGGTGCAGGAATTAAACGGAACCAATGTGGGTGAGCTTTTCTCTGCGTCGGTATCATCTGCTCCCGTTTTTCTTAAGAATCAGTTTCGGCAGATCGAAACATGGAACCCGGAGAGGCCGCAGCTGTACCAGGTGGTATTGACTGTAAAGAGAAAAGGTAAGGTTGTTCATACGGTTAAGCAGCGGTTTGGTTTCCGCACCGCAGAGCTAAGGCCCATGGATGGGTTTTACGTCAATGGAGTAAAAGTCATTTTTAAAGGTGTGAACAGGCACAGCGCCTGGCCAGAAACGGGTCGCACCTTGAGCAGGGAAATCAGCCTTATGGATGTTAAGCTGATGAAGGACATGAACATGAATGCCGTTCGTATGTCGCATTACCCTCCTGACCAACACTTCCTGGATGTTTGCGACTCACTGGGCTTATTTGTTCTGAATGAACTGACCGGCTGGCAGGCTGAATACGATACGGTAGTAGGCAGAAGGTTGGTGAAGGAATTAGTGGAGAGGGATGTCAATCATCCTTCGGTTGTGATGTGGGCCAACGGTAATGAAGGTGGATGGAACCGGGCCCTGGACCAGGATTTTGGATTGTATGATCCCCAGAACAGGCTTGTTTATCATCCTTTTGAACGGTTTAACGGAACGGATACCAAACACTATCCCGATTACAATTACATGGTAAATTCCACCCTGATAGGCAATGAAGTTTATTTCGCGACCGAGTTTATGCACGGTCTTTATGATGGCGGCCTTGCAGCGGGGTTACAGGATTTCTGGAATCTCATGCTTCGGCATCCATATAATGCGGGTGGCTTTCTGTGGGTATTTGCAGATGAAGGCATGGTAAGGACCGATAGGGGTGGTGAGATTGATACAGACGGGAACCATGCCCCGGACGGGATCGTCGGTCCCCACCGCGAAAAAGAAGCAAGCTACTATGCCGTCAAGGAAATATGGTCCCCCGCCTATATTGAACAAAAAAGCCTGCCTGCCCATTTTGACGGAAGCCTGCCTATCGAAAACCGTTTCCTGTATACCAATCTTAGTCAATGTTCTTTTAAATGGAAGTTGGTGAATTTTCCTTTGCCTTCCGGGCCTTCCCTTCAATACCATACGGCAGACTCGGGAACCTGTGCACCGCTGTCACTTGCCCCGGGAGAAAAAAGTTTTTTAAAGATACAGCTTCCGGCTTCCTGGAAAAGCAATGATGCCTTATACCTGACTGCCTTTGATCATAACAATCATGAGTTGTTCACGTGGAGCTGGCCCCTTCATGCTGCCAAACGCACGGCCGAAAAGATTGTGCAGGCCGACAAAACTCCTTCGGCTATTACGAGCCGGCAGGATGGAGAACAACTGGTCATTGAAAATGGAAGCGTGACTTGTTTTTTTACTACAAAAACTGGTTTCCTCCATAAAGTGGTCAGCGGTACCTCCACCATTTCTTTATCGGGCGGACCTGTTTTAGCCTCTTCGAATCTTCACTTAAAAAAATTTGATCATTATGCCAGGGACGGTAATTATTTTGTTGAAGCGGCGTACGAAGGAGAAGGATCACTGGCTCTCAAATGGATCTTTTCCGGTGGAAAACCTGTAAAACTGGAATACACGTATCAAAAAAAGGGAGAAGCCGATTTTATCGGGTTGAGCATGAATTATCCGGAAGAAAAAATTACCGGCATGAAGTGGCTGGGCAGGGGGCCTTACAGGGTTTGGAAGAACCGGATGCAGGGCCTGCAACTGGGCGTTTGGCAGAAAGAGTACAACAATACCGTTACAGGTGAAAGCTGGCTCTACCCCGAATTCAAGGGCTATCATGCCAATGTCAACTGGGTGGTGGTTGAAAACAAGGAAAAGCCATTTACCATTTATTTTGAAGACGATAATAGCTTCTTTCAAATGCTCAAGCCAGAAAAACCAAAAGGAGCCGCTAATAACTTTACCAGCCCTCCCTTCCCGGATGGGAACCTGGGTTTCATGTATGCGATTCCGCCGATCGGAACAAAATTCCAGGCGCCTGAAAAAATGGGTCCCCAGAGCCAGAAAAGCTTGCAGTTGAATTCCACACCTGTTTCGGGTGCCTTATGGTTCCAGTTTTAGCAGAGGCATAAGGAATGATAGCAGGTCAATAACCGGTTTACACGATTCTTAATACAATGAAAAAAACAGTACATCTTAGCCTTCTTCTGTTAATGTTATGGCCGTTTTCGGTATGTGCACAGCAGGGCCCAGCCAACCCGGTTCCCTTCAGGGTCCGGTATGCCAATACGCTTCCCAAGCCAGTTTTATTCCGGGGGCCTTATCTCCAGGTAGCTACCAGCAATAGCATTGTCGTCCGGTGGAGAACTGAATCCTTGGCAAGAAGCAGGGTGCGGTTTGGAACAGAACTCGGTAAGCTAGACAGGTTTGCTGATGATTCGACGTTAATAACCGAACATAAGGTGAAGCTCAGTGACCTGACTCCCAATACAAAATATTATTACTCCATCGGTTCCCTTAATGATACGCTGCAGGGAGATACAAATAATTATTTTGTAACACTTCCACTGCAAGGGGAGGAAGGCTTTTATAAAATAGGTGTGTTTGGTGATTGCGGCACCAACTCAGTGGTGCAGCGGAACGTAAGGGATGCGTTTGTAAAGTATTTGGGAGCCGACTATATGAACGCCTGGATACTGCTTGGCGATAACGCTTATGAAAACGGGACAGATGCGCAGTACCAGCCTAATTTTTTCAACGTCTATAAAAATGAGCTGCTAAAAAAATATCCTTTGTTCCCGGCCCCTGGTAATCATGATTATGGGAATGTGGATTATCCGGCGGCTGCAGTGCCCCTCAAGAATTATGATGTTGCCTACCACCAGATTTTCTCGATGCCTTTGGAGGGAGAGGCCGGCGGCGTTGCTTCGCACAACTCGGCATATTATTCATTTGATATCGGAAACATTCATTTTCTTTCTTTGGATTCCTATGGAAAAGAAGGAGGATTTCAGCGGATGTACGATACCTTAAGTCCTCAGGTGCAATGGGTGAAAAAAGACCTCGAAGCTAATAGAAACAAGGGATGGGTTGTGGCTTACTGGCATCACCCGCCTTACACGATGGGCTCTCATAATTCAGATAAAGAGCTGGAATTGGTAAAAATCAGGGAAAACTTTATAACGATACTGGAAAGGCTGGGGGTGGATCTTATTTTATGCGGGCACAGCCATCTTTATGAACGTTCCAGCCTGATGGCAGGTCATTACGGAATGGAAAATACATTCAATGCGGCGGCGTATAACCTGAGCAACTCCACCGGTACTTATGATGGGACGTCCAACTCCTGTCCTTACATCAAGGATTCCTCCAACAAAGGGGTAGTTTATGTAGTTACAGGATCCGCCGGAAAACTAAGCCCCACTCAAACCACCTACCCGCACGATGCCATGGTGTATTCCAATGCGGAAGTGGGCGGCGCTTCTATGATCGAGGTAAGAGGCAACCGCTTGGATTTTAAATGGATTTGTGCAGACGGGGTGGTCCGTGACCAGTTTACCATGATGAAAAACATCACGCAGAAAACTGTGATGAAAGAAAAGAAAGGTAAAACAATCACCTTGACGGCTTCTTTTGTTGGCGACTATCAATGGAGTCCAGGGGGGCAAAAAACCAGAAGTATCCAGGTAATACCTCCTGTGGGAAAATCTACTTATACTGTTAAAGACACCCGCAACTGTATTTCAGAAGTTTTCGAGATCCAGGTTGCCAAATAATTTTTCAACGGGGAAAATAGGGAGAGGGGCAGGCAGGAAGTTTCAAAAAAGACCTCTATTACAATTCAAAAACCCTACAATCATGATGTTGCATAAAACCATAATACTAACAGGTATCCTTCTTATTACACTGCAGGTCACGGAGGCCCAAAAAACCAGGCCTTTGTTTAAAGGAGAGATTGGCATGGTTTCCTACACGTACCGAAAGCAATTTGCCCAGGACGTTCCATCTACGCTTGCCAAGATAAAAAGTCTTGGAGTTACGGATATGGAATTCTCCAACCTCTTTGGAAAAACGGCGCAGGAGTTACGTTCCCTTCTGGATCAGCAAGGCATCAAATGCTCTTCGTACGGTGTGAACTATCCCGATCTGGTTCATAAAACGGATGAAGTGGCAGCCAATGCAAAAGCTTTAGGGGCCCAATACGTCAGGGTAGCCAGTATCCCCCACGGGCCAACCATGAGCTTTGAGGAAATGAAAAAAGCGGTTGCCGATTTTAATCGTGCCGGCAAGATTCTCAAAGAGCAATACGGGTTGACATTTATTTATCACAACCACGGTTTTGAATTTCAGGCCTATGAAGAAGGCACCCTGTACGACTATTTGGTTACCCACACTGATCCCCGGTATGTAAGTTTTGAACTGGATATTTTATGGGCCTTCTTTCCCGGCCAGGATCCTGTTGCCTTGCTGAATAAATATGGCAAACGGTACAAGGCCCTGCATTTAAAAGATTTAAAAAAAGGTGTTCCTGGAAATATGTCAGGCGGCACCGAACAAAATAATGATGTGGCCTTAGGCACCGGCCAGATTGATATTCGCGGTGTATTAAAAGCAGCGCAAAAAGCAAAGATCCGGCACTATTATATAGAAGATGAAAGCAGCAATATCGAGGTGCAGGTGCCGCAAAGCATTGCTTATGTGAAAAGTCTTCGCAAATAAGGGCTTGGACTATTCAGCCAATAAATAGATAGCGATAACGGCCAATACCATTCCCAGCAAAACAATCCAGTGGGGGAAAATGCTGTAGATTATCAGCGATATAATTATGGTGATTACCGGGGCCAGGGCTGTCATCGGAACCACAATGATGGCTTTGCCGTAACGCAGCGCATATACCAGCATAAGCGCCCCAATGGAATTTGCTATCTGTATGATGGCGGAAAGATAAGGCCCCCTGAATCCCCAGTTAATCTTTCGGGAAAAATCGGTCATAGCTAAGGCCACCGGGATAAGCAATAACGCAGTTATGGTCATATAAAAGAAGATGCTTTCAGCTTTCATGGTGTTATTGGCAAATTTCATTGCATAAGCCTGGACGCCCCACATGAAAAATACAATAATGGACAAGACCAGCCACCAGTAGCCGCTTACATTTTTATCATTAGGTTGTTGATAAGAAAGGAAAAGTATGGCAAACAAGGATAATACGATGCCCGTTTTATGTCGCCGGTTGGTCGTTTCTTTTAAGAATACTGATGAAAGGAAAATAGTAATAACAGGGAAAAGGGAAATAACGGGAAACACCACATAAGCAGGGCCATCACGCAGGGCCTGAAACAAAATAAGTTGTCCTCCGGCTCCTAAAAGCCCTACTAAACTTCCAAGCAATATGGACCTGGGATCGTACTGTAACTTCCATTTAATAATGGCCAGGGCCGTAATGGCGCAAGGTATCATAGTAAGGGCCCAGACGGCGTACCCAAGAGTGGCCGGAAAGCCTGCTTTTTCGGGGATTTCGATAAAAGCTCCCCAAAAGCCCCAAAGTATCGTCGTTACGGATGCATAAATTAACCAGGTCTTACGCTTCATTTATTATAATCTATTAAACAATGATTACTTCCACACCAGCATTCTCAAGCTTTTTCTGATCTTCGGGTAAGATCCCTGCGTCTGTAACCACGGTATCTACTTTTGACACAGGAGCAATTAAGGCAAAGCTTCTTTTATAGAATTTACTCGAATCAGCCACCACGATTACCTTCTTTGAGATATCAATCATGATCCGGTTCAGGTGTGCTTCCTCCACGTTTGGAGTGGACAAACCATGGGTCGTGCTGAAACCATCAACGGCCAGAAACAATTTATCACAGAAATAATTTTTAAAACTGTCCTCTGCCGTGGCCCCGATAAGAGACATGGAATTCTTTCTTAGGAATCCTCCGGGTATGATAACATTAATATTTTCAAGGTCAACCAACTGATTGGCCACATTCAAGGCATTGGTTATGATTGTCAAATCAGACAGTTTGGAAAGGTGTTTTGTGATTTCAATGGTCGTAGTGCCGGAGTCTAAAATAATCGTATCCCCATTTTCGATTAACCCGGCCGCCACTTCCCCGATTCGTTTTTTTTCATCCAGGTGTTGCTTGTTTTTGTCGGAAAGATGAGAATCGAGACCAACGCCCTCCACTTTAATGGCGCCTCCCCGGGCTCTTATCAGCATTTTCTTTTCTTCAAGCCGTGCCAGGTCATTCCGGATCGTGACTTCGGTGACACCCAACTCCTTACTTAAAGTGACGATATCCACCTGGCCATATTGCCCGAGTTTCTGAAGGATGAACACCCGGCGATCAATAGTGGATACGCCTTTGTTTGTTTCAGACATAATGTTTTAAATCAAAAATACATGAACTGTTACAGGAATTTTTTATTTACTTATTATTAATCGGAATTCTCAAAAAAAATGTTTTAAAACGTAATTAAAAATCTTTCGTTTATTCTGCAAGCTATATGTTTTTATTTAAGCTTTAAAAAAAGAAAATAAAAATTTTCTTCTTTAATAAAGAAAGGAAATAAAAATTATTTTCTACTTTAGGCTTTCGTTACGTAAGGAAATACAATTTATTCGATTATGATTATTGATCAGTCAAAGTGTTATCTGGGGTACAAGTATGAAGAGTTGAGGTCAAAAGGGGCTATTTACACCGCTTTTGAAATTTCTAAACAACCAGAATTATGGTTAAGCGTCTGGAAAACGGTTCGTGAAGAGGAGGAACAATTAAAAGGCTTCCTTGATGAAGTTTATGCCCACGGAAATCTAAACATTATTCTTACCGGGGCTGGCACATCGGCCTTCATCGGAACGATTTTACAGGGACCTTTTCAGAAAAACACAAATAAATCCACCCGGGCCATTCCTACTACGGATCTGGTTTCACATCCGGAGCAATTTTACCAATCACAAATTCCAACCTTTTTGATCTCGTTTGCACGTTCCGGCGACAGTCCGGAAAGTGTAGCGGCCGTAGAACTTGCCAATACGTTTTGCAAAAAGGTGTACCACTTAATTATTACCTGTAACCCTGCAGGAAAGCTGGCGCGTAATGCAGATAAAACCGGGACTTTTATTTTTCTATTGCCGTCCCAGGCAGATGATAAGGGTTTGGCTATGACGGGAAGTTTTACTTCCATGCTCTTAGCGGGTCTTCTTATTTCCAGATTACCGACACTTTATGAAATGAAGTGGCAGGTTGAAAAATTATGCGAATATGGTGAGCGCATATTAAATGAATACACCGGAAAGTTACAAGAAGTGGCCAGGCTTGATTTCACAAGGGCGGTCTTTTTGGGTTCGGGTCCTTTATTGGGCACGGCACGGGAATCCCATTTAAAGTTACAGGAACTTACGGACGGACAGGTAATCTGTAAATATGATTCCTTTCTGGGTTTAAGGCATGGACCAAAAGCAGTTATTGACAAATCAACCTTACTGGTGTATCTTTTTTCCAATAATGAGTACGTCCACCAATATGAAAGAGATCTGGTAAAAGCAATAAGTTCCGGTGAAAAAGGGATGTTCCGTATAGGAATATATGAGGCTGTGGAAGACTTCTTGGATGTAGATCTGAAAATGGAAATGTCTGCCGGCGAAGCAAAAATTGATGAAGAGTTCCTGTCGGTGTGCAGTGTGCTTCCCGCCCAGATTCTTGGATTTTTTAAGTCTTTACAATTAGGGTTGCAGCCTGATTCTCCTTCGGTTACAGGGACGATCACAAGAGTAGTGGAAGGTGTTACGATTTACCCATTTGTTCCACCCGTGGCGCAACATGTCATTTGACCATCCTGGCCTTTAAAAAAGATATATGATTTTGTGTGTATGCCCCAATCCATCTGTTGACAGTTTTGTCTGGTTAAATGTTTTTAGGCCAGGAGAAGTCAACCGGATTCATAAAGAAGCACGGTTTCCGGGAGGTAAAGGCGTTCATGTGGCACTTGCTTTACAGGAGCTCGGCGAAGAGGTGGCTGTACTGGGTTTTTGGGGAGGGCCTACGGGTGACTGGATCAAAAAGGAATGTGAAAAACAGGGCATTCGCTGCTATGGCCCGGAAACAGACGAATGGACAAGGGCTTGTTTCACCCTTAAGATAGAAGGGATGTACGATCATACAGAGCTATTGTCTCCTGGCCCAGCAATCAGTTCTAAAGATTTTGATGACTTTCTCCAGGCCTTCGAAGGTTTGATGGGTAAGGCGAAAGGCATCACCATGAGCGGGTCATGGCCGGCGGAAGCCCCGGTGAGTGCTTATGCACAACTGATTCATCTCGCAAAGCGTGCGGGCAAAAAAGTGCTGTTGGATTGCACGGGTGATGGACTTGCCGCCGCCCTGAAAGAAAGACCTTATTTGGTACACCTGAACCAGTCGGAAGCACGGGACTTTTTTACCGAAGCGGATCCGGAAAACGCTATGCGGCTCCTTGCCCGGCATTGTGAATACGCGGCCGTGACAGCGGGTGCAGAAGGCTTGTTTCTCGCTGGGAGCGATGAGATGGTTCATGCCGCCTGCAAAGTAGAGGCTGTTCGCAGTACCGTAGGCAGCGGTGATTGTCTGTTGGCAGGGCTCACAATAGCTTGTATCCGCGGGCTGGACCTGGAGGAAGCAGGAAAGTGGGCAGTTGCCTGTGGTGCAGCCAATTGCATCCGGGAGGAACTGGGAATGTTGTACCGGAAGGATGTGGAAGCGCTTTTGGGTCGTGCTATTATAAAAAGTCATAAAAAGTTTTTTCACCTAACGAATAAGATCCTGCACCAATGAATAAAACAGATGTAGTAGTAGTAGGAGAGTTGAATGTAGACCTGATATTGAACCGGATCGACGCCTTTCCTGAAATGGGAAAGGAGATCCTTGCGCAGCAAATGAATGTAACGCTGGGAAGTTCCTCCGCCATTTTCGCCAGTAACTTAAGTACACTGGGCGTAAAGGTGGCTTTTATAGGCAAAATCGGTAATGACAATTTCGGAGACGTGGTTTTACAGTCTTTGCAATCCAAAGGTGTTGATACATCCATGATCCTGCAAAGCAATCAATTTAGAACAGGCGCCACGGTGGTCTTAAATTATGAAGAAGACCGGGCGATGATAACCCATCCCGGAGCCATGGACCACTTGTATTTAAAGGATATTTCCGGTGAGCAGCTCAAAAGGGCCAGACACCTTCATTTCTCATCTTATTTTTTGCAACCAGGCCTAAGGAAGGATATCGGCACCCTTTTCAGGCAGGCAAAGGAACTGGGATTGACCACATCTTTTGACCCGCAATGGGATCCAAAGGAAGAATGGGCAATCGATCTGGAAACCATCCTTCCTTACGTAGATGTATTTCTTCCTAATGAAAAAGAATTACTGTATTTAACCCGCACAGCGGAGGTTAACATTGCGATTGATTCAATAAAGCATCTTACAAATATCATCGTAGTAAAAATGGGGAATCGCGGCTCGCTTTCCCGGAACGGGGAAAGGTCGGTTCAAAAACCGCCGTTTTTAAATGAAAGCGTGGTAGATGCCATTGGTGCCGGCGATAGCTTCAACGCAGGCTTTATTTTCAAATTCCTACAGGGTGCTTCTGTAGAAGGTTGCCAGGAATTCGGAAACCTTACAGGAGCCATTTCTACCACAGCCCAGGGCGGGACGACCGCTTTTACGGATAAGATAAAAGTGATGGAAACAGCAAAAAGAAGATTTGGATATGCAGAATAAAAATAAAATGACCTTACAGGAAAAACTTAAGGAAGTCCGGGCTCAGGGCTCTTCGTTATTGGCTACCAATTTTTACAATTACGAAACCTTAAGCGGGATATTGCAGGCGGCTTCAGCACTGAAACAACCCATCATATTGCAATTGACCAAAAGCTCCATAGACTATATGGGTTTGGAGGTTTCGATTGCTATGGCCCGTGCTGCTTTACAACAATATGAAGTGGAGGGCTGGCTCCACCTCGATCATGCTGATTCATACGATTTGGTAGCTACCTGTCTTGAGGCCGGCTTTGATTCTGTTATGATTGATGCAAGCGAAAAACCAATGGAAGAAAACATTGCGATCACAAAGAGAGTCGTGGCCCTTGCAAAACAGTATGGCGCAAATGTGGAAGCCGAACTGGGATATGTCGCCAAATTAGGCCAATCCAAAGAGAAACTGGGTTTTACCGAGCCACAGGAAGCCCGGTATTTTGTAAATGAAACCGGCATTGATGCATTGGCCGTAGCGATCGGTTCAGCCCATGGTTTTTATAAACAAGAGCCAAAACTGGATCTGGAAAGATTAGACCGGATACAGGCCGCTACAGAGGTGTCACTGGTGTTGCATGGTGGTTCGGGAATACCTGCTGAAACACTTAGGAAAGCCATAAGAGGAGGGATTTGTAAGATTAATCTTGCTACAGAAATTAAAAATATTTTCATGCTGCAGCTCAAACAAATCCTTCTGCACAATACTGAAATTGACTTACGCCAGGTTTTTCCTCCGGCAACCCATGCGGTGACAAGTCTTGTAAGCGAAAAATTAGAAATTGTAACCTCTAAAAATTTAATCAGGGAATGAAACACTCAGGCAGATTTTATCAAAGCTTCCTTTTCTGTGTGATCGCAATGGTGGTGGTCAGTTGTAAATCCAAAGAAAACAATTCGCCAAACAAAGATGCACCAGCTGAATACTATTCAGTTGAGGATTTTAATTCGGTTGAAAAATTTGATACCCATGTTCACTTCAATACGGATGATTCGAGCTTTTTGGCACAAGCAAAAGCGGATAATTTTAGCCTGATAACTGTAAATGTAGGCACGCCTTATTATCCTCCTATTGAAGGGCAGCAGGATATTGCGGTTCGCCTTATGAAGGACTTCCCTGAACGCCTGTCCTTTGCTACTACATTTCCGGTACAAAACTTTAATGATAAAAACTGGCAGCAACACGCCCTTGACTATTTAGAGCAATCCATTGCCAACGGGGCTATAGCCGTTAAAGTTTGGAAAAACATCGGGATGGAGTTGAAAGATGAGAAGGGTAAGTTTGTAATGATCGACAACCCTAAGTTTGATACCATTTTTAATTTCCTGGCCAAGAACCGTATAACCTTGGTAGGGCATCTTGGTGAGCCCCGCAACTGCTGGCTGCCCGTGGAAAAGATGACCGTGACAGGGGACAAGCAATATTTTGCAGAGCATCCGCAGTACCACATGTACCTGCATCCGGAGTACCCCTCTTATGAAGACCAGATCAATGCCAGGGATCATATGCTGGAAAAGCATCCGGATCTGAAATTCGTGGGAGCGCACCTGGGAAGCATGGAGTGGAGTGTGGATGAACTGGCAAAACGGTTGGACAAATATCCCAATATGGCGGTGGATATGGCGCAGCGTATTTCACATTTTCAGTATCAGGCCGTAACGGACTGGCAGAAAGTACATGATTTCTTTCTCAAATACCAGGACCGGCTGTTGTACGCCACCGACCAGCAGGTAGATACTACCAAGACAGCTGAAGAAAGGAATCAAGAAACTCATGAAATCTGGCTGCGGCACTGGAAGTTCTTTACTTCAGGCGAAAAAATGAAAGTGCCCAAAGTAGAAAAAGAGTTTAACGGAATGAAGCTTCCGCGGAGCGTGGTAGATAAGATCTACCGCTTGAATGCCGTAAAATGGTTTCCCGGCGTGAAAAAGAACGCAACGGCTGAAATTAATTACTAACCGCCTGGTGGTACAAAATCCTAACGATGCTGCTAAGGATTGGTCGCCGTGCTGATGGTTGTTCCTGTGAATGCCTGCAAGTCTTTAGTGCAGCGCTCCTGCCTCGATGGTTGATACCCTATCGAAAAACACCAAACCAATCTGGAAGTTTTAAAGCAAAAAAAATACAAGCATGGGAAGCAATTATGATCGCCGGGGGTTTCTGAAATTATCCGGCACAGCCGTTGGTGGTCTTACCCTCAGCGGGTTGGGTCTGCAAGGCCAAGCCCGTTCTTTAACACCACCAGGAGCTGAAAAGCCGGTGCGTCTAGGCTTTATCGGCATTGGCGGCCGCGGCTCTTATCATCTGGACCTGGCCCTGGGCATGGAAGGCGTGGAGGTTCCTGCTATCTGTGATATCAAGCCGGTGAACCTTTACCGGGCTAAACGATGGATAGAAGAAGCCGGACAGCCAACACCGGCTCTATATGACAAAGGTCCTACGGATTTTAAACGGATGTGCGAGCAGGAAAAACTGGACGCCGTAATTATTTGCACGCCCTGGGAATGGCATGCGCAGATGTGTCTGGCCGCCATGCGGAACGACAAGCATGCTGTGGCCGAAGTACCGATCATCATCACTCTGGATGAAGCCTGGGAACTGGTAGAAACCTATGAAAAAACAGCGAAGTGGGCTTCTCTTGCCCTGGAAGGCTGTGACAATCTTTCCCTTTTACATATGGTTCAAAAAGGATTGCTGGGTGATATCGTCCATGTGGAGAGCGGATACGTTCATGATCTGAGAATGGTGCAGTTTACCCCTGACCAGGAACCCTGGCGCCTGCAACACTCGGTAAGCCGGAATGGAAATCTATATCCTGACCATCCCATGAACAGTATGATTCCCCACCTGGACATCAATCATGGTGACAGGATCGATTATCTTGTTTCCATGAGCTCCAGTGCAACGATGCTTAGAAACTACGCAGAATTAAACTATGGCAAGGACAGTCCCTATGCCAAACTGAAGTATAACCAGGGCGATTACAATGCCACCCTTTTACGTACGGTGAATGGTAAACTGATTACCCTAAACTTTGATACCAGCACGCCCCATCCCCGCGGCAATTATCGCTTGCAGGGAACCCGGGGAGTCTATTGGGGTGACCGGTATTTCAGGCCGCAGGATCCCAAGATATATATTGAAGGCCTGAGCCCTGTTGAACACCAGTACGAGCCTGCTGATAAATACCTGAAAGAATACGAGCATCCAACTATTAAAAACTATAAACCCAATCCACGAAAAGCGGCAACAAGGGGACATGGGAATAGCACCATGGAGACTCCAGTCACCTGGCATCGCCTGGTCGCAGCCCTCCGGGAAAACAAAATGCCTGACTGGGATGTATATGATTCGGTTACTTCCAGTGCAGTATCCCCCCTTTCGGAACTATCGGTGGCGAATAAAAGCAAGCCGGTGGATTTCCCTGATTTCACAAGGGGCAAATGGAAAACAAGGCCAAAGTTTACCTTTCTGTAGCAATTTGTAAAAGAAAAACATGGGCAACTAATACTTGTAAGAATGGACAGAAGAAAATCAATCAAGGCCCTTGGTCTTAGTCTCCTTGCGCCCGATGTGTTATTAAAAGCGGGTCAATCCACACCCTTTGAAAAAATCAGTTCAGACAAACAAAAAATAGCAGCACAGGACAGTGCTTCTTTCGCTGCCGCATGGGAGCAGTGGCCGGATATGAACTGGGCAGGCCCCGAGTTTTGGGGCAACCGCCTGCAGGACTGGCGCCTTCGAAACGGGAAATTGGAATGTGTAGTTCAAGGTGCGAACAGGACGGTGCACAGCTTAACGACTCAGCTCAATTCCAAAAGGAAGGGGTTTGAAACCAGTGTCACACTTAATTTAGTAAAAAAGATAAACGGGACAGGGGAACAAAACTATGCGGGGTTCCGGCTGGGCGCAAAAGCTGTAAAACGATTTGATGATTACCGGTGCGCTGCGGTTTTCGGCCAGGGGCTGGATGCAGGCATAAGCTATGATGGCAGGCTGTTTATCGGAACGCAAAAAAGTTCAAAGCCCATCGATACCGGCAATGACATTCGTCTGGTATTGCGGGCAGCCCCTAACGGTGATGCCTATGGGCTCCGGTTATCTGTCTATAGTGCTGACCATGTGTTGCTTGACAATATCACGGCCAATAATATAACAAATGAAAAGCTCACAGGCAATATGGCCCTGGTCGTGCATTTTGCCGATGAAGTAAAAAGGCCGCTTGGTATTTCTGCAGATGGAAATGCTTTGGAGCAAAATTTTTCAAAGGAGGCAGGCACCGACATTCCGTCGGGGGTTTTCAGCAACTGGACCATCACCGGACCTAAAACAGTGGCTGATCCCGGGCAAACGTTTGGGCCGATTTGTTTTGCGCAATACACCGTTCATAACAAAATACTCAAGCTGACCGCACAGTTAGCGCCGGTGGAAGCAATCAGGGGGTATAAGCTTTTTCTGCAAATAAAGGAAAACAATACCTGGCGAAATCTCTGTGAAAGTACCATCGATTGCAAAGGACGATATGCCACCTTCCGGATAGAAAATTGGCATTATTCCACTGATCTGCCTTATCGCATCAGACTAGAGCTTCCTTTGAAGACAGGTACGGGGGAATATTTTTATGAAGGAACGATCGCTGCTGAACCGGTACATTCCGGTAAATTGAAAGTGGCTGTTTTTAGCTGCAACGGCGATTACGGTTTCCCTGATGCAGAAATCGCCCCTCATGTAAAAAAGCATAAACCTCAGGTGGCAGTTTTTTTGGGTGATCAGTTTTATGAATCTCACGGCGGCTTCGACATCCAGACCTTCCCTGCTGAAAAGTCCTACCTGGATTACCTGAGGAAATGGTATATGTTCGGCTGGTCTTACCGGGAGGTTTTCCGCCATATTCCCTGCGCCATTATTCCTGACGATCATGATGTGTATCACGGTAATGTTTGGGGGGAAGGGGGAAAACATGCGCCTTCTGATCTTGGGTGGGATTACAGGGCCCAGGACCTGGGAGGGTACAAAATGCCTGCTGCATGGGTCAATATGATACAGCAGACCCAGACCAGCCATCTGCCTGATCCTTATGATCCGGCTCCGGTAAGGCAGGGCATCCACGTTTACTATACGAAGTGGAATTATGCAGGGGTCAGTTTTGCGATACTGGAAGATCGGAAATTTAAATCCGCTCCAAAAAATGTACTACCGCCTGAGGCAAAGATCCATAACGGCTTTATACAAAATCCGGACTTCAACATAAAAGAACACCGGGATATCGATGCCGTCTTGCTTGGCGAACGACAAATGAAATTTTTAAAGGACTGGTCATCCGATTGGCGGGATGCTGCGGAAATGAAGTGCCTTCTTTCACAAACAAATTTTTGTACAGTGGCTACGCTGCCAAAAGGAAGCATTACAGACGCTATTGTACCGGGCCTTCCCATACCGCAACCCGGAGAATATATTGAAGAGGATGCGCCTACTTCAGACATGGATTCCAACGGGTGGCCGCAAAAGGGCAGGGATGAAGCGATAAGAACAATCCGGAAATGTTTTGCCTTTCATATCGCAGGCGATCAACACCTTGCCAGTATGGTTCGTTATGGTGTCGATGAATTTTCCGATTCAGGTTATGCCTTTGCAGGTCCTGCTTTAAATAACATATTCCCAAGGCGGTGGTGGCCCACTCGCCACAATCACGAACCTTTGCCGGGGCAACCTCCCTACACCGGGAATTTTTTGGATGGCTTTGGCAACAGGATGACCGTCCATGCGGTTGCCAATCCTCGCAAAACAGGCAGGGAGCCCGCTATCGTGTATGACCGTGCGACCGGCTATGGCATCGTAACCTTCGATAAAACCAAACGTACAATTCAGGTAGAGTGCTGGCCGCGGTATGTTGATCCTGAAATAAATAAAGATGGGCAGTACAAAGGTTGGCCTTTTATCATATCCCAGGAAGATAATTATGCCAAAAAAGCCGTGGCATGGCTGCCAGCCATTAAAGTGATCGGTATTAAAAATCCTGTTCTGGAACTTTTTAATGAGCGTACGGGAGAAACGGTTTATTCCCTCAGATTAAAAGGGAAAACCTTCAAACCCAAGGTGTTTGCAGAAGGAAAATATACGATCAGAATCAGTGATCCCGATAAAGGTTTTGTGAAGGAACGTAAAAACATAACAGCCAAACGGGTGAATACTAAAACAATTGTTTTTTCTATTTAAGTAGCATTAACTGCAGGTAGTTGTAATCAATCACATGGAAAGTATACAAAAAGCCATTGGTATTTTTAAAGCCGCTGTGGAAGCAGTGAACCCTTCTGTTTTAATCCGCAATCAAGTCAGATGGAACAAACCGGATCTTATAATAAATGATCACAGCACCCAGGTGAGGCCAAACGGGAGGATTTTTATTATGGGTGCCGGAAAGGCTTCTGCATTGATGGCACGGGCCGTAGAGGATATTCTGGAAGATGATGTCTATACGGGATTGGTTATAACAAAACATGGCCATGGCCTTTCCTTAATCAAAACAAAGGTGCTCGAAGCGGGGCATCCGGTTCCGGATTCCAGCAGTGTAAAAGCAACAAAAGAAATGTTGGACCTGATAGCTGCTCTTACACCAGACGATGTCGTCCTGTTCCTTTTATCGGGCGGGGCGTCTTCTCTGTTAGCCGATTTCCCTGAAGGCTCTGATTTAACAGATCTGCAAAAGACGTTCGATGTGTTGTTAAAGTCGGGAGCAGACATACATGAAATGAATACGGTGCGCAAGCATCTTTCCTATGTGAAAGGGGGGCAGTTGGCTAAAAAAATTTATCCTGCGAAACTATTTTCCCTGATACTTTCGGATGTGATAGGAGATGATCTTGATGTAATAGGCTCCGGTCCTACAGTGGCCGATAAAACAAGTTTTAAAGACGCCCGGAACATCCTGGTCAAATACCGAATCGAGGATCAGATCCCTGCCTCTGTTAACAGATACATGCTGGCAGGATGTGCCGGTAAGATCCCGGACACACCCAAACCAGATGACCCCGGATTCCGGCATACGCATAACCTGATTATCGGAAATAATAAAATTGCTTTGGATGCTGCGGCACATAAAGCAAGGGAAGCCGGATATCATGCACATGTTGTTACAAACACCCTCAGGGGAGAAGCTTCTGACGTGGGCAAAATGCTCGTCCAAAAAGCTATCGAATACACCGGACCATTTCCTGCATGTTTGCTCTATGGAGGGGAGACTACAGCCAATGTTACAGGAAATGGCCTTGGCGGACGAAACATGGAATTGGCTTTGGCTGCCGGAATGGCTATACTTCCCCATCCCGGACTAACCTTGTTGTCAGGGGGCACCGATGGTACGGATGGTCCTACCGATGCAGCCGGAGCTGTTGTTACGGCAGATATGATGAAACGGCTTATTGAGCAAGGACGGAATCCTCAACACTACCTGGACGATAATGATTCCTACCATTTTTTTTCCGATACGGAGGCGCTTATAAAAACAGGGCCGACGCAGACAAACGTTATGGATATAGTGGTGACATTGATTGATCCTTCCAACGATAAATTTTCCGCTTAAAAACAAATAGTTTACTAATGCCTGTTTCATATGTGCAACTCCTCTTCGCCCTACTTGCGGGAATTGCTTTTCTGGTCCTGTTGACCACTAAATACCATGTCCACCCGTTTTTTGCTTTGGTTATCGCTTGTTTTATTGTCGGATTAGGCACAGGGTTTACCGTACCTGAAGTCCTTACCCTGGTAAAAGAAGGATTTGGTAATGTGATGAAATCCCTTGGATTGCTTATTATTTTAGGAACTACGTTGGGGGTGATTCTTGAGTTCAGCAGAAGTACGGTGGTGATGGCCAATTATATTTTGAAGAAAATACCTCCCAGGTTTTCTGCGCTGTCTATGGCAATTATCGGTTTCATTGTAGGCCTTCCCATCTTTTGTGATTCGGGTTATATTGTACTTAGCGGTTTAGTTAAACCGCTTTCCAGGCGTACCAATACCTCTTTAACCACAATGGCGGTTTCACTTGCCGCCGGGCTTTATTCTGTACACTGCCTGATACCTCCACACCCCGGCGTAAGTGCAGCAGCTGGCATCATTGGTGTGGACTTTGGGAAATTGATATTAATTGGCAGTTTGGTTGGCATACCTGCGATGCTGGCGGGTTATTTATGGGCAAATTATGCAGGAAAGAAAAATCCCGTCAAAGAGTCCAACCTGCTTTATAAGGAGGAGCCAGAGGCTTTCTTGCAACCTGGTGTTCTACACGCATTCCTGCCTGTTATTGTTCCGATATTATTAATCTCGTTAAAGTCTTTTCTGTTGATAAACCAAAATGGAACTTTCAGCGGCTGGAAAAATATAGTGTCCGTGATCGGCGAACCCTCAATAGCACTGTTCATTGGTGTGCTGTTGGCGTTTAATAATAAAGCATTATGGAAAAAAACCACCGTTAGCTCATTATTACACAATGCAGTAGAAAAGGCTGGTCCTATCTTAATCATCATAGGTGCCGGAGGTGCTTTCGGGGCTGTATTACAGGCGACAAAAATGGGAGAACATTTAAATAATACCTGGCTCTTGTCCAATTTTGGGATCTTCTTTCCTTTTTTACTGGCAGTTGCATTGAAAACTTCCCTGGGTTCTTCCACTGTAGCAATTATAACAGCATCTTCCATAATATTTCCTTTATTGCCGGTTCTGGGATTGGACAGCAATGAAGGGAGGCTGCTCTGTGTTTTAGCTATGGGGGCGGGATCCATGATGATTTCTCATGCTAATGATGCTTATTTCTGGGTGATCTCGAAGTTTTCCGACATTGATATGAAAACGATGCTAAAAGTGTATACAACAGCTACCATCCTGATGGGGTTAGTCTCATTCTTTTTTATTTATTTATTATCGCTATTGTTATTTTAGAAACATAATATAGTCTCTTTCATGGAATTGAATTCGAAGAATAGTTATAAGAGTGTTTTTCTTTGACGATTTTGAAATTTAAGGACGGCGACTTGGGAAAGATCGCAGAGAATGTGTCTGGCTATCACTTTTAACGATCTGGGAAGAACGAAATGCCGACCTGTGCCTGTATATTCACCGCATTGCTACGAGTCCCCAGTTCGTGGGCCGGCAGTTAGTGAGTGAAATTGTTACCTGGGCCAGAGGCTTTGCATGGCAAAACCATAAAGCATATATCCGCATGGACACGGTGGGCGACAACCCAGGGCTTACCAGTTATTACCAAAAATGCAGGTTTGACTTTCTGGGTCTTTTCACATTAAAAAACACCATGGGCCATACGGCTCACTACGACAAGGCAACGATTAGTTTATTTCAACTGAGCCTAAAATAGCAGGGAGGTTTTTTTCAAAAAGCTTTCCTTTTGGTTTGATACATTTGCTGTCATGTCGAAACTGTTTGCCCCAGGTCAAAGTGCAAAACTGTCTCCATCTATCTTGCAGGATCAAAGCCGCAGCCAATTCCATTTCTTTTTCAAATGGATCATGGAGGAAAACCTTACCGGGGAAGTCATCCACTATGAAGATTCAGAAAAGCACAAGGGTGTATGGGTAGCCT
This sequence comes from uncultured bacterium, assembly GCA_966095395.1. GTDB lineage: Bacteria > Bacteroidota > Bacteroidia > Chitinophagales > Chitinophagaceae > Flavisolibacter. The sequence continues at coordinate 104,988 of CBHTSW010000010.1, read as the reverse complement.
TTCACTATGGCAAACTACTGGCCCGGGAACAGGACCTGGTACTGAAGTGAAAAGTGAAATGAAAATTGAAACGCCTTCTGCCTACATCTCTGCCTTCTTTTCCAATGCGTGGTATTTGACACACAGCCAGACTCCGTTATTTACGTTTTTGATGGTGGCTATAATCGTAGGCCCTTATCCATATGCTCGTTGAGTCAACGAATGGGCAAATCCAATTGTATGGACAAAACCCAACCTGCCCGGAACATTGATTTGTTTTTCTTTCCGTTTAACGTTTGAATACATGCGCCTCCTGCACAGAAACCCAACCTGCAATTATTAGTATTGCCTCCAACATTAGGAAGCCTTTATAGCTTAAGTGGTAAAGAATCAGTTGAATACATATAAAAGCCATACTTTTAAACCCGCAAAAAATTTCAAAACCAGCCACTTACAAAGCCAAAACAAGTGAATTTTCATGTTAACTGCTGTTAGAACACGATGGAGTAAGTTGCGCGCCAACTTGAATTTTAAAAGAGTAATTGGTTTCATTTGGTCTGTGGCAAAAGGCTGGTCCGCCCTGGCTTTGGGTTTTATACTTTTAGAAAGTATATTGTTTTTGACAGCACTTTATTTTCTGAAAAATTTGATTGATTCAATAAATCAATCTGTAATACACGCCTCCAATGCAAACGAATTGGTAGTAATCAGCTTGATTAAAGCAACCCTGGCGGCTATACTTTATGTAGTCGTTAAAATAACATCTGGGTATATAAATGAACTACATGCCGGTAAGGTGGGTGCCTGCATAGATGATAAAATTCATGCGCGGGCGGTTGAACTTGATTTGGCTTTTTACGAAAGCCCTGCTTATTTCGATCTGCTAAAAAGGGCTAAAGATGCAGGTCCGGAGCGTGCCAGAGCCGTTGTTATCAATATAGCTGATCTAATAAAAAACGCCATAATGTTCCTGGCAGTTGGCGCTGTGCTTATATCCATCGATTGGGTTCTGATTCCTTTGATCGTTTTGTTTGTTATCCCTACCTTATGTGTTCGTACTTATTTTGCTGACCGGTTGTTCGAATGGCAGATCAGGCGTACGTCCCTGGAAAGGAAATCATCCTACATTAGTACTTTACTTACCGGAGATCAATCTGTGAAGGAGGTGAGGAGCTATGGATTGGGCCATTATTTAAGGTCGTCCTATTTGAATATACAGAAAGAATTATTGACAGAGCGGTTCAGGATAAGCAGGAAAAGCAACCTGAATGAAGTTATAGCTACATGCCTGAGTACCGTTGGATTCTTCGCCTGTATCGGCTATATATGTTTGGGGGTTATTCATCACACAACCACTCTAGGAGAAGTTACCCTTTTTCTTGTCATCTTTCCTCAGTCATTTGGTTTAATGCAATCGGTATCCTCCAGCATTTCCAACCTTTATCAGAACAATATTTTTATTTCTAATTTATTTAAGCTGCTCGACCTGAAATCAACACTCTCAGAAGCAGAGCAACCAGTTTCTGTTCCGGACTCTCCTGATGTAAGTTTGGAAATTAAAAATGTAACCTTTACCTACCCTCATTCCAACCGGCCTGTACTGAAGGATATTTCATTAACTATTTCTTCCGGTAAAATAGTGGCCGTTGTTGGGCTAAACGGCGCCGGCAAAACAAGCCTGATCAAATTGCTCTGCCGTTTTTATGATCCCACACAAGGCGGGATCACTATGAATGGGGTCGATATACGCAGTTTTCCAACGACCGATTTTCGCAGGCAGGTTGGTGTAGTGTTCCAAGATTTTGGACGTTACAGCATGAGTGTGGCAGATAATATTCGTTGGGGGGATGTTGATCGCAATCCTAGCCAAAACGATCTGGAGGCGGCGGCAAAATCTGCTGGAGCGCACGACTTTATTGAAAAGCTTCCGCACGGCTATAATACGATGATGGGAAGGATATTTGAAGACGGGCAGGAGATCAGTATCGGTCAATGGCAGAAGCTGGCCATTGCAAGAGCATTTTATAGTGCGGCCAGGTTTTTAATATTTGATGAAGCGACCAGCGCCCTTGATGTCCGGTCCGAGGAGGCGCTATTTCAATCCTTTCGTGAAAGGCTGGGAAACAGGGGCGCTTTGATTATCAGTCATCGTATGTCGGCCATAAAGCATGCAGATTACATCTATGTATTATCCGGTGGCAGAATTATGCTGTCCGGCACATATACTGAATTATTTTCAGACGCAAGCGATTATGCACAGCTTTTAAAGTCTGCAGTTTTTGAAGTACAATCCATTAACTCATAAGCTTTATTGCCAATTAATGAAATTAGGAAAAGGCAAAGGCGTACAGATGCGGAAGAATCAAACAACAATAGCCATTGTAAGTAATTGTATGGACGATTGGGGCGGCAGTGAAGAATTGTGGGCCAGAAGCATTCCTGTACTGCAATCCACAGGCATCAGGGTCGTACTACTAAAGAAAGCAATTAATAGAAATCATCCGCAATTTATTAAGCTGTCCTCAATGGGTGTATTGCTTTCCTCTTTTGGTTACCGCTCGGCAACAAGGCGGTTTCTGTTTCAGAGTTGGAATAAAATCAGGGAGCGAATATGGGGAGAAGGAAATTGGAAGGAACCGCGATTTGCCAAAAAGCTGTCTTATTATCACCCTGATCTGGTGGTTATAGCGCAGGGAATCAATTTTGACGGACTCACTTACGCATCAGACTGTTCCTCCTTAAATATTCCTTATGTCATCATTGCTCAAAAAGCAGTGGATTTTTTCTGGCCATACCATAAAGACCGTTCCTATATGGCCAAAGTTTTAAGAGAGGCAGCAAAATGTTTTTTTGTATCCTACCATAACCTTCGCCTGACTGAAGAACAATTTGGTGAGCGTCTTGTAAATGCGGAGGTAGTGTATAATCCGGTAAAGGTACTCAGGGAGCCACTGCAGTTTCCTTCTACTGGATCGGGCTACCGGCTGGCCTGCATTGCCCGTTATTTTATTATAGATAAAGGACAGGATATATTGCTTCGCATTTTATCAAAGCAGAAGTGGAAAGAAAGGCCCATTACTGTTTCATTCATCGGCACAGGACCGGATTACGAGGGATTAAAGTCAATGGCCGGCTTACTGCAGGTTACTAATATTGAGTTTGTTGAGTATGCAAATGATATTCAAAAATTATGGGAAAGCTATCATGCTTTGGTGCTTCCCTCAAGGAGCGAAGGAATGCCCCTGGCAGTTATAGAAGCAATGGCATTGGGTAGGCCTGTGATAGTAACCAAAGCCGGAGGAAATCCGGAAATGATCCAGGATGAAATAACAGGCTTTATCGGTCAGGCCAATGAAGATTCATTTGAGGACGCATTGGAAAGAGCATGGATGCGAAGAAACGAATGGGAAGCAATAGGTAAAAACGCATCAGTCTATATATCAGAAAATATCCCTGAATCACCGGAAACCGAATTCGCAAATAAATTATGTGAAATAATATATGGATGACCAACCTTGGGTTTCAGTAATTATCCCTACATATAACCGGGCTAAAAAAGTGGGAGCTGCCATAGAAAGCGTCATTAGGCAAACCTATCCCAACAAACAGATTATTGTTGTGGATGATGGATCGGATGACGATACTTCTTTTGTTGTAAAAGCCTATCCGGAAGTCGAATACGTTTACCAGGATCACTCCGGGCAAGGCGCCGCAAGGAACACGGGCTTGCGCAGGGCAGCAGGCAAATTCATCGCCTCTCTTGATTCCGATGATGTTTGGAACGCTGATTTTCTCAGGCATTGCGTTGAATTCATTCAGGCACATGAACTTGATTTTGTTTTTACCAACTGGTTTCAGCAATCAAAGGGAGGAGAGTGGATGGATGCCTTTTCGCGGTATGACTTTCTGAAGCCTTATCTTACTGAAAATAAGGGAAAGTGGATCTTGCTGGACTACTCAAAGTTGAGAAAGCTTTATATCCGTAATATTCCATCGCCTTCTTCTTCTCTTCTTATACGAAGGTCTTCCATTGTAGCCGGATGGAATAAAAAGATGAATATCGGGGATGATGTCTGCCTCTTACTGGACATGATCCTGGCCAAAGAATGCAGGGCTGCGTTTACTAAGGAAAAGTTATGGATAAAGCAAATTGATGGAAGTAATATTTATGATGGGAGAGATACTGCAGAAACCATCAAATTGTTGGATATAGAGGATAATAGTTTGCTGATACAGCGGTATCGGGATCAGCTCAGAAAACATGAAGTCAGGATTCTCCGGCGTAAGAATGCAACTGGAATCATGGCCCTTGCCTGGCATTACCTCATTCGTAAACGAGATGTAGAAGAAGGACGCCGAATGTTAAAACAGATAGCAACCTTAAACAGGGGAATGGTTACGTTCCTTTTATTTAGGCTGTTCTACCACAAGTGCAGCTATCATTTTAAAAAAACAGGAGCTCTGGCAAAAAAGCTAGGGATACACACTAAAAAAATCATTGCATTGAAATCCCTATGAATGAAAAAACGAGCACGCACGAACTTTTAACCAGTATGTCAACCGGTATTACAAGAGGCTTGTCTTATTTAAAACAGCATCAGTTTCCTAATGGTGAATTCTGTTCATATATAGCTGCCGATGCCCCAATGAAAGGATGGTGCATTCCGGATAGTGCGATTTTTCCTTCTATACTTATTGCGAACTCTTTGTTATTTCTTTCCGACTACCCGGAGATAGAAGAAATACTAAAAAAAACAGCTCAATTCCTGGAATACCAGATGCAAAGAGGTGGCGTGTGGCACCATTTTACCAACAGGCACCCCCTGCGAAAAATTGCCCCATTGGATGTGGATGATACGGTGTGTGCGTCCTCTTTTTTCCGGGAAAGAAATATGAACATACCCGCCCCCACCAATATTCCATTACTGTTGGCCAATAGGAATAAGGATGGATTGTTTTATTCCTGGATTATACTGCGCCTCCGGCCCAACAGGAATCTTACTTATTGGAGACTGGTATTGCCTGAGCTTTTACGCCCTGTGCAAAGTTTTCTCTTCTGGAGAAAGATGGAATGCGAAAGGTATGATGTGGACGCTGTTGTAAATGCCAATGTTTTATATTATTTGGGCGATACCGAACATACACAGCCCGTTATCCAATATTTGTTGAAGATCATAGCAGAGAACAAAGAAGAGGATTGTGACAAGTGGTATCGGAACATCTTCTCCGTATATTATTTTTTGTCCCGAAACTATTATAAGGATATTCACCAACTCGAACCTGCCAGGCAACCTGTTATTGAGCGGATCCTCTCCAGGGCTAGGCCGGATGGCAGGATTGGTGAAAACGTGTTGGATACGGCTCTGGCTGTATGTGCGCTCTTGAATTGGAAACATAAGGCCCCTGAAATGGAAAAGGCTATTCGCTTTATTTTGAAGGCCCAAGCCCATAGTGGAGAGTGGGAAAGATGGCTGCTCTATTATGGAGGGCCAAAGCTATTGCAGGGATGGGGTTCAGAAGAAATGACAACCGGTTATTGCCTGGAAGCCCTGGCGCGTTATTACAAAGAGTGTCTTTCATCGAGCTGAATCAATCATCAATCTGCCGGAAGTTGTAAGCAGGTTTTTAAAAATCATTTTGACAGGCAACATTTATGAAAATTTTGTCAACCATAAGATATAATGACTGGTGGGAGTATAAAATGTCTACTTTACTGGCCATTGCCTATGCTACCTCTATAAAGTTTGGGGTTCATTTATCTACACTGGCGCCGGTATTTTTCTATTTATTGTGCGCTCTGGTGGCAGGGGCTATTTATGTTAGCCTGATCAATGATATTACCGATCTGAAAGATGACCGGGCATGTGGAAAAACGAATAGGATGATGCACATCTCTCCAACCTACCGGTGGATATTGGTCATTTTAAGTCTTCTGTCTGGAACGGTCGTCCTCCTGTTCTTGTCGCTCGACAGGTTTTCAACAATACTTTATCTACTTTCCTGGATCATCTTTAGTTTATATTCACTTCCGCCGGTCCGATTGAAATGTAGAGGCAATTGGGGTGTAATTGCCGATGCGTGCGGCGCTCACCTTTTCCCCGGTTTGTTTATGGTATCCGGAATAAGTTTTTTTACCGGGCAGGATATGAACTGGAACTGGTTTGCTGTAGTGGGTATCTGGTCCATGGCCTATGGGTTAAGGGGCATACTCTGGCATCAGTTTTACGATAGAGATAAGGATCTACTTGCCGGCCTGAACACCTTTGCTGCCGGCGTGGACCCTCACGCGTTTAAAAAAATATCTTCCATCATCCTGTTGGTTGAGCTCTTGGCTTTATGCGCTATGCTAACATGGATTTCAGTACCATTAACGTTTGTTGCACTTGGCATGTATCTTCTTTGGGCCTGGGCGCGGTATAGAAAACTGGGTATTCAGATTATCGTTATCCTTTCTCCTGTTAATAAATCCTTCCAGATAGTCATGTTGGATTATTACCAGGCTTTTCTTCCCCTGTCTCTTTTAGTGGCCTCTGCAATGACTGATCCTTTTGTGTGGATACTATGTGTCGTACATCTTATACTTTTCCCAAGAAGTGTAAAAGCGGCAGTTAAAGATGCACAGATTGCATTAAGGAGCGTAATCTAATGTCTTTGAGATAAGTACTCTAACTTAAGTCTATTTAAAGCAAATAAGTCGAGATAGGAGTGGTTGTAAGTTTTCCAAAAATAGTACGTTTATGGACCACACTTTTTTCAGCCCGCACGGTTCTTCATTGTGCAGGCGATACAGTGTCTTTGCCGGCAATTACAAGGGAGGAGCAGCTGACAGTGCAATAGCTTTGTTTAGGTGCAATTCGGGCAAACCTTAGCTAACTGTTGTATTCACTGCAGGTGATAGAACAGGTTTTATAAAAAATTTTATGTTTTACATAAGTTATTGCCATATCTAAAGGGGAAGAAAAATTTTCACAGAAGACTTCCATAAAAGCAAAAGAAGATAGGTAAAGAAGCAAGTGCCAGGAGGCGCGATCAGCAGTTTCTATGCGAAACCATAGAGCCAATAATTTGCCTTGTGTGTTGGCATAGTTAGCTTTATTATAAAATAACCTTGACGCTTATTTCAATGATAAAAGTTTATTACGGGCAAATAAGCAACCACCTATTACGCCGGCCTTTTCACCCAGTTTGGAGAGTCGTAGCTTTGAATCGCTGTTAACCAGACTTAGCGAATATTTATTCAATGCGCTTCTAATAGGAAGGTAAATGTAATCTCCCGTTTCAACTAAGGTGCCACCTAAGATGACAAGTTCCGGATTGAACAAATTGATAAGTACAGCCAGTCCTCTGCCAATCTTTTCACCAATTTCTGCAACCAGTTCAATACAAAGAACATCCTCGTTATTTGTTGCTTCAATAATATTAGTTAGTCTGAGATCACTAGTGGGTAAGGATTTTCCGGCATTTGATGAGGTGGAGCCTTGTTCTACTTTTTCCTGGAATAAACGAAGCAGGGCCTGCCCCGAGGCCTCGGTTTCAAGGCATCCCTTTTTGCCGCATTGGCAAATGATTTCATTGTGAAATAAAGGGATATGCCCAAATTCGCCTCCGAAGCCCGATTTGCCATAATACATCTGGCCGTCAATGAAAACACCTAACCCTATTCCATAATCCAGATTAATAAACAAAACATTCTTTTCATTATGAACAACGCCATTGTAAAACTCACCATAGGCCATGGCCCTGGAATCATTTTCCAGAAAAGTGCGAATCCCGATTTCATTTTCAATAATGGCACTAAGTGGCTCCTCATGAAAGTGAAAAAAGCTGTGGCTATAGCCTTTCTCTGTATTGATACGGCCCGATAAATTGATGCACATAGAAAGAACATGCTGTCGGTCAACAGGTAATTCTTCAATAAAGGTCTTTATGATCAGAATGAGACGGTTAAATGACTCCCTTGTATTTTCAAGCAGGTAAGGTACCTGCATTTGCACTGTTTGGAGGTTTTTTTTAAAGTCAAGCAAACCTATGTTGATAAAATAATGCTTTACATCAACACCAATAAAGAAGCAGGCTTCTGCTTCCAGCCCATATAAATTAGCCCTCCTGCCACCGGTAGAATCAACTTTTCCATAATCCTTAATTAATCCGTCCTGTATCAAATCATTAATGAGACTGGTTGTTTTAGGGACGCTGATATTTATTTCCTGGGCCAAATCGGGAATTGTAGTATTACCGGTTTGGTCAAGGTAATTAATAATAGCACGCTTGTAGGCCTTGTTTTTAAAGGCAATTCCTGTTGCGTTTTCCTTTGAAAATACTTCAAATATCGAATGTTGTAAGGCCAACATGTATGAATTTAAGTGGCTGATTCTACTTCAAAACAAACATGAATTTAAAAGATTTTTGGAAGCCAATCCTTATTAAATGTATTTCTCAATAGAAAATTGTCACGACGGTATAGAAAATAAAAATATTTATAAAGTTTTAGACGAATTAATAAAAATATTATTAACTTGGAGTCTTGTTAATAAAAATTTAAAATAAGAATCCGCAATCGCTAATATTTTTAATTCCGCATGATACTGACAACTGCAAATGAGAAAGCCGCCCCTGCTACCCAGAAAATTGCAGAGCTATATAAAAATGAGTTGCTTTCTAATATACTTCCTTTTTGGCTAGAGCATAGTCCTGACAAAATAAACGGAGGCTATTTTACCTGCCTGAACCGGGACGGAAGTGTTTTTGACCGTGACAAATTTATGTGGCTGCAGGGAAGAGGGGTCTGGTGCTTTAGTCATATGTATAACAATGTGGAGCGCCGGGAAGAATGGCTGAAGATGGCCCTGCTCGGTGCCGACTTCATGAAGAAGTATGGAAGAGACAGGGATGGAAACTGGTATTTTTCGCTAACAGCAGAAGGGGCGCCCCTGGTGCAGCCGTATAATATCTTCAGCGACAGCTTCGCCACCATGGGTTTTGCTTCTCTGGATAAGGCTATGCCTTCTGATGAATACAAAGAAATTGCCCTTTCAACTTTTGAAAATATTTTAAAAAGGCAACAAAATTGGAAAGGATCTTATAATAAAGCATTTCCCGGTACAAGACCGCTTCGCAATTTTAGCCTGCCTATGATCCTTTGCAACCTCTCGCTGGAACTGGAGCACATCATCGGGGCCGCTAGGGTGAATGAGCTGGCGGAGCAGGTGATCCACGAGGTCATGGATGTTTTTTACCAGCCGCAAATGGGGCTCATTCTTGAAAACGTTGGCCCGGATGGTGATTTTACCGACTGCTTTGAAGGCCGCCTGCTGAATCCTGGTCATGCCATTGAAGCTATGTGGTTCATCATGGACCTTGGGCAGCGTTTCAACGACCACTCCCTCATTCAAAAAGCCTGCACCATTATGCTGGATACGCTGGAATATGGCTGGGATAAAGAGCATGACGGTATCTTCTATTTCCTGGATGCCAAAGGCGCACCGCCACAGCAACTGGAGTGGGATCAGAAACTTTGGTGGGTACACGTAGAAGCGCTGGTAGCCCTGGCGAAAGGTTACAAACTGACCGGAGATGAGCGTTGCCGCACTTGGTTTGAAAAAGTTCACAATTATACCTGGAAGAAATTCAAAGATCCGGCCTACGGCGAGTGGTTTGGTTACCTGAACCGGAGAGGCGAAGTGTTATTGCCGTTGAAAGGAGGCAAGTGGAAAGGCTGTTTCCATATTCCAAGAGCTCTGTACCAGGTATGGCAAACACTGGAAAACTAGTCTGACCAGTACTGCCTGCAGAGCAAACAATGAATAACAGACTACAAAAAAACGATAAACCGGTTGCAAGCTTATGATGAAAAAAGTTTTCCTTCTTGTTATTGGTTTCTATGGGCTCCATTGCCAGGCGCAACAAACCCTCACTGCTGATGTACTGGTCATCGGTGGCGGCACCGGCGGCACGGCCGCTGGCATTCAGAGTGCACGACTGGGAGTAAAGACCATCATCGTAGAAAGCACACCCTGGCTGGGGGGCATGATCTCGGCCGCCGGCGTGTCGGCCGTTGACGGCAACCACCGCCTGCCTTCGGGGCTGTGGGCCGAATTCCGGAGCCGCCTGTATAAACGGTATGGCGGTCCTAAAGCTGTGGAAACCGGCTGGGTAAGCAATACCCTCTTTGAACCCCGCGTAGCCGACAGCATCTTTAAAAGCATGGCCGCTGCCGAAAAAAACCTGACAATTTTTTTCAATCATGCCTTTAATTCGGTCGAGAAAAGCAACAACCGGCTGAAGTCGGTGACGTTTACCAATAAAGCCAATGGCAAAACCCTCACCATCCAGGCCAAAGCCTTTATCGATGCCACGGAGCTGGGTGATGTGATGAAAGCCGCCGGCTTGCCCTACGACCTGGGCATGGAATCCGGGGAGATCACCGGTGAAAAGGTAGGGGTGCACGAAACAAACGACATTGTTCAGGATCTTACCTATGTGGCCATTTTGAAAGACTACGGCAAAGGCGCCAACAAATCCATTCCAAAGCCGGCCAACTACAACCCGACCGAATTTGATGCCGCCTGTACGAATTATTACAAAGACAAAACAAGAAGAGCACCGGCGGTAGATGCGGTCAAGATGCTGGAGTACGGCAAGCTGCCCAACAACAAATACATGCTTAACTGGCCGCTTTACGGCAACGACACCTATCTGAATGTAGTAGAAATGAGCGAAGCAGAACGTGAAAAAGAGCTGGCCAAAGCAAAAGAAACCACCAAACGCTTTATTTATTTTATCCAACAGCAATTGGGCTTTAAGCACCTGGGACTGGCTGATGATGAATTCCCGACAAAAGACAAATTTGCCCTGATCCCCTACCACCGCGAAGGGCGGCGGGTAAAGGGCCTGGTGCGATTTACCATGCGCCACATCGCCGAACCGTTCACCTACGGCGATCCGCTGTACCGCACGGGTATCTCGGTAGGAGACTATCCCATCGATCATCATCATAAGAAGAACCTGGCCGCTCCGCAACACCTGGAGTTTTATCCCATACCATCCTTCAATGTGCCCCTGGGCGCCCTGATCCCGCAAAATTTCGACAACCTCGTGATTGCCGAAAAAGGTATTTCAGTTAGCAATGTGGTCAATGGTACTACCCGCCTGCAACCATGTGTGTTGCTCACCGGACAGGCGGCCGGAACGCTGGCTGCGCTGAGTGCACAGCAAAATACAGCCTTGCAAACAGTGGCGGTTCGGCAGGTACAACAGCAGTTGCTCAAGGCCGGCGCTTACCTCATGCCCTATATCGATGTTACGCCGGACAATCCGTTTTTTGAAGTGATCCAGAAAATTGGTGCCACCGGTATTTTAAAAGGAAAAGGTGTGCCCTACAAATGGGCCAACCAAACCTGGTTCTATCCCGAACAGCCGCTAAGCCAGTTTGAACTGGTAGAAGGATTGCGGCCGTATTACGCTTCGTTAAAAAATTATCTGGAAGCTTCCGGTGAAGTGCTGACGCTGAATTCTATTCTGAAAATATTTGATGCTGTTGGTGTAAAACTGTCTGCGGAAAAAGTAAAAGCCGATTGGCTGCAAAAGCAAAAAGGACCGGCCCTGGTAGAAGACCATGTGCTGAACCGCCAAACCATTGCCTTACTGGTAGACAAATACCTGCAGCCTTTTGAACGGCCGGTGAACATGCAAGGTGAGTTGCAATAAGTTCTTTGTAAGATTTCAAAATCGTTCTCTCTGATTTGTAATTATAAATTTTAGTATTAACCCAACTCAATTGCTGTATGAGTAAATTTAGACGCCTCTCATGGGTACGCTGCTGGTTACTTCTAGCTATGCTACTGAGCTTGCCGGGCAGCCTTTTGCTTGCCCAGTCCCGCACGGTCAATGGAACCGTATCAAACGCCAAAGCCGAACCGCTCGGCGGCGCTTCTGTTAGTATAACCGGATCATCCACCACGGTGCAAACCGGGGTTGATGGCCGCTTTACCATTACCCTGCCTTCTGATAAGGGCAGTTTGGTGATCAGTATGATCGGCTACACCTCACAAACCCTAACCGTTACCGCTGGCCAGTCGGTGCAGGTGGTTTTAACCGAAGCTCAGGTGAATATGGATGAAGTGGTGGTAGTGGCTTACGGCCGCCAGAAAAAGTCCAACGTCATTGGTTCGGTCGTCCAGATCAGCGGCAACGAGCTCAAAAAATCTCCCGCTATGAACGTGACCAACGTGCTGGGTGGACGTTTGCCTGGCTTGGTGACCCTGCAGCAATCGGGCCGCCCCGGCGCCGATGATGCCACCCTGCGTATCAGGGGAATCGGCACTACAGGTAGCAACCAGGGGCCGGTAATCATTGTGGATGGGGTGCAACGCCCTTCTTTCAGCAACCTCGATCCCAACGAAATTGAAAGCATTACTCTTTTAAAGGATGCCGTTTCCACTGCCGTATACGGTTTGCAGGCTGCCAATGGAGTGATTTTGGTCACCACCAAACGCGGCAGCGGAAAGAAGGCTACCATATCATACGACGGATCGGTGATGATGGGGCAAAATACCCGTTTTCCAAAGTTTCTCAACGGACCGGATTACATGGAATGGTACAACAAGGGTACTGATATGGACAATGATTATTTGATGCACACCAACGCAAACCCGGTTCCCTATATATATACTAAAGACCAGGTTGAAACCCTGCGCAATGGGACCAACACCAATCCCTTATTGGGCAATACCGACTGGATCGGTCAGCTGTTAGGAAAGGAAAGCTATTCGCAGCACCACAGTGTGAACGTGAGCGGCGGTACCGAAAGCGTTAAATACTTTACTTCTCTTGGTTACTTGGACCAGGATGGGGTAGTGGACAATACAGGGTTCAAGCGCTATAACGTTCGTACCAACCTGGACGTGGAATTGAACAGGGTGTTCAGCGTGGCACTGGACCTGGGTGCACGCCAGCAAAACACACGCACACCCGGTATTTCACCGGATAACACGGCCTACCTGAACCCCTTCTACCAGGCAGTGCGAATGCTGCCCAACCTGCCGATGTATGCACCCAACGGATTGCCCACAGCTTACAACAGTAACGCCGGATGGGTGAATCCGATCGCTTCAGTGGAGCAATCAGGTTACCAGCATGCCCAGTCCAACATCTTCCAGTCAAACCTGACCTTCCGGGTTCATGTTCCCTGGGTGAAGGGACTGGAGCTGAAGCTCCTCACGGCCTATGATAAAACCAGTACGGAGAACAAGAGCTGGCTGACGCCTTATACGGTAATGGGTCGTGCCCGCGACCAGGTGAGCGGCAACTTTGTGGAAATCAACACCCTGCCGGGTATCACCCGCAATACCCTTCGTCAATCATTCAGCCAGAACAACCGCAAGGTGTTTCAGCCCAGCATCAGCTACACCGGACGCTTCAACTACCATGCAGTGACCGGTTTGGTGCTGTATGAATGGTCGCGCTACAACAACAGTGTGTTCTCAACCGGCGCCAGCAACTTTCCGCTGACCCAACTGCACGAGATCGACTTTGGAGGCACCGGCGAAAAGGACATTATTCTGCCAACCGGTTCCAGTGGTGTGGATTCAAGAGCCGGTTATGTTGGCCGCATCAACTATTCATTCAAAGACCGCTACCTGCTGGAAGTGGCTACCCGTTACGATGCCTCTGTGAATTTTCCCACAGACAAACGCTGGCAGATCTTTCCGGCCGTGGCTCTGGGCTGGGTGATGAGCAAGGAAAGCTTCTTTGACAACCTGAGCAGCACTGTAAACTTCTTAAAAATAAAAGGATCGATCGGTCGCTTGGGTAATGACCAGACCCGCAGCTTCCAGTATCTGAAGACCTTCTCCCTGACGACTGATCCTGTAATGGTGATTGGCGGCAATCCGACTGCAGCCCTGTACACCAACGCGCCACCGAATGTGAATATTACCTGGGAGACCTCCACCCTCACCAACATAGGCTTTGAGTCCATGTTCTGGAACGGTAAGCTGGGTGTGGACTTCGAGTGGTTCTATAAAGTCACCGATGATATCCTTCAAGGACAGGGTGGTCTGTTCCCCCCGTCGTTGGGTGGATATTATCCTTCTACCATCAACTCGGGTATTGTGGACAATAGGGGGTTTGATCTGCAGATCCGCCACCGCAACAAGATTGGCCAGTTTCAGTATGGGGTGACCGGTAACTTCAACTGGGCAAAGAATAAGATCATTCGCCTGGATGAAAACCCCAACCTGCCTTACTGGCAACGCCGCACCGGCAGGAGCATTGGTGAGAAAATGGGATTTGTTGTCGATGGCATGTACCAGACCTGGGAAGAAGCTGCTAATGGCGTTTCCCCAAGCAGTGGTGTAATTGCTCCCGGCTTCTTTAAATATAAAGACCTCAACGGTGATGGTCGCCTGACCCGGACCGATGACATGACCTTTGTGGGTTACAGCAATCTGCCCGAGATCATGTACGGTCTGAACCTGGATCTTTCCTACAAGCAGTTTGATTTTTCTGCTCTGTTACAGGGAGCTACCCGTGTGAGTGTGTCACTGGCCGGTACCTATGAAGGTTCCAGCGGTACCAGCGGTGTGGACGACAACACGCCGTTTACCAAGACCTTCTACGGCTATGGTAACTCACCTTACTACCTGGTCGAACAGGCCTGGACGCCTGATAATCCGAACGCAAAGTACCCGCGACTGACAGCTTACAAAGCTCCGCTGTCGGCGCATAATGCCCATGCCAACTCTGGTTGGATTGTGGATGGTTCTTACCTGCGCCTGAAAGCCTTGCAGCTTGGCTACACCCTACCTGCCAACCTGCTTCGTAGTGCTAAGATTCAGCAGTTGCGTTTCTATGTATCCGGCTCGAACCTGTTTACCTGGGACAAGTTGAAATACCTGGATCCGGAAATGCCGAACGTGAACAACGGTTTCTATCCACAGCAACGCATCTTCGCCGGAGGTGTAAATCTTACTTTCTAAATATTTGAATGACCATGAATCAGATTCTTTCTACTATAAAAAAGACTGTTTTACTTACCGGCTTTGCAGCTACCCTGCACGCCTGTAAAATAGATGTTGAGCCAACCGACCGGTATACCGATGTGGCTATCTGGCGCAGTACCCAGACCATTGATATGTATGTCATAGGCTTGTATAATGAGTTTAAAACCTTCAAGTTCGGAACTTTCCCCATAGGCTACGACAACCACACCGATGCCCTGACCGATATAATGAAGTTTACATCTACAGTTTCGGGTAACGGAACGGTGAACATCCTGGCCACTGATGCCTCCCGGGTGAACGCAGCCGGCCCGCAGCTAAACTACTGGGCAGCGGGTTACAACCGCATCCGCACGGCCAACGAGTTTCTGGATGGCATTGATAAATATGCCAATCTGGATGAAGAAACCAAAAACCGCTATAAGGCAGAAGCCCGTTTTATGAGAGGCTATGCTTACTTTTGGCTGGCCCGCCTGCACGGCAGTGTGGTATTGCTGGAAAGCCTTGACCAGTATGCGGAAAAGAGTCACATCCGGGCCTCTGAGGATGAGGTGTGGAACTTTATTGCTGCCGACTTTGCGTTTGCTGCCGAGCACTTGCCCAAGTCCAGGACTGGAAGCACCACCGGCCGATTAACAAAAGGCGCCGCTTACGGCATGCTGGCCCGCACGTGGCTGTATGCTGCCTCAATTGCTGAATACGACCGCAAGCAGTTCAACCAGGACCCACTGACCGGCGTGCCCCAGGCAAAGGCTACTGGTTATTACCAGAACGCCACCTCTGCCGCAGAGAAAGTGATCGAGTTGGCTAACGAAGGCTACTATGCTTTGGATCCCAACTTTGCGAATATTTTCACCAACAAGGATACTAAAGAAGCCATTATCAAGCTGGACTTTGTTTCCCCCCAGCTGACCCACAATTTTGATCTGGGTTATGCACCTGCAGGTGATATTCCTGGCCAGGGCCTGGTGTATGGAGTGCCAACTGCCGAATTGGTGGATAAATTTGAGATGAAAGATGGAAGGAAGTTTTCCTGGCAGGACCCTGCCATGGCAGCCAACCCTTATACCGACCGCGAACCTCGTTTCTATGCTACTATCCTGTATAATGGCGCTTCATGGAAAGGCCGTACGATCGATACCAAACCGGATAATGCGAATGAAGGCTTTGTGCAGTATGCCAGCACCGCTGAGCCCAAAAAGACGGTTACAGGTTATTATGTGCGCAAAATGCTGGATCCGAACAATACCAATTTTGTGGTAAATAAAAGCACCCAAACATGGATTGAGATGCGCTACGCCGAAATCCTGCTGATTCATGCCGAGGCCAAAACCAAGGCAGGTGATCTTGCCGGCGGCAGAGCGTCGTTGAACAAGCTAAGGAATGAGCGTGGTCTGCCCAATGCCACGGCCCAGACAGCGGCTGAAATGATGGCTGCCATTGAGCACGAGCGTATTGTGGAGCTGGCATTTGAAGGTCATCGCTACTGGGATCTGCGCCGCTGGCGCAAGGCCCACATTGTGCTGAACAATGTACGCTTTACCGGGCATAAGGTAACCCAGAACGGACCAGGTCTGAAATACGAAGTAGTGAGCGCTGACAACACCAACCGTCAGTTCACCCCGGCACTGTACTATATTCCCATTCCTGAAGCCGAAGTACAGCGAAACACCGGACTTAACCAGATCCAAGGCTGGTAATTGTGTATTCTTAAATAATAAAAAAGAACATGAGACATATACGTTCAATCCTTATAGTATTTCTCTTCGCTGGCGGCTTGTTCAGCGCTTGCAAAAAAGCGGATCCTATCATCCGCAACACGGCCAATGGGCTGTCCGACATTTTTGCCACATTAGAAGGTAAAGGGGGGGAGCGGTTATTTGAGCCGCGTTACAGTGTCAACAAAGACACGATCTACTTTGATATTCCTTATTTCTACCCGGTCAACTCGGACAACGAAGTGGATTTATCCAAGATCATCCTACGCGGTACCATACCGGCGGACGCGACCATGTCGCCGGCCCTGGGAACCCTGATGAACCTGACCCAGCCTGTTAGCCTGGAAATAACTTCAGGTTCGGGGGAAAAGTCGAATTATGTTGTAGTGGCTAAAAAAATAGGCGATCTTACACTGAGAAAAGCAACAATTGAGTATTCCGATGGGACTGGTACCCAGCAACTGGAAGGGATTATCACGAACAACAACGAAGTGATATTTTATGTGATACCAGGCACAGATGTTTCGCAGGCAAAATTGACCATTGAGATCAACCCACACTCTACCTCTTCTGTGGCCAATAATTCAGTGATCAACCTGACGCAGGAAGTGCCCCTCACCGTCACTGGTGTCGAAGGCAGCACCAGGAATTATGTTTTAAAGGCGGTAGAGCCCACAAAGCTGGCTTATGGTGTGGGCATCAGCAGGTTGCTATGGAGAAAATCCGCCGCTGAAATTACCGGCTTCGCTGCCAGCGACAATTCTCGTTCCATGGCTGTAAGTGGTGATTATATCGTGATAGCCACCAGTACTACGCCTTCCGTGTACAAAATATACAACCGCTTCACTGGTGCCTTTGTCCAGGATATGGTGCCTCCTCCGGGTGGCATCCGCTCATTTGCCATTTTAAATGACTCACTGGGACATATACTGGTAACGTCCTGGGCTCCCGCAAATAGCAGGTTTTTTGTTTATCGCTATCAGGATCCGTTCGATGCCGCACCGGTAAAGCTGATTGAGTGGATTAATACCGCCAGCGGTGGTATTGGTAGAAGGGTAAATGTCTACGGCGATGTCAATGGCAATGCCGTCATTACCGCAACTGCCGGTCAGGCTAATGTATTTTTTAAGTGGACCATTGAAAATGGTGTAACAAACCCCAGTACATCAGCCCCACAGATGATTACTTATCAGTCCATGACCGGACCTACACCTTACCCATTCTATTGGGAAGTGCAGCCTGTTTCCGCAGCTTCCAATGGGAACTACTTTGTCAACTACCCAGCAGAGATCGCCCTGGTAAACGGAGGTGCGAACCAGCGTATTCTGGCCTTCTCCAACGACCCTGCTGCAGTCGGTAGCTCACACATGGCAATGGATTACTTTGAATTCAACAACGCAAAGTATTTGGCGAGTGCTCCGTTTTTGGGTGGCGTGAATACGAGAATGGGCATGAGCCTTTATGACGTTACCGATCAGTCTAAGTTTTCTCTTGCGCCCAGCAATCCGGAGTTTTCCAAGTTCAGGGTGTTTAACTCAGCCCATGAACTCACGGCTAGTGCTAACGGTAATGGTGCCGGCGACATCTGTGTGATCTTATCCTCCGATAAAGAGCGTGTTTGCGTGTATACGCTACTAACCAATGGTGGTGTGATGGCACATGAGTTTACCAAGTATGCTCCATAAAATACTCGTTACAACCAACCTGCCCATGTAATGGTGGGCAGGTTATTTCTTCCTGTCCATTAACTTTTTTGTAATGAAAAAAATACTTTTATTCCTTTGCGCGGTCATCAGCATTTGCGGAGTATCGCTTTCTTCCTGTAAAAAGCCGGCAACAGATGATTCGACGCTCAACCCTGGAAATGGAGGAGGTGGCAACCCAACTGATACCGTCCGCAACCGGGAAGTGATTGCATGGGTGGATGCTCGCTCCAATGTGTTTGGCACTTACGGACGGTTTAGCGACACAGGCATGATCAGAAGAACACTGGATACACTCAAAGAAGTGGGTGTGAACAGCCTGGTAATAGATGTTAAGGGATCTACAGGTTTTACTATGTACCCCAGCGCCTATACCAAACAATTGAAAACCATGGACGGTAAAACACTGCCGGCAGGAGTGGAGTATGTAGATTTTATCATCAATGAGGCCAGGACAAGAGGGTTTAAAATCTATGCCTCTATCGTCACCTTTGTAGAAGGGGATGAGTCCCGTGGCATCGGCAACGTTTTCGAGGATGCTAAATTCCGCGATGAGTACCAGTCTATTGTTTGCGATGCAACTGGAAACCGTGTGCCTGTTACTTCTACGGGTAAAAACGGTTTTGTTAACCCCGCCATTCCTGCTGTCCAGGAACGAGCCTTGAACATCATTAAAGAAATTGTACAGAAATACCCCATCGACGGCATGATCCTCGATTATGCCCGTTACACCGATATCAATGCAGATTTTTCCGACTTCAGCAAGAACCAGTTCATCAAGTTTCTGGAGGACAAATACAAGGATAATAACGCCAGGATCATGGCCTTTCCCGGCGACATTGTGTCCAGCTGGAAGAACAACAACGGACAGATCGTTCCTGCTTCCACTGGAAAATATTATAATCGATGGTTGCTCTACCGGGCTTCCGTCATCTACGACTTTTTTGTGAAGGCAAGAGCAGCGGTTAAGTCTGTTAAATCGAATGTGAAGTTTGGGGTGTATGTAGGCGCCTGGTACACTACCTATTACCAGGTGGGCGTTAATTGGGCCAGCCAGGATTACGATCCCTTTAACGACCAGGAAATCCGTTTTGACTGGGCTTACCCGGAGTACAACAAAACCGGCTATGCGGAACAGTTGGACATCCTGATGACTGGTAACTATTTTACCCAGTTGATGATCAACGACAACCCTGCAACTGCAGGAATGAAATACCATTGGTGGAGCGTGGAAGGATCACTGAGAGGAGGGAAATATATTACCCGCAACAAAGTGCCGCTGTACGGTAGTATGGACCTGGGTAATGTAGACTGGCCGAATCAAGGCGCCATCAGCAACACCATCAAATACATCCGTAGTAATGCCTCAGGAGGGGTGATGCTCTTTGACGTGGTTCACGTATATGCGCCGCAATACAACCGCTTGAAGGAACCTCTGTGGAATGCCCTTCGAAATGGATTAAAGGATTAGGAAACAGGTTTGAGTTGAGAAATCCAATACAGGCATAGAGCTTTATTTATGGAAGGTTTAAAATATGAACTCGCCATTCACCTGATCCTGCAGAAGGCCGACGGCGTCATACTGTTTGATCTGGTGCATGCATATGCCCCGCAGTACAACCGCCTGGGCGTGCAATGTGGAAGGAAGGCAGAGAAGGCGTCAAACAATAATTTCTGAACAAAACCCATACCTGATGACGAAATTGAGATCTATCATAACAGGCACCCTGCTTTGCAGCGGTGCCTTTTTTATGACTGCCTGCACAGCATCCAAACCTGTTAGCGGCAAAGCAAATCCGCAACGGAACATCCTGTGGTTTGATGCCACCGCCAATTTTCACCGCTTCACCTTCAAAGACTCCATTACCTACTACCTGCAAAAGTCAAAAGACGCGGGTGTCACCGATGTGGTGGTCGATGTAAAGCCCATCACCGGCGAAGTGTTGTACCCCAGTAAAATTGCGCCGCAAATGCTGGAGTGGAAAGGGGGAAAGGAAGTCGGAAAAAAAGATACTTCCTGGGATATGCTTTCTCATTTCATTGAAGAAGGCCACCGCCTGGGGTTGACCGTATATGCTTCCGCCAACGTGTTTGTGGCAGGTCACAATTATTTTGACCGTGGCGTAGTGTACGAAGACAAATCCAAGGCGCACTTGCAAACGGTCAGCCACCTGCCCGAAGGCCTGGTACCCATCACGCAGCAAAAGAAAAAATATTCGGCCATGCTCAACCCGGCGCTGCCCGAAGTAAAGGCGTACGAACTTTCGATTTTAAAAGAACTGATCACCATGTATCCAAAACTGGATGGCATTGTGCTGGACCGGGTTCGCTACGATGGCATCACCGCCGATTTTTCAGACGCTTCCCGAAAACTTTTTGAGGCCTACATCGGTAAAACCGTTGCCAACTGGCCGGGAGATATTTTCAGCTACACAGCTACTGGCACTCCGCAACGGGTGGAAGGTCCGCTGTACAAACCATGGCTGGAGTGGCGAACAAAAGTGATCCATGATTTTTTTGTAGAGGCAAGAGCGGAATTGAAAAAGATCAATCCCAAGCTGATTTATGGCGACTATACCGGTGCCTGGTACAACACCTATTACGAAGTGGGCGTGAACTGGGCCAGTAAACAATACAATCCGGCGGACGACTATTCCTGGGCCACGCCCAAATACCAGCAGTATGGTTATGCGGAAACCCTCGACCTGTTTACCACGGGAAATTACTTTTTTGAAGTAACGAAAGAAGAAGTGAAAAAGAACAACGCCATCCGTGCCGCAAGAACCGAAGCCGGCATGGAGCAGCGAAGAGATACTGTGTATTCGGTGGAAGGCTCCGCGGAGATTGCCAACAGTGTCACCAAAGGTGTGGTGCCGGTGTACGCCGGGCTGTATGTAGAACAGTACAACGCCGATCCGAAACAGTTTGTCAAAGCGATGAAGATGTGCCGGGCAAAGTCCAGCGGTGTGATGGTGTTTGATATCGTGCACATCATCTACAACGGCTGGTGGGATCAATTAAAAAGAGGATTAACCGAAAATCTGGACACGGAATAATTCGATTGAAACAGAATGTCCGGTCTGTAGGGACACGACGCGGCGTGTCCCCAAAAGAAGCCCGTATATTCCAACCAACAATGATTTAAAATCATGCACACTGTTTTCAAAACCTTCTTCCTAACCGTTTGTTTTCTTGTTTTCAGCAGTAGGTTGCCGGCACAAAATGCACTGCAAGCGCCGGTGCTGCTCAGTGGCAAGGTGGTGGATGAAAGGGGTAAAGGCCTTGCCGGCTTGGCCGTCACTGATGGCAGCCGTATTGTAAAGACAGATGCCAAAGGTGCATATCGGTTTTATACCGCCACCGAAGCGCAGTTTGTTTATCTCACGCTGCCTTCGGGTTACGAGATCCCGACAGAGAAAGGTATCGCTAGGTTCTACCAGCCCATCAAAGCGGTGAAAGGTGAATTCAGGACTGACTTCAAGCTAAAAAAGCTGGATCGGCCCGATACCAAACATTTCACCATCCTCTGGGCCGATCCCCAGATCAATACCGATGCGCAGGCCCAGCAACTCATCACCGTATCCGCACCGGATACAAGGGCCCATGTGCAGGAGTTGTTGAAAGAAGGACCGGTGCATGGCATCACGGCCGGTGATATTTACTGGGACAATTTTGCTATGATCCCGCCGTACAAAAAAGCGGTGGCAGAGGCGGGCATCCCGTTCTTTCAGGTGCTGGGCAACCACGATATGGATTTTCATGCACGCAGCGACGAAGCTTCCGACGATACGTTTCACGAGCATTTCGGGCCCTCCTGGTACTCCTTAAATCGCGGCAACGCTCATTACATAGTGCTGGATAATGTTTTCTATTACGCCAACGGCTACAACTACATTGGTTATCTCACTGAACAGCAGTTAAAATGGCTGGAGCAGGACCTGGCTACGGTGAAACCGGGATCCCCTGTTTTTGTATCGATGCACATTTCGGTTTACACCCATGAAAAGCGGCGGAATAAAAAAGCGGCCGATAATCCCGGTAACATCACCTTCAACCGGCAGTCCTTGTATGATCTGCTGAAACCCTTCAATGCCCATTTGCTCACGGGCCATACGCATTACAACGAGAATGTGCAGGAAGGCGGCGTATACGAACACATCACGGCAGGGCTCTGCGGAGCCTGGTGGACTGGTTCCCTCTGCACCGACGGCACGCCGGCCGGTTATGGTGTGTACGAAGTGGACAGCAATGAAGTGAAATGGTATTACAAAGCGGTAGGGCATCCCAAAACCTACCAGATGCGGGTGTACAACCGCGGCCGCTATGCCAGCCGGCCCGGTGACATTGCCGTAAACGTGTGGAACTGGGACAAGGACTGGAAGGTGGAGTGGCTGGAAGACGGCAAACCCATGGGGCCGATGAAGCAGGAAACCGGTCTGGATGCCGATGCCGTTCGATCCATGGCGGGACCGGATAAGCCGAACACCTATGCCTGGATCGAACCCGGCCTGACCGATCATTTGTTTTTTGCCACCCCTTCTGCTGGCGCCAATAAGGTAACGGTGATGGCTACAGACCGTTTTGGAAATACATTCAAAGAAACCATAGATCTTAACCAACCCTAATTGACGATTTATGCTACAGAAGATGACAACCCTGACCCGTGCCTTTGTTGTTATGGGAATACTCATTGCCCTGGTGGCTTGTTCCAAAAAAGACACACCGGCGCCCATGTCAACGCCACCCAATCTGCCCGTAGTCAATCCACCGGCCACCTCGCTGCTCAACCTGCCCTCGGAGTGGGTGAAAGAAACAGCCTTAATGAAGGACTTTCCTGCCGGCATTGAAGTGTTCCGTCGCACAACGGCCTACAACGGAAAACCCATGAATGCCTATTGCGTGGCCTTCGATCCCAATGCCGTGGAGTTCAAGCCGGTTTTTTCGGCAACCAATAAAAAGTCCAGTGATTTGTATGCGCAGGAACCCGGCGTGAAATATGCCGTAATCAACGGAGGCTATTTCGGCACCAATGCTTCGTACAGCTTGTCGATGCACAACGGCACGGTGCAGGCGATCAATATCAAATCACTGAACCGGACCTATAACGGGCAGGCCAAAACGTTTTATCCCACCCGGGGTGCCTTTGGCATCACCGCATCGGGAACACCGGAAGTTTCCTGGATCTACCATGTGGGCAGTGGCATCGGTACCATCTACGCATACCCCCAAGCCAGCCCGAACGACATTGCGCAAACACCACAGCCGCAGCCTTCGGTAAGTTTTCCGACCGGTGGCGCTGTTTGGAATGTCAACAGTGCCATTGGCGGTTCGCCGGTGCTGATAAAAAACAACACGGCCAATATTACCGATGATGAAGAACTCATTGACGTGAACAACACCACGTCACGGGCCCGCTCAGCCGTTGGCCATACGGCCAATGGCTTGGTAGTATTGCTGGCGGTGGAAGGAAACAATGCCTCGGGAGGGGCAGGGCTCAACCTCCAGGAACTGGCCGACCTGATGAAAAGCATGGGCTGCATCGGTGCCCTCAACCTGGACGGCGGCGGTTCTACCTATATGATGGTGAACGGCCAGGCGACCGTAAAACCTTCTGATGCCGCCGGCGAACGGGCGGTGATTACTGCCATCATCCTAAAGAAAAAAGCATGAAACAAAGAGACCAAAGTTTAGACGCCCTGCGGGGCTTTGCCATCCTGACCATGGTGTTTTCCAGCGCCATTGCCTTTGGCGGCGTATTGCCTGCCTGGATGTATCATGCACAGTTGCCGCCACCCAAACATGTGTTCATTCCAATGCTGCCCGGCATTACCTGGGTGGACCTGGTGTTCCCCTTCTTTTTGTTCACCATGGGGGCGGCCATTCCGCTTTCCCTGGCAAGGTTGGAAAAAGAAGGCGCCTCCTTTGGCAGGGTGCTTTGGGTGGCCGCCCGGCGCTTGCTCCTGCTGACATTCTTTGCCTTTTTTTCGGTGCACATGCGGGCCAACGTTTTGTCAGCCGCACCGGCAACAGGCGATTACCTGCTGTCCATCGCCGGCTTTGTGCTGATGTGTTTTCAGTTTTATGAGTACAAGGGCGAAAAACAATGGACCCTGTTTGCCGCGCTGAAGATACTGGCATTTGCCATTGCCGTTTTTCTGCTCTACTATCTGCCGTTCAAGGGAACGGGTTTTTCGCTGTCCAGAGTGGATATCATTATCCTGGTGCTGGGCAATATGGCTTTTTTTGGCACCCTCATCTGGTGGGTTACCCGGAAAAATCCCGTCTTGCGAATAGCCCTGTTGCCCTTTGTGATGGCCATTTTCCTGGGGGCAACCGAAAAGGGCTCGTGGAACGAAGCTTTTTTAAACTATTCGCCCCTGCCCTGGATGTATAAGTTTTATTACCTGAAATACCTGTTCATCATTCTGCCGGGCACACTGGCCGGGGAGTGGTTGCTGCAGGCCATGAAGGAAGAAAAAAAAGAAGAAAGCCGCAGCGGTGTGTTGCTGGCCGGCTTCTTGAGTTTTGCCCTGAGCGTTACCAGTGTTTGTTTCCTTTTCAGCCGCATGCTGGTGCTCAACCTGGGCATTACGGTTTTGCTTTGCCTGCTCATTTATGTTGTATTAAAAAGGGCGGCCGCCGGCAATATCAGCCTGCAGAAATTTTTTACTGCCGGTGTGTACCTGCTTTTGCTGGGACTCTTTTTTGAGGCCTATGAAGGCGGCATCAAAAAAGACAAGTCCACGTTCAGCTATTATTTTGTTACCTCGGGTCTTTCTTTTTTTATGCTGATGGGGCTGTACAGCCTGCAGTACATCAAAGCCGGTATGTCGGTGGTTCACTATCTCGGCATGAACGGCCGCAACCCGATGGTGGCCTACGTTACCGGCAACTTACTCCTGATTCCACTGCTGCATTTGACCGGTGGGATGGAGGTGTTGAACAGCCTGAACACCACGGCCTGGGGCGGCTTTCTGCGGGGCGTGATCTTTACGGGAATCGTGTCGCTGGTCACCATCTTTTTTGTCAAACGAAAATGGTATTGGAAAACATAAAAAATTAGCACGATGAAACGATTTGCTCTCCTGTTTGTTTTTGTTGCAGCGGCGCAGGCCCTGTCGGCGCAAGCCGTTGATTCCTCTTTTCACAATTATTGGTACGACAGCCGCCTGCAGTATTTCAAACAATTGCCGGCGAAAAAGGGTTCGGTTGTTTTTTGGGGGGACAGCATCACCGAGTGGGCCGACTGGAACGAACTGACCGGCCCGGGCAATGTGCTCAACCGCGGCATCGCCGGCGACATCAGTTACGGTTTGCTCAACCGGGTAGATGAAGTGATAAGACATCGGCCCAAAAAGATTTTTATATTGATTGGTACCAATGACCTCAGCAAGGGCATTCCTGTTGTGGATATTGTCCGAACGTACCGGAAGGTGGTTTTGCAGTTAAAGCAACAACTACCCACGGCAAAAATTTATGTACAATCGGTTTTGCCCATTAATGATTCACTCATCAACCGGCAGTATTACAAGGGTACCAACCTGGGCATCGTAAATTTGAATGCGGCATTAAAAGAAATAGTGCAGGAGTTGGGTCTGTCCTTCGTCAACTTGCATGATGTTATGCTTGATGAACAGAAGCAACTGAAGACTGAATATACCTACGATGGATTGCATCTTTCGGGCAAGGGCTATTTGCAGTGGGCCGATTATTTGAAAAAGAACAAGTTGCTGAGCAAATAATCCCGGTGTTTTCTCACCGCTTCCGTAAGCCGAAAGCAGGGATGGTGTAGGGTGCTTGTTCGTTTACCTGTAGAGGCTTGTTCCTACGCCAACTCATTTTCTGGACATATATACATCTGCTCCATAACTTAATAAATTTAATTTTTAATAAGGAAAATGTTTTTAAATTATTTAATTAACTTGGCTCACGAATTCCATTTTCATACCAATCCTACATTGCGTGCTAAAAAACAAATCTCCGAAACAACACCCCATTAGCTGGATTCCGACAACATGGTTTGCCATGGGACTTCCTTTCGTTGTCCTGGCGGCTGCCTCGTCCATCATGTACAAGAACATGGGCATCTCCGATTCACAGATCGCCTTCTGGACCTCACTGATCATGCTGCCCTGGACCTTAAAGCCTTTGTGGGGACCTTTTCTGGAGATGTTCAAAACCAAGAAATTCTTTGTCTATACTACGCAAATTTTTACGGGTGTCCTGTTTGGTCTTGTTGGTTTGAGTTTGCAATTGCCTGGCTTTTTCAGTGTTTCCATTGCCTTGTTCGCCATCATTGCCATCAGTGCTTCCACGCACGATACGGCGGCTGATGGGGTTTATCTCAACGAGCTTTCCACGAAACAGCAGGCACAATATGTCGGCTGGCAGGGTGCTTTTTACAACATTGCCAAAGTGGTCTCGGGTGGCATACTGGTATATGCGGCCGGTGAACTGGAAAAGAAAATGGGCATTGCCTCGGCCTGGATGTTCGTGATGTTTGGCTATGCCGTCATCATGGTGGTGCTGGGACTTTACAACATGCGCATGCTGCCTTCGGGTGGCGAAGCCAGGTCTGTGCAATCCGTCAAAGAAAGCATGGCTACGCTGAAAGATGTGATCGTTACTTTCTTTCAGAAAAAGAACATTTGGTTTAGCCTTGCTTTTATCGTGTTTTATCGTTTTGCCGAAGGGCAGGCTATAAAGATCACACCACTTTTTTTCAAGGCGGCAAGAGCCGAGGGCGGCCTGGGGTTGTCCACTTCGCAGATTGGTGTGTTGTATGGCGTGGCTGGTGCCATAGCCTTTGTGCTAGGTTCCATTGCGGCAGGTTATTTTGTTTCCAACAAAGGCCTTACACGGAAAACCCTGATGATCCTTTGCTGCTTTTTCAATATTCCATTCCTGGCCTATGCCTACCTGGCAGTGATGCTGCCAACCAATGTTTATGTGATTGGTACGGCCGTGGCGCTTGAATATTTTGGTTACGGGTTTGGCTTTGTGGGACTGATTCTTTTTATGATGCAGAACATTGCACCGGGTAAATATAAAATGGCGCACTATGCCTTTGGCAGTGGGTTGATGAACCTGGGCTTCATGATCCCTTCAATGGTGAGCGGTTTTGTGAGTGATTATTTAGGGTACAAGGAATTTTTTATCTGGGTGCTCATCGCCACCCTTCCTGCTTTTATGGTTACCTGGCTGGTGCCGCTGGCCAAAGTGCAAGACAAGGATGAAGTAATTGAAAAAGCTATGACTGAAAACGTTGTAGCCTAAAATAATATTGATGAGAAAGCTTTTTTTGAACGCTGGGGTTGTTCTTCTCTGTTTGTGCATACACCAATCGGTCCTTTCACAAACAAAGGTTGATACCTCGTATAAAACGACATACTACGAGCAAAAGGTGACGCTTTTCCGCCTGCTGCCCGACACCAAAGATGAGATCATTTTCCTGGGCAACAGCATTACCGATATTGGCGAGTGGAGTGAGATATGGCAAAACCCCAAAGTGAAGAACAGGGGCATCTCGGGCGACAACACGTTTGGTGTTTTGGCCCGCCTGGATGAAGTGATTTCCTCAAAGCCGGAAAAGATTTTTCTCATGATTGGCATTAACGACATTGCCATCGGGATACCGGACAGCATCATCATTGCCAATCACAAAAAGATATACGATCGCATCAAAGCCGCTTCGCCCAAAACAATCCTTTACGTGCAAAGCCTGTTGCCAACCAATCGGGATTTTACCGAGTTTAAACGGCACCAGAATAAGGATGAACACATCCGCAACGTAAATGCGGCACTGCAAAAGATTTGCAAAGAAAAAGGACTCATCTGCATTGATCTTTACACCCGGTTTTCTGATAAGGAAGGAAAACTGGACAAACAATATACCAACGATGGCCTGCACATTAACGGTTATGGCTACATGCTGTGGAAACAGATTTTACAGGAAAAAGGAGTGATGAAATAACATGCTGATCACAGGAACGTTTATTGACGAAATCTCCCACGATATACCCCACCAGAACTGGGGACCGAAAGAATGGGAACAGGACTTTCAGCACATGGTGGCCATGGGCATTGATACGGTGATCCTCATTCGCTGCGGCTATCGCAAATTCATTACCTATCCTTCCGCTTACCTGATGGACAAACATGGCTGCTTTCGTCCGCCGGTCGACCTGGTGGAGCTTTTTCTTTCCCTGGCGGATAAATACGGGTTGAATTTGTATTTTGGTTTATACGACAGCGGCATTTACTGGGATACCGGCGATTTGACACACGAAATTGAAGACAACAAATTTGTGATTGACGAAGTGTGGAAACAGTACGGACATCATCCTTCCTTCAAAGGCTGGTATTTGAGTATGGAGATCAGTCGTCGCACCATTGGTGCAACCGAGGCGTTCCGCACCCTGGGGCTGCAATGCAAAGCGGCAAGCAATGGCCTGCCAACCTTCATCTCTCCGTGGATTGATGGCAAAAAAGCCGTGATGGCCGCGTCGGCAGAACTGGCGAAGAAAGATGCTGTCAGTGCTGCCGAACATGAAAAGGAATGGGGGGAAATTTTCAGCGGATTGAAGGGAAGTGTAGATGCCGTAGCCTTTCAGGATGGCCATATTGATTATACCGAGCTGGAAACGTTTTTTACGGTAAATAAAAAACTTGCCGATCAATACGGCCTGCAATGCTGGACCAATGCCGAAAGTTTTGACCGTGACATGCCCATCAAGTTTTTCCCGATCAAATTTGAAAAACTTCGCCTGAAGCTCGAAGCTGCCAGGCGTTGTGGTTACGACAAAGCCATCACCTTCGAGTTCCCGCATTTTATGAGTCCGCAAAGCGCCTACGTCCAGGCGCACCATTTATACAATCGTTACCTCGAATACAAACAAAGCTTCTGACATGTTGTTCCGGCCCATACTGTTTTTCTCCGCAATGCTGTTCACTTCTTTCACCGGAAGTGCCCAGGAAAAAATGGTTGTAGATTCCAGCTATGCCAATGGTTATTACAAACAGAGGCTCGCATTTTTCCGGCAAATGCCTGACGAAAAAAACGAGATCGTTTTCTTAGGCAACAGCATCACCGAAGCGGGGGAGTGGCAGGAACTCCTGTCCCCGAAAAACGTAAAGAACAGAGGCATCAGCGGCGATGTGACCTATGGTGTTCTGGCAAGGCTTGACGAAGTGCTTTCCGCAAAACCCGCAAAAATATTTTTGCTGGTCGGCATTAACGATTTGAAGCGGGGTATTCCTGTTGGCACGGTTGCCCGCAACTATCAACGGATCATTGAAACAATAAAAAGGATTTCTCCCAAAACCGTTTTATACATCCAGAGTGTATTGCCGGTGAACGAAAGCATGATCAGTGAGAGCTATAAAAAGATCACCAATGCCTCGGTGCGTTCGCTAAACGAAAAGCTGGCGGTACTGGCTTTGCAATTTCATTGTCCATATGTGAACATCCACGATGTCATGAAGGACGCAAACGGCCAGTTGGCAAAAGAGTTTACAACCGATGGTATCCACCTGTGGCCATCTGCCTATATCCGCTGGGTAAATTATTTAAAAGAAACAAACGCTTTATAACCATGACGGCATTTTTACAAAAAAGAAAATGGTGCTTACTTTTTCTGCTGGCCATTGCCAGTGCAACACAAGCGCAGAAGAAAATTGACAGTTCTTACAACAACACCTATTACCAGGGACGGATGGAACTCTTCAACAGCCTGGGCGGGCTCAAAAAAGCAACTGTTTTCCTGGGCAACAGCATCACGGAAAGAGGGCAGTGGCACGAACTCTTGCCCGGTGAGATCATCATGAACCGCGGCATTGGTGGCGATAACACATTTGGGGTTCTGGCGCGGTTGAAAGACGTCACCCGCTACCAACCTAAACGCATCTTCCTGCTCATCGGAATCAACGATTTGGGCCGCGGTCTACCTATCGAAGTCATCTCGAATAATTACAAATGCATCCTTCAGCAAATCAAAACGGAATCGCCCAAAACAAAGGTGTATGTGCAAAGTGTACTTCCGATGAATGATACTATTCTGAAAGCCGACTACCTGAAAAATAAAAAAGATTCGATCATTAAATTGAATGAGTCCATTCAAAGGATAGCCGTTGAAAACGGCATCGAATACATCAACCTGCACCCGGTGTTTGCCGATAAAAAAGGCGACCTGAAAGAAGGCCTTACCATGGATGGCATTCACCTGCGGCCAGTGGGGTATGTGGAATGGGTGAAGTACCTGAAAAGCAAAAACTATCTCTGACAAACAAAAACACATGAAAAAGACTTTTTATCACCTCGCCTGCTGCTTGCTGCTCTTTACGCTGAGCTTTTCTGCAAAGGCGCAGGTGGAACCGCAACGGCTTGTGTATGCGCAAAAAGATACAAATGAACTCTGGTTTCTGCATTACAAACCGCAGGGTGAGGCTAATGGCTCGTCGGTTTTGTTTATGCACGGCGGCGCCTTCACCGGCGGCGATCCGCTCAATCAATACCCGATGGCGGAAGGGTTGACCAAAAGAGGTTACCACGTTTTTGTGATGAAGTACCGGCTCTACCTGAAAGGAAAGGATTTTGGTTGCGGTACAGCGACTCCGGAAAAACTAAAAGCCATCAACTGGGCCGTTGACGATGCACTGGATGCCACGGAGTATCTTCTTGCTCATGCTAAAGATCTGGACATTGATACAGCAAAAATTTTTATTGCCGGCAGCAGCGCCGGCGCAGAAGCAATCCTGAACCTGGTCTTCAATCCATTTAAGAGAAAAAATGATAGAAAGTATTCATTGTTTGAGCGATTCCGGTATGCCGGCGCTCTGTCGTTTGCCGGTGCGGTGCTTGACATCAACACAGCGAATAAAGACACCTGGATACCCACCTTGCTGATGCACGGTACAAACGATCAGTTGGTACCGTATGCCACGGCCGCTCACCGTTTTTGCAAGGCTACCGATGCGGGCTGGATGATGTTCTTTGGTTCACATTCGCTTTATGAACGGGCGAAGAAAAAGGGTTTTCCGCTGCGGCTCTACACCTTTCCCGGCAGCGGGCATGAAGTGAGCAATTACATGTTCCGCCGGTTTCAGGAGATGGATGAATTTATGCAGGCCGTTGTTCACAAAAATCTGAAAGACGCAAAAGAGATCATGGTGAAAGAAGAAAAGAAATAAAGCCAATTACGGTCACAGGAGCATTGATTATACAGACTCGTTGGAACGTATCTCAACGAAAGTCTACAGGATATGCCGCCATCGAAGCCTTTGTGCGGTGGAAGTATTAAACAATACCGGTAAGGTTTTAAAAACCTGCTCGGTCTATTTCAAAACAAATAAATTCATTTAAGCGTGAAAAAACAGGTAAGCAAAGCCGTGCTCTTTTCTTTTTTTGTTGCCGCAACCGTAAATGGAACCGCACAGCAAATCACACCACAGCAAAACGTCGCCATTCTGCAAACAAAGCAGGGGAGCATTGTGGAACTGCCCGGATTTTTAACGGAGAAAATGCCTTCCGTTCCCTATAAAAAAATCGTAATGCCCGGGCCGCAGTACATTATTTCGGATGATCCCGAATACATACGCGTACCCGAGATCATTGCGGTGAAAGAAGCCGTACAACCCGGCACTGTGCGCCTCTATGTGTACAATGTGAACGGCATCAAGGAGCCGGAAAAGATTGACCGCAAAATTACCGCTGTGATCAAAAACACCGGTACGTCAAAAATGACCATCCGCATGTTGAAATATTCGTCGCAAAAGCCAACGACCAATTACTTCCTTGCCGGGAAAAATGGGCTGGCTGATTTTTTTGCTTCACAACCAGAAGAAAAAGGCCGTACGGTGAAGCCCGGCGAGATCATTACCATTGATGAAAAACTGGAAAAGAACATTGTAAAGTACGATGAACTGGTGCATGGCTTTTACGAGTTTTTGATTGACCAGCCGGCCGAGATCAGCGTTTTGCAAACCGACCCGAAAACACCCGGCCCAAAGGCAGCTACCCGCATCAAAGAAGTGGCCTCTTCCAGGCATACCAATGCCGGCCGTGGCTTGTTTGGTGTCAGCAATTACCTGGTAAAAGCAAAGGATACATTTGATACCAAAAACGGCGCTGCCGCACTGGTTGTTGCCGATGGAAAACAAGACCCCTGGGTAATGGGACGCGACGCGAGCACAGGCGCCATTGCTACCCTGGCCGGCAATTATGGTGTGATGTACAACATTGACCTGCAGTGGAAAAGCACCGATGGCAAAGGCCTGGCACTGGTGACCTGGAATGCCCGTGCCGGCGATAACCAATGGTGTGGCGGCATGGCCAATACCATGGTGGTGAGCGAAGGCAAGTTCAAGGAAGGTATTATCCAGCTGCCATCCGACGGCCTGCGAACCAAAGGTGCCCCCGAAGCGATCTTGATCCAGGTATTTCCACCAGCAAAAAACGGGGAAGTGCAAACCCTTCAAATGACATATTCACCACCGGGTGCCTCGTGTTTGCCTACACCGCTGATCTTTATTCCAGTGGATATGAAATAAAATTTATTGTTGCTGTTGTACATAAACCTGAAAAACGATATAGATAAATGATAAATCCATTTATTAAACAATAAGTGATTAATAAATGGATTTGTACCTGTTCTGCAACTCAAAACATTTTGTCGAAACCTTGTTGTGATTCCAAGGAGTCATCCTGGACTAATTAAATATTATCAGTAAAACATTCTTTGTAAATTCTGTGTGCAAAATCGATGGTGACCTTGGTTTATTAATAAGGGGTCACCTTTATGTAGGTTAACTTGACGGTCAAAACAGGAGGCTTTTCCTGATGCAACCTGTTTGGTATATGCCGGAATTTCAGGGCTGCCTCAGCAGATTGAAGGCGAACTTTGTGACAAGTACTAAATAGGGGAATTTTTCGTTTCCGGTATGTTTAAAACCTATACAAGACTTGCCAAAATTGACGAGTAATATTTGAAAGCAAGACCTCTGCAAACAATTACGCCAGGAGGAATTGTATTCACCCCTAATAACTGGATAGATTTGTGAAAATAGTTCGACCATTTTTTTGCGATGGTTTTTTGGAGGCATGGGAACAAAGAAGGTTGTGAAAGGGAAGAAGCGGCGGCAACCGGTTCTTCCCTTTTCCTTCTCATTCATTAGCATATCCTAGCAGGTTAGTCCCTGATAGATTGAATGGTATATATGATACCCCAGGGAATGCCCCACCAGCCTAACAGGACAGTTTTAGTAAGTGCATTATTTGTGGCTTTATCCTGGCAGCGTGGGCAAGCAATCCTTACCTTCTTTTGATACTGGGTAAAGAAAACAAAGCTGACCGCCTCACCGGTCATTGAACCATTTAGTCTTTCAGAATCCGTACCACAACCGGAGCAAGTTACCGTACTAAAGATATCACAATAAGCAGCTACTTCTTCATACAAGAAGAATGACTTTAAGCATTCCTCTCCGATATGGCTTTACTTCATTAAGGTAGAGTGGAAAAATAGTACATCCATATTTCACCTCAAAACAGGGGATGAAGTCTGCTATATTAATTCTGTATTAAACAAAGGGCTCTGTGTTGGCGCTATGCAGAAATTTTTTACTTTAGTGGATAATGACTTCTTCCTGTGACCTTGATGAAAGAAAGCTAATTGCTCAACTGCGGGAAAATGATAAACAAGCTTACCTGGCACTTTACAACCGGCATCACCGTGGCGTATATGCCTTTATAGTACGTTATGTAAAAATAAGTGCTGTGGCCGAAGACCTGTTGCAGGATGTTTTTCTCAAGCTTTGGGAAGTCCGCCACCGGTTGAATCCTGAATTGTCTTTTTCTTCCTATCTCTATCGAATCGCAAGGAATCGCGTATTTAAAATGTTCAAGGCACTGGCGAATGACGAGGCCCTTCGCCATCAGGTATTGAATACTATGCAGCAAAACGTTTTGGAAGTAGAAGACCGTGTACAATGGAAGGAATTCAGTCAGTTACTGAACCTGGCGATCAACACCCTGCCACCACAACGGCAGAAGGTTTTCAAGTTATGCCGGGAACAGGGAAAGACCTATGAACA
The DNA here is from genome assembly GCA_966095395.1 of uncultured bacterium. Taxonomy (GTDB): domain Bacteria; phylum Bacteroidota; class Bacteroidia; order Chitinophagales; family Chitinophagaceae; genus Flavisolibacter. The sequence continues at coordinate 70,503 of CBHTSW010000010.1, read as the reverse complement.
GGTAGCCGAAGAGTTGCACATTTCCCGTCACACGGTAAAAGAACATATGATGCTGGCTATACGTGACATCAAAAATTATGTTTCCAGTAAAGCGGATCTGCCCCTGGCCACTTTGCTTTTGTTATTAAGCCTGTTGTAGCCAGCCTGGAAGTAGAAAAGGCTGAATCTAAAGCACCTTCCCACCACTATTTAAAACTCCAGGTTATAGTAAACCATTCTCAACTTATTATACATCTCCTTTGTAAAAAAAACTTTTTCACTGATCCCCCCTGAACCCTTTCTGAGGGATATTACTAAATAGCGTCGGCGGCAAACGCCTTCTTTTTAACTATCATGAACGAGAATCAGCTCTATTATCAATGGCTGCTGGAACTTTATCTGCAGGATAAGTGCACTCCACAACAGGCCTCAGAACTGTTCGATTTTCTACAGAAAGACGAATCGAACCGTGTATTACTGGAGCAATTACAAAAAGACCAGCCCTTTTTGCAGCAACAGGAAGCATCACTTAGCCAGGAAGCAAGCGATCGCATACAGGCCCGTTTGCTCAACAGCATGGCTGCGCCACGCATACCGCTTTATAAACGATGGTCGTTCAGGGCTGCCGCCGTTGCGGCCGTCCTGCTAACAGGTGTGGTGCTTTGGGCTCTGAAAAAACCTTCCGGAAGAGAAGAGGGCTTGGTTGTGCATACAAAACAACCTTCTCCCGCCGCCCCTTCAATTGTCCCCGGTGGTAATAAGGCGCTGCTGCAACTGGCCGATGGGACCGTGATTGTGCTGGACACCGCAAAGAACGGTACGATCAGCAGCCGGCAGCAGGTGCGAATCATCAAAGGACAGAACGGGCTGCTGACCTATGACCTGCGGCAAACTGTTACAACAGGTACTACTGGAAGCGAAGAACTGAATACGATTACCACGCCACGCGGAGGCCAGTACAAAATTGTTCTTTCCGATGGCACGGCTGTTTGGCTCAATGCGGCTTCCTCCTTGCAATTTCCAGTAGCCTTTACGGGCAATGAAAGAAAAGTGACGCTAACGGGAGAGGGCTACTTTGAAGTGGCGCATAACCCATCCAGGCCTTTTCAGGTGAACGTTAACAATCTGGAAGTGCAGGTGTTGGGCACCCATTTCAATATAAAAGGATATACCGATGAAAATGCCACGGCAACAGCACTCTTGGAAGGACGTGTACGCATCCGCTCGGGGGCGCATACAACAACCATTCAGCCCGGGCAACAAGCATTGGTGCCGTTAAATGCTAACAGTATTCGTGTGTCCGGTACCGATACAGAAGGGGCCGTTGCCTGGAAGAACGGTTATTTCCAGTTCAGCAACGATAATATTCAAACCATTATGCGGCAGATTGCCCGGTGGTATGATGTGGAGGTGATCTACCAGGGAACTATCGCTACGGGTAAAAACTTTGGTGGTACGGTTTCGCGGTTTGAAAATGTAGCGGAAGTTTTGAAAATGCTGGAGCTGACCGGTGTAGTGCATTTCAAAACAGAGGGCAGAAAAATAACGGTTATGCCCTGATTAACGTGAGTACTTCAGAGGGACTAAAACAAAACCAGGAGCGCGGCAACGCTCCCGGCAGATTGTTTAGGCCACTCATTGATTTTTATTATAGGACAATTCATCAACTAAAACCCAAACACTCCAAACGTATGAAGTTTTACGCATTCATGCGCCGTAAAAAAGAACACTACGGCTTTAAAAAAATCATGCGGCTTATGAAACTGACTCTTTTACTTACAGTTTGCGCTGTGCTGCAGCTCAGTGCAGCCGGTTATGGCCAGCAGGTCAGCCTGTCCAAAAAGGGAGCTACACTGGAATCGGTTTTTCGAGAAATCCGCAAGCAAACTGGCTACAACTTTTTGTACAACACCGAGATGATGCAGGAGGCCCGCTCCGTTGACATTGATGTTCGCAGGGCTAGTGTGGAAGAGGCGCTTCGTATCTGTTTTGAAGGCCAGCCACTGACCTATACTATCAGCAAGAAAACAGTAGTGGTAAAAAGAAAGGAAGCCGCGGCTGAAATCCCCGCAATGATTCTACTGTCCGGTATTGTCACCGACGAAAAAGGAATACCATTGGCCAGGGCCACCATCGGGGTAAAAGGTTCAGAAAAAACAACCCTCTCGGACGATAACGGAGCATTCCTTCTGCGGGATGTTCCCGAAAACGCGGTTTTGCTGATTTCCTATACCGGGTATGTAACCCGGGAAGAAGAAGTGAAGGGGCGTACAGACATCCGGATCCAATTAAAAGAGGAGCCTAAGAACATGGATGCGGTAGTGGTAGTTGGATACGGAACGCAAAGCCGCTCCGATGTATCCAGCTCCATTGGTTCTTTTAAGCCCAATGATCAGAATACCCGGCCGGTGCTGGGGCCCGAAGAAATGCTGCAGGGTCGTGTGGCCGGTGTGATGATCTCTGGTTCTTCCGGAACACCGGGGAGTGCCAACCGCGTCAGCATCAGGGGCATTGGCTCACTGAGCGCCAGCAACGAACCGCTTTACGTGATTGATGGAATCCCGGTGGTACGGCACAATGCGGCCTTGTTCAACATGGGAGAAAATATGAATCCCCTCGCTGAACTCAATCCCAATGATATAGAGTCCATTGAAGTATTGAAGGACGCTGCCTCGGCAGCCATTTATGGATCCAGGGCTACCAATGGTGTGATCATTATTACCACCAAGTCCGGAAAAAAGGGAAAAGGACGATTAAGTCTGAATACCTATGCCGGCATTCAGGAGTTGCCCTATATACACAAGCTGAAAATGGCGCCATCTGACCTCTACCTGGAAGTGCTGAACGAATCAATCGACAATTACAATCAACAGTATGGCTATACTCCCGGCAACAGCCGTTTTGTGGAGCGCTGGAATCATCCTTATCCCGGTCTGCCCGACACGGATTGGATGGGACTCGTTACCCGCAAGGCCTGGACAAAGAACGTCAATCTTTCTTTTTCAGGAAGCACCGCTAAGGGTAGTTATTATCTATCTGGCAGTTATCTGGACCAGGAAGGCAACGTATTAACCAATCGCCTGAAGAAATACACCGTAAAGCTTAACCTCAACCAGGAGTTGATGCCCTGGCTGAAAGTAGGGGCCAATACCAATTTCAGCTATACCAATAATCACCGGATACCCGGTGCTAATATTGGCAGCACCATCACCGGCCGTAGTCTTTACCAACGGGTTTTTGACCGCCCTTACAAGCCGAATGGTGATTATTATGTGGGCGGCACACCTGAACTGATGTTTCACAATCCGCTTCAAATCCTGAATGAGCAGAAAGCGGTATTGGACAATTACCGTCTGTTGGGTAATGGCTTTGCCGAGGTCAGGCTGGCGGATGGATTACAGTTTAAAACATCAGTGGGTACAGATATTATTTACACCTATGATTATGTGTATTACAATGAAAAGCATCCCTATGGTACCGGCAATGGACGCCTGATTGACAACCGCCGGCTGATGACCAACCTGCTGATTGAAAACACGCTGAACTATAACAATAAATGGAGGCAACTGGATTATGGTCTTTTATTGGGTCAATCCTATCAGCGTCTGAATTCCTCCAGCTCCATGGTGGACGGCAGGGGATTCCCTTCTCCTTCCTTTGATGTAAACTCGGTGGCGGCTGAAATTGCAGATGCATCCACGGGCTTATCCGAGAATGCACTGGTCTCTTATTTTTCAAGGGCCAACCTTAGCTGGGACCGCAAATATCTGTTAACGCTATCCATGAGGGCTGACGGCTCTTCGCGTTTTGCACCGGAGCACCGCTTTGGTTATTTCCCTTCTGTGTCGGCAGGCTGGATCCTTTCCAAAGAAAACTTCTGGCCTATACCTTCTGTTGACCTGAAATTAAGAACCAGCTACGGGGCAACAGGCAACCAGGACGGCATTGGCAACTACGACTACCAGGCACTAACCGGCGGCGGGTACAATTACAACAATCAAAGCGGGATTGCCATTACCAATTTTGGCAACCGGGAACTTACCTGGGAAACGGCCAATCAACTGGATGCCGGCACTGACATTTCTTTTGCCAATGGCCGGTATAGCCTGACAGCTGATTATTTTGTAAAGAATACGCAGAACCTGTTATATGACCGGCCCATTCATTCCACAACCGGCTTTACACAGATCACCAGCAATGTGGGTTCCATGCGCAACTGGGGCTGGGAAATTGGCGGTAAGGCCAATTTGAGTTTCGGCAATTTCAAATGGACATCGGACCTCAATATCTCCTTTATCAAAAACAAGCTTACCTCCCTCATTGGCGATGATGAGATCCTCATTGGCAGCAACCGGGTGTTGAAAGTGGGAGAGGAAGTCGGCGGTATTTACGTGTACAAGATGCTGGGCATTTATCAGGAAGACAAGGACGTTCCGCAAGCCTTTTACAACCAGGGCGTCCGTGCCGGTGATGTCATTTATGAAGACATCAACAGCGACAATAAGATCGATGTATTTGACCGCCGGATCGTAGGTTCTTCCAATCCTGATTTTTTTGGAGGCTGGAGCAATACGCTGGAATACAAAAACTTTGATCTCTCTTTCTTCCTCACCTTCCAGCAGGGCCAGGAGATTTATGCACCCTGGCGGACATCGGTAGAAAGACTGGGCAACGGCATCAATGCCTTCCTGGAGAGTGTGGCCAAAGAACGCTGGACCGGACCTGGAACTAGCAACACCACGCCCCGCGCCGTATATGGTCAAACATGGAATACCCAGAACTCTACCCGGTGGATGGAAGACGGATCTTTCCTCCGAATGCGGTCACTAACGGCAGGGTATAACTTCCCCCAGAAACTTTTATCGCAGGTGGGCCTTAGCCGTGCCCGTATTTATTTCCAGGGCGATAATCTATTCCTGCTGACCCGTTACTCCGGCCTGGACCCCGAGGTGAACGGCAACCTCGATCCGAAGTTTATGGGACAGGATGACCTGATCCTGCCACAGCCAAGAACCTTATTGTTGGGCCTGAACATTAGTTTATAGTCTTTAAAACTGATTGCAATGAAATTTCTGAACTATATCATTATTTGTTGTGTTTTGGGGTGCATGTCCTGCACGAAAAATCTGGATCTGTATCCGCACTCTGCGGTTTCTACCGATAACCTGACAGAGAAAGACATTGAAGCGCTATTGAACGGTACATACAATAGAGTGCAAAATGCTCCGGGGCGGGAATCATATATTATGTTCGATCTGATTGGCGGGAACCTGATCAATTCAAGCCAGACAGGTGCCGGCAATATCAATGTTTTTATAAACGGTATCCTGCGGCCGGAGCAGGCCCTGATGGGCAATTCCTGGGATGGTTATTTCCGTGCTCTTTACCAGGTAAACAGTCTTTTACAGGGTGCTTCCAAACTACCGGACTCCAAAAGAAAAAGTGAGATCTTGGGCGTGGGGCATTTTTTCAGGGGCTATATTTATTACAACCTGCTCACCCGTTGGGGCGGTGTGCCGATCCTTCGTGAAAACACACAGGAAAAACTGCCCCGGGATTCAGAAGCGGAAGTCTGGGCTTTTATTGAAGAAGAACTGGAAAGTGCCATTGCCACAGTGCCGGGATTCTCTGCCGGGAACAAAGGCGATTTTTATTATGTTTCCAAAGAAGCGGCGCAGGGACTGATGGCTCGCGTTAAACTGGCCCAGGGAAAGAAATCGGAAGCTGCAGCTCTTGCAGAATCTTTGATTCAGTCGGGAGACTTTCAACTGGACGCCTTCAGCAAGATCTTCAGAAGTCAGGCCAATAAAGAAGTGATCTTCACTTTTAAAAATCTGACGGCAGAATCCAGCATTACCCTCAGTACACTGTTTTATACCTATTCCCACCCCGAAAAAGGAAGTTACGTGTACAAACCAACCGACGAAGTGATGAATTTATATGCCACAACCGACACTCGTCGCGCCTATTCCATTGACACGTACAACGGATTAAATGTAGTCAACAAATATCCCAGTGGACAAACAGGAACCGATCCTGTGATTGTTGTGCGTTTGGCGGAGATGTATCTGATCAGCGCAGAAGCCCAGGGCCTGGCCGGGCTATCCCGATTGAACGAATTGCGGGCCGTAAGAGGCCTTGGTGCTGTGAATCCTTCTACCGAAGACCAGTACCTGGATCTGATACTGGAAGAAAGAAGGCGGGAATTCCTGGCCGAAGGCTACTACTGGTACGACCTGGTGCGTACGGGCAAAGCCATTCAAAAGTTGAACCTCGATCCCAAGCAGGTAAAACTTCCCATCCCCGAATCCGAACTGGTGCTTAATGAGCTGATAGAACAAAACCCGAATTATTAATCGTTTCTAACCAACAAAAAGATTAAAATGACACTGCATACATTCCGAGTTTATTTCTTTCTCCTGTTGATGGTGGTGGCCGGTTGTAAGAAAGAGCCTGTACAACAGGCGCCTGCTCGCACTTATACAGCCCTGACCCAAAAACTGGTGGATTCTTCGGGGCTGATCTCTACTGTGTTTTCTGATACAACCTTCCAGGTTTATCCCGGCGTGGAAGAGACCGACCTGCACTTTCTGGGCATGCATGGATTAACGATGCGGGCCTTTATCCTGAAAGTAGATCTGAAGAATGCTGATCTGAAACTGCATCCGCTGACACCCTATGGCAGTAAAGGTTTTGCCATGCAGCCGGTACCTGAGATGATCAAGTGGGTGGATGCACCTGGGCGACGGGTGCAGGCGGCTGTGAACAGCGATTTCTTTGATGTCAATACAGGTATTCCCCGCAGCGCGGTTATACTTAACGGTGAACTGGTAAAGACAGTCATCAACGATACCTGGTCTTATTTTGGAGTGAACAAGACTGGTGCGCTGACGATAGGAAGCAAGGAAGAATTTCCCTTGCATAAAGACGAATTGCTGCATGCCCTTGGGGGCCGCCACCGATTGGTGAAGGAGGGAAAATTGCAGCCCCAAACGGACCCGAATGTGGAACCCCGCACGGCTGTAGGATACACCAATGACAAGGTGCTTTATTTTATGGTGGTGGACGGGCGCAGGTTCGATTATTCCAACGGTATTACCATCGAAGACCTGGGAAAATTAATGAAGGCATTGGGCGTGCTGGAAGCGTTGAACCTTGATGGCGGCGGTTCCTCCACCTTTGTCATCCGCCATCCGCTGGCTGATGTTTGGCAGGTACGGAACCGCACTTCCGATGGGGCGCCTCGGGCCGTGGCCAATGGTTGGGCAGTGGTTGCCAATATACCATAACCCTGTTAACAAATTCAATCTTTCTTCTTTTCCTAAGAAAAGTTTATTCAATCTTTCAAGAAATGAAACGATATACTACTTTTTTTTCAAGATTACTTATTCTGGCTGGTCTATTTGTAATGGCTTCGTGTAAAAAGGAGAGCAAAGTCGTGCCTCCACCCACAGCGCCTGTTATTACGTCCATTTCGCCTGAAAGCGGTCAGGGCAAGGACATTGTGGTGATCTATGGCCGCAATTTCAGTTCGAACCGGACGGAAAATATCGTTCGCTTCAATGGCATTGAAGCCACGGTGATTGAAGCCTCCAAAGGAAAGCTCCAGGTGGTGTCGCCGCAGAACGGTACTACTGGAAAGATTACGCTATCCATTGGTGAACAGCAATTGGAAGGCCCAATATTTTCGTACGTAGCACCGCCTGAAGAATACCTTGTAACTACCCTGGCCGGCACAGGAGTAGCTGGAAAAACAGACGGTCCGGGCGAAACAGCCACTTTTAGTAGTCCGGAAGGTGTAGCCCTGGATGGTCAGGGCAATCTCTATGTGGTGGACCGGGGAAACAACCTTCTTCGTAAAATAGCATCCGATGGTACCGTAAGCTTTGTGGCCGGATCAGGGACCGCAGCCTTTGCTGATGGCACCGGCAGTGCCGCCCAACTTAACTTTCCTTGGAAATCGGCTGTTGATCCTCAGGGAAATATAATCCTGGCAGACCGGGACAATCACCGTATTCGCAAGATCACACCGGCCGGTGTGGTTACCACTATCGCCGGAACGGGTGTAGCGGGTTTTGCAGATGGTCCGGGAGACGGGGCCAAGTTTAATCAACCGCTGGATGTAGCTGTTGATGCCGCCGGCAACATTTATGTAGCAGATAACCTTAACCACCGCATCCGGAAAATTGCTACAGATGGCACGGTAAATACACTGGCCGGGGCCGGTACCATTGGCAGTGCGGATGGTATGGGTACGGCTGCCCAGTTCCGGAATCCCTCCGGGCTGGATGTGGATGCAGACGGCAATATTTGGGTGGCTGACCGGCTGAATCACAAGATCCGCAAAATCACCCCTGAAGGCGTGGTAACCACAATGGCAGGAACCGGAACCACCGGTTACCTGGATGGTCCTGCAGCCAGTGCCCGCTTTGCAGATCCTTATGGAATTGCCGTTTCAACAGATGGGTCTCTGATCATAGCCGATCTGAATAACAATAAGATCAGAAAGGTATCGGCACAAGGCACGGTTAGTACACTGGCCGGAACTTCTTCTGGCTTTTCCGATGGAGCAGGCGTCGCCGCCCAGTTCAAAAGCCCTACAGATGTGGCGGTGGATGCAAATGGAGTTGTTTATGTGGCTGACCTGGGAAACAATAGGATTCGCAAGGTGAAACGGCGTTAAATTGATGGAAAGAATTTGTTGAACGCATACCATGTAAAGTAGATAGGATTATGAAATCATTGTGTGCCATTTTTTATGTCATCTTACCAGCAGTTGCGCTGATAGCCTGTGCCACAGGCAGAACATTGAACCACCGGGTGTTGTCAAATCGCCTTTTAGCCGACTCGACAGGCTGGGTATTGGATACTTTGTCTGCAGACATGATCCATTACCAGTACAACGCGTGGTATGAACCGCAAAAAGCTTTTCAGGTCGTAAACGTGCTGGAGTTTGATCCGGCCTCCAAAGACAAAAAGGTTATCGTTGGTTTTGATGACCCATTAGATTCCTTGTCCTCTGTATGTCAGGAATACCCGGACATTGTAGCCGGCATCAACGGTACGTATTTTGACAAGCCGGGTGGCAAAAGCTACAATTTTGTCAAGGCGGATGGTAAGGTGTTGTCGCAGATAGAAGTGGCAGATACCAGTTTGTACTTTTGGAAGAGCCAGGGTCATTTTTCTTTTTCCCGTGATGAAAAGGTATTTGAAATTGATTATACCGATGTAAAAAAACTTCATAATAGCAGGGAGGCGAATATCCTAACGGGCGCACCGGTTCTGATCTACAATTACCAGCCCGTGGGGATGCAGTTTGTGAAATCGCCGGATTCTGTTTTAAGTAAACTGCATTATGAACATCCCGACAGGCACCAGGGCCTGCGGCATCCTCGTACAGCCATTGCTATCACAAAGAATCATCACCTGTTGCTGATTACCGTGGATGGACGTCATAAAAAGGCCGCAGGAATGAGTGCCCGTGAACTTACTGAGTTCATTACTCGTTATTTTTGTCCAAAGTCGGCTTTGAACCTCGATGGAGGCGGCTCTACTACCATGTGGATTAGTGACGCCAACGTCAACGGTGTGGTTAATTACCCAAGTGACAATAAAAAATTTGACCACTACGGGCAACGGCCGGCAGAAAGCTTCATCCTGATCCCAAAAATAAATTCTGATCAACATTGGTAAATCCGTTATTGATGAAAAAAAATGCAGTTTTTGTGTTGTCCTTGTTCGTATGCCTAGGACAAGCCTCAGCCCAGTTGAAAAACACGAAGCCACAGGTGCTTGAGCGACCCAAATTAGTGGTTGGCATTGTGGTAGACCAGATGCGGTGGGATTATTTGTACCGCTATTATGACCGGTATGGTACTGGCGGTTTCAAACACCTGCTCCGGGAAGGATTTTCTTGTGAGAACACCTACATAGATTATGTACCAACACACACCGCTATTGGTCACAGTACCGTGTACACCGGTTCTGTGCCGGCTATTCATGGTATCACCGGAAATAATTTTATGGTTCAAAAATCCGGGCAGATCATGTATTGTACGGAAGATTCAACCGTGCAAACGGTAGGCAGTTCATCCGTTGCAGGCCATATGTCTCCGGCGAACCTGAAGGCTTCCACCATCGCCGATGAATTAAAACTTGCGACGAACTTTCACTCAAAAGTCATTGGGGTAGCATTAAAGGACAGGGGCAGCATTTTACCGGCAGGCCATGCGGCCGATGCGGCTTACTGGTTTGACGACGCCTCAGGAAACTTTATCAGCAGTACGTTTTATCTAAAGGACTTACCACAATGGGTAAACCGGTTCAACGACCAAAAGCTGCCGTTGAAATACCTGCGACAGAATTGGAATACACTGTATCCAATTGAAACCTATGTGCAAAGCACGCCGGATGAAAATCCGTATGAAGGTAAATATAAGGGAACCAATAGCGCTTCTTTCCCTGTGAACACTTCTCAATTGATGGACCAGGGAGCTGGTCTTATCCGCTCAACGCCTTATGGCAATACCCTGACAATTGACATGGCCATGGCTGCCATTGAAAATGAGCAATTGGGTAAAGATGCGATCACGGATATGCTTACAGTAAGCTTTTCATCCACAGATTACATTGGTCACCAGTTTGGTGTGAACTCCATTGAGGTAGAGGATACATATCTACGACTGGATCGTGACCTGGCAGCGTTTCTTCAATACCTTGATGCAAAAGTTGGCGCCGGTGCCTACACAGTGTTCCTCACCGCTGATCATGCAGCAGCTAATAACGTAGCTTTCCTGTCCGACCATAAAATACCCGCCGGTCTTTGGAATACCAATGGATACTTGAAAGAACTCAACGCCCTGCTCAAAAGCAAATATGGTCAGGATAAAATTGTTCGCAGCTTCATGAACAACCAGGTACACTTAAATTACACTCTTATTAAAGCGGCTCCGCTGGATGAAGCAGCCATTCGAAAAGACTGTAAAGATTTTCTGGAAGGGAAAAAAGAAATTGCTTGGGTAGTGGATTTGAAAGATCTGGCCAATACTGCCGTTCCTGCCATGATTAAAGAAAGGGTCATTAACGGCTACAACCGGGAGCGGAGCGGGGCGTTAACGATCATAACCAATCCTTCTATGTATGGTGGTACTGTTGCTACGGGTTCGGGACATACAGCCTGGAATCCCTACGACTCGCATATTCCACTGTTATGGATGGGCTGGGGAATCAGGCAAGGCAAGAGCAACGAGCCGGTTCACATGACCGATATAGCACCTACCCTGGCTGCCTTGCTTCGTGTACAGGAACCCAGCGGCTCTATCGGTAAGCCGCTCCGTGAAATCTTTAAGTAACCTTGATCATTGACCTTACACCATACCTTTCAGTCATTTATTTGTATAACCTTAAATATTGTGAAAAGCTGTTTATGAAAAAACATAGGTCGTCTTTTTATCGGATCACATTTTTATTTCTTGTCTTGTTCCCGGCCACCCTGCACACTAAAGCCCAGTCGGATTCTTTGGCAGTGGTAAGGGCAAAGTGGAATACGAAAAAGTTGAGCAAAGGCATTTGGTTAAAGCATTATTGGTTTGATAAGTCCTTATTTGGTTCCAGTCAGAATATTAATATTCTGGAGATCAAGTTGAATGGCAGGAACAAAATTGATGTCGCAGCCGAACCGCATGGAAGAAAGCTGACCAGTGATTTTGGAGCGGAGTATGAAGCGTTGGCCGGTATCAACGGAACTTTCTTTGATATGAAAAATGGTGGTTCGGTGGATTATATCCGGATTGATGGAGAGGTGGTGAATGAAACCCGGCTGCCCAAAAGCAACAAAAGAGCACTTCATCAAAAGTCGGCTATCATCATTGAAGGAAAAAAAGTGCGCATTGCCCAATGGGACGGCTCTGAGAAGTGGGAGCAGCAACTGCAGGGCGAGGATGTGATGGTAACAGGTCCGCTGTTGGTGGAAGATCATCGGGTAGCGTCAATGGATACGGTTCCTTTTTACGTTAGGCGGCACCCCCGTACCGCTGTTGCCCTGAAAGGTAACCGGATACTTTTTGTAACCGTTGATGGAAGAAACGAAAAGGCTGCCGGAATGAGTTTGCAGGAACTGGCCGCTTTTTTAAAATGGATGGATGCAAAGGAGGCGTTGAATCTTGACGGCGGAGGTTCTACCACCATGTGGGTGAAGGGGTTAGCTGAAGGCGGCATCATCAATCATCCGTCCGATAATCCTGTGATGGAGCAATCAAAAAACTTTAAGCCGGGTATGGACCTGGATAATTTCCCCGCTTCGGAAAAGTGGGATCGTTCCGGTGAACGAACGGTGGCGAATGTACTTCTGGTGAATAAAAAGAAGTAAAACACTCGCCGCCGTTAAGTTGTTCAAACAGCTAAAAAGCTTATCGGTTAGGCTTATCTGCAATTATTACTTTTATTCCATTTTCTTCCAATTGGCGGTAAGTGCCCGACGGAATACTGCTGTTGGTTATGATGTATTCTACCTGGTCCAGCCCGCCAATTTTTCCCAATCCGCGCACAAAGCCGTGTTCGTTAGCAGCAGTTCTATTACGACACTTGGCCCCGCAAAAAAAGTTAAAAATGACTTCTGCTAATCCCCAAAATAACATTAGGTGTTTTTAAGGTAGACCGATTTTAGATCATCACAATTGCAATTAGCGTGCATTATTGAGGCTAAGGGCGACTCCATCACTTAGTATTTTGTTATTCTCTTCCATTGACAATTATCAATCTTATTTCTTGACTTTTCACATTTATTCCCCTGTGGAAGCTGGGTATTTTTGAAGATCAAATTGATTGTAAAGTTTATAGAGGACAATCAATATGAAGTGCAACATGGAATTGATCAGTCGATGATGAAAGGGAATATTAACAGTTAACTTAAAAAAATCAGAATTATGAAAATTAAACATGTAACAGTTGCCGGAACCGGAGTACTGGGCAGTCAAATTGCTTTCCAAACGGCATTTAAAGGTTTTGAAGTTTCAGCCTATGATATCAACGATGAAGCATTGGAGAAAGCGAAGGAAAGATTTAAGGTTCTGATGGAACGTTATAAGGCTGATAAATACGGTACCAAAGAGGAGGTTGAAGCCGCATTTAACCGGATAACGTTATATACGGATCTTGCAAAAGCGGTAGAAAACGCTGATCTGTTGATTGAAGCGGTACCTGAGTTGATTGACGTTAAAAAGGATTTTTATATAAAATTAGCAAAGGTCGCTGAGGAGAAAACAATTTTCGCTTCCAATTCATCGACCATGGTCCCGAGTCAGCTGGTGGAGTTTACAGGCCGTCCGGAGAAATATTTGCATTTACACTTTGCAAACGAGATCTGGAAACTCAATATTGCTGAGATCATGAAGCATGAGAGAACTTCCCTGGAAGTATTTGATGAAGTGATTGAGTTTGCCAAAGCGATTGCGATGGTTCCCATCCCGCTTCACAAAGAGCAACCCGGCTATGTTTTAAACACGCTTCTGGTCCCACATCTCAAAGCGGCTATGCAATTGGCTGTCGACGGCATTACCGAACCGCAGGTTGTGGATAAAACGTGGATGATTTCAACAGGCGCCCCGCTTGGTCCGTTCGCCTTTCTGGATATTATCGGGCCCAACACCCCATATAACTTATACAAAGCTTGGGGACAAGCAGGTGATGAAGTATCTGCTAAGGTTGCCGGCTGGCTGAAAAGTGAATACCTCGACAAAGGCAGGATGGGAACAGCAAATGGAAAGGGAGTCTATAACTATCCTAACCCAGCCTACCAAGACCCTGATTTTGTTAAGTAATTGATCAGGAAACAGTGAAAAAAGGCTGTTCCAAAAAGAATTTGGAACAGCCTTTTTTATTATTCTTTCAACTAAAAAACTAATGTAAAAACATCTTACTGATTTTGACTAACTAAAATCTCACAAAAAAGAACAAGGAATACCAATCTTTTGAAATTTGGTTGCTAAGAAGTAAGAAGAAAAAATAAAGATGCGTGCAAAACAATTTCACCATGTTTGGTCATCCATCCATTTGCAAACGTCAATGATCGGGCGGGTTTCATAAGCCCTGCTCCCTGTAGTGTCCCAAAAAAAACAAAAACGAAATGTTGTGCGTGGCTTGAAATCAAGTATAGTTCTTTTTTTAGACGGTGATACAGAAACAACCTCGGAAGCAGGATGAACTCTGTTACCCTCTCTGCCTGGCTTCTAAAACCCTGCTTTTATATAACTCCAGCCTTCACTTTGCCGGATAATGATATGTGCAATGCCTGCAGGAATAACCTTAGTAACATCATTCAGATCTTCGACCTTTATTTTTTTTCGTTCATCGTATTTTGACAAGCCAAAAACCTGATTCCTTTCCCGCTTAACAGGTGCAGGTTGTTTTCATAGGGTGCATTTCTCATCATCATATCTATCCCCGGTCCATGCACCACCACTTCAATGCTTACCGTTTCAAAAGCATTCAAAATATTATTTAATTGCCTGATAAGCGATTTGTGTACGAGTGTATCGTTGTTCGAAAGCTGGACAACTACCTTATGTCCCGTCTTACTTGTTTGCATGGTTTGTGCTTTTAAAACTGTAGTCCAGATGAGGATTACAGTTAGCATCATAAAATATTTAAAAGAAGATTTCATGGCTTTGTTTATTTAATGTTTATAGTGTCATTCCACGTAATTCCGCTGATGTCTGTCAATGTAAGTTGATAGCTGCCACGAGGAAGGTCCGCAAGTGTTTGTTCCCTGAAAGTTAAATCCGCTTTGCTGCCAAGTGGTATAACCAGGCTGTGTTTACCCGGCTTTACTTTAGCCACATACTTATTATCTATATTGGTTTTGTCAGTACGTGAAAGCTCACTGCCATTTTTCAAAAGTATAACTTCACCTCTGTCATCGGTTAAGGTTACACCGATCAAAAAAGAACCATACACATCTGCACCTTCCACCCTGTAAACAGTAAACCTTAGCTGCTCATGCGCGATGGTGGCATCGGTGATCTCAATGTTTGGTTTTACTGACTTGTTATGCAATGTTCCCCATACACCACCATGAAAGTATTGGTTGGTGAAAAGGGTGATAAAGAGAATGAAGGCAGAACCCCAAAACACCAATTTATGCAAAGACTTTGGATGAACAGGCAATGCACCGGAACCGAACCAGCTAAACCACCTGGTATTAGTAAATGAACACTCCTTTGAAGTTAACCAGTTGTCTAATGAATACTTACCGCTGCCCGATAAGAAGATTGTAAAACCCGCTGCTATGCCCAATATTCCTATCTGCCATTCATCTAAGCACGTGGTTCCTAACCAGCCTGCGCCCAGCAAAATACCCATGGCCAGACCAAACACACCTATACTCATCAGGCGTGTAAAAAGTCCCAGCATAAATAACAGGCCTACTATGCCTTCCACTATAGTAAAAGCGGCCATTGCCCACCACAGCTGATCGGGATGGATTACAAGATGTTCTATGATTGGTTTGATGCCTAAAGCATTAGGTAAAAAGTAATTGAACTTTTCACCTATGTATCCTGCTGTTTCAGGATCTAATTTGTTCTCTAAAACTAACCTGCGCCAGAATGCAGAGAAGTAGGTCCATCCAACAACAAGACGTAGTGAAAAAGTAAATACGCCTGCAAGATTATATGATGCCGGGTTAACCGGCTTGAAAGTTGTTCCAGTCATTTTTATACAGATGAAGGTGACATTGCCAGGTTTTAGAACAAGGCAATAATGTAAATACTACATGGCGGTAAAACCAATATGAAAGAAGATGCATTTTGCAAAAAGTAAACAACCACTTTTAGCTAAATACCTTCATCTGTTTGTATAGTATATAATAGGGGAGTTGATCAGTAGCCTTACATCCGGATAATACAGGAATTGTATTGCCAAAAATGAATGGTGGTAACTGTGGCGATATGTTATAAAGAATAAAAATAGCTGCATCAACGGAAGGACACGCAAAGTTGCTGACTGCTTTACTTTCAGTAACGGCAGTGTTGCAGATGTTGCCATTGCTTACTGTTGCTTTATTTAAACTAGGCGGCTTTGCAACAGGTATTTCAAAAAACGCCTGGAAAGATTTACGTCCAGTGCATGATGAGAATAAGATCAACACAGCCATCATGGCAACGGCAAAAATCCCTATTGCTCTTGTTGATGGTTTTGTGATCTGGTCATTCATAATTAGTAAATGCTTGTTGCTATTTGTTTAGTCTTATTGTGATGCATTGCAAAAGTATGCGTTGTATTTTCTTTTGGTTGCCGTTCTATCTGCTATTAACATTTTATATGTGTTGGAGTCTGCTATCCGTACGTTCAAAAACCAAAAGAAAAAGGCTTTGCTTGGTTTGTTGGTTTGCACCTAAGCATACTCACGTCTTCCCGTGGTCTTCACTAATAGCAATGCGCGGAGCCTTGTGGTAAGACCCTGGGAATGAATAAACGAAATTGGATTTCTTATTTTCCGTTTGCAGATTCCAAAGATTCTAAAAGGAGAGGAGATAAGAGAACAGGCGTAGAAGGAATTCCGGGCTCTCCGCTTAGTACAATAACTGGAAAAAGCGAACAGCCTAGTTGGAAAACACAAGGGGTTATTTTTCTTGCCCAAATGGAAGAGGTCGGCTATTTTAGTGTTAGCGCACATTCGATGAGACTTCTTTTCTTCACTTACCTACTTATTTTTTTGAGTTGTTGTTCAACCGACATCACTAGCATTGAGGAGCGTGAAGATGGAGTAACTTATTACAAAGGCACCAACAAACTCGTCGAGGGTACGGTCATCCGGAGATTTGAAAATGGAAGTGTTGCAGAAAAGATGACCTACCAATCAGGCAGGGAAGTTGGAAGCTGGAGCACCTATGATTACCAAGGCAAGGACTTTACTCATGGCATTTTTCTTCTCTTAAATGAAAGCATAATCGCCACCCAGCCGTTTTTTTCTCTAAGCAAAGCTCAATTCTCGATCAATACAGAGGGTGAGTACACCTATGCTTCATTGAGCTTACCAATGCTTTCTTTTGATCCAAGCCTTGCTGATTTGCTGGCACTTCGAACAGCCATCTACACCAACTATAAGGATGACCATCACTTCCGCGATGTTTCTATTCATTTGGGCAATAAGGAGTACCGGTTTGAAAAGGAAGTCTATCCAAAAGACGTGTTGACAACGGATACAATTGAGGCAAATGATAGACTAATTATACACGTGCGCTAACATCAGTAGCAGTTGTACAATAGTGAGCCTGAAGTACAATTAATACCTGCACTGACAGCAATACGTTTACCATTAGTGGCAAGCCTGGGCGCATACCCACCGTTACACACACATACCTGCGTATATTTCAGACAACCTGCCGTCAGGTTCTTGGATTCATCATTCTTTATTTCGATTACAACTTTCCCTTTCCTGGCAGAAATAACAACGTATTTTTATCTGGCAACTTTTGTTAATTAGTATACAACCCGCAATATTTATAATACTTTAGCCCAATATACTAATTTAGCTCTTGTGGCCTGGAAACATCCTGTATAGCACTAATAAAGGATAAAGAAATTATAAGCCTTCTAAAAATGATGAGATTTACTTCTGTACTATTTTTAACGCTTCTGGGAATCAGCAATAGTAGATGTACCACACAAATTGCATCGGCAAACCAAAGCACATCCAATCAGCGGGGAATTATTACAGGTGCCGACCAGACTGAAAAATATTTGCCTTATCTAAAAGGAAAACGAATTGGCCTGGTTGCCAATCAGAGTTCCATGATCGGCAAGAAAAGCAGTGTGGACAGTTTAGTGAGCCTTGGAATTAATATTGTAAAAGTGTTTGGACCCGAGCATGGTTTTAGAGGTAATGCCAGTAATGGAGCTGTGGTGAATGATGAGAAAGATGCTAAAACCGGCATCCCAATCATCTCTTTATATGGCAAAAACGAAAAACCAACAAAGGAACAGCTGGCGGATATCGACCTTATGGTCTTTGACATTCAGGATGTGGGCTGCCGCTACTATACCAATATCAATACGCTTGAGTATGTGATGGAAGCCTGTGCAGAAAACAACAAAGAACTGCTGATTCTTGACCGGCCCAATCCGAACGCATATGTAGTAGATGGGCCGGTAATGACTGATGATAAATTTAAATCGGCCATCGGCATACACTATACGCCGATGACCCATGGCATGACAATCGGAGAATTTGCACAATACCTTAACGGTGAAGGATATCTTAAAAAGCAATGCAAAATAAATATTATAAAAGTTGCCAATTACAATCATGACATGCCTTACGTACTACCGGTACATCCCTCACCGAATTTAAATACGCAGCAGGCTGTGATGCTTTTCCCGAGCTTATGTATGTTTGAAGGAACAGCGATCAATGAAGGCCGGGGAACGTATATGCCCTTTACTATTTTGGGAGCGCCGGCATTGCAGGGCAGGTATTCATTTTCATACAAACCCGTCGGTATTCCCGGAATGAGTGAGCGGCCAAACCACAAAGACTCGGTATGTTATGGTCTCGACCTTCGTAACTATGATATCAGCAATTTACGCAAGAGCCGTCAGATCAATTTATCATGGTTGATTGAACTATATAATGCTTATCCTGACAAAGCCCATTTCTTTAGTCCGGAAAGAGCTGGCACAGGTGTATCTCCCTTTGATTTGCGGATAGGTACAGATCAACTTAGAAAGCAGATCATAGCGGGCGTACCTGAAGCTGACATCAGAAAAAGCTGGGAGCCGGGCTTACAAAAGTTTAAGGCTGTACGGGCAAAGTATCTTTTATATCCGGATTAATTTGTCATTTTCTGCACAGGATCTGGGAAACAGCTATTACGACCACTGCCATGTGGCTTTAAAGATATACATTCCATGTAGCGCTGTTATTTTAGCTTTGTCTCCATATGCAGGGAAATATTCTTATAATAGATGATGAAGAACCCTTGCGAAAACTTTTGGGCCGGATTATTGGCCTGGAAGGATTCAAGGTCGAGGAAGCTGCCACGCTTAGAGGGGGCTTTGAAGTATTAAAAAGAAAGCCAATTGACGTGATTCTTTGCGATGTAAAACTGCCGGATGGGAATGGAGTTGATTTTGTGAAAGAAGCCAAAGCTAAATATCCCCAAAGCGAAATCATTCTTCTCACCGCCTATGGAAATATTCCCGACGGTGTGCAGGCCATAAAAAACGGTGGCTTTGATTACATAACCAAGGGGAATGATAACGACCGCATTTTGCCCCTGCTGTACCAGGCCATGGATAAGGTAAATAAACAGAAAGCATCTGCTATCCGGATCAAACAAAGGGGCACACATGGTTTTAATGATATTATTGGCAACAGCGCTGTTATTAAAGAAACAATTTTGCTTGCCCGGAAAATAGCCCCCACTGATTCTTCAGTTCTTCTTCTAGGCGAAACCGGGACGGGAAAAGAAGTTTTTGCCAATGCCATTCATGCTGAAAGCAAACGGTCTGCAAAGCCGTTCATCGCCATCAATTGCAGTGCCTTTACAAAAGAACTACTGGAAGGCGAACTTTTTGGTCATAAAGCAGGTGCTTATACCGGTGCCATAAAGGACAAAAAAGGATTGATTGAACTGGCACATGAAGGAACGCTTTTCCTGGATGAAATTGGAGACATGAATACAGATCTACAGGTTAAGTTGTTGCGGGTTTTGGAAAATGGCGAGTTTATTAAGTTGGGCGATACAAAAACTACGAAAGTTGATGTCCGCATTATTGCCGCCACAAACCATAACCTCGAAAAAAGTATAGAGGCAGGTGGATTCAGGGAAGATTTATTTTATCGATTAAATGTATTTAGTATCCGGCTCCCGTCACTGAAAGAACGGGTGGAAGACCTGCCGGTACTCGCCGGTTATTTTTTATCAAAGTATGCTATTAAAGAGGATAAGCCTGTTTTGCATATAAGCAAAGAAGCTTTGCAACTTTTGTCGCAACACACCTGGAGGGGAAACATAAGAGAGCTGCGAAACGTGATGGAAAGAGCCGTCGTATTAGCAGACGGTAACACCATAATGCCGGAACAATTGCCTTATGAAATTCAAAAGCACAATGCTGATGCCCCTAATAACCTGACATTGGCCAGCGTCGAAAAGAACCACATTGAAAAGGTCTTGCTGCATACAAGGGGCAACAAAACAAAAGCCGCCGAATGCCTGGGTATTGGTCTTACAACTCTTTACAGAAAGATGGAGGAATATGGCCTCCCTAAATAAACAAAACCTTTCATTTTGAAAATCGGCCCTTTCATTTTGAAAGGGTTTTTATTTTGTTCTTGTAAAAGCGTCTCTTCCAATAAGCCTTTAAATCCTTTCCTGTCAAGGCTTTCAGCAATTGATTTTCCTAAAAAAGAAATGGGCATTCCATTTGGCATTCTTGTTAGGTAAATGCCATCAGGATGAAAGGAAACGTACGGGTACTTGTTGCGGTAGTCCTGGGATCCAGGTATGCCTTTTCGATGCCGGCGGATTTTTATCATTTAAAAAAACAAAACCTATAACCCATCAGTGGTTTTGATGGGGACAATCAGCAGTCCGGATGGTAATGGATGTTGTTTGAAAATGTTTTTAACAGGTTAATGTTTTTAAAATGGCAAGTAAAAAAAACATACAATATGGTCTTTATGGAGACGAAGCGCCGGGACTGAAGCAGTTTATCATCGTTCTGGCAATAGCTCTGATCCTTATGGCTCTGTCCTGGGTGGCTTATTATGAATTCAAAATATAGATATGATGACGATCTTATTATTTCTCACCGGGCTGGTTTGCTTCTGGTTATTTTTTAAATCAATCGATTTTTTTGAAAACCTGTAAACGATGACACTACTCTTAATGATCGCAATACTGGTGTTTATGTACCTGTGCTATGTACTAATAAAACCGGAAAAATTCTAAACACGATGTAATCACAAAAAATATGACCACAGAAATACTCGGAATCCTCTTTATATATGTACTTACCGTAGCGTTGGCTATACCATTAGGCAGGTTCATTGGTAAAGTGTATGAAGGCGAAAGCACATGGTCTGATAGAATAGTAAGCCCGCTCGATCAACTGTTTTTCAAATTGGGGGGAACCGATCCGGCAAAGCAAATGAACTGGAAACAGCATTTGGTAGCCTTGCTTACCATTAATATTGTTTGGTTCGTTTTTTCCATGCTCATATTAATGAATATGGGTTGGCTACCGCTCAATCCGGATGGCAATCCCTCCATGTCTTCCGATCTTGCTTTTAATACAACCACAAGTTTTGTCAGCAATACCAATCTGCAACATTATGCCGGAGAAACAGGTGTATCCTATCTTGGTCAGTTAACACTGATGCTGTTTCAGTTCATCAGTGCAGGAACAGGTATGGCAGCATGTGCCGTAGTGTTTATGGCCATGAAGGAAGGGACAACGGAAAACCTCGGGAATTTCTATAACTACTTTATCAAATCATGCACAAGGGTGTTATTGCCGCTTGCTGTTGTAGTGGCCCTGATCCTTGTCTTCAACGGAACACCCATGAATTTTGAAGGCAGGACACAGTACATTTCGCTCCAGGGCGATACCGTGCAGGTAAGCCGTGGCCCTGCGGCCGCCATGGTGGCTATCAAGCAATTGGGAACCAATGGTGGTGGTTATTATGGTTCAAACTCAGCACATCCCTTAGAGAATCCTGATTATCTCACCAATATTGTTGAAAATGTCTCGGTCCTGCTAATTCCTGTTGCAATGGTATTCGCCTTAGGCTACAGCATTAAAAGAAAAAGGTTTGCCTGGATGGTTTTTGGTGTGATGACCATGGGTTATTTGCTGTTGCTCTTTAATTCTGTGTATCATGAAATGCATGGCAACCCGATGATTGCGAAAATGGGTATTGCACAACCCCTGGGAAGCATGGAAGGAAAAGAAGTTCGTTTTGGTCCGGCTGCGTCGGCCTATTGGTCGGTTACCACTACCGTCACCTCAAACGGATCGGTCAACTCGATGCAGGATAGCTTTACACCTCTTGCCGGTATGAGTGCTTTAGTAGGCATGATGGTCAACTCATTTTATGGAGGCGTGGGAGTGGGTTACCTCAACTTTTACATTTTCATCATCATAACTGTTTTCATCAGTGGGTTGATGGTAGGACGGACACCCGAGTTTCTAGGAAAGAAGATTGAAGCTAAAGAAATGAAGATTGCTTCCATGGTAGCCTTGCTTCATCCACTGTTAATACTTTGCGGAACGGCATTGTCTTCGTACCTCTATCCACACCAGCCTGCGGCCTATGCAGGGTGGCTAAATAATCCCGGCAACCATGGTTACAGCGAAATGCTCTACGAGTTTACTTCTGCAGCAGCCAATAATGGAAGCGGGTTTGAAGGGTTAGGCGATAATACGCCCTTCTGGAATATAGCTTGCGGCCTGGTCATGCTTTTGTCAAGATACTTACCCATAATCGGACCTGTGGCCATTGCCGGCATTCTTGCCAGGAAAAAATATATACCGGAAAGCGCCGGCACTTTAAGAACAGATACAGGCACATTTGGCATCATGGTGTTTGGTGTAATACTCATTGTGGCTGCCTTATCCTTCTTTCCAGCACTAACCCTTGGGCCCATTGCTGAACATTTCGGAATGAAATAAAATAGATCATGTCAGTACACAGAAGAAAAAATAAATTGTTTGAATCAAACCTGTTAAAGGAAGCGGTTAAACAGTCGTTCAATAAACTTAATCCGGTGGTGCAGGTTCGTAACCCCGTGATGTTTACCGTGTGGATCGGTACGTTGGTAATGATGGCCGTTTGCGTTTGGATTGCTGCTGGTGAAACGTCTCAAGGCCGTCTAACCTATAATATTCTTATAACGGCTGTTCTTTTTATCACAGTACTCTTTGCCAATTTTGCTGAAGCCATTGCTGAAGCAAGAGGAAAGGCGCAGGCGGATGGTTTGCGAAAAGCAAGAGAAGAAACGCCGGCAAAGAAAACTTTTTCCTTGGGGGAACGGTATGTAAATGACGTTCAGGTCATTCCTTCCTCACAACTGCGTAAAGGGGATCTGTTTCTTTGTGAGGCCGGTGATGTGATACCGATGGACGGGACGATCGTTGAAGGAATTGCGACCATTGATGAATCGGCAATAACCGGGGAATCCGCGCCGGTCATTCGTGAAGCAGGAGGGGATAAATCCTCTGTGACGGGAGGAACAAAGGTTTTGTCGGATAGGATAAAAGTAGAAGTAACTTCCGAACCTGGTGAAACCTTCCTGGATAAAATGATTGCCCTGGTGGAAGGGGCCTCAAGGCAAAAAACGCCTAATGAAATTGCCCTGACCATTTTGTTAGCTGCATTTACCCTTGTGTTCATCATTGTTTGTGTTACCCTGAAACCCTTTGGGGATTATGCCAGCACACCGGTCAGTATTGCTTCATTAATTTCCTTATTTGTCTGCCTGATACCCACCACCATTGGTGGCTTGTTGTCAGCCATTGGCATCGCAGGCATGGACAGGGCACTGAGAGCAAACGTAATTACCAAAAGTGGCAAGGCGGTGGAAACGGCAGGCGATCTTGATACCATTTTACTCGATAAAACAGGGACGATTACCATTGGCAACCGCAAAGCAACCCATTTTTATCCAGCCTATGGGGTGAATGAAAATGAGTTTGTTCAAATGGTTGTCGTAAGCTCCTTGGCTGATGAAACACCTGAAGGTAAATCCATTGTTGAACTGGGAAATACAAAACTGGTAAAGCCGGTTGCAGGCAAAACCGGTATGCGTTTTATTCACTTCACTGCTGAAACAAGAAGCAGCGGCGTGGATCTTCCCGATGGAACAAAGATCCGTAAAGGGGCCTTTGATGCTATCTGGAATATAGTAGTAAAAAATGGAAATGTTGTTCCTCCGGAAACCGAGGAAATGGTGAAGCTTATCGCACAAAACGGCGGAACCCCCTTAGTGGTTGCCGTAAATAATGAAGCAAAAGGTGTTATTGAATTACAGGACATTATAAAACCAGGAATACAGGAACGGTTTGAACGCTTACATAAAATGGGTGTAAAAACCGTGATGGTTACCGGAGATAATCCGCTTACAGCAAAATACATTGCAGAAAAAGCCGGTGTGGCTGATTTTATCGCGGAAGCAAGGCCTGAAGACAAGCTGAATTACATCCGAAAAGAGCAGCAAGGCGGCAAACTTGTCGCCATGATGGGTGACGGAACCAATGATGCGCCTGCCCTGGCACAGGCAGATGTAGCCGTTGCTATGAACAGCGGGACACAAGCTGCTAAAGAGGCCAGCAATATGGTTGATTTAGAAAATGATCCTACCAAACTGATTGAAATAGTGGAAATAGGAAAGCAATTGTTAATGACCAGAGGTACATTAACCACCTTTTCCATTGCTAATGATATAGCAAAATACTTTGCCATTGTTCCGGCGCTTTTCATTGCTTCTATTCCAGCCCTGCAGGCATTGAACATTATGAAACTCCACAGTCCGGAAAGCGCTATTCTTTCAGCTGTGCTTTTCAATGCGATCATCATCCCCTTGTTAATTCCATTGGCATTGAGAGGGGTAGCCTATAAACCCATTGGGGCAAGTGCCTTGCTACGCCGCAATTTGTTGATCTATGGAGGGGGTGGCGTGTTGGTTCCTTTCATCGGCATCAAACTCATTGATCTGTTGGTGTCCATCTGGTTTTAAAATCTAAAATCGAAAACAATGAAACAAAATATTTTGCCTGCCATACGGTTGACTCTGGTTTGTATGGTATTCTTTATGGGTGTTTACTCTTTGATCATTTGGTTGGTTGCCCAGGTTGCACCAGGCAAAGGAAAAGGAGAAATTGTTGTAGTAAACAATAAGGTGGTAGGCTGGAAGCTGTTAGGTCAAAAGTTTAGTGATGATAAATATTTCTGCACCCGCCCTTCCGCAGTTGATTATAATGCGGCCGCTTCAGGGGGCAGTAACAAAGGGCCTTCAAATCCGGATTACTTAGCGCAAGTCAAGGCCAGGATCGACAGCTTTCTTGTTCATAACCCAGGCATTCAGAAACAGCAAATTCCTTCTGATCTGGTCACAGCTTCGGGATCAGGGTTAGATCCACATATTTCAGTGCAGGGAGCCTATGTTCAGGCACTGAGAATTGCGACAGCAAGACATATCCCGAGAGAAAAAATTAAGGCTTTAATAGAACGGCACGTAGAAAATCCCTTACTCGGTTTGTTTGGAACAAAGAAGGTTAACGTGCTGAAATTAAATATTGACCTGGATGATTTGAAATAACTATGGGTAAAGTAAAGGTTTTGGTAAGCCTTGCCTTAGTAGCCAGCATGGTTTCAGTAGCGCAGGATTCCACCAAAGAAAAAACAAATCTATTGCGCTTCAGTGGTTTTGCAGAAGCGTATTACAGTTATGATTTTAATAGACCTGTAGACAACCGTCGTCCGGCCTTCTTTTATAGTTACAACCGGCATAATGAATTAAATATTAATCTCGCCTATCTAAAAGCAGGCTACAGTACCGAAAGAACAAGAGCCAGCATTGCACTGGCCGCCGGTACATATATGAACGCTAATTATGCTGCCGAACCTGGTGTATTGAAAAATATTTATGAAGCAGATGTGGGAGTAAATATTTCAAAAAATAAAAGCCTTTGGGTGGACGCTGGGATTTTGCCTTCACATATTGGCTTTGAATCAGCTCATTCTTCTGAAAACTGGGTGCTCACCAGGAGCATCATAGCAGATAATACGCCTTATTTTGAAAGCGGGGTTAAAATCACCTATATAACCAGGGATAGCAAATGGCTGCTGAGTGCTCTTGCTCTCAATGGTTGGCAAAGGATCCAGCGGGTGCCCGGCAACTCCTTAATGAGTTGGGGCACACAGGTGCAATCCAAGCCTTCCGCTAAAATAACACTCAATTACAGCACCTTTTTAGGAACTGATAAACCAGACAGTGTAAGGAAGTGGAGGTTTTTTCATAACCTGTATGCTATTGTCCGGTTCAATGACAAGTGGGGGATTATTTTTGATGTGGATGTTGGACAGGAGCAAAAAGCAAAGGAAAGCAGCAGGTATAACACCTGGCACGGTACAGCTTGCGTTTTGCGGTTCGCTCCAAACAATACCTGGGCTGTAGCCTTAAGAGGTGAATATTATTCCGATGCAATGAAAGTAATTATTTTAACGCCAGTAAGCAATGGATTCAAAACCGTTGGAGCTTCGCTAGATGTGGATAGAATAATTAACAGTAACTTTTTATGGCGGACTGAAATTAGGGCATTGTATAGTAAAGACAAGATATTTAGTAAAGGAAGCCACCCTGTGAATAACAATACGGCCATTACGACATCATTTGCTTTGACATTCTGATGGAAAATGAAATAAACGATAGGGAAAAAAGGGTTGCGCAATTTCTAAAGCTGGCACAGGCAGATCTTCGTGGAAAGCTGAAGATCTACATTGGCATGAGTGCGGGTGTTGGAAAGACGTATCGCATGTTGCAGGAAGCGCACCACAGGTTAGCCAATGGTGAGAATATTCGCATTGGTTATATTGAAACGCATGGGCGAAAAGAAACAGAGGAATTAATGGATGAATTGCCGGTGATCCCACGCAGAGAAGTTTTTTACAAAGGGAAAAGGCTGGAAGAACTCGACGTACAGGCTATATTGTTATTGCACCCGGATGTCGTTGTTATAGATGAACTGGCGCATACGAATATTCCAGGCAGTAAAAATGAAAAACGCTGGCAGGACGTACTGGATGTGTTAGAGGCCGGTATTGATGTCATATCTGCCGTAAATATTCAACATATTGAAAGCATTAACGAAGATGTAAAAGCGATAACAGGTGTGCAGGTAAAGGAAAGAGTGCCGGACCGGATGCTGCAGATTGCCGATGAAGTGGTAAACATCGACCTTACTGCCGATGAACTTATTGCCCGGCTGAAAGAAGGCAAAATATATGACCACTCCAAAGTGCAACGGGCACTCACAAATTTCTTTCAGCCTGAAAAAATATTGCAATTGCGGGAACTGGCATTGAAGGAAGTCGCAGGACAGGTGGAGAGAAAAGTGGATTATCAAATAACGGCAAAGGAAAAACCTTTCCGGCATGAACGTTTTTTAGCCTGTATTTCTTCCAACCCTGAAACTGCGCAACGAATTATTCGCAAAACGGCCAGGCTGGCTTCTTATTACAATAGTCAGTGGTGTGTGTTGTATGTGCAAACACCAAAGGAAGCGGCCGATAAAATCCCATTGGACAGGCAACGCCATTTGATCAATAACTTTAAAAATGCCACTGAGTTGGGGGCAGAGGTAATCCAAAAAAAAGAAGACAATATTACACGGGCTATTATGAAAACCATCGAAGAAAAGCAGGTTACTACGGTTTGCCTTGGAAAACCCCATCTTTCATTATGGCAGATTGCTTTGAAACCCGGTGGGTTTAACCAACTTCTAAAAATGCTTTCTAAAAACGATATTGATTTAGTTATTTTATCCTGATGGCAGCAAGTGTAAAAAATAAGGTTCGCTTGGGTACCCTGTTTCTTTTTTTGCTGGTTGTCCTCTCGGGGGGATTTAGTATTTACTACATTGTAAAGCTGCGGGACCAATCAAAAAATGTATTAGAGGCCAATTACGAGTCCTTGCAATATTGTCATTCTATGCAAACGGCACTGGATAGTATAAAGGATCAACGGGTAGCTTACCTTGATTCCTTTGACAGGGTGTTACGAAAACAAGAAAGCAATATTACAGAGACGGGCGAAAAAGAGGCCACAAAAAAACTCCGTCGTTCCTTTAATAATTTAAGTCATGGAGATACAGCCATGGCGAACTATGAACAGATCAGCTTTCAATTACAAAATATTCTATTGTTGAATATGAAAGCCATTAAGGACAAAAATGAAAAAGCCGGCAAAGCGGCTGAAGATGCCATGACGATCCTCTTTACTATTATTGCTTTCATTTTTATAATCGGGATGACCTTTGCGTATAACTTCCCTTCAGTTCTCACCACACCTATTCAAAAGCTAACGCTGGCTATTAAGGAAATAGGGCAAAAAAATTACTCGCACCGCATCCATGTTGATTCAAAAGATGAATTCGGGACGCTGGCTGATGCGTTCAATGAAATGGCAGAGCGGCTTGAATATTTTGAAAGCAGTAACCTGAATAAACTGATTTTTGAAAAAACTAGGGCAGAGGCGGTGATCAACAGCTTAAAAGATGCGAGCATCGGAATTGATAAGAACAATACGGTTCTGTTTGTCAACCAACAGGGGTTGCAGTTGTTGGGTTTAAAACTGGAAGAAACCATAGGAAAATCAACAGAAGATATAAGCCAACGAAATGACCTTTTCAAATTTCTGCTGGAGAATGAAGGAAAGAATCCGTTTAAGATAGTGGTGGACGGGAAAGAGAATTATTATGTCAAGGAAATGATTGACGTTTCACAGGGAGAAACAAAGAATAAAGTAATCGTTCTAAAAAATATTACTTCTTTTAAGGAACTGGATGTGGCGAAAACGGATTTCATCGCCACGATTTCTCATGAATTAAAAACACCCTTGGCTTCTTCTGATTTCAGCTTGAAATTATTGAAAGACGATCGCATTGACAAAAGGGAACAAAAGGAATTAATTCAACAGCTAAAAAACGACAACCAGCGAATGCTTCGGATTTTAAGCGAGTTATTGAATATGTCCCAGGTAGAAGCAGGGAAAATTCAACTGGATATTCAATCTGTCAGTCCTTATCAAATTGTCGGGAACTCTATAAATGCAGTCATTACACCTGCAAAAGAGAAAGGGCTTCAAATCAAAAAAGAGATGGGTAATGGTTTGCCAAACATTAGGGCAGATGCTGATAAAATAAGTTGGGTATTGAATAATTTTTTTACCAATGCCATCAAATATGCGCCAACGGAGAGTGTTATTACAATTGAATTGCACAAAACCAATAACGAGATCTCCTTCGCTGTTACGGACAGGGGGCCGGGAATAGAGGAAGTCTACCTAAACCGCATTTTCGAAAGGTATTTTCAAGTTCCGGGAAGATCAGATAAGAAGGGTTCAGGCATTGGTTTGGCTATTTGTAAAGAATTTATTGAAGCCATGGGTGGTAAAATCTGGGTGAAAAGCCAGGTAGGCGAGGGGAGCACCTTTGGATTTAATATTCCTGTGTAACAGGTAAAATAGCTGGTGAGTAGCTAAAAATAATTTTCTAAAATTGTAATCTTGTAAAGCCTCCCTGCTATCCCTAATGTTCAAAATTTTAAACAAAAAAGAAATGCTATGCCTGGTTTGCAGGTAAGCATAGTTCCTTTTTCTCAGTTCTTATGTTCTCATTTTACCAGTCACATATACCTACCTGCTATTCTTCTTTAAAACTTCAGCCTTACGTGGCCCGGTTATCGAGTTTTTTTGGCCCGATTGCCGTTTTTTTCTGTCTGGTATACCTTGCCCACTGTAAAACCTGTCTCAACCTTTAAGATGCTTTCGTTGAACTTTTTAGTGGACAGCACCTTATTCCTTTTAAAAAACCAGGAATTAAAAAAGAGGATTAGCGTTCAAATTTTTGTGAGTTTCCATAAGTAGCATTGTGTAAATAAAAAAGATTGTTATTTACCTTTTCTATTGTGTATTCATTGACAAAGGGTTCAGGTTCCCCCCAGGCATTCAAATCAAAGATCAGGAGGAGTTTGTTTGTAGAAGAATTATAGGACCACCCGCCATAAACGTCTGTCGTATCCGTTTGTGTTTGATATACCAGATTACTGCACGTCGTCTGGTTCCAATCCAAAAACATTTGCTCACTGTCATCATCATATTTAAACCCACCGTTGGATCCAAAGGTTATATCCGATTTATACGTTGTATAAATATAATTGGCAATGATTGTAAAGGTGCAGTTCGTAGTAGGACAGAAGGGGGTAAGTGCACCATTAACGCAGGTGTACGGGGCTCTGGAAGTCGAGTCGGAAACAATTACCGGGTACCAGGTTTGTGAAGTGTCGTACTTATATTGGGTATTATGCCATAACCCGTTTAAATAAGAGACAGAAGTATCGCCGCCGAAAGACTGCACCTCTATACAGGCGCCAATGGAATTACTTACATTTCCACTACTGTCAAACGCTAAGTAGGTTATACAAAACCGGCCGGGTTGAATGGTTTGAGGAAGCACGATGACGATCAAAGAGTCTGAATTGCCTGTTGAATCCATTCCAAAAAGCCTGTGGCTTTTTCCATTTGAATAAGATCCCTTTGGACCAGCCAATCTGCCGCCTATATTCCGGGGTTTAGCATAATCCACTTTAAAATAATCCGGGGCTCCCTGCACCTGTACATAGAACCCTGCTACCGACCCGCTACTCACCTCTGGCTTTATAATGACATACCGACCAGCAATGGCCAGGAGGGTTTGGTTGTTGAACCCTGTGTCTAAAATAGGGGCATTGGGATTGAGCGTGGTGCCAGGAACATTTCCATTGGTTCTTATGCCATGCCATACCTTGATGGCAAGGCTAATGCTCTTTGGATCATTTGGTCCTGTCGTGCTGGGTAAATCGGTTGAGACCTCCTTTTGACAGGCAAAGAGCAATAAAACAAGCATAAGGGGAAGGAGTACTACTTTTCTCATAAATGGTTAAGAGCTTTCAGGTTCAATGATGTTGCAGGATGACTTCCAGGACACCTAAGATATAATAAAAATAGGTTATAATAAAATGGATAAACTCTAATACATCTATTCAACCTCTTTATTAATCATATCTTTTTCAAATGACTGTTTTGGCAACAATGCTTGTAATTCATTACCTTTTCTGGTTTCATCATCGCTCACACAAACATTTGCTCTTTAATAAGATACACCCACCAGTATTGAGTGAGAAGAAGCAGATTCAAACCCGCCCTAATTACCTCTTTGCAATCAATGCATTAGCTCTCTGTAACTCCCTTTGGTGAATTCCTGGTGAAATAAGGTATTTTTATATTACTGATGAACTTTTTTCTGGTGAGCGCCACCTTCAACATCAAACAGAAATACCTGCAATAACTGCTTATGAATTAAACTAATTAATTCAATTCAGTGGTCTTTTTGAGTTATTGGGCTTAGGATTTACGTAAATGATACCTGGGGATCAGTAGCCTTACGCACGCCATAGAAAGGAGACCTACAAATGCAGTGAGCAATAGGATGACTGGGAGGCATTGTTATAAAACAGCGTAAGGTGAAAATCGTACTAGGTTAAACGCAAGTCGAATCAAAACCAGAATGAGTGAAATTACCAGGATAATACCTCCCTGCATCCTTGTTTTGTAATCGTAAGCATTGATGCGTTGGCCATTAGGCAATGTTTTTCGAAACACTAAAATGGAAGCTCCGTAAAATATCCCTACCAGACTCAACAGAAAAGCAAACAGGTAACCCAGTACAATCCATGTCATTTTAAGTTTTTGGGGCGTTGCGGCCATCGTTATGCTCTTTTGCTTGTGAAGTGATAGTTCTCCGGCCGTTACTTCTATCCCTCTTTGCTTTAAAACTTGTTGTGCCAGCAGAAAATCCAAAGAACTCCATTCAAACGGTTGTTCCAGGATAGCCTTAAGTTCGTCGTTTGAAAAGCTGAACAAGTAATAGTCCTTGTCAATATCCTGGATCTGCGCTTGATAATAGTGTTCGAGCGCCTCATATGCTCTTGGAAAATCATCCGATCTTAATTTGAGCATTACACTGGCATCAAGTCCGTTTCCGATTATCACCGGATCAAGGGAGGGAGAGTGGTCTTCTACCACAGAAGGAATTTGATGTTGTGATAACCAATCGCTCATTTCTTTGGCCAAGCCAATGTCATTAAAGCTTTGAAATTGTACAAAGTCCTGCTTCATTCTTAGAATTTTTATTGTTATTTACCAGTCTAATTTCAGACGGGACATCGGCAACTTTGATTTTTAATTGGAGATATGTCCAATTTGACAAAAGTTCTATGAATGCGTGAACTTCAAATGTATAATTGGAACAGTAAATTTAATATCCGGGCATTCTGTCTTGCAACAAGTTTACTCATTATCATAAAATTATTTGGCTACACCTAGTCGCTTAACAGAAGTACAAATACAATACATTGAACTATTAATAAGGTAATTAATGCAAATGGCAGGTATTTTTCAGAGTAATTATATTTTTTGTACGGAATTAAACTAAGAAAGGCTGCCATGATAAAGCTGGCCACCGGAAATACAATAAGGATGGGGATGCTGGCATTTTGCATTATCTTCCTTTTTGAGGCAAGACCGGGATGTAAAGCATTTGCAGAATCAGGAATACCCACCGTCGTCAAAAATACGTTTAAGCAACCTAGCGATACGATTGATACGACTAAAATCCAAACCGAGCGCCTGGTTACTAATCTTCTTTCAACATTTGAATTGATCAGGGTGGAAGAAGTGTTTTGTTTGGTTTGTTGTTCGTCCATATCCAAAATAAATTGCTAACTATTAAGCGATGCTATGAGAGCCTGACCCAATTCAAAAGCTGAAATCATTGGGCGTTGAGCCTCCATAGCATTCCCTGCAGCATCTCTTTATTGTCTTTATAGGTCTCTAATTGCCCGATATTGTCCAAGGTAAAGCCGCGCAAGTAATTGCTATGGTAAGTGGAGTGGTTGACTTTTTTGCTTTCTAGGTTCAGGATGATGGATTGAATGGTATATATGATACCCCAGGGAATTCCCCACCAACCTAAAAGTGCCGTTTTGATAAGTGCATTATTTGTGGCTTTATCCAAGCAACCGGGGCAGGCAACCCTTACCTGCTTTTTATACTGTGTAAAGAAAATAAAGCTTACCACCTCACCGGTCATTGAACCATTCAGCCTTTCAGAATTATCACCACAACCGGGGCAGTTTACATTACGTAGGATATCACAATAAGCATCTACTTCTTCAGGAGTGTACGTTTTGTTTTGGGCGTCCAGCCCCTTCGCCAGGCCATCATCCAACCCTCTCTTTTTAATCTCTGCTTTTGCCACGTCCATGGCTTCCGGTGTCAGGCCCTGTGCATCCTGGGTTGCAATTCTAATTAACTCCTCATTGCTCATTTGCCGGTAGGCTTCCTGTACATATTGTATGTCGATACCCGTACCCATAAGTTTAGATTGGTTTTGGTTGTTATTGGTACTATAGTAACAGAATTACGAGTGTTTACTATTTCCTGATCATTACACTCTGCGCCACTATATCATGAATGGCTCTTCTTTCCGCATTGCTGTGAATGGTAAGAAAGGAAATCCATCCCAACGAAATTTTAAGGATGTAACGAATAAAAGCCTGAAAAAAATTGATGTTCTTATCCGTATCGGAGTGCCTTCTTACCCGGATACCTTTTAGGTGATTTCCTAAAGTCCCGCCAAGGGTGGTGCACAAGGGTTCATAAACAGCCCAAAGCCCAAAAAACAGGGCAATTCGTATCCAGTCAGGTGCATTTTCATACCTGTCCAGCCAGGAGGCAAAAACAAACATAAGTATAATGATAAGAATGCCATCAATAAAGCTGGACTGAACGCGGTCGGATAGTAATGGATACTCGTTTTGTTTTACAGCAGGTTTTGGTATTCTTGCCTCCATAAGTGTGTTTTGGTTTACATAAAATGCTGCCCAATTGGTTTGGCGGAATTGTTTAAATCTAAGAAAGGCCGTACTCGCAGTTTAAATTCAATCTATAATGCCCCAAAATGAAATTTTCGAAATTGTCCATTAAAATAACAAAAAATATGTTTTTATTAAAATCCGGTAAAAGGACATGGTCATACCTGCCATCTTTACTCCTGTAAACTTTTTCCACTAACGTATGTTCTATCACGTAAACAGGAATAAGGCCTTGCGTATGCAGCAATCTTACATAAGGCCAGATATCCATCACAGGTTCAGCATTCTCCGTTACATCAATCATACCCTTTGACATCGTGCTTAAATACGCTTCCTGACTAAGTTCATTTATCATTTTACCTAAGTTTATCTATTAGCTCCACGTCGGATTCAATCCAGGTTCAGTTCCCTCTCCAATGTATTTACAAACCTCTCCAATCCTTTATGGGTAGGTTTTTTGGGACAGCGGTCCGTGAAAACGGATGGTGGCTAAAAGAGGAAATACGGTTCCTTAAAAGTTTTTTTTCAAAGCCGTAACCCAATAAGCTCTACCAACTTCCTGATGCGCCCCCCCCGGAGAAGCTGCCGCCACCACCTCCGCCTCCCCATCCGCCAAAACCGGAAGACCCGCTACTGCCACTGCTGCCATAATCACTTCCATACGTGGAGGCAAAATAAGAACTTCCAACGCCTATATACACACCATTTACTGTGTTCTTTCTTATGTATCTTTTCTTATACCGCCATGCCCATATGCAGAAGCCTGTTAGCCCAAGGATGATGGCACCAATGGCATAATTACCCCATCGGTCATATTTAGCCTTTTCTCTTTCATATTCCGACCTTGCTACCTGCTCCTGGGACAGTTCTTCACCCGTAGGTTCTTCAAAGGGAGTATAAGTTCCCGTATCCATCAGCGGTTGGGTTTCTACCCCAACCTGGCTGCTGACTTTGGAAATGAGTAGTTGTATGGCCGTATAATATTGTTCCTCCCGCAGGTAGGGTTTCAAACTTTCTATGATTTGAAAAGCCGTTATATCAGGCATAGCACCTTCTAGGTTTCGGGCGACTTCGAGCCGGTGTTTTCTTTCTTCCAGTACCGCCACATATACCAATCCGTTGTATTGATTGCCAACCTTCCAGGTATTGCCAACCGTTCTTGCATAATCTTCAATGGTCATGTTTTCGGGTAAATTGTTAATAAGCAAGACGGCCATTTGTACAGTTGATTCTTTTTCCAGCTCAAACAACTGTTCATTAAGACGTTGAATCTCGTAAGGATGAAGCGTTGCTGTAAAATCATTTACATAGGTATCCGGCTTGGGGGCAGGGATTTGGCCAATACATAAAAGGGGACAGATAAGTATAAAAAGAATTAGTTTAAACATTCCTCTCTAATATAGCTTTAAGTTCTCTGGACAGAATGGAAAAATAGCACATCAATATTTCATCTCAAAACAGGAGATAAAGCTGATTATGAAAAGAGTAATAAAGATTCTGTATGCTGCGGGTGTGTAATTTAAGTGAAGGGTGCATCTACCCTAAAAACTGTTTATGAACGTTATTTATGCTACTTGTGTACTGACCTTGTTAAGCTTATCAGCCAGCGCACAAACCAAAAACTTTATTGACCAACCCTACCTGGAGGTCAACGGAAGTGCCGACACCCTCGTCACCCCTGATGAAATCTTCATTACTATTAGTATTTCCGAAAAGGATAACAGAGACTGGGTATCAGTAGAAGAGCAGGAAGCTAAAATGGTAGTGGCTATTGCAGCCTTAGGTATTGATGTTGAAAAGGACCTAAGTACCAGTTACATGGGCAGTAACTTCAAGTTTTATTTATTAAAAGGCAAAGATGTCATAAAAACGAAACGATATGTTTTAAAAGTTGGTGATGCCGAAACAGCAAGTAAAGTGTTTTTACAATTGGAGCAATTAGGTATATCTAATTCTTCCATCCAACGGGTAAATCATTCTGCGATTGATAACTTAAGGAATTCTATGCGAAGCAAGGCAGTAGAAAATGCCAAAGACCGGGCAAATGCCTTGCTCCAGCCACTCCATCAAAATGTAGGGCCAGCCATTCACATCGCAGACACTGAAAATTATAATCCCGCTAATCAAATCTACGGAAGCAGCTTACAGGAAGTGGTGGTTACAGGTTATGCTCTAAGAGGAACAGTTGAAGGGCCAAACTCTAAATTTGATTTTGAGAAAATTAAGGTTGCGGCATCAGTTAATGTGAAGTTTGTAATTAAGTAACCAGTCCACACCTCTAAACTAGTAATGCAGTAGTTGTCTGTTTTCTTTGAATTTAAATATGGAAGCCGATACAGTACGAAAGGAATTCGTTGCGGCTGTCTTGACACTTATGGTAAAGCCGGCCATGGTTTAGCCATAAGATTCTACCGTAACTTCCATCCCCGCAGGTCTGTAAACGCTCTAACACCGGCAGACCCAATAGCACAATATCAAAACAAAAAAGACACGAGAAACACAAACAATAGTCTGCCGGCGTCTTCTCTTCATATAACTATGTATTTTGCGACCACAGAGCATGGCCTAACTGCATCAGAAAAGTATAGGCTAGTCAGTTGCTGCCAGTTGGATATATTTCACGGTTTTGCTAAATTTAATCATCATGAAACGCTCCTCCCTGCTTGTTATATTCCTAGCCCTGTCATTACTTCTTTCTTTTTGTAAAAAGAGCCATGAAGAGCAAAGTTCCATTATGGGCAAATGGCTGATTGATTCAGTGCAAGTAGTAGGCCGTCCGTACAATGAGGAAGTCATGGTAACGATTTACAGGAATGCAGGTGAAAATTATTATTTTGATTTCAGGGCTGACAGCGTTCAGATTTACTGGAGTTCAACTAACTACATAACCAAATACAGTCTGATCAAACCTTCTGCCGGGAAAACGTTGCTCCAATTTGATCAAAGCTATGCGGCAGATACAGTTTTGAAGCTAACCAGCCGCAATATGATCCTGACTTCCCGACAAGGTGGAAGAAGTTTATATTTTTTCAGCCGGTGAAAATCTGAAATCGTTTAATGGTGCTATCCTTCACAGGTGGCGGGAAGCTTTGTATAGCTTTCTTATCACGGCT
Organism: uncultured bacterium; assembly: GCA_966095395.1. Classification (GTDB taxonomy): domain Bacteria; phylum Bacteroidota; class Bacteroidia; order Chitinophagales; family Chitinophagaceae; genus Flavisolibacter. Next base: position 33,720 of record CBHTSW010000010.1, on the reverse strand, counting down.
ACGCAGTGAGTTCAAAATCCCAGCTAAGAAGCCGGTGCTATTTTATAAAGTCATGCAAGTTCACCTTGGGAAAAACATGTCTGAAGGATAATAAACCGCTCAGGCTTCGGTTCAATTTGCTGCAAAGTGTGAAACAAATCTTTCATCAGAATTGGGCAAGTAGAACTTCCCGTCCTTATTTCTCCCCGGTCTCATACTTTTTCACTTCTCATTCGAGTCTGTATTGGCTGTTCTTATGCATAGCAAATATTGCAAAAAACCGTCGTTAAAGAGGTTTTTACTAAAAATAAAATGGCTGAAGCTTCTCGTAATATAAGATACAAAGAAAGTTGACTCTTTTTCTCAAGTGATGCTACAACAAGGGTAAGGCTTCATCTTAACCAAGCCTGTATATTGCTCAAAACCAAAAAGAGGAAGTTCCTTAATGGCCCATGTCAGTATCTCCTTTTTAATTTTAAGATTTATAAAGATGTCTATCATTTCAAAACAGGTACCATCAAATAATCCAACCTCTTCTTTTAATAAAATGTCTTCCCACTTTTGAAGTATATCCTCTAATGGAATGAACCATTGAAGTGTTTGTCTTTTGAAACCAACGGATTTGAATTTTTCAATAATTTCTTCATCAGGAAAAAAGGCAAATATGTCATAGTATACGATCATTTCTATAACAAACTCTCTGGGATTATCTTTTTTGAGTTTTAATAGATCCAGTTGCAAAAACTTATCTCGACCAACTGAGGCCACGAGACTCTTTGCATGATATATCGATCTAAATTTGTCGACTTCGGGTTGCAATTGAAAATTTCTTATCATTTTAAATATTCGGTTAAATATTTTTCAAATCTGCTCTTCACATCAAAAAGTCGCGATTCGGTAATGACATAATAGACGTTATCAATTTCACTGGATCGACTATGGCCCATGACTCGCTTTATCACACCCATATCTTCTATACCCGCTTCGGCCAGTAATTGCCGGAACGTATGACGGGCAACATGAGAGGTTAAATTAATAGGAATATTTGCCATTGCAGCAATTATTTTCAACTGGACGTTTAATTCCTTATTAGAGCGGTGGGGGAGGATATACCCCTGAATTTGGTATTCTAGGGTGTTTTGATATCTTTTTACGATACCAATGGCATGGGAAACCAAAAAACTCTCTGTTATCACATCTGTTTTAGCCCTCTTGACAGAAAGTTTAATGTTGCCATCTGGTCGTTCATGCAAGTGGAGCTTTTTAAGCTCCCGGCTATCAATATTGGCAAGTCCCGTAAAAACAGAAAATAAAAAAACATCTCCGTAAATCTTTTGCAAGGGTGTATTGGAAAAATCAAGATCGTAAAGTTGTTTGACCTGATAAATGCTTAACCTTTCCCGCCTGGGCGATATGGTTCTGATTTTTACTGTCTTGAATGGGTTTTTCGACAATATTTCCCTATCCACAGCCCGGTCAAAGATGGTTCGGAATTTTTTGATGATAAAGGCCGCTGAGACTTCCGTCATCGCCTTTTTCGAATATTTGGGTACATTGCTTTGCAGGTACTCCATAAACGCTAAAGCAAAATCGTTATTCAATTGACTGACAAACAAATGGTTTGTTTTCCTGTGCTGAAGGAAGGCTTTCAGATGATTTATAGACTTTTTGTAATTCCGGGCCGTGCCATGCGTTATTCTGGAATTCTTAAGGATGGACTTTTCAAAATAATCGTTGACAAAATCAAGTACCGTGATTTCCATGACTTTGCTTTTCCCCATAACATGGTCCATAATTATTCGCGCCGTAAAGCCGGACAGGCCGGTTGTGTTTAAAATGATAAACTCCTGGAACTTTTGGTCGAGGCTATTAAGCACGGCATTGGCAAAGACGGACCGGTCAGAGAACCGCATAACCATTTGATTCCAGCAGCGTAGTTCTGCTTCGGTAAATTCAGCACTGAGCCGTTCTTCAGCTTTAGTTCCATTTAAACATACCCTTGCATACAGAGGGGTCTTTCCTGTTTTTTTACTCTTTTTGCTCTCATTGGGGAAGTAACTAATAGATGCTTTCATGTCCGTTTAATTTTGGTGAAAGTTGACTTTTTTGGTGAAGTTTTAGTGAACCCAAAAGCGGACGAAAAGTGGGAGATACCGGGACATGCCGAAACAAAAATCCCTGAAAATCAATGACTTTCAGGGATTTTGTGCTTTAGTGAGAGTAATTTAGTGACCCCGCCAGGATTCAAACCTGGAACCTTTTGATCCGTAGTCAAATACTCTATTCAGTTGAGCTACGGGGCCGTTATTTTGGGTTGCAAATATAGGGAAATCCAAAAGGAAAACTCTAAAAAAAATCAACTAAAATCTTACTGGTATATTTTTGCCGAAGCTTTTTCAATCGTTCTCTTTGGCAACAACCAAACGAGAGCCGCTCCCAGCTTATTCAAAAAGCCTGTGATCACCTCTGTTTTACCTTTATACATGGCATCCACTGCAATCCTGGCCACTTCGCCGGGCTGCATATTGAATTTTTTAGCCAGCTCCAGCCCCTTGGTACCCACATTGGCCCTGTCCACAAATGCCGTGTCGGTGGCACCCGGACTTACACAGGTTACCGAAACAGTTGATTTTTCCAACTCCAGGTGAAGCCCGCGGGAGAACTGCAGCACAAAAGATTTGGAAGCGGCATACAAACTTAAAAAGGGTACAGCCTGGTAGGCAGCAGAAGAAGCTATATTTAATATATAAGCCTTGGGTTGTTTCTTTAATTCCGGTAAAAAGTAATAGGTGAGCTCTACTACTACGTTCATATTTAGCTGCATCATGTTCAAATGCTCACCCAGCGAATACGTGTCAAAAGTTCCGCTAAGGCCATAGCCGGCATTGTTTACCAAAGTATCAACCTGGTAATTGTTTTGCTGGCACCAGTCAAAAACATTTTTTGCGGCTTCTTTTTGCGAAAGGTCAAGGGCCAGGTAGTGGGCAGTGATGCCAAAGCCTTGTTCTACTTCGGCACAAAGCTGCTGCAACTGGGCTTCGTTGCGGGCAACGAAAAGCAGGTCTTTCTTTCTTGCTGCCAACTGTAGGGCAATAGCTTTTCCTATGCCCTTACTGGCACCTGTTATTAAAGCAAACGACATGTTATTTGATTAATTCTGAACAGTAGAGGCAAATCGGTGATAGAATGGCGTCTTGCTGTTCTTATCTTTTGGCATGTACTTACCTGTAACCACAGGAACATACATAACGCGGCGGCGGCTTTTCTCACCATAAAAAGGCGATTGCTGCACGCGGTGCCACAAACGGCCATCATGTACAGTAAGATCACCAGCTTCAATGTCCAGTCCAACTTCTCTTGGATCGGGCTTGTGATCAATAAAGTACTTTTTGCCAAACAATAAGCGAAGCATGCTTTGCTTATGCGTGCCGGGAAGAACGCGAAGACCGCCGTTTTCAAAAGGAACTGTATCCAAATGGATACCTACGTTTAACATAGGCATGATACGTTGCCCCAGGAAAAGATCTCTTGGGCTATCGGTATGCCAGCCCATTTGAGAAAAGGCGCTGTTGGGAGTGCGGATATAATTATTAAGCACCAGGCCGTCTTTTTCGTCTTCACCAATGCGTCCTTCATAAGGTCTTACCAGTTCCAGCAATGCCTGGAAGCGCGGATCTTTTAAAAATTCATGAAGGGCAGGACTGTGCTGTGATACAAAGCACAATCTTTGGATAACCTTATTGTCATTTTCATCCTTACCAAACTTAAGGGGAATGCCATTGACTTTGTCAATACCCGCATCCAGCCATTCTTTCTCTAGTCTTTGTGTCTCTTTAATAAAGAGATCAACCATATCCCTGGTAATGAATTTTCTGAAAATGATCAATCCATTCTTATCAAAAAATCTTAATTGCTCCTCTGTTAACTTATCCGTAAGAGTGAAATGCGGCACTTGCAGTTTGTTCATGGTTTTGTCCTTTTAATAACCTGCCTAAAGGCGATTTTAGTTAAAAACATTGGTTGGTATTCTCTAAGCTTTTAACGTTCAATTGGTTCTGTTAATGATATTGGCCTCGAATTTACAATTTTCTTAGCGATGAAAAAGCAAATGATTGTAAAAACCGGTGCAGCTATAACATCAATTGTGTAATGTACATGCTGAACCAGCACTAAAAAGCCAACTGCAATAGTACAGAAAAGTGCAATCAGCCGGTCAATTTTTCGACGAAAACACAAAAAGAATAGACATTGTGTAGCCGTATGACCTGAATAAAAAAGATCCTTTGTTACATAAGATTTTCCGTAAAAAGAATTACTAATGGGGTCCACCAGTGGAATGAGATCGGTGGGCGGATTCAGGGGAACAAAATAAATGGTCATGAACCGGCTTACCGAAAGCAAAATAAACCCATACATAAACGTGAGAAATAACAAAGGACTTTGAATACTGCGAATAAAAAGCAGTATGGTCATGCTCCAGATAATGGTAAAAATAGGAACAGACACATCTCTTGGCGTTAGCAGTCCCAGTACAACATCATCCAGGATTTCGCCTTCCCTGAGTTCGATGTGTTGAAAAAAGAAAGGAAAACTGATCAAAACGGTTACCAGTAACGCAATCCCTATGTACAGTTTCACCCTGAAGGCTTCGTCCTTCAGTGTATCATTCCATTTAAGTTCTTTATAGGAGGATGCTATTTCCATTCGAACTTGCGAAAATAGAAAATCACGTTTATAAATAAAAACTCCGCGCCCGAAAGCCCGGAGTTTTAAAATTTATTTAGCGAAATCAATAATGCCACCTCACAAATGCTTCCATGGCAGCATAATGCGTTAAACCCAACTGAGCATATAGGTTAGCCGTAGCTGCATTTCGTTCTTCAGCCCTTTGCCAGAACTCCCTGGAGTCGCTTCCCTGGAAGGGCACCATGTCTTTTTGCGACTGGTGAATAAAAATACCGTATCGTTTCTTCATTACCTGGTCAGGGCTCATAGGAACGGCCATTTCGATTTCATCAATGTTCCATTCCTGCCATGCGCCTTTATACAACCAAAGCCAGCAGTCCTTCACCCAGTCATCACCGGCCGCCTTCAGCCTCCGCAATGATTCGAACACGATATCAAGGCAAACCTTATGGGTTCCATGCGGATCAGCCAGGTCGCCGGCACAAAATATCTGGTGGGGTTTTACCTGGCGCAACAGTTCCACGGTCAGTCTTATATCTTCCTCGCCCATAGGATTTTTTTCTATCGTGCCCGTCTCATAAAAAGGCAGATTTTGGAAATGGATGTTGGCTTCCGGGATACCTACGTACCGGCAGGTAGCCCTGGCTTCACATCTTCTGATCAATCCCTTAATGGCCCGGATCTGCGCCGTATCTATTTGATTGGTTTTTTTCCTGGACAAATAGCTCCTTACCTCGTCGAATATTTCTTCCGACTTGCCGTTACTAATGCCGGCAATTTCTTCAAAGCCTACGGTAAAATCAAGAAAGCGGGTAACAAACTCATCCGTCACGGCAATGTTTCCGGACGTTTGATAGGCAACATGTACATCATGTCCCTGGTCGTGCAGGCGTTGAAACGTTCCGCCCATGCTGATAATATCATCATCAGGGTGAGGGGAGAAGATCACCACCCGTTTTGGATAGGGTTCAGACCGCTCCGGATGCGTAGGCAGGTGAGCATCGGGTTTACCGCCCGGCCAGCCCGTGATAGAGTCACGTAATAAATAATATACCTGCAGATTGATTTCATAGGCATCGCCTTCTTCTACAATAAGATCGCCCAGGCCGAATTCATTGTAATCGTTATTGGTTAAGGAAAGGATCGGCTTGTTCAGTTTCAAAGCCATATTTACAACGGCTTTTTTGATCATCTTCGACGTCCATTCAATTTCACCGGTAAGCCAGGGCGATTTGAAACGGGTGAGTTCCGAAGCAGCCACTTCATCAATAATAAATGTGCAGTCGCTGTGTTGTTGCAGCAAACTGGCCGGAACACTCTCTGTTACATGACCCTCCACAGATCTTTGAACTACCGCAGCCTTGGCAGGGCCCCATGCTAAAAGAATGATTCTTTTTGCCTTTAAAATAGTACTGATGCCCATCGTTATGGCCAACCGTGGTACTTCCGAAATATTGGCAAACTCGTAAGCGTTGGCCAGGCGGGTTGAATTTTCTAAATTGATCAGCCTTGTTTTGGAATAAATGCTGGAACCCGGCTCGTTAAAACCAATGTGCCCGTTATTACCAATGCCTAAGATCTGCAGGTCAATGCCACCGGCTTCTTCTATCTGGCGTTCGTATTCGGCACAATGCTTTTTGATTTCATCCTTTGGTAATTCCCCGTTGGGAATATGAATGTTGTTTTTATCAATATCAACATGATCAAACAAAAGACGGTGCATAAAATTGTTATAGCTCTGCCACGCCTCCTTTTCTATAGGATAGTATTCATCGAGGTTAAAGGTGATTACGTTTTTAAAACTCAGCCCTTCTTCTTTGTGCAGCCTCACTAATTCAGCATACAAGCTTTTGGGCGTGGAACCTGTGGCCAGGCCTAAAACACATTTTTCATTTCGGGCTTGCCTGTCACGAATAAGTTTTGCAATTTCTGCCGCAACAAATGCAGACCCGTTTTTGGCGTCTGGAAAAATCTTAACCGGAATTCTTTCAAAAGCGTCAATTAAATTAATGTCAGTCATTGATCCTTGATGGTTTGCTTAAAGGGATAAAGATAGCTACTGGAAGTGATTTAAGAGCTTCACAAAATAATCTTAGGACAAACGTTTGCATGAAGCTGGTTAAACAACAAGCCTGCAGGTTATGTATTGCCGAATACAATCCTTTTATGACGAGGTTCTATAACAGGTCAATACACCTGGATCTCGTCGGCAAATAACCAGGCCTTATTGCCCGCGCCGGGTTTATTATCGGGTATTACTCCATAATTCTTTGCCGTACATTTTATATAACGGGCCGATTGACCCGGGAAAGAAACAGTGATCCAACCCATGGTCAAAGTATCTTTTACAAACTCCGATGATTTACCAACAGAACTAAAGTTCTTTCCATCATTGGAAACAAACACTTCCACATATTCCGGTAAATACACCCAGCTTCCGGTCTGCTCCAGGGTATGCATCTTCACCGATGAGAAATCAGTTTTCCTGCCAAGATCAATGGTGGCTTCCATATCATCGCCAACCCAGCCTAACCAATCAGGATAACTCAAGCCTTTATTGGAATAAACCCCGTTAACCAAACTAAAAGCTCCGCCCTGGCCCGGGTATTTTTCATTGGGCGTTTTGCTTATGGAGATTTTCTTTCCGGTGGCTTTGTTGAAAGAGAAAGTTTGTTGAAGTACCGAACCCACAGGTTTACTCACTCCGCTACCCACAACCCGCTCTTTTGTAGTGGTTGTTTTTGTTTCTGCCTGTCCCAACCATGCCTTGTAGGTTCCACTTTGCGTAATGTTTATCGCCACACTATCCACCGGAACTGCAACTGTTTTACCATTTGGAAGCTGGTAGGAGATGGCGCCTTTGGATTTCTTTTTCAGCTTCCATACAACCCCGGTTTTATTTTTTGATAAGGCAACTGTACTTTCCAGGTCAAAATAGGCCTTGCTGTAATTCGCTTTCCACAGGTCGTATCTTTTAAATTGCGTCTGCAACCGCTTCTCGAAGTCACTCCAGTTCTTCTTTTCCTTGGGGCTCCACAATACTTCTGACAGAGCACTCATTCTTGGAAAGATCATGTACTCCACCTTCGAAGGATTCTTCATGTATTCTGTCCATACATTTCCCTGGGCGCCTTTTACATATATTGCCTGATCGGCATTTAATTCTTTAGGTACCGGCTCGTAACTGTATGTTTTGTCAACAGGAGTGTAGCCGCCTATGGTAACGGAATCTTCGTTCCTTGTTTGCGAATGATCCAGATATACATGACTACCGGGAGTCATGATCACATTGTGGTTTTGCTTGGCGGCATCAATGCCCCCTTGCTCGCCGCGCCAGCTCATAACCCATGCATTGGGTGCCAGTCCGCCTTCCAGTATTTCGTCCCAGCCAATCAGCGTTTTGCCTTTGCTGTTCAGGTATTTTTCCATGCGCTGGATAAAATAACTCTGTAGTTCGTGTTCATCTTTCAGGCCTTCCTGTTTCATCCTGGCCTGGCATTGCGGGCATCTTTTCCAGTTGGCTTTTGGACATTCATCGCCGCCCACATGCACGTACTGCGAAGGGAATAAGGGAATGACTTCATCCAATACATCCTGCAAAAAATTAAACGTCGAATCTTTGCCTGCACAAAACACATCATCAAAAACACCCCAGGTTTCCTGCACTTTTTTACCGGTCATTTTCTTACTGGCTTCCGATGGATGCGCGGGGATGTTGGTTTCTTCATCCGGAAAACAGCTTAACCAGGGATAGGCTGCAATGGCTGCAGACGAATGCCCCGGCATTTCAATTTCCGGCACAACCGTAATATGCCGGTCGGCTGCATATTGCACAATATCCTTTACTTCTTCCTGGGTATAGAAACCACCATAGCGAATATTATCATTACCGGTACCGGGATAACGGCCAATAATAGTACCATTCCTATAGGCACCTACTTCCGTCAGTCTTGGGTATTTTTTGATCTCAATTCGCCAGCCCTGGTCTTCCGTTAAATGCCAGTGGAAAAAATTCATTTTATGCAGGGCGATATAATCAATATATTTTTTTACAAATGATACAGGGAAGAAATGGCGGCCTACATCCAGGTGCATGCCCCGGTAAGAAAACCGTGGATAGTCCTGTATCGATACATAAGGAATGGGTAATGGCTGATGATTAGCTGATGATTGATCAGCCACAGGCAACAACTGTATCAGGGTTTGCATTCCGTAAAAGGTTCCGGCATAGGTGTCGCCGTCAATGCTGACGCCATCCTTGGTTACCGTTAACGAGTAAGCATCGTTGTCTGGTGCTTTTATGAATTTTTTAGTGTTGAAGCGAATATAATTTTTGCTTTCCTGTTTGTCGATATCCAGTTTGAAACCATAAACCTGTTGCAGGTAGTCATTTAAAAGCCCGGCTGTTTTCCGGTCTTGCTCATCACGGGCCGCAAGCACTGTTTTTTTGGTGATGATAAATTTCCCGGCCCTGGTTTGCAGGGAGACAGGCTGCGGTATAATAGCTACTTGTTGCGTAAAGGCATTAATTGAACTGAGAAGCAAAGTTAAAAAAGCAAATAGGATCCTCATTCCGGTTGTTTTTAGGATTGTATGAAAAACGTATTCAATTATTATTTTAATACCGGCAAAATAATGCTTGACGGATATTTTGCATCATGATAAATTTTGACGTCGGTTTTTTGAAAATCGTTGTCCCCGGCTTCGTAAATATTTACAAACTTCTGCGGGTTGCGGTCCACCAAAGGAAACCAGCTGCTTTGGATCTGCACCATGATACGGTGTCCTTTTTTGAAAGTATGCGCTACATCGGGCAAATAAAATTTCACTTCTTCCACTTTGTTGGGAGTAAAAGGCTCAGGCTTTTCGAATGACTTTCTGAACTTGCCCCGCATAATTTCTCCGCGCACCAGCATTTGATATCCCTGCATGGGATAGCCAGTATTCATTTGCAGCGGAGAGTTATTATTTAAAGGAGAAAGAGTTTTGTAAGCGAACGTGTCAGGAAAGACATCAATCAATTTCACTACAAAGTCCGCATCCGTTGTAGAAAGAGAGGCGAAAAGATCGGCAAACACCGGTCCCGCCAAAGTCACATCTTCATTTAAAATGCCGGTTTGAAACACGATCACATCCGGTCTTCTGGAGGCAAAGCGCTGGTCATCGGTCATGTACTCTCTTGTCCTTCCCAAATGAACATCTTCGGTATAAGGAACAGGTTTATTGGGATCACTTGTATATTGTGTAAAAGAGTTACCGGAAGTTGACTTATTCCAGTTCAGGCTTCCGTTTGCCAGCAGGTATAAATTTTTCGCTTGTGTATTTGCAGGCGGCCATTGCGGCAATCGATGCCAGGCATTTTCTCCGGTAAAAAATACGGTAGCTTCTGCCAACGCATTTAAATTTCCTTTGTCTTTTAAATGATAATTAAAGAACGGAACTTCCACATTGTTTTGATACCACTCTGAGGTTTTGGCATCGAACCGCACATTGCCCAAAAAACTTCCATCGCCGCGGCCACCCCATTGCCCGTGAAACCAGGGGCCCATTACGATTTTATTGTTATTCCTTGTTTTTTGTTCAATGGCCTTATACAAATTCCAGGCGCCAAAGCAATCTTCTGCATCAAATAAGCCGCCCACTACCAGCGTGTTGGTACCGGCCGGTATATGCTCAACAAAGTTTCTTGTATTTCTTGCCTTCCACCAGTCATCCATGATAGGATGTGCATATAAATCTTTCCAGAATTGAATACTATCACCCATAAGCTTTGCAAAGTTTTTCAAACAGCCTGTATTCAAATAGAAATTATAATTATCAGATCCTGTAATGCGATAGCCCGGCGAACCCTGCATGGTTGGCGTTGGCCGTGGTTTTCCAAAACCAGAGTAAAAGGCAAAGGCATCCATCAGCATGAAAACGCCGTTATGATGAAAATCGTCGCCCATGAACCAATCGGTTACCGGGGCCTGCGGGCTGACCGCTTTTACCGCCGGGTGGCCGCTAAGGGCTGTCATGGTTGCATAAAAACCCGGGTACGAAATACCAAAGGCGCCTACACGTCCATTGTTATGAGGAACATTTTTAACCAGCCAGTCAACTGCATCATAAGTATCACTGGCTTCATCCGTTTGTATTCCGGATTTATGTGTATTGAACGGGCGGACATCAACAAAATCACCTTCGCTCATGTACCTGCCGCGGACATCCTGCATCACCATGATGTAATTTTCCCTCATATATAACCGGTGATAACTGTTCCAGAAACTTTCGGGAAAATTATTCTCGCCATAAGGACTGGAAGAATAAGGTGTGCGGCGGAGAAGAAGGGGATGTTTTTCTGTAGTGTCCTTGGGAATATAGATGGCCGTAAAAAGTTTTTTGCCGTCCCGCATGGGTATCATGCGTTCAATTTTGTAATAATTGTCGCGAACCCATGCACTATCCAGTGTATTGGTTTGTGCAAATGAAAAAACAGCGATCAGACAAAAAAAAGGAAGGATTAAAATCTTTCTCATGACGAATTTATTGAAAAGGCGCCCTAAGGTATCAATAAATCAAATCATGACGATGAGCTTTTTGCCTGATAACCGTTTTAAAAACCTGGAAGCTTCTTTTTACGGCATTTTAAAAAACAGAAAAGTTTTACGGCGTTATATTCTGTGTAAGCAATGAAGTCATTACATCCATTCTGTTTCAAACCGCCTGAATTCTTCTTTCAGTTCATTATACAATTTTCTGAAAACCATCACTTCCTGTCTAAGTTCTGTATGTTTATCCATTTTTATATTATCCATTCCCGTTCCTGACATTTCATAGACAAAGGCAGCCAGTTGCTTTTCGCTAACGTGCAGGCGGTGCTTCAATTCGTCAATCACTTCTTTTTGAAGAATGAATTGGTTTTGAAAGTGTTCAATCTTTGCTCTTACAGCTCTTCCGGTGTTTCTGTTAATCAGCAGTTCCAGGTGCTTTTCAAATATTTTGATACTCTCCTTATAAAAGCTAAGTTCACGAACCCATAATTGATGTTCTAAATGCAGGCTCGGGACAGAAATGGTGGGATACATAAAAATTTATTTTGCTGTAAAACAACACCATGTTTATTCGATGGATATTGATTTCAATCGGCATCCGTTATGATTCCTGTCAACATTACTTTAGGGAAATTTTCCGTACTAAACATTTGGCGACACTGCCGGTATGGCGTAGCTGCATTTTGTTGATTTATCAAAATGGTATTCGATTTTTCCTTTGTGCTTTTGGAGGAAGAAGTATGTTGCCAGCTTTTGTGCGGCTATGATGCTTTGGTGGCGTCGCACTCTTCAACGGCAGGAATGCTTATCCGCTTTTTAAGTCCACAGAGGGCCACGGAGATTTACACAGGGGGACACAGAGAGAGAGAGAGATTTGAAAGAGACATTCCATTTCCTCAAGAAATGGAATGTCTTGGCTGCTTTTAAAACCTCTCTGCGATGCTCCTTTCTTTCTCCGTTGCCCTCAGTGGTCTATTTGCACAATAGAATATAGAATGTACAAGTGTGCGACGCAAGGAAAAGCCTCATAACAATTCTGTCGTTTGCACAATAAGCGCTTGCCGCTCAACCGTCAGTGGTTTGCATTTACACTCACTTTCTCATCCACCAGTTTCTCAGCCAGCCATAAAAATTCTTTTACAAAGGTGTCAATACTTTTTTGAAAGGAAGGATCAATCAAATTGCCATCGGCATCAAATTTTTTATCGATCTGCGGCGTAATCAGCATATAAGGTGACGCAATCCCAAATAAAGCCATCACAAACTGCTGCAATTGCATGGCGGCTCTCAATCCACCCAAAGCTCCCGGCGAGGCGGTTGCCAGGCCAAAAACTTTATGGTGCTGTTTGGGAAAGTGATCAAACAAATTTTGCATGGCAGGAGAGTAGCTGCCATTGAATTCGGGTGTCACAATAATAAAAGCATCGGCATGAAACATCCGTTGCGCGATGTCTTTAACTTCTTTTGGTGCTTCGTCAGGAGAAGTGATCACCTTTTGCACATGCGGAAAAGGATGATCACGCAGGTCAATTAACCCTATTTCGTGTTCTGTATTTTCTTTAAAATGTTTTTCAAGAGATAAGGCCAGTCTTTGCGTAAGGCTGTTTTTCCTTGGGCTTCCTGCTATGATTTCTATTCGCATAAATTCAAACTTAAATTCAATGTTCTAACATCAAACTTAATGCCTTAACCGCTTCCTGTCAAAATGCCATTAGAGATCTTCGTTGTTCAGCTCTATTTCGTTTCTGTTCTTTCTTAAGCGCATGTTAATCAGCTCTACAACCAAACTGAAGGCGATAGCCGTATAGATATAGCTCTTGTTGATCTCCTGGTGAAAACCTTCTGCCACCAGCATCATACCGATCATAATTAAAAAAGCAAGGGCCAGTATCTGCAAGGTGGCATGCTTGTTAATAAAGCGGCTGATGGGCCCGGCAAAGAAGATCATAATGAGCATGGAAATAACAACCGCAGCAATCATAATAAGCACATTGTCCACCAGTCCGATGGCTGTAAGGATAGAGTCAAAAGAAAAGACGGCATCCACCATAACAATTTGAAGAATAACGGCGCTGAATGCTGAGGGAGCAATGGTGGCAGAAGGTTTTCTCGCCACTTCAAGCTTATGATGAATTTCCAGCGTGCTTTTAAAGATCAGGAAGATACCACCTGCCAGCAGAATAAGATCTTTCCAGCTGATACCAACAGGAACGCCGTCCTTTTTAATAAAGTCAATTGTAAACAAAGGCGTAGTGAGCCGGATGATCCACGTGATGGTAAGCAACAAAATAATTCGGAACACCATGGCCAGTAAAAGGCCAATGGTCCGGGCCTTGCCCTGTTGATGCTGGGGAAGTTTATTCGAAACAATGGAGATAAAAATAATATTGTCCACTCCCAGGATAATTTCTAAAACAGTTAAGGTCAAAAGAGCGGTCAGCACACCGGGATCGGTCAAATTGGGCATATCCATTAATAGTATCATGTACCTGGTTTTTTGTTTTTATATTGGGTTAATTCAATTGTTTCCTATTTTTCCGGGGCAATATTACTTAACAAACAGTATACTATAAATTATGTTTACACGTCGTGGGTTTCTGCAAGCTTCAGGATTGACATCGCTGAGTTTTCTTTTCAAAAATGGAATGGCGGCAACTCCCCGTTTTTCCAATAAAAACAATCCTATAGTTATTTCCACATGGGCGCCCAATGTAAAAGCCAATGCGGAAGCCTGGAAAATATTAGGCGCTGGTGGCAGCGCTTTAGATGCGGTAGAAGCCGGCGTGCAAATTCCGGAAGCCGATCCTGCAGATCAAAGCGTGGGTTACGGGGGCTTGCCCGACAGGGACGGCAAAGTGACGTTGGATGCCTGTATCATGGATGAGCAGGGATCCTGCGGGGCCGTCATGTTTTTGGAAAGCATTATGCATCCTATAAAAATTGCAAGACTGGTAATGGAGAAAACGCCGCATGTGCAACTTGTTGGCGAAGGCGCTTTGCAGTTTGCTTTGGCCAGCGGATATAAAATGGAAAACCTTTTAACATCTGAAAGCGAAAAGGCATGGAAAGAATGGTTGAAAACATCCAAATACGATCCGATGACCATTCCCAAATTATTGCAGCAAAAAAATGAACCGGGACAGATTAATAACCATGATACCATTGGAATGCTGGCCATGGATGCAGCCGGTAACCTGAGCGGGGCCTGCACCACCAGTGGCATGGCCTTTAAAATGAGGGGCCGTGTAGGAGACTCGCCTATTATCGGCGCCGGGCTTTTTGTTGATAATGAAGTTGGGGCCGCCACCTCCACAGGTGTGGGAGAGGAGGTGGTTCGTATATGCGGCTCCCACACCGTGGTTGAACTGATGCGGCAGGGTATGAGTCCTGAACTGGCCTGCAAAAAGACCGTTGAACGAATTGTAAAAAAAAGAGGCCCGAAAGCAAAAGAATTACAGGTGGGTTTTATTGCCGTCAATACAAAAGGAGAGCATGGCGGCTATGCTTTGCAAAAAGGATTTACCTATGCAGTGCAAACCCGGAAGGGAGTGAAGGTGTATGATTCAAAAAGTATTTTCTCGTGATGCCTAACACCAAATAAGAAAGTAAAACAACGAATCCTGAGACCTGGAATTGATTAAAATTTTACAAGTTGAATTACATTATAGAAATCGCCACAACCGACTTCACCACCACAAAATCTGCCGTGGAAGGCGGCGCTGATAGAATTGAACTGTGTGCTGCCTTAACGGAAGGCGGAACAACGCCTTCGTATGGAACCATCAAACGCTGCCGTGAAAGTTTTAATGTGCCTTTATTTCCGATCATCCGTACCCGGAGCGGTGATTTCCTGTACAGCAATGATGAGTTTCAGATAATGATGGATGAAGTAAAACTGTGTAAGCAACTGGGCTGCGATGGAGTGGTTATCGGCCTTTTACATGCAGATGGAACCATAGACAAAGCAAGAACTGCAAAACTTGTGGAAATAGCTTATCCCATGGAAGTAACATTTCACCGTGCCTTCGACCGCTGCAAAGACCCTTTTGCCGCACTGGAACAATTGATCGAAATCGGTTGCCAGCGCATACTCACCTCAGGCCAGCAACCTGCGGCTCCGCAGGGAATTGAGCTGCTTGCCAAATTAATTAAAACGGCGGACAATCGCATTACCATCATGCCCGGCAGCGGTGTTCGCAAAGAAAACATAAGGGAACTGGCAGAGAAAACCGGGGCTATGGAATTTCATTCTTCACTGCGCAGCACATCCCGCAGCCAGATGGACTTTTTACACCCGGCCTTCGCAAAAAGCGAGGAAAGCTATGTTAATCCAGCTATAGATCCTGAAGAAGTAAAGGCTTTGCGACAGGCTCTTAACAAGAAGTTATGAGGAAAGATTAAAGCCATGGCTGAACTTGTTAAAAAATCTTTTTCGAAGAAGCCTTACGAATTTATCCGGAAATCATTCGTAATATTACAATAACACCAAGGACAACATCCTGGATGAAAAACAAAATTTTTAACTACAAAAATCCCGAAATGTTAAAAAAGCTTTTATCACTTTTGTTAGGAGGAAGGAGACCCAAGCCGGCGTATGCATACGTACCTAAACCGCAGAACACCAAGTTGCCTCAAAAAACAAGAAACTAATTCCAAAATAACTACTTAAGAAAAGCCCCGCAACTGCGGGGCTTCTTATTTTATGCAATGGTAATCGACGGATCTAAATAAACATCCTGTAAGGCATTCAGCATTTTTACCCCTTCTGCAAACGGACGCTGAAATGCTTTGCGGCCCAGTATCAATCCCATGCCGCCGGCTCGCTTGTTTATAACAGCCGTGGTTACGGCATCCACCAGGTCGCTTTCGCCCTTGCTTTCTCCACCGCTGTTGATCAAACCCACGCGGCCATTATAGCAATTTAATACCTGGTAACGGGTGAGATCAATGGGATGATCGGATGTAAGCTTTTCGTAAACCAGTTTGTTTGTCTTGCCGTGTTTGGTAGCATTGTATCCGCCGTTATTGGTGGGTAATTTTTGCTTGATAATATCTGCCTGCAGGGTTACACCCAGGTGGTTAGCCTGACCGGTTAAATCAGCGGCCGTGTGGTAATCCACACCATCCACTACAAAACCACTGTTGCGCAGGTAGCACCAAAGAATGGTGGCCATGCCTAATTCATGGGCATACTGAAAGGCTTCGGCAACTTCTTTTAGTTGTCTGGCACTTTCGGTGCTTCCCCAATAAATGGTGGCACCCACAGCCACAGCTCCCATATCCCAGGCATTTTTTACAGTGCCAAACATGGTTTGATCGTAGCGATTGGGCAGGCTTAAAAATTCGTTGTGGTTGATCTTTACAACAAAGGGAATTTTGTGTGCATACTTACGGCTCATGATGCCAAGCACTCCGTAAGTAGATGCTACGGCATTACACCCCCCTTCAATTGCCAGCCTGATGATGTTTTCAGGATCAAAATAAACAGGATTGGGAGCAAAAGAGGCGCCGGCACTGTGCTCTACACCCTGGTCAACTGGAAAAATACTACAATAACCCGTACCCGATAAACGGCCGTGATGCAGAAGGCCTTGCAAATTGCGCAACACCTGATTGCTGCGGTTGCTGTTGATCCATATATCGTCCACATGCGTAGGGGAAGGCAGGTGAAGCGTGGACTTATCAATTGTTTTACACGTGTGGCTTAAAAGGTATTCCGCCTTATCGCCTAATAGTTCAGAAATCTTTGCAGGCATAATCGTTAGAATTTTAAAATAACAAGCTTATTCAACGAAGCAAAGATAGGAGTTGGCGTAAAGACAAAACCACCAGCATCTGACAGCTGCGCCAACAAAAAGTCCTGCTGGTGCAGGACTTTTATATTAAGCGTTGCGGTTAATACAATTGAGATCTTCAAAGGCGACCTCCAGCCGTTTGGCAAAACTTTCTTCTGCCTTACGCAGCCACACCCTTGGATCGTAATATTTTTTATTGGGCTTATCATCTCCTTCAGGATTACCTAACTGGCCCTGCAGGTAGCCTTCGTTCTTTTTGTAAAAACCAAGTACGCCATCCCAGAAAGCCCACTGAAGATCTGTATCAATATTCATTTTAATGGCGCCATAGCTGATGGCTTCACGGATCTGGTTTTGAGGAGAACCGCTACCGCCGTGAAATACAAAATAAACAGGCTTTTCACCGGTTCCAAAATGCTGTTGAATATACTCCTGGCTGTTGCGCAGGATATCAGGACGCAACTCTACATTGCCTGGTTTATATACGCCATGCACATTGCCAAACGCAGCCGCAATGGTAAATAAATCACCCACCTTTTTCAGTTCTTCATAGGCATACGCCACTTCTTTAGGTTGCGTGTACAGCTTGTCGTTTTCCACGCCACTGTTATCCACACCGTCTTCCTCACCGCCGGTTACACCCAGTTCTATTTCTATACCCATTCCAAGTGGCGCCATTCTTTTATAGAACTGAACAGAAGTTTCTATGTTCTCTTCAATAGACTCTTCGGAAAGATCGAGCATGTGAGAGCTAAACAGCGGCTGCCCTTTTTCCTTAAAAAATTGTTCCCCGGCATCAATCATACCGCTTACCCAGGGCAGCCATTTTTTGGCCGCATGGTCGGTATGCAGCACCACGGGCACACCATAGAACTTCGCTACGTTATGAATATGCAAGGCTCCTGAAATAGCACCGGAAATATTTCCCTGCAAGTGATCGTTCGGCATGCCTTTACCAGCGATAAACTGGGCGCCGCCATTGGAAAACTGTATGATAACAGGAGAGTTCACCTTTGCTGCCGTTTCTAAAACCGCATTGATAGTATTGGTGCCAATGGTATTTACTGCTGGTAAGGCAAAACCATTTTCTTTGGCATCTTTAAGAAGCGCTTCCAGTTCTTTTCCAAAAAGCACTCCGGGACTGTATTTCTTCATTATTTACACTTTCGGGTTTGTTGTTAAAAATATTTCCCAAAAGCAAGCATTCGTTGAAAGGTTGCGAAGTTAAGGGAATATTTATTACACGGTGAGACGGGAGGCGGCAGACGCGAAACAGCGACGCCTGTCATCCTTCCACTATCATCTACCATCTCGATAGCTGTTTGGTATTTGCCAGCTTCCTGTATTTTGCCACTCTGGTTTACTTCGTTAAGGCTATGGTGTCAGTCCGTAATCTTCCCAAGGTTGCGCTGAATACGGGAAAGATGGGGCTTCAGCGTATGCCGCAATACCTGTTTTACCAGTTCGCCCATCGTCTTACAGCGAAGGAATTGTTTGTTTTCAAAATGGTCTGCCAGTTCATTTCTCAATTGGATTTGTTTTTCTTCTGTGGAAATCCGGTCCTTCTGCATAATATTTAAGAGGTCCATGATCCGATACCGGGAAGCGGCCATGCGGTAAGCGATCAATGTTCTTTCTTCGGCCTGGTATTGTTCAATAGAATCTTTGTTCAAATATTTTAGGGTCAGTTCCACAAAAGAAATATTCTCCTTAAAAAACTGCGGCAGGTACAGGTTCTTTCTTCCTTCGTACGACTGCTGGTCAAAATCAATGGCACGAATGCGGTATTGATAGTCTTCTATATCCGGCGTAATATTCACCACGAAATTATAACTGCGCATATCGCCCAATAGACGGACAAAACAGCGTTCATTGAACTTCACAAACTCCTTGGCCAGCCGGATCTTATTGCTTTCAGGACGGTCTAAATAATCTTTGATAAACACATCGCCGGGTAAACCGGGAATATGTTCTTCCACCAGGGTATCACGTCCGGTTAAAAAGCTAATGCGGTTAGGTGAGAGAAGGTGCTCCAGTTCCAGGCCATAGACCCTCGAAGCGTCTTCTTTTTTAATGTAGTAGTGGTCGTAGTTATCGTTATAGCGGTTCACTATGCGGATACGGAAGGGGTTGGAATTTCCGAACGTACAGTAATCAATTCTCGCTACATCAAGGTGTTTGGTAAAACTGTAATCGCCTTCGGTTTTTATCAAGGCATACAGGTTGATCAATCCTTGTTTGATAAACTCCCAGTCCTTCATGTCATACAGGGCTTTTTCCCAAAGCGTGTCATTGCCATCCTTGTCTTTCAAAGGCACAGAATAGGTAATGCGCAAAAGATCGTTATAGGAAAGTGGCAAAGAGGTTTCCCGGCCATGCGTTTTTAAATAAGAACGCAGGTTTTTATTGATCGGGAAAAAAGGCTTTTTTCGGGAAGGTTGAGCGGGTTCCTGCATGGTCTAAAATAAGGATAATGCCTGTATTTGTTGCTGTAGCTGTTGAAAGTAAGCAGGTGCTTTTATAAGGCGGCTGCCATACCAGCTGAACATTTCTCCGTCAACCAGGATGATTTTTGCGGCAGGCAATTGCTTTTGCAATTCCTCCGCATGTTTTTGTTTGAAAGGAAACGGTTCGGACGAGAGCAGCAACAGTTCTAAATTCAAATCTTGAAGTTCCTCAGTCTTTATTTCCGGATACCTTTTTTGGTGAGCGACTATGTTTTCAAAGCCGGCACACTCCAGCATGTTACTGATGAACGTATCTCCGCCTGCTGTCATGTAGGGATCTTTCCAAATGAGATAAGCGGTACGGAGTTTAGCGGGTTGTTTTGATTGTGGCTCCTGTTTTGTTGACTGCTTGTTTACAAGAGCAGAAAAATTTTCACGGATTTGCGAAATGAAGGTTTCTGCCTGCTCTTTTTTATGGGTTATTTCTCCAACGGCGGCAATCATTTCCAATGCCTGCTCCAAATTATTCACATCACTGATCCATACAGGAAAGTCCTTTGCCAGTTCTTCGACCTGTTCTTTTACATTTTCTTCCTTGTTGGCAATGATCAGGTCGGGCTGAAATTCCCTGATCTTTTCCACATGTAATTGTTTGGTGCCGCCAATTCTTGTCTTTGTACGGAACCAACTCTGGGGATGAATGCAAAACTTCGTGATACCGATTACTTCTTCCTGTAACCCGAGATCAAATAACAATTCTGTTTGAGAGGGCACTATAGAAATAATCCTTTTCGGCGTTTGAATGATCTCAATTTCTCTTTCTAATTGGTCAACGTAAAACGGCATTGGTGCAAAGTAGTGAAAACCGAAATAGGCTGAACAGGGTTGCAGGTGCGGAAGAGTGCGATCCGCCGGTAATCGGACGCAGCGCAACGAAAGTAAAACAGTAGCACTGCAGCGGGTATAAAAAAAATCCTCTGCGGAGGACTTTATAAATACGTGTGCTGCCTGATTTTACTTTTCACTATCACCGCCTCCTGCTTTTCCTGTGCAGGCAAAGCAGGAGACAATCGGAATCTTTCAGTATATGAAAGAAGGTGATAGGTTAACGGTCTTCTTTGTCGGAACGGTTTTCAAAGGACTGGACAGTTTTCTGATAGGATTGGATTTAAAAACGGGTTTTCAAGGATCCGGAGGTTTTTCACAAGGCTTTTCCTAAAAAGGAGAAGTTGATTGATATTGGATTTAACCGTTGGTTTTTCTTAGGAATCGGATAATTTCTTACTGGACGGTTTTAGAATACTGGATATTTGGTTTTTCGGATTTTTGGATTGATTTTATATCAATCAACTTCTGACACAAAGCTAAAACCCAATAGCGGCCTGTACAATTGCACAATTGCCCGTTTTTACGCTTATGGATAATACTGCCACTATCGTAAACATGCTTATATATGATTCGGAAAACAACGACAGAAAAATGTGAAGTTTACGAGAATGATTAATTTTATATATGATTGGCAATTCGTAAACTCACGTCGTAGAAATAATAAAAGCCTTACAGGGTAAGGCTTTTAAAATATAGAAAACAGGTTGGATGTTTTAAAGGCAACGGGGATAACTACGAAAATGCAGGTTTTTTATGTCTGACTTTATGAGGCAAACAGGTCGTAAGTAATTTTACCTATCACCAAAAACTCTTTAACCCATTCATCAAGCCAGGGCCTGGATAACGTCGTATTTGGTAACAATATGGTAGTTGCCGCTTTCATCCTTTGCCAGCACCGCGCCGTTTTCTTTATTGATCAGGGTACTAAGCTTTTCCACCGCTGTATCAAAAGCCACTACAGGAAATACTTTTTCCATTACATGCTCTACCTTTTCTGTTTTGATCTCGGGGTTGCTGAAAACTTTTTGAAACAAACCACTTTCACTAATGGAGCCGATCATTTCACCATCGAGTTTTACAACCGGGATATGTTCAATGTCGTATTTCTTCATTAGCTCTACAGCATCCGCAACAGATTGTGTGGGTTCAACGGTTATTAATTTTTGTTTACCACGGGCATTCACTACATCTTTGAAAGACTTCACATCAAAGAACCCTCTTTCCGCCATCCACTGATCGTTATACACCTTGGCTACATAACGGCTGCCATGATCGTGAAGGATCGCCACTATCAGGTCGCCTTTTTTCAGTTTGTCTTTCAGCTGCATCAAACCCTGGAGGCAACTGCCGGCACTGTACCCGCAAAACAAACCTTCTTCCTTGGCCAGGCGGCGGGCCATTACGGCTCCGTCTTTATCGGTCACCTGTTCAAAATAGTCAATCACACTCATGTCATAATTCTGCGGAACAAAGTCTTCACCAAAACCCTCTGAAATGTAAGGGTGTACTTCGTTCATATCTACTTCGCCGGTGCGGAAATATTTAGTAAGCAAAGAGCCATATACATCAATGGCCCAAATTTGAATTTTAGGGTTCTTTTCTTTTAAAAATTGCGCCGTTCCGGTAACAGTGCCACCGGTGCCGGCGGTCACCACCAGGTGTGTGATCTTCCCATCGGTCTGCTTCCATATCTCAGGGCCTGTACTTTCATAATGCGCCAAACGATTGGCAAGGTTGTCATACTGGTTCATCAGGTACGAGTTCGGAATTTCTCTTGCCAAACGCGATGCAACAGAGTAATAACTTCTTGGATCTTCGGGTTCCACATTGGTGGGGCAAATGATCACTTCGGCTCCTAATGCCCGCAAAATATCCGCTTTTGACTGCGATTGTTTATCGGTCGTGGTAAAAATGCATTTATACCCTTTTACAACAGCTGCCATGGCCAGGCCCATGCCCGTGTTGCCCGAGGTGCATTCAATAATGGTTCCGCCGGGTTTTAGCTTTCCTTCCGTTTCTGCTACCTCTACCATTTTCACGGCCATGCGGTCTTTTATGGAATTGCCGGGATTGAAGTATTCCACTTTAGCATATACATCACAGGGAAGGTCTTTGGTGATTTTATTTAAACGGACAAGGGGGGTATTTCCTATGGTTTCGAGTATGTTGTTTTTTACGTCCATTACAATCGTTTATTTGCGGCAAAAATAAGGTTTTGAGCTCTGGTGTCTAATCTGTATCCGTAAACTTTCACAAAGCATGTTTTTTGTACTTAGCTGCATAGCTTCTATGAAGCTTTTGTTGGTCACTCACGTGTGCGTCCGGCAATCCTGTTC
Organism: uncultured bacterium; assembly: GCA_966095395.1. Classification (GTDB taxonomy): domain Bacteria; phylum Bacteroidota; class Bacteroidia; order Chitinophagales; family Chitinophagaceae; genus Flavisolibacter. The sequence continues at coordinate 11,056 of CBHTSW010000010.1, read as the reverse complement.
AGCAGCAGTCTTCGCAACGACGCAAAGAAATAAAAGGAGTTGAAGCGTTTTTTCTTATCTGGTACAATATGCTATCAAGGTAGTCGTGAAACGCCAAACGTCAGACGTGAAATCGTAGAAACCCTTCTTTCATAGTGACGCTTCCCACTCACCACTCACCTGTTTTCCAGTCAACTTCAAAGCGGTTTGGTATAACTTGGCATCTTTGCGTGAACAATCAATATTTTAGTAGCCAAATACGATTGCGATGACTACAGATAGATTTACAAAATATGACCCCAAAAAATATAAAACACCAACCGGCTCAACACGTACTTGTAAGGGATGGATACAGGAGGCAGCTCTGCGCATGCTGCTCAACAACCTCCATCCCGATGTAGCGGAACGACCCGATGACCTGATCGTGTATGGCGGCCGGGGAAAAGCCGCACGGAATTTTGAAGCACTGGACAACATCATTGCCGCCTTAAAAGTTTTAGAGGATGATGAATCTCTTTTAATACAAAGCGGTAAGCCTGTTGGTATTTTAAAAACACATAAGGATACGCCGCGGGTATTGATCTCGAATTCGCAGCTTGTACCCAATTGGGCCAACTGGAAGCATTTTGAAGAACTGGAAAGAAAGGGCCTGATGATGTATGGGCAAATGACCGCAGGCAGTTGGATCTATATCGGCTCGCAGGGAATTGTGCAGGGTACGTACGAAACCTATGCGGCAGCCGCCAATAAACACTTTAGCGGCACGTTGAAAGGCACACTAAATGTTACCGCCGGTTTGGGCGGCATGGGTGGGGCACAGCCCTTAGCCATTACCATGAATGAAGGTGTTGCCCTTGTTGCAGAAGTAGAAGAGTGGCGGATTGACAAACGCCTGGAAACAAAATACCTCGACGAAAAGAGTACAGCTATTGATGCTGCTATTGATAAAGCACAAGAATACAAAATGCAGGGTAAAGCCGTCAGCATTGGTGTATTGTGCAATGCCGTTCACTTGCTGGAAAGACTGGTGGAAAGAAACATTATTCCCGATACGCTGACGGATCAAACTTCAGCGCATGATCCATTGATTGGTTATTGGCCGCACGAAATTTCGTATCAGCAGGCAAAAGTATTGCGGGAAGAAAATCCGGAACAATACATTGAATATGCGTACAACTCCATGTACCGCCACGTGCAATTGATGCTGGAGTTGCAAAAACGCGGTGCGGTTACATTTGATTACGGAAATAACATCCGTGCAAGGGCCAAAGAAAGGGGCCTGCAAAACGCCTTTGGTTTTCCCGGATTTGTTCCGGCTTATATCCGCCCGCTTTTTTGTGAAGGCAAAGGGCCGTTCCGCTGGGTGGCTTTAAGTGGTGATCCCGCCGACATTGCTGTAACTGATGAAGTAATTGCTGCCATGTTCCCCGAAAACACTTCCCTGCAACGATGGTTAACGCTGGCAAAGGAACGGATTGCTTTCCAGGGGCTGCCGGCCCGCATTTGCTGGCTGGGACAGGGAGAAAGGGAAAAGGCCGGCCTTGCCTTTAATGAACTGGTGAAAACCGGCAAAGTAAAAGCGCCAATTGTAATTGGCCGGGATCATTTGGATACCGGTTCTGTAGCTTCTCCCAACAGGGAAACAGAAGCCATGATGGATGGGAGCGATGCCGTGGCCGACTGGCCCATTTTAAATGCCCTGGTCAATACGGCAGGCGGTGCCGGTTGGGTAAGCCTGCATCATGGCGGTGGAGTAGGAATGGGGTATAGCATTCATGCGGGAATGGTAATCGTAGCCGATGGTACAGAGGATGCAGCTTTGCGGTTAAGCAGGGTATTGCGAAACGACCCGGGTATGGGTGTGATACGGCACGCAGACGCGGGATATGAACTGGCGAAAGAAACTGCGAAAGAAAATGGTCTGGATCTGGAAGAACGGTTAAAAAAATAAATATGGGTGGTGAGAGGTGAGGGAAAAGCTCTTTTATACCAAACAACTCAGGAGGACAGACAATAGTTGATAGTTGACAGAAGGGAAAGCAGCGGTTTTTGTTTCATCCCCGTCATCTCACAATGACTGCCCTGTCAGCAGTTTCGTATTACTCTCCCGCACTACTCTCTGCTCACCCTATAAAACGTCCATTCAGGTGGCTACTTGTAGTATAATTGCATGGTATTCTTACGAAACAGTAAGGATAAAACCACTCTTTGTAATTTCTTTTTTTAGATGATACTTTGTGCTTTACCAGGTATTTTAAAACAAAGAAACCTTTCCTTTAAACTTTAATGCTGGGTCCCGGTCTATCACCCAACATTAACCGAAAAACAAACAAGCCCTATGCAACGCAACATCCGCCTATTGTCGGTGATTACACTGACACTTTTTACTACATTCATCGCCTGTAAAAAAGATTCCAGCCAGCAACAGGAAGAGCAGGGCACTGACCTGACGGTTCATTCCGAAGACCAGGCCCGTGTATCCAACGAAATGGACGCGGTTGATCTCGACGTAAATTATGTGCTGGAGCAAAACACCTCGTTCAGCGGAAGATTAACGGGTGACAGCCTTTGCGCTGCCACTGTAGTTTATGACACTCTGAACAATGCCCGGAAAATCACCATCACCTATAATGGTGCCGATTGTGGTGGATTTAAAATCCGTACCGGCAGCATCGTTATCGCCATGGCATCCGGTGTCCGCTGGAAAGATTCGGGAGCCCAGATCAATGTAACGTACCAGAATTTTAAAGTAACACGTAAGAGCGATCAAAAAAGCATTACCATTAACGGAGCGCATACACTTACCAATGCCGAAGGCGGCTTGTTAAGAGACTTGATGCAGGGCCGAAGCACCATTGTGCATACCATTTCGGGCAATCTATCTATAACTTTTAATGACGGTACGCAACGTAGCTGGCAGGTGGCACGCAAAAGAGTTTATACCCTGGCCAACGGCGGCACCATCACCATTACCGGTACGCATACCGATGGCACGCAAACCAACATCGCCGAATGGGGGACAGACCGCTTTGGGATTCCGTTCTCTACGTCTATCACACAACCTTTGGTTATTAGCGCTAATTGCCAGTTCCGCCTGATAAGCGGCCAGGTGCAGCATAACCGCCTGGCATCATCAGCCAGCGTTACTTTTGGTTTAGATAAGAATGGCGCAGCTACTACCTGCCCGGCCTCCGGAAGTTTTTATTACAAACTGACCTGGACAGGTCCCGGCGGTAATACGCAAACCTATATCGCACCTTATTAGTTTTCTTTCCATAGCAGAATCGTGAACCGTGGGCAACAGCTCACGGTTTTTTATTATATAAATTAACTTTAAAGCGCTACAACCTCACGATAACCAGCTTGGCGGTGGTCTAATTTTTGGAATATATACACTTGGGTCACACAGTGTTATGAGCAGATTAATTATTATTTCAAACCGGTTGCCGTTTACTATTGAAAAAGTAGATGATGGTATCGTAGTAAGGCAAAGCTCTGGTGGATTGGTTTCGGCCATTAAAAGCTATTTTGAAAAAAAGAATACGGATTCTCAGGTGTATTCGCAAAAGATATGGGTAGGAAGCCTGGATGCAACAGAAGAGGACTGGCAGGAGGCACAACAGGAAGGCGCCGTTAATACAGATTTTGAGATCGTTCCTGTCTTTCCAAAAAAGGAGGTGTACGATGATTATTACAACGGTTTCTCCAATTCCACACTGTGGCCTCTTTTCCACTATTTCCCCTCTATTGTAGAGAATAAAAAAGAGTATTTTATTGCCTATAAAAAGATCAACCAGCTTTTTGCCAGCAAGATCTTGGAGATTATAGAACCGGGGGATGTGATTTGGGTGCATGATTACCAGTTGATGCTGTTGCCGCAAATGTTGCGTCAACGCATTTCAAATGCCACGATCGGTTTTTTCCTGCATATTCCTTTCCCTTCCTATGAAATATTCAGGATGATGCCCACCGAATGGAAACGGGCTATCCTGGAAGGTGTGCTGGGCGCCGACCTGGTAGGCTTTCATACCCATGATTATGTGCAGCATTTCATTCAGTCAGCCAAGATGATCCTGAAGGTGGAAAGCCAGTTCAACAATATTCAATACAGAGACCGGTTAATAAAGGCCGACCTGTTTCCCATTGGAATTGATTATGAAAAATTCCGCAATGCCAGCTTTGATGAAACGATTGTAGATATAGCTACTGCCCTTGAAGAGCGGTTCTTCAATCAAAAGATCATTTTCTCTGTTGACCGTTTGGATTACACGAAAGGCTTGGAATACCGGCTTGATGGTTATGAGCAATTCCTTTTAAATTATCCCGAATGGCAGGAAAGGGTAGTATTTATTTTTAATGTAGTGCCTTCCCGCGATGCCATTCAAACCTATAGTGAAAGAAAAGCGAAAATTGAAGAAAAAGTAAGTACGATTAACGGCAAGTTCTCTACCCTGCAGTGGCAGCCGCTGATCTACCGCTACAACCATTTGACCTTTGAAGAATTGTGCGCCCTGTACCAGGTGGCTGACGTAGCCCTCATCACCCCGTTGCGGGATGGAATGAACCTGGTGGCAAAAGAATATGTGGCCAGCTGTATTGACAAAGGTGTGTTAGTTTTGAGCGAATTGACAGGGGCCGCCAACGAATTGAGCGAAGCGCTGCTGGTGAACCCTACGGACATAGATGAAGTGGCTGCGGCTATTGACACCGCACTGGAAATGCCTTTGACCGAACAGCGATCCCGTTTATCCTATATGCAAAGAAGATTAGCAAACTATAATGTTTTAAAATGGGTAGCTGATTTTCTGGAAACTCTTATCGAAACAAAAAAAGAACAGGAGATAGTAAAAGTGAATTTATTAAAAGAAGATGTCATTGAAAAGATCCAGGATGATTTTAATAAGGCCGGTAAACGATGCATCCTTTTGGATTACGATGGCACCTTAGCGCCGTACCAGAAGATTCCTTCCATGGCCACGCCCAGCGACGAGCTGATCCAATTATTAAAACAATTGACCAGCGATCCGTCCAACGAGATCGTTATTATCAGCGGCAGGGATTCGGAAACCTTGGACAAATGGCTGGGACATTTGCCGCTGACCTTAGTGGCCGAACACGGAGCTCTTCTGAAATACAAGAACGAAGACTGGAAAGAGCAGATCAGCATTACCCAGGAGTGGAAAGAACAAATACGGCCGTTGATGCAATTGTATGTGGACCGCTGCGCCGGTTCCTTTATAGAGGAGAAAAAAAGCACCCTGGTATGGCACTACCGCAATACCTATCCCGAGCTGGGCTTTGCCCGGTCAAGGGAACTGCTGAACAGTTTAGTGCAACTCGTTACCAATACTTCGCTGCAGGTAATAGATGGCAACAAGGTACTGGAAGTAAGAATGGTAGGGGTGGACAAAGGCGCCACTGCCATGACCATCCTTAGCAACCTCAATCCTGATTTTATTTTATGCATTGGCGATGACACCACGGATGAAGATATGTTCCGCCTGCTGCGTGACAGCGGGTACACTATAAAGATCGGCAGGGGCAATACCGCTGCGCAATACACCATCTTATCGCAAAGGGAAGTATTTCCGTTCCTCAGAAGGTTTTTGCCGCCCGTAAAACAAAGGGAATACAGCTATTCCGTAAAGTGATGGCCAACGCAATTTTTACAGCAAAAGAAACATTGCTACTTTAGCCTTCATGGCTATACTGTTCACCAACATCCAAACTCTGGTTAATACAAGGGAAAATGTGCCCTTGCTTCGCGGGAAAGAATTGTCACAGCTTCCCTGTATAGACAATGCTTACCTCGTTGTAGAGGATCATGCAATTGCCGCGTATGGTAAAATGAGCGTACTGAAATTCAAACCAGCAGACTTTTCTTTTCATCATGACCTGTCGGGACGATGTGTTTTACCCTCCTGGTGCGACAGCCATACACATCTGGTATTTGCCGGCAGCCGCGAACATGAATTTGTAGACAAGATCAAAGGATTATCCTATGCCGATATTGCGGCCCGTGGCGGCGGCATTTTAAATTCTGCCAAAAAGCTGAACGAAACTTCTGAAGATGAACTGTTCAACCAATCGTACAAACGCCTGCAACAGGTCATACAACTGGGAACAGGCGCCATTGAGATTAAGAGCGGCTATGGCTTAACGGTAGAAGGTGAACTGAAAATGCTGCGGGTGATAAAGCGGTTGAAAAATGCATCAAGCCTCCCCATCAAATCTACTTTTTTGGGCGCCCATACGTTTCCCGAAGCATACAAAAACAACAGGGAAGCTTATATTCAATTGATCATAGAAGAAATGCTTCCTGTGATCGCTAAAGAGAAATTAGCCGATTACATAGACGTGTTTTGTGAACAGGGATTTTTTTCTCCGGAAGACACTGAAAAGATCTGTCTTGCCGGGAAAGCTCATGGGCTGAAACCAAAGATCCACGCCAATCAATTGCATGCTTCCGGCGGTGTGCAAACCGGCGTGAAGTTAAATGCCGTTTCAGTTGATCATTTGGAAAGCATGGATGATAATGCCATTCAATCCTTGTCCAACTCTTCTACCATTGGCACCCTGTTACCCACCGCCGCTTTCTTTTTACGGATGGCTTACCAGCCCGCCCGAAAACTAATTGACAGCAATTGCGCCATTGCTCTTGCATCTGATTACAACCCTGGTTCTTCACCCTCGGGCAATATGAATTTTGTAGTGGCCCTCAGCTGCATTCAAATGCGTATGCTGCCCGAAGAAGCCATCAATGCGGCAACCATCAACGGCGCTTATGCCATGGAGGTACAAGATGAAGTGGGTAGCATCGCAAAAGGAAAAAAGGCCAACCTCCTCATCACACAACCCATTCCATCATTCACCTTTCTGCCTTATTCTTTTGGAATGAATCTTATTGAAAGAGTCATGTTGTCAGGCCAGTGGGTGAAGGCTTTTTAAATTGTTTTCCTAATTTCATTTGTATATGAGTATAGAAGCATTGCTGATCATTCTGTGCGGACTAATTGTGTTGTCATATTTTTTTTCCATCATCAGCCGTTATATAAAAGTGCCGTCGGTGCTGCTGCTGCTGTTTGCCGGTATGGGGTTCCGGGTGCTGGTAGATGCGTATGAAATTCCCCTGATCATTCCCATGCCCATTGTCGAAGGGCTGGGTGTGATCGGTTTAATCATGATCGTGCTGGAAGCAGGCCTTGACCTGAAGATAACAAAGGATAAGTTGCCGATGATCAGGAGTTCTTTCTTTGCTGCCCTGATCATTCTTATTATATCTACCGTGGCTATTACGGCTATTTTGTATTACTGGCTCCGCGAAGATCTTACCCGCTGCATTGTATATGCCCTGCCTTTGTCCATCATGAGCAGCTCCATTGTACTGCCCAGCATTCACCCTCTAACACAGGAGAAAAAGGAATTCCTGGTATATGAAGCTTCCTTTTCCGACATACTGGGCATTCTTTTCTTTAACTATTTCACGGCACGGGAAATCTTAACCCTCAAGTCCATTGGGATCTTTGGCGGCAGTATTGTTATAGCCATTGTACTTTCGCTGATCCTGTCATTTTTACTTTTCCTGATACTGGCAAAAACCAAACTGAATGTAAAGTTCTTTCTCGTTTTTGCCCTGCTCATCTTGATTTATTCCGGCGGCAAATTGCTGCATCTGCCGTCTCTTCTAATTATCCTTGTATTTGGCCTGATGATCAACAACTGGGAACTGGTGCCGCTAAAAAAACTAACCAGGCGGTTTCCCGAAAAAGAAGTGGATTCTATACGCGAATTCCTGCACTCCATCACCGCAGAATCTTCTTTTTTGATACGCACCTTTTTCTTCATCCTGTTCGGGTTCACCATCGACCTTCACTTTTTAAATAACCAGGAGGTGATTCTTTTGGGAAGCCTTATTGTGATCGCACTCTTTTTGGTGCGCCTGCTATACCTGCGTTTTTACCTGAATACCAAGATTATTCCCGAAGTATTCTTCATTCCAAGGGGATTAATCACCATCGTTTTATTTTATAAGATACCTTCTTATTTAAAACTCACTACATTTAATGAGGGTATTCTATTCTTCATCATTTTAACCACGGGTATCATTCTGTCCATCGGAATGATCCTGTACAAAAAGAAGAACGATGAAGTAATTGAAGAACCTCAATTTGCAGAACGAAATGATATATTATGAACCTTGCACATTTTAAGAGCTACACCAAACAGGACATCCTTCCCTTAATAAAGCTGCGGCGCTTTGAAACAAAACTGGGAGAGCGGGTGCATGTATTAAGTGATGGCGCAGACATTCCAACCTCCATCAAAAACCTGCCGGCAAAATATGTAGTGATGGGCATTCCGGAAGATATAGGCGTGCAGGCCAATTACGGCACACCAGGGGCCAGCACAGCCTGGCTTTCGTTTCTGCAGTCGTTCCTGAACATACAGAGTAACGATTTTTTTGAAGGAAGCGAAGTGGCCGTCATCGGCCATTTTGATTTTGGAGACATTCAGTACCTCATTGACAAAAATGCTTATTCCGAAGAAGAAAAAATTGAAGCCTACCGCCATGCGGTCAATACCATTGACAATGAAGTGGAAGGGCTTGTAAAACAAATTGCGGCCCACCATAAAATACCCATTGTTGTTGGCGGTGGTCACAACAATGCCTACCCGCTGATCAAGGGCACGGCCAAAGGGTTGCACCAGGCGCAGCAGCTTGACCTGCCCCAGATCAATTGTGTGAACCTGGATGCGCATACCGATTACAGACCTGCGGAAGGAAGACACAGCGGCAATGGCTTTCGCTATGCCGAGGACGATAATTTTTTGCAGAAGTATTGCGTGGTGGGCATTCACGAAAACTACCTGCCGCAAAATGTATGGATGGATATTGTGAACAACCCGTTTATTGATTGCATCACCTACGAGGATATTTTTATTCACGAGAAACGAAGCTTCCGCCAGGCAGTTTCGCATGCCATAGAATTTACCGCCGATACCTATGCCGGTATAGAGCTGGACCTTGACAGCGTTGAAAACGCCTTAAGCAGCGCCTGTTCGCCCAGCGGCGTTTCGCCCCTCCATGCCAGGCAATATGTTAACTTATGTGCAGCCCATGTAAAAGCTGCCTACCTGCACATTTGCGAAGGCGCCACCCGGCTTTCTACCGGCAAGGCCAACGATTCCACGGGGAAGTTGATCAGCTACCTGGTAAGTGATTTTATCAAGATGCACGGGGCGCAGTAAAAAATCGGTTGCCTCTTGCGAGCATAATCTTCAAAACAAGGAGAGAGGAAAACCATTCTCTGTCGTCGATGGCCCCGGGGGCAGGAAACGTTGCTGATACCTTTACAAGAGTTGATCAATATTTGATAAACATTAACCCTTATGTCGCAACGCTAACTCTTATTTGTTATACAATGGCAATTGTTAAGGAGGCTCTGATACAAGTGGAAAGTTTTCAAAACCGACCCAAACAGGAAAAAGGCGGCAGTTAAATGTACACTATTACCGATGACAGGAAAAGGCACTTGTTCAGTAACACCACAAACAGAATTCTACTTAAACGAAAATTTCCCCACGAACGCTCTGTCAAACCACCGCCTCCTTATTGTATTTACCCCTGTATTCCAATGGTGACATACCGGTAATCTTTCTAAATACTTCACGGAACGCTTTCACATCCGAATAACCCACTTCATACATCACCTCATTAATGGTTTTGCGACTCGTCTCCAATGCTTTTTTTGCCGCTTCAATTTTGACCCGTTGTGCATATTCAACAGGCGTATTTCCGGTGGCTTTTATAAACCGCCGGTCAAAGTTTCGCCGGCCCACAGCAAACCTCGAAGACAGATCCTCTACCGATATTTTTTCATGCAGTTTACTTTCAATATAGGCTTGTGCTTTTATCACCATTTCATCGCCGTGCTTCTTCTGACCGGTAAATATGGTAAACGCCGACTGGCTTTGCCGGTCCATTTCAATCTGGAAAACTTTAGAACAGTAAATGGCTGTTTGCCGGTCGTAGTATTTCTCTACCAGGTATATCATCAGGTTCAGAAAAGAATAAGCGCCGCCATTGGTATAAATTCCGTTTTCGTCGGTTATCAGTTTATCCGTTTGCAAATTCACCCGGGGGAACATCGCTCTGAAGCTATCTGCCACCGCCCAATGCGTAGAACAGCTTTTCCCGTCCAGCAAACCCGATGACGCCAGCATAAAGGCGCCGGTACAGATGCTCGCTATTTCAGCACCATCTTTATATTGCTGCACCATCCAGTCGATCAGCAACCGGTTTCCCTTCACCGCTTTGCCGTAATTATGATTCAACGAGGGAAGGATGATAAGATTGGTTTTCGTTATCGCGGAAACATGGGTGTGGGGCTTTACGGTGAACAAGCCGTCATAGAACTCCACTTCTTTTGAAATGCCCGCCAATTCAATTTTAAACAATTCCTTTTTCCCCGCTTCCTTCCTGTATGCGTTGGCTCTTGTAAATATTTTGTACGCACCTACTATGCTGCTTAAGTTGTTCTCTCCGTCAGGCACTAATATCGTAAGATGTTTCATGTGTTCCTGTTTATTGTTTTGCTGGCCGCATGAAATTCGCTACAATCATGGCGACTGGCTTTACCGTGACCATGCTTCTTTCATCCGTTATTTTTTATTTATTATTTTATATAACAAGCTAAGGGTTTTCATGGCATCACCGGTTGTGTCACTCCCTTGTACGTTCTGTTTTTATGGCAACACCTGGCATCATTACTGTTTTATAATTGCTATCCTATTCTCTTATCAAAGATAGAAAAGTAGCGTGTCCGGATCAACCCACTACAAAGTCCATTTTACACCCCTGCCAGGTACTATTTAGACAATACATTTACCAAATAAAGTTTACGACACTCAAAATCATATAAAAATGACCACACCCGATTTTACTACTTCCTTTTTGGTAGACCAAACTCCAAAAAAAGTATTCAGCGCCATCAATGATGTTTACAGTTGGTGGTCGGAAGACTTTACCGGCCATTCACAAAAACAAAATGATGAATTTGAAGTCCGCTTCGCAGAT
>CBHTSW010000009.1:0-136551 GCA_966095395.1 uncultured bacterium | reverse complement strand
TTTAGGCCCAAACTTTGAATATCTTTGATTTCTTTTTTACTAAGCATAGACTGGCTTTTACTTATGTTTGTTTTCGCGGCAAAATCAACCATACGAACCTATCTTTTAATGGCAGCCGCTTTTTCTATTTTTTTGGTTTCCTGTACCATTAAAAACTATCCGGTAAAAAAACCCTTTGTTTACCAAACCAATTTAAACCTGCAAGATAACCTTAGCATGAGTGAAAAAAAACAGCTGACAGCAGGCCTGGAGCAACAATTACACGACAGTTTGAAGGTACGGTGGGTGAAAAAGTTTTTAGTGGCTAAGGTATTAAGGAATCCTCCGGTGTACGACAGCACCTATGCGGACAAGTCGGTCATCTTCATGAAAAACTTTCTCAACTCATCGGGTTATTACCGGGATTCGATCAATTATACAACTGCCATTGATACGGTGGGAGACCAATACCGCACCTCAGTTAATTTCAACGTGGTTTCAGCCAAACTTTTCAAGCTGGACTCCATCAGCTACAACCTCTTAACCGATACTTCTGACCAAACAGTGCACAGTCCGGCAAGGGATACGCTGCAGGAATTAACGAATAAGTCGCTGGCTCAAACCTTTATCAAAAAAGGCGACGCCTTCTCTACGCCTATGTTATCGCAGGAGATCAACCGCCTTTCCGATATTTACCGTAACGACGGTTTTTTAAAATTTTCCAGTGATGAAATGCTGGTGCTGTGGGATACCGTGGGACTAGCCCTGATCCGTCCCACCCTTGACCCCATCGAACAGGCGCAGCAACTGGAACAGTTAAGAAAGCGAAGATTGAACCCAACGGCCGATGTTGAATTCCGGTTGAAAACCAACCCCGATTCTTCCCGTTTAATACGGTATTACATCGGTAACGTGAGAATATATCCCGATTTTAACGCAGATACTTCTTTTTACTATCCCACTTTCGATACGGTTCGCAAATTCGAGTTTATCTCCTACCCTGTCTTGTTTAAACCCAGGAAGTTGGTTGATTATATTTATTTACACGAAGGGGATCTGTACCGGCAAAGCAATTATTTAAAAACGCAGAATAAATTTAATTCGTTAACGGCCTGGAGGCTGGTGAACATAACCCCTTATCCAAGAATTGGAGAGGACACCGTTGACTTCGACATCAAACTCACGCCGGCAAAAAAGTACCAGTTCAGCGCCAACCTCGAAGGCAGCCGGAACCAGACACCGCTGATCCAGGCCGGTAATTTACTGGGCCTTGGTGTTAATGTTAGTTTACAAAACCGCAATTTCGCAAGAGCGGCCAACCTCGCTATCACCAACTTTCGTTACGGGATAGAATTAAATGCAGTGTCCAACCAGAGCACCATTCAAACGCAACAATATTCGTTAAGCCATACCATTCAATTTCCACGAAAAGTTCCCAGAAATCTTCCGGTGTTTGGGAAGGACAATGTAAAAACCATCTTTGGATTAAATCTTGCGTACACCGACCGCAAAGATTATTATTCTGTACGGTCGGTCAGCACTTCGTGGGGGTATGAAAAAAGCTGGAATAATAAATTGCTCAATTTCCGGCTTCCCAACATTGAATATTATTACCTGGCTCGGCAGGACAGTTTGAAAACACTAATTCAAAAAAATAAATCATACAGGTATATTTTTAATAATGGCCTGATCTTATCAACCCTGGCCAATTTAAATATAGCAGGCGGTAAAAAAGATGTAACCAACCTTTTAACCTTCAGTGGCGAGATATCGGGGTTTGCAGCAAGCCTTATTCCTTCAAAGTTCCTGGACAGTAATTTATACCGGTTTGCAAAACTTGATGTGGAATACCGGCAAACCCATAAGATACGCCGTTCGGCAATTGCATGGAGGCTTTTTGGTGGCCTGGGTTATAGCATTCCTTCTTCTTCTCTGGATTCGATAAACATGTACCTTCCTTTCTTCCGCCAGTATTTTGCCGGGGGGCCTAACAGCATGCGAGCATGGGGCATACGCAGGCTGGGGCCGGGGTCTTCCTTAAAATCATTTGCCTCAACAGACGCACCCGACCGCTTTGGCGACATGCGTTTGGAGGCCAATGCCGAATACCGTTTTTATATTACAGACATCAGTGGCGTCATATTAAACGGAGCGCTGTTCACGGACATTGGGAACGTTTGGTTCCTGCGTAAGAACAATGACTTTCCCGACGGTGAATTCCGGTTAAATAAATTATGGAAGGATATAGCCATTGGCGCCGGTACCGGCTTGCGCGTTGACTTTGGTTTTTTAAAGCTGCGGTTTGAATATGCGTACAAGGTAAAAAATCCAACACCGGACGTAAACAATCCAAACGAACAAAACCAGTGGTTTTACAAATGGCAGTTGCTTGGCGGACAATTCCAGTTAGGCATTGATTATCCTTTCTAAATTCATCACTGTCGGGTATTATTTGTTAACCAGCCTTTATAAGGCTGTCCATCGTTCCTTGCGTCGCACTCTTGTACGCTGTATGCTCTATTCAGCTTCTTATTTCATGCCGCGATCGCCACGATACAGCGGCGCAGTATCCTGGCTCTTTTTCGTTCGCTGCGAGAAATTATGCTGAATAGAATTGTTATAGTACCAGAGTACGGCGCAAGGAACGGATATCGCAGCAATTCAGCTATACACACACACCATTAAACTCCGCTTTAAAAAAGCTACACAATAATTAAGCAGTACGTTAAGCATTCTCCCGGATCCTTTTTTCCAGATCCTCAATGGTCAGGGCATCCTTCAACAAAAAATTTCCAATCCTTGTCCGGCATAAACTACTCAGATAACCACCGCAACCCAGCTTTTCACCAAAATCATTGGCCAGGCTCCTGATATAGGTGCCTGTAGAACAAACCACACGAAAATGAATCAGGGGCAATTCTGTCTTTACAATTTCAAATACCGAAATAGTGACCGGTCGTGGTTCCAGTTTCACCTCCACTCCCCGCCTTGCCAGTTCGTATACTCTTTTACCTTCTTTTTTTATAGCGGAGTGGATCGGCGGCACCTGGTGTATCAACCCGGTAAATGTCTGGGCCGTTTCTTCCAACTGTTCTGCCGTGATGCTTTCGAATGGTTTGAAATCCTGTGGCTCGCTTTCCAGGTCATAGGTAGGCGTTGTGGCACCCAGGGTAATAGTACCCGTGTACTCTTTTTCCTGGGCCATGTATTCATTGATCTTTTTGGTAAACTTGCCGGTGCACACAATCAGCAAACCGGTTGCCAGGGGATCTAAAGTACCGGCATGTCCTACTTTTTTTGTCTTGGTGAGATAGCGGATCTTTCGAATAGCATCAAAAGATGTCCACCGCAAAGGTTTATTGATCAACAGCACTTGCCCTTCTGTATAAATGTTGTGAGGTGTTTGCATGGGTTGCAAAGCTAAGTGGAGAAGTTGACAAGATAGCAAGTTGACAGGATCGTTCTATCCATCAATTTTCTTTCACGGATAAGATATATATCCATTGAGAAACCTTTAATTCCTCTCCGGTAACTTAAATACTCTGCCGGTTCTTCAACTCCAGGTACTTGTTCATTGCATTAATGGTAAGCATTTGCGGGGTGCTTAAAACGGCAATGATGCCATGCGCATGCAGCTCTTTTGCTATTAGCTTTTTTTCGTTGCGGTACTTGTCTGCTATGGTCTTAATGTAAATATCTTCTGTAGTGACCGATGCCGAGTCGGTAAGCGCTTTCAGCTCTGTGTTTTCAAAAAATACCACCATCAGTAAATGATAATGTGCCAAGCGTTTTAAAAACGGGAGTTCCCGCTGCAAGCTTTCAACCGATTCAAAATTGGTAAACAAAACTAACAGGCTACGGTGTGTGATGCGGTTACGGACAATAGAAAACAGCTTTTCAAAATCGGGTTCTAAAAAATTCGTTCCCTGCTTGTATAATGTTTCCAGGATAAGATTGATCTGTGTTGGCTTTTTATCGGCAGGCAGAAAGGCATCAAGGGTTTGCGCAAAGGTGATGAGACCCGCCTTGTCCTGTTTTTGCAAAGCGACATTTGAAATGACCAATGATGCATTGATAGCATAATCCAGCAAGGTCATTCCTCCAAAGGGCATTTTCATCACACGGCCTTTGTTTACCAGGCAGTAGATCTGCTGGCTGCGTTCATCGGTAAAATTATTCACCATCAGGCCGCCATGGCGGGCCGTGGCCTTCCAGTTGATGGTGCGGTAATCATCGCCTCTTACATATTCTTTGATCTGCTCAAACTCCATGCTATGGCCAAGTTTACGCATTCGTTTTACCCCTGTTTGCTGCATATCATTGGCCACCGCCATCAGGCCAAAACGCCTCATTTGAACATAAGAAGGATACACTTTTACAGTTTGTTCCCTGTAAAAAATAAACCGTCGCTGCACCAGCTTTAAAGGCCCCTGCACATACACATTTATATTTCCAAATTGGTATTCACCTCTCTCCTGCGGCCTTACAAAATAGTCAACCCCGGTTTTTTCCGACGGACCCATCTCTAATTCCCGGCTCCATTTCCTGGCCTGAAACTGAAAGGGAAGTTCGTCAATGATGGTACACCAAATCTTAAACTCATAATGGTTCTGCAGGTCTATGCTTACTTTATTTTCATCTCCATTGCTCAGCCGTCCATTCAATACCCGGTTGGCTTCTATGCCATTCCCCTTGCGGTATAAAAGAAATACCTCCACCAGCACTGCAATGGCAGTTAACAATAATACCAAAATAGCAATATTGAAAAAGGCCGGAATGAAATAGCTGATCACAAACAGGCCGGCAGCGCAAAACCCGGCATAGTAAACGGTTTTGTTTACATAAAAACTGGTCTTATCCCAATATGCAATGATCTTTTGAAACATTATCTTGGAATATCCATGGTTTGAATGATCTGTTTAAGCACCGCATCTTCTGTAACACCTTCCATTTCCTTATCAGGCGCCAGGATAATCCGGTGGCGAAGTACAGGAGGTATCACCTCCACGATATCTTCAGGGGTTACAAAGTCCCTGCCGTTAATGGCCGCCATGGCTTTCGATGCGTTCATGACTGCCAGTGAAGCACGGGGGGATGCACCGAGATAAATGGATTTATGGTTTCGTGTATAGTGAACAAATTTGGCAATAAATTGCAATAGTTTTTCTTCGATGACAATTGTTTTTACCTGCCTGCGGACAAAAGCAATTTGGTCGGCTTTCAAAACGGGTTCAATAGAAGAAAGCACACCGGCATTGCCCATATTGTGAAACCGGTTCAATATCTCAAATTCTTCCTTTTCGCTTGGATACGGCACTACGATCTTAAATAAAAAACGGTCCAGTTGTGCTTCGGGCAAGCGATAGGTGCCTTCCTGCTCTATGGGATTTTGGGTAGCTAACACCATAAAAGGAGCCTGCATGGGATAGGTTTTTCCATCTACCGTAACCTGCTTTTCTTCCATTACCTCAAACAAAGCCGACTGTGTTTTGGCCGGTGCCCTGTTGATCTCGTCTATCAAAACGATATTGCCGAAAAGCGGTCCTTTCTTAAAATCAAAGGTGGCTTCTTTTGGATTAAAAACAGGCGTTCCCAATACATCCGAGGGCATCAGGTCAGGCGTGAATTGGATGCGGGAAAATTGTACATCCAGGGATTTTGCAACCAGCTTTGCCGTCAGGGTTTTTGCCACACCGGGCACGCCTTCAATCAATACATGACCATCTGCCAGCAAAGCAACAATAATTAACCGCACCATTTCATCCTGTCCTACAATGATCTTTTTTATTTGCTCGCGAACGGCATTCACGGCGTCATTTAATTCGGTGAGGTCGGTACGGGTTTCAAAGATTCGTTCTTCCATTTTATGTGTTTTGATAAAACAATTCTACTTGCTTATGAAAATCGGATAACTGCCCTTCTGAAATAGCAGATGCATGGTCCAGATAATTGATAAACCCTGCCATTTGATTCAACTCCTCCACCGGGTAACCCGATTTATAATGCAGGTTCCTTACAAAAGCTTCATCCAGCAAATGGGTAGAAAGCTTATACCGGCTTCTCACATGATCCAGGAAATACGTACTCATTTTTTTTGCAAGGTCTTTATGATCTTTTTTATCATAATACAACCTGCCAAGTGTTTTTACAAAATCCAGCGAATCATTTTTAGGTCTTTGGTAAGCAGGGATCATTCGCTGCCTGCGGCGCATACCCAGTAGAACGAAAAGCAAAAGCGTGGCAATGCCGGTTATCAACCCCCATTTAAAAGACGGTTGTTTCATTAATACGCCCAGCCAGTTGGGTTCTTTTTCATTATTACTCTGTGGCTTTACCAGGTAATACTCATTCCATAAAACTTTATGAACCGAAGCTGGAATAACCGACAGGGCACTTTGATAATATTCAATATTGTGTTTGTGTAAAATGAAATAATTGCTGAAGGCCAGTGGCGCCACATGAATGAACACACTTCCCTTTCCGGCGTTTAGTTGTACAAAATTAGGCTGGCCTGTTTCCGATCTGCCCAACACTTTTGTATGTGATGTATCAATAGAATAAAGAGAGCTCTCGTACTTTTTGCCCGGGTAAACAAAAAGCTTGTCCGAAGCAAAAAAAGGCTTTTCCAGTTTTATGCGAAGGCTATCATCTGATGAATTCATCAGCTGCGCCAGGGTATTTTCGTTGTAGGAAAAATTAAAATATCCAATAGCATCGTAGGAAAAAGATTTGGCCACGATGAAAACATAATTTCCTCCTCTTACAAAAGAAATCAACCGGCTAAGTTCATCTTCATCAGCATTAAAGTGATCAGACAGCAAAATGACAGCCTGGTTCGATCCATCGATGTCAATGGAATCCCAGTAAGCAGGATAGGCTTTATTGAAATAAATAGAAGCACGGGGAAAAAGTGACGGCAATAAACTTTTTGCGGCCGATGTGCCATACGGAATTTTATCGGCCTGGCGCAGGGTGATGCGTTCATCTATCCTGCGTTTTTGCCTTTTGCTGTTGGCAATGATAAGGCTGCCAAAAACAACAATGACCAGAGCTGCAATGATATAAGCGCCGTATTTCTTCATCACTGCAGCTGCTGTTTAAAGGTTACAAAATCTTTTTGCAAAAGGTCAAAACTTTCAGCTGTCAATTCAAAATGACCGTACCAGGTATATTCAAAACTTCTAGTCAGGCGGAAGAAGTTTTTATGATAAGGTGTCTGGTATAATTCATTCACGTAATCGCTGTTGGTTTTGTCCTGCTTATACTGAATAATGTCTCTCTCTGCCAGGTCCTTCAACGTTCGCAGATACCACAGGCGGGTAGCCAGCCTGTAATTTTGATTGGCTATGGCCTGTTTGATTTCCTTGTCGTACTGCAAAGCGAAAATCGTTTCTTCCGTCACTTCGCTATCTTCATTGGCAGTAGCTGCCGGCCGTTTGCGAAACAGTTTAATATTGCTCGAAGCAAGAACCCAGATAAGTATGGCGACAAAACTTCCTACCACCAAAAACCATAAAAGATTAACAAACCAGTCTCTTTGATACCATTTTTCTTCCTGTGCGATTTTAAGTTCTTTTTTCTTTTGCCTTTCCGGTGCTGTATTCACATACCAGTAATCCTCATCAGCTTGCATCTTTTTTACGACACTGTCCGGAACAGCACGGGTTTGAACGGCAACCGAGTCGGAAATGACATCAAAAAGCGGTTCTGAATCTTCAGGGGATTGTGTATTTAAAACGATCGAGTCTATATCAACCGGCGCGGTTTGCTCCTGCGCAAAAGTTTTTAGCGTAAAAAAACAACTGAGCAAAAAAAACGCAGCCACATACCTGATATCATTACAACTTCTACCCATTGACCCTCGCTTCTTCTTTAGTCCGCGCCGCTAAACGGGCCGGGTACAAAACAAAATACCAAATAACAAAGGCTGCAGAGGATAGCAACAAAAACAGGTTCAATGGAAGCGGCATTTTATAATACCGGGTAACAAATCCTTCATAAAAAGCAGCGATCACAAAAACCGGGACCAGGCCAATGATCATTTTTATACCGTCCTTGGTGCCTTCACGGAAAGCTTCTATCCTTCTGCGGGTGCCGGGAAATAAAAAGCTGGTTCCCATTACCACACCGGCTGCGCAGGCAATGATGATGGCCGTCAGCTCCAGAAGCCCGTGAATAAGAACCGTAGTTACAGCCTGCGCCCCCAACCCCTTTACATAAAACATGTGCTCGAAGGCCCCCAGCCGGATGGATTCTTTGCCTAAGGAAACCAAGCTTGGAATACCGAGTAAAATCCCGCGAAAAAAATAGATGAAGGACACCAAAATATTGTTCACCATAATACGGATGAACATGACAAATGAATTAGGGTCCTGGTACACCCCAAAAGGATTTCCTTTTTCAATGTTTTCTTCAGTCATGTTCACATAGCTATCTCCTAAAACCTCCCGCACAAACCCCGGTTCAGAAGAAGCTGAAAAGAAACCAACCGAAAAAAAGAGCGCAAAAATGATAAAGGCAATAAGGATGAGTGTATGATGTTTTTTCACCGTCAAAGGCACATCATACCGCCAAAAGTTCAAAAGCCGGTTCGATTCTTCCTTACGGTTCCGGTAAATACTCAGGTAGATCTTTGAGGCCAGCGAATTAATAAATTGAGTAACCCTGCTGGTGGGATAAAACGTTTTGGCGTAGGCGAGGTCGTCAACCAGCTGCACAAAATCGGTGGCAATTTCATCGGGACCCTCGGCGCTTTGCTGCTGCACCCGCTCCCAGCGGTCTTTATTTTTCTTTATGAATAAGCCTTCACGCAAAACGGGTGGTTTAAAGTTGTAAAATACTATTTTTACGATTGCTGCAATGAAAAGAAGGCTAAAGTTTTGAAATCGTTTAAACACCCGGCATGTCCATCATAAGAGTTACTACCAATTTCAATATTGATCTTGAATTTGAAGCGGCACCGTTTCACAAACGGCTTTTTGCCTGGGTTTTGGATACTATAGTCCTGATCATTTACATTATCCTGGCAACAAGGTTTTTGATGTGGATTGCCAAAGGCCAGGGCAGTGAATCGGCCTGGGCGGTATTTATGCTCCTGATCATACCTTATCTCACCTACCACCTTTTTTGTGAGATACTAATGAACGGACAAAGCATTGGAAAACGCCTTATGCGGATAAGAGTGGTAAATGAAAACGGCGGGCAACCCAGCATCGGGCAATATGTGATCCGCTGGCTCATCCGCACATCGGATTATATGGTGGTAGTGATTTTACTTTTTGCACCCACCGCAGCAAGAGCCGGTGATTTTAGTTTTGTATGGAAAACAGGCATTCCCCTAGGCTTGCTTTTTGTTGATCTTGTTTTAGTAAACTCAAAAAAGCAACAAAGGCTTGGCGACCTGCTGGCGCATACGTTGGTCATCAGCACTACCAAAAAAGAATCCATCAGCGACACCGTTTTCCTTGACGTAGAACAAACTTACGTTCCTTCCTTTCCACAGGTAATGCAGTTAAGCGACAGGGACATCAACGCCTTAAAAGGTATTTTAGATACGGCCAAAAAACGCCGGGATTATGATCTTGCTGAAATGGCCAGCCAAAAAATAAGGTCGCATCTTAAAATTGATACGACCTTATCGCCTTATGATTTTTTAGAAACCTTACTGAAGGATTATAATTATTTATCAGCAAACTAAAGGAAGGAATGGTCAATAAATCATTGCCGTTCACTCCTCCGGACTAGCTCCTTGCCGCTAAACCCAATACAGCTACCACCAGGGCCAATCCGTACAATACCAGCGTAATAATGGTGATGATGCCGACGTATTTAAAAAGTGATCTTAAATTTTGGAAGGAATGGTTCAACTGCTCCTGGGCATTGCTGTTCAGGGCTATTTTCATCTTGGTGGAAAACCTGTAAAGAAACAGGCAGGGAAAAAAGTACACTACGGCAAAAATGATATACATAAAAGCCATGGTCACACCTAAGCCGGTAGTATTGATACCGCTTCCGTACATTTCGTTGTTCGAAACAAAGCTGAATAAAGAACTAAAGAAAACTCCCCCCAATATGATCAAAGCGCATAACACAAAGCCAACAATAGAAAGAAACCTGGCCCAGCGGGCTGTTTCCCATAAATGAGATTTGGTAAGAGGGTCAATGTGTAAAGAAAAAAGTTCCTGTGTTTGTTCCTGTTCCATAGTAGTCAGTTTAGGTTATGATTGAAAAAAGTTGTATCAAAACAGTAAAGAATTATGAAGTACTACGCATAAACTCCCCAATTTATATCCGGAGGAGTTGCTGCAGGCAAAAAGCAGGCACTAAACTACAATACTTTGTACCTGGTAAGGAGAATTCAGTTTTAAACAGCCATAAAAAGAATTATGCCCTGACAAAAGCCGGTTTGTACCCATACCAGAACAGAAGAAGTTATGAAGATTTTTACCTGGCAAAATAACAACACCAGCTTCTTTAAGGACTAAAGAAGACAAATCAAATAGCAATACGTTCCTTTATTTCCCAACGACATGGTCGTTACGGTCTACGGCGTTAAAACCACATAATATAGTGGCCACTGCAGACAGGAAAAAAAGAATCGTAACCCAAATGCTCGCATGGTTCTCCTGTGACCATGAACTGTCAATAACCGAGTATAGCCAACCGGCAACAACCCCGAACATAATACAGAGGACAACCCATTTAATAGATGAAGTCATGGTGTTTAATTTATAATTTAAAAAGTTTGCAGCTTTAAGGCCATTCAGTATGAAACATTGTCCGGCTGTTCTTTTAACTTTCTGTAGAGCACACTCTATTGTTGCTTGATTTACCCCGGTCAGAACAATGTTTTTAAACGAATAATTCCCGTCTTTTGAGCAAGTCCGTTTATTAGCAGAAACTAAATAGGATGGATTTTGTAAGTTTTCCTAGCATCGGAGGAGACCGTTCGTGTGGAGTAATTCCCGGCATTATAGCCCAGCCGCACTCTTCTGTTCTAAAGTTACGTACTTTGTTACGCAATACCACGGATTATTTCAACCGTACATTTATGGGTAAACCCAGGAGAAAAACCTGTCCTTTTAACTTTGCCCAAAAGAACAGCAAATACATCAAAGCCTTGCTGAGTAAGAATTTTACGGGCCTGGTGCCCAATAAATGCTAACTTTATAACAGTTGCTTTAATTCTAAATTTCTCCCTTATGCTGGACGAATTCATTCCTGCATTGAAGCCTTTAAAAAGGTCTAAAATGCTGACTGCAGAGCCGGCTAAACTCCAGTCTCTCCCGGTAATTAAAAACACTGTTTCTTTCGGGCCGTTTGTTGAATACCTGAGATCAAAAAGGTCGGCGGTTTCCGAAACAAGAGAACGTTTATACAATTATATCATTAACCGCTTTGAAGGCCACCCTTCCTTATTAAAACCTATTGACAATATTGGTTTGATGGATGAACATGCCGACCTGATGGAATTGCTTATCACTTCCCTGTTCCCTGTTATTGGAAGCCAGCAAAAATATAGTTTTGCCATTGCCGCACCTTATGAGTTCAGTGTGTTCTACTACTCAGAGCATTTCCGGAAATTATTTTTTGATGGCGAAGAAGAACACCTGCTTTTACCCGACGGGCTTCCCGGCGAGGAATTAAAGGCCATCCAGTGCTCGCTGATCTATGACCACATACTGGAAAAATTTTATGGCGTAAAGCTGAACGAAAACCCCGAACTCATCTACCCACTTTCCGACCCCGACACCGGAATGATACGGTATTATAAGATACGCTACGACCGCCGCTTTATAGACCTGCACCTCAAAGGTGAACTTCCACCCATACAGGACTGCGGTGTATGCATGAACACCTTTCGCATTTTGGATCTTGAAAAACAATTGGCCAAGATGCCCCTGCACCTTTTTGAAGCCGAAGGCTTTGCCGTATGGGCTGCGGAAGATGTGACCAATGCGGAAGCTATTGAAACCATAAAAAAAACTTTGCTGCGTGAGGACGATTGTGAGACATCGGCAATGGACTGTATTAAGAAAGCGGTGAAAACCCTGGTGGGCTTAAAGGACGTGGATGTTGGTCTTATGCCTTTTGTAAAGATCAATGACCAGTATGTGCTGGACCGGGAAATGGGAAATCATGGCCTGATAGTACAACAGTGGCTGAATGATGATCCGGAAAGCCTGGCGCAGTTCCGTATGTTCACCGGCTTTATCTCGCAAAACTCAAGCCCTGTGCCCATCACGGTTCTTAATAAGGAAATGGTAGATTTTGCTCCTTTCATGGGCTTTTTGTTTAACAAAGGCATCCGGAGTTTTGTGGCGTATCCCATGCAAAACAGCGAAGGTTTAATTGGGCTGCTGGAACTGTCGTCACCTGAAAAAAATGTTCTGACGCATGACACCATATCCCGGCTGGAGCCTGCCATTCCTCTGTTATCCTTAGCCATGTTAAAACGCCGTGATAATTTTCAAACAAAGATTGAAAAAGTGATCCGCGAAAAATTTACGGCTTTGCAGCCATCGGTGGAATGGAAGTTTGCTGAAGTGGCCTGGGATCACCTGCGCATTAACGAAAGCGGTGTGCTTACAAAAAATGTTGTATTTGAAAATGTGTATCCTTTATACGGCGCTATTGACATACGCAATTCTTCCCTGGAAAGAAGTCATGCGATTCAAAAAGACTTTAAAGAACATTTGGTGCTGGTGGATGATACATTACAACAATTGCAGGCCCTTGTAAACCTTCCCCTGCTGGAAGGTTTGGAATTCAAGAACGGCAATCTCAGGGAATCGATTGAAACCGCTATGACAGCCGAAGATGAAATACATGTGAATGATTTTTTAACCAACGAAGTAGAACCGGTATTTTCTCATTTAAAAAAGAATAATCCCGCCGCACAAAAACTAATTGACGACTACTGCAACATGGTACACGATAGCAGCAGCAGGCTCTATCGTTACCGGCATGAATATGAACAGACGGTGACACAGATAAACGACGTCATACTTGCCTACCTGGAAGAAGAACAGGAAACGGTGCAAAAATCCTATCCGCATTATTTTGAAAAATTCCGCACCGATGGTATTGAATACAACATTTACATTGGGCAGTCCATCTCACCCAACACGCCGTTCGATCTTCTTTATTTAAAAAATATACGCCTATGGCAACTAAGGTCGATGGCGGAGGCGGCACAAATTACCAACAGGCTTTTGCCACAGTTGAAAGTACCCCTGCAAACCACCCAGCTGATCCTGATCCACAGCCAGCCAATTGCCATCAGTTTTAGAAGAGATGAAAGAAAGTTTGACGTGGAAGGTTCTTACAACATTCGCTATGAAATGATTAAAAAACGCTTGGATAAAGTGCACATCCGGGATACACAGGAACGACTGACGCAGCCGGGTAAAATTGCCATGGTGTATTCTAACCAAAAGGAAGTACAGGAATATGAAGAATACATCCGCTTCCTGCAAAAGAAAAATAGTTTAAAGCCAGGCATCGAGTTATTGGAACTGGAAGAGCTCCAGGGAATAAAAGGATTAAAAGCAATAAGGGTGGAAATCAATTTAGAGAATCAGAGTTAAGAGCCATCATCTTCTTAAAATAGCAACCCTTGTTTTCCGTATCTGCCGTTCTGCCTTATGGCGCAATTGTTCATGGTGTAGAAACCATCCTCCTATCGCTCCTATGATACTACCCAAAGCAATGTCGAGGAACCGGGTCCCGATCAATGTGTCCGGGTTTGCGCTCAGGGCACTTCCCGCCTCTGCCAGAAATATGGTCATGGGCGTAATAAAGATCACTGCCAATCCGTAATGCCGCACCACCAGCATTTCTATAATAAACTGCAGCACGAAAATAAAAATGCAAATACTCAACGGTGTCAGGTGCAACTGAAGCAACATCCTGGCCAGTCCCAATCCTATGAATGTACCAAGGATCCGTTGAAAGCTTCGTTGCCAAATATGGTGTACCGTAACCCCCTGCATAACAGCTGCGCAGGAAATAGGCACCCAATAAGGATTTTCCATTTTAAGGAGATGCCCTAACAGCAGAGAACCTCCCATAAAAACGCCCATGATGGCCGATTCGATTATATTGGCATATTTGCTTTTTCTAATGACGATGGTTTCACTTTTGGGAGGATATTTTTTAGTGATGTACAAGCTATAAAAAAAAGCCAGTATGCAGGCCAGCATAGATCCCATCCCAACTAACCCCACCTTTGTAGGAATCGTCATAAGATCAAATGGCATGCAGCTGGCAATGGAAGCTATCATAATAAAGAAAAAGCTTCCCGGCGGTTTCATTTTAAAATAATTTGTTACCCAATGCACACTGAGCGCAAACAAGCCAAAAATCAACGATGATATATACGGGTCGAAGCTGAAAATAACACCAATGGCAAAAGAAGCCATAAAGCCAAAAGAACACGCCAGCAGGGTGATCATACGGTTGGCTACAGAAGTGGAGGGCAAATACAAAATCACCAATCCCGCTGTACAGGACAGAATTCCGTAATTCAGTTTGTTATAATAAAGCCCGATCAATAATGGTATACCGGCGCACAAGGAAGCAAGGACCGGGATATGCCAAAGCCGTTCTGTCTTTTTCAATTCAAACAGGGACTTCAGTGCACTGCTGGTCCAGCTTTTTACATTGATGCTCATTAACCCGCCTTATTTACAATACCCGTTATTTCTTTTATAGGTATCGCCTTAAGAATTGCTACCGCGAATAAACAAATAAAGATAGCTTCTGTTTAGTGTAAAAAATTACCGCTGATGAGCCAGCGGTAACCAATAAATTTCAAACAGCCTCTGGTTTCAAACTTAATAAGCCCTTGCAAACAACACCCGTTGCTTCGAGGGTTTACCCGTAAGAATACATTTTCCGTCTTCCATCTCATTGTTCAGAGGAATACAACGAATAGTGGCTTTTGTTTTTTCCTTGATGGCCTCTTCCGTTTCTGCCGTACCATCCCAATGCGCTAAAATGAATCCGCCTTTTTCATCCAACAGCCTTTGAAATTCGTCCCATGTATCCGCTTTGGTGGTGTGCTCTTCACGATAAGCCTTAGCCTTATGAAATAAGTTTTGCTGAATAGCGTTCAAGAGGTTTTGAATGTATTCCACGACTCCATCCAAAGACACCGTCTCTTTTGCTTTGGTATCCCTTCTGGCTACTTCTACCACGTTGTTCTGCAGATCTCTTGCACCCAGGGCCAACCGTACGGGCACACCTTTCAGTTCATGCTCGGCAAACTTCCATCCCGGCCTTGCATTATCATTGTCATCGTATTTTACACGAATGCCCAGGGCTTTTAACTGTTTCATTATTTCATCGGCCTTCTCTCCTATCTGTGCCTTTTGCTCATCACCTTTATAAATAGGAATAATCACCACCTGCAGCGGGGCGATCCGGGGAGGCAGCACCAACCCATCATCATCGCTGTGCGCCATTACCAAAGCCCCGATCAAACGGGTGCTTACGCCCCAGCTGGTAGCCCATACATATTCCTGCTGATTTTCCCTGGTTAAAAATTTTACATCAAAGGCTTTGGCAAAATTCTGTCCAAGAAAATGCGAGGTTCCGGCCTGCAAAGCTTTGCCATCCTGCATCAGTGCTTCAATGCAATATGTGTCTTCGGCTCCGGCAAAACGTTCGCTTTCTGTTTTCACACCCCGCACCACGGGCAGGGCCATGAATTCTTCAGCAAAAGTGGCATACACTTCCAGCATCTGCCTGGTTTCAGCAATAGCTTCTTCGGCAGTGGCATGGGCTGTATGCCCTTCCTGCCACAAAAACTCGGCAGTCCGTAAAAACAGGCGGGTCCGCATTTCCCAGCGAACCACGTTGGCCCATTGATTAATCAGTAAAGGAAGATCACGGTACGATTGGATCCAGTCTTTGTATGTGTTCCAGATAATCGTTTCGCTTGTTGGCCGCACAATCAGCTCTTCCTCCAGCTTTGCATCAGGATCAACCACTACGCCGCCGCCATTTGGATCGTTCTTCAAACGATAATGCGTTACCACGGCGCATTCCTTGGCAAAGCCTTCCACATGGGCCGCTTCTTTGCTTAAAAAACTTTTGGGTATAAACAAAGGAAAGTAAGCGTTGACATGGCCTGTGTCTTTAAACATCTTATCCAGGGCGTCCCGCATATTTTCCCAAAGGGCAAATCCATTGGGTTTGATAACCATACAGCCGCGTACTGCGGAATAATCGGCCAGCCCGCCTTTAATAACCAGATCATTGTACCATTGCGAATAATCCTGATCTCTTGAAGTAATCTCTTTGCTCATTCAGTTTAGAATTTGTTGTAACTTTTAGTTTGTTTATACGTATTCAAATATTCAGGAACTTTGCATCAAATATGAGATCCGGAATACAAAACACAATTATCTTTTGTTTAACAGCAAATTGCAGAAATTTACTGTGAGATGGCAAAAGTAATATTAACCTCTAAATCATCTGCCATGAAATCATATCTACCCATACTTTCCCTTATAGTAGTTTTTGCAAGTTGTACGTCGGCTTATAAATCAGGACAAACTCCGGATGATGTGTATTACTCTCCTACACGGCCACAGGATGAATATGTACGTGTAGAAAAAAATAATGACCGTCAGTACTACAGCGATGACGAATACCGTGACGACCGCTACCTGCGTATGAAGATCCGTAACCGCCGCTGGTCATCACTGGATGACGGCTATGCTTATAATTACGGCTATGGCTATAATTATTATCCTTCCGCCCCACTGGGTTATTACAATTCATGGAATGCAGCCACGCTGTGGAATTATTATTACAACCCTTATTGCTCTTACAATAATGTGATTATTACCAACCCCAGGTCACCGGTTTACAACAAACCCCGCAGCTTTAACCTGAATGTTTTCAACAATACCCCGGTAAACCCAACTACGAATCCGAAGGGGTATAATTCCGGCAGCCGAACCTATTCAAGCCCTTCCCGCAACAGCAACTATAACAACAGCGGGTCAAATGCGGGAGGATTTTTGAGAAACGTATTTGGAGGTTCGGATAACAATTCAAGTTCCGGCTCAGGTAACTCTAAAACGTACAGTAGCCCATCTTCAAGCAATTCATCTTCCAGCGGTTCTTCCAGTTCGGGTAACAGCAGCAGAGGTAATGCTACCAGGGGAAGAAATTAAACTGAAGAATAAAAACAGGACGCTGTAGATTCTGTATCAGAATATCTACAGGAAATCCTTTGCCTTATGACATCCGTTTTACCATCAAACGCATTATTATGAAGAAAACATTACTCATATTATCCGGCGTTATTTTTTACACCACTTCTTTTGCACAGGAACCTGCCGATGCCTTGCGTTTTTCGTGGTACGTGCCCGGGGGAAGTGCCCGCACCCAAGCCGTGGGCGGCGCTATGGGTTCGTTAGGCGGAGATATTACCGCAAGCTTTGTGAACCCTGCCGGGCTGGCCTTTTACAAAACAGGTGATTTCATTTTCAGCCCTATTTACCAATTTCAAAAAACAAAAGCAACGTACCTGGACAGGACGGAACAGGATAAAACAAACAGGTTTACCTGGGGCACTACAGGCTTTGTTATAGGAAGTGGTGGTGGCAGGGGGAATGTAAGAAATGTTTCTTTCAGCATTGCCATGAACCGCACCGCTGATTTTAACGGCGATATTTTATACCGTGGCCAAAACAACCAAAGTTCTTTTTCTCAAAAATTTGTAGAGGAATTAAGAAATAGCGGTGTTCGCGATGAAGCGACAATAGAACATGATTTTTACTTGGGACCAAGCCTTGTTTACAATTCCCATTGGATAGACCCGGTAAAAAACAGTTCCGGGCAGATTACAGATTTTGTTACCAATGCGCCTGTTGCCACAGGACTCTTGCAACAGTATAAAGCAAAGAACCGCGGTGGTATTACAGAATTTGCATTGGGTATGGCCGTGAATTTAAAAGACAAGGTGATGATTGGCGGGTCGCTTGGCGTTCCCATTTTAAATTACAATCGCGAAACCGAATTTTTAGAAGCCGATGCCACCGAAAACCCCAATAACAAGTTTAATTATGGCATTTTTTCCGACAAACTTCGCACATCGGGAATTGGACTTAATTTTAAAGCTGGTGTTATTTACAAACCTGCAGAGTTTTGGCGCCTGGGTCTTTCCGCACAAACGCCAACTTTTTATTCGCTTACCGACAGGTACGAAGCATCGGTTGTGCTGAACGATGATGTGCCGGATGGCCAGGAATGGACTGATGATACAAGACGCTATACCAACGATCAGCCCAATGAATTCAAATATCTTTTGGTAACGCCCTACCGTGTGACCGGAAGTGTTTCTTATGTGCTCCGCGAAATAGAGGATGTGACCAAACAAAAGGGATTTTTAACCGCCGACGTTGAGTATGTAAACTATAAAGCCTCTTCCTTTCAGCCCGATGAAGAAAATAACAACGACCAGGGTACAAAAGATTATTTGAAATCGCTGAATGGCACTATTGATAAAGCCTATAAGGGAGCCTTTAACTTTCGAGCGGGCGGCGAATTAAAGTTTACAACTCTTATGGTTCGTTTAGGCGCTGCCTATTATGGCAACCCTTATAAGGACATAAAAGGAGAAAAAGGACACAAACTGAATTTAAGTGGTGGCCTGGGTTATAGAAACAAAGGTTTCTTTGTTGACCTGACGTATGTGCATGCAATGAACAAGGATGTGAACTTTGCCTATCGTTTGGAAAGTGCTCCTTATTACGCTGCTAATATTAAAAACACAACAGGCAATGTATTTGCCACTGTTGGCTTCAAGTTTTAAAAAATTAACCTCATTCAATTTTATTAAAAAAGGGCATCGTTTGATGTCCTTTTTTAATAAAAGTATCATGTCTAAAGTTTAAATTTAGATAAGAGAATACTGCTAGACCTGACACCACATGAATAAAAAAACATTTTACGCATTTGCCATTTCCTTCTTATTGCTCATTGTGGTTATCATCCTTAACAGGTTAAGCTTTAAAAAAATGCAGGAGTATGCCAACTCTGTAAATCATGCCCGCAATATCATCACAGTTTTTGAACAGCTATCTAACGATTTTAAAAGTGCCCAAATTTATTCACCAAGCTTTGGCTCAAAACCTGAAAATGAATTTTATCTTTTGTTTAAAAAAGAAGCTCTGCAGGTAAATTCAGAATTAACAACTCTAAAAAGGCTTTTAAAAGATAATAAAGAGCAAACCAGGTTGGCAGACTCTTTATCTACTATAATCAGCGCACAGATACCAGCCTTATTGCAAAAAAATATCGCAGAGATGATTCAGTCGGGTGAAGGATGGAGATTAAAATATTTATTCGACATCCATGAGATTATTAATAGGGGCATCAATAATGAAAAAGAACTGCTGAATTATCGCAGTAAGCAGCTGGATGAATACACCAGCTTTTATAATTTAATAAGCGTTATTTTAGCTGTTTTAGCTATTTCTATTATTCTATCCATTTTTCTCTCTGCTATTTTTCTTTCACGAAAACATCT
The DNA here is from genome assembly GCA_966095395.1 of uncultured bacterium. Taxonomy (GTDB): domain Bacteria; phylum Bacteroidota; class Bacteroidia; order Chitinophagales; family Chitinophagaceae; genus Flavisolibacter. Next base: position 117,023 of record CBHTSW010000009.1, on the reverse strand, counting down.
TTGGCTGGAAGGATTTTTAGAATCTGTATTAAACACATCGCAAAATGGCATCGCTAATTACCAAGCAATAAGAAAGGAAGGACAGATTGTCGATTTTAAAATAAAGTTCATCAACAAGGCGGCAGAACAGTTGCTTGATATAAAACCAAAGGAGCTTATTGGTAAAAAAGTAAAAAGCGTTCCGGGCTATGTAAGAGAACTAGGCTTTTTTGACAAATACGTGGAGGTAGTGGAAACAGGAAATTCTTCAGTATTTGAGATCGCTTATAAAAAAAACGATAACGAAAGATGGTTTTTAGTCTCTTTGGTAAAACTCGAAGACGGCTTAACCGCTTCTTTCCAGGAAATTACCCAGTTAAAAAATTATGAGAAAGAATTAAAAAACAATATCATGCAGCTGGAACGTTCCAACAACGAACTGGAACAATATGCGTATGTGGCCAGCCACGATTTACAGGAACCCCTGCGCAAAATAAGATCCTTTGGAAGCTATTTGGAGGAAACCCAGGCGCAGAAGCTGGATGAAAAAGGCCGCCAGCATTTGGACAAAATCATAAAATCAGCAGAACGAATGTCGGTTCTGATAAAAGATATTCTTAGTTTTTCCAGCATGAAAAGGGATGAGGGATTTATAGAAACAGACCTCAACAAAATATTAGAAGGTGTTTTAGCTGATTTCGATCTGTCCATCACCCAAAGAGGTGCTGTTGTTGAAAAAGATCCGTTGCCCACCATAGAAGCCATACCGCTGCAAATGAACCAGCTTTTCTATAACCTTATTGGCAACTCCTTAAAATTTGCCAAAGAAGACCAAAAACTCGTCATCAGGATTCAGTCGAGCCTGGTAACAGAAGAGCAAAAAAAGAACCTGAACCTTAAAAAAGACATGGTTTACTACGAGATTATTTTTGGCGATAACGGCATTGGGTTTAGCGAAGAATATGCCGACCAGATCTTTGGCTTGTTTAAAAGACTAAATGATAAACAATACTATCCTGGCTCCGGAATTGGTTTGGCCTTATGTAAAAAAGTAGTGGAAAACCACCATGGACTCATTTATGCCAAAGGCGAAGAAATGAAAGGCGCCAGCTTTTTTATTTATTTGCCTTTAAATGCGCACAAAGTTTAGTTCGGAGTAAGATATGAGAGAACTGTTGAAGAATGCGGAGGACACCAAACAAATTCTTTATCTTTTTTAAACCAGGTCATTTGGCGTTTGGCATATTGCCTTGTGTTTTTTTTGATCAGGTCTATGGCCTCAGGCAACGTGGTTTCACTGCTAAAATAACCAAACAGTTCTTTGTAACCTACGGTTTGCAAGGCATTCAGGTGTTGATAGGGAATTAAAGAGCGAACCTCTTCTGCCAATCCGTGTTCTATCATTTTATCAACACGGCTATTGATCTGGTAATGCAATTCGGGCCTGGGCAATTCCAGTGCAATTTTTTTTGTTTTAAAATCACGTTGCGCTTTTTCTCCCTTTCTAAAACTTATAATTGACCTGCCTGTAGCCTTCCATACTTCCAATGCTCGCATCAATCTCTGTGGATTTTGGATCTCCCCTGTTTCAAAAAATTGCGAATCCTTTTCCTGTACCTGTTGCTGTAACCATTCCAACCCATTGGTTACATACCCACTGATCACTTCGTGATGTATAGCTTCCGGCACTTCCGGAATTTCATCCATGCCATCAGTAAAAGCCTTGATGTATAAACCCGTACCGCCAACCATTACAGCCACATCATGCTTTTCAAAAATCTGTGCCGTTTTTTCCAACGCATAATTTTCAAACGTGACTGCGTTTACTTTTTTGTGAATGGAATGCGATGCAATAAAATAATGTTTTACCTGCGCCAGCTCTTCTTCAGATGGCCTGGCCACGCCAATTTTCAACTCCCGGTAACACTGGCGGCTGTCGGCGGAAATGATCTCTGTTCCAAAATGCCGGGCGACGTCAATAGCCACAGCCGTTTTGCCTGCGGCTGTAGGCCCTGCAATAATGATGACCGTTTTATTTTTTGCTGCCATATTCAACAAAAGAAAAACTCTGTCACTTTAAAAGCAACAGAGTCCGCATTAATTTTGTATTTATTCTTTTTTTAAAATTCTTCACTGCTATCGTTGCTGCCTTCTCCTGTACCGGTTCCGTAATCTTCACCCCCTTCCTCCCCTTCTTCACCAAAGCCTTCCGCACCTTTTGTCAGATCATATTTTTCTTCCACATCGGCAAAACGCTCACCCAACAAGCTTTTTGTTCCGTACTGGCTAGGTGCAATGCCTTCCTTGCGCACCATGGCCGGGTAACTAAGTTTTGGATTTTCTTCTTTTGAAATATTGATCAGTTCAATCAAAAAGGTCCAGCCTTTTGCAAAATCATAGGTATAAACAAAGCGTTGGTTGGTATCCTTAATCTCTGAACCAATGGTTGTTGCCTTCATCAGCAACGGAGCCGCTTTGTATGCCTTGTCGTATTGTTCCAGGGTAATTTCTCTACCCCGTTGCCAGTGATCATTGCTCCGATAAAAGGTAGCTGCATGCTTCGAATCAAATTCATAGGCTTTTAAGATCGCCTCGTGCAGGTCGAAAAAGGTTTGCTTATGCCTGATAACAATATCACGGTAAACGCTGTCGTCTTCTTCTAAATAAGCTCTGAATTTTAGTATAGCCATGTATTATTTTCCTATTCAGTAAGCTTCAAATATAATGCAAAGTTTAAGATTCAAATGACAAGGGATACCGTTCAGAATCCGGGGATGAGTGCCAGTATTTTACCGCCGGCCCTGTTTTACAAATGGCAAAGGAAAGAGCATTCCTTATTTGTTAGGCACCAGCCCACATTCCCTTCCTTTATCCAGCATGAACCGGAAAGCAGCCTCATAGTCATTTGGTATTTCCCCGTCCAGTATGGCATCTTTAATCGCATCTTTAATAATACCTACCGGTTTGGAAGGCGGAATGCCAAAGGTTTCCATAATGATTTCGCCGGTAATGGGTGGTTGCCAGTTACGGATGTGATCTTTCTCTTCTACTTCTTTACAGCGCTGGCGTACCATTTCAAAATTTTCCAGGTAGCGGTTCACCTTCCATTTATTTTTGGAAGTAATATCACTGCTGCACAGTATCATCAGGTCTTCAATATCGTCTCCCGCATCAAACAACAGCCTTCGTATGGCTGAGTCGGTGATATTTTCTTTGGTAAGAGAAATGGGACGCAGGTGCAGCTCAACCAGTTTCCGTACATACTTCATTTCCTCTCCCAGCGGCAGCTTTAATTGACCGAAGATCTTCGGCACCATTCTACCGCCTATCACTTCGTGCCCGTGAAAGGTCCAGCCATGACCTTCCTCAAACCGCTTGGTGGCGGGCTTGGCTATGTCGTGCAAAATGGCGGCCCAGCGAAGCCACAGGTCGTTTGTTTTCTCCGCCGCATTATCCAGCACCTGCAGGGTGTGATAAAAATTGTCTTTATGCCCCTTGCCTTCAATAAACTCAGCCCCGGCCAGTTCCACCATCTGCGGAAAAATAATAGAGAGTAAACCGCTATCCATTAAGAGCTTAAAACCAACAGAAGGTTTTCGCGACATGATGATCTTGTTCAGTTCATCTGTAATTCTTTCCTGCGAAACGATCTTTATGCGTTTTGCATTTTCCTTTATAGCGTGGAAGGTTTCGGGGTAGATTTTGAAATGCAATTGCGTGGCAAACCGGATGGCCCGCATCATGCGCAGGGGATCGTCGCTAAAGGTTTGTGAGGGATCCAGCGGGGTTCTTATCAGTTGTTGTTTCAGGTCCTCCATGCCATGAAAAGGATCAACCAGTTTTCCAAAATCTGCTTTATTCAGACTAATGGCCAAAGCGTTAATGGTAAAGTCTCTTCGCTTCTGATCGTCTTCCAATGTCCCTTTTTCCACCTCCGGCTTGCGTGAATGCGAACGGTAACTTTCCTTGCGGGCCCCGACAAACTCAAGGTCAAATCCATCGGTCATTTTAAATTGAGCCGTGCCAAAATTTTTAAAATAGTTCACTTTAGGATGCGGGGTGAATAAGGACGCAGCTTTTTTGGCCAGTTCCAAGCCATCACCCTCGCAAACAAAATCGGCATCTTTCGTCCGCCTTCCTAAAAGTTTATCACGAACAAACCCACCAATGAGATAGCAGGGATAATCCAGGCTTTCCGCGGCTTTCGCAATAGTGTGAAATGTTGCCAGTTCTTTATCGCTGCATGTAATATCCATAATTTTTGATCCCATTGATCAACTCAATAGTTCAGACTTGTGTTAAAAAATTTCGCCAAAGATAACTTTTGCTGAACGGACGAAATGAACCATTAGATAAACAAGTGGTTGAATTTTGTACCCAGGCTACAGCCATACTATTTAACTTCCCTTGCGTCGCACGCTTGTACGCCCGGGAATTATATTGAGAATGCTGAACCACAATAGAAGCATAGAATTTCCACATAGCATAAGACGCTCCGTTCAACAGCAGTAACTTCTATCCTCTTTTTCCCTCGAACCACACAGGCACATAGGGAACAAAGGTGTTCACATAGGCTCGATCCGTCGCAAGGAACGATCCACCAGGGAACAAAAGCCGGCAACAAAATAAAAAATCCTGTTTATGATCTTATCACCTGGTAACTTCCATTGTTGCCCCATTTAATAATTTGCGAAGGCTGCGCCGGCGTTGTATCCTCCTGTCGCCATTGCACAATGTAATCCACACTGTTTTTTATGACTGCAGAAACCTCTTTATATGATGGCGGCGATGGTTGTCCGCTGATATTGGCCGAAGTAGAAACCAGTGGCTTTCGCAACCGCTTGATCACATGCCTGCAAAATTCATCCTGGACAAGGCGGATGGCAACAGAACCATCTTTCGCCACGAGGTTATCCGGCAAACCCACAGCATTTTCAAAAATGATGGTGGTAGGACGGCTTTGTTTTTCAATAAAATCAAACACACTAAGGTCAGGCGCCGCTACATACTGCAATACATCTCTTTCATCGGCCACTAAAATGATCAGGCTTTTTGTGTCTTCCCTTTGCTTGATCTTGTAAATGCGCTGTACGGCTTTTTCGTTCGTAGCATCGCAGCCCAGCCCCCAAATGGTATCGGTTGGGTACAAAATCACCCCCCCTTTTTTTAAAACAGCAAGGCATCGCTGCACGTCGTTTTCAAATATGTCCACCATTGACCAATTTTTTATAAACGTCCATTACTTGTTTTGCACAATTTTCCAGCGTAAAATTTTGTGCCTGTTGCAGGCCTTTGGCAATCATTTGTTCCCGTAAACTTTCATCCTTATAAACGCTTTGCATAGCCTGCGCAATTTGTTCCGCACTTGAAGGATCGACATACAAAGCCGCATCGCCACCAGTTTCGGGAAGACAGGAAGTAATGGAAGTGATCACCGGCACCCGGCTCCATAAAGCTTCTAAAACAGGAATGCCAAAGCCTTCGAAAAAGGAAGGATAGATCAGCGCCAAAGACATTTGATAAATAGCGGCAAGGATGCTGGCATCTTTTCCCACTGCATGCGTTTCCGATAAAAAAAGAACCCGGTGCGCCAAGTTATGTTTGGCTATATACGTTTTTACTTCATTCTTATACGCCTTGCCATTGCCAATTACCACTAAAGGAATAGTAAGCGACTCCGGCATTAACTGCAGGGCCTTGCAGATATTGAGCAGGTTTTTTCTTTCAATAATAGAACCAACATACAAAAAGAAGGAAGGTGGAAGACCAAACCTTCCCCTGATCAACTCTTTTTCCTTTTCATCCACTTGTTGAGCAAAAGCAGGATCGCAACTCTGATAACAGATGTCGATCTTACCTTCATCGATTCCATACATTTCTACAATATCCTGCCCCGTTTGCTTACTAATAGCGATAATACGGTTGGCATGTTGGCAGGCATAACGAAATTTTTTGCGAAATATCTGTACATCAATTTTTGAAAACTGCTCCGGGTAACGTTCAAAAATCAGATCATGAATGGTTACCACCGAAGGAATGGAAGTTTTATCAATACCAACCGGGATCTCATGACTCAATCCATGATACAGTTGAATGCCCGACTCCCGCAAATCTTTTACGACCCATTTGCTGCGCCATAAGGAAGAAAACGTTTTGGAAAGAAAACTCCCGGGTAAAACTTCATGCACATTTTCAAATGGCGGCTTAGGAAATTTTTTTGACGGTTTTGGATTAAACAAAAAATACTGATGCTGCGGATAGAATTGCGCCAGGCTTGTGATCAGGGTCCTGCTATAATTTCCCAGGCCGGTAGTGTTATGAAAAGCTCTCTTGGCGTCGAATCCTATATTCATATGATTTATTGTCAAAAAATTTACAAAACAGCAATTACTTCAGTTCAATTAAGTTTGCAAAAAATTTGCGATGAAGTTAAGAGAGTCTATTGAACAAGCATGGCAAAACCGTGAGATGCTTTCCCAACAAGCAGTTCAGGATAGCATTAAAGCCGTAATAGAGGAAGTGGATAAAGGAAGGCTGCGTGTAGCCGAACCCACTGAAGATGGCTGGCAGGTAAATGAATGGGTGAAACAAGCCATCTTATTATATTTCGGCATTCAGCCCATGCAAACATGGAATGTTGAGCCTTTTGAGTTTTACGATAAAATGCTGCTGAAAAAAAATTACAAGGAATTAGGCGTTCGTGCTGTACCGCATGCGGTGGCCCGCTATGGCGCTTACATAGCAAAGAATGTAGTGCTGATGCCCTCTTATGTAAATATTGGTGCTTACGTGGATGAAGGAACCATGGTGGACACCTGGGCAACGGTGGGCAGTTGTGCTCAAATTGGCAAGGGCGTGCATTTAAGCGGTGGTGTAGGTATTGGTGGGGTATTGGAGCCTTTGCAGGCCGCACCGGTTATTATAGAAGACGGGTGTTTCATTGGGTCAAGATGTATAGTAGTGGAAGGAGTCCGGGTGGAAAAAGAAGCCGTACTGGGAGCCAATGTTGTATTAACACAATCCACAAAGATTATTGATGTAAGCGGCAGTGAGCCGGTTGAAATGAAGGGCATTGTACCGGCACGCAGCGTGGTAATTCCGGGAAGCTACTCCAAAAAATTTCCTGCTGGTGAGTACAATGTTAGCTGTGCCCTGATCATTGGCAAGCGTAAGCTCAGCACCGATCTGAAAACAAGTTTGAATGACGCCTTGAGAGATTTTAATGTAGCTGTTTAATACCAGGCCCCGCTACCGGGGCTTTTTTTATGAAAAAAAACATAGCCACCCCCTCCTTAACCATTGCCGGGTTCCTGATTGCTTTTATTGGTGCCATCCTTTTTTCCACCAAGGCCATCATCGTAAAAAAAGCATTTGCCGATGTGCAGGTAGATGCACTGACCCTTCTTGTCATTCGAATGCTTTTTTCTCTGCCGTTTTATTTAATAGCAGCCTTTGTCATCCGCAGACAAAACCCGGGAATAAGAATGACACGCAGGCAATGGGGCATTACTGTTGCACTGGGATTGTTTGGTTATTATTTAAGCAGTTTATTTGATTTTATTGGCCTGCAATACATCTCCGCAGGATTGGAAAGACTGATACTGTTTCTTTATCCTTCATTTGCTGTTTTGATCAATGCCATACTATTTAAGCAGCCCATCCGCCGAAACGAAGCCTTTGCCCTTGTGCTCACTTATTTGGGAATTGGCATTGCCTATTATGGCGAGCTGCGTCTTGATACGTCCAACCCCCATTTTTTCCTCGGAAGTTTTCTTGTTTTTTTATGTGCCATCACCTACTCTGTTTACATAGTAGGCAGCGGCCGCATGATCCCCGAAATTGGCGCCAGCAAGTTCACCACCTATGCCCTGCTGACTTCTACTGTCGGGGTGTTCGTTCACTATGTCATTAAAGGCGACTATCATATATTACAGGCAAGTGCGGATCTGTGGTGGTATGGCATATTGCTGGCGCTTGTGGCCACGGTGATACCAACTTTTATGCTATCGGCTGCACTAAAAAAGACCGGTTCCAATAATGTGGCCATTATTTCCAGCATCGGTCCTGTTTCCACCATATTGCAGGCCCACTATTTTTTGGGCGAAGAAATTTTTGCGCTTCAAATTGTGGGAACCCTGCTGGTACTAGCCGGCGTTTTATTATTGGTTTTAAAAACAAAAAAATAGCTGGCTGCTTTTGATGTAATATAATTTGATGCGCTATATTTGCACCCCTGTACGGAGGATCAAAACAGGTTACTTCCAGTTTTATACTTCGTATTTGAAATTGCCCGGGTGGCGAAATTGGTAGACGCACCGTCTTCAGGTGGCGGCGCCGCGAGGTGTGCTGGTTCGAATCCAGTCCCGGGCACGTTAAAAGCCTTGTAATCAATGATTACAAGGCTTTTTCATTTCCCGTGTGTCAAATAGGTGCTTTTTCGCTTTCTACCCCTTTTGTTACAATGACGCGCGATTTTTTGGCGAGATGTTACAACGAAACGCACCTTTACTTATCTGGTACCACCCGGAACGCCATGCCAGTTATAGGTCATGAACCGATTGTAACAGTTATCCGGTTAAGGTTGGCAGATGTATTCACGCATCCAATTTTTCAAACAAGCAAACCAAAACGTATACTCCTAAACACCTAAACCTCTCAACCCTTCAACCCTATTCTAAAAGCTCTTTTAATTTCTCTCTCCGTTTAGAATTGAACTTCGCTATTGCTCATTCGCTTTACACCAGCCATTACTTTTTTTGACGTATACGTCACTATTAAAAACCTCTCCCATATCCAAAGACGAAGTTGTCTTATGTGAGAATATCATCGTAGTTGGTAAAATTCCATCATTTCACTTCCCTTCACAAGCAGCGATCATCCTGACAGTACGAGCAGCAAGATCAATTTTGGAATACCAATTAGAAATGCAAACCTGAACAAACTACTTTATTGACGTGTTTATCATCCTGTGCGATACGGTTGATGCCGGTTTAAGTTCAGGTTGTTAAACCAAAACGATGAGATGGCAACTATGCCGGGCATGGGATTTGAAACTCCATTGTTAGTTCATCGATATTACTGCACAGTTTAAACTTGTGCACTGCCCTGTTCAAAGGGTGAAACCTCTACACGAATAAAAACCGTATGACTCAATCATGAATATACTTACGCAAACTATAGAACAAACAGCTATCAATACCGTGAGGGTATTAGCTGCAGACGCCGTTCAAAAAGCAAATTCAGGTCACCCCGGAACGCCGATGGGGCTTGCGCCTCTGGGGCATATTTTGTGGACGCAAAGCATGAGCTACAATCCACAAAATCCGGAATGGGCCAATCGTGACCGTTTTATTTTATCTGCCGGCCATGCATGCATGTTACAATACAGTTTTTTGTATTTAACCGGTTATAATGTCAGCCTGGATGATCTTAAAAATTTCCGGCAATTACATAGCAAAACGGCCGGGCATCCGGAATATGGACTGCTACCAGGCATTGAAGTAACTACAGGACCCTTAGGGCAGGGTTTTGCCAATGGAGTGGGATTTGCCATCGCTCAAAAATACCTGGCCGCTCGTTACAATAAACCCGGCTATGATATTTTCAATTATAAAATTTATGCACTCTGCAGCGATGGCGATATGATGGAAGGTGTAACTGCGGAGGCAGCATCATTGGCAGGTCAACTTCAATTAGGTAACATTATTTTTTTGTACGATGACAACCATATTACAATTGAAGGAAATACCAACCTGGCATTTGATGAGGACGTGGCTCAGCGTTTTGAAGCGTATGGCTGGCATGTGCAGACACTTGCAGATGGCAATGATTTAAATGCTTTATCTGCGGCCATAAAAAATGCTCAAAAGGAAAGCACCCGTCCTTCCCTGATAAAGGTTCGCACTCATATTGGATACGGCAGTCCCAACAAAGCAGACACCGCCGAGGCACATGGTGCTCCGCTTGGTGCAGAGGAGGTAAAACTGGTTAAGGAAAATTTTGGTTTTGATCCCGATAAATATTTTGAAATACCAAGTGAAGTATTGAATTATTACCGGGAGTCAGGCAAAAAGGGGATTAAAAAAGAACAGGATTGGAATGAATTGTATAAACGCTATAAAGAAAAGTACCCCGAACTTGCCGGTGAATACGAATTACTATACAGTGGCAAACTCCCTGGGGGATGGAAAGAAAAGCTACCGGTTTTTAAAGCAGGCCAAGAAAAAATAGCCACCAGGAAAGCATCCGGAGTAGTATTAAATGCAATTGCCGATTCTTTACCCAATCTGATCGGCGGTTCCGCCGATCTGGCGCCGTCAACAGATACCCTCCTGAAAGCATACGGGTCATTTTCTGCCACAAACTATAGCGGCCGTAATTTTCATTTTGGAATCAGAGAACATGCTATGGGAGCCATCTTAAATGGAATAACTCTTTCCAAATGCCTCATCCCTTATGGCGCTACGTTCCTGATATTTTCCGATTACATGCGGCCACCCATCCGGCTGGCGGCTATTATGAAAATTCGTTGCCTTCTTATTTTTACACACGACAGTATTGGTTTGGGAGAAGACGGCACCACGCACCAGCCGGTAGAACAATTGATCGGTTTAAGATCAGTTCCTAACTTAACAGTAATTCGTCCTGCAGACGCCAACGAAACAGCACAAGCATGGCGTGTAGCCTTAGAACATAAAGATGGGCCGGTTGCCCTGGTATTGACCCGCCAGGGAATTCCTGTGATTGACCAGGAAAAATATACAAAAGCGAATGCGTTGGAAAAGGGAGCATATATTCTTTCCGAACCCGAAAAAGCCCCTCAACTTATTTTAATAGGTACTGGTTCTGAAGTTCAATTAGTAATAGCAGCACAGCAAAAATTAAAAGAACAGAATATAACTGTACGGGTTGTAAGCATGCCCTCATGGGAGTTATTTGAAAAACAGGATGCAGCTTATAAAGAAAAGATCTTTCCAAAAAAATTGAGAAAACGGTTGGCAGTGGAGGCCGGTTCTCCGGTAGGCTGGCTTAAATATGTAACAGATGAAGGAGCTATAATTGGTATCAATCAATTTGGCGAATCTGCACCGGGCGATGAAGTAATGAAGGAATATGGGTTTACGGTAGAAAATGTGGTAAAACATGCTAAGGCATTGTTATAAATGAGAAGCAATTAATGGAAATACATCAGTTGAGTGCACTTGTAACCTTCATCAATTTACCGACTCTATTAGTATATAAAGATTGTAAAATGAAACAGGCATCTGTGCCGATGATAGCGGGTTCACCTTAAAACTAATGGTTCATCCCTTCTTAATACAAATGAATGATGAAGTTGTGGATTTCAGAGCCTTTAAACAAGAAAACCAGGATAACCATCCTGATGCTGTAATTCCCTGGCCAGCGGAATCGCCGTAAAAGACACTTGCCAGGGCGAAAAAATGGAACAATTTAAAAACAATTAAACTCAACATCCATGCAAAACAATAAAGTAAAAAGCATACGGGATTTTGGCCAGAGTATATGGCTCGATTTCTTTGACCGGAAGATTATGGACTCCGGAAAATTAAAAAATTTGATGGAGGAAGATGGCGTTAGCGGCGTAACATCGAATCCCGCAATTTTTGAAAAGGCCGTTAACAGCAGTTCGGATTATGATGAAGATATAACAACACTTGCCCTGCAAAAAAAAAGCAACGATGATATATTCTTTGCCTTTGCAGTTAAAGACATCCAACGTGCTGCGGATTTTTTTAAACCGGTGTACGAAAAAACCAACGGCGAAGATGGTTTTGTAAGCCTCGAAGTTTCACCACACCTTGGCTATGATACTGATGGAACCATAAAACAAGCAAGGGAATTATGGAAATCTGTTGACCGCAAAAATGTAATGATAAAAATTCCCGCAACAGCGGCAGGCCTGCCTGCCATTCGCCACTGTATCAGCGAAGGAATAAATATCAATATAACCCTGCTATTTGGTTTACCTCGTTACAAAGAGGTAGTTGAGGCTTATTTATCGGGCCTGGAAGACCGGCTTAAAGCCAATCAGCCCATAAATACTATTGCTTCTGTAGCAAGTTTTTTTCTTAGCCGCATTGATGTGCTAATCGATCCACTTCTTGAAGGAAGAGGGCTGTTGGATTTGAAGGGAGAGGTAGCAATTGCTTCAGCAAAAAAAGCTTACGAGATCTACAAAGATATTTTCAGTAGTGAGCGTTTTAAAAAGCTGGAAGCAAAAGGAGCTAAACGGCAACGGGTATTATGGGCCAGCACCAGCAGTAAAGACCCCTCCTTTAGCGATGTAAAATATGTAGAAGCTTTAATAGGCCCTGAAACCATCAACACGATTCCGTTAGAAACGCTGGAAGCCTTTAATGATCACGGAAAGCCAGGAAACAACCTGGAAAGTGACATGGATAAAGCCACGAGTGTGCTGGCACAATTGAATGCCAGGGGCATTGATATTAATATTGTGACTCAAAAGCTGGAAGATGAGGGCATTGAAAAATTCAATATAGCTTATGGCAAACTTTTAAAAGCGATTGGTCAAAAGCAAATGGTCTCATAAATACCTGCACTTTTAGTTTGCCGGCACAATGTGCCCTCGTGTGATGTTTTTACAACAACAAAATTAAGTTCCACCCGGCCTGAGTGCGACTTTAAAAATACCCATCTGATAGCGTACCTGCCTTGAAGCGGGTGCTTCCTGGTAATAACCGGAGTAATGAACTATTCCTTGCTATATGGATTATGCGTCTGCTATTGCCAAAAAAATGCGTCGGAAATGACCACAATGCTTTTCGCTTAGAATTACAAGTCGGTATGCTAAAAAACAAGAGAATATTTCATAGAATCAAATTTGCGTCTTTGCAATGAATGAATTCTATTAGTGGCAACAGGCACCAAGTAAAAAAAAGCGATGGAAATCAGCACACATTTAGGCTCTTTTACTACACAATTTTGACCACGTTATCTATACCGTAGTTAATAAAAGGGGTTGGAAATTCAGTCCCGGGCACAACTAAAAAGCAGTTCATTTTAGAACTGCTTTTTAGTTAATAGAATCTCTTTTTAAATATCTAAAGAATTACCATCTGGCATTATTAATACGATACAACAAACTGAATTCCCTGTTTATCCCAACTTGGTTTTTCAGGATTCACCGGTTTTATTTTTTTCCAATCCTGTACAACCTTCCTTCATCGGTTACGGCATACAAGGCCCCGTCTATTCCCTGGGTCACATCTCTGAAACGCTGCCCTTCGCCAGCAAGCAACCGCTCTTCTCCTGTCACCTTGTTGTTTTGAATCACCAGGCGGGCAATATGGTTGCTGTTAAGTCCTGAAATGAACAAGTTATTCTTCCATTCGGGCAGGCTATCACTGCTATAGAATGTCATGCCACTGGGAGAAAGTACGGGATCCCAGTAATATACAGGCTGCTCCATTCCTTCCTTCTGTGTAATTCCCTGTCCTACTTTTTCACCGCTGTATTCCAATCCATAGGTGATAGTGGGCCAGCCATAGTTGTGGCCCGGCTTAATCAGGTTTATTTCATCACCGCCTCGGGGGCCGAATTCACCTTCCCACAGATCGCCGGTTGCGGGATGGAAGGCCAGTCCCTGCACATTGCGGTGTCCGTAGGAATACAATTCAGGTCGTGCGCCGGCACGGCCAATGAAGGGATTTCCGGCTGCCGGTTGTCCGTCTTTAGTAATACGGACAATTTTACCCAGTGCTGAATTCAGATCCTGGGCTTGTGGGCGGGTCACCAGGTCGGAACGTTCACCAGTACTAACTATCAGGTTGCCTGCTTTGTCAACCAATATGCGGCCACCATAATGCAGCGTACCGCGGTAGGCCGGTGTGGCCCGGTAGATCACAGAAACATTTTCCATACGACGCTCATCGGCTGATAAAGTTCCCTTGGCCACAGCCGTAAGGTTTCCATCAGGTGTATTTTCCGAAAACACCCAGTACACCATCCTGTTGCTGGTAAATTGGGGATCGGTGGTGAGCCCAAGCAACCCGCCCTGGCCTGCAGCGTTCACCGGAGGCAAGCCCTTTATGGGTTCGCTAAGCTGGCCGGTTGTGGTGGCAATCCGCATGGTTCCTTCTTTTTGAGTGATGAGCAGGCGGCCATCCGGAAGTGCGGTAATGCCCCATGGACGATTAAGTCCGCTGCTGATCATTTTTCCTTCATAAGGTGTGCTGGTTTTCACGCCTGCAATCCGGGTCTGGCCTGCAAAGGCAGGCTTGTAACCTGTATTAGGTTTTCTTGTTTCTACGGCCGGCTTGGTAGTGTCGTTACCAGTGGGGGTTGAGCCATTGGCCGAGGGGGTTCCGCAGGCTGCGAAGAGAAGCAAGGTACACGATAGTGCAAGCATTGATATTTTACACATGTTTGTATGGTTTATGAATAAATGTGGCGTAAAGTTAAGATCAGAAAGTGTTATAATTTCCATGCTCTGCCACAGAATAGAATGCTTGCCTGGTGTCTCATATTAACCGATAAGTCTATTGACCCGTTCTGCCAAACCGTATTTGCACACTTGCCAGAATGCGAAAATTATAACGACTATAACAGGATAAACCATCAGCGATATCTGATGCAATAGACATTTTAATATCTTTTTGAAAAAAACAATATTTCTTTACTCACACTGACGGGCAAAGTATGAATGCCCTGTACTGATTTTGTATAATTAATCAAAAAAGTTGCAGGCTGTTTCTCCCAAATTCAAAGTTATCTGCTTATAATCCGGTACGCAGTTTTTGTTTTTGACGATTTTTAAAAAAGCCATAAACAGATAATAAAGACAACCCTTTTTCTTCCTTTTCGCAAAATTGGGTATCAGGTACTTTGAGATTTAATTATTAGTTTTCCGGGATTGAAGAGTTACTATGGAATCAGTTGATCTTAAAAAGCTGGCGCAAATTCTGAACTTGTCAGTTTCTACTATATCAAAAGCGCTACGTGACAGCTATGATATAAGTAAAGAAACGAAAGAGAAAGTGGTGGCCCTTGCAAGTGAATTAAATTATCATCCCAATCCGCACGCCAGTAGCCTGCGCAGAAGTAAAAGCAAAACAATTGCTGTAATCATCCCGGAAATAGCCAACAATTATTTTACATTGGCCATTAACGGTATTGAATCGGTGGCCCAGTTAAAAGGGTATCATGTATTGATCTACCTTACACATGAAGATGCAGCAAAGGAAGCCTCATTTATTAAACATTTGCATAACGGCCGTGTAGATGGTGTATTGATGTCTTTGTCCAGCACCACTACAGATTATACGCACCTGGAAGAATTGCAAAAAAAAGGATTGCCTATTGTTTTTTTTGACAGGGTGTACGAACACCTCAATACGGCCTATATCACCACCGATGATTACGAAAGCGCATATAAGGCTACACAACATTTGATAAACCAGGGCTGCAAGAAAATTGCGCATTTAATGATATCGCAAAGCTTATCAATAGGAACCAAAAGAAGGCAAGGTTATTTGCAGGCGTTAAAGGACAACAATATCGAATTTGATGAAAAAATGCTTGTACAGTGCACGAATGACGATGACAAAGATTATGAATTGCTGCAAAAATTGTTTAAATCAAAAAAGAGACCCGATGGAGTTTTTGCAGCCGTAGAACATTATGCTATTCTTTGCTACCAAATATGCAACAACCTTAATCTTTGCATCCCTAAGGATGTAAAGATCATTAGCTTTTCCAATTTGCAAACAGCAGCTTTTTTAAATCCTTCCCTGACAACTATAACGCAGCCTGCATATGAAATTGGCAAGGAAGCAGCTTCTATCTTATTCAAAGCTTTGGATAAAAAAATGTATCAGTTAAAAAAAGAGAATATTGTTTTTAAATCTAACCTGATACCAAGAGACTCTACCCGTATTTAGCACTCAATTTATTCTGGCGGTAATGGACAGACCAGGTATAGATGCATCAGCTACTCCCGATTCATTACTTCTGGAATTTAAAAATCATCCATTGTGGAAATCCGGGATAATTGTCCTGCCATGGTCCTGAAAAAAGGTTACAGCCACCACTTTTTATACCTGGTTAATGCTTCAATGAAATAATAATCAGCATAAGTCAACGGCACATCTACTTCAGAGTTACCAGGTAAATGACCAACACTGTGTTTTAACAGAAACCCACCATTTGTCCCCAGTTCAGCCCGATAGGCAGGAGAAGAAAGGGTCTGAATTATTTTTTCTGCCACAGATACATACTCTTTCTTTTCGATCCCCCTTGAATATTTCGCCAGTTCTAATAATGCGGATGCAATAATGGCCCCGGCAGACGCATCTCTTTTTACATCAGGCATGCCCGGGGCATTAAAATCCCAATAAGGTATTTTGTCTGCAGGAAGGTTTGGATGATTCAAAATGAAGGAAGCTATCTTGTTGGCAAGGTCCAAATATTTTTTATCCTTCGTTTCACGGTACATCACCACATAACCATACAAACCCCATGCTTGTCCGCGGGCCCAGGCTGATTCATCTGCATACCCCTGGTGAGTGATTTTGCGTGAAACAGTACCGGACCTCAGGTCATAATCCAGGACATGATAAGAACTAAAGTCAGGGCGAAAATGATTTTGCATCGTGGTGTTTGAATGATTGACAGCAATCTGATGAAGGTTTTTGTCCCCGCCATTTTTTGCAGCCCATTCCAGCAACTCAAGATTCATCATATTATCTATGATAACAGGACATTTGAAATTCTTGCTGGAATCCCACGACTGTATGGCCATGATGGAAGGACGGTATCTTGTGGCCAGTGAATTGGCAGACGTAATAATCACTTCTTTATACGCCGGATTCTTTGTAATGTTATAGGCCGTTCCAAAACTGCAAAACATCATAAACCCCAGATCGTGATTACCGGTGTAATGTTTTATATCTTCTAAAACAGCCAGCCTTTTTTCGGCTTCCTGCCTGATGACGTTATCCTTTGTACCATCATAGATCATCCAAAGCGTCCCCGGATAAAAGCCACTGCACCACCATTTCGTATTACTCGTCACTAATTGATTTTTGGCAGCATCATAACTTCTGGGCATAAGTGTTGCGGGTGTATTCTGCATTAATACTCTATATTGCTTTGCCGCATGCAACATATTCTCTTCTATAAGTTGCTTCATTACCTTCTTAGAATTTTGAGTCAACCCTGTTAAGGCCAATGAAAAGAGTAAAACAACCAGACTTATCTTTTTCATCATTTAAAATTAACTTGTATTACCAATTAATATTTAAGTTGACATTCATCTTAACTGCAGCAACGAAAGACCATTGATCCCACAACCCCCTATTTCTTTGCTTTCACCCGCCTTTTTACCATCAACTATTTTAAATCTATTTTTCATTTTTACACCTCTACAAGTACGATCTTTGCGGGCCATAAAACAACCTATTTTTAATAGTTCAATAGCATCCCTTCAAACCTGATGAAAAAATATGGAATCGTTTTCAGTAACGGGTCAATTATCTACTGAAACGTTTTCGTAAATCGAAAAAAAGAATCTAAAAAAAAATTTTATTTTAGTTTTTAGAGGGTGCTTTAGTTGTGCCTGAAGGAAACTTCATACCTGTATGCCGGATTCATTAAAATTCATTCTGATAACGCATTGCTTTACTTAAACCCTTGCAAAAGTTAAATTTTATTGCTATATGAAAGTGTACGCTTCATTTGTAAATATTTTCGTTTTACTATTCGTAACTCATTCAACTGTGCTTGCCCAAAAAGACCACATTGGCTCAAATTTCACGCTTCCAAGCCACCCCCGGATACTGCTGTTTAAAGGGGAGGAAAGTGCTATAAAAAAAACAATTGGAGCAGATCCTGTATGGGGTAAAATGCAACAGGCAATAATCAATGAATCCGATAATTTATTAGGCCTTGCCCCTATTGAGCGAATACAAATTGGACGCCGTTTATTGGATAAGTCAAGAGAAGCGCTACGGAGATTATTTTTTCTTTCCTATGCTTACCGCACTACAGGCGATAACAAATATGTACAACGAGCTGAGAAAGAAATGCTGGCCATTGCTGCTTTTAGAGACTGGAATCCCTCGCATTTTTTGGATGTGGCGGAAATGACCATGGCTGTTGCTATTGGATATGACTGGTTGTATGATAAACTGCCTGACGCATCCAGAGCAACTATTAAAGAAGCCATTTTAAAGAAAGGATTAGAGCCTTCACTTGATTCAAAATACAATGGCTGGCTAAGGGCAGAACATAACTGGAACCAGGTATGTAATGCAGGTATGGCCTATGGCGCCATGGCTATTTATGAAGACCACCCCCAACTAGCCAAACAAATTATTAATCGTGGCATTGAAACAATTGTTTTATCCATGAAAGATTATAGCCCTGATGGCGCATACCCTGAAGGATATGGTTATTGGGGTTATGGAACCAGTTTTAACGTAATGTTCAATAGTGCTGTTGAAAAATTATTCGGAAAAGACTTTGGGTTAAATGAAATGCCTGGTTTTTTAAAAACAGCAGGTTTTATGGCAAATATGACAGGCCCCACAGGAAAACCATTCAACTATTCTGATGCCGGGGGCAGCGGTGGCCTGCACCCCGCCATGTTTTGGTTTGCAGCCAAAACTGAAGATCCCTCTTTGCTATGGGTAGAACGGAGTTATTTACTGAACAAAACGGCTGATGCACATGTAAGAGACCGTTTGCTTCCGGCCATTATGCTGTGGAGCAATGGTATTAAGATAAACAATATTGCACCTCCAAAATCAACTATGTGGGTAGCGCAGGGCAAGAACCCTGTTGCCATGATGCGTACTTCCTGGACAGATCCCAACGCAATATATGTAGGAATGAAGGGTGGTTCTGTTTCTGTAAATCATGCGCATATGGACATTGGCTCTTTTGTTATGGACGCTGAGGGTGTACGCTGGGCTATGGACTTTGGCATGCAGGATTATGAATCCCTGGAATCAAAGGGCATACAACTCTTTGGAAGATCACAGGATGCACAGCGCTGGACGGTATTTCGTTACACAAACCTTGTTCATAACACACTTGCGGTAAACAACCAGCACCAGAAAGTAACAGGCCACGCTCCCATTACCGCTTCTTCACCTAGGCCTTCTTTTATGAACGCTGTTACTGACTTAACGGAAATTTATAAAGGCTCTGTGGCTAAAGCCAATCGCGGAATTGCAGTTATAGATAAAAGTTACGTGGTCGTTCGCGATGAGATTGAAACAGTAAATGAGGTTACCACAATACGATGGACCATGTTGACACCAGCGACCGTAAAAATTACAGGCACGAATAAGGCAGAATTAACCAAAGATGGCAAGAAGCTCATACTCCAGGTTGACGCACCGGCCACTGTTGCAATGAAAATATGGTCAACAGATCCGCCGAACAGCTACGACGCTCCTAATCCCGGTACCGCATTGGTAGGCTTTGAAATAACCTTACCTGCAAATACAAAAACAGCGCTGAATGTTTCCCTTATACCTGAAAAAGCCTTGAATAAGGTAACAAAAACAATACAGCCATTACAAAACTGGAATAGCAGGTAGGCTTCGACAGGCTCAGAATAGCAATCATTACTACATTCCCATCCAATGATATTTCATTATTGGTCAAGACAGAAAGAAACAAGATGTAAGGAACTTTCAACAGGAAAAAACGTTCATAATTTGATGGCCTTTGACCGGAGCAATTCGTTCAATTGACCTACAGCCACTTAAAAATAAAGAGCCGCTGCTATGAATAACAGGAACAAAAAAATCATTCAAAAATTTATCAGATTATCGCTTATTGGCGTAGTTGTTTTGTCACTTTCTGCATATAGTCATTTGAAAAAGATAAATAAAGACAAGGATTTATTTTCAGAAACAGGAACAACAAGGAAGGTCAGCTGGGATCTCGAAATTATTCGCAAACGAATTGTGGACGATTTGTTGCAGCCCAAAGTGAATGACGAGAAAATCAAAAATTTGGTAAAGACCATCAGGCCTGATGGCAGCTGGCCCGGGATCAATTATAAGGATACGACTAAGACTGGTTTCGAGCATAGCATCCACCTGGAGAATATGCTTGATTTAGCAAGAGGATATAAAAAAGAGGGATCAACATTTTACGGAAGCGAGGAGGTAAAGAAAACAGTTTCATCCGCACTCGATTTTTGGATCGCTCATGATTTTATTTGCGAGAACTGGTGGTGGAACGAAATGGGAACACCCAACTGGATGATTAACACCTTGCTGCTTTTGGATACCGATCTTACTCAAAAGCAAAGAACAGAAGGTGCAAGAATTGCCAGCCGTGCCAGCCTTACAGGTGTTGGCGCCAGGGCGGGTGGCGACTTTGTACCCATTGCGGGTATGGTATGTAAGCAAGGTTTATTCAAACGGGATGATTCAATTTTTCAACACGCTGTTAAAGTGATGACAGATCAAATAAAAATAACCACCGACAGGGGCATAAAACCTGACCTGAGTTTTCATCACCGTGTTGACAATGTTACATCCGTACATACTTACGGCACCAACTATGTAGGCTCTTTTGCTTACTGGGCCGTAAAAACCGCCGGAACAAAATATAAGTTGCCAGATGCGGCGCTTCACCTGCTGATCGATTATTACCTGGATGGGATTTGTAAATCCATGGCATTCGGCATGTACATGGATCCTGGCGCCAAGAACCGCGATCTTAGCCGGAAAGGCGTTCTTAAACCTGCCGGTGTAGAAATCCCTCAAAATCTTTTGAAATCCTCCCACTACCGGAAAAATGAATTGGAAGACATAGTAAAAATCAGAAAGGGCGAAAAAGCACCAACCGGCACCTGGAACCGTTATTACTGGTGGTCATCCTATTTTACACATCAACGAAAAAATTATTATTCTTCCGTGCGGATGCATTCATCCCGCCAAAACAACATGGAAGAACCTTATAACGAGGAAGGCCTGAAAATGCATCACCTGGCCGATGGTTCCAATTTTATCACAAGAACAGGCAAAGAATACCTTGATATTTTTCCGGTGTGGGATTGGCAGAAAATACCCGGAGCAACTATCGTGCAAAAGCCTGCCTTGCCTCATTGGAAACAGATCGCAAAAAAAGGGCTGTCCGATTTTGTAGGAGGTGTTTCTGATGGCGAGTTTGGAGCAGCGGCCTTCGACTTCAAAAGTGTACATGACCCACTGAAAGCGCACAAGGCCTGGTTTTTCTTTGATAAAGAATATGTATGTCTTGGCAATAGTATTAACTCCACAGCTGATTATTCAGTGGCCACTACACTAAATCAAGCTTTGCTGAATAAGAGAGTTGTTGTAAAAACAAACAAAGGTGTACAAACGCTCAGTAGAGGACAACACACGTTGCAAAATGTTTCGTGGATTACCCATGACAGCGTAGGTTACCTGTTTCCCTCTCCGGTTACCGCGAACGTAAACAATACAAGCGTTACCGGTAACTGGCGGCAAATAACCCACCAGACAAGCGCAACTGACGAGCCGGTGCAAAAAGATGTTTTTACCTTATGGTTAGATCACGGTCAAAAACCTGCTGCTGCCAGCTACGCATACATTGTGGTTCCGGGAACAACTGTCCCTGCCCTTGATCAATACAGCAAAAAAAACGAAATTGTTATCCTGGCTAATTCTGCTGAAATACAGGCTGTACACAATAAAAATTTAAACATTAGTCAGGCGGTTTTTTACCACCCTGGAACGATTAAATTTAATAACAACCTATCACTTACCGTAAACAGCCCCTGCCTGGTAATGATCAAGCTGAAAGGCAATGTGATTGACAAAATTTCGGTTGCCGAGCCAACTGAAAAATTAAGTTCGCTCAAACTTACCGTGAATGTGCCTCTGGAAGCTAAAGGCGATGGCTGGCAGGCAAGCTGGAATAGAACAGAAAAGTTGAGTGTCATTGAAATTCATCTTCCCAAAGGAGAATATGCAGGAAAAAGCGTGATGCTGGATTTTATTACAAAAAAAGCTTAATCGTATTTTTAAGGCCCTTCGACAAGCCTGCCGGAAATCTAACCTACACGAGTGTTTAATCACCATGTGCCGTTTGAGGCCTAATCAGGGGTACTTCATTATTAATAAAAGACCTCCGAGTGCATTACCATTCCGGCATCTTTTTATACACGACTGCAATGATAACCGCTATTATCGGGTACCGATCGTGGTTAAACTCGCCCATTCCAGGAATCCGCTGGTTCTGCCTTCATTGCGGCTTCTTTGTAAGGCTTTGAACGTATAGGGCATTTCCATTCCCTTTCGATCATGGTAATGATGATAAGCCCGTTCATAGATCGGAGAAAATTTCCCCCTGCCAACAGGCGAAATAGTATCTGTAAAAACAGGTTTTCCCTGAAAATTTATATACCGTACATATTTCACATCCTCGCCCAACATATACTTTGCCGTGTACTCATATCCTGTGGCTAAACGGTTATCATATGCTGAATACAAGTCACGACCCTGCTTCCAGGCAATTTCACATACATTAGTTAAGAAGCCGAGCCCCATTTGTGTGTGGCCCTGGTCTCTCCCACTTTCCTGGCACTGGCCCCATTGGTTAAAGTAATTATTGATAGCTCCATTTGATGCACCCTTCAAAATATGATTATATGCCCGGTCAAAAATATCCTGCCGATCACAAAAGATGCCGATGCACAGCATTGTTTGCGCAATGGCCGCATCCCAATTGCCATTATAGCCAGGCATAAAATCCTGCAACAGCGGGTACCAAACCGTAAGTACCATTTTCTCAAAAGCTTTTTGATCTTTTTTCTTCCAGCCTTTATAGGAGTGCTTTAGAATTTCAGCAGCGTTCAGATACTTGATACCGTTCATGCCCACCAACAATTTTTTATTGCCATCCGTTACCGAATCCAAAGTGTAGGACCAGGCATTGATGATTTCCACTGCTTTTTTCGCGTAAGCTTTTTCATTAGAAACGTAGTAACGTAAAGCCAGTGTATACGCTGCGTCACCGTCTTTTGTGAATTCTGAAGCACCAATATCAGGTTTACTGTAAAAACCAACAACAATCACCTTCCTGGGCTTCGGCGTCCAGTGTAACGCCGCTTCCGGAGAAGCTTCCAGGTCGTTCCATAGTGCGGACCAGGGTGTCTCGCCAGCCTTCACTTTTGCCTTTAAAAATTCAAGGTCCTGTTTATTGTGCATCATACCCGGATGAACAAACTGTGCCTGGCTGCAAAGGACCAAAGCCAAGAATATGACGGTCGTAATGAATGATCTCATCTTTTATAATTTACTTGTAGTATTGATAAAATTTAAAAAGAAGGTAACCCCTTACTCCATTACAATCAACCTTTCGGCAGAGACCTTTTGCTGCACTTTCTTATTTCCATTTCCTGCATAGTTATTGTTCATCACTTTACCATTACTTACCGCATAGGATTCCACTCCATAGCCATTATTGAATTGAATGATATTGTTGCTCACTGTAATGTTTTTTGAACCGTTTTGTAAGAACTCTGCCATCACTCCGCTCCTGTCATTGGCTTCAATTAAATTATTGGTCACAGAAATATTTTCAGATTCTGTAATCAGCACACCATAATAACCATTACGGGCAACTTCACAGTTGGTTATAGATACATCTGTGTTATGGTCTACAGCAACACCGCTACCATAGGGAGACGTAGCCAGGCGGCTGTCTTTAATGGTTACTTTATTGCAATGTGTCAATAAAAGATTATGTAAAAGCTTTTGACCGGGTGGTACATTAACCCCGTTTTCGTTAAAGTCACAGCGATTGATAGTAACGTTGGATGCACCATTGATAAACACACCGTTATAAGTACTATTTTGTACGGTAAGATTCACCAGATGAATATTCTTCATCCGTTCTTCCTTGAGCGTTCTGAAAAGAATGCCACCCCGGTTATACCCTCCGCGATAAGAACGGGAACTGTTGGGATCAGAGGGTGTTTCTGTTTTTGGCGCACATTCTATGACCAGGTCCCGGATGGTTACATCATGCAGGTCATTGTCTTTATTTATTATGGTCTCCCGCTCACCTGAGGCAGGATTAAGAAAAATTATAGTGTTTATACCCTCTCCTGCAAGCGTTACGCCACTGGGCATTTTAAGTGTTGCTGGCACAGTATGCACACCTGCTTTAGCCACTATCCATTTATTTGTTCCTGCTGCATCATCCAATGCTTTTTGCAGCGGCTCTCCGGGTGAAACTATAATGGCATCTGCGGGAAAAGTTTTGGCAGTGGCAGCACCGGCACCGGCTACATACCCAATAGTACTCATTTTTAGTTCGCTTCTATTTTGTTTTTTACCATAAGTAGCACGAACAGATGTCAGCACACTTCGGGATGCTTTTGAACGAATAGAATCAGCAGCTCTTTTTGTATAAGGAACATTGATGCCCTGCGCTGTATAATGCCGGTATACATATTCGTAATCATCTCTTACACTTTTAGCCCTTTCTGATATTACACCATATGAGTGTGGCTTTTCACCCAGCACAAATTTTGCTGTGTATTCATAACCCAATGCTATACGATTATCCCCTAGTGAAAAGATATCAACACCTTGTGTAAAGGCGATCTGTGCAGCACCGCCAAACTCTCCTAAACCCAGTTGAACATGTCCCTGGTCCCTTGTGCTTTCCTGGCACTGACCACTTGGATAGATGTATTTAAAAATGCTGCCGTTAACCGGTGCATGAAGAAAATGATTTACCGCATTGTCAAACATCCTTCGGTTATCCGTAAAGATCGCAATCGCCATAATGGAATGAATGATGGCTCCATCCCAGTTTCCATTTGCCTGCGGATAATAATAACGCATCAAAGGATAGTATACCGTCATCAGCATATGGCTGAAGCTGTCTATGTCTTTTTGCTGCCAGCCGGCATTTGTATAACGCAAAATTTCGGCGGCATTACAGAGCATATGCCCTGTCCAGGCAGCGAGTAGTTTGGCATCATTATAATCCAGATCCCAAAGCACAGGCGACCATGTATTAAGGATTTCAATTGCCTTGTTTGCATATTTTTTTTCGTTGGTAATGAACCAAACCAATGCATAATTATAGGCCATATTTGCACTTTTCGAGAGATCGTCTCCACCAATATTTGGTTTACCATAAGGACCACGGAGAACATGGGTATGTGCCTTCACCACAAAACCGGAATCAGTCACCGCTTTCAACCTGTCGAAAGCGTCCCAATAAGGCTGTTCTCTCTCCTGCACCCTGGCCTTCATAAGCTGCAAATCATTCACACTTTGATCAATACCCGGATGTATAAAGTTTTGCGCCCAAATGGTTGAGGGGGAGCCGATGTCAAATAATGCAACTATTATAAATGCGCCAAGCCTTTTAAAACAAAATTTCATGCTATCTAACATTTTTTATTGGTGTGCAGGAGGGTAAAATAAAAAAGGTACTCATTAATAATTGTTATTAATAAGTACCTTTCCCAGACAACGGTTTTTTTATAAAGCATACCGCTTAATACTGATCACGGCACTTTTACTGCTGTTACTAACCGAATTAATATAAATATAAGCCCTGTACTTCTTGTCTGCCGTCTCTACCCATGTTCCTGCTTCTGCTTTAAGATTGATTGCATAATTAGGGGCATCGGATAAATCCAGTTTTTGAAAATCCAAATCATCAATATAAATACCGTACTGCAGGCGTGCCAGGTTATAATCCTGCAGGTTAAATACCTTCCTGACTTTGGTGCTTTTATTTACACCTGCAGGAAGCGTTACACCCGGGAGATATTGCGGATCTGCGGCAGGTGAAACCAGTGCATGATTAAAGGCACTTGTGGTAACGTTTCGATACAGGTAGACCAGGTCGATTTTATCTGCATTGGTTTCAGCATCTGCCGCATTATAAACGGCCATATCAGCAATGGAGATATATGCTTTGTTTCCATCAGTTACAGCGAGATTCCGCTTCATATCCATTTTAGAGATGGTATAAGGCCCCATTTTATAGGATACGGTTTCACCATTGCTGCTCTTTGCTGAAAAAGTAAAGGATACGGTTTGACCACGTGCCTCTTCGGGAATTACATAATAATAACGAAGCGTAGCAGCAGAAGTATCTTTAGTGAAGTTTACAACCGTCATTTTACTGTTTGTAACGGAAGCGTCACCTATAGGAACACCTACATCCACTCCACTGGTGTTCGTATAGTAAGAGTTATTTTCGAGGTACGTACCGGTGGCGCCGGGGATCGAGGTTTCCACTTGTGCAGAAATCAATTTTCCTTTTTCCGGAAGAATAGCCATAGCATAGGCAAATTCAATTTGCTCACCTACAATATTGGGTCCCAATGTTCTTTTGATAACATCGTTTTGCAGCACATCTTTTGGCGTGGGAAGAGCGTACTCCTTCTTTTTGCATCCTGCTGCAAACAGCAATAATACCATCGCTACAGATGTATAGTTTATATGAATTGATCTGAGTCGCATTGCAATATTTTTAATTTTAAAAAATTATCCTGGTTGAACCGTGATGAAAACCTTGTATGTTTTTCTGATTTCTCTATTACCTGAAACCACGGTGTATTCTTTGGGGCTAGACAGGTCTGAAAAATCAACCTTGCCTGTAATTTTCGGATCCAACTTACAATCACTTGCCAAGCTAAATTGTGGATACAGGTTTTTTAGATCGGTTCCAAACTGCACCTCTACATTTATGGTTTGCGCTGTGGTATCAATTATGGGAGCAGTTGTTCGCACGGATATAAAATCGCTTCCCAACAAATCAAAATTGCTCACATAACATTCTTTTCTTTCCGTAATCAGTAATCCGTCTTCATCAACAGGATAATCTTTTTTGCAGGCAGTCCACAGAAGGCTTACTATTAAAAGTGCTGCTATTGTTTTTATATAATTTTTCATTGTTTTAGTAATTAGTCATTATACGGTTACGTAATTATCTCCACGGAATATTTTGAGTCAGGTTGGGATTTCGGTCACGTTCACCTGGCGGAATCCTGAAGATGTAATTCTGTGCATATGTCCTCTCATCAGTATTCTGATAATAACGTTGTTGGTTAGCCCCCCATGTATCGATACGCCAAAGACCAGGACTGCCGGGAGGTCCCCATACCCTTTCCAAAGCTCTCCAACGGCGAAGATCAAAACCTCTTTGCCCTTCTGCAGCCAATTCTATAATTCTTTCCTGCTCAATAGCATCAAAAAAGACCTGGTTGTTGGCAAATTTGCTGGCATCTAAATCAGGAAGATTTCCGCGGCGGCGAACTTTGTTTACAGCTTCTACAGCATCGGCTTGTGGTCCGCTTACTTCATTGGTTGCTTCTGCATACATCAGGTACACATCTGCCAAGCGCATTACCGGCCAGGCAAAATCCCCATCAGATCTTCCCTGCCCGGCATAGTTGCGTACAAACTTTCGGAAAACATAACCCGAATTGGTTCCATCGGTATTGTAGCTTAAGTATTTGACTCCATTGATAGTTACGTTTGCCGCCCATGTCTTATATATAAAGGGAACAAAGCCAGCAGACTGAAGGGATGTCATTCCGATACTCATTTCATAGTCCCATTGAATAGTAGCTTTCATTCGATAGTCGCGGCCAGCATAGCTTTGCGGATTAACCGCTGAATTCAGGGCCGTTCTTGCAGTTGCATTAGTGGAAGGGTTCATGGGAATGAGACGGGGAGCAAAATCTCCGGTACTTAATAACTGGTACCTGTCTGCTATTTCATACCGGGGTGAAACCCAGCATTGTGAACCTTCATGTGAACGACCGGCGAAATCTCGCATTAATTCTTCACCCTGTCCAGTGCCTGTGCCGCCATGCGTAAACACCATAATGGATTCAGGGTTGCCGTTTGCTTTTGGTGTAAACAGGTGATAGTAATTGGGCAGCTTTTCGGCCTTTCCCAGGTCATCAATTTCACCTGGAGCACCATTCATATAAAGTGTGAGGCCAAAATCATTAATTACTTTTTTAAAATCTTCTGCCGCTGCCGTATAAGCAGCAGTTGCCTCTGCAGCATTTTGCGTAAAGCCTTCCAGTTCAGGCCAGCCATTCTTTTTCCAGGAAGCCCAGTAGAGTTGCAACTTACCTCTAAAGGCGAGGGCTGCTGGCTTAGCGGCACGGCCGAATTGCGATGCTTTTACAGGAAGCTTCTCAAAGGCATAAGTGAAGTCCTCCATAATCGAATCTTTAATCTGGCCTATTGGAGTACGGGAAAGATCTGCCACCTCAGAATTGGCTGATACTATCTTATTTAAATAGGGTACATCGCCCCACATAGAGATCAGGCGGAAATAAACCATACCCCGAAGAAGGCGGGCCTCGCCAATAATGGTTTCCAATGTAGCGACAGATGACGGATTGGCTTTTGCCAGCATTTTATTTACGTTCTCAATTACGTAGTTCGTACGGTTGACTGCTCCATAGAGATAACGATAGTATTTGTCGAAGTTATCTCCATAACCAGAGGGATTATAATCACCCCCATTATACGCATCACCTTTATTTAAGTTACCATTGGTGGTGCTGGTGCCACGCACTCTTGTATATTCTCCATGTCCATCAAAATAATAATCACGGTCAAAAACCGGGCGTACGGCCGAGTAAGCCCCCAATAAGGCTGTTGTAGCATCTGCTTCGGTAGTCCAAAAAGCATTAGCACCTAATTCCGTAGTAGGCTCTTGTTCGAGCAGGTTTTTCCTGCAGGAGGTTTGCAAAACCAGCAACCCTGCCAGTACCGGTATAATAAGAGGTTTGAAAAGATTTTTTAATTTTTTCATAATAGCTGCAGTTTAAAAACCCAATTGAATGGCCAGCGAATAAGATTTATTGATTGGATACAAGTTGTTATTGTTTCCCTGTTTTTCGGGATCAAGACCACGGTAGGAAGTAAAGGTTACCAGGTTTTCCGCTGATCCCGCAATACGTAAACTGGAAACATGAATTCTTTTTAATAATCTTTGAGGGATGGTATATCCAATCTGCAGATTCTTGAATCGGACATAACTCAGGTCATCCAACCAAAGGCTGGTTTCTGCCGTATTATTTCCACTTCCTCCCAAACGGGGCCACTCGCCGCCACGGTTTTCAACCGACCAGGTATTGTTCCAATGATCCCAGGTAGAAGCATAACGCGAATTACTAAAATTGACATTATTGAACGCATTTAACCAATAGGTTTTGCGGCCTGTTGCACCGGTGAAGAAAACGGCTGCATCAAATCCCTTCCACGAACCAAAAACATTCAAGCCAAAATTGGTCGTAGGCCTGTCGCGTTGAACGTTTGGATAGGCTTTCATATCCTCACTGGTTATTCGTCCATCACCATTCAGGTCTTTGCGGAGTATATCGCCGGGTTGAGCTCCCTGCGGAGTGGCATTATAAACATCCTGCCAGGTTTGGGCTATACCCGCATCTTCATAGGTATAAAGGAAATGATAGGGCATGTCCAAATAGATCCAACCTCTGCCCAAAAATTCATTCCATTGTTCTAATGTAGTTTTATTGTAAGAGGCGTTCAGTGTAGCACCATAACTCCCTTTACCTATCCGATCTCTCCACGTAAGGTTTCCTTCAATACCCTGGTTTCTCATATCGCCAATATTTGTTCGGGGGGCATCATAAGCTCCTGTGAGAAGAATTGACATCTGAGAAGGCCGGTTCATACCTGTTGTTTTACGATCATAATAATCAAATTCTGCTGTCAACCTGTTTTGCAGAAACCCTAGCTCCAGACCCAAGTTTAAGACTCTTGTCTCTTCCCAGGTCAGGAATCGATTGATCATTTTACTGTTTACAAATCCCCTGGAAATGCTATTAGCTATCATGTAATTATTAGCGTCAAGAGTTTCCTGTTGTTCATACCGACCCACTCCACTATTATTACCCAACGTACCATACGATACACGGAGTTTACCATTGGTTAAAAAACTAGTAGTGAAGGAGTTGATAAAATCTTCTTCTGTAAAACGCCATCCAAGAGCTACTGAAGGAAAAAATCCATACTGGCTGCCAGTCAGGAATTTAGAAGATCCGTCCATACGAAAATTTGCCTCTAAAAGATATTTATTAAAGGCCGTATAATTAATACGACCAATATATGAGCGTAAACCTTCCGTGCTGGAATTCCCGCCTGTTCCTTGTATATCGGTCAAAGCCGCATCTATTTCACTTAGCGAAGGATGAAGCCTGTCGTTACGTGAACTATACTGGTAGCGATCAAACCAATACTCCTCGCTATATACTGCCAGTGCGGCAATATCATGATTACCGGCAATTACGGTATGATAATTCAAACGGCCATTCCACAAGGTCTTGTATCCTGTGCGGGTAGCATTACTAACACCTGCATTGGGTCCCACATATACACGGCTCCCAAAGCTGTTCGTTTGAAAATTAAATGCCTGGTTGGGCATATTGGCAGTCTTCTGGAATTGGTTGTAATAATTCAATCCATAGTCTAATGTAGCCGTCAATCCTTTAACAGGCGTCCAATCTATAAAAATACTTGAATTCGCTTCCTGCCTGTTTTGCTTTATCGGCGAATTTACATACAGCGTATAGGGATTATAAGCCTGCGGATCTTCGCCATAAGCCATTACACCACCAAACATTCCCGAAGCCGGATCATAAGGCGTAATGCCGGCAATAGCATACTGCATATCGAAGCCAGCGGTATTAGAAGCGTCGGGATCGGTGAACCCTTCCTCCAATGCATAGGAAAGGTCAGACCAGTTACCATTAAACTTAATGCCGGTATTTATGTTTGACCTGAGCTTATAATCAAAATTAAAACGGGCATTATATTGCTTATAGTCGTTATTGATCTGTAACCCTTCTTCATCCTTTAGACCAACCGAGGCAAAGAAATTTGATTTTTCATCGCCACCTGATGCCGATACATTATAATTCTGAAAAGTACCATTGCGCAGGATTACATCCCACCAATCTGTATTTGGATAACGCAATGGGTCAATCATACCTAATGCCATCCATTGGTCTATAGTCCCATTTTTAAACAACTGGTTACCCGGAAGGGTGTTAGTGGCTGCCCTGCGTTGTTGAAGGGTTAACGCACGAGGGTAATCGGCCATAAAATCAAAAGCTCTTGTTGGCAGTGTAATGGCCGTATTACTGGTAAAGTTGATCGCTGTTTTTTTCATCCCTTTACCCGACTTCGTGGTAATAAGAATTACACCATTGGCAGCCCTGGAACCATAAACGGAAGCAGAGGTAGCATCCTTCAAAACAGAAATGGTTTCAATGTCATTTACATTAATCCGGTTAATGTCTACATCCGGCATTCCATCAACCACCACCAGGGGGCTGGCATTATTAACAGTTCCCAAACCACGGATCATGAGACTGGCTCCGTTTCTGCCGGCCATACCGGTAGATTGTGTAGCACTTAAACCAGGCACCAAACCACTTAATGCAGAAGAGGCATTGGGCAAGGCGCGGCCTGTTAGCTTTTCATCTACTTTAACCGTTCCCACAGCACCCACCATATTTACTTTTTTCTGCCGTCCATAACCTACCACTACCACGTCCGTCAATGCATTCACCTTTTGTATAAGGCTGACATTGTATTCATTTCGATCATCAACGGTTAGGGTAAAGGTTTCCTGATTAATTGAACTAAAGACCAGGACAGATCCTTTCTGTGCATTGATGTGGAACCGGCCGTTTTCGTCTGTTGCCGTTCCGGCTGATCCGCCCTGAATCGTAACTGAAACATTGGGCAATGGATTTCCCTGGTCGTCTTTTACAACTCCTGAAACCGGTTTCAATTGCGCCAATGAAAAAAGTGGAAGAAAAAGAAAGAAGAGTACTGTAAAGGTCAACAAAATAATTTTTGTCTGCCGATAACAATTCCAAGGCATAAGCAATCTGTTTATAAATTAATAAATAGCAGTAACCAAACTTGCGTAAAAATTCTGGAATCATTTCCTGAATCAGGATAAATATTCACTCAAACGTTTTCGGATTTTTCCTTAGCTGCCTTTTCATGATAGCAGGGGGTTTGAACGCTCATGCCGGCTCGAGCCA
This sequence comes from uncultured bacterium, assembly GCA_966095395.1. GTDB lineage: Bacteria > Bacteroidota > Bacteroidia > Chitinophagales > Chitinophagaceae > Flavisolibacter. The sequence goes on along the minus strand of CBHTSW010000009.1, from coordinate 84,955 downwards.
AAACGGAAGAAGCACCCTGAAAGTGTGTGAAGAAAACCCCTGGTGTAATCTGTTAGGCACATAGTTTAAAGCCGGGCAAGAACATACGAAAGTTATCCGGGCGGGCATAGGCCTGCCAAAGATATTTTGAGCTTTTCACGAATCATGCTATAAAGCAATATGTTTTGAGTTCATTCAAACTTTTATTCCATATACTGATTTGAATGATCATTTTCTAAAGCGGTTCATTGTCATTTGCAGTATTTAGAAAAAATTGCACTTTGAAGGAATAAGACAAGATTGCATTTTTTAAGACGTGAAACGATAGTCATGAGGCCATCTCACTTCTGAGGTCCAACGACAGTTAAATTATTGAACGTTCAGGGTATAATGGCGCAGCCTAACAAAAAGAAATCTCTTATTGGGCCAGGTATCCTCCATCCACATTATAATACGCCCCGGTAACAAAAGAAGCCCTATCTGAATTCAGCCACAGCGCCAGTTCGGCCACCTCCTGCGAAGTGCCTAGCCTGCCCATAGGATGCAATCCTACAAGGGCTTTCATGGTAGCTTCATCCAATGATTCAAGCAATGGAGTAAGGATATATCCGGGCCCGATTGAATTGACACGGATGTTTTGGGCGGCGTATTCCAGTGCGGCCGTTTCGGTAAGACCAATGACACCGTGCTTTGCGGCCACATAGGCAGCAGAGCCCTTTGTTCCTACCTTACCCAGTATGGAAGCAACATTTACAATGCTTCCCCCACCTAAGGAAAGCATGGCCGGGATCTGGCAACGCAAACCATAAAAAACGCCGGAAAGGTTAATGGCAATTACTTTGTCCCATCCATCAACAGGATATTCACCAACAGGCCCCAAAGGGCCACCAATGCCTGCATTATTTACTGCCATGTGTAAACCTCCAAATTGTTTAACCGCCTCCTCTACCACATTTTTGTTATCGTCCGGTTTAGAGGTATCCGCTTTTACAAAAATGGCTTCACCACCTTTTGCCTTTATCTCCGACACGGTTTCATTCCCGCCCTTTTCAGCTATATCGGAAACCACAACTCTTGCGCCTTCTGCTGCATACAGCAAGGAAACAGCCTTTCCAATGCCGGAGCCGGCCCCAGTTACTATAGCTACTTTACCTTCCAACAATTTCATAACCTAAATTTTAACGATGAATAATTCGGTTTACATCCATATGCACGGTTTATTTCCATCCTCCACCTAAAGACCGGTATAAATTTACGGTGGCCTGCAACTGCTGCAACCGGTCATTTACCTGGCCCAATTGGGCCTGCAATAAACTTTGTCTTGCTGTAATCACTTCTGTATAATTGGCAAAGCCGTTACGCAGTAATTCCAGTGAATAATCTACTGACCGCTGAAGTGCCAGGATTTGATTCGTACGGATGGTTACTTTTTCCTGCGAAGTTTGAAATAACGAAAGAGCGTCCGACACCTCCTGCCCCGCTATTAAAAGTGTATTTTGAAAATTGATCAGCGCTTCCTGTTGTTGTGCCTGCGACACGATCAACCGGGTTCTGTTGGCCCGCTGGTTAAAAATAGGTTGTGTCAGTCCGGCTCCAATACTTGCCGCTATGGAAGTTGGATTAAAAAGGGTGGAGAAGTCAAAACTTGACAGTGCGGCACTACCGGTAATGGCTAGCGAGGGATAAAAATAAGTACGTGCCACATTACTGAGTTCGAATGCATTGCGAAAGTTCAGTTCTGCCGCCTGCACATCGGGCCTGTTGGCTAACAACTGTGAGGGAACACCAGTTTGTAAAACCGTAAGGGTTTGCTGTTGCTGTAAACTACCACGGTCAATGGCAGCGGGTGCATTACCAAGTACGATGCTCAGGGCATTTTCAGTTTGGCGGATCTGTTGTTTTATGTCAGGCAGGGTAACTTCGGCGGCATACCGTTGAGCCTCACTCTGTACCACGGCGGCTTCGGTTACCCTCGCGGCTTCTTTTAAAGCCTTCATAGTTTGCACGGTGGTATCCCAATTTATTACGGTCTGTTGTGTAATGAGCAGTTGCTGGTCCAATGCCAGCAGGGTGAAATAGAAAGTAGCGATACTTGACACAATGCTTGTCTGAACCGCCCTTGCTGCGGCTTCCGACTGTAAAAAACGAGCCAGGTTTGCTCTTCTGTTACTGCGCAGCTTTCCCCACACATCAATTTCCCAGCTCGATGATAACCCCACCTGGTATTGTGTGGCACTTTCACGGATGCCAAAGCTTTGCGCATCTGAAAACTTTGACCGGGTTACACTTGCATTGGCATTTAAAGTAGGCAAGAATGCAGCGCCGCTTTGTATATAATAGGCTTGTGCCTGCTGTACCCGCGTATAGGCTATCTGCAGATCGGGATTCCTGGCAATACCTTCTGCAATTAATTTTTGCAGTATCGGATCTGTATATATTTCGTTATACCCAAGGTTGGCTATGGAATTCGTGTCCATTACCGTAGTGTTTCTAAAAAGATTTTGCGGGTGAATGTCCGGCGTCCTGTAAGGCCGGACAATATCGCAGGAGGCCAGCATCAGTACCGGTAAGGCAAGAAATGAAACATAACTAAAAAACTTATTGCGCATATCAACTATTGTTAATCGCCTGAAACCCTTACAAAGCCGACCGGGGTTTTGCTGCCGGAACAACCTTTTCTTCCCCGGCAACAGATGGTTTTGGCGGCCCGCTGATCCTCTCCTGCAACGCCTGGAATACAACAAATAAAACGGGAATAACAAATACACCGATAAGGGTGCCTATCAACATGCCGCCAACAGCGCCGGTACCAATGGAACGATTGCCGACAGCGCCGGCACCGGAAGAGAACATCAATGGTAGCAATCCAAAAATAAAGGCGAAGGATGTCATTAATATGGGACGCAGCCGGGCTTCAGCACCCTGTATGGCAGCTTCCACCAGCGGCATGCCATCCTTTCTTCTGTCCAATGCAAATTCAACAATCAGGATCGCATTTTTAGCCAGCAAGCCTACCAGCATAATTAAAGTGATCTGCAGGTATATGTTATTGGAAATATCGAAAATCCGGGAAAAGACAAAGGCACCGGCCAGCCCCATGGGCAGTGAAAACAAGATAGCAAAGGGAAGTATATAACTTCCGTATTGAGCACTTAACAGCAGGTAAACAAAAACAATGATCAACAGGAAGATAAATCCGGTTTGCCCGCCTGCTGACAATTCCTCTCTCGTCATGCCTGAAAACTCATATCCGTAACCCACCGGCAGCGTTTGCGCTGCTACTTGGTTGATGGCCGCTATGGCATCCCCCGAACTATATCCGGGATTGGGCGCACCCGTCACTCCCATGGAAGTAAAAAGATTAAACCTTGAAATGGATTGTGGCCCGTATACCCGCTGCAGCGTAATAAATTCAGTGATGGGGGCCATAGCACCCGTAGCATTTCTTACCTGCACATTATTCAGGCTCTCGGGATTATCCCTGAAGGAAGGCTCGGCCTGGTACATGACGCGGTACTGCTTTCCAAACACGTTAAAATTAGAAGCATACACCCCTCCGTAATACCCCTGCAGGGCTCCCAATACATCGTTAACCGTGAAGCCGGCATTTTTTATTTTGGCTACGTTCACATCAATCTGGTACTGCGGAAAATTGGGGTTAAAAGAAGTAGTGGCATATTGTATTTCTGGCCTTTGATTCAGTGCTGCCAGAAAATCGCTCCCTACCTTGTAAAAGCTTGCGATATCCCGGCCCGTTTTATCCTGCAATTGAAATTCAAAACCGCTTGATATACCAAAGCCCTGGAGTGTAGGCGCTCCAAAAAAAACAATTCTCGCATCACGGATTCCTGAAGTTTTGGCAAAGAGGGCGGGTATCAAGGATTGAACATGCTGGCTCTCGTCTTTTCGTTGATCCCATGGCTTTAGTTTGATGATCAGCAGCCCATAGTTGCTACCCGCACCGCTAATCAGGCCGGTACCATTAACTCTTAAGATGTTTGCCACCTCGGGAATCGTTCTTACGATTTTTTCCACCTGGCCGGTTAGTTCTTGTGTTCGTTCATTAGACGCTGAAGGGGCCAGGGCAACATCCGCCATGACCACCCCCATATCCTCATTGGGTACAAATGCGGTTGGGGTCGTTTTCATTAGAAAATACAGCAATCCTCCAAAAACAGCTATAATAGCAGCAGCAATCCATTTTCTGTGTGACAGAAAGGCTACCGACTTTTCATATTTTCTTTTTACCGCATCGAAGCCCCTGTTGAAGCCGTCATAAAATCGCTGCAGGAGGCTTTTCTTCTTCTTCTTTTCGGTTTCTTTATGAGGCTTTAGGAACAGGGCTGCCAGGGCCGGACTGAGTGTTAAGGCATTGACTGCGGATAAAATAATGGCGATGGCCAGGGTCAGTCCAAATTGTTTGTAAAACACACCGGCAGACCCTGTGATGAAGCTTACCGGAACAAACACCGCTGCCATAACCAGCGTTATAGCGATAATAGCTGAGGCAATTTCATTCATGGCATCTTTGGAAGCGGTAAGGGCCGAGGTATAGCCCTGATCCAATTTGGCATGCACGGCCTCTACTACCACGATGGCATCATCCACCACAATACCAATGGCCAATAAAAGGGCGAACAAGGTTAACAGGTTAATGGTGAAGCCAAACAACAGCAGAAAGAAAAAAGTACCTACAATAGCTACCGGTACAGCAATGGCCGGAATGAGTGTTGAACGAAAATCCTGAAGAAAAAGAAAGACCACTAAAAAAACCAAAAGGAAGGCCTCGATCAATGTCTGGAGCACTTTACTAATGGAAGCTTCCAGAAAATCATTTACGTTTACCAGGTTCACATATTTAATGCCTTTCGGAAAAGACGTAGCAGCATCTTCCAATACTTTTAAACTTCCATTAATTACATCCTGGGCATTGGAACCGGCTGTCTGGCTGATGGCCACACCTACACTTGGATAGCCATTTGTGGTACTGTTTACAGCATAGCTCTGGGCGCCCAATTCAACCCGGGCAATATCTTTTAAACGCAACACGTCCCCGTTGCCCAGGGACCTGATGACCATATTCTCAAACTCTTCTATACTCTTAAGACGGCCTGTATATTTTATCACGTATTGAAACGATTGCCCGCCCTGTTCACCAAATTGTCCCAGCGCCGCTTCTACATTCTGCTCGGCAAGTACAGCACTGATATCGTTCGGTACCAATCCATAAGTAGCCATAACATCGGGCTTCAGCCAGATGCGCATGGAGTAGTCCATCCGCCCGTAAGCTACCGCATCTCCTACTCCGGGCACCCGCTTAATTAATGGAATAAGGTTAATTTCAGCATAGTTCTGAACAAAGGCCTGGTCGTAGGACGAATCTTCACTGTATAAAGAAAAAACAACCAGGTTGCTGCTTTGCACCTTTCTTGTAACCACACCTGCACGGGTTACTTCCGCAGGTAATAAAGGTGTAGCCAGCGCTACGCGGTTTTGTACGTTTACGGAAGCCAGGTCGGGATTCACTCCCAGTTTAAAACTGATGGTAATCCTGGCCGATCCATCATTACCGGAAACTGAAGTGATGTAGGTCATGCCTTCTACACCATTGATCTGCTCTTCCAAAGGAATCACTACGCTGTTTAATACCACGTCAGCATTGGCCCCCTGGTATGAAGTGGAAACCACTATAGTAGGCGGTGCGATTTCAGGATATTGGGAAACCGGTAAAGAAATAAGCCCAAGCACACCCAGTATGACAATCAGTATTGAAATTACAGTTGATAATACCGGTCGTTCAATAAAACGGTTAAACATAACATTCAATTAAAAAAACATCACAAGATCCTGTACCGCAAACCTCATAGCGTTGCAGACTTATTATTTGTGGCAGCATTGGTATTTAATTGGCGGTAAAGGCTATCACTGTTCACTTCTCTTGGTTTGATCACAGCACCTTCCCGCAAGGAGGCTACACCTTCCAGTACAATCTTATCGCCGGCATGCAAGCCTTCCTGTATAACAAAAAACTGCCCGCTGCTGCTTTCCCGGGTTTTTATTTCCCTGCTTTTTACGGTACCGCTATCCGACACCAGGTAAACGAATCGCTTCCCCTGGATTTCATACGTTGACCTTTGCGGAACCAGCACAGCCGAATCCAGTGTAGCCGGAATTCGTACAGCACCGCTGCTGCCGCTGCGTACCAGGTTACCAGGATTGGGGAACGTAGCCCTTACACTGATCGATCCTGTTTCGGTATTGATTAGGCCACTGGCTGTTTCAATACGGCCTTTCTGTGGCAGTTCGGTTCCGTTAGCAAGAATTAGGGTTACCGGTGGAATAGACGCCAATCGTTCCTTCGTTGTAGCGCCTTTAACCCTGGTTGAAAACTCCAGTGCCTGTTTTTCATTGACGGAAAAATAAGCATAGATATTACCGATGTTTGAAACTGTGGTAAGCGGTTGGGTTGTATTACTGCTTACCAGGCTTCCAATTTTATAAGGAATGGTTCCTATTACGCCATTCACGGGGCTGGTAATTGATGTATAACCAAGATTGGTTCTTGCGTTTGCCAACGTAGCCCGGGCCTGTGCCAGTGCTGCCTGTTTGGCCTGCAGGTTATACTCGGCCGATTGCAACTCGTATTTGCTGATGATATTTTTCTCAACCAGCGGCCGCACCTTATTCACCTCCATCTGTGCCGCATTCACATCAGCCTGGGCAATCTTAATATTGGCCTGGGCTGTTCTTACCTCCTCTTCATATTGCGGCGCACTGATTTGAAAAAGCAACTGGCCCCTGCGCACAGTAGCACCCTCATCCACATAGATCTTTTCCATGTACCCGTCAATCTTTGGACGTATCTCTACATTCTGCTGTCCCTGAATAGTAGCCGGGTAATCATTGTACAGCGTGGTGGTTTGCGGAACAATGGTTAGTACTGTGTAGTCTTTAACTGCGCCCCCCGCCGCGCCGGGGGGCGCAGTACCTGTTTTTGAGTCTTTCGAACCACACGAGAAAATAAAAAACAGTGCGGAGAAAGAAAAAGCAATGCACAGATTTTTAATACTCATCCGGATTGATTGAAGAAATAAAGCGGCCTTTATTTTCTAAGGGAGGATGATTGCCACCAGGGCAACATATTTATTAATAGCCGGTAGAGTTAGCTGTCTTTAAAACTATTGATAAATACTGTTACAGTGATTCCTTAAGTAAAAAAGAATGAACTCATATTCTCTAAAAAATTATGCCACCAGTCTTGTAATAATCCCACCTTTGTAATGCTATAAATACTTAAAAATGATCCTAGAAAAAGGCACCCCTGCGCCGGACTTTGAATTAGCTGCCACACCAGATCAAAAATTAAAACTAACAGACTTCAGGGGCAAACGGGTGATCCTTGCTTTTTACCCGGCCGACTGGAGCCCCGTATGCAGCGACCAGATGTCACTGTACAACGAGACGCTAAAATATTTCCACAAATACAATGCAGAGATCATGGGCCTGTCGGTTGACAGCAAATGGTGTCACATGGCTTTTGAGCAAAACAGAAAGATTCATTTTCCACTGCTTGCCGATTTCGAACCCAAAGGTGAAGTGGCTAAAAAATATGGCGTTTATAACGAGCAGGAAGGTGAAAGCCACAGGGCCTTGTTTGTAATTGATGAAGGAGGCATCATTCAATGGAGCTACCTTTCTCCCGATGGTATTAATCCCGGTGCAGATGGCATACTGGATGCGCTGGAAAAAATGACGGCTGTAAAAAAATAAATCTATGTCGAAGTTAAAACTGCCTGTTCAGAAGCAGGATCATCAAACCGGTAACGAAAACGCCAATGTGGTTTTAGTAGAATACGGCGATTATGAATGTTCGCATTGCGGCATCGCCTACCCGCTTATCAAACAATTGCTCAGAGAGTTTGGCAGCGATCTACTTTTTGTATTCCGTAATTTTCCTTTGCAGGAATCGCATCCGCATGCAATGATGGCGGCACTGGCCGCGGAGGCGGCAGCCAGGCAGGGAAAATTCTGGGAAATGCATGATATGATTTACGAACACCAGGATGAATTAACGGGCAACCGTTTACTTTCTTTTGCAGAAGCATTAAACCTGGATCTGCAACAGTTTGCACATGACTGGAAAAGCCAGGCCACACTTGCAAAAGTGGAAAGCGATTTTGAAGGTGGCTTGCGCAGTGGTGTTAATGGCACCCCTTCTTTCTTCCTTAATGGAAACAGATTAAACAGCTATGATGAGAGCTATGAATCCCTGGCAGAAGCCGTGAGAGCGGTAGGTGTCTGAGAGTGTTTCAACCCTCACAATTTTCTTAGCATAAGTGACAGGTACACATAAGTAATACCTACCATTAAAAAAGCGATACCGGTATAAAACACAATGGTAAATCCCGCGAACAAAGGATTCCAGAGTGCCATAAAAGCGAAGAGCACTCCAAGAATTCCAATGACCATCAAATTACCCCACCCCTTTACCTGGCGGCCTTTTAAAAACAAGGACCAGGCAATCCCCAGCAGGGAGCGTAATAAAATTCCAAACCCGATATAATACGGCAAAACAAACATTTAAATGCGGGGGTGCAACACCAGGAGCAGGCCGATCAACAGATCAAAGATTCCCCCAGCCAGTGACCATCCCCAGGTATGTGAAGTTCCACGATTTGAAAGCGCATAGCTGATCTCGAGAATACCCGTGAAAAAAAACCGACAGCAAAAAAGATGGCAAGCGTCAGATAAGCTTCAACCGGTGTAAGAAAGATCCAAATGCCCAATAGTAAAAAAATACACCCCAAAATCAAAAAGAGGTACCAATGTTTGAACGACCCATTCAAAGGCTCAGGAGTTTTATTTTCCATTGTTGATTTGTTTACGATGTATAATAGAATTCCTTATTCAAGAATACCTCCGTTTCGCTAACATTGGATACATGTCATTGGATGTTCACAACTTATGAGCAGATCATGCTTTACCTGAGCATCTTCTATATCAGGGTCTTATTCATCGCCATTTTCATCGAGATCGCTATGTGCATCGCCGCCAAGACTGTAGTAATTATTTTCCTCATCCTCCTCGCCTATCGCCTCGTCAGTATCGTCCAGTTCTGCTCCCGGTACGTCCAGCCCATTGTCAATGGAGCCGGTTTCATTTCCCTCACTAAAAGGTTCCTTTTTTTCCCGGTTGTAAATATCCTCGCTTGCCGGGTACTGAAGGTCAGCAGGCAGATCGCCTTCCTGGTTTCCTGGATTATTGCTTTTCGCTTTTTTCATAAAATGTTCTTTTAGTTAATCCTTAATAGCTATCATATTACAAGTTCGCATTTTTTTAAAGATCATAATCTTTTCAGGCAATCGGAAAACCCCTTCCTCGTGAGTTTGGATACAAGGAAACTTTACAGACGTATCTGTATCTTTTTTCATGTAAAAAATGGTAAAATAGTTTGTGAATTCCTGAACGGTCTAAATTTCTATATTTGCGCCGTGAAAAAAGCAGGCTGTTATATGGCTTTGATTGTATTGCTCTTTAGCAATATGTCGCTGTATCAACTGTGTAAAATACCTGTTTTGGTGCAGCACTTCCGGGAACACCGGCAAATAGACAGCAATTTAAGCCTGCTGGATTTCTTCTCCATGCATTATTGGAGCGCAGCAAATGACAATGATAATGATCAGGAAAGAGACAAACAACTGCCCTTTAAGGAATTTCATAAAGTGGCATTTGAACAGCTTTCCTCTCCTGTAAAACCATTCCCCCAAAAACTTGTTTTCCATTTTTATAAGACAAGCTTTCCCATAACGGATGAATTTTCTTTACCAGATCCTGGCATATCTTCTTTGTTCCGGCCTCCGAAAGCATAACCCTTATGTAGATATTTTTTCTACACTGAACTTACCAGCGCTTTGCCGGAGACATTGCTCTTTTTTGTATTGACGTTTGTGCTCCTGCATAGCCGTCTCCTGTAAGTTTTTCAACGATTCGAAACGTGCATTCTTAAAAGTCACACGACGACCGTGTACTAAATCATTTTTATATGCTTGATAGAATTATCGGTTTTTCTGTACGGAATAAGCTGGTTGTTGGGTTATTTATAATAGGGCTCATTGGATGGGGCAGTTATGAAGTGACCAAACTGCCTATTGACGCTTTACCTGATATTACAGACAACCAAATACAGGTTATTACGGTTTCCCCTTCGCTGGGAGCGCCGGACGTGGAACGCCTGATCACTACCCCGCTGGAACAATCGTGCAGTAATATTCCCGGGCTGAAACAGATACGAAGCTTTTCCCGATTTGGCTTATCGCTTGTCACCATTGTGTTTGAAGATAAAATTGACGGTTATTGGGCACGACAGCAGGTGAGTGAACGCCTGCAACAGGTGAGGCAAAACATCCCGGAGGGAATTGGTTCTCCGGAACTGGCTCCTTTAACTACAGGGTTGGGAGAAATATACCAATACGTAGTGCGGCCCAAACCGGGATACGAACACAAATACGATGCAATGCAACTCCGGACCATCCAGGATTGGATGGTAAGGCGGCAACTACTGGGAACCCCGGGAGTGGCAGATGTGAGCAGCTTTGGCGGCCGGCTGAAGCAGTACGAGATTGCCGTGCGCCCTGAACAGTTAAATGCCCATTCCATCACGATCGCCGATGTATTTGATGCCCTTGAAAGAAATAATGAAAATACAGGCGGTGCCTATATCGAAAAAGGGCCTACCGTACTGTATATCCGCAGCGAAGGTTTAACCACCAACATCCAGGATATTGAAACAATTGTAGTTAAAACCTTAGGGGGCGGCGTACCCGTGCTGATGCGGGATGTAGCCAGCGTAAAATACGGTTCGGCCATCCGTTATGGAGCCATGACCTACAACGATAAGGGGGAAGTAGCCGGTGCGGTAGTGATGATGCTGAAGGGTGATAATTCCTCCGCCGTTGTACAGCGGGTAAAGGACAGGATGGCGGAGATACAAAAGTCCCTGCCGGAGGGAGTTGTGGTGGAACCTTTCCTGGACAGGACCAAGATGGTGAACAATGCCATCAAAACGGTGGAGATCAACCTGATGGAAGGAGCACTGATCGTGATCTTTGTACTGGTCTTCTTTTTAGGTAACCTGCGGGCGGGGCTCATTGTTTCTTCGGTCATTCCCTTGTCCATGTTGTTTGCCATTATTCTGATGAACCAATTTGGCGTGGGCGGCAACTTAATGAGTTTGGGCGCCATTGACTTTGGTCTTATCGTGGATGGCTCCGTGATCGTGGTGGAAGCCATTCTGCACCGGTTTTCCCATTCCAAACATTTCAGAAAGATCGGGATGATTAACCAGCAGACGATGGATGCAGAAGTGCACAAGTCCACGAATTCCATGATCAAGTCGGCGGTGTTTAGCCAGATCATTATCCTGATCGTGTATCTGCCCATCCTGTCGCTGGAAGGCATCGAAGGCAAAATGTTCAAACCTATGGCGCTTACTATTGCCTTCGCTATCCTGGGCGCCTTCCTGTTGTCCATCACCTATGTGCCCATGATGAGTGCTCTTTTCTTAAGCAAAAAATTAAACCACAGACCCGGCCTGGCAGACCGTATGATGGCCTGGCTGGAAAGAAGGTACCAGCCGCTTCTGCAGCGGATGCTTCAATTACCGAAAACACTCATTGCCGCTACACTGGTATTGTTTGTAGCCGCCGTTATCATTTTAGGACGAATGGGTGGAGAGTTCATACCGGAACTGGAAGAAGGTGATTTTGCCGTGGAAACCCGCCTGCTCACCGGTAGCAATCTCAATGCCACGATTGATGCCACGCAGAAAGCTTCCAGGATACTGCTGGATAAGTTTCCCGAAGTGCAAAAGGTAGTTACCAAGATCGGCAGCGCAGAAATTCCCACTGACCCCATGCCCTTTGAAGCGGGCGATATGATGGTCATATTAAAGGATAAAAAGGAATGGGTTTCGGCTTCCTCCTTTGATGAGTTATCAGAAAAAATGACCCAGGAGCTTTCTGTTCTTCCCGGTCTTTCGGTGGGCTTTCAGTTCCCGGTACAAATGCGCTTTAATGAGTTGATGACCGGCGCCCGGCAGGACATTGTTTGTAAAATATTTGGTGAAGACCTGGACACACTGGCGCATTATGCCAACCGGCTAAATGGTATTATTAAAACCGTGGAAGGAGCCATTAATATTTACGAGGAATCGGTAACCGGTATGCCCCAGGTAGTGGTGCGTTACAACCGACAGGCCATGGCAGCCTATGGGCTTAATGTCAATGACATCAACCGGGTGGTGAATACCGCCTTTGCCGGGCAAACGGCCGGACAGGTGTATGAAGGTGAGAAACGTTTTGACATGGTGGTGCGCCTGGAAGGTGATGCCCGCAGCAATATTACCGATGTACGCAACCTGTTGGTTTCTACCCGCACAGGTGCGCAGATTCCACTACAGCAAGTGGCTACCATTGAAGAGGTGGAAGGCGTGAACCAGATACAAAGAGAAAACACCCGCCGCCGCATCATTGTTGGTTTTAATGTTACCGGCAAAGACGTGCAAACGGTAGTGGAGGAATTGCAGCAGAAGGTAGAAAACCAAATCAAACTGCCGCCCGGTTATACCATCTCCTACGGCGGATCATTTGAAAATATGGTAGCCGCCAAAAACAGGCTGGCATTGGTAGTGCCTATTGCCCTAGCACTGATCTTTCTGCTTCTCTACTTTGCTTTTAACTCCGTAAAACAAGGACTGTTGATCTATACGGCGATCCCATTATCTGCTATAGGAGGCATATTTGCCCTTTGGATGCGTGATATGCCGTTCAGCATTTCGGCAGGCGTAGGCTTTATTGCCCTGTTTGGCGTAGCCGTATTGAATGGTATTTTGCTGGTATCGGAATTCAACCGGTTGAAGAGTGAAGGATGGCACGACATCAGGCGTATTGTCATTCATGCCACCAAGTCCAAGCTTCGGGCTGTGTTGATGACGGCACTGGTTCCTTCCCTGGGCTTTATTCCCATGGCCATCAGTACAGGTGCCGGAGGTGAGGTGCAAAAACCACTGGCTACTGTGGTCATCGGCGGTCTTATCATCTCTACCCTGCTTACTCTTTTTGTCTTGCCGGTATTATACATCCTGTTTGAAAAAGGTTTTGGCTATTTCAAGTTCAAGCCTCGAAAGAAAATAGCAGCTGCCTTAGTGGTGATATTGATGATGCCGGCCGCCTCCTTTGCGCAAACCAAATTATCCCTGCAGGACGCTGTTGATACAGCACTAAAAAACAACCTGCACCTCCAGGTGTCACAGTTGGAGGAGCAATACTACAAGGCCTTGGAACAAAGCAATGTGGACATAGATAAAACCAGTTTCGGCTTTGAATACGGAAAAGTCAACAGCCTTGCCAACGACACCCGGTTTTCCCTGTCACAAAGCATACAATTCCCCAGTGTTTACAAACACCAGGGACAGGTAAATAAAACCTTTACCCATATAAGCCAGTTGCATACAAAAAGCAGGGAGGTGGAGTTAACGGCACAAGTAAAACAGGTGTTCTATCATCTGCTGCTGTTGGGACAAAAAAAGAGCCTGCTTTTAGAAGCGGATAGCATTTACAATGCCTTCCTGAGGAAAACCGAACAAAGGTTCAAAGCAGGAGATATTGATGTATTGGAAAAATCAACCGCCGAAAGCCAGCGCTTGCAGATCGCCAGCCAGCTACGGATGCTTCAAACCGATGAAGCCGTGGCGGTGAGCAGGCTGCAATGGCTGCTGAATATGAAGGAAACCATTCTGCTACAGGAAGACAGTTTAGAATACCCCTTGCCGTTGTTACCCGATACGGCCCTGCTGTTGCAAACGCCTTTACTGGCCTTGCATAAACAACAGGTGCAGTTGAGCCGGGAACAATACCAGCTGGAAAAGAGCAGGTTGCTGCCGTCATTCAACCTTGGTTATAACAACATGAGCATCGTTGGCTGGCAAAAAGTAAACGATACGGATGAAAAGTTTTTCGGTGCCGGCAAACGGTTTTCCACCATCAGTGCCGGAATTGATATTCCCATTTTTCAACGGGCACAACGTTCCAGGATCAAGGCCTCCAATGTGTTGATCACACAACGGGAACGGGAACTGGAAGCCTCAATGAAACAATTGCAAACCGAGTTGAACGCCACTTTGCAAACCTACTGGCAAAGCAGGCAACTGTTGCAAACCTATAAGTCGGTACAGTTACCCAACGCAGCTACCATACTGGCGGCGGCGGGCAACCGGCTGGAAAGCGGCGAAATCAGTTACCTGGATTGGGTGATGCTGGTCAACCAGGCGCTGGCCATCCGCAACGAATACTTAACAGTGCTGCAGCAATCCAACGAGGCTGCCATCCTTATTGAAAAACTCAGTTCTACTAACATTAAATAGCTCTATAAATGAAAAAGCTCATTATTATTCTTGGCTTCTGCCCTATCCTGTTTTCCTGCGCAGAAACCAAAAGCGATAAACAAGAAACGCCGGTTGTAAAAGCGGCCGCCACCCAAAGCAATGAAGTAACCCTAACCCCCGAGCAAATAAAAAATGCCGCTATTGAGGTGGGAACGCCGGAGCTGAAAGAAATGCAGCGTACCCTAAGGGTAAGCGGTACAGTGGATGTGCCGCCTCAAAACATGGCCTCGGTTAGTGTGCCCCTGGGTGGCTATTTAAAAAGCATGAACCTGTTGCCCGGCATGGCTGTGAAAAAGGGAGCATTGCTGGCACGTATGGAAGACCAGCAATACATCCAGCTACAGCAGGATTACCTGGTGGGCAAAAGCAGGCTGCAATACCTGGAAGCCGACTACCAGCGCCAGAAAGGATTGAATGAGACGAAAGCCATCAGCGACAAGACCTTTCAGCAGATACGAAGCGAGTACCAAAGCCAAAGGGTTTTGGTCAATGCCCTGTCAGAAAAGCTACGGTTGATTGGTATTAACCCATTAACGTTAAATGAAGAAAGGATCTCCAGGAGCATCGGCATTTATGCGCCGGTGAGTGGTTATGTCAATAAGGTAAATTTCAACATCGGCAAATATGTTAATCCAACGGATGTATTGCTCGAGTTGATCAACCCTTCCGGCATTCATGTGAGTCTTACCGTTTTTGAAAAAGATGTTCCCTACATTTCTGTAGGACAGCGGGTGCTATGCTACACCAACAGCAACCCGGTAAAAAAATACGTAGCAAAGGTGCTGCTGGTGAACCAGAGCGTTGACAACGACAGGGCCAGCGAGGTACATTGCCACCTGGAACATTATGACAAGGACCTGCGCCCCGGTATGTTCATGAATGGAGAAATTGAATTGACGAATGCCTCCTTAACGGCCGTTCCGGATGATGCCCTTGTGCGGTGGCAAAACAAGCATTATGTGTTTGCAGCGGAAACCGCCAACAAGTTTGTTTTAACACCTGTAGAACCGGGCGAGTCGCATGATGGCTACACCGCCATTAATGGTGAACTGGCAGACAAAAAGATTGTCGTACGCAATGCCTATACCCTGTTGATGCAATTGAAAAGCGGCGGAGAGGAAGAGTAGGTTGGGGGTGAGTGGTGAGACGTGAGTGGGTTGATGCCAAACCGCTTTCAAGTTGACAAAGAAACCATCATGAAACGTGAGACGGCAGACGTAGAACAAGAATGAACTATAAAGGAAAAGTTACTACAGTTTCACGTCTCACGTTTCACCTCTCATGAATTAGCCCGAGGCTTATCAAGAGTACGCAAACTATGAGAAAGGATTGGAACATGCCCTCTTTGCCCGCAGCGCCCAAGCCCTGCAAGAGAAACTCGGCGAAGAAGAAAACCGGATGCTCACTTCTGAGAACATTGCAATGACAGAAAATCACTTATCTTATCTTGATCCTGTTTCAGATTTTTTCATATAAAATGAAGCTTGCTTCAATAATAGGTGAGGTAAAATCCTTTCCTGGTTAACAATATCTGAATTGATTAATCTACCGTTCTCAAAAATATAATAACCTGCACCCAGGGCATTCGTGGATGTGTGCTTATATATGTAAACTTTTATCAATTGCCCGTAATAGTAATAATAATCAATAAAGAAACTTGTATCTCCACTTTGCTCAAAAATTGCATACTTCATTAAACTTCCGGCCGAATCAAAAAAGGGATTCTCCTCCCTGTAGGGTGTTCTTTCTGGAATTCTATATCCGTTCAAATGAACAGGAATTGATTTATTAAACCCACGTAATGCTATCAAGGTATCTTCCAGAGGAAGAGTCAGGCAGTGCTTGCAGGATCGCATCACCGGTATAGGTAGCTGGCTGTTTATTGTTACAGCTTTGATTTATAAGGTTCAAAACAAGCACGCCTAACAATAGTTTTTTCATTGAACCAAAAATAGCTGCAAATATAGATCCTCAATTTTTTGATGTATCATATTTTACATCAAACAACACCTTCACAGAGCGGCTCGACAGCAAGACCTAAACACCATACCTTTCATTGGCTTTATTGCATGAGTGTGGCTTTCATGACGCAGACTGTCCCTCCAGCAACAAGCTCCGTCCGTTGCGCCGTAAGTAATTAATCACCCCATGTGCTTTGGTAAAGCGACAAATCATTGACCGCTACGACTGCATAAAACCCTAACCGCCATTACAAAAGCGGCGACACCAGCCTGGCCGCTTTTTCCAGCATTTGTTTGACCATGGGCCGTTGTTTCCATTCTTCTTTATCAATCTTCAAGGCGTCTTTCAAATCCTGGTAAAAGATATCGCTCAATTCTTTTGCTGTTTCCGAATCGTACACCACCGCATTCACTTCAAAATTCAAATCAAAGCTACGGTAGTCCATATTGGCGGTTCCCACAATAGCAACTTGCCGGTCGGCCACCAGCGTCTTTGCATGCACAAAACCTTTCTGGTATAAATAAATCTCCACGCCGGCGTTCAGCAGATCATCGTAATAGGAATAAGCGGCTGCATTAACAACGGCCGAATCAGATTCACCCGGCACCAGCATCTTCACACTCACGCCACCCAATGCCGCCACCATCAGCGCATCTACAATACTTTCCCCCGGGATAAAATAAGGAGTAGTGATCAGCAACTCTTTCGATGAAAGATTAATGGCCTGCAATAAAGTAAACAGTATGGTAGGCGTGTCAGAATCAGGACCGCTTGCCGCTATTTGTACAATTTTATTACCCTTCACAGGAAGCGAAGAAGCAAGCGGGAAAAAAATATCGTTGGGCTGCAAATGATCCCTTGCACAAAAGTTCCAGTCGCACAAAAAAACATATTGAAGGTAACGTACGCCCGGCCCTTCAATGCGCATATGGGTATCCCGCCAGAAAAGTTTTTTTCTCTTACGGGGTTTATTGATATACCGGTCGCTTACGTTAATGCCTCCCACAAAAGCAACCGATCCGTCAACAACAATGATCTTCCGGTGATTGCGGTAGTTCAGCCGGTTGGCCAGTGCTATAAAAATAACCCTGTGAAACGGGAAGGCCTTAACCCCTGCTTTTCTTAACCGGCGCACCATTTTACGGCGAATGGAACGGCTGCCAAAATCATCGTAAATAAACCGTACCTCCACTCCTTCTTTTGCCTTTCTGATCAAAACCTTTTCTATTGTTCTGCCAATTTCATCATCTTCATAAATGTAGTATTCCATATGAATATGGCTTTTTGCAAGCTCCAATGCCTGCAGCACTTCGGGGAACTTTTCCTCTCCATTCACCAACAGCTTTACTGTATTGTTGGCGGTCAATGCGCTCATGCTGTCCTTTATCAGCATATAGGCCAGTTCCCTGAAGGATTGAACAGCCACGGTGTTCTTTTCAAAGATCTGTTTGGAATATTGAAGTATGTACTCCCGTAGTTTTTTAGCCATGGTATCGTTCAATACCAGTTTTTTGGAGTATATCTTCCTTTTGCGGTAGTTGATGCCGAAGGAGAAATAAAAAAAGATACCGATCAGCGGCAAAAAGATGACCAGCAGCAGGTAGGCAAGCGTTTTGGTATTGCTGCGGGTATCGTACATAATACGCAGGCAAACCAGCACCAACACAACAACATAAACAATTTCGTAAACCAGCAGCCAGGTCATGTTACATGCTTTTTGTATTTACAGCTCGTTTCACCACCTTCCAGGAAGTTTTACAAACCGCTCATTTCAATAAGAAAAATTACTTAGAAGCCAGGTTAATGATCTGCAGCAGATCCATCACCACACAATGGCTTTACAGTTTATCTTATTGTTTTTTGCCCAAGTCAAATATCAGGAAAAAGCCTGAGGCTGGATGATAACAAATTCTATTAAGGTGAATTTTTCCTTGATCGCTTTTCGTATCCTTTCAATAGCGCCGGTGATGTCGGCTGTGTCCAGGTTGGGCTTAAACTGAATGACCAGCATCAGCACTACTTCCTCAGGTGATTCGTAGGTTGACAAAATGTTAGAGACTTTGACAACTGTCCCATCTTTTTCAGCAAGCTCTTTTATTTTTCGCTGTGTTTCGGGTGCTATGCCTTCGCCCATCAGCAGGCTACGGCTTTCACGGGCCAATATGATTGAAACAAATATGAGCAACAAGCCCACAAGTGCGGAGGCGACACCATCCAGGACAGGCATATGAAATGCATGACTGCAGACCATAAAAATAAAAACGATGATCAATCCCAGTACTGCGGCGCCGTCTTCAAATAAAACCAGGAAACTGGAGGGATCCTTACTTTTAATTATGGCATCCCAATACGACAAATCGCCTCTTGATTTATTAAATTGTTTAATGGCGATAACGAAAGAAGCACCATCGAAGATGAATGAAAGGAGAAGTACCACATAATTCCAGGTTGGATCTCCCAACTCTTTCGGATGAATGATATGTATAATTCCCTGGTAAAGCGAAAGCCCTCCGCCAAGTGCGAAAATGAGAATAGAAACAATGAAAGACCAGAAGTATAGTTCTTTACCATAACCAAAGGGCATTGTTTTATCCGGTGGTTTCCTGCTTCTTTTTAATCCATATAAAAGCAGTAACTGGTTGGTAGAGTCCACTAAAGAATGGATACCTTCTGAAATCATGGATGAACTGTTGGTGTATCCCCCGGCGGTGAATTTTGTGACGGCTACCAGGATATCAGCGATCAAAGCACTGTAAATGCTTGCGTTGTTCTTTGCCATGTAACAGGTTTTGTTGCTTATTCAACCAGCGTCATAAATGTGCAAGCCAGACCGTTCTGCATTGCGGAGAACAGAAGTTCACCTATTCTTGTGTATTCCAAAAATAAGCCAGTTGCATTTGAATAGAATCGTTCCCTATTCATTAGCCATTTCCTTATTGCGTGCATGAGGTTGTTATTACTCTCCTGGTCTCACTACCCGTAAAAAAATACATTCAGTAACCCTCTTTTCAATGCATAATGAAGAGTAACTTTAAACAAGAACAGGTATCCCCTCTGCGAAATCTCCTTACCAACACTCCTGCTTTCTGAACAGTTTACAATATAAAGCGCTGTATAAATCAAAAAGTCTTAGCAGAGGCACAATACGATTGGTATACATCTCCGCAAAACATTTTAGACGTAGAACGGGCAGAATGGAGATGCGAGATAAAATGGTGCGAACGCTGAAAGTGCATTGAAAATAATAGTAAGCCTGGCAGCACACCGGGATAAGCAATTCATTATATTATGTCAACTTAAAATTAAAATAGTATGATGCTTGATTGGAATGAATACCAAAAAGAGATCCAGCAAAGGATGGCAGAGATCGGAAGAACGAACCATGAAATTGTAAAAGGTTACCGGGGGTTGAGTGAAGCCGGAAATCAAACCAATTTATTGGGCGCTAAGATGAGGGAACTGATTGCCATTGCGGTAGCAGTTACCCGGCAATGCGACGGATGTATTACCGTGCACACCGATGCCGCCATCAAGCAAGGTGCTACCCGCGAAGAAATTATTGAGGCCTTAGGTGTGGCCGTTGCCGTGAATGCCGGAGCTGCCTTAATTTTTTCAACAAGGGTGATGGATGCCTTTGCCGCCAAGACAGCTGAAAATAAATAAGCCGGTGTTTACAAGTGGTCTCATTGATTGACTTTTATAGAGTGTGTGTAATCAGTGGTGAGTAATGCAAACCCACTGGCAGGAAAATCATCGTGAGATGTGAGACGAAGGCCTCTTTCCCTTCTGTCATCTATCATCTGCCTCCCTAAACCGTTTGGCATAAAAGAGCTTTTGCACTCACCACTCACAAAAGCATTTGTGCAAGGGCTTCTAGTCAAAAAGATAGAGTTGGCCGGAAGTATCCAACCTGCCTGGCCTTGGTTTTTGTTCGCCAAAATTGGATAGTGTAATGCCCAGCAACCGTATTTTTTTGTGAGCAGGGTCTGTTGCTTTTAAAAGTTCTTTTGTTATTGCCGCTATAGATTTCTCTTCATTGAAAGGATCAGCAAAGGATTTGCTGCGGGTGATTTGTTTAAAATCGCTGTACCTGATCTTTATGGTAATGGTCCGTCCTTTTAGTCCGTATCGTAATAAACGCTTATGAAGCGTAGCGGCGATCTTCTCCAGTTCTACTTCCATTTCTTCCACCTCTGTTAAGTCTTTTGGAAAAGTATCTTCGGCTCCAATGGATTTGGTTTCCTGGTTGGGCTCTACCGGTCTGTCGTCTATACCTCTTACAATTTTAAAATAAAACCTGCCTGCCTTTCCGAAATGTTGCACCAGTTCTTCTTCCGATAACTTTTTGAGATCGGCGCCGGTGTGAAGATTCATCTTTTTCATCTTTTCCGCCGTCACCTTCCCTACGCCAAAGAATTTTTCCACTGCAAGACTTTCCACAAACGAAGCTATCCGGGAAGGACCGATAAAGGTCAATCCATCGGGTTTATCCATATCAGATGCGATCTTGGCAACAAACTTATTTATTGAAATGCCTGCAGAAGCCGTCAGGCCCAATTCATCTTGGATGGCCTGTTTAATCAGTTTGGCAATGTCTATGGCAGAACCGATCTGTTGCTTGTCTTCGGTTACATCCAAATAGGCTTCATCCAGAGAAAGCGGTTCTATAAGATCGGTGTAACGGTGGAAGATCTCACGTACCTGTTTCGACACCTGCTTATACACGTCAAAACGGGGTCGTATGAAAATAATGTGGGGGCAAAGCTGCAGCGCTTTTTTGGAAGGCATGGCAGAACGTACACCAAACTTCCTGGCCTCATAGCTGGCTGTAGCCACCACCCCGCCTCTTCCTTCGGGCAAACCGCCCACTGCAATAGCCTTACCTCTGTATTCCGCATGATCTCTCTGCTCCACGGAGGCATAAAAAGCATCCATATCAATGTGAATGATCTTGCGGTAAGTAGTATGCGTTGGGGTAGCGGCCATATCAGTTTAAGAAACCTAAATGTAGGCCGTTATTCCATTCCCTTATTCAAATCTGCAACGCCCGTATTAGCCACGGCTTCTTACAATCCCCAACTCCAATCCTCTGAGTTCGGCCAATCCCCGCAACCGGCCAATGGCCGAGTACCCTGGATTGGTTTTCTTTTTGAGGTCATCGAGCATTTGATGTCCATGATCGGGACGCATCGGAATTGAGACCTTTCTTTGTTGCATCACCGACACCAGCTCTTTTATCACCCGGTACATATCTACATCGCCTTCCAAATGGTTGGCTTCATAAAAATCACCCGCTTCATTTCTTTTGGTGCTTCTGAGATGAATGAAGTGAATACGACCGGCAAATTGCCGAACCATGGCCGGTAAATCGTTATCGGCCCGCACGCCAAAAGAGCCCGTGCAAAAACAAAGACCGTTGTTTACAGAAGGAACCGCCTGTACCAGGGCTTCCATATCCGAAGCGGTGCTCACCACCCGGGGCAGACCTAAAATCGGGTACGGCGGATCATCCGGATGGATGACCATCTTTACACCGTGTTTTTCTGCTACCGGAATAATTTGCTGTAAAAAATAAATGAGATTGTTTCTTAACCGGGCGGCATCTATATCCTTGTAGGCATCCAATGCCTGCTGAAATTGCTGCAGCGTAAAACTTTCTTCACTACCCGGAAGTCCTGCAATAATATTGCGTTGCAATTGCTGCTTCTCCTCTTCACTCATTTTGGCAAACCGCTCTTCTGCCCTTTGCAAATCTTCGCTTGAATAGTCCTTTTCAGCCCCCTTTCTTTTCAGCATAAGAACATCGAAGGCAATAAAAGCCGCCTTTTCAAACCGCAGGGCTTTTGAACCATCTTCTACCGGATAGCTCAGATCCGTTCGTGTCCAATCCAGCACCGGCATAAAATTGTAGGTGACAATGTAAATACCACATTGAGCCAGGTTGATCAGCGTTTGTTTGTAATTGTCAATGTATTGCCGAAAATCTTTGCTTTGTGTTTTGATAGCCTCGTGCACCGGCACACTTTCCACTACCGACCAAATCATTCCGGCGGCTTCAATTTCCTGTTGCCGTTTTTTTATTTCCTCCATGGTCCATACTTCCCCATTGGCCATGTGGTGCAGGGCACTAACCACACCACTGCAACCCGCCTGCCGGATATCGGATAAACTTACCGGATCGGCAGGGCCAAACCAGCGCATGGTTTGCTGCATGAAAAAAAATTCATTTCGTTCTTTCATAGTTCTCCTGTTCAAAAGGTGTATGGAAACTTTATTGGTGGCTCACAATAGGATGCTTACCTTTTTTAATCGGATGCTGAATCCCTTGTTACACACCACCAAAAATGGAGAAACCTCCATCCACGCAGATCATAGCGCCGGTTACAAATTGCGAGGCATCGCTTAACAACCATACCAAAGCCCCCTTCAATTCATCAGGGTGGCCAAAACGTTTGAATGGCGTTTGTTTTATGACCAGGCCGCCCCTATCTGTATACCCGCCTTCCGGCTTTGTCAGCAGGTTACGGTTTTGTTCGGTAAGGAAGAAGCCGGGTGCCAAAGCATTCATGCGGATTTTATCGCCATAGCGGTTGGCCAGCTCCACGGCAAACCATTGGTTATAGCAATCAATAGCCGCCTTTCCCATATTGTAGCCCAATACTTTGGTGATGGCTCTTTTGGAATTCATGGAAGAGATATTAACCACACTGCCTTTGCCGGTTTTGGCAATAGCTTCTCCAAAAACCTGGGTGGGGATAACGGTTCCCCACACGTTGATGTCCATCACTCTTTTCATACCCTCAAGGTTCATAGTGAAAATGTCTTCATCGGATTGAAGCACCCCTTCAGGCATGTTGCCACCTGCGGCATTTACGAGTCCGTCAATCTTTCCAAACTCCTTTACTATTTTATCCTTTGCAGTTTGCAATTGCTGCACATCCATCACATCGGCAATCAAAGCCACCGCCTTACCGCCATTTGCTTTAATGGCTTCTGCCCTTTCATTGGCCACTTTTTCATTCCTGCCCAAAACACCTACCGTGCCGCCGGCTTCTACAATCGCATCCACGAAAGCCTTTCCCAAAATACCGGTTCCGCCGGTTACAACAATTACCTTATCCTTCAGTGAAAAATTTTCCATACAATTATATCTGTTTGTTTATCGTAAATCATTTAATTGAACCGCATCCATGTCGCTGTATTCGAGGTTCTCTCCGGCCATGCCCCATATAAATCCATAATTGGAAGTGCCGCTTCCTGCATGAATACTCCAGGGAGGCGAAACGGCGGCTTCGTAATTTTTCATCAGCAGATGCCGGGTTTCACCGGGTTCACCCATGTAGTGAAAAACCACCTGGTTCTGTGGCACATCAAAATAAAAATAGGCTTCCATACGCCGGTCGTGTGTATGTGCGGGAATGGTGTTCCATACGCTGCCTTTGTTCAAAATGGTAAGGCCCATGACCAGCTGGCAGCTTTGAATTCCGTTTTTATGAATATACCGGTAGATCGTTCTTTCATTACTTGTTTCCAAAGCGCCTAAGGCATTGGATTCTGCCTGTTCCTTTTTTAAAAGCGTTGTGGCGTAAGAGGCATGCGCCGGTGCGGAAAGAAGATACAGCACCGCCGGTGTTTTTGCATCGCTGGATTTAAAACTTACCTGCTGTGCACCTTTTCCCACGTACAGGCAATCCAATTTCCGAAGCCCGTATTCCTGGTCATCCACTGTGATCACCGCATCGCCGCCTACATTGATGATACCGATCTCTCTTCGCTCTAAAAAATAATCAGCTCTCAGGTTAGGATAGGTTTTTAAGTGTAGGGTTTCCTTCGCAGGCATAGCACCACCTACCATCATTCTATCGTAATGGGTGTAGGTGAAATTGATCTTGTCTTCCTCCATCAGGCCCTCTACCAAAAACCGTTCTCTTATTAAAGATGTGCCATAAGCTTTAAAATCTTCCGGGTGAACGCTATGAATCACTTTCATGTCTGTCTGTAAAACTTATTTAGAATTAAAAAAATAATAGCAAAAACCTCTATTTATTCATATACAGGCTTAAACGTTATCATCGCCCTATTGAAAAAATTCAGATACACGTTATTGAAAGCCAAACTGCCTTTCAGCCCTAGACTTTTATCTGTTCCATTTTCGGGGCTAACAAATGCATTAAAACCCAGGCCAGCACATAAGCACTACCACAAATAACAAAGATGAGGTTATAGCCTATATTAATATCGCCCTGCAGTTTAAAATGCTCGAGTATAGTGCCTATCAACAGCGGAAATAAAATACCCCCCACCGAACCAGCCATGCCGCCAATACCTACTACGGAACTTACCGCTGTTTTAGGAAACATATCGGAGGCCGTAGTGAAAATGTTGGCACTCCAGGCCTGGTGGGCTGCTGCGGCTAGGCTTATCAGCAAAACGGCTGTCCATACATCGCTTGTATATTGAACAAAGATCACCGGCACCACGCATAAAGCATATATAAACATGGCGGTCTTTCTTGCCTTATAAACCGGCCATCCTTTTTTTATCAACCAGCCTGACAAATAACCTCCCAGAACACTTCCAAAGCTGGCTATTACATATACCGTAGAAACATATACCCACGAGCTGCTAAGATTCAAATTATAAGTTGTGTTGAAATAAGAAGGGATCCAGAATAAATAAAACCACCAGATAGGATCGGTTAAAAATTTTCCAACTACAAAGACCCATGTCTGGCGGACAGTAATTATTTTACCCCAACTGATCTTCTTCGCATTGTCCGCAACAATATCCGGCGCATCACTGTGGATGTAAGTGAATTCGGCTTCCTTCAGGCGTTTTTGCTTTGCCGGAACATCGTACCATACCCACCAGAAAATCAACCAGACAAAACCAATAACACCGGTCCATAAAAATGCTTCGTGCCAGCCATAATTTTCAAAGATCCACATGATCAAAAACGGTCCGATCACCGCAGCAATGTTAGAGCCGGCGTTAAAAATACCGGTAGCAAAAGCCCTTTCTTTTTTAGGGAACCATTCCGCCACCGCTTTAATGGCCGCCGGAAAATTACCGGCTTCTCCCAATCCCAAGGCCGTACGGGCTATGCCAAATCCCAACGTGGTTCTTGCCAGGGCATGACCCATGGCAGCCACACTCCATACAACTATGGAAACCGCATAGCCAAGCTTTGTCCCGATTTTATCAATAAACCTTCCAAACAATAAAAGCCCCACTGCATACGCTGCAGAAAAGGCCATCACAATGCGGCTGTAATCTTTCTCAGTCCAGTCCATGTCAGCCGCCAGGTAATCTTTTAGTAAACCAATCACCTGGCGATCGAGATAGTTGATCGTAGTAGCAAAAAAAAGCAGGGCCACCACTACCCACCTGTAATTTCCAAGCGGTTTTTTCTCTGTAAGTTGGTTTGTTGCAACCGGAATTTCTTTTGGATCCTCTACAAGCATAGTTTTAATTTATATAGTCAGCAATCAATTTCTATTTAGCTTTTGTTGTATCACTCACTTGTGCGTTCGGTAATGCTATGGTGCAGTGGCCGCCGCCTGCACCAGTTTCAAAGTTTTTACGACCGACTGGGTCAGTCCGTTATAATCTTCCTGGGCTATCGTTTCTTTTGCAATCAGTTTACTGCCCATGCCTACGGCCACCACCCCGGCTGTAAACCAGCTTTCCAGGTTTTGTTCCTCTGCTTCCACCCCACCGGTAGGCATAAACTTTAAGCCAGGAAAGATTTCTTTGATAGCCCGGATGTAGGAGGGGCCCAGCACATTGCCCGGAAAGATCTTTACCAGGCTGGCGCCGGCCGCTTCCGCAGCTGCAATTTCGGTGGTGGTCAAACAACCCGGCACCCATAATAACCCTTCCTGCTGCACGGCATAGGCGACTTCTTCATTCATGCTGGGACAAACCACAAAATCAGCGCCGGCGTCCATAAATTTTTTTGCGTGCTTTTTGGTTTTGATTGTTCCAATACCTAAGTGCAAGCCGGGCAGGCTTTTATCCACTGTTTTTCTTAAGACCTTAAAATTGTCCAGGGCGTTCTCGCCACGGTTGGTGTATTCCACTATCCTGGTCCCGGCCGCGTAGAGGGCTTTTAACACCTTCACACTTACCTCAGGGCTATCGTGATAATACAGCGGCAACAACTTTTGCTGCAGCAAGGCCTGCAGGGCCTGGTCTTTTTTACCCATAGTTTCCATACGCTTTTTTGATTTGATGCACCGATGCGGTGGTGGCGTCCCCTTTAACAAACAGTTTGGTAAAGGCGGCTGCGGCCGCAAAATCAATAATTTCCTGGGGCGGCAGCCCCTGGTGGTTTCCATAGATCAGCCCCGCCATAAAACAATCTCCGCTGCCCACTTTATCCACGATACGGGGGGTGGCCAATTCAGGGGAAACACGCAGCTGACCTTCAGAGTAAAGGGTGGCATAATACCGCACCCCCTCCTCGCCCTCGTCAAAGCGAAAGGTATTGGCCAGCTGTGTACAGGCGGGAAACCGTCTTGTGATCTGCTGGGAGGTTTCTAACGAGGCTTCCAGGTAAGCCTCCTTGCCACCGGCCGGGTTTGTATCCATGCCCACGCCCAGCATTTTTTCGGCGGCCCACAGGTTGCCCATCACCACAGCACAATACTGCACCAGCTCCGGCATTACGTCCTGGGGAGGCACCCCCCACTGCCAGAGCGTTTGCCGGTAGTTCAGGTCCACGGATATGGGAATGCCTTTTTTATGGGCGATCTCCAGCCCTTCCCTGCAAACCGCTGCCACGTTTGCATTGAGTGCCGGGCTAATGGCACTGAAATGAAACCAGTCCACCTCCTTAAACACTTCCTCCCAATTGATCTGCCCGGGCTTTAGGTCCCAAAACGAAGAGTGAGCCCTATCATAGATTACACCGGCGTTTTTTAGGTCAGCGCCCTGCGGTAAATAGTAAGTGCCGATCCGGTTTCCACTGAAAATAATTTTACGGGTATCAATGTTTTTTTGCTGAACGGCCGCTATAATTTCTTTCGACAAATAATTATCAGGCAATGCTGTACCATACCCTACCGGCACCCCCCAGCGGGCCAAAGCCGTAGCTACATTCAGTTCCGCCCCGCCCATAAAAACCGGCATCGAATGCCCCCGGATCCACTCCCCGTTTAATTGCGGCGAGAGGCGGAGCAACAATTCCCCGAAACAAAAAACCCGCTTCATTAAAAAATATACTTGGTACTTAAAAAATTCGACCGCTGCCCCTGCACAATCTCATTGAGCAATTGCTTGTTGGTTTCACTCAGCTTGGCCGCCACCAGCGAGCGAATGGAAAAGGAACGCAGGGCATCCACCACCGACAGGGTGCCTTCCGCACTGTCCTTGCGCCCGGTAAAGGGAAAGACATCCGGCCCCCGCTGGCACTGGCAGTTGATGTTCACCCGGCTCACCTGGTTGACCAGCGGATCAAGGGTACGGGCCACCTCCCCTGCATCATTGCTAAAGATACTGACCTGCTGGCCATGGGTGGAGGCAATGATGTATTCAATGGCTTCTTCAATGCGCTCATAGGGCACTACCGGGATCACCGGCCCAAACTGTTCTTCGCGGTACAGCTTCATGTTTTCCCTTACCGGGTACACCACGGCCGGGTACACAAAGGATTCCACCGTAGCCCCGCCGTTTTCATTCACCACCGTAGCGCCCTTGCTTAGCGCGTCTTCAATGCAGGCTTTTAAATAGCCCGGCTTGTGCGGTTCGGGCAGGGGGGTGAGGCTTACCCCTTCGGTCCAGGGCATACCAAAGGTCAAGCGACCCACCGCTTCGCTGAGTTGCCGGACAAATGGCTCCGCCATATTTTTATGCACAAAAATGATCTTTAGCGCCGTGCACCGCTGGCCATTAAAGGATAAAGCGCCCAGTACGGTTTCCTGCACGGCCAGTTCCAGATCCGCCTTTTCGGTAACAATGGCCGCGTTTTTTGCATCGAGCCCCAGGATCGCTCTGAGGCGGTTGACCTTGGGGTGGAGCTTTTTTAATTCATTGGCTACCTTGCTGGACCCAATCAGGGTGAGCACATTGATTTTTCCCGACTGCATCAACGCCGGTACAATGGTATGCCCCCTTCCGTATATGGTATTGACCACCCCTTTGGGAAAGGCGTCTTTAAAGGCCTGCAACAAGGGATAATGCAACAAGGTGCCATGTTTGGGGGGTTTAAACAACAAGGTATTGCCCATGAGAATGGCGGGAATCAGGGTGGTAAAGGTTTCATTCAGGGGGTAGTTAAAGGGACCCATGCACAACACCACCCCCAGGGGGGAGCGGCGGATCTGGGCCACAATGCCCTGCTCGCTTTCAAAGCGGGAGGACTGGCGGTCGAGGTCCTTGAGGGCATCAATGGTGGCATAGATGTACTCTACCGTGCGGTCGAATTCTTTTACCGAGTCCGCATAGGATTTACCAATCTCCCACATAATGAGCCGTACCACCACCTCTTTTTGCTGCAGCATTTTACGGGTGAAGGTTTCAACGCACGTGATCCGTTCGGCCACCGGCATGGTGGGCCACTCACCCCGTCCATTGTCGTAGGCGGCCACGGCTGCGTCCAGGGCGTCCAGGGCTTCCTTTTCCGTACACACGGGGTAGGAACCAATCAGTTTCCGCTCCAGTTCTTTTTCGCTCCGCATACACAGGGGTGAATACACTTCGTGCACCGGGCCCTCCCACCCCCTCATTTCGCCATTGCAAAGAAACTCCCGCTGGTGGAGCGGGCCCAAAAGACGGTGTTTTTGGGGCACCCCGTCCTCGGAAACAAACATATTTTCCAGTTCAGTTAAAAAACTCATGATCAATAATGGTGTTAATGGGTTTGTACCGGAACGGCCGGTGCGGTTTCCGCCCAGTTAAAATAAGTACTGGCATTGTAGTAACAGATGTCCTGGATGACCTTCCCGGTCCATTTCATATCCTGGGGCAGTTCGCCGTTTTCCATTTCCTCACCAAATAAATTGCACAGGATGCGGCGGAAATACTCGTGACGGGGAAAGGAAAGAAAACTTCTGGAATCGGTCAGCATCCCTACAAAACGGCTTACCAGTCCCATATTGGAAAGAGCATTAAGCTGTTTGATCATACCGTCCTTTTGATCCAGGAACCACCAGCCGGAGCCGTATTGTATTTTTCCCGCTACCGAACCATCATTGAAGTTGCCAACCATCGCTGCCACCAAATCATTGTCCGCCGGATTGAGATTATATAAAATAGTTTTTGTCAACTGATCATTCCTGTCCAGCCGGTCCAGGAATTTGGCTAAGGCTTTGCCCTGGGGAAAATCCCCGATGCTGTCCCAACCGGTATCGGGTCCCAGTTGCCGCATCATGCGGGAGTTGTTATTACGCAGGGCACCCAGGTGGTATTGCTGTACCCAACCCTTTTCGTGATCCCACATGGCAAAGATTTCCAGCATGGCCGATTTAAACTTTCCGCGCTCCGTGCCGGACAATTCAATACCAAAGCGGATCTTGCTAAAGATTTTTTCAATCTCGGAGGGGGTGTAGTCTTCTGCATACAAATGCTCCAGGCCATGATCGGAGACCGAGCAGCCCACGGAAGCAAAAAAATCGTGGCGGCTTTTTAAGGCAGCCAAATAGTTTTCAAAGCAGTGAATGCTGGTATTGCTTACCACTTCCAGTTGGGAGAGGTAGGCATTGAAGGCTTCAGCATTGTCCACATTCATGGCTTTATCAGGCCGGAAAGCCGGAAGAATGCGGATGTCAAACCCCTCCTTTTTCAGTTTTTGGTGGTGTTCCAAAGAATCCACCGGGTCATCGGTGGTGCAAATGACTTTCACGTTCATGCGGCGCAAAAGGTTGCGCACGGAATAATCCGGTGTTTGGAGTTTTGCGGTACATTCGGCGTATATTTTTTCAGCCGAGTCTTCATTTAATAGTTCATATACATCAAAATAACGTTGCAGTTCCAAATGCGTCCAGTGATACAGGGGATTGCGCAAAGTGTAGGGCACAGTTTGGGCCCACTTTTGAAACTTTTCAAAATCGGGTTTATTACCCGTGCAATAACTTTCCTCTACCCCATTGGTACGCATGGCCCGCCACTTGTAATGATCGCCGTAAAGCCAGGCCTGGGTCAGGTTGTCAAAATTAAGATCTCCTGCAATCTGCTCCGGCGGCAAATGGTTGTGGTAATCGATAATGGGCATGCTCTTAGCATAATCATGATAGAGCACCCGGGCCGTCTTATTTTGCAGCAAAAAGTTTTCATCGAGAAACTGTTTGCCTTTTTTTAAAGGCTCGTGTTGATATGTTTCCTTGTCATCAACTCTCATAATACTTCAGTTTTTTCAACAATAAGCAGAACAAACCTGCCAAAACCAAATGCATAAAGGATGCTGACAAAATATGTGTTCCTTTGTAATAGATTCAATTTAGCGTATGAGCTACCGCTCATTTTGTCGCTGAGCGAACGCTTCCGGTAACCGGTTTTAATCTCACTCCCCTCCTTTCCAAAACGAAACGTCACATCAATTCATAAATGTACCTTTCATGGTTGAGCATTCAGCTGTTTTTCTATTACCTGGATCAACATGCATCTTCATGCACCTGCTTTCAACCAACAAGTTTACGTATAACCGGAATACAGGCTATTATTTTTTACGCAATCGTTGTCGAAGTTATTTGATGTTTTTTAACCAATTTGTCACTTCCTATTTGTAAAGGAAGAAGTTCTGCACAAGAAGCCATGGCACAGGTGACCGCAAGAGGGGTTTCGAAAGAAGGTTTAAGTAAGAGTGGGTTGCTGAACTTTAAATTGCTTTGCCTTTATTTTTTTTAAGATCTTTCCAAAGGGCGGCTTATTTTTCCAGCCACTTCAGGTACGTTCCAGTTTCTATTCGTTTCAGGGCTTTACTCTATACTTCTTTGCCTGTAGGTTGTGCAATTTTGTTACCGCACATCTACCAGGTTTATCAATTCCTTCATGATCCTTTCTATTTCTTTTTGATTTGCTTTCACCGCTTCCATGTCAGCCAGGTAAAGCATTCGCCTGTCTTTGTAATCACCTTCCAGCAGCGCAGAATTGATCTTAACTATAGCGGGATGATGAAATACAAGGTGAACGTGTTTGGCAGTCCGCGGATTAAAGGTTACCATATCTTCCCTGTAATAATAACTGGGAGCGTTCCATTTTATACGTTCGGCAATCTTTTTGTCCGCATTTTTGATAATCATTCTTATAGCTTCTATTTCGGCTTTCAGGGGATGCTCCAGCTTGTTCATGTATTCTTTCACCTTTTCTTCATCCTTCAGTTTAACCGCGGTCTCTTTTTTTTGCATTGTATTAGTATTTTGGAATGGATGCTTTCGGAATTTTTATAGCTTTTGATTCTTATCATAATGGAACATCCATCTTGATCCAAACTTGTCGGCACCATAACCAAACAAGGCGCCCCAGGATTGCATTTTTACCGGTTCGAAAACTTTTCCGCCGGATGTAACAGCATTGAACAAACGGTTAATTTCCTCTTCACTGCTGCAGTTCACAGACAAGGAAAAATTGTTACCCTGCTGAAGTCCTTCCGGTCCTACCATATCTGTTCCCATAATCGTAAATCTGTCACCAACTAATAAGGAGTGCATGATCTGGTTCTCCGTTCCTTCGGGGCATGCTGTTCCGGCCGGCATATCTTTAACCGCTATCAGTGTAAGCTCTCCGCCCAGGCATTCTTTGTAAAAATTCATGGCTTCACGGCAATTGCCATTGAAATTAAGATAGGCATTGATTTGTGTCATATTGGTTTGTTCTAGGTTAAGAGAGGTAAGACCTTTCAGTTTTCATCCGGATGCGGAACACCTGCTTTTCCAGCTGTTGCTGCATATATATTTTTCAATTGTCGGATGTGTCTTTTTGAATGACAAACAACAAAGCAAATCCATTCCCATCCTGTAAACTCACCCAATTGCGGAAAGGGAAAATCTGTGAAGGTTCGCGACAGATCTTCGGTGACGGTCAAAGCCCTGATATCAGCTCTTCCCTTTTTTAAAGCGTTCAAAAGATCTTCTTTTTCTTTTCGCTCATTTGAAGGCAGAATAAATTCAGGTGATTCATATTTACTGATGAAGTCCAGGAATATGGATTTGATGGTTTCCATTTTTTCGTTCCCTTGCCTTTCGGTGGTTGGCCGGCTGTTTCCCTCTACTACTTTTGGTATGCCGGACTCTGATTTCCACAGGTGCTCAGCCACCTGTGCTGCAGTCCAGCTACCTTCAAAAGGAATAGTATTAAACTGCTCCTGTGAAAAGGACTCAATAGTATCCAGGAGTTCTTTTGCTGTTTCATCAAGCTCTTTTATCCAATCTTCCATGTTTTTAATTTTGATAATCAATTATTTGAACTATTCCAATACACTGCACAAAAAACCGTTTGTATGTACCAGCATCGCTATGTTCTCCGGTACAAAACTTTCCCCTTCCACCCGCAGTATCCTATCACAGTCCTGCAGGTCAAAATTTACTTTACAGCCCGGAAAGTGCTTTAGCAGCAACTCCACCAGCCGGCCTGCTTCTGAAGCCTGGCCGACATTTGTTTTAAAAACTTCTACCATAGAAATAAATTCAGATTGCAGTTTTGACCAATGGCATTTTATACCTGTTGAACAACCAGGCATCAGTGCTGTACGCCATGGGACCCGTTAAAAAAATAACGAGCGAACTAACCATGAGACTGCAGGGATAAGCAGCACCACCCATAAAGAAATTTTTCGGGCCAACAAGAATGGTAGCAACTAGCATATTAATTACCAGGGCGAAGGCAGCCGGTCGTGTAAGCAAACCTACAATGAGCAAGAATCCGCCGATCAATTCGGTATAACAACTGATGTAAGCCCACGGTGCAGCAATGTTCATGTTGGTCTTAAATATATCTACTGTTGCCTTCAGTCCCATGCCGCCAAACCAGCCAAACACTTTTCCCGCTCCTGCTACAAAGAGAATCGAACCCACCATCCACCGCAATAATAAAATGGCTGTATCAAATAATCTTGTATTTGTTTCTGTAAGGAATTTCATAAAGATTGGTTTTAAAGTTTCATGAGTTGGTTGTCATTTTTCCATCTTACTCCTATCCATGTACAAAACATTCCACCGGTGACCATCAGGGTCGGCAAAACCGCAGCCATACATCCAGCCCTGTATCTCCTCCGGCTTTCCAAAGATGGTGCCACCTGCATCTGAGGCCTTCCTGGCCATTTCATCAACTTCTTGTCTTGATTCCGCGTCAATGGATATCAACACTTCTGCACATCCTTTAAGATCCGCATTTTCAACCTTTGTAAAATTGTTAAAAACAGAATCTTTAAAAAGCATCACGGGAAAATTTTTGCTACCAACGAGCAGGCAGGCCATATCTTCCCCCTTTCCATTTTTCTCATTAAAAGAAAATCCAAGTTTGGTAAAAAATTCTTTTGACCTGCTGATGTCTTTTACCGGCAGATTGATCCAGATTTCTTTTGTCATAATTTCGGTTTTAGTTAAATGATGTTTTTACTTGTGGCTTTTTCCGGTTCATAACAGAGTACCACAATGCCTACGCTGCTGGTGATTGTTTTTATTAATTTCAACTTCAGGTTGCTATCCAGTTCATTAAAAATAGCCTTACCGGTTCCTATAGCCACCGGATTTACGAACAGGTGGTATTCATCAATTAAATTTTCCTTAATAAAAGACGCGACTACGTCTGCTCCGCCATAAAGCAACAGGTCCTTGCCTGGCTGTTGCTTTAGGTGCTTTATTTCCTCAACAATATCCCTGGCCACTCTTACATTGATCCAGTCAATGGCAGAAACCGTTTTTGAAAAAACAATTTTGGGAGCGCTGTTCAGGATATTTGCCATCCAAAGATCGTCTGCCTTGCTTTCGGGGTTGGAAGCCACCGTAGGCCAATACACAGCCATGCCCTGCCCTGTTGCCCGGCCCATCATAAAGGTGTCCGCCGAATTGGTTAGTTCGGTTGCATATTTTTTCAATACATCATCCCAATCCCACACCATCCAATCCAATTCCCCGTTGGGACCACCGACAAATCCGTCGAGTGTTACCTGCATTTGTAATTTAACTTTTCGCATTTTAAGTTTATATGTGTTCGTTAGCCTTTGACCATACAAATCTGGCATAAATGATCAAAAGCAACAGGGTGGAAATACGGCAATTTCAGGGGTTGATTGCGACAAGGGATTACCTTAGCTTTATGGTGTGGAACACCTGAACAAGAGGCATATTCATAGAGCGAAAATAACAATCCATCGATCCTTAACAGACCTAAAAAGAATAGTACATGAAACACATCTCCATTCTCATTCCTGAAGGCGATTGCAGCCTGGTGAACATTGAAGGGTCTCATCAGATTTTCAATGAAGTCAATTCGGTGCTGGCCCGTGCCGGCAAGCCGCCCATGTTTAAAGTACAACTGGTGGGATTTAAAAAACAAACCTCGATGAAGAAAGGCCTGTTTACCATTCATCCGGATGTATTGATAAAAGACCTGGAGCACACAGATCTTGTAATCATTCCCGCTATTTACGGCGACAAGAAACAGATCCTCGAAAATAACAAGGAGTTTATTCCCTGGCTGATCAAACAATACAATGAGGGAGCAGCCATTGCTTCTTTATGTATTGGTGTTTTTCTGCTGGCCGGAACGGGTTTGCTGAAAGGAAGAAAATGTGCCACGCATTGGGTAGAGGCTGAAACATTCCGTATGATGTTTCCGGATGTGGACCTGGTCCCCGATAAGATCATTACGGACGAACAAGGTATTTATACCAGTGGCGGTGCCTATTCAGGACTCAACCTTCTTTTGTACCTAATTGAAAAATTTGCCGGAAGGGAAATGGCCATTGTTTGCTCCAAGTTGTTCGAAATAGAAATTGAACGCAACACCCAGTCCCAGTTCATGATCTTCACCCCACAAAAGCAACACGAGGATGATGTGATAAAAAAAGCACAGGAGTACATTGAAAAAAACTATGAAGAAAAGATCACCGTGGATGACCTGGCCTCCATGCTTGCCATCAGCCGGCGTAACCTGGAACGGCGGTTCAAGAAAGTGACCTACAATTCCATAGTAGAATACATGCAGCGGGTGCGTATTGAGGCTGCCAAACAAACTCTGGAACGGAACCGTGAGAATGTAAACGAAGCCATGTACAAAGCCGGCTATACCGATATTAAAGCGTTTCGCACCACGTTTAAAAAACTTACCGGCTTGTCACCGCTGGAATATAGAAATAAATATAGCAGGAACGGAATTTTAGTGGAGAGCTGAATTGATGGAGCCCGGTTGGTCGTTAGTAGTAATAAATAAACGGACTAAAAGTAAACAGGCGGCTGGTTGATTTCATGCCGCCCAGAATTGTTGCAGTACGCAAGTACGAACCGCCGGTAGTCGGACGCAGCGCCGCAAAAGCTTCATAGCAGCCGGGCTTGTAAAAATTCATCGTACCGTCTTCAAACCCGGAATTGTATAAATCTTTCTCAAACAAGTGTAACATTGAGGCCTTGTGTTGAGAGTAGCTTTGCCCTATCAAATCATTTAAACGAATTAATCATGAAACCAGAAATCAAAATGAGTCCAAGCACTCCCGGGATCAGCCAACAAAAATGTGATAACGTAAATTGTACTTGTGAAAATTGTTACTGCGGAAGCCATTGCACCTGCCAAAAGTGCGGAACCAATTAATCACTACTTCATAAGCCACTCCTTAAGGGTGGCTTTTTTATTGCATTACTTTCATTCATCAGAGGCTTTTAATCACTCACTCCTTCCACGCATTTCTTAAAAACCGGATCCAGTTACCATGCATGATGTTTTCAATATCCTGTTGAGAATAGCCACGCTTCTGGAATAAATCCGGAAGTTTTTGCAGATCCGCAATCGTAGCAAGGTCATAGGGGCATTGTTCTTTTCCAAAACCGCCATCAAGGTCAGAACCAATAGCTATGTGCAAAGCATTCCCTGCCAACTGGCAAATATGATCGAAGTGGTCAATGATCACTTGCAGGCTGCAATTCATGGGCCGTGGAGTGGATTTTCCGCGCACCCAATGCGGCACCATCATCCAGGCGTCCAGTGCACCACCAATGACGGCGCCCCTTGCAATAAGTTCTTTAACCTGATCGTCGCTGAACTGGCGGTTGTGATGGACCAGGGCCCGGACGTTAGTGTGACTGGCCCATACATGGCCGTTGAAATGATCCATGGCTTCCCAAAAACTATCATCGCATAAATGCGTTGCATCCAGGATGATGTTCAACCGCTCCATCTCTTTCAACAAGGCCTTTCCTTTTTCTCCCATTCTTCCTGCTGCATCGGTTCCCTGTGCATAACGGCCGGGGCCATAATGTGCAGGACCAACAGCTCTCAATCCATATTGCCATGCTTTTTCTAAATGCTGGAGCGTAACTAATGAATCTGCGCCTTCCAGGCTTAAAATATAACCAATGGTTTTGTCCTCATTTACTGTGTGATCATTCCAGAGAGCTAAATGCTTTTCCAGTGATGGCAGGTTGTCGATTTGCACCATCTCTCCTTCTTCTTCCATAGCTTTATACCAGGCTAACTGGCCTTGTGTTTGGGCCCATGCCTGCTCTGGCGAATGCCATCCGGGCAAAGGATTGTCTGCTGCTACATACCGTGCAATTTGCGTGGCTACTACTAACCCAATATTGCCCTTGCGTAATTCAGGAAGTGAAACCATTGCCTTGCCACGGTCGGGTTTATCGGTAAGTCCTTTTTCTCTTTCATTGATCTCAGAAACAGGCCTGCGCAGGTCACGGTTCCATTCCATGGCATTCATACTTAAATCCAGGTGAGCATCAATTATGAACATGGCTTAAAAGTTTAATTTGCGATCCCTTGCTACAATTTTCCATTCGCTTTTCACCGCTTCTTCTTCTATAATCAAGGCTCTTTCATACAAAGCACAGGTGGGACAAATATGGTACGGCAAACCATACAACATATCACCAATTTTGTAGTGATGGCCCTCTGGCGCCTGCAATACCAAATGTTCTTCGCTTTGGCCGATGAATTGCAGTTCCGGTGCATTAATAAAAACTACCCGTTTCGATAAAACATTTTCTGCCGCTATGGATTTATGTCCAAGGTCTGTGCATATCATTGTTTTATCCGGAAGCGAAATAATGCGGCTAATAACCAACGCGGCCGGTATAAAGTCCTGCTCTGAAAGGTTTTCCTGGTAACCGGCATCCCAGTAAATAAAAGTACCGGGACTGCATTCCACTTTTTCTCTTTGAAGATGTATAGGAAAAGTTGGCGAACCGCCTGCCACAATGATTGGTTCTTCCATTCCCTTTTCCAGCAAAGTGTTTTTTAAGTTTTCCACTGCAGCAAACGCTTCATTGCATCTTTTCTTTCTTAGTTCAAAACCGGCATCGGCAATGTGCCCATCGTAGGCATGTAAACCCACAGGCTTTAGCCCCTGCCACTCCGTGCACTGCAGGTACAATTCAACTGCTTTTTCATCCGGCAGCATTCCTGTACGGTTCATGCCAGTATTCAGATCCAGGTAAACAGGAATTTGCAAACCCGAAGCCATTGCCTTTTCAGAAATAGATTTCGCAGCAACACTGTCATCCACGAGGCAAGAAAATTTGGTACCGGGATAGGTTTTGATCAAAGAAACAAACCGGTCAATTTTCGGTCCAATGGGTTGGTAGGCCAGCAATACATCTCCGGCCTTGCATTGGGCCAGCATCTCGGCTTCGGCAATGGTGGCGCATTTAAACTTTTGAATGCCCGCATCCATCAACAACATAGCCGCTTCTTTTGCCTTATGTGTTTTAGCATGCGGACGCAACCGTTGCACATCGTTAATCATTGTTTTCAACAGTTCAATATTCCATTTAACCCGGTTCAGGTAAATGACTAAAGCAGGCGAGTCAACCTGCCCGCTATCTTTTAGCAAATACCAGTTAGCATCTTTTTTCATAACGCTATTAATGAAGTTCAAACAAGGCTTCTATCTCCACAGGAATATTATCCGGCAAAGAGCCAAAGCCAACAGCGCTTCGAACGCCTACGCCGTTTTCTTCGCCCCATACCTTGGCAAACAACTCACTGCAACCATTGATCACATAAGGATGTTTTTCAAACTCCGGCACACAATTGACCATGCCCAATACTTTGATCACCCGCTTTACTTTATCCAGGCTTCCCAGGTGTGTTCTGATGGTAGCTAAAATAGCCAGGCCCACCTGTTGGGCGGCCTGTTTTCCTCCTTCCTGGTCCATATCTTTTCCCACTTTGCCAATGATCAGGCTCTTGTCGTTTTTTACCGTGCCATGCCCGGACACATACAAATGATTGCCTACGACTAGGCAGGGCTTGTAAACGCCTAAGGGGATTGGTGGTGGTGGCAGCGTTAATCCTAACTGTGCAAATCTTTGTTCGGGTGTTTTGTTTTCCATGTATCAAATTGTTTTAAAAAAGAAAATCCAAAAACAATACGCCAATCAGTCCTGCCACGGAAACAATGGTCTCCATCAGCGACCAGGAGCGCAGCGTATCT
This sequence comes from uncultured bacterium, assembly GCA_966095395.1. Lineage (GTDB taxonomy): Bacteria > Bacteroidota > Bacteroidia > Chitinophagales > Chitinophagaceae > Flavisolibacter. Next base: position 45,980 of record CBHTSW010000009.1, on the reverse strand, counting down.
TTTATGCTAAGATTAAAATATTCTTTGAACATCCAGAAGCCGGCATCATTTACATGAGAAAACATCAGGCTTCCGGCACCAATGGATAAGACCATTAGGTTGGGATCAGTGTTGGTTTGTATCAACAAGGGAGCAATAATACCGGCTGCTGTAAAACCGGCTACTGTTGCCGAACCGACTGCTACGCGAATGACGGCTGCTGTAAGCCATCCCAGAAATAGTGGCGACAGGGAGATGCCTTGCAAAAGATCAGCAATTTGCTTGCTCACCCCACTATCTACCAAAATTTGCTTTAAAGCTCCTGCTCCACCAATGATCAGCAGGATCATAGCAATTTCTTTTGCGGCCTCGGCATACATGTTCATCACCTGCTTCATACGGCGGCCTTTTTTGAGTCCCAAAGAAAAGGTAGCCACGGCCAGGGCAATGATCATGACAATGGAGGGCTGCGAAAAAAAAGAAATCGCATCATTAAAATTGGAGGACAACACAAAAGGAAGCAAGGCCGCCAGGGCAAACAGAACAACCGGCAGCAGCGCCACAAAAAAACTATTGAACGCGCCGGGCAGTTGCCGGGTTGAAATATCAGCGGGCTGAAAGGTTTCCAAAGGAACAGAAACAATATTTTTAAGTCTTCTTGAAAACAAAGGGCCGGCAAGAATGATGGTTGGAACCGCAATAAGGATCCCATAGAACATGGTCGTGCTCAGGCTGGCGTTGAACTGCGTGACCAAAGCTGAAGGCGAAGGATGCGGCGGCAGAAAACCGTGCGCCACCGACAGCGCCGCCAGCAAAGGAATGCCTGTTGCCACCGCCGGTAGCTTGTATTGATATACGATAGAGAAAACCAGTGGTATCATCAGCACGAAACCCGTATTGTAAAACAGCGGAATGCCGATGATAAAACCCACCAGTGCCAGCGCCCAGTGAATATTTTTGATACCCACCTTTTGCACGATGGTGGAAGCGATCTGTTGTGCAGCACCTGTTTCGGCTATCAGCTTTCCCAGCATGGCCCCGAGCACAATGATAATCACGTTGGCGCCAAGTATGTCCCCTATTCCTTTTTCCACTGACTGGGTTACTTTGGTTAAAGGAATGCCCAATGCCAATCCTGCCAACACGCATACAACCAGGAAAGCCAGGAAGGGATTGATCTTAAAACCAGCGATCAGGATGACCAGGGAAAGCAAAGCCAGAAAGACAATGAATAACGACATGTTGGTGATGGTTCGTAGAGGGCATAAGTTAGTAAATAATCGCAAGCAATTTGAAATGGAGTATTTTTTGTTTGCGGCTAAGGCAAAGAGAATAACCGGGTGCAGTTTTATCTCTTAATGCCATTCACAGATCCATCATTCTTCGGGAGAACAAGGCAGAGGGTTTTCTTTAGCAACCGGTATGATAGTACAAGAATCAAAACCGGTTTATGAAATAATTGAACAAATAATGATTGGTTGTTGTCATCCCGAGGCACGAGGGATCTGTGCATTGAAACTTAGGAAAAACCAAAAGAAAAGCAGTAACATAAACTATACGTCAAAGAGTTTACTATGTGTACATTCTTACCGATGAGTTAAAGACCGTTCTGTACACAGGCGTAACCAACGTCCTGCTGCAAAGAATTACAGAACATTATAAATTTCGCGGACTGCCACATTCCTTCACCTCCAAATACAATGTTATTACCTTCTTTGGTTTGAGCCGCATAAGTACATCAAAAATGCCATTGCAAGAGAAAAGGAGCTCAAGACAGGGAAAAGAGAAAAGAAGTTGGAATTGATCATCCAGGTGAATCCTGAGCTAAATGTTTTTGAATGCTGAAATTTTGGGCAAGTGGCCGCCAGAAGAATTAAGAAAGGGTCTGAAAGCTTGTACTGTTTGTTAGTTTCTTTACATCGCAGTCCACAGATCCCTCCTACCTCGGTATGACAAGGAAAAAATGTTTACAGTCCATAAGCACTCCGAATTTTGAAAAAGCGTAAAAGCAAAAACGCTCCCTTCTCATGGCTGTGGACGAACCATCTTTGCTTATTACGGTAGGAAAGGACTGCAACCGGCTTTATTCTTATCACTATTCATTTAATGCAACCCACAGATGCCTCCCTCGTCGGGATAACAAGCAAGCGTATTTTCCTTTACGACCTTCTTGCTGACACAGACATTCCACATCTAAAAAAATATAAAATGCCGTGCTCTTACTTCACCAACTCAAATCCCGCTTTCAGCTTTATATCGGATGAAGAAGCGCCGATCATCAAATCAAATTCACCCGGTTCTGCCACCCACTGCAGTTTTTCGTTGTAAAACGAAAGTTTCTCTTTGTTAACAACGAACTGCACCATTTTGCTCTCCCCTGGTTGCAGCAGGATCTTTTTGAAATCCTTTAATTCCTTCACAGGCCTTACCAATGAAGCTACCTTATCACGAATGTATAATTGCACCACTTCTTCCCCGGCATACTTCCCGGTATTGGTAATGGTACAACTAACGGTAATGCTTCCATTGGGTTTCATTTTTGCATTATTCAATTTTAAATTGCTGTAGGCAAAACGGGTATAGCTCAACCCATAACCAAATTCATATTTGGGATAGATGGAAAGATCAATATAGGCTGAACGGTAAAAGCGGTCGCTGTCACTGAGTGCAGGACGGCCTGTATTGAAATGACTGTAATAAATCGGGATCTGTCCTTCGGTTCTCGGAAAACTCATAGGCAGTTTCGCCGAAGGATTATAATCGCCGAACAATACATCAGCTATGGCATTACCGGCTTCGCTTCCCAGCCACCAGGTGTATAAAATTGCAGGAACGCTATCCGCTGTCCAGTTAAATACCAGCGGTCTTCCGGCATTGATCATCACCACCACCGGTTTGCCGGTAGCATGAATAACCTTGATCAATTCTTCCTGCACGCCAGGCAGATGAATATTGGATCGGCTCTTGGCCTCGCCGCTCATGTCCCTTCGCTCTCCCACGCTCATGATCACTACATCGGCCTGTTGCGCTACGGCCACCGCTTCTGCAAAACCGGCACGGGAGGTATCTTCTATATCACAACCTTGTGCATATAGCAGTTGGGTGTTAGTTCCCAGCTTGTTTTCCAGCCCCTGCCATTGGGAAACAATATAATTGGAGTCCGGAAACTCCTGCGACCAAAAACCCAAATTCTCTCTCACTCTTTTTGCAACAGGACCGATAAAGGCTATGGTCTTTATAGTTTTGGAAAGAGGCAGCAGGTTGTTTTCATTTTTCAACAGCACGATGCTTTTCTTCGCCATATCTCTTGCGGCCAGCACATGTTCCGGATTGTTCAATACCTGCTCTTCCCTATGTGCATTGCTGAATTTATACGGATCATCAAACAGCCCCAGTTCAAACTTCTTTCTGAGAATTCTTCTTACGGCATCATCAACAACAGCTGCAGGTACTTTCTTTTCTTTCACCAATGTTGCCAGGTTGTTGATGTAGCTACGGCTTTCCATATCCATATCACTGCCTGCCAGCGAAGCCTTCCAGGCGGCTTCATAATTATCTTTCACATAACCGTGTGGTATCATTTCACCGATGGAGCCCCAGTCGCTGACTACAAACCCTTTGAAGCCCCACTTGCCCTTCAGTATTTCTCTTTGCAGTAAATGACTGCTCGATGCAGGAATGCCATTCAGGTCGTTGAATGAATTCATAAACGTAGCAGCGCCGGCTTCTGCGGCAGCTTTAAACGGCGGCAGGTACACTTCCCACAACATGCGTTCACTCATGTCAACCGAGTTATAATCGCGGCCCCCCACTGCAGCACCGTAAGCGGCAAAATGTTTGGCACAGGCCATCACGGCATCAATATTGCCCAAACCCTTACCCTGGAAGCCTTTGACCCTTGCGGCAGCAATGAGGGAACCGAGATAGGGATCTTCCCCGGCGCCTTCCATTACTCTTCCCCAGCGGGGATCACGGGCAATGTCCACCATGGGCGCAAAGGTCCAATGAATGCCGGCTGCCGCCGCTTCCGTAGCCGCCACCCTGGCTGCTTTTTCAATAGCGGCCATGTCCCAGCTGGCCGCTTCCGCCAAAGGAATGGGAAAGGTATTTCGATAGCCATGGATCACGTCCTGCCCGAACAGCAAAGGAATTTTCAGCCGCGTTTGCATGGCCAGCTCCTGTAATTCCTTCGTATGCGGCACACCGTTGATGTTGAGCATAGAGCCTACCTTTCCTTCTTTTATTTGCTGCAGCAAATTGTTTTCCTCGGTGATAGGCCCTGTGTGAGCCCACACACCCGAATATTGATTCATCTGCCCGATCTTTTCATCGAGGGTCATAAGTTTTAAAACAGAATCCACTCTTTGATCAATGGATTTTTTTTGGGCGAGGCAGAGGAACGTTGAAGCAGAAAGAAATAAGGAACCGACTGTTTTGAGCATGCAATTCATGCACTAAAATTAATTTTTGAATGGCAGCACATAAAATTTATTCTGCGATACCTGCACGGCAGTGAATTATAAATTCAGCAAAAAAGAAGCTAACCGCAGTAAGAAGGCCTGAATACGGCAATACCTTTCACAGGAAGGGATCAAACCGGTAGTGTACGCTACTCCTTATACCCAAGAAATAACAAAAACAAGCCATGCTTAAAGGAAACTTTAAACTACAAATCACAAATTATAAACTACAAATTATAAATCCTCATTTACTGGCAGGCGGTAATGGCGGAGGCACTACATTTTTAACCGGATCGGTTGTTTTTAAATACGCGAACAAGGCCTTTAACTCATCATCGGTAAAGTTGCGGTACATCTGCCAGGGCATAGGCGGTAAGAGGTCCCTTGAACCGGGCAGGCCTTTGTATTTTCCTTCCCTGATCGCCAGCATAAACTGTGCTTCCGTCCAGTTGCCGATACCTGTTGCATCGGAGGTGAGGTTGGCAGTGTAAGACGTACCCCAGGGCCCCACCCAGGCCGTAAGATCACTGGTCACGATCAGGCCTTTTCCCTGTGCCTCTTTTTTGTTCACCTCAGGCTGCGGCGTGCCGGTAATGTGACCCGCAAGCAGCCGGGAACTGTCAATCACCATTCCCTGCGGTGTCATTTTTTTCGGACTGTGGCAATCGTGGCAGGCACTAACTATTACCAGGTGTTTGCCCCATTCAACCTGGCTGTCAAATCCGTTGTAATTTGTTTTGGCATCAACAAGGGTTTCTGTTTTAGTGTCACTACACTGAACCAGCAGGAAACCAGCCACCAATACACTGACAGAAAAGAAAAACAACTTTCTCATAAAGAAGATTTTGTTGGTTAAAAATAAATTCAAGGGAGCAGGGCTGCGGTGTTTCTGTCCTTCGGTCGGGCCAGGTATTATATTAAGGGGACGGCTTGCTGATCACAGGGTATCAATGAATTTCAATCCGGGCAGGTCTTTTTGAAGTCTTCACATGAAGGGCAGTCGTTTATAATAATCGTGGGGCATTGGTTGATGGATACAACAATAACCAAACAGATTAATGCCTGTTTTAAATTACAACTTCTTTTGATGCCAACAAAAATTTTGAAAGGCCGTGTTTAAATGCCTGCACCATTCAATTGAACCAAACCGCATAGCCTTGTCTTCTTAAATCCCTGGCAAGTTTTTCTTCCATGATCAGGGCTTCCTGCCGGTTCATCGGTTTCAGATTTATGTGATGGTAAAGGCTGGGACGCAGATAGGTACCGTATTTCTGAACTATAGTAGCCGACAGTTTGTGACCTTTCTTGTTTTTGTAACCGGTCTTGTGTTGCTTTAGACGTTCTGCCGGGGTCTTGCTGGTCATACCGACATACAGACACTCAAGCACTCCATTAAACTGTGGGTTGGCCGCCCGGAATTTGGCGTTTTCGGTAAACACCCGCTTTGACAGTTCAACAACATAAACCTGGTATCTCAATCGTGGCACAAGATCCAATTTTTTTCTTCGTGCAAGGTAAACATCAATCTTTTTAAACCCGTTTCTCAAATTACCGCCAACCAACTCTTATTTGTTTTCCCGGCGTGAATAAATCATTCTGAACGCATTAAACACTGCCTGGTGCATTATGGTAGCGTGGTCTTCCTGTGGCAAATAGTCAAACACTACTTTTACTTGTTTGCTGCTGGTTGATCTTATTTTCTCAGCTAATAAATTGGCATCCACTTCCATCACCCGCGGAATTTTAGTGGGCGTTAATCCTTCCTTACCAACACCAATATAAATTTCTGTATGTTGGATAAAACCGTCCTTTAAAATTTCCGGATCGTAATCCAGCAACGAACCATTGTCCCACCATAAACTTGGACTAACAATAATATACTTATTAAACAACGCAGGTTTTTTAAATAAAACTTCTGTAGCCAAAAGGCCGCCCAGCGACTGTCCTATAAACGTTTTGGAATTATTTGTTTTGTATTTCTTTTCTATGAACGGCTGTAGCTCGGTTTCTAAAAAAGCAATGAAATCAGCCGAATGCCCGGTGGTAGGATACTTTTTTTTATCTTCCGCAATTGTAGTAGGAAATGTAAAATCCCTTTTTCTGTCCACCGTGGCAATGCCCACAACAATTGATTTTGGCACCTGGTTTATCCACTCAAAACTATTGAACTGTATAAGTCCGACTATATGAATAAAATCTTCGTCTGCCGAGCCGTCAAGCAGGTAGATAACAGGATATTTCAGGGTATCACTTGCGCGATACCCGTCTGGAAGATAAATATTCAATGCTCTTTTTTCGTTCAATACTTTCGATTGAATTTCGTCAATTACACCCAGCACAAATGGTTTATTTGACTGCGCAGAAAGAACTGTCGCGGAAAGTGATAGGATGAAAACTGTAATTATTTTTTTCATTTGTTTGTTCCTGTAGTAATCCTTCAGTTTGCGATAGAAAGCCGCTATTGCCTTGACCAAATTATTTGTCCGTTGGTCTCAAAGACAATAACATTTGCTAGCGTAAAAAAAGAAGTTTTAAATTTTTCTGTATTTGTCAGCTCTTTTAACTGAGATGCCAATTTATCTATTAATTGGTCCCGGTTTAAATTTTTGTATTCCCTGTCAGGAAGTTTAAAATACAGGTTTGTTGATGCAAATTCGACATGAGTTACGGAACGATTTTTTCCTTCGTCATAGTATTTACTCCAACTAGCACAAGTGTATAAGCCGTTGGTGATTCAAAAAGCCCGAACTTATATTTTGTAATTTGTTTTTGGGGTTTGTTATTGTCACAGATAGTGAGCAACCAGTCTTGCAGTGTTTTAAACCTTGAAGTTAAATGTGGTGGCGGCGGCTCTACATCATCTTCAACAACTTCAATTTTTACTTTGTTTACTATACCTTTTTCAGAGCTATTTTTGGGTTGTTGTCCTCTTGACATAAAGGAAGTATTATAATGAAATAATGATAAAATGGCGGGTTGTCATAAAATGGTTTCCAATTTGAATAAAGCCTTCATTTCTTTACAAAATATGCCTGGTCCCAGATCACATTGTTATAAAAAAAGCCGGCCGGCACTTTATCACCTTTGTCTGCTACGCTCCGGTTGCTTTCAGCAACGCTATTTATTTTCCCTTCGGAAACTTGTCAGCAATTAAATTTAGCTTCAGGTTGTGTTCCAAATAAGCTTTCAGCCCGTCTAAAACAGTTGTGAAACCGCCCGTGTTATCCTTTATAGCTTGTATTAAATCATCACTTTCTAAATTGAAGCCATAGTTCCTGATAACCACATAAGTTGTTTGATTATTCATGTCTTTAAAGTCAAATTCAACCGTGGTTACCGGCCCGCCCCACTCTATTACTATTTTCTTGTCTTGTATAATTTCCTTTACAAAAACCTGCGCTGACACACCATACATTTCCCACTCCCAGGTTATGGTTTTACCAGCTTCTAACGGCCCGCTTGATTTTGTAAACCAAAAATTAGTGGTAATGGCGGGATCTACAAAAGCCTGAAACACTTGTGCAGCAGGCCGCCTGATAAGCATTTGGGTTTCTACTGCCGGACTATTTTTATCTGCCATACTATTTTGTTTTATCTATAGAAATGATTTGGAATGATGTTTTCATAATCACTGCTACCCTGTAAATTTATAGCACTTGTGTTTTCATTCAAAGAAAAACACTTTTAGAAACAAACATTCCCCAGGCTTACCTGGCAGGCCAGGGCCGTTGCTCCGCGCTCATTTCATTTCAGAACTAACTATATTTACTATCGGCTATCAACCGTCATCCAAATCAACCATTGCCCATTAATAATATATTCCCCCGAATAGAAATCCTGTCCGAAAAGAAACTGGTCGGAAAGCGAATGACCATGTCATTAACAAACAACAAAACCGGCGAACTGTGGAGCAGTTTTATGCCTGGGCGAAAAGAAATTCAAAACAGCACCGGCACTGCGCTCTACGCTTTGCAGGTGTATGATCCTTTGTATTTTGATCATTTCAGTGCCGGCAGAGTATTTGAAAAATGGGCAACCGTTGAAGTGGCCGACTTTGACACCATTCCACCTGAAATGGAAAGCTTTGTGTTACCCGGCGGCCTCTATGCTGTTTTCCTATATAAAGGTTCCAGTACAGACACAAGCATCTTCCAATACATCTTCACCATTTGGCTGCCCAACAGTGACTACGTGTTAGATAACCGGCCCCATTTCGAAATACTGGCAGAAAAGTATAAGAACGGCGATCCGGACTCCGAGGAAGAAATATGGATACCCGTTAAAGCGAAATAAGGCGAAAGAGAAAAGTCAAAATTTAAAAAGAAGCCTGCCGTTGTCAAGCCCTTTTTTGACTCTTTACTTTTGATTTTTCTTCCTTTGCGTGTCTCTCGCTTTGGTTTCTACCATATCTTTCGGGGGAGAATGAAATTTCAGATTATGATGACAGGCTACCAAAGACCTGGAACACTGGCTGAAAAAATCCAAGTACATTCAATGGCACTAAAAACATCGCCAAAAAACAGAGGGCTTTTGAAGTTGAAACAATATGAATGAGTAACGCTAAAATATAGGGCATGAACAATTCCAGCACACACAACCAGCGTATCGCAAAAATGACGTTCGCCTCGGTATATCCCCATTACCTTGCAAAAGCAGAGAAAAAGGGAAGAACAAAGGAAGAATTGCACCAGGTCATAGAGTGGTTAACCGGCTTTGATAACAGGAAGCTGCAGGAACTAATAAAAGAGAATGTAAGTTTTGAAACGTTCTTCCAACAGGCTATGCTAAACCCCAATGCGCACCTCATCACCGGGGTGATCTGCGGTTATCGCGTGGAGGAGATCGAAGATCCTTTGACGCAGCAGGTCCGCTATTTGGATAAGTTGGTGGATGAATTGGCCAAGGGCCGAAAGATGGAGAAGATCTTGCGCGGCTCGTAGGTGTTGTGAAACTTCGTTGCTGAGGACGGCCTACAAATATCCTCCGGCCTATCCTATAAAACCGGTTTGAACAACCGGGGCTTCTTGATCTATCTTAGGGACTGACCTAAGGTGCGGCTGTTGGTCCAGCCACCGCAGAGAAAACCATAAAGAACAACCAACACCGACGTAAATTCGGAACTTCACAAGTTCCATTTTAGATCATTAGGCCTGCTAACTGCGAATAAATGAAACATATTTTTATCGTACTTGCCTCAATTTTCATTTTTTCCTGTAATCCCAAGGAGCATAAAGCAAACGCTGACTCTTTAAAACAATGGATGTTGGATAATCATGACCACCTTGAAAATGATATTGAGACGATCATTAAAAATGATTTGTCAAACAACGAACAAAATCCGAACTGGTTTTCATCAAGTATAGCGACAACAATGTATGCTTCTAATTCTTTGGGGAAATTGGCGAAAATTGCAAGTGATTCAACTGAATGTGTTGTTGTAGAATTGACTTTTTACAAGGACAAGATGCGTAAAACAGAAATTATGATCGCCGCTGCAGACTCTAGCTGTATAGAAAAGTTGAATGCAATAAAATTGAAAACAGATTCAATTGGAAACGTAATCTTTGGGAAGGCCGAGAAGCCACTTTATTAAGCAGGCACTCGACTGGGTACAACAAAATAGATTTACGCCGAGTCCCTTCGAGATTTGGCTGGAAAGGAAATTATCAAATAAAAATCTCTTTAACTTCTCGTAATAAACTGTAATGTTTTTGTCCCAAGTTTTGCGCTCTGTCAGCCAGTGCCAGCTTCAGGTCATAATAGTTGCTATGGTAAAACTGTGATAACTTAATGACCTTTTTCCCCTTTTGAATCAGGTATAGATACTCATAAGTACCATATTTAGAAGGCAGAAGTGCAGTTTCAAACCCCTCAAATTGAGCGAGGCAGTAAACTTTTTTCTTGCCAAGTCCTAAGTAGTTGAAGACAATTATTTCACTTTCGTGTATCTGAGCCTTTATGATTTTTGTGCGTAACTCACCAAAGACTAACCATGTCCATACAAAAAGGAACAATCCATAAAACACAAATATGCTAAATGGTGGAAAACCAGGTTTATCAAAAAGAGTTAAAGTAACTACAATTAATAGCCCTGTCACTATAAGCAATAGCCCTACAGGCAAAAAAGCCCAAAATTTAAATTTGGATTGCATCGACATTATGATTCATGGTTTCGCACAACGGTTCTGGTATTTCAGCAGTAACGGAACTCCGTGTTCCCCAGTCCAAACTTAGTAAATAGATGCATTTATTATAGTTGCCCAGCCCTTGGTTTGTCGCCTGCTATGCAGGAATACATGTTAGTAGTACATTGATCATTTCCTTCTCCGATGAGTTTACCGCCACAAAAGTCAAAATTCAAAAAAAATCCCTTAGGTACAGAAGCCTTTTTGCTTTTGAATTTTTAATTTTTACTTTTTACTTCGGACTTTTGACCTTTTAATTAAACTCCCTCTCAGCCATGCCCCTGAATACCTTTGGAATAAAAGGCCTAACCGATCAGCAGGTTAGTGATGCACGAAAGGAATACGGGGCCAACGCCTTAGAGTATAAAAAAGAAAACGGTTTCCTGGATGCCATAAAAAGCCTGGTGAAAGAACCCATGGTTCTTTTGTTGCTGGTGGCGTCTTCCATTTATTTTATCAGCGGCAATTTCGGCGATGGTATTTTCATGGCTGTTTCCATTGTGCTGGTGGCCACCATTTCCCTGTACCAGGACTCCCGCAGCCGCAATGCTCTGGAGAAGCTAAAAGATTTTACACAGCCGCATTGCAAAGTGATCAGGAATGGCCGGGTAGAAGAAATTAAAAGTGAAGAACTGGTGGTGGGCGACAGCCTGATGGTGGAAGAAGGTACGGCTATTGCCGCCGATGGCGTCATTGTACATTCCAACGACTTTTCAGTAAACGAATCCATCCTCACCGGCGAGTCTCTGTCGGTATATAAAGACGCGGCCACAGAAGACCATTTCATTTACCAGGGCACCTCGGTAGCCAGCGGGCTGGCTATTGCCACCATTACCGCCATTGGCAATGAAACCAAATTGGGCAGGATCGGAAAGAGCCTTGAAAATATTAAAGACGAAAAAACACCCCTGGAAAAACAGATCACCAATTTTGTAAAAAAGATGGTGATTGCCGGGGCGATTGTTTTCCTGATCGTATGGGCCATCAACTACTTTCATTCCTTTAGCATCCTGGACAGTTTACTGAAAGCGCTGACCCTGGCCATGAGTATTCTGCCCGAAGAAATACCGGTGGCCTTCACCACCTTTATGGCACTGGGGGCCTGGCGGTTGATGAAGATGGGCATCGTGGTAAAACAAATGAAGACGGTTGAAACCCTGGGCAGCGCCACGGTAATCTGCACGGACAAAACAGGTACACTTACCGAAAACAAAATGAGCCTGGCAAAGATGTATGCGCTGGCAAACAATAAAATTTCCGACCCTGAAAATAGCATGAGGGATGAAGAAAAAGAATTGATCAGAACAGCCATGTGGGCCAGTGAGCCCATCCCCTTCGACCCCATGGAAACAGCCCTGCACAAGACATACACCGGCATAACAAAACAAGATGAAAGGCCCCGGTACAAAATGATACATGAATATCCGTTGGGTGGAAAGCCGCCGATGATGACGCATGTGTTTGAAGATGCGTCCGGCCATCGCATTGTGGCAGCCAAGGGAGCACCGGAGGCGCTGATGGCCGTATCGGACCTTACCCTGCTTCAAAAACAGCAAATACACGATGCCATTAAAGTACTGACAGTAGATGGTTACCGTGTGCTGGGTGTTGGCGAAGCGCAATTCAGCGGCAACAATTTTCCGGCAGCACAACAGGAACTCAGGTTTCAGTTTAAAGGCGTTATTGCTTTTTACGATCCTCCCAAGAAAAACATCGGGGGCGTGTTGGACGATTTTTATAAGGCAGGCATTGCCGTGAAAATTGTTACAGGCGATAATGCCGCTACCACTACCGCTATTGCCAAACAAATAGGCTTTAAGGGTTATGAAAAAAGTTTAACGGGCGATGAACTGATGCAATTGACAGATGTCGAATTGCAGGAAAAGGTTACAGATACCAATGTGTTCACCCGCATGTTTCCCGATGCCAAACTAAAGATCATTAATGCACTAAAAGCAAACAATGAAATTGTGGCCATGACAGGCGATGGCGTAAACGATGGCCCTGCATTGAAAGCCGCCCATATTGGTATTGCAATGGGTAAGAAAGGAACAGAGATCGCCAAGCAGGCTGCTTCGCTGGTGTTGGTGGACGATGATCTTTCAAAAATGGTGGATGCGGTGGCCATGGGCCGGAAGATCTACGCCAACCTGAAAAAAGCTATTCAATACATCATATCCATTCATATTCCCATCATTCTTACCGTATTCCTGCCGCTGGCGCTGGGATGGATCTATCCCAACATCTTCTCTCCCGTTCACGTTATTTTTTTAGAACTGGTCATGGGGCCTACTTGTTCTATCATGTATGAAAACGAGCCGATGGAAAAAAATACCATGCTGCAGAAACCACGGCCTTTTACTACCACGTTTTTTAGCTGGAAAGAATTAGCGACAAGTATTCTGCAGGGATTGGTCATCACGGCAGGAACCTTAACGGCGTACCAGCATGCGGTTAGCCAGGGTTATAATGAAGCCCTTACCCGTACCATGGTTTTCACCACGCTTATTACAGCCAATATCTTTTTAACGCTGGTCAACCGTTCGTTTTATTATTCGGTTATCACTACCCTACGGTATAAAAACAATTTAGTGTTGCTCATTATCAGCATCACCGTACTCATTACGGGCCTGTTGCTTTTTGTGCCGCCGCTAACACGGTTCTTTGGATTTGAATCCCTGAACTTCTCCCAGTTATTGATTTGTATGGCGATTGGCTTTGTTTCGGTAGGCTGGTTCGAGCTGGTGAAAGGGATCAAGAGAAATTTTTCGAAAAATTCGTTGCCAAAAACAAGGCAGGCTTTGGCCGGGCAGTAGCAGTGGGTGAACTGTTTAAATACAAAAGTAGAATGCAGCGGATTGTGCTAACGACAACACCTAATGAAGATGAAGAAATTGAATATAAATAATAATTTTTTTTTATAGGTTGCGTGTAATAACATAAATTAGTGTGTTGCCTATAATGTTCTTCAAAAAAAGTGCAAACCAATAAGAACGATTAATAAGCTTAGTATTTAATTCAAAAAGCATGAAACCGATTTTATTTGCATTGGCTTTTGGTGCATTATTTCTTTCATTCTCATCGAAATTTGGAAATAATCATTATAAAGGTGGACAGTTGTCTGATACAACTCATTTCATTGGCGAATATTATGTTGGCGGAATTATCTTTTTCCTATCAGACGATGGCAAGCATGGACTAATAGTTGCGAAGCCCGAGCACAGAAAGCTACTTTCGTGGTCTAATGGTAAGAACAAAATAACAGGAACTACAGAAGAAGAGAGGAAATATAAAGGCATAGAAAATACTGTTAGCATTGTTAATCTGCTAACGGGTGACAATCCAACAGGCAATTTTGCAGCAAAAGCATGTATTGACTTTTCAACCATCGTCGAAGGGAACACTTATGATGACTGGTATTTACCCTCAAAACAAGAACTGAATTTGTTATTTCAGAATAACAAAAAGATTGGAGACTTCGACGAAAGATATTACTGGAGCTCTAATGAAGCTAGTTCCGAGGAAGCTTGGGTACAGAGCTTCTACGACGGAAGGCAGCTAAGGATTGAAAAGTCCGACGAAAACTATGTGATTGCTATTAGATCCTTTTGAAGTTGATGCTCAAGCAATCCTGTTATAACACATGCAGCCAACAGTGAGTTTTGCGTCAGCGGTGCGACGAACAAAATTTCAGCTTTGGGTTCTTCCTCCTTTGCCGCCGAGCCTCCCACATGGTATCTGCAGTTTCAGTGAAATTTTTCTTTCCTTTCCAAGTCCCCCAGCGCAGGATTTGTGCAGAGCGGACCCGGAAACGTATGAGAGAAATGATTGTGGTACGACGGGTGCTGCGTAAATACCTTAAATGTTTAGATACTGCGGCGAACACTCGTGCGAAAGGCAATAGTTCTGAAATTGGAAGGGGAAAAACTTTCGTATATTTTTGAGTAAGCTGCAAATTATCAAAGTGTCCGTAAATAAATACAAACTTTACATACTCGTTATTTTGATAACCCTCAGCGGTTTTGTTTTGCCTCAACTTTACAAGGTGCTCACTTATAAGAGAACAGTAGCCCAAGTAAGTGGTACCACGGACAAGCAGCTAAGAAAAAGAACAGAACATTATCCTATTATTTATTTTGAGACTAAAAAGTACATGGTACGGTTTACTGCGCGATCCTTTATGTATGAGATGGTCAGTATTGGCAGCTCTGTGGAAGTAATATACAATCCAAAAGACCCTTCAGATGCGTACGTAAACAACTTTTGGGGGATATGGGGCATTAGGATTATATTTTTCTTTCCTTTGTTTCTTTTATGTACCGCATGTGTTTTCAGTGTTGATCTGTTGCCCAAAAGGATTAAGGTTTATTAATTTCTTCTGCTGCAGCGGCTATCATTGGCTTCAAGCAATATGGGTGAAGAATATGTATTCAGCTAACCGGCACTAACAACCAGTCAGTTGTGTAACGTTAGCAGCATGCTATAGCAACTCCACTTGTCGTATTCAGCCATTAAGAATGGCGCATTTACACCGCACCAGCACGATCTTTATTAGCGAAATTTGTCTGTTCGGTCAAGTCATTGAGGCGGGTATTGCAACAGAACCAATTTTGAAGAAACATTTAAGGATTACATTATAAGGGAGGTAACACAACATGAGAAAAATAATCGCTTTATCGTTTATTACATTAGATGGGGTCATACAAGCACCTGGTGGACCTGAGGAAGATACATCGGGCGGTTTCCAATACGGCGGTTGGGTGGCCCCTTATGGTGACGAAGTTTCTGGTAAGGTCATGAAAAAACACATGCAACCTGCAGACCTTCTTCTGGGCAGAAAAACATTTGAGATTTGGGAGAACTATTGGCCTGAACATGCAGATAATTGGCCAGGTATCAATGAGATTACCAAATACGTCCTGTCCACGACCAGGAAAAAGTCAGATTGGAAAAACTCGGTTTTCCTCGAAAGCTTGGAAGATATCAAAAAACTCAAAAGTTCAGATGGTTCTGACATTAAAGTTTGGGGCAGCAGTGAGCTCATTCAGTTGCTGCTGAAGAATGATTTAGTGGACGAACTCTGGCTAATGATTCACCCGCTGACTCTTGGCACAGGAAAAAGGTTTTTTGGAGATGGCACGATCCCGGCAGCATTTAAATTAAAAGAAAGCACTATTACACCAGGTGGGGTGGTTTTCGCCAATTACCAGCGGGCTGGAAAAGTCAGGACAGGTACTATTGGATCGTAAGCAGAAATACAAGAGAAAAATAATTGTTTCGTCAGGGAGTTGAAGACCGAGCCACGCCGGCTTTTAAAGAAGCTACTTAAAAGTTTAATTACAAAGAAGGCAATGATATAGGTGCAATAACCTCACTGCGAAAAGCAACAGAAATCAGATGGTTGAATTAATCAAAATACTATGCGAAAACTAATTGCAGCCATCAATATGACACTTGACGGGTTTTGCGACCATACGGCAATAATTCCTGATGAAGAAATACATCAACATTACGCTGACCTGTTACGTAGTGCAGATATCGTTCTGTATGGAAGGACAACCTACCAGCTTATGGAATATTGGCAAGCCGTGGTAAAAAATCCTACCGGCAACAAGGCAATGAACGAATTTGCACTGATCATGGACAACACTCCCAAACTTGTTTTTTCCCGCACGCTGAAAAAGGTGGAATGGCAAAGTGCAAAGCTGGCAAATGGAGACCTTGAACAGGAAGTTTTAGCACTCAAGCAACAACCGGGGAAAGACATTTTAGTGGGCAGCCCCGGTTTGATCCTATCCTTAACGAAACTTAAGTTGATTGACGAATACCAGCTCTGTGTCCATCCCGTTATTGTTGGAAGCGGCTTGCCTTTGTTCAAAAACATACATGACAGCATGACGCTAAAGCTCTTAAAAACAAAAACCTTTGGTTGCGGTGCAGTAACCCTTTACTATGAGACGACAAACACGGCCTCCCAACACAGGGAGACGATATAAAAACCAACAGCCATAAACTGGTAAGGAATCCCGCATCTCTGCTAAGCACTTAAGCCAGCGCATAGCACCGGGCGGAGAAACTACAAACTACAAACCACAAACTACAAACTCTCTTACAAATTCCCCTTCTTCATCTCCTCCACGGCGTAGTTAGCCGCCCTTGCCGTTAAGGCCATATACAAAATAGAAGGACTTTGATTGCCCGTGCTGGTCATGCAGGCGCCATCGGTTACAAAAACGTTTTGACAATGGTGCAGCTGGTTCCATTTGTTCAGCAAAGAAGTTTTAGCATCCTTGCCCATGCGACAGCCACCCATTTCATGAATATCCAGTCCTGGCGCCTGGTGGTTATCGTACTGACTGATGTTCTTCGCTCCTGCCTTCTCCAGCATTTCGGCGCTTTGCGTTAAAAAATCTTTGATCATCTTTTCATCGTTATCATCATAATCAACCGACATCACCAGCAAGGGAATGCCCCACTGGTCTTTCTGATCGTTACTTAACCGCACATGATTGCTTTCCTTTGGAATGGTCTCGCCCTGCATATACATATAACTGCCCCAACCACCCGGTTCACACAAAGCATCCTTATACTCACCGCCGATGGTTTGTTCCAACGACTCACCATCACTTCGGCCACGATAAGCACCCATGAAGGTGGTAAAGCCGCCCACATAATCCATATCGTTCTTGTATAGGTTGCGGTAGTTGGCAATGATCGGTTCTGTTGGGTTCTTGCCATAAAAATATTTATCCTCCATGCCCGGCAACTGTCCATTCACCGAAGCCCTGTAGTTATGGTGCGCCACGTATTTACCCAGTAGTCCACTGTCATTTCCCAACCCATTGGGAAAGCGTTTGGAAGTAGAGTTGAGCAAAACGAGATTACTGTTTAACGCAGAAGCATTTACAAAAATGATCCGTGCAAAAAAATCGGTTGTCTCTTTGGTGTTACTGTCAATCACCCGCACACCAACTGCCTTCCCTTTTTGTTCATCGTAAATAATTGAGTGCACCACCGAAAACGGACGCACGGTAAGGTGGCCTGTATTCTTTGCCCAGGGCAAGGTAGACGACACCGAACTGAAATACCCCCCAAAAGGACAACCCCGCATGCAAAGGTTCCGTGCCTGGCACCGTGCCCTGCCCTGCTGTGTATGAATTTCTTCGGGCTGCGTTAAATGCGCCCAACGGGCATGCACCAAATGACGGTCATTATAGTTGGCCTTAATAGCTTGCTGAATATGTGCTTCGCCACAGTTCAAATCAAAGGGCGGAAGAAACTCACCATCCGGCATAGCATCAATGCCATCTTTGGTGCCGCACACCCCAATAAATTTTTCTACATGCGAATACCAGGGAGCAATTTCATCATAACTAATAGGCCATTCAATGCCATAACCATAACGGGCCGGCGCGGTAAAATCGTACGGGCTCCAGCGCTGGCAGGCCCTTCCCCATGTTAAGGATTTGCCACCCACCTGGTAGCCGCGTATCCAGTCAAAAGGTTTTTCCTGTATGTAAGGATGGTCTTTGTCTTTGATAAAAAAATGCGCGGTGTCTTCTCCAAAACCAGCGGCCTTGCTGATCAATGGATTCTCCTGCAAAAATTCCTTTGTCATTTGCCCGCGGTGTTTGAACTCCCACGGCGCCTTGGTAGCAGTTGGGTAATCTTTCTTGTGCTCCACATTTCTTCCTCTTTCCAGCACCAGTGTTTTCAGTCCATGATCGCACAATTCTTTGGCGGCCCATCCGCCGCTGATGCCGGAGCCAATTACAATGGCATCATACCTGTTTTGCTGTGCACCTTTTGAATTGATATTTATTTGCAGGGAGTCGCCGGGCATAGAATAGAATTTAAGATAGGAGTATGATCGTAAGATAAAGATTTTTTAGTCTTTCCGGAATGTCGCAGTGCAAAAAATCGTTTCAGTGCTTTTAAATTCTGCGTTGCTACTATTGGACTTTCGTTGTGGACTTACTTGTGCGTTTGGTAATTCTATGGAGCTACCGGCTGTCAGTTTTCAGACTTTGCAAACAGCTTGCAGTCTTCCTTCTGATTGCTGAAAGCTGACAGCAGAAGGCTTGAATGCAGCTGACAACAAAAACAAAGCAAGTTTTCATTGCATTATCCACAAATACCATAAGGCCTTTATCTTTAACCATCCCAAAAAAATTAAAATGCAGATTTTTATAAGCGATACATACGAAGAGCTCTCAAAACAGGCCGCAGCTGATGTGATCTCCCTGATGCAATCTTCAGCAAACAAATTATTGTGTATTGCCTCCGGTGATACACCAGCAGGTTTGTATAAAGAGATCGTAACAAAAGTGAATAAGAAAGAACTCAGTATTGATGACTGGCATTTTGTTGGACTGGACGAGTGGGCCGGCATGAACGGAAGCGATGAAGGAAGCTGTCGCTATCACCTAGACGGGCAATTCTTTGAACCATTAAAAATTGAAGGAGAAAAGATCTGTTTTTTTGACGGGCGTGCAGCGGACCTGGAAGCAGAGTGCCAGCGCACGGAAAGATTTATTGAGCAACATGGCGGCATTGATGTGGCTATTTTAGGACTCGGCACCAATGGTCATATTGGAATGAACGAACCCGGCACTTCTGCGCATCTGCCTTCGCATGTAACCGAAATAGCTGCTGAAACGCAAAAAGTAGGTCAGAAATATTTTAACTCTCCCCGCTCTCTTACACATGGTATCACCCTGGGATTGGCCAACATCACGGAAGCACGGTATGTGGTTCTGTTAGTGAGCGGCGCACATAAAGCAGGCATTGTAAAAAAAATTTTAGAAGAAAAAGTTTCGGAACAATTGCCGGCCAGTTTGCTGCGACAACATCCCGGGTTAAAAATTTATCTTGATGCGGCAGCCGCTCAATTCATCAACCAAACTAAGCATGACCAATAAAAAAATCATAGGTATTGACCTGGGGGGAACCAACATCCGCGGAGGAATGGTAGAGGGCCATCATTTGCCCGGCGTGCTGCAACAAAAAATTGTTTCCCAGGGCACCGCCGAAGAAGTGCTGCAGCAATTGTTTCAACTTACCGATACCCTGATGAATGATGCCGTTCATGCCATCGGCATTGGCGTACCCGGCCTGGTGGATGCCGCCACCGGAACCGTTTTTGACGTAGTAAATATTCCTTCGTGGAAAGAAGTTCCTTTACAAAAATTAATGCAGGAACGTTACCGGCTACCCGTTATCATTAACAATGATGCCAATTGTTTTGCATTGGGTGAATATTATTTTGGCAAGGGACAGGAAAGTAACTCCATGGTTGGGCTCACCATTGGAACCGGATTGGGCTCGGGCATCATCATCAATAAAAAACTGTATGCAGGCAATAACTGCGGCGCCGGTGAATTTGGGATGATGGAATACAAAGAACACTGTTATGAATATTATGCCAGCGGGCAGTTTTTTCAAAATGTTTACGGCACGGATGGAGAAGTTGTTTTTGAACGTGCCGCAAAAGGTGATGCTGCTGCATTGA
The DNA here is from genome assembly GCA_966095395.1 of uncultured bacterium. GTDB lineage: Bacteria > Bacteroidota > Bacteroidia > Chitinophagales > Chitinophagaceae > Flavisolibacter. The sequence continues at coordinate 25,845 of CBHTSW010000009.1, read as the reverse complement.
AAATGTATGGCGAAATGGGAACACATTTGGGCAGCGCCATCAAAGCCATCCTGTTTGCATTGGATGTGGATCTTATTGTTCTCGGTGGTTCCGTGCGAAAAGCATTCCCCTACTTTTCAGAAGCCATGTGGCAGAGTATTCAAACATTTGCCTTTCAAAGAGCCGCCGAACGCCTGCAGGTAAAAGTTTCCGAGCTGGAGAACAGCGGCATACTGGGAGCAGCAGCTTTGTACTACGATCTGCAATGAGCACGAAGAAACAAGTTAGATTAATGCGACTATTTTACCTGCTTTCAGTAATTCAGGGTACCGGTTCGCTTTACTTATTACTGCCTCACCCCAGTTCATACTCCGCTGTGCGGAGGACCTGCCACGCTCTCCACATGGAGAGGGGAAGACCGACTCTGCCAGCAGTAGAGTGACGGTGGGGGTGAGGTTGAAAACTAACCAGGGTAATCATTTATGATAACCTGGCAACTTTCTTTGACTGGCAAGTGGAAACCGGAAGCATAAGCAACCAAAAAAATCCCTCCCAGGACGGGAGGGACAAGGCCCGCGTATGATATCAGGGGGGAAAATGTTTTAGCCCTTTAGAAATACTTTTTCTTCTACCATTTCATCTCCAATTATTTTTATGTGCAGCCAGGAGGTTTTGTCCTCGAGAATAATTACATAAGCCGTAACGCCCAGGTAATTAACTTCTGTTACACCAAAGATGCTTTTGCCAAAATAGGTTTGTTTTACCTTAAGCAAAATGGGTTTAGGCAACTGATCTTCGCGGTAATAACTTATCGTGTAATCTAAATTTCCCTTTTTGTCAAAACCAGCCCTATTTTTTTTACCTTCTGTTTCAAAATATACAACAAGGAGCCCCTTACCTTCTGTTGTCCAGAATACATTGCGGGCATTACCGAACATGGCATGAAAAATACCCAGGGCCTTCTCTGCCGGCCCGGTAACTATCCGTATGGCACGACCATAGGCTTCCGGTTTCCCCGAAATGCCTAAAGCAGCAATTTCATTACCGGCCTGTGAAAAGGCAACAGCACTCCCGGCTATTAAAAAAGCGAGAGGAACAACGCGGAAAAAAGAAATCTTTTTCATGGTAAATAATTTTATTGGTAAATAATTTGGTTTAGTTGTTTACAGGCAGATAAGTAAGCGTATAGCATCTTCCCTTATGCCTTACCGGTTCCAATAAAGTAAATATGGTTTCAGGCAAGTTCACAGTAGAAGAGCAGGAAACGGCCGAACTGATATGTATGAAAACCAGTGTTCCTTCGGTATTAAGCCGGCAATCACCATGGCATCTTTGTGGATGCCCGTTAAAGAGCACTTCTTTCGAGTCGCGGTTTAAACTACCCTTCCACAATTTACCAATATGAATAACCGGCTTCCTTTGTTGGTTGCGACCGAGAATGAACAAGGCGGGGTAAATTTTAAAGACCTTTTTCATAAGCTTTTTTTGATTGATGAACCTGAACAGGATCAGGGCGTTTTGGTTGGGTGGATTGCTGTGCTTGAAAATGTATCTGCTTTATTGGTCGCAATCCCCTGAAAAAAGGAAACATGGATCGGGAACTTTTTTGCCTTCTTATTTTAGTAATTTAGAAGCAAAGACTACAGGTGAACTTTGCCAGATCCTTTTTCAATGCTCCCGACCGCGAACTGATAGATAGTTTACACAAGGTCGGAGTTGAAAAAACCAGGGGCGAGGAACGTTTATTCAACGCTTATTCTTATTTCATTCGTGAGGGAATGCAGAAATATAATCTTCTGCAGGATGATGCTTTTGACGCTTACGCCGACACCATTCTTACCGGGATAGAAAAAATATCAGATGGCACGTACCAGGGGAAAGCCTCTTTAAAAACCTGGCTGTACCAAATCTTCCATAACAAATGTGTTGACCTGCTTCGAAAAAAAACGACTAATAAAAGTAGTGTACACCGGACAGCAGAGATAGCAGATAGTCAATTTCAAGTTAAAGACCCTGTAAAATCCATTATACAGAAGCTTATTGACAAAACGGATTTTGACCTACTGAAACAGCGGCTAGCCCAATTAGGTGACGACTGTGCACGGATGCTGCAGCAATGGGCAGAAGGATTTAGCGATAAAGAAATTGCCTCAGCTATGGGATATAAAACTGCTGAAGTTGTTAAAACCAGCCGCTTAAGGTGCCTGCAAAAATTAAAGCTGCTATATAAAAACGAAGACCACATTTAGTTATGAAAAACAGCCTGGAATACATTGATCACTACTTTCAGGGAGCACAACGCCCTGAAGAAATAACAGAGTTTGAAAGGCGGATCAGCGAAGATCCTGCCTTTGCGGGGGAAGTGGCTTTTTATCTTTCTGTGAAACAAGCGCTGAAAGAGGAATTGGCGGAAAATAAAAAATCAAGGTTTAAGGAAATATATGCCCGTACTGATCCGGATAGTTTTTTGCAAAAGGAAAAACCGGTGCGGAGATTATGGCCTTATATGGCCGCAGCTGCTATGGTGGCAGGACTGATCATTTGCTGGTATCTTTTTATAAAACCGGCATCACCTCAGCAATTGGCTGAAAATTATATCAGCCAAAATTTTGAAACGCTTGGGGTCACCATGAGCAACCGGGAAGACGAGCTTCAAAAAGGGTTGCGCTATTATAACGAAGGCCACCTGAAAGAAGCCTTACAACAGTTTGAAAAATTGATTACCTTAGACAGTGCAGATTTTGCCGCAAAAAAATATGCAGGCATTACTTCTCTTCGCCTGCAACAGTACGACAAAGCAATATACTATTTTAAACTTCTGAAAGACCAACCTGGTCTCTATGCAAACCCGGGAGCATTTTTACAAGCTACTACCCTTTTAAAGCGCAACCTGCCCGGCGATAAACAAACAGCCAAACAATTGCTGGAGGTGGTTGTGCAACAGGATTTGGAAGGCAGGGAAACCGCAGCGCAATGGCTGAAAAGATGGTAACGCTATTTTATCACCTTAAACTTTTATTTATGTCCCTCGAACATTGGTTTACTGTCAATTTTAAAAATGCAAAAAACGATGCAGAAAGAACCTACTATAAAGGATTTTGGGAAGGTTACGTGGCTTATCATGATGCGAATGTTGATAGAGTGGAAAAAACTAAACGTCACAAGGTTGACTTGCAATGGGCAAATGACAAAGAAGTGAAGGTTATGCTCGATCCTTTGTTAAACCCGGAGGACAATCCGGTTACGTACACTTTACCAGCCGTTGTCACTGCTGCAGCTGCATCCTCCGATCCGCCCCTCCCACCGCCGCCCAAACGCCAAACGGTTTTTGCTTCCGGTGAAAACTTTTAAACAAGCGCCATTGCTTTTCTTATTTAAAAAGAACCATAAAAACAATGGAACACAAAGCCGTTGATTCCAAACTTATCTATAGAATCGTAATTAAATTTCAGGATGCGTTTTATGTAAGTAAGGAAGACCATAGCTTGTTCCCAAATAAGCAGCCGGGTCAATGGATGGAAACTAACAACCTAATGCCCGGCCTTTCTTTTCACAGGCTTTTCCCTTCCATTTCTCCGCAAAGGATTATCAACCTGGTACGCCAGGCAAAAGCCAGGGATATTAATTACCATCCGCACAATTTTTTAAATTATTATGCTCTCGATTTTAGTACTAAAACAACGGCTCAACACGCATTGGAAAAGTTAATGGCAAATAAAGCCATTGAAAAGATTTATTTGGAAACGAACCCTGTTTATTCACCTTCAGCTGTGGCCCTTAATTCTTCGGTAAACATCCCCCAAAGCCATTTAGACCCTGCTCCCGCTGGCATTAATGCAAAATATGCGTGGAGGTACAAAGGCGGAGATGGTTGCAGCAATATAAAATTTATCGCGGTTGAACAGGGCTGGGTCACAGATCATGAAAATGTTCCGGTAGAAATACTTCCCTGTTCCGGCCTGAATCATCCTTCTTCCCGGAATCATGGCACGGCCGTACTCGGCATTATTCACATGCAGCGTAAGAATATGGCCCGATCAGGAATTACACCAAAGGCAAAGGGTTATGTCATATCACAGTGGCGGCCTGGCAGAAATTTTAATATGGCCGATGCCATCCTTGCTGCCATTCACCATCTTGATTATGGAGATGTTCTTTTAATAGAATCGCAGGCTTATGATCCCGGCACAAAGAAAGCGATGCCTGTAGAAATCTACGATGTCAATTTTCAACTCATACGCCTGGCTACAGCTTTAGGCATTACCGTTATTGAACCGGCCGGAAACGGCAATAACGTCTCCGGACATGATCTTGATCTTTTCACCAATAGGGATGGCTGTAGCGTTCTAAACCGTTCAAGTGCGTCGTTCAGGGATTCAGGCGCCATAGCAGTTGCTGCAGCAGGGAGCAGCGCTCCACATAAAAAGATGGGCTATACTAATTTTGGAAGCAGGATCGATTGTTATGCCTGGGGAGAAAACGTGGTAACGGCCGGAGGCTTTCCCAGCTTATCTGAAAATACCACTAACAGTTATACCACAACCTTCTGTGGCACCAGCAGCGCCTCAGCTATTATCACTGGAGTTGCCATTGCTTTGCAAGGTATTGCAGAAGCCAACCTGCATTGCAGGTTAAGTCCTTCACAAGTCCGCGCCTTTTTTAGCGATGAAGCCCATGGAACGCCTTCGGCGAATGGCAGGGCGATAGATAAAATTGGGGTAATGCCGGATCTGAAAAAAATTATCAGGGATCTATTGAAGTTACATCCGGCTAAAAATAAAGTACGGTTATCAGGAAAAAGCAAGGCCTGTTCAAATTTATAAATGCAGTAAGAATGTAATCGGAAGCAATTTATCACGTATAAAATACAAGCCATGCAAAAATTTATTTTTAGTTTGATCGCTTGTGTTTTTTTCATCAATCTTGTTGTAACAGCACAATGTCCCGACCAAGCCTTTTTATATAAACGGCTTACCGACCTCGATGAATCAACCATTCCTGCAGGGCCAAAACTTGAAGAACTGCAAGGCTATCTCTCCAGGATGACTACGTGTCCTTACAGGAATGATTCAACCCATGTTTTATTATTAAATTCCCTTGCCGGCGTTTATCAGCAGCAGGGAGATTATGCAAAAGCCATACGTTATCGCCGGCTGGCCATTGACCTTCTTTCGGCCCATGCCGGCAAGCCATCCGTAAAGCTCACCTCCCTGCCTATTCAGTATTACCGGCTATCTCTTTCCTATGATTCGCTGGGCAATTTTTCTGAAAAAATGAAAGCACTTGACAGTTGTTCTGCTATAGCCATGCGGCTAAATTATGTGGACAGGGCCTCTCTTACCGCCATCTTCACTTTCATCCTTTATTATTTTGACATAGGAGATTACAAGCGGTGCATTGATTATGCGTTGCGATGTCAATCGCTGGCAGAGCAATATAAGATCAACAATACAGCAGAAGAACAATTAGTAGGCGATATGTATGTTTCAAGCGGTTTCGGATGGCAGGTTATTGCACTTATGAAACTGAAAAACTTTACAGAGGCTGAAAAGCTCCTGATCAACAAAGTAGATGCCTTTAAAAGAGCAGGGCTTACCAATTATTTAGGCACTACGTATTCGCAGCTGGCAGAAGTGCAGTTAAATAAAAACAATATTGAAAAAGCGCATTCCTTTTATAAACTGGCACTGAAATACGACCAAAAAGCCGGACATACATTTAATTGCAAACAAACACTAAAAGACATTGGCTACACTATTTATTATAGCCATTTCAATGACAATAACAAAGCCATGGCTTGCTACAAAAAAGCCCTTACCCTCACCAATAAAGAGCCCCGCCTCAACAGGTTTGATATTTTTGAAACAATGGACATTCACGCCAAAATGGCGAATGTATTTGTCCGCAAAAAACAGTACGATTCTGCTTTTCATCACTTTCATCTGGCTTTTGACCAGGTAAAACCCGGCACTAATGAAACAGATCTTTTACGCTATTTCGGTGATGAAATTATAAGTTTTAAAAAAATTAATTACCTCACAAGACTATTATTAGATAAGGGCAATGCTTACCTGCAGCGATATAGGGAACAGGCACAAATTGAAGACGTCAGGCAGGCGATTCTAATATTTAAAGCAACTGACCAACTGCTTGACCGCATCAGGCAGGAGCAAAAAGATCCTGAATCAAAACTTTTGTGGAGAAGCGATAGCAGGCGCCTGTATGAAAATGCCATTGAAGCCTGTTACCTGGCACACAACCCGGTAACCGCTTTTTATTTTTTTGAAAAAAGCAGGGCCGTGCTTTTATCCGACCAACTGAACGAACAACACTGGCAGAAACAAAAAGAGATTCAGCAACAAACACAACTCAAAAAAAACATTCTACTTCTGCAAAGAAAACTCGCAGCTGGTCAATCTTTAGCCGACAGCACCTTACAAAACGAACTTTTTACCAAGAAGCAACAACTAGATCGTTTGCAGGAATCCATCCGTACCAGCAACCCGCTTTATTATCAAAACTTCCTGGACACCGGTTTCATTTCCTTACCCGATGTACGAAAAAATATTTTGAATGATCACCAGGCTTTGATGGAAATTTTTGAAGGAGACAGCGCAGTTTATACCTTACTGATAATGCCAACTTATATTCAGTTACAAAAAACAAATAAATCAATATTTGACAACCTTTCCGGATTATTCATCAAACATATTTCAAACCCCTCGTTTTTAAATAAAAACTACAGCAGTTTTTTAGAAATCTCCCGCCAGTTTTATCAACTTCTTTTCCAACAGGTCCGTTTGCCAAAGGGCCGTATAATTATTTCACCGGACAAACAATATTTTCCTTTTGAGGCCCTTGTAATCAGTACGCAACCGCTTTCGTTTTTTATTGACGAACATGCAGTGAGTTACACCTATTCGGCCCGCTACCTGCTCAATTCATTTAGTAGTACTACCAGTCCCACCACTTCTTCATTCATAGGCATGGCGCCATTGCAATATGCGCCCAGCCTGAACCTGGCCGCTTTGCCTGGCAGCGACAAATCGTTGCAGCAGGCCAAAGCCTGGTTTCCCCAATCCAATAATTTAATTGCCGAAAATGCATCGAGGAGCAATTTTTTACAACAGTTTCACCGTTATAAAATTATCCAGTTGTATACCCATGCTACTGATAGCGGATATAATGCTGAACCGATGATCTATTTCAGGGATTCAGCATTACTCTTATCCGATCTGATTTATGAAAGCAGTCCCGCCACCAGGCTAATCGTCTTGTCGGCCTGTGAGACGGGCACCGGGAAATTATACCTGGGCGAAGGGGTGTTCAGCTTTAGCCGCGGATTTGCAGCTCTTGGCATTCCTTCTTCAGTTACTAATTTATGGCAGGTAGATAACGAATCCACTTACCGGCTTACGGAGCTTTTCTATAAATGGCTGGCCAAAGAATTACCGGTGGATGTGGCTTTACAAAAAGCAAAACTGGAATTTATCAAAACAGCCACCAGGGAAAAACAGTTACCGTATTACTGGGCAGCGCCGGTTTTAACGGGAAGGTCTGATGCAATCAGTATTAATAAGCCGCTTGCATGGAAATGGATGGCAGGTTTGTTTTGTGTTTGTGCAATAGTATTTTTTACCTGGAAACGGAGAACCCAAAAAAACCTTTTAGCCAAAACAGAAAACAACGTTGTGAGAAATTTTAAACACAAAGAGATTTAGTTGATTCCTTTTGACAATTTCAATAAAAATCCTCCACCTGAAGCCATGTTAATTTTCAAAGGTTGTTTTTTTTGCCAATCAAAGGTCTTAATCAGATAATCGGAAGGATAGGTTTCGGCATTCATACCATCTATACATAATTCTGCTTTGTAGGTTCCTGCATCCAGAAAATCCAATGACAGGTCAAACTCCCGTGAAGTCCAGTCTGTCATGCCACCAATATACCAGACCTCTCCTTTTCTTCTTGCTGTAATAATATAATCTGAAACGCTGGCCTCTAAAATTCTTGTCTCATCCCATGTTGTAGGTATGCTTCCCAGCAATTGCATAAACTGCGGCTCCATCAACCCCTGCGAAGGGTTGCCTGAAAACAGCTGGATAGGGCTATCGTACACGACAAACATAGCCAGCTGATGGCAACGGGTTCCCTGACTCATGACTCTTCCGGCAATTGACCGAAACTGTTCTTTAGTAGCGTTATCCAATAAGCCAGGTTCGTAATCCAGTGGACCTGCAAGCATTCGTGTGAAAGGAAGTGTTACGTCATGTTCCGGCGTTGGCTTATTGCTCCAGATATTGTATTCAGAACCCAGCACTCCTTCTCTTGTTACCGCGTGCGGCCAGGTGCGGTTGAAGCCTTTTGGAGGAAAGGCTCCATGATACATGATCATGATCTTGTGATCGGCGCAGGCCTTTGCAATGCGGTGATAAAAATTCACCATAGGCTGATCATCCCGGTCCATAAAATCGGTCATAATAAAATCAACCCCCCATTTATTAAACTGCTTTAATGCACTGTCTAATTGTTTGTCAAGCGTAGAACAAAGTGTCCACATGCTCAATTTTATGTTACTGGCTTTTGCATAAGCTGCAATGGTGTCCATGTGGATGGCAGGATTAATATCGAACAGGTCATTGTAATTGCTCCATCCCGCATCCATCATAATGCGGTCGAAACCGAACCGTTTGGCAAAATCGATATAATATTTGTACGTGGCTGTATTGACACCGCTCGTAAAAGGCACATTGAATAAATTAATGCCAATGATCCATTCATCTGTACCCTTGCCGGGATGGATCCAGGCAGCATCTTTTACCCTGGATCGAGAAGCCAGACGGTAAACAATGTCATTCACCGGCAGCTGTTTATCATCTTTAGCGATCATCAACACCCGCCATGGGAAAGTCCTTCGGCCTCTTGTTTTAGCAATGTAATCAGCCCTTCTCGTAACAATGGATTGTGAAAACCCTCCTTCTGTCATCTTCTCTGCCAAGGGATACCCTGCAAACAGCCCCTGCAGTGCATTGCTACCGGTCCCGCTTAAAAACATACCGGGGTAATCTTCCAGGTCAGATTCTGTAATGGCAATTTTGATTTCATTACCTGTTCCAACAAGCACTGGTGAATAAGCCATTACAGAATCATTCAAGCTATCAATGGTTTTTAACTGATACAATTTTTCAAAACTGGTATGAAAACGATCTACTTCTTTCTGTGGTTCAACAATGGGCAGCAATACTTTTTTACCGGTTTCAAATGCAAACTGTGCCAGTTCATTCTTTATAGTGATCGAATCTTTGAATCTTGTTTCCCATCTGTAGGCAACACCATCGTTATATACTCTAAACCATAGAGTGTAAGGCTGTTTGAATTCTATTTTAAGCTGGTTGTATTCATCCCTGATCCTTTTTCTTTTTTCAGGAACGGGAGAAATGATTGTTTCATTTACCCTTTGAAAAGAATGTTTACGAATGCGCAGGTCATCAGAAAAGCTTCTGCCATCAGCGAGTGTTAGGTCAACAAAACAAGGTTGAAGGATGACTGAGTTTTCATAGCTGATAGAATAGCCTGCCTGTTTCTGTAACCGTACGACAACACGTAGCTTTTTATCGGGAGAGTTCACTACCAAGCTATCGGCTGCCGATAAATCTTTCAATAACAAAATAAAAATGCAAATAAGTAACGCCTTCATGCGAAGTAGCTTTTAACAATCATTCGTATTCACGATAAGCTCCAAAAGTGGCCAGCCTGTCTTCGCCCAGTTGTGCCGGAACAGGATCGCAGGGAATTTTTAATTTCTCACAGATCTGCATCCATAGGCCGGTGCGGCTGTAGGTTTGATGCACTTTTTGAAAAGGTGTGGACAGCAGTAAATCTTTCGCCTGTTGAAATGCTCCTTTATCAATCAATAACTGTATCCGCCTTTCAATGATCCATTCATCCTTTAATTCGGCAACTTTTAATAACCATTTCTCCCGTTCCGGGATAGTTTGGGTACCCAGGCTTCGCAACAGCTTATCTCTTTCAATAACCACCTGCGGATGAATTTGCAACCAGTTTTCCTGAATGCCATTAAATGCATTTTTTGCACCAGCCGCATCACCTTTCAATTTCAGTAACCTTGCCAGCAATGCTTTTGCAACGCCTTCTTTTGTTTTAGAAAGTATTTGCATAGCTGCCTCACTTTCGCCCCTTCCGGCCAACCAGGCACCATAATACAAACTCCAGAGTGCAGCTGTTGATCCATTCGTTGTACTGATAGCCCATTTGAAGGCGGCATCCAGGTTTTCCATGCCGGAAGGCGCCCATAAATTTTCGTGGAGCTGCGGAGGCAGGGGTAAGCCTTTTTTTGTTTTATAGGCACGGGCCAGTTCATTCCACAGCTTTACTTCGCCTTCCCTGGCCCAGCCAAACAATGGAATTTCTTTGGCAGGTCTTAGTTTAAGCTCCGGCAGCTTCAATGTATAAATATCCAGCTCTCTATCTGTAGGATACCAATACTCTACATGCCATCTTGTTTGTGATGGTGCCATCTCCAGCTTAATGGATTGATCGCCAATGGGTCCGCCCTGTATCTCTATGTAGGTTTGATGCCCGGCCGTACTCAATACCGACCAGGTACTGTCATTACCTACGCCATAGCTCCAGAGTTTTATACCTGAGGCAATCTTTTCATCCGCAATATGGTACAAACCTGTGCCCAGAGATGGCGTGTACGCACCAAAAGCATTGGCATCTTTTGTCTTCCAGAAATACCCTGTCATTTCCTTTATGTCCGCTTCGGTTTTAGGTCCCTGCGTTTGCCAATCAATGCTGTCAATTTTTGAAGCATGCGACAAGACCCTTCCTTTTGGAAAACCATATTTGGTATCCGGTTCAGACGGCAGGGCCGCATTGGACCAGGACATCCAGGGATAAGCCATGGTTCCCGGGTTATGAAAGATCACTCTTTGTGTAAGAAACGTATCATTCTTTCCTAATGAATATTCAACCGACCATTGCATGCCAAAACGCAGCTCCCGTTCTCCACAGGTTAGATACACTCTGCCTGCCGTTCTGTCGATTTTATAAAGCACCGTTTCATTCTGCGTAGGAGAATGGGAAATCGGAAAGCTTACTTCTATACCACCGGCCACAAAATAGAACCGTGGAAGAATTCTTGTGTAACGGATAATATCGGGCACATACAGCACTTCCTTTCCGGATGGTTTGTGGATCAAAGAATACACTTTGCCGCCGAGGTCAGGACAAACAGTAGCTTTCAAATGATCATTTTCCAAAACAACAAACCTGTATTTTTTAGGTGAAGGCCTGTTCGATGTTTCCACATAACTCATATAGGGATACACACCATTGGGATCGAAAGCGGTAGGTACAGGTCCTGCAGGGGTTAGCTGGTGCGTTAATTTATATTCATCGTATTCTGTACATTTTACCCCGTTTTGCGCCATAGCTGGAACGGTAAACAAAGCTCCTATCAGCAAAGGCAATAATTTGTTTATCATAAGCATGGCTTATAGTAAGCGGTTCATCTTTTCAGTTAATTGTTCAATGATCTTTTTTCCCTTGCTCACATCAGCGGTGATCTTCTTTGTTTCAAAATCTTTTTCCGTCAAAAATATTTTCAAGTGTTCCTCCAGTTGTTGCAGTAAGCTCTTAACGCCGGTGTCCGTTGATCCGGCTGCCTTTTCCCTCAGTATCCTGATCTTTTCAAAATCCACAATACCTTCTCTTAATTTTTCATACCGGATGCAGCTATTGCCGCCGGGATAAACCAGGTAGCAATCACCAGATGCCCACATGATGTGCCGTGCATCTCTCATAGGATCGGCAGGCCAGGCATCATAAGCCCAGCGCAAAAATCCGTCGTAGCCGTGAGCAGCCGTATACCAGCTGATCCAGCGGCCTTCTATTGGTGGGGAAAAAACAAAGTTATTTGGCACCGGAGGGTTACAGCAAACATAGTAGGTCGTTGTCTGGCCACGGGCGGTTCTTTTCTTTACCGCATCAACGTCCGATTCTTTGCTATAAAGAAAAGAATAATCATCTAGTAAAGTATCGAGTTCTTTATGCCAGTCGCCTGCATAGGTGATCTTCCAGTTCTTAGAATGTTCTTTAACCACTTTAATAGCCGCCAGCGTTTGCTCCATTGGATTTTCATTGATGCCGATATATGTTTTTTCAAACCAGCCCTTTTGTTCCAGGTGTTTTTTCAGGTCGGTTAAGAAAATATTCCAGAAAGATTTGAATTCCTTTGTTTCAGGAGCCCATGTTACATACACATAATTGCCGGTTTTTTCATCCATGTAGCGAAAGCGGTTGCCCCATGGGATGGGCGTGTAAATGGTAATGGCCTTGTCAATGCCAACACTCATGGCCAGTTGTACGTACTCATCGAAAATGCTGTAATCGAACTTCCATCCACCTTCTTTTCTTTTGATCCATTCAATCATTCCTCCTTCGATCATGTAGGAGTTGTCGGCCCAGGGGGAATGCACTGCATAAGTAGTGATGTATTTGCCACCGGCATCGGCATACATTTTCAAATGCTTTTTCAATAATAATTTGTGTTCCTCCGACCACGGTTTTAAATCGCTTTGCCAGGCTACGGCCCATGGGTTTTGCCACAGGTCAAGCCGGTGTTTCCACTCAGAAGGCCTGGGCAGTAACTGGTTTTGAACGGTGAGTTTTACATCCAGGCTTGCAGTATAGTTTTCAGATTTCACTTCGATCGTGCCGGTGTAAACTCCGGCATCTGTTGCTGCAGGAATATCTATGGAAAGCCAAACAGGTCTCACTGTTTTACCCGGCAAGTCAAACCTGTCAAATGACTCAAACCTGTCGGGCATCAGGTAAAGATCTTTATAAGGACTGGCGCCACAGGTCACATCTTTAGCTCCGTATGGGTAATTGCCTGTAACATAGCGAACCATGTTGACCTGGAAATTGTTCTTCGTTATGGATTTTCCCCTGGCATTTTTTAAATCTTTTAGAATCAAACGCACCTGGTTCAGAGTATCGGATGACCACACCAGTATCTGGGTATTTAAGCGTTCGCCCTTCCATCCTGTTTCCTGCCATGTGGTGGATTCTTTTTCCAGTTCCGGCACTTCGGTTCTGAAGTATAATTCATCGGTTGAGGCAAAGGATACATGCATGCCTTTTTTCTGCGAATTCCATGCGGCCGGGTTCAGCGTGGTGTCAAACGTATATTCTTCCTGATAATGGCCTGCCGGCAGGGGGACTTTTGAAAACTCAATCTGCCCCTTATACACCTGTGCAAAGGCACTTCCCAGTAACAGATTCCATAAACCAACAATTACTAAGGCTTTCTTCATAATTTGTTCTTTTAAAAAAGGAACAAGGATAATTCTATCCTTGCCCTATTGTTCTGCGTTTGAAAGGTAACAGTATTTAAAATTTCTTTTACCAATCCTTGTTTTGGGTAAGTGTTCCCTTGGATAATTGAATTTGCTGCAGAGGAATCGGGTCCAGGTAATGTTTAGGAAGAAAACTACGGGCAGATGCTGGTTCCGCTATTATAAACCCATTAGCATCCACCTGGATGTCCTGACCGACTTTTAAATCGGGGTACCTCGTCTGGTATTCTGTACCTACAAATTTAACTCCCCTGATCGCCTGAGGCAAAACGGTTTCTGCTGTTTTCCATCTTCTGAGATCATCTCTCCTGAATCCTTCGAAAGCCAATTCAACTGTACGTTCTCTTCTAATCTCTGTTAACATGTCCAAACCATTGGTAGATACGTAAGCGTTGGTTAACGCAGGCATATTTGCCCTGCTTCTTATCAAATTGATGGTACGGTTTAAATCAGCATCAGAAATAGAACCATTTTTTTCGTATAAAGCTTCTGCTAATACCAACAATACTTCGGCATACCTGAACTCTTTGAAATCATACTCTCCCCTGAACTGGGTAGCATCCAGGGTTTCATCCAGGAACTTTCTGATCATATAACCTGTACGAGTGGCATTGCTTCCGCTAAACCCAGGATAAGTTGGCTGCATAAGGCCGCCTTCAAAAAATATGGTAGATCCGGGAACAATAAAAGTCATAGACATACGGGGATCCCTGTTCTGAAACTCACTGGTAAGTGTACTATATCCCTGGAATAGAGGGGATTTTGTAATGGGTAATCCATCTTTGGCCAGGTACATATCAGCTATGTTTTTGGTAGGAACCATATAATTAAACCACAATTCTCTTGTCCAGTTATGCGTTGCCCGGTTGGCGTAGTATCTTTTGGCAAGAATTACTTCTTTACTGTCATCACCCTCCAGAATGAAAAGATATTTATAACTATCGGCTCCCCTGCCCGTAAATAATGCGTATTCACCGGAAGCGATCATTTTTTCTGAAGCATCAATGGCCTGCGCTAAATATTTTGCGGCATCTCCGCCGTTATGGTATTTAGCCCAGGTACCCATATACAAAGCGGCCCTTGCCTTCAGGGCAAGCGCTGCGCCTTGCGTTACCCTTCCTGTCTCATCGCCTGTTAACTGGCTTTGCAAAGGAAGTTTACCGATGGCATCATCAAGGTCAGCCAGTATAAAATCAATGATCTCTGACTGGGAAGACTTTTGTGTGTACAGTTCAGGAGAGGTAACATCCAGCACTTTATTAATTTTGGGCACACCCCCAAATGACTTTACGAGGTTCCAATAATTATAAGCACGGAAAAACAAAGCCTCTCCCACCCACCTGTCTATTTCTGCACCCAACGTTGACTCCTGCGACTTTTGTAACAGGTAATTGGTAGCCCGGATGTATTTATATGAGTTATCCCACAAAGGCGACGTTGATCTTGGCAGATAAGAACCATTGCTCTTACTCCTGTTATCGGCGCCGGTGGCAGCATCGGTTCCTGTTCCAAAAGCGATATCAGAATTATTTTCCGTATAATTATGCGCTCCCTGCAAGCCGTTATAAAAATCATTGGCAAAGAGTTCGAAATCTTTGGATGTTTTCCAATAGGAAGCATCTGAGATTTTATCTAAGGGGCTAAGGTCAAGATTTTTTTTGCATCCCAAATTTATTATAGAGACAAGCAAAAAATACAAGTATATATTTTTAAAGCGTATCATATCAATAATTTTAAAAGGTTATATCAATACCAAAAGCATAGTAGCGCTGAAAGGGATAGTTACCGCCCCAATCAGCCGATTCGGGATCCCAGCCACCTTTTACATGATGAACTTCCCATAAATCCTGTCCGCTGAAATAAACCCTTGCTTTTGTTATCGCAACTTTGCGGGTAATACTTTCAGGCAGTGTATAACCAATTTGGAGATTCTTAAGTCTTATGTATGCGGCATTGATTTGCTGAAGTGTGGATGCCTGATAATTCCACCAGCGGATGCCTCCAAAAGTGAGCTTGGGATAAGGTGCATCTGGTCGATCTTCGTTCCAGGTTTTACCATAGTAGAATGCCGGTGGTTGTCTCCACCATTCGGTCCATGGTATGGAATAATCGCCTGTTCTGAATAAAGTACGTTTGCCAACTCCCTGGAAAAATACACCCAGGTCAAATCCTTTGTAATTGGCGCCCAGGTTCATTCCAAAAACATAACGGGGTGCTGTAGTACCCAGAAATTTCACATCTCCATCTTCGCCCGGTTTATCGCTGTACAGGCTTATCTTTCCATCATTGTTCAAATCTTTAAATCTTGCATCACCAATACCAATATCGGAAGGTACTCCATCCAGTAATTTATAATCATCCAACTCTTTCTGTGTCCGTATTAACCCGTCAAAAACATAACCGTAATAACTATCCAATGGGTCACCTTCACGAACATGCGGATCCCACCAGTTTTTCAACGTATTCAGACCCAGTACATAATTATCCTCGCCGCCATAATGAACTACTTCATTTTTTGCATCACTGAAAAGTATCTTTGCAAAATATTGAACATTGCCAATTTTATCGTTCCAACCAATGGTCGCTTCAAATCCACTGGTTTTCAGTTCACCCGCATTAGAAGTAGGAGGAGCAGCCCCTAACAGAGAGGGATATGCAACCGGGATCAACATGTTTTTATTTCGTTTAATAAAATAGTCAAACGAAATATTGAGTTTATTGGATAACAGGGTTGCATCCATACCAATGTTTTTGTTGGTTACTGTTTCCCATGTCCTGTTATAAGCTACCATACCCTGCAAGGAAGCGGCGGGGTCCTGTCTACCTGCTCCAAACGGATAGGCGCCACCCAGGGATATCTGTTGTATAAAATCATACAAGCCCAGGCTCGCCTGATTTCCGGTCTCCCCATAGGACGCTCTGAGCTTTAACTCATTTACCCAGTTTACATTTTTAAAAAAAGGTTCTTTTGACAGGCGCCATCCTGCAGATATACCCGGAAATACACCCCATCTTTTATCAGATAATTGAAATCTTGAACTACCATCATATCTAAGATTAGCTTCCAGTAAATATTTATCATTATAGACATAACCCACTCTTGAAAACAATGAGGCAATAGCCCAATGTTCGTGTCTGGGTTTTATGTTATTGGTGAAAGTGTACATATCTCCAATAGCCAAGCTTAAATCCCATACATTATCACTAACTATATTTCTTCTTCCTGCAAGAAAATTCTTAAACTCATTTTCCTCGTAAGAACCACCAACCATTACATCTATATCATGCAGGCCAGCCAGTTTTTTATTATACTGCAAATACCCTGTGTAATTATGATACTTGTTTTGCTCGTTCTGTTCTTCTATCCAGCTTTGTCCGGGATTAGCAATACTGTAATAGGCAAGTGTTCCATCCCATTGATAAAGTGGAACGGGTTTACCCATATCCGTGCTGTTTTTTGAGGTATAGTTTGTACCGGCTTGCAGGTTTAATTTAAGCCCACTGACTATGTCAGCTATTAATTTAAAATTGGTATTGAGATTACGAGTATTGTAGGAAGATGTTGGCGCTTCTTTTGCAAAAGCCACCGCATTGCTCCATCCGCCCTGGGCGAAGAACTTACCATCCGATGTATACACCGGGTGATTAGGCATCCCAAAAATGGCTTCTCCAATTACCCAGTTGCCTACGCCTGCAATATCGGACCGGTGCTGGTCATCAAAGGATACTTTGGATTCAAGCCTTAATCGCTTTGTCAGATTATAATCATAATTGAGACGCAGATTATACAGTTTGTTATTATCATTGGCATATTTTACCACACCATGCTGATCACTATAACCACCGGATAAATAATAGCTGCTATTAGCATTGCTGCCGGATACGCTAACATTATGTTTTTGCTGAAATCCATTTTCCAATAACTCTTTCGCCCAATCAGTATTTGTAAAAAAAAGCATCCATCCTCCATAAAGAGGATGCGGAATGGGATTAGGATCATTATTTAAAATCTTTTGCAGCATTTCCTGTGTGTACATAGGCGCTGCACCATTATGAATATTCGCTTCATTTTCCATGATGGCAAATTCATAATTGGTAGGGCTTTTCATCATCCCGGTCATCTTTGTAACTGCAAAATTGTTACTGTATGTTATTTTCGCTGCTCCTCCTCTTCCTTTTTTAGTTGTAACCAAAAAAACACCGGCGGCAGCACGGGCCCCATAGATAGAAGCCTGTGCATCTTTTAATACGGAAATAGATTCAATGTCGGCGGGGTTGATTAAATTCAGGTTGCCTTCAATGCCATCTATTAATACAAGCGGCGACGGTATGGTGCCGTCCGTAGAGACTGACGAAGGCCCTCTCACATTTAAATTAAAATCTTCTGAACCAGGCTGGCCTGAATAGCGTTGAATATATGTTCCGGGAATTTCTCCCTGCAAGGCAGCAAAAGCGTTTGTTATAGGCCGTGACTGAAATACTTCTGCTCCCACAGTAGAAACCGCCCCTGTCAAAAATTGCTTCTTTTTGGTTCCATAACCAACCACTACTATATCTTCCAGTGCCCTGGCGTCCATACGCATGTTAATAGTGTAAAAACTTCGTTCGTCTACTACAAGCTCCTGTGACGCATATCCTGAAAAACTGAATGCTAATGTATCACCCTTCCGGGCCGATATGCTAAAATTGCCGGAAGCATCGGTTTGTACGCCTCTTGTTGAATGTTTTATTACTACAGATACTCCTTGCAATGGGCCTTTTTCATCCCTGACCTCCCCTTTAACCTGGCTCTGTGCAAAGGCACTGGCCCCATAAAAGATCATCACACAAAAAAGTGCGGGAATTACTTTCTTCATATAGTAGTGTTTGGTTATTGACAATTAAAGAGGGTTCCTTAAAGAAACCACAGTTTGATTTATGCCTGTTGACCAGAGAGGACGATGCAGAAAATTTTCCGAATAATAGTAAGGCTCCTGCCAGTGAAAAGAGTTCAATCAGCAATCGTAACGTTCTATTCAGCAGACCATTTAATTTATAAGCAAGCCATATTTAACAGCTATAGCAATATAAAATGAAACTTCAATAAAAAGTTAATTTTAAGCCGAGCAAACGTTTGCGCAACTTTTAAACACCGCCCACCAAAGAGGGGAATCTGTTCAATCCCATAGCTGCTTATCTGGGGCACAATTATGTTAGGGAAGTCAATCAATTACGCTGTTGCAGGGTTTGTTTGAAATGGAGAGTTGATGGAACGAACTTGTTGCCAAAACATATAAAAAGTACAAAAATCCGGTTGGGCACAATGTTGAATAGGGAATCATTTTCCTAACCCATTTGCATTTAGCAGCTATTATCGAAAGGAAAAACTTCGGAGTTTAAATAAATCAATTCTATCCTGGCATATCTCAAGCCCTCTTTAGGTTAAGTAATGGCACACAAATAGCATAAGTATACCAGTCATAACAAACTATTTCTTTATCATCTTTTCCGAAACAGCGCCAGCGGCAGGGATGCCATGTTTTTTTAACACCGCCGTAATTAGAGGCTGAATGACCTGCACCATACGGTAAAAACCAATATCGTTAGGATGGATACCATCGGTGCTGCCCTCATGATCATTACCCAGGAAATCCTCTGCGCTGATGAAGTAGAGATGCTTGAGTCCTTTTTTTTGCAGGGCCTCAAATTCTTTTTTGATCTGTATGTTTTGCTGCTTCACCCTTTCTCCCACTTTGTTGTCAAAGTAGCCGTGTTCCCTTATCACACTCTGCATCATGATGATGGGAGCCGCTGGATGCTGTTTCCTGATTTGCTCCACCAAATAGGCAGTACGCTCTTTAATCTCCTGCGGACTGGAGTTGGGCACGCAATCCAGAATATAGGCATCGGCAGGTGTGGCGGCCACAAGATCGGCAGCAGCTTTTTCCATTTTAGCACTGCCGCTTACCCCCATATTTATAAAATTCAACCCGGTTGCCCTTGACAGCATGGCCGGATAAGCCAGGCCGGGTCGGCTGGCGGAAGCGCCTTGCACAATGCTGGAACCGTAGATCAATATTCGCTTGTTGAACGGAGAAGGCATTGGCTGCAAACTGGCATTGGACGTAACACCAATTTCCAGTTTGGTTAATTCATCATATAAAGGCAAATAGACTAGGCATTCTTTTTCTCCTTCCTCCATATTCTCCACCATCATTCCTTCGGTGCACTCACCGTTTGGTCTTCCCACGCCGGCAAATTGCCATTGGCCGTTCTTTTTTATGTAAACATCAAGTCCCTTATTGGCAATGGGCGTTAAATTGTTAGCCGCCTTGCTTTTGGTGACGCACCATTTTGCCGCTATGGTGGAACTGTTGGTCTTAAAGGCAACAGCCAATCCGGCACTGTTGGTCAGTAAAAACTTTACACGGGGCGGCAGGTCAGGATATAAAACGGTATCAATACGATGATAGACGGCTTTGGTTTCTGCCATTTTACCCACCAGCGTCAACGTTTCCGCGTTGGTATATTTCAGTGTGTCCTTTTTTTGCGCCCATAAAAGAGAAGAACAAAAAAGTCCGATGACAACAAAACTGTTTCTAAGGGAAAAGACAAAACGCATGGGCAACTTTCTTAAAAAGGTTATTACCACTTGCTGACTATAGTAAAAAGAATGGCGGCCAACAGAGCCCCTATTATCGGTCCGACAACGGGGATCCAGCTATACCCCCAGTCGCTGGTGCCTTTGTTCTTTATGGGTAAAACAGCATGCATAATGCGTGGCCCCAAATCTCTTGCCGGGTTAATAGCATAACCGGTCGTGCCGCCTAAACTCAAACCAATACCCAACACCAAAAGCGCTACAGGCAAGGCATCCAGAGCCCCTAAACTATTGGATGGTGCAGCAATGTACAATACGCTGAACACCAGCACAAACGTGCCAATGATCTCACTGAGCAAATTACTGGTAGTATTGCGTATGGCAGGCGCTGTACAAAAAACAGCCCGCTTTAAATCCTTGTCTTCTGTTACTGTAAAATGGGGCCGGTAAAGAAGCCATACAATAAAAGCTCCCAGCATAGCGCCCAGGAATTGTCCACCCAGGTACAAAAGAATTTTGTCAATGCTGATCTTATCAAGATAGGCAAAAGCAACTGTAATGGCAGGATTCAAATGGGCGCCGCTGGTTTTAGCCGCTACAAATACGCCTACGAAAACAGCAATGGCCCAGCCAAAGGTGATGACGATCCAGCCGCTGTTATTCCCTTTTGTTTTGTTTAATACCACATTGGCTACTACGCCGTTTCCCAAAATAATTAACAACGCAGTACCTATTAATTCTGAAAAAAATATTGACATGGTGGATTGATTTAAAATTTAGGCTTCAACTTCTGACCAGATCTGTGCGGCTTTAATGGCCGTATGCCATTTTAAAATTTGCTTTTGGATTTGCCCGTTATGACTTCCTGGTTCAAAGGTCTTTTCCTCTTTCCAGTAGTGTTCGATTTCAGACAGGTCTTTCCAAAAGCCAATGGCGAGGCCTGCCAGATAAGCAGCACCGGCAGCCGTGGTTTCCGTGATCTTCGGACGAACCACCTTGCAGCCCAGCACATCGCTTTGAAACTGCATTAATAAATTATTGACCGTGGCTCCGCCATCCACTCTTAATTCTTTAATAGCAATACCGGCATCGGCATTCATGGCTTTCAGTACATCCATGGTTTGAAAGGCCACGCTTTCAAGAGAAGCCCTTGCAATGTGTGCAGCCGTGGTGCCTCTTGTCAATCCCATCATCGTTCCCCTTGCATGCCCGTTCCAGTAGGGTGCACCAAGGCCTGCAAAGGAGGGAACAAAATAAACACCACCGTTATCTTCAACCGAAGTTGCCAGCTGCTCTACTTCCGCAGATGTTTTTATGACACCCAATCCATCACGCAGCCACTGCACCACGGCGCCGGCAATAAACACACTTCCTTCCAATGCATAATGCGTGGTATCGCCGATTTTCCAGGCAATGGTGGTCAGCAAATTATTTTTCGATAAGATGGGCTGCGTGCCGGTGTTCAGCAACATAAAACAACCGGTACCATAAGTGTTTTTGACCATACCGGGTTGTGTACACATTTGCCCGAACAAAGCGGCCTGCTGGTCACCTGCAATACCGCAAATGGGAATGCTGGCGGCGGTGAGTATCTGATCGGTATACCCATAGACTTCACTGCTGGAACGCACCTGGGGCAATACTGCTTTTGGAATGCCGAACAATTGCAGCATTTCCTCGTCCCACTGCAAACTGTGAATATCATACAGCATGGTCCGGGAAGCGTTGGTCACATCCGTAGCATGCACCTTACCGTTAGTTAACTTGAACAGCAGCCAGGAATCAACCGTACCAAAACAAAGCTCTCCCCTTTCTGCTTTTTCCTTGGCGCCTTCTACATTCTCCAGGATCCATTTCAGTTTGGTGGCGGAGAAATAGGAATCGGGAATTAAGCCCGTACGCTTTTGAATTTCCGCAGCGTGTCCCTGTTTTTTCAATTCATCACAATAGGCAGCGGTTCTTCTGTCCTGCCAAACGATGGCGTTGTAAATGGGCTGGTGTGTGTGACGGTCCCACACCACAGTTGTTTCTCTTTGATTGGTGATGCCGATGGCAGCAACATCCTGCGTGGACAGTCCTGCTTTTAGCACAGCCTCTGTAGCCACACCCAGTTGGGTGTACCAAATTTCGTTGGCATCATGTTCTACCCAGCCTGGTTGAGGAAAAAGCTGGGTGAATTCTTTTTGCGCCATGGATACCACCTCTCCTTTCTTATCAAAAACAATGGCCCTGGAGCTGGTAGTACCCTGGTCAAATGCTAAAATGTATTTCGACATGTGTAGGGATTTCTTAATTCAATATAATTGCAATCTTAACTTCAATAATAGCTTTTTATTTTAAAAAGCTGTTCATGTTTTTTCGGGATTGTTAATAGGATGTGGAGTGATTAATTTTGATTCTTATTTTTTGTAACCGGGTTTGCTGCTACTATCACTGCCTGCTGTGTCACTCACTTGTACGCTTTGTAAATCTATGCAGCATGGTGGTGGCTGCGCTACTGTTTTCTTACATTCCTGATTATGCCGTCCACAGAGGCTTCCTTTTCCGGAAGTTTCGGGAAGCATGACAAGTTAGAGTCGCTTGGTTAACAATCATCCTGATAATTTAAAAGACTGCAAACTCTAAACACTCTTACTTGTCATCCCGAGGCACGAGGGATCTTTGAACTGAACCACCAGAGACTTTGAAAGCCCCGGAGGTTTTTAAAACCTCTGAGGTCTTTGCTCAGGAGAATTGTTACAGTACAAGAGTGCGACGCAACAGAAGCTTCATAGAAGTACTGCAGCTTAGTGAATATTTTCCCATCCTATTCAAAGAACCAATCTTCTTCTGAAAACCAATCTCAAATAGCTTTATCAGTCACTACAGCCTTACTCAAACAAATCCGGATAATCGGAGATCACGCCATCAACACCCAAAGCTTTCAGGTTCGCTATTTCTTCTTTTTTATTTACCGTCCACGGTACGATCTTCATTCCCTTGTCATGACAGGCTTTTATCAATTGCGGGGTTACTAAAGAATAATGAGGACTATAGACAAAGGGCACATAGCCCAAATCTTTTACTTGTTCATCCAGGCTTCTTTTATCATTCCCCTCAATAAGCATAGAGGTTCTAAAAGACGGATATTTTTTATGCACGACCTGTAGTGTCCGAAAATCGAAGGACTGAATAAGTGTTCTTGATGCAATGCCTTCGCTTTGAATAACCGCTACCAACAAATCAACAAACTCTTCCGGCGCCGGATGTTTGATGCCATCACCGCCTTCTTTTGATTTGGTTTCGATATTATACCACATCGGCCCCTTGCCTTTTTCTTTTGCATAGGCTTCGCTGGCTTTGATGAGATCAGAAAGCAAGGGTTTGTGCACGGCCAGTTTTTGCTGGCGCGGAAAACCAGGATGCGGCTTAAGGCCCACATCATAATTCTTGATCTCATCGTAGTTCATTCCATACAACAACAGCTTGGTGGCCTCTTCCTTCCTCAGAAACTTACCATCAGGAGTTGTTGTAATATCAGGATTGAAATACGGATCATGCGACACCACTACTTTTTTGTCTTTTGAAATATTGGCATCCATTTCCAGGGTAGTCACGTTCAGGTCAATGGCTTTTTGCATGGCCGGGATGGTGTTCTCCGGCATCAGTCCGCGGCTGCCCCGGTGGCCTTCCTTATCAAAAGCAGGAAAACTGCTCATTGTATTGTTTTTATCTGCTGCGTTCTTTTGGGTGCCGCACGAGCCCAGGAAAAAGCAGGCTGCCATTATAAGACCGATTTGTTTCATAAAACGCTACTGGTTTATTTTAAGTAATTGCCTTTTTGTAATACAACGGCCCATCTTTTGTACCCTTCGCTATTTAAGTGCAGTCCATCCTGCGTGTAAGTTTTATCCAGCTTTCCGCTACCGTCAAGGAAATGCGGGTACAGATCAATGAACTGCACCTTATATAACCGGGCCAGCTTTTTTAATTCCGCATTGATGTATAAAATATGACTGTCTTTGTTATAATGGTTTTTAAACTGGGTGAATTCGTTATTGACAGGCAACAAAGTCTGCAGGTAGATTTTCGTTTTGGGGCTGCCTTTTTTAATTCGCTCAACCATCTTTTTGTAATTATCAACCATAAAGCTGTCGGGAATGTTTCGCGATATATCATTGATGCCAATAAGAATAAAGACCTTAGCGGGTTTGCCCTCAATTACTTCATCCAGTCTTTCCAGTACACCAAATGTAATGTCGCCTGAAATACCCCTGTTGCGGGCATTAGGCAAATTCAATAATTCATTCCATTCGGTTCCGGCAGTAATACTGTTGCCTAAAAAAATGAAATCCTTTGATGAGTTGGCAAAACTTTTAAACTGCTCCACCTTCAACGCAAAACTGGCAGGGCGGTATGTGCTATCCCAGGCTGGCTTTTGGGCCGTTGCTATAGATGAGCAGCCAACGAACAGAAATGTTGCAAAAAATTTATAATTCATAAACGCTTATATGGTTAACGAAGATTGATAGACTACACCAAAGCGGTCGGTGGCTTTTACCAACACCTGCTTTGCTGATGAAGAAACCAGGGCTTTGAAAAGATGATCGGTCTTTTTGGGTTCTGCAAAACCACGCGATTTCGGAAGACCAGGGCCCAGCAGTGTACTGTAGGCCAAAGGATCGAAACTTTCAAACTGCTCCAATGCCCCTTTGCTCACACCATCCACAAAATATTCTGTTTTCCAGGCTGGATCGTGGTTCCAGATGTTGACCACCACTTGTTTTTGCGCAGCATCGTGATCACTGGCAAAGATCTTCATTTGATAATCGGCTGGTTGTCCGGTAGCCTGGTAATGCCAGCTAATGTCTGTTCCTTTTACTTTATACACCCCATAACCACTGGGGGTGCCATCACCGCAAATAGGGCCCGTCCACCAGGCGCCGCACACCGTGCCATGATTGTGTTCGTAGATATTTCCTTTAATGGCGTTCACATGATAATGCGTGTGACCCGACATGATATGCACATTACGGCCCTCTAAAATGCTATACAGCTCTGAATTATTTTTTGTACCGCTATGCACTGGAATATGCACACAGAGCACAACCAGCTTTTCTTTGGGTACAAACGAAAGATCTTTTTTCAGCCAATCCAGTTGATGTTGCTGAAAAAAGCCATCATAATCCCTGTCCTTTCCCAGATACCGCACATTGTCCATCACCACATAGTGCACCTGTCCGCGGTTGAAGGAATAATAGGTAGGGCCATAGGTTTGCTGAAAGGTATCATCGGATGTTTCATCACCGCCTTTCCTGTAATCCATATCGTGGTTGCCCAAACACTGGAAAAAAGGAATACCCATTTGAGCAACGGCTTTGTCGTAATCGGCAAACAACTGCAATTCATCCCATACAATATCTCCCACCGTAATGCCATGCAGTAAAGCACCGGCCCCGGCTGCTGACACCAATTTTTGAACATCAGGAACGGTTTGGGTCATCATCTTCTCCACGTCCCTTACATTCTTCACCTGAGGGTCGGCCCAGATGACAAATTGATGTTCATCGTCTTTTACATCCAATGGAACGAGATCAAAGCTGACTTCCTTTTTTTCTGTGATATCACTCACCAGACGATAGTGCCGGGCAATCCCGTTTTCATGTTTGAAGGCATAGCCGGAAGGTGTGGAAATAAAGACCGAAACCGCATCGGGGTGTTGCACTAATTCGTAGGCGCCTTTTTTGTCGGTAATTACCACGCTGTAGCCATCGCTCACACCTACGTTTGCCACACCTTTGCCGCCTGATTTGACATAGCCCTTAAGGAGTTTCCCTTCTTCTGTATGGGAGTATGCTTTTTTATTGCAGCCTAAAAGCAATCCACCGGCGAGCCAGCCTATGTTTTGGATGAATATTCTTCGTT
>CBHTSW010000008.1:0-143908 GCA_966095395.1 uncultured bacterium | reverse complement strand
CAGGTGCTGCAATAAATTTCCAGCATTCCCTTCGATAGTCGATAGCGGATAGCTGACGGCTGATAGCTGAAAGCTAAACCCTTGTTACTGTACAAGTGTCCGCTTCTGGCGGAACAGAAGTTAAATAGTAGCAAAGCTGCTAAGTATAAACCATAGAAACAAACAACTTAGAATTTCAAACAATAAATCAAATATGCACATGAAAAAAGTTTTCTTGTTTTTTGCCGCTGCAGGACTTGCCTCCACTGCTGCATGGGCACAAAACATTCAAAACAATCCCGGCTCCAATCATGGAAACAAGTTTGAGCAGCTGGGTGGTATTTTACCAACGCCCAACGAATACCGCACGGCCAGCGGTGCGCCGGGCCCCAGGTACTGGCAGCAGCGCTGCGACTACGACATTAAAGCCACGCTTGATGAAAAGGCTTTAAAATTAACCGGCAGCCAAACAGTTACTTATTACAACAATTCTCCGGATGTCCTCACCTACCTGTGGCTGCAATTGGACGAGAATCAACACAGCTCCGTAAACAATGCCAACTACCAAAGCAGCAGTGCCATGCCCGGCCAGGGAAATGCACAACAGTTGCTGAACATGGCTGACAACGAAAAAGATAATGGGTATGGACATGTTATTTCAAAGCTTACAGATGTTACAGGAAAGGCATTGAAATATACCATCAACAAAACTATGATGCGTGTGGAACTGCCACAGCCATTAAAACCCGGACAAAAATTTATTTTCCATTGCGATTGGAGCTATAAAATCCCCGACCGCATGAGCCAGGGTGGCCGCGGTGGTTACGAGTATTTTCCGGAAGACGGAAACTATTTGTTCACCATTGCACAATGGTACCCGCGCCTTTGTGTGTATAGCGATTTCAAGGGCTGGCAGAACCACCAGTTCACCGGCCGCGGAGAGTTTGCCCTCACCTTTGGAAATTTTAAAGTGCAGATGACCGTTCCTGCCGATCATATTGTAGGCAGCACCGGCGAATGCATCAACTACCAGCAAACCCTGACACCAACACAATTGAGCCGTTGGCAAAAAGCACAAACCGCCAAAGAACCCATAGAAATTGTAACCCTGGCGGAAGCAAAGGCTGCAGAAACGCAAAAAAGCCATAAGACAAAAACATGGATCTATAAAGCAGAAAATGTTCGTGACTTTGCCTGGACCTCCAGCCGCAAATTTGTTTGGGATGCCATGCCCACAACCGTAGAAGGAAAGAAAACCATGTGCATGAGTTTTTATGGTAAGGAGGCTTACAATCTTTGGAGAAGATATTCTACCAAGGTGGTAGCCCACACCATTCAAACCTATTCTAAATTTTCCATTCCCTACCCCTACCCTACGGCACAAAGTGTAGAAGCGGCAAATGGTATGGAGTACCCGATGATCTGTTTTAACAATGGCAGGACCAACAAAGACGGCAGCTACAGCGAGCAAACTAAATATGCCATGATTGGTGTGATCACGCATGAAGTAGGTCACAACTTTTACCCCATGATCATTAACAGTGATGAACGCCAGTGGAGCTGGCTGGATGAAGGTGTAAACTCTTTTGTTCAATACCTGACACAGGAGTTGTTTGACAACAAGTACCCTTCCCGCCGTGGCGCAGCCTGGGCCATTACCGATTATATGAAACTGCCCAAAAATGAGCTGGAGCCCATCATGACCAACTCGGAAAACATCATCAAGTTTGGTGATAATGCATACGGCAAACCGGCAACCGCTTTAAATATTTTGCGTGAAACCATCATGGGCCGCGAATTATTTGACTATGCTTTTAAAGAATATGCACGCCGCTGGGCCTTTAAACATCCCGAGCCTGCCGATTTCTTCCGCACCATGGAAGACGCCAGCGGGGAAGACCTTGACTGGTTCTGGAGGGGATGGTTCTATGGCACCGATGCTGTGGATATTTCACTGGACTCAGTAAAATATGCAAAAGCTGATTTCAACGGCACACCAACGCAGGGAGGCGGAAGGTTTGGGGGGCGCGGAAACAGTGAAGGCCCTCAGCCTTTGGCAAAACCACTACCTTCGGTAGAGGATATTGCCAAGATCAGAAACCGCGAAGATTCAAAAATCAAGTTCCAGACGGATGTGGATACTTCGCTCCGTGATTTTTACTGGAGATACGCCCGTGGTTTAGAACCGTATGATACCACCAGGTATGCCTCTGCCTCTTCACCTTTTACGGTGGAGCAACTGACCGATGCCGAAAAAGCAAAATTATCCAACCAACACTTTTACGAGTTAAGCTTTAGCAATAAAGGTGGTTTGGTAATGCCTATCATCATTGAGTGGACATTTAAAGACGGCAGCAAGGAAATTGACCGTATTCCCGCACAGGTTTGGCGTCATAACGAAAACAACGTGACCAAGTTTTTTGTAAAGAATAAAGAAGCCGCTTCTATCAAACTTGATCCGTTGCGTGAAACCGCCGATATAGACGAGAGCAACAATACCTGGGGTAATGCGCCACAGGAACCAAGCAGGTTCCAGGTGTTTAAAACCAAGCAAGCTACCCGTGGACAATCGCAGGGCATTAACCCTATGCAGAAAGCACAGGAAAAGAAAGGTTTTTAAAAAAAGAAAAATCGTAATAAAAAAAACCACTCTCCTAAAGGGTGGTTTTTTTATTATTTGATAAGGCGATAAGCTTCCGTATTTCTACGAATTATCTCATCGAACAAATCCACAAATAAAGAGTACTAATGCATTGTTCCTCCTTCGGCAAATATCTATTTTAGCCTTAAATAATCATTTTACTATGAAAACATCTACGCGTTTTTTTTCTTTTGCACTGGGCATTTGTTTTTTTCTTGCTGCCTGCAGCAAAAATGAAAAACAGGTTCCTATTCAATTATTGCTAACCGACAACCCTGCTGCTTACGATTCTGTCAATGTTCATATTAAAAGCATCCAGGTAAAACTCAACCAGGATGATGCAGGATGGACTACCATCCAATCTAAAGACACTACGGTTAACTTGCTTGACCTGCAAAATGGTGTGACCATGGTGCTGGCCCAGGACAATGTACCTGATGGCGTTCTGAAAGAAGTACGTTTTATTTTAGGATCGGATAATTATGTAGTGATTGACGGCACAAAATATCCCCTGCAAGCTCCAAGTGCCGAGTCTTCGGGATTGAAAATAAAAATTGACAAGGAGTTGAACGAAACACTCAACACTTTCACTCTCGACTTTGATGCGGCCTTATCCGTAAAAGAAGAAAACGGATCGTACAAATTAATGCCGGTCATTAAGCTGAAACCCTGATTTTTTTAAACTGTTAATAAAAAGCCTTTCGTCACAAACGAAAGGCTTTTTTGTTTTTAACAAGCTATCCCGCTTATGCCTGAGCGTCAGCTCATTCTTACCGAAAAATAAACTGCCATGACACAGAACTTTCCTAACTTATAGAACCAATCAATTTCTTCACCCAAAACCTTACGTTATGCCAATTGTAAAAGTTATTGAGGTTATTGCTTCCTCAGAAAAAAATTTTGACGATGCCATTCAGAACTGTGTGAGCGAAGTATCAAAAACCGTTCACAACATTGATTCGGTATATGTAAAAGATTTTAAAGTACATGTTAAAGACGGCAAAGCCGCTTCCTATGGAGTGATTTGCAAGGTTTCCTTCCGCGTTGACCCAAACAGGGCAGGCAGTTAATGGCCAGCCCAACCCTTAATTTTTAAATTATATGAAGCTGCGGGGCAACTTAATGAGTCTTGTGTAAAGAAAGGTTTGTTCAATCAACAAACAGAAGAACAAATAAAAAACCAGTTGCTACACTGGTTTTTTCTGTTCTTGGCTTTACTTCCAAATTCTTCGGGAGAATTGTTTTCAGTTTTTGGGCTCTATATTTGCAGTTCCAAACTATTGTATTATCTTGATTTTCCAATCCATCCTACTTAAAGCTATACTTAATGAAATCCGTTCTTAAAAAACTGTCCGCAGGCAACAATGCATCCTTAGTCAGGAACTTTTTTCTTTCCATTCTTTTCGTAACCTTTTTAATCGCTACGCTTTATGTGCTGATCACCAGCCCTGCATAATGGTTCTTCCTATCTGTAATAATGGTAAGAGACAGCTACCAGGCTATGCCATAGTCTTCGCCATGGTTGCTGCTTCCACCCCATAAGGAATTGTGCTTCCAGTCAAAGAAAATGGCATTGATAGGTCCTGAGGTACGGTCTTCGAAACTTAAAGTATAGCCCATGTTCCTTAATTCTTTCCGTATCCAGTCCGGCGTTGCTGTGTTCAACAGAATAGAACCCGGCTTGGGCCTGCGGTCTTCTCCTCCCAAAGAGAGGTACAGCTGGTTGGTATTGATATTCGGAGCTTCTGTTGCTTCCTGCACCGTCATCCCAAATTCAACCACGTTCAAAAAAAACTGCAACAGATTTTGATCCTGGGTATCTCCACCCTGCACAGCAAAAGACAAATAAGGTTTTCCATCCTTCAAAGCCAGGGTAGGCGTTAATGTTACTCTTGGCCGCTTGCCGGGTTCTACAACATTGAAAGGATTGAGGCCGGCATCTGTAACAAAACTTTGCATGCGCTGGCTCATACCCACACCTGTTTTACCGGCAATGCAAGCGGGCACCCAACCACCGCTTGGTGTAATGGATACCACCCAGCCTTCTTTATCTGCAGCTTCCACCGAGGTAGTCCCTCTTCTTAACTGGTCCAGGTAATTTTCATCTGCTACCGGGTTGCCGAATGAAGTGCTTTTTTGAAGGTAATCCCGGTACGGATTCGTTTTCCCTTCAAAAGAATACGGATCGCCGGGGCCAACTTTCGGATCATTCTTTGTCCAGTTGATCGTATTGGCTCTTTGCTTCGCATATTCTTTTGACAACAACCCCTTCATGGGTTCATCGGGAGGAAAATAAGGGTCGCCATAATAAAAATCACGATCGGCAAATGCCAGGTTCATGGTTTGATACAACGTATGTATGTAACGGGCCGAATTATACCCCATGCTTTTCAGGTCAAAATTCTCCAGGATATTCAGCGATTGTAAAAGCACAGGACCTTGTGTCCACTGTGACAACTTATATACATCAATTCCCTTATAATTCACCCTCACAGGTTCTTCCTGGATTACCTTCCATTTAGCCAGATCTTCCATCGTGATCAATCCACCCTGTTCTTTGCAACCCCTGACAAACTCCTGCGCTATATCGCCTTTGTAAAAACGGTCATAGGCTGCATAAATAGCCTGCTTACGGTTCTTTCCTTTTTTTAAGGCCGCTGCTTCTGCCTCCACCATTTTCTGGAGTGTTTGCAACAGGTCGGCCTGGCGAAAGATCTCCCCTGCTTCCGGCGCTTCTCTTTGTTCACCTGCATGCGTCAGGAACACCGCCTTTGAATAAGGCCACTGTTTGATGCGTTCTTTGCCCCGCTCGATACTATTAGCGGTTTGCGCTTCTATGGGGTAGCCGTCTGCCAGTTGCATGGCCGGGGCCAGCACATCTTTTAAACTCATGGTTCCATATTCTGCCAGCATCGTGCATAAGCCCCCCGGTGTGCCGGGAGTAACTGCAGCTAAAGGACCATATTCCGGCGGGTAATTCATGCCTTTGTCTTTAAAAAATTGCACAGTGGCTCCTGTTGGTGCCACGCCTAATGCGTTTATGCCAATTACCTTCCCGATTTTTGGATTATAAATAAGGGCCTGCGTTTCCCCGCCCCAGCTTAATACATCCCACATGGTGCAAGTAGCTGCCAGCATGGCGCAGGCTGCATCAACCGCATTACCGCCTTTTTGAAAGATCATGGCCCCGGCTTCGGCCGCCAGTGGTTTGCCCGTGATGGCCATCCAGTTTCTTCCATGTAAAGGCGGCTTCTGGGTTTGTTGAGCCGGTGCAGAAAAATGAAATACAATAAGCAGCAAAATGGCGTAGCATCTCATACAGTTGAATTTATACTAAAGATAAGCGTAAGCAAAACCGGATCAGTGGGATTTAAAATGAAAAACACTGGCTCTTACCCCTATCGGGGTTGCATAATTTTTGTAACAATACCCTTGTTAACCAATTTCTCATATTTAAATTAAACGTTATGGCAGAAAGGAACCCTAATCAGCAAAACCAGCCCGGTCAGCGCAACCAGGAAGGTGAACAAAGAAACACACAGCCAGGGCAGCGTGAAAATGTCAGTTCGCAGGAGAATGTTGATAATAATCCGCAAAGCGGAAGCGAGTGGAGCAACTATCAAACCAGGGAGCTAAGCACTAAAGAAGAAGAGATTTCTTCTGAAGACATACTGGGCGATGAATAAGCCCCGGGATCAAGGTGGTAAATACCCAGCTGATGCTGGGTTTTTTATTTGCCCATACATTTGCATAAAATATTTGGCTGCTCTTATTTTTATCTTTGAAAGGCTGACTTAGCACCATCATAAATATCACACGAAGAATGCAGAGAACCATCATTACGGGCACTGGTAGTTATATCCCTACCGAAATTGTTTCCAACAGGGATTTTACCATTCATAATTTTTACGCCGAAGATCATCAGCGTATTGAAACACCACCACAGGAAATCGTTGAAAAGTTCCGGCTGATCACGGGTATTGCGGAACGCCGCTATGCGCCTGTCAACCTAAACGCTTCTGATATTGCCACCCTTGCTGCACAGGCAGCCATCGAAGACAGTGGCATTGATCCTGAAACGCTGGACCAGATCATTGTGGCGCACAACTTTGGCAATGTGGTAAAACATACCATCCAAACCGATGCCGTGCCTTCCCTGGCCAGCAGGGTGAAGCATAACCTTAAGATCAGCAACCCCCGCTGCATTGGTTACGATGTATTGTTTGGATGTCCCGGATGGGTGCAGGGTGTGATCCAGGCAGATGCTTTTTTTAAAGCAGGCGTTGCCC
The DNA here is from genome assembly GCA_966095395.1 of uncultured bacterium. Taxonomy (GTDB): domain Bacteria; phylum Bacteroidota; class Bacteroidia; order Chitinophagales; family Chitinophagaceae; genus Flavisolibacter. Next base: position 136,999 of record CBHTSW010000008.1, on the reverse strand, counting down.
AAAAAGCCCTGGTGATCGGAACCGAAACCCTATCACGGGTGATTGATATGTACGATAGGGATAGCATGATCTTTAGCGATGGCGCCGGAGCAACGGTTCTTGAATATAAAGACACTGATGACAGCGGCCTTCTTGCCTCCGCTGTTTTAAGCCATTGTACCGATGAAGCTTATTTTATTTCGCTGGGCCAATCCTATTTTCCAGGCAGTGATCCTCGCATCCGTTATATAAAAATGAAGGGCCGCAAAGTTTATGAATATGCCATTACCCATGTGGCCGAAGCAATGAAGGAATGCCTGGATAAAGCCGGGGTGGATATTCACCAGTTAAAAAAGATCTTCATTCATCAGGCCAATGAAAAAATGGATGAAGGCATCATTCGTGCCTTATACAAATTATACAATGTAAAAAATACTCCTGCCGATATTATGCCCATGAGCATACACTGGCTGGGCAACAGCTCGGTAGCCACCGTGCCGACCTTGTACGACCTGACACTGAAAGGAAAGGTAGAAGGCCACCAACTGGAAAAAGGCGACATTATTTTATTTGCTTCCGTTGGCGCCGGAATGAATATCAATGCTGTTTGTTATAAAATGTAGTCGATGGTTCATGGTTAATTGCTGATAGCCGACTTCTGATAGCTGATAGCCGACAGCCCTTCTTCTCTCTCTCCTCTTTGGCACGTTCTTTTTACTAAAAAAGCTTAGCCTGCTTACATCCGTTTGAGACAGGCTTGATTTATAGTATAAAAAGAAATTATGATAGCTACCGAGGAACAACGAAAAGAAGCACATGCCTTTTACAGGGAAGCGTTGGATATTTTAAATGAAAGCGGCGTACCTTTTTTATTAGGCGGCGCTTTTGCTATGTTTCACTACACGGGCATTTACAGGGATACAAAAGACCTTGACATCTTCTGCAAACCAAGTGACTATCCAAGAATTTTAAAACTCTTTGCCGAAAAAAACTACCGGACCGATCTGTACGACGTCCGGTGGCTGGCCAAAGTGTACAAAGACGACTATTTTATTGATATCATTTTTGACACGGTCAACAATATTTGCCGGGTGGATGATAGCTGGCTGTTACATGCCACCGAAGCCCGGTTTGTAGGCGCCGAAGTAAAATTATTAGCTCCCGAAGAACTGGTGTTCTGCAAAATTTATGTACAAAACAGGGAACGCTACGATGGCGCCGACATCAATCATGTACTGTTAAAAACCGGCAAGGACTTCGACTGGAAACGGTTGCTTTACCGCCTCGATCCGCACTGGCATATTTTATTAGCGCAATTGCTGCAGTTCCAGTTTGTATATCCCTCCGAATATCACGACATCATTCCCAAATGGCTGTTTGATGAACTGATGCGGAGAGCCTATGAACAATACGACCTTCCGCCCGCCTATGAAAAAGTGTGCCGCGGCCCTATGATAGACCAGACACAATACGAAGTGGACATCAAGGAATGGAATTATAAAACCTACACCATTAAAACGGTTTAAACAAGCATGGAAGAAGCAAAAAAAACAACAATTGCAGCCGTGGCCGATGTGCATGTACGGGAAGGCGACAAAGGTAAGTGGACCGATTTTTTTAAAGACGTTTCTGCCAAAGCCAGTGTACTGGTCATTGCCGGCGACTTAACCGACACTGGTGATGAAATGGAAGCACAGGTACTGGCCGATGAATTAAAGGCCTGCACTATTCCGGTAGTGGCCGTGTTGGGCAATCATGATTTTGAAAAGGGAAGACATAAACTGATCCGGCAAATTATGCTGAAGGCCGGCGTACATATTTTGGATGGCGAAGCCGTGGTCATTGACAACGTGGGCTTTGCCGGGATAAAAGGTTTTGGTGGCGGCTTTGACAAGCAAATGCTTTCCTTTTTTGGCGAAGGCGCCATGAAAGCCTTTGTACAGGAAGCGGTGGACGAAGCCCTTCACCTCGACCGTGCCCTGTCCCGGCTCGATGCCGAACAAAGGGACATCCCCAAAATTGCCGTCATGCATTATTCGCCCATTCGCGAAACGGTGATAGGCGAACCTGAAGCCATTTATCCGTTTTTGGGTTGCTCCCGCCTCGCCGAGCCTCTGAACCGGCACAAGGTTTTTGCAGCCTTTCACGGGCATGCACACATCGGCTCCATGGAGGGGTACACTACCGATGGTGTGCCGGTGTATAATGTAGCCATACCCATTTTACAAAAAAGCGGTTATAAGTGGCCGTACTATTTGCTGGAGGTGTTATAAACGGTATGCTTTATTTTATACTTAGCAACCATGCTACTATGAAGCTGTAGTTGCGTCGCACTCTCTTGTACTTTCGGTTATTCTATAGAGCAAGGTCCGCATGTCCTGTTCGTTTGCAACACCAATCTATAAAGATGAAAGAAGAGAGAGACCGCTTTTTTTCTCTCACGTCTGTCGTCTCACGATGGTTTCTTCGATCGGTTTGGATAAACGTTCATACATGTCATACCGATCCTCACCGTTCAATTAAGAATTCCTCACTTCCGCTTTTGCCACATTCACCTTTTTATCCCCTACCGGGTTGCGGGAAAACACGAGCCCAAAGAGCACAGCAAAAATGGAATACAAGCCTGTTAGAATCCAAATAACAAAAGGAAGCTCAGGATTATTCATCAGCCCTTTAATCAAAGCAAGCCCCCGATTAGAAAATGAGTAAAGTTGGCTATGGAAATAGGCCTGTTATAAACGCCGCCAATCGTGCTTCCTTTAGCCATCCAGTTGAGTAGGGCAAACCCAAAATACAGGGCGCCTAAAATCTGGAGGATCAGCAGAAAGGTTTTTGAAGAAGGTGCGCCGGCAAGATCAATGATCTCTTCAGGCAAAAAGGTAAGAGTCAGTCCGGTCAATGCAAGAAAAAGGGCACTTAGGGTCATGATTAACTTTGTATTCATTCTCATAAACGGTTTAATGTTTAGCGGCGCACCAGGGTTGTAAACAGAAAGTATAATTTTTTACAGGAAACCAAATACATCCCGGCGGCACCATCAACTCTGATGCGGACTAAAGTACAAAAGAATTACCACAGCCGTTAAACATGGCTTCAGTCCTGCTTATGCCTTGCGCTTCTTATCGCATAGCATTAGATGCAGGCATCATAAACCTCATCCAAATTCAAACTACTAATTTCTTATGCCCAGTGATCAGGGGCATGTTATTTGTCGCAGATACTATTCAATTTTCCGTTACGCTTCATCCCCCTGATTCATAAAAACATACATGTATATGGAAGAGTCCAACAAAATAGGCCGCAGGAAAGTCATTGCCGGCTTGGGTATGGGTTTAGCAACCATGGCATTCTCAACCACCCCTGCCGCACCCGTTTCTGATATCGGAGCTGCACCACCCGGAGATTTGGAAGACCCAACCAAAAAATACCCCAGGCCTCCGTTTAAGAGTCAATCACAACCATGGCCCGGTCTGGCCGGTAAAATGGAACCCCGCCCCGACCATGGGGAAAAAACGTATAAGGGTTCCGGCCGGCTGACAGGCCGCAAAGCCTTAATAACAGGAGGTGATTCGGGAATGGGACGTGCCACTGCCATTGCCTATGCCCGTGAAGGTGCAGATGTGGCCATCAATTACCTCCCGGCCGAAGAATCCGATGCCAAAGAAGTGATAGACCTTATAAAAGCGGCAGGCCGAAAAGCCATTGCCCTTCCCGGGGATATTCGTGAGGAAAGCTTTTGCAAAAAGTTGGTGGAAGAAGCCGTTCGCGGACTTGGCGGTCTTGACATTCTTGTAAATAATGCCGCGATTCAGCAAACCAAACCTTCCATTTTAGATATAACTACCGAGCAGTTTGATGCCACCATGAAGGCAAACATCTATGCACCTTTCTGGATCACGAAGGCAGCATTACCCCACCTCAAACCAGGTTCCGTTATTATAGGTACCACATCGGAGCAGGCTTATGATCCCTCGCCCGATCTTTATGATTATGCGCAAACCAAAGCGGCCACCATGAACTATGTAAAGTCCCTGGCAAAGCAATTGGGACCGAAAGGCATACGGGTGAACGGCGTGGCACCGGGGCCTATCTGGACACCGCTGCAGGTAAGCGGCGGGGCTACCCAGGAAAAATTAGTGAATTTTGGAGGCAACACTCCTATGGGCAGGCCCGGCCAACCCGCGGAACTGGCATCCATATACGTTCAACTTGCTGCAAATGACGGCAGCTATGCAAACGGCCAGATTTATGGTTCGGCCGGTGGTGCCGGGCAACCTTGATGGAACCTGTTGGATTAATTAAAGACAGAGGTGTTGAATGCTATAGCCACGATTATAATGAAGCATTCACTCAGATGGCTTCTTTGCAGATGCCCCTGCACCAGGTGCTTCCTTTCAAAACACCCATCCGATCAAAACTATTTGGCCAAAATAAAAATGTTCTTTTCCAAAAGTATCATGTAAAAGAAGCCTTTTTTAAATTTAATTGTTTGAATTATAGAAATCAATGAGAACTTGAATACACCTGCTTATCCCGGACCTGGCCATCTTTGTTATAGACTAAAAAAACAAAGTTGGTCTGTCGGTTGAAGGATACCTAAGCATGTGTTGTATCAGCCTCTGTTCAGAATCAACAAAAGATATTAGACGATCTCCGTGTATAAATTTTCCCAGCTCACTGTTTACCGGGATCTTCCTTTGGTTATTAAACTGCTGCGCCTGTGCTTTTGTTTGCAGAAACATGCCCAGGATCAAAAATTTATATACTGCTAGGTAGTTCAACGTTTTATTTTCGGTGCAACAAAAGTTTAAGCCTTCAAGTGCAACAACCAATGCCACGCTGGTTGAGTTGCACAGTCGTATTTTGAATGCCTAAGTAGGTTGTCCTCTTCTTGGTTTCAGAGGTGTTTTGAATAGTCCAGGTCCGGTGTTCGATAGGAAGCTTCCGGTATTTGGGCCAGCGTTGAAGAATGGGCTTTGCCACCCAGGCCGTACAACTGTTGAAAACTCATAATCAATGGCCGCCAGCGATCCGGATCCACCCGGTTTTTATGTTCATCCATAAGAATAGAAGGCGACAAATGAACTTTTAAAACCCTCAGTTCAAAACTGACCAACCTGCCCTTTTGCAAAGGATCTTCATCGGCCATCGGATGCAGGGCCATTAGTTCCGCCTCCAGTTGTACAGGACACTCCAGCACCCTTGGCGCTTTAACTACTAAAGAAGGTTGGGGTGTTAACCCGCTCACTTCAAATTTTCGCGGTTCATACCGGTAACCTTTTTTTTGCTTTCCTTCCGGAATGGGATTCGACCCGGTAGTAAGGGCAAGCCGGTTAACGGCCGCAGCCTCGCTTACTGAAGGGAGGTTGAGTACGCATTGCCCCGATGACCGTATATTTTGTGTTGTTTTTGAAAAGGCTGAAAGCCCGATCATACAGCGCCAACCTAACCAGTAAACAGAAGACATGGGTGCCAGGTTAAACGATCCGTCCTCATTAACGGTACTAATTAAAACCACCGGTGTTCCAAAATATAAAATGGCGGGTTCACTTATAACATGCATGCTTTATTATTTGACACAAAACTATTCCTGGTAAAAAAGGTGAACAACCCGCTTCTTGCTATTTTGATTTTGCCAGTTAACTTGTCAAAACTTCTTGATCCGACATTGTAAGAGTTGAGGTTCAGGGCCGCCACCGGTATTATTCATTTGCAAACCCAGAAGTAGCTTATGTAATTGAGTCCCTAACAAATCTTGCAAACGATAACAGAGCAACTACGGAAAGAAAACTCACAATGGCCGCTGGCGTCAAATTTGCAGAAGCTGCTATGACCATTTAGCCGGGTTTGTGGGCGTTACACTTACCGAAGCATTAGAAAGAAAAGGTTGTCTGAAGAAAACCGGAACCCCTATACGGTTTCAGAAAAAGGCACTGGCTTTGGTTTGCCGAATTTGACATTGTGAAGGAAGATTTTATGAATACCCGCCTTCCCCTAACGCGTCAATGTTTGACTGGAGTGAACGCCGCCTGCATATAGCCGGTCATCTGGGAGCTGCTTTTTTAGAAAAGGCGCTACAAAGAAAATAGTTTAGGAAAATTCAGTTTTCCAGGGAATTAATTGTTACATCAAAAGGCCGCCAGGAACTTTATGATTCGTTGGGCATTTTGTTACATTGATGCTAAGGTGCCCGGTTTACCGGCGTCATCATTAGTAATGCGCCTGCCCGGAAAGCTTTCATTTTTAACAATGAGAGAAACTTTTAGCCGCCGCCCTTCATTGCCTCAGTTTAAAATTCTTCCATATCGTACTGCCGCACTCCATGATAAACTGATCAAAGCAACTATTTCCCCACTTATGGGGGTTGCACTTTCTCATTTCACTTCGCGGTAAACCTGTTGAAAAACGGCATTGTTTTTTCCCTCTTTTTGAGCTGATATTTCTAACCAAATTTTAAAACTATGGCAAACAGAAATGAAGGCGGACAAGGCGGCCGGGGAAACAAAGGTGGACAAGGAAAGTCCGAACGTGGATTTGCCGCTATGGATCCGGATAAGCAAAAAGAAATCGCCAGTGAAGGTGGTAAAGCTTCGCATGAAAAGGGTACAGGACATGAATGGGACAGTAAAGAAGCAAGAGAAGCTGGTAAGAAAGGCGGTGAAGCTTCCCGTGGTGGAAACCAGGGCGGTAGCCGTTAACGAATTAACCTTATGATCTCTGTTACGCCTGAGCTTCACCGTTCAGGCGTATTTACTTTCATCATATTTTATAGCTGCAGAACTTCAGGCACTCTTTAAAAATAAATGAATTCCTCTCAAGGGATAACCCTTCAACTGGTTCAATAAAAGTCTTTCAATGATTTTGCAAGGCTCTTTCAGCTTAAGTCTAACAGTTACTACATGAAGCGCTTGCCTATACCGCTCCAGAGACCAATCCGGGAAAAAATATTCTAACCCATATCTGTATTCCCCGATTGGAGTTTGATTGCAGGCGCGTTGATTCCTTTAAGCAGCAGCCAAAAACCCATCGCCAGTTCAAAAAAGAAGATAGGCCCGCCGTAATAGCCCACTGTTATTACCTTGACGGCGGCAGGGAAAATGATGAAAGTAAAAGCGCATACTCCTACCCACAGGGATGCAATCACTCCCCAGCCCGCCAACACCCTGGGGATATAACCCGACCGGAACCACAAATAGCAGAACACCGACGATCCAAATCCAAAAAGCAGCAGGGCGAGGTTGTACGCATCACCATGAGCAGCTATCGATAGCCGCGCCAAAACCTGCAGCCGGTCTGCTTCAAATGGCCGCAGGTAGTCAGCGCCGCTCAGCAGTTCCAGTACGTTAAAGTCATTGAGCGTAACAATAAAAAGAATGGTAGTTTCTATCAGCCGGAAAAATGTGGCAAGCAAGGCAAGGTTCCGGTTCACCCGCTCAAGAACTACGTAAAGAGCCGTGATGAGCACTACGTCTGTGGCGAAGACAATGAGATTGCAGGCAACACCCAACCGAAAGAGTTGCTCATGAGCTATAATATTCCGGGCGGTTTGCGCGGCATTGTTATAGACGATGAGCTGGCCGGAAACATAAAACTCGGCGAAGATCGCGGGTAGCAGGGCGAAGAGGTACGCCCATCCCACAACTTTCGCTGCCTTGCGTTGTGCTGTATGGGGAACAGGTTGAAGCAATTTATTTTGTACTTGATCTTTAGCAAAAATGTTGATGCTTGTCCGTTTGTGTGTAGTTGCAGCACACAACGGAGAGCAAGTGAATCATGATTTCGCAATAAAAAGCCGGTTGGTTTATTGACCTCTTCCTTTCCTGGTAACCTCTTCTTGTTTGGGTACAAATTCCTTTCCATCCGGGAGCCGGACCCTTTCCACAACAAACACAAATTTAATATTGGGAAAGGGCATCCAAAAATCATCACACCTGGGAGCGGGGTTATAGCTACGCAGGCACAACATCCCCAAGTCAGCACCAACCTCTTGCGGACTATGTTTTATTTTACAACCACTTTTCAGCATACAATACTGTATTCCGTTGTCGTCTATGATAACAACGATCGGACGGTGCAGCGGAACATCCCAAACACTGTTTAGTTTTAACCAACGCCCCAATACCAGGCTTCCACTAGGGATGGATTTAGGCGTATCATCCGTCATACTATCTCCTCTTGTAGGAAACCAGAAATATTTTTCACCTTCCGCTAAATGAAGGGTATCGATATAATATTTGGGTGAGCCTAAAGCGGCTTGTAATTCCTGCTCTTCAGTTTGAAAATCTTTGTACTTCATGAACGTAACGTTTACGGTTCAGCAGATCTGCACAAAGGGTTACGCAGTCGTAAAGCTGCGCTTATATGGGTAATTCATTTAGGGTGTTTTCCTGCAGCTGTGCCCATCGCCATAGCTTTTGGAAGCATGCACTATCAAAGAGGAGGCCGCAATTCCCAGGCCATACAAAACGAGAGAATAATCGAAACCTCATCCGCCAGGGCCTAACCCTGCCTTTGCTTGCACAATGAGAGCCCCGGCTGGACATAAAACCATTAAATCGTTTTTCCCTTTTCAAAAGAAATAAGAACCGGCTCTTATTTCATTAAAAATAGTCGTGCAATTGGCAGCACTGAATCACGGTAGGATAGCCACCATACCTGCTTTTCGCATGTACGACACAGATAGCACCTGGTTCCGCAAAGACCATAGTGATGAACCCGGCATCGCTGTACCCGAAGACCTGGCAGCTATGGCAAAAGGCACAGACCCACGGTTGATGCGGGCCATTAAACCAATAAAAAGAGGCTGTCCATAAACCCGGGCAGCCTCTTAGAATTTTTACCGGCCTTAGGTTTTACTGGTGATGCATATACTAATATTCTCTATTGATCACTGACTTTAAATACGATCCGCCTGTTTTGTTTCCTGTTGGCTTCAGATGTGTTGGGTACCAGTTGAGCAAACAGGAAGGAGTAACCATTCTTGCCACAAAAGAAGAACTTAATTACCTGGCTGATAAAAAACAATAAAAAGAAGCGTCTGATGGATGAGATGTTGCACTTAACGCGGTGAAAGAAACGGCAGAAAAACTGTAATTAAAAGGGCATTAAAACACCACCTTGAAAAGATCGGTGCAGGAAGAAAGCCCTCTCAAATAAAAAACCACCGGTCTTCAAAAACATAATAATTAAATTCATATTTGCGAATGCTATTGTCTACACCACACCAGTGTCTGAATGCAATAGAAGACAAAACTACCTGCGGAGGTACGTATCCGGGACCCGTGACCTCTATAGCTATCCTTAGAAAACAGTTTATCGTTACACCTTAAACAGTTTTTATGCGAAACACAGCTCGTACGCGGTTTACCGTGCCCCTGTTGGCAACAATAGCAGCAGCGGTTATCTTCCATGCCTGCCAGGATGGTGCCGGCCCTGGTAAAACCTCCCCACAAAGCAACACCACGGTAAATACTACTGGTTCGGCAAACAGCAGTGTTAATTTTATTGCAGCTTCCAATGCCGTAACCCCTGCCGTGGTGCATATAAAAACAAAGTATAACAATCCATCCACCGCCGCCGATCCCATCGAGCGGATCTTTGGAGGCGGGGGATCGGTACCCATAGCGGGTTCGGGTTCAGGAGTGACCATATCGGCTGATGGCTTTATAGCCACCAACAACCACGTAGTGGAAAATGCAAGCGGCATTGAAGTCATTTTTCCCGACAGGCGGTCCTTTACAGCCGAACTGGTTGGCCGCGATCCCAATACCGACCTGGCCTTACTGAAAGTAAAAGCCTCCGGGCTTCCGGTTGTAAAAATGGGCAACTCCGACCAGGTGCAGGTAGGCGAATGGGTGCTGGCCGTGGGGTATCCCTATTCCCTGAACACAACGGTTACAGCCGGCATCGTAAGTGCCAAAGGAAGGAGCATTGGATTGATCAACCAGACCAGTACGGAAGGCTATGCACAAGGCGAGTCACCACAGGCCAATACAGCCATCGAATCCTTTATTCAAACGGATGCCGCCATCAACCCCGGTAATAGCGGCGGGGCACTGGTGAATACCAATGGCGAACTCATTGGCATCAACACGGCCATTGCTTCTTTAACCGGCAGCTATGCGGGTTATGCTTTTGCCATACCTGTGAACCTGGTCAGAAAAATCCTGGACGATCTGAAGCAATTTGGAACGGTAAAACGCGGCATTCTGGGTGTTGCGTTTCCGGCGCCTTCTGTGGAAGACCAATACCTGAAACAAAAAGGCATCAACCCCGCCACCGTAAAAGGTGTGTTGATCACCGATATACAAACGGGCAGCGCTGCCGCGGAAGGTGGTTTGAAAGAAGGCGATATCATTCAAAGCATTGATAGCATCCAATTAAATTCCTCAGCCGAATTTTCGGAAAGGATCGCCAGGCATCGACCGGGTGATAAAATTTCGCTGACCTACCTGCGGGATGGAAAAGTGGCTACTACCTCAGTGACATTAAAAGAAGGACAGCCTGGGCCCGCAGATGGTAATCCGCAATCCTTACAGGACATCTATGACAAGCTGGGCGCCACCTTTGCACCCCTGACGCCTGCCTTAAAACAGCGCTACGACCTGAACGCCGGCGTAGTGGTAACGGAAGTGCTCAGTGGTGGTTTCTTTTCTACGTTGGGCATACCACCCGGCACCATCATTGCCTATGTAAACGGCAGGGCGGTAAATAGTCCTAAGGATATAGAAACAGCTTTAATGGAAGCCCGCAACACAAGGGTGCAGATACTGGGCGTGGCGCCCGACGGTTCAAGGGTTGCCTTCAACTTTTCACTGGGGGCGTAGGTTGCATCTGCTGAATAATGCAAGTTGCCCCTACCATACAATCCGCAAACCTGTAATGCCTGTTGCTTGTTGTGCTGACGAAGCATCTTTGGCAAAAAATAAATCGCGGCCGGCGGACTATACACAGTGCGGAAAATAAAGACTTGCTTAACATAGGCCTGGAGGAAACGACCATTTAAAGCGCATTCGTGCTACCAAACAAAGACCATCATTTGGCAAAAAATAATAATTTATTATCTTAGTAACACCTTACTAAAACAAAATATATGAAAGCTTATTTACTGCTGATCTTCCTGTTTATTTTCTCGTTGGCCGGAAATGCGCAGGTGTTGAAACGCCTTGGCGACAGGGCCAAACAAAAAATGGAGCAAAAAGCAAATGAAAAAGTTGATAAAACGGTAGATGATGCCACTTCGGCCAAAACCACTGACAAGAGCCAGAAAAACGAGGATGGGAAAACGGAAGAAAAAACGTCTGCTACTGAAACTACGGAAGCAACTTCTTCGCAACCGGCCGAAATTAAGTCCTACGCCAAATACGATTTCGTACCGGGCAACCAGATCATATTTGAAGATAATTTACCCGCAGAAACAGAAGGCGAATTTCCTTCTTTATTCAACACCACCAAAGGACAGGTGCAGGTAAGCGATATAAAGGGGCAAAAAGTCATTCAGTCATTTGGATGCTCCAACCTTATTCCACGCATAAAAGACGGCGAAAAAGGAAAAGATTATTTGCCCGAGCAGTTTACGATTGAATACGATGCTTATTTTCCTAAAGAGTGGGGAGGCAAAGGATATTGGTGGCATGATGTTTATTTCTATGATGAATCCGATAAAAACCATTACACCTATACCGACCAAGTGCCTAAAAGAATTACAATCGACCAGAAGACCGCCAAATACGAGGACTTCAGCTCTGACGTACCAGCGCAGTTCATGCATGGCGGATGGAACCATATAGCCATTGCCGTAAACAAAAACATGCTGAAGGTATATGTTAACCAAAACCGTTTGATCAACACACCTTCATTTACAGGGAACCCCAAGGCCATTACCATTGACTTGCTGCCTAACGGGTGCGATAATGAAGCCATGGTGTTGATTAAAAATTTGCGTATTGCGGAAGGCGGGATAGACCTTTATAAAAGAGCCACGGTGGAAGGCCGTTTTATTGCCAGGGGAATCAATTTCGATTATAATAAAGCCACACTGCGGCCAGAGAGCATGGGCGAGATCAACCGCATTACAAAACTGATGAATGACAACCCTGCCCTGAAATTTGAAATTGGCGGCCATACAGATACCGATGGAGATGAGACGTACAATCAAAAATTATCGCAGGAACGGGCCGATGCTGTCAAAAGCCAGTTGGTTAGTGCGGGTATTGACGCCTCGCGGTTAACCACAAAGGGCTATGGTAAAACAAAACCCTTGAATGATAATACTTCTCCCGAAGGCAAAGCCAATAACCGCCGGGTGGAGTTTGTAAAACTTTAAGTACAACCTATCACGCTGCACCATAAAAAAACATCCCTGCGTAAGGGATGTTTTTTTATGGCCTGGTAACAGTAAATCTTTTCTTCATTCACTGCGCTAATCAATTTAAAAAGCTTCGCTCAGCCATTTTGTTTGGAACAGGCTTTGCTGCAATATTCCGGATCTTCTGTTTTCCTGATGGAATGCCCGCCTCAGCCCTTGAAGCTTAACTATCTCTTTTAAAACCAAAAACATGAAAGCACTATTAGTATTGCTGGGCACCCTTATATACAGTTGTGGGGCAGAAAAAGAAGTGCAGGCAAGCATGGTTGATGTGCAGCTGGTAAAAATCGATACCGTAGACCGCTATCCCAATCATGAACAAAAACTGCTTACCTGGCGAGATGAGAATAACATCAACTACATCACTTTCGAGCCCATGAACAACCACTATAAATTGGGCGACTTAATGAAGGTGATGGTTAGAAAATAACAGTTCCAGATTCTTCACTTTATGGGTGCCGTAGTTCCGGCAATGCACAGGTTTACTCCTATGCGACATGCGGTAACACAAAAAATACAGGCGCATTTCTGAAGATTTCCGGTATTGACAAAACCAATTGGCAAAGCTTAGCACCAAGTTTGCAACAATAAGTTCATCTTATTGTTGAATTTATGGAATTACACGATTGTATCATTATTGGTGGCGGCCCCGCCGGCTTAAATGCGGCCGTTGTACTGGGGCGTTGCCGCAGGCGGGTTTTGGTTTTTGATACCAGGCAGCACCGCAACAGGTTGTCGCATGGTATGCACAATTACCTCACAAGGGATGATATTCTGCCAAAAGATTTTTTAGCCATCTGCCAGCAGGAACTGGAAAAATACAGTGTGCAGTTAATACACAAAAAAATTGTGAAGGCCATCAAAAACAAAAAAGGTGTTTTTGAAGCAAAGGATGAGGAAGGCAGGTTGTATTATTCAAAAAAGCTGTTAGTGGCAACAGGTCTTTCGGATACACTTCCCCTCATACCGGGTTTCGAAGAAATGTATGGCCGGTCTGTTTTCCACTGCCCTTATTGCGATGGCTGGGAAGCAAGGGACAAGAAACTGGGTGTGTATGCAAAAGATAAAAATGGGTCGGAGCTGGCGCTGGCCTTAAAAGGCTGGAGCAGTCATGTGGTGTTATATACCGATGGCAGAAGTAAAATAAGGCCTGATGAACTGCAACAATTGGAAGCCAATGAAATTCCGGTTGTAAAATTTCCCATTGAAAGGCTTGAAGGAGAAGATGGACAACTGCAAAAGATCATTTTTAAAAACGGCAGCGAAGAATTGTGCGATGCCCTGTTTTTTGTTAATGGCTACACACAGCAATGCAACCTGGTGGATGCGTTTGGATGCGAAATGACCAAAAAAGGTGTAGTGGCCACCAACCGTTTTCAGCAAACAAATATCTCCGGGCTCTACGTGGCAGGAGATGCCTCAAAGGACATGCATTTTGTAGTGGTGGCCGCAGCCGAAGGCGCCAAGGCCGGCGTGATCATCAACAAGGAACTTCAAAAAGAAATTATAGAAAAAGAATGGGAAGCATATAACAAAATGCAGCCGGTGGTCAGCAGCTAACCGTCACACGATAAGAGCCCGGCGAAAGTTGCATCTTACCGGTTTACAGAATGCCGAACCGGCTAACTCTTCTTTCCTACTTACTACCCGCCACTTACTACTTGGCACTTTTAACGTATAGCTAAGCTAAAACCTGCATTTCCGCTCTTATATGGTACAGGCTTTGAACTAAATAACCTGCTATGAAAAACAGTATAAAAATTTTTATTTTAGCAACGGCACTTACGTCATTACATATTACCTACGCCCAGGAGTCGGACCCGGCTGCTGTACAAAAAATGGTAGAATCGAAAAACTTTGTATTTAAGGCTCAGTCCGTTTTACCCCAAAGAGGCGGCATGCGTCAGTTAACTTCCGATTATGATCTTAAACTTTTAGGCGATTCCGTTGTGTCCTTTCTTCCCTTCTTTGGCCGGGCTTTTGTAGCACCGATGGGTCCAGATGAAAATGGCATAAAATTCACATCTACCGACTTTGCCTACACGACCAAAAAGAAAAAGCAGGGCTGGGAGATCAGCATCCTTCCAAAAGACACAAGAGATGTAAGGCAGTTATTTCTTAGCGTTTCCGGGAACGGCTATGCAAGGCTGCAGGTGATCAGCAACAACAGGGAAGGCATTTCTTATAACGGCTATATAGAAGCGCTTAAATAAAACTGGTGATAAAATAGTTCATAAAAAAAACAGCCTCAAGGGCTGCTTTTTTATGGATAAGCTTAGTCGTGACCTTCCAGTTTTACCAGCTTATTATAAAGTCCGAGCAATAAAAATGGTGCAGCCCACTGCCCAACAAACAGGCTTTCTTTTTTAGCTCCTGTTATTTGCAGTGTTAAAGAAACAGCCATTGAGCCTAATGCCGCCCATAAAAAAACATCTGATGGAATTTTTGCCGTTTGCTCTTCAATTGTTCTTGCTACTTTTCCTTCTTTATGTTCCGGGTTTAAGTTGGTTGCCATAAATCCTCCTTTTTTAAAAGTTTTGAATAGAATTGGTTCATCCAACTTCCTTGCCAATAACCATGGCACAGCTGCCATTTTGCCGGCAAAAAGGCCGGCGTATCAGCTTTGTAAACCCCGGTTGAAATTAAAAATGCATCCGGCAAAAAACATACCTGCATGGCTGCACTACTTCCCTTATCAACACTTCCGTTTCGGGCAGAAAAACTTATTCCCTTTTTATTAACCATCATCCCTTAAACAGGGTGTCTTTTATTTATGGCACAGCTTTTTCATTAGTAAGCAATAACCCCAAAAAAATCGTTATGCCTCAAAATTATTCAAACCTGCAGCCGCAGGAAGATAACAATACGGGACAAAACGGGGAACGCTTTGAAAGCGACACCCAAAAACTGGTACACCGCCATTTGGAGAACCAGGATCATATTATTACAGAAGAAGAAATACGCAATGTACGGGTGGGCATGAGTCCTCCTCCCGATGCGCCTACAGAAGAAGCCATAAGAGAACGGGAGAAAAAAGTAGCCGACAGGAAAACTCCGGATGAAAACGAAACGGTGCCGGGAGAACAACAGGCAACGCCGTGGGATGTTATACAACCGGATGCGTAAGAACAGGCCAGGCGGTTGCTAACAGTTGCACTGGTTAAAAAGCTAATCATGAATAGGCGGCCAGGAGATTCGAAGGTGTAATTCTTTTTGGATTTCCTGGTTGTTTTTATTTACGCTTTATTGTGTCTGGATCAGCGTTTTTGCCTCCGTTACCAAACAGGCAGCCTTTTCCATTAGCCATTGCTTTTCATCATCCTTTAAGCTGAACTCAATCTTTTTACCGGTATTATCTGTAATGCTGATAGAAGTAACTTTTTTAAGTGTCAGTTTTTGCAAAAGAGAAGGTGTCGTAGCTGCATTCCGGAAGACCGAGGTGAAAATGCCTTCGCAGTTCATAGAGCTGGCATTTCTTTGTGTGCTTTTTGTTTTGCTTCCATCAAATACAAATGCCGCAGTGGATTGATCATCGAAGCAACTTCCCTCTCCGAGCGAAAACAAAAGCTTGATCTCCTTGCTGTCGGCCACCAGGTTCAAGGAAACACGGTTGGCCGTAGCGGAGAACTTCATAAATCCTGTTGACAGTTTCGGTTGCTGGCTGAAGGGGTCGATCTCTTTTTTCAATTCACAATTCTGCGCAAAAGCGATACAAGGAAGCGTTAAGAAAAGAACAAGAAGATGTTTCATATTAGAGCTATTGGGCTTTAAAAATAACAGCTAAAAAAATAGTATCACGGCAGGCATTGTTAAATTAGGGCAAAAACACAAGCCTAATAGATAAATACAACTCGTTCAAATAGGCCAGCCTGTTACTTTTGCAGGCTTTATTGTAAATTGATTTTGCAGCGAAACCATATTGTTAAATCCAATTGAAAAAACAACGGCCGGTTCAAAACCCTGGTCATATTATCGAATTTTGAAAGGCAAGCACCACTATATGTTGAAAAATCTCTTTCTGGCCCTCGTTGGCATTTTTGTGGCTCTGCCGCTTTTTGCTCAAACCACTTACAGGGTATCGGGCAGGGTTACAAACAACAAACTGGAACCGCTGGCTTTTGTAAGCATCCAGGTGGGACAGTCGCAGGCCGGAACTATTTCTAAAGAAGACGGCAGCTACGTACTGACCTTAAAAGAAGGCACCTACGACCTGATGGTGAGTATGGTGGGCTATAAACAACAGATATTAAAGCTTACCGTTACCAAGGATTATGTCCAGAACATCATTCTTGAAGAAGATGACACCAAGAACATGGAAGATATTGTGATCCGGGTAAAGATCAAAGACCGATCAGAAGAAATCATTAAAAATACCATTCGCAATAAAGACGCCCTTGTTGGCGCAGCCGGCGCTTTTTCGGCCAACATGTACATCAAAGCCATTCAGCAGGATTCTGTTTTCAATAAAAAAGAAAAGGCCAAAATGGATACGGCTTTGTTCCAGGACCCCAATGCCGATCTTACGGGCATGGCCATGGCAGAAGTTTCCATTCACCTGGACTATGAATCGGAAAACCGCCTTAAAGAAAAACGTTTAGGTGTAAAGAAAAACGGCGAGGCAGATAACCTGTTTTACCTGTCTGCCACCTCAGGCGATTTTAGTTTTTATAACAACCTGGTTAAGGTACCTTCTATCTCGGTCACTCCTTTTCTGTCTCCCGTCAGCTACAGCGGGTTGCTGGCCTACAAATACAAGATGCTGAAGATTGAAAAACGGGAAGGCAAAAGGGTGTATATCATTTCTGTAAAGCCCCGCCAGATCAGCAATGCCACGGTGGAAGGCGAAATAACCATACAGGATAGCACCTGGGCCATCCTGCACACCCGGTTCCGCTTTCCCAGCTATCATTTGCCGGAGTACGATTTTTTTGAAGTGCAGCAACAGTATAGCTATGTACAGAACAAGGCGTGGATGCTAAGCCGGCAGCAATTCAATTATTACTCCAAAACCAAAAAAGGGAAATTATCAGGGCAAACCCTCATTACCTATTCTGATTATGAATTGAACAAAAAATTCCCTGATAGATATTTTGGTATGGAAGTTAGTGCCACGGCAGAGGAAGCTTATGAGAAAGACAGCAGTTTTTGGAATACCGCCCGCATGGAACCGCTTACCGAAAAAGAACTTCGTTTTATACGGTATAAGGACAGCATTTACCGCGTCACTCACACCGAAGCCTATCTTGATTCGATAGAACTGGCAAACAATAAGATCACCTGGAAAAAACTGGGTTTCTTCGGACAGGTGTTTACCGACCGCCGGAAAGAAAGGACCTGGGTGGTACCTCCTTTGATCTCTTTATATGAACCCTTGCAGTTTGGCGGTGGCCGCTTACGGGTTTCTTTCGATTATTTTAAAAGATATACGTCCAGAAAAGATATTTCCCTCTATTCGGAATTAAGTTATGGATTTCGCAATAAAGACATTAACGGCACGATTGATTTAAAACGCATGTACAATCCTTTTAACCGGGGTTATTATCATTTGCGTATTCACCGGAGCTTCGATCATATTTATGAAGGAGATGCATGGATCAACCAAATTAAAAGAAGCAGCTATTTTCTCAACAATTATTTTGCGGTAGGTCATGGTCTTGAAGTGGCGAACGGCTTATTCGTTTATACCGAAGCCGATCTTGCCCTGCGCCGTTCTGTAAACGGGTATAAAACCAATGACAAGCTGGATAGTTTATTCAAGGAAATTTTAGACAATAACCAGCCCGTTGCTTTTGATCCTTATAATGCCGTGTATGTAAAAGGCACTTTAAAATATACACCGCGGCAGCGCTATGTTCGTGAGCCCAGAGAAAAGATCATTTTAGGATCGAAATGGCCCACCTTTTATGCAACTTACTATAAAGGTCTTCCCGGCCCTATCAACAGCAAGGTTAATTTTGATTACCTGGAATTCGGTCTCGAACAAAAAATCAGTTTGGGATTATTGGGCATTACCCGGTACACCGCCAAAAGCGGCAGCTTTCTTAATAAAAAAGACCTGAAACTGCTGGATTATTCCTACCAGCGCCAGGGCGATCCATTTTTGTTTATGAATCCCGATGAAGCCTTCCAGGCGTTGGATTCCACCTTCCCGCTGTTCAACCGGTTTTACAGCACCCACCTGGTGCATGAATTCAATGGCGCCCTGATCAATAAAATCCCCTTGCTCAAAAAATTGCAGCTACGGGAGTTGGTGGGCGGCGGATTTTTAATTGCCCCCGAACGTGACCTTCGTTATGGTGAATTATTTGCGGGCGTGGAACGTGTTTTCAAGTGGCCGTTTAACCCGTTAACCAAATTCAAGCTGGGTGTGTATGTAGTAACTTCAGCTGCCAACCAGTTTAAAAACCCGGTGCAATTTAAAATAGGGCTAACTACCTGGAACAGGAGGGAAAACAAGTGGAACTAATAGTGATTTGGAAATTTGATGATTTGAAAAGGGACTGAGTTAATTACAGGATTTTGCAGTTTCCCTCACCTCGTAAAACAATTTAAGGTTTACCCTGCATTTTCAAATTGGCACATTGTCAAATTATCTTCTATCGCAGCGCCTCAAACCCATATTTCACCGTACTCCAGAATTCATCCAGGGCAATCATGCGGGGTTTAAAAAAAGAGATCAGTGCAGGCCAGTCTTCTTTTTTAAAAATGCTTACACCATTTTGTTTTGTATAGATCCTGCTTATCAATCTTCCGTTTTCGTCAGTTGCATGTAACTGCCAGGTCCATTCTTCTCCCAGGCTATTCTCTAAAATCTTTTTCAATTCAGCAAATTGTTCAAAATAAAGGTGCTGGATGCCGGCGTCCTTGTGTGTAAGTTCTATTCCAATAGTTGCCTTTTTGTTATCCGCCTGCATTTTAAAATAAATATCCTTCTCTCCTGTTTTGTAATTGATCCAGTTGATCTTCTCGCCTTCTGCCGATAAAACCGGTGACATATATTGCCCAAAACTGGTCCAGAATTCCTGCCTTAGCTGCGAAGCTTCCTGTCTTGAATACATAGAGCAAAATTAGCCCGCCGCGCCATTTCTATAGCTGTGCTATGATCCGTTTATAACATCCTGGCAAATGCCTGTGCATCTCAATAATTGTTTATTTTCCCGGCAACCTTCTGCTTAATAAACCGTATATTCATGTAAGCCCACCACCTTCCCCTTCAAAATGCAATAACCTGGATAACCCTTAAACAATTTCATGAAAAGGTTTATTGCTTTTTCTATTTTTTTTATAGGCTTCCATCTCATAGCCAGGGCCGATCACATCACCGGTGGTGAAATGTTTTATACCTACCTGGGCAAAAGCGGCGCAGAGAATCAATACCGGGTTACCCTAAAACTTTTCATGCGGTGCAACAGCGGAAGAAGATTCAACGATCCCACCACGGTTTCTGTTTTTGACAGGGTCACCAATGTTCGCATAAAAGATATATCAGTTCCCCTATTAAGACAGGAAAATATCAGTCTGAATAATTCCAACCCCTGTATCACCAACCCGCCGTCTGTATGTTATGATGTTGGCTACTACGAATTTCTCATCACCCTGCCGCCAAATGAAAACGGTTACCTGCTGGCAAGCCAGGTGAATTACAGGATTGCAGGGATCAACAACCTTATCACCGGTTACAGCCAGATTGGCGCCACCTACACCGCTGAAATTCCCGGAACACCGCACGGTGGAACGCTGGACGCCAACAACAGTGCTCATTTCACAGGAACCGACCTTGTGATTGTATGCGCCTCCAACTCTTTTTCTTACAGCTTTGCGGCCCAAGACACCGATGGAGACGAACTCCGTTATTCTTTTTGCGAAGCCTATGTAAGCGGCACCACCGGCACCAATTCACCACCGCCCCTGCCGCCTTACGAATCGGTGCCTTACGGCCAAAACTTTGGCGGTTCTGATCCCCTGGGAAAGCATGTGCAGATATCTTCCACTACAGGGCTGATTACCGGGCTGGCGCCGGCATCGGGGGTGTATGTAGTTACCGTGTGTGTGCAGGAAGTGCGCAACGGTGTGGTGATTGCTACGCAGCGAAAAGACCTGCAGATAAACATTACTGAATGTACCATTGCTGCTGCCAGTTTACTGCCCGAATACCAGTTATGCACCGATACAAAAATAATCTCCATTGTCAATTCCTCAACCAGCCCCTTGATTAGCTCCTACAACTGGCAGATCATCAACCATACCGGGACAACTATCGCTACTTCAACAACCGCTTCCATTACTCACGATTTTGCTGACACAGGTTTTTATAAGGTCAAACTGTACATCAACCAGGGACAACAATGTTCCGATTCTGCCACTTCTATCATAAGAGTGTACCCGGGACTGACAACGGATTTTACATTCTCAGGCATTTGTGTCAGCAGGCCCACCTCCTTCGCCGATGCTTCGCATACCGTATATGGAACCATCCATTCCTGGTCCTGGGATTTTGGAGAGGGAGCAGACCTTGCAGATACCTCTCATGCACGGAATCCTGCATTTACCTACATACAAACCGGTATAAAAAATGTAAGCCTTATACTTACCACAACGAAAGGCTGCCGGGATACCGTTAAAAAGAATGTTAGTATTCTGGATAAACCACCTTTGAACTTGTCCTTTAAAGACACATTGATCTGTAGCGGAGACGTATTGCAGCTGCATGCTTCGGGAAATGGAAACTTTAGCTGGACGCCTGCACTGAATATAACCAATGCGAATACTCCGGATCCCCTGGTCAGTCCACCCGCCACTACCAAATACGTGGCCGAGGTGGATGATAACGGGTGTAAAAACAAAGACTCGTTGCAGGTAAGGGTTGTAAATTTTGTAAGCCTTGCCGCTAGAAGTGATACCATTATTTGCGAGAAGGATGAAGTACAACTGGGAGCCACCACCAATGGCCTGCAATTCAAATGGGCACCGGCTTCCCTTGTGAACGACGCTGCCCTGTTGAATGCCCTTGCCCGTCCGCCGGCCACCACCACATATCAGTTGACAGCGGTTATCGGGCATTGCACGGCAACAGATGAAGTGACCATCAAAGTAGTGCCTTATCCAAAAGTAGCAGCAGGCGCCGATACCTTGATCTGTTATAATTCTACCTGCCGGTTAAAGGGTTTTACCGATGGAACTTCGGTTTTATGGTCGCCTTCCGCAACGCTTAGTGATGCCAGCCGTTTGGATCCAATGGCCACGCCAGCCACATCAACGATCTATATTTTATCAGCCTACGATACCAAAGGTTGCCCCAAGCCTGCAAGGGATACTGTATTGGTAACGGTACTGCCACAGATCATTCCTGAAGCGGGAAATGATACGGCTATTATTATTGGCCAGCCCTTGCAATTAAATGCGAGCGGCGGCATCAGTTACCAGTGGTCGCCTGCCGTTAACCTTTCCTCTGCTACCATTGCAAACCCGGTTGGCCTTTTTAATGAGGCGTCAGAAGGATTGCTTTATAAAGTTCTGGTGTATAATGAAGCCGGATGCGTAGATTCTGATTTTGTGAACATAAAAATTTACGAAACCGCGCCTGTGGTATTTGTGCCCACGGCATTTACACCCAACAATGATGGAAAAAATGACCTGCTAAAACCCATTACCGCAGGCATCACTAAAATTGAATACTTCCGTATTTACAACCGCTGGGGACAGTTAGTATTTAATACCGTTATTAACGGGCAGGGCTGGGATGGCAGGATCGCCGGAAAAGACCAGGGAACCCAAACATTTGTATGGGAAGTAAAAGCCACTGATTATAAAGGCACGCCCTATATTCAAAAGGGTACCGTAACGCTGATACGGTAGAAACGCTCCTGAAAATATTGTTGAGCCCGGACAAGTTTTCAACCGAAACATAAAAAATTTTGGAAGAAATTAATTTATGGCACATTATTAATACTGTCTCGGGTATAAAAACGATTTTTATGAAACAGATGTGGCAACGATTATTTGTGGCAGGAGATGAAAAGACAGAAAGTTTTCATTTACGTTCAACTATATTCATGGTTTTGGCTTTTCTTGCCTTTTGGGGCGTAAGTTTTTATGTTCTGGTCAATAGCCTTGCTTAAATGTAATTCAAAGAAACGTGAGAGCCTCCTGATGGAGGCTTTTCTTATTAAAAGAGCCTTATAAAAGCCGAGGTGTATTTTATAGTTTTTTTCACAATCAGAGAAAGGAAGGCTGAAATAAGGAACAGCCTAGCTGTGTAAAAACAGCATCAATCACCATGGGGAGGTTTATTGCGCCGCCTCTGATCACCGTACTTTTCATCGTATTTTTTATTAATGAAAATGCTGATCAGCCGCATGCGGATGCGCCTTTGCTGCAAATCCTCCCAGGAAGCGCCATTGTTAAGCGCTGTAGAAAACTCTTTTGACTCCTGCATATATGTGTCCAAAAGGGCATGCAGGCCTAAATCCTCCAATTCTTTCTTCATCAGGGTAAGTTCAATTAAAAAATAACATAGAAGAGAACACAAATAGCATTCCGTAATAAACCAGTGAAAATAAATACTGCTCTATTTTTGCCACATGTCGGAAAACTTACATTTTTTAATTGCCGGTGATGCAGACATTCCAGAATTGGTAAGCCTGGTAAACAGCGCCTACCGCGGCGATTCTTCTAAAAAAGGATGGACCACCGAAGCCGACCTGCTCGAGGGCATCAGGACAGATGAAGAAGCTTTGGGTAAAATGATCCATCAGCCCGATTCTGTCATCTTAAAATTCACAAATAACCAGAACGACATGGTGGGCTGTGTCAACCTGCAGAAACAGAAGGACAAGATGTACCTTGGCATGCTCACGGTATCGCCCTACATCCAGGCTCAGGGTATTGGAAAGGAAATAGTCAACGCAGCCGAAGAATATGCAAAGCAACAAGGCTGTTCTTCCGTGGTTATGACCGTGATCACCGTCCGGTACGAACTAATTAAATGGTATGAAAGACGCGGCTACCATCAAACACCCGAAAAACGGCCCTTCCCTAAAGATCCCCGGTTTGGAATACCCAAACAACCATTAGAGTTTGTGGTGATGGAAAAACGACTTTAGGGCTCAGGGCTTGAGAATTGAGGCTGATTGCCGTTAGAAGTCCTTTCACAACTGCCTTTTGTGAGTGGTGAATGGTGAGTGAAAGGCTCTCTTTTACTCACCACTCACGTTATAAAAAGCCCATTTATGAGACCACTTGTAGCCTATCTTTTTACCGGTCGATGTGCACTCCCCTAAGCCACAGCGAACAGTATCGCAAATTTCAAACAAGGGAATGCCAGGTTCGAACCCCGAACCTCCCAAGGGCAAACGCCTCTAGGATCAGCAGTAAAGCCATCCTGATCCCTTTAGGGATCATAGCCTTATAAAAGATAGCAACAAGAAAATTCTGTGCCCCCCTTGGGGTCGAACCTTCTACCTCCCTTATCTGCTATAAACCTGCGGTGCCGTTGGCACCTACTCTCCTTTGAGGCAATTACCATTATCAGACCTTTTATCCCTTTAAGGATGATATTACTCCAGAAAAAATTGTAGGGATTATTCTTACCCCCCCAAGGAGGTGACCACCGTCTTCGTCAGCTTCTATAAAAACACCAGACCCTCCAGCCTTTGAAAATTTAGAGGCGTTTACCCTGTAGAACCTCTAACTTAAAACCTGAAACAAAGTAATTTTGCGCCATGTCCACAAAACTCTCAGTAAACATCAACAAATTTGCTACGCTGCGCAATAGCCGGGGCGGCAACAATCCCGATGTAGTGAAAGCGGCCGTAGATGCCCAGCGCTTTGGCGCCGATGGTGTCACCGTCCATCCTCGCCCCGATGAACGCCACATCCGCTATAGCGATGTTCGTGAAATAAAAAAGATCATTACCACCGAATTCAATATTGAGGGCAATTGCAGGGAGCAAAAATTTGTAGATCTTGTTTTAGAAACCAAGCCCGACCAGGTAACCCTCGTACCCGATGAATTGGGACAGATCACCTCCGATCATGGCTGGGACACTATTAAAAACCGCGACTACCTGAGAGAGATCATTGCTGTTTTTAAAACCGCCGGCATTCGTGTATCCATCTTTGTTGATCCTGATATTGAAATGGTGGAGGGCGCGGCCCGCACCGGAACGGACAGGATTGAATTATACACGGAAGGCTATGCCAGGCAAGCCGCTCACGGCAACCGCCAAACGGCCATTACACCTTATGTGGCCGCAGCTAAAAAAGCAAAAGAGTTAGGTCTGGGTCTAAATGCCGGGCACGACCTGGACCTGCACAATCTCAAATACTTCAAGCAAAATATTCCCTGGCTTGATGAAGTAAGCATTGGCCATGCCCTCATCTCCGATGCACTTTACCTGGGATTTGAAAATGCCATTCAATTGTACAAAAGACAACTGGCGGAATAGGTTGGTTTATAGTTTGGGGTTTGTAGTTAATTTAGAGCGAGACATCTTTTTAAAATGCATCAGGCTTTAGTATTTATAACTTATGGTCTTTCTAATTTCGGAGAACTCTTCAAATCGTAAGAAACTACAACAATAACCTATGATTACGATTTTCAAACTTTACGGATACTATAAACCTCTCCCAATCACAAGGAACTGCAAACTATAAACTCACAACGCCGGTACCAACGGAATGTTTGGCAAAGCTGCAGATGCCGGCGCGGTAGCGCCTAATGTTCCCAGGGCTGCTGTATTTAACGACGACCCTATAGAAGAAACCAGCTTTTTTTGCAGGCCTGCTGATCTTTTCTTTTGTTTTGATACAATATAGGCAATAGCAAACAAGGCGGCCGCTACGGCTATTTTTTTCAGCATCGTGCCTTTTGGTGAAGGAATATGCGTAGGCATACCATTCTCGTCAAAAGTAGCGGCCTCCTTTACATAACGGCCTGTTGCTGGTATGCCCCATTTCCAAAACTCACGGGATAGCTTGTGTAATTCTTTCCGGGCCTCATCTCCATACATGGCATGGCCGTGACCAGTGGCCATCACGTTAGGTTCCAATGCGGCCAGCTCTTTTACAGATCGCGCCGCAGCGCCCCAATCGGGTGTAAAGTATTTGGGTGGGCCGCACACATATTCTTTCTGTGTGGCCACAGCCAGCAACGATTCCTGCATGGTGGTTACAAAGGCATCGCCGGCTACCAGCACCCCATCTTTTTCCCTGAACAAACTAATATGACCAGGAGTATGTCCTGGTGTATGAATCCATTTCCAGTCTTCCAACTCCGGTACTGTGCCGTCGGCTGGCAGGTCAAGCAAATAGTCTTCTGCATGGATGGGTCCCCTGGGATAGGCAAAAGAAAGCAAGGACATAGCACCGCCGCCCACTGACGGGTCTGCCGGGGGATAAGAAGCCTGGCCTGTTAAATAAGGGCGCTCCATATGATGACTATAAACGGGGACTTCCCACTCCTCAGCAAGCTCTAACAAAGAGCCCCTATGGTCGAAATGGCCATGCGTCATAATGATGGCTTTGGGAACACTACCGCTGCCAAACAATTCCGTTACCAGGTTCCTGATCTTTGAGGCTGTGCTTTTCAAACCCGTATCCACCAACACCCATTCGGTTCCTTCCCTGTTTTGAATAATGTACACATTCACAAAAATGTCTTTCAACCGCCAAACCCCGGGAGCCACTACCCAACTGTTGTGTCCCAATGACCTTTCCCCTGTAGCACTCTCTTCACGTTTGTCCACTATTGTCCGGTTCATATTTTTGATTTTAATTGTTGAATAAGTAGTGGGGCAAATAATATACCACAGGAGGCAGAATGATTCTTATTCTGCCTGTACTTTTTTCTTCGAACAGGGAGTTATACTTGTACTTTTCCAGCCCCTTGCTACTATCGGGCTTTAGTGGTGCTGCGCCGCCTGCTGGCAGATCACTTACTGGTACATCCTGTAATGCTATTTGGCAAAGGGGTAAAAGAAGGTTGTTGAAACTGCCTAATAATTTTCACATCACACCCTGTTGTCTTTCAACATATGTTTAAAGCGGCTGAAGGTTTCAGGTTGAATATTTAAATAAGAAGCCAGGTACTTTTGCGGTACACGCTGCAGCAGTTCAGGATTTTTATGCACAAAATCAAGGAACCGTTCCCTTGGTGTCATCCTGATCATATTTAGTTGCCAGCGGTCTTTAATGACCATGGAAAAAGTGGTTACCAGTCTTCCAAGGCGTTCCATCTTGGCACTGGAGGAGTAAATTCGTTCAAGGTTATCGTACGTAATGGAAAGCAAAGTAGAGGGTTCAACAGCATCCAGGCAAAACTCAGATGGGGCGCGGCTATGAAAGGACTCCGGCACCTGGATGATGTGGCCTTCAGTTGATATCTGCGTAACGATCTCCGTTTCCCCTTGTTTATAGTATTTACGCACAAGGCCTTTAACTATGTAATTAAAATAGTTTTCTACATCACCTATTTTCAGGATTACTTGCCGTTTTCTGAATTGCCGCAATTCCAGGTAAGGTCTTATTACCTCATTAAACTCATTTTCTGTAAGATCAATGAACTTATGAAGGAAAAGAAAGAAAGGACGTACATTCTCCATAAGTATTTTTAAAGGTGAAGGGATAGAAATCCTTCTATTAAGTTACTGCAAATATTACAACAGGAAAAATAGTTTGAAGCTAAACTCAGCCATGGGCAAGGGATTCACCCATTTACCGCCTATTATTTAACCAGTCACTAAACCCACCAACCTTCAACTTCCGGCACCGAACATGAATCCAACTTAAATAAAACCTTAGTTTTGCCCATTATTAAAAAAAACTGCGTATATAAATGACACAGAAGATTAAAGTAGCCAACCCTGTAGTAGAACTGGACGGCGATGAAATGACCCGTATCATATGGAAGTTTATTAAGGACAAGCTAATCCTGCCTTATCTTGATGTGGATATAAAATATTACGATCTCGGCATTGAATACCGCGATGAAACGAATGACCGGGTAACCGTTGATGCCGCTAATGCTATTAAGCAATATGGCGTAGGTATCAAGTGCGCCACCATCACTCCCGACGAGGACCGTGTAAAAGAGTTTAGCTTAAAGCAAATGTGGAAAAGCCCCAACGGCACCATCCGCAACATCCTTGATGGGACTGTTTTCCGTGAGCCTATCGTAATTCAAAATGTGCCCCGCCTGGTCACTACCTGGGACAGACCTATCGTGGTGGGCCGTCATGCTTTTGGCGACCAGTACCGCGCTACTGATTTTGTGGTAAAAGGAAAGGGAAAACTTACCATCACCTTTGAAGGAGAGAATGGCGAAAAGCAGGAGTACGAAGTATATAATTATACAGGAGATGGCGGTGTAGCCCTGGCGATGTACAATACCGAAGAAAGTATCCGCGGTTTTGCCCGCAGTTGTATGAACATGGCTTTGCAAAAAGCATGGCCTTTGTATTTAAGCACCAAGAACACCATTCTTAAAAAATACGATGGCCGCTTCCGCGATATCTTCGCTGAAGTATTTGAAGCCGAGTTCAAAACTAAATTTAAAGAAGCCGGTATTACATACGAGCACCGCCTGATCGATGACATGGTAGCATCTGCCATGAAATGGAATGGTGGCTTTGTATGGGCCTGCAAAAACTACGATGGCGATGTGCAGAGTGATTCGGTAGCCCAGGGCTTTGGCTCGTTGGGTTTAATGACCTCCGTACTGGTAACACCCGATGGCAAGACCATGGAAGCTGAAGCGGCACACGGAACCGTTACCCGCCACTATCGTGAGCACCAGAAAGGCAATCCTACTTCTACCAACCCTATTGCCTCCATTTTTGCATGGACAAGAGGACTGGCCTTCCGCGGCAAGCTGGATAACAACCAGCCTTTGATTGACTTCTGTAATGCACTGGAACAGGTGTGTATTGAAACCGTGGAAAGCGGCAAGATGACCAAAGACCTGGCACTAACCATCAATCCCGGCAAGGTGGAGCATGGAAAAGATTATTTGTACACCGAAGAGTTTTTAGATGCCATTGACGAGAATCTGAAAAAGAAAATGGCGAAGTAAGTTCATTCAGTTAAAGGTTTAAAGGTTAATAAAAGAGCCCTGCGTAAGCGGGGCTTTTTGTTGCGGGAGTGTATTATGTTGATAGCCACGAAGAGGATAGATGGCAGAAGGAAAGTGCTACCGATGTCTCACGTCTCGCGACGAGTTTACCTGCTAGCGGTTTGGTATGAACTTGTTACCTTTAATGAACGCACCATATAAACCTTTCCGGATGCTAAAAGATCGGGAAACACCCATTGAAATGGGTAAAGAGGAGTTCAGGAAAATTGGCTACCAGCTAATAGATGCCATTTCCACCTTCATTGATACCATCAGGGAAAAACAGGTCACCACCGGTGAATCTTCAAAACAATTACAGCCACTCATAGGCGCTTCCTCCATTCCTGAAAAGGGAACTTCAGCAGAAGAACTGTTTTCCAAAGCTTCTGAATTATTATTTAATCATTCCCTTTTAAATGGCCATCCGAAATTTTTAGGCTATATCACTTCTTCAGCAGCGCCTATCGGGGCATTGGCCGATCTGCTGGCTGCGGCCGTGAATCCCAATGTCGGTGCCAATATATTAAGTCCCATAGCCACCGAAATAGAAAAACAAACGGTGAAGTGGCTTGCCGAACTCATTGGAGTTTCGCCTTCGTATGGAGGCCTGCTGGTGAGTGGGGGAAACATGGCCAACTTCACCGCTTTTTTAGCGGCAAGAACAGCCAAGGCGCCTAAAAGCATAAAAGAAGATGGGATATCAAATGCCACGCAACGATTGGTTGTATATTGTTCACAGACTACCCATACCTGGATTGAAAAAGCGGCCATTCTCTTTGGGCTTGGCTCCAAAGCCATTCGCTGGATACCCTCAGACGCAGCTAATAAAATGGATAACAATGTGCTGGAGCAA
Organism: uncultured bacterium; assembly: GCA_966095395.1. Taxonomy (GTDB): domain Bacteria; phylum Bacteroidota; class Bacteroidia; order Chitinophagales; family Chitinophagaceae; genus Flavisolibacter. Next base: position 107,692 of record CBHTSW010000008.1, on the reverse strand, counting down.
ACGATAAAGGACGATGTAAAAAATGGTTTCAAACCCATTATGATCATTGGCACCGCCGGGGACGTGAGCACAGGAGCGGTTGATGATCTGGAGGCCCTTGCTTCGCTTTGCAAAACCTACGATCTATGGTTTCATGTGGATGGCGCTTATGGCATACCCGCGGCGGTACTCCCGGAGCTAAAATCAATGTTTGCTGGCATTGAAGAAGCGGATTCTATTGCTCTTGATCCGCATAAATGGTTGTATAGTCCGCTGGAAGCCGGCTGCACTTTGGTTAAAGACCCTAACCACTTACTTGAAGCCTACAGTTCGCATCCGGTGTATTATAATTTTAGCAGCAACGATGAACCCTTATCGCAAAACTATTATGAATACGGACTTCAGAACTCCCGTGGTTTCAGGGCCTTAAAAGTATGGCTGGCCTTGCAACAGGCAGGGCTGCAGGGTTACAGGGAAATGATCGGTGAAGACATCCGCCTTTCGAAGTTATTATTTGAGCTGGCGCAGAAGCATCCGGAACTGGAGGCTCTTACGCAAAGCCTAAGCATCACTACTTTAAGATATGTACCACCAGGTTATACGCAAGATCCACAAAATAAAGAACCCTATCTGAATACGTTGAACGAAGCATTGCTTAATGAATTGCAACGGGGCGGACAGGTGTTTTTATCGAATGCTGTTGTAAACGGAAAGTATTGCTTAAGATGTTGCATTGTAAATTTCAGAACGTCAGAAAAAGACATAAAAGAGATCATAGAGATCATCGTTACCCAAGGCCAAAAAACGCACCATAAGCTCAGGGAAAAAGAAAGCGCATGAATACGTTGGCTACCAGACGGCCCCCAAGTAGAACGCCATTGAATTGGGCCGTCATTTTCTTTGCCTGAAAGATGTTAGCTGCCGCTTCTCCTGGCGCGAAGCTCTATAGAACTTACCATCTGCCGCTGATGGCCCACCAGAAGCAACCCAATAATAATTTCAGCCACATACACCAGTATTGAATTATAATCAACCGGTTCAAATCCATTAAAAAAACCTCTTGTCATGCGGGTATATCGATACCATTCCGTCAATCCCTAACACCTAGTGTCTGAGTTGTACAACCGCCACCGGTGTTACCTACCGCTTTTCTTTTCTAATTCCAACAAATATTTTTTTCGCCAAAGTCCGCCACCATATCCTGTAAGTTGACCCTCAGAGCCAATGACTCTATGGCAAGGTATCAAAATAGAAACTCTATTCATTCCGTTTGCATTGGCTACAGCTCTAATGCTGGCTGGATGACCAATGGCAATAGCTTGTTCTTTATATGTCCTGGTCTGTCCATAAGGAATTGTCTGCAAAGCTTTCCAAACCGTGCTTTGAAACCCGGAACCTGGTGTAAACAAGGAAACCGAAAAATTTGTCCTTACTCCATCAAAGTATTCTTTCAATTGTTTTTCTAATTCAATGAAGTGTTTATTGTACCCCTGAATTATGGTTGCATTTAAAGTTTTTGCCAACGACTTTAATTCCGTTTCAAGCATTTTTCTGTCAGTAAATTCCAAAAGGCAAACGCCTTCTTCAACCGCACAGGAAACCATTGTCCCTAAAGGAGTTTCTATTCTTGTAAAGTCAATAACTTTCTGTTGTTTTCCTTTCTTTGGCGATACGCCAAATCTTGCTTTAAACGAATCTGTAAAACCACTTAACGATTCAAAACCGGTGTCATAAGCTGCATGTGTTATTGTTTCGCCATTCTGCAATTTTTTAAAGGCAGAGTTTATCCTGAACATTCTTTGGTAAGCCTGAAAGGTAATGCCGTGGTTTTTTAAAAACCATCTTCTCACCTGGCTGGGTTCAATTCCCTTTTTCTTCAAATCATAGTCTTTGTATTTCCGTGACGGGTCGTTGGAAAGGCTGTCTAGAATTTCTTTAATAACAACAGGTGTTTCATTTAATTTTTCAAGTGGCCTGCAAACTTTACAAGGCCTATAACCTCTCAAAATGCACTCCCTTGACGTTGTGAAAAATTCCACATTTTCCCTTTTGGGTTTTCGTGCGGTGCAGGATGGCCTGCAAAAAATTCCGGTTGTTTTTACGGCTGTAAAAAATACACCTTCAAAAGATGTGTCTTTAGAAAGTGAAGCTTTATACATTCTATCTTCTGTTAATTTCATTTTGCAAATAGGGGCTGAAAAGATTGGTATTGTATAATGTTTTTGTTTACCGTTTCTAAAGATGAATAACTATACTCGTTTAAGAAATGGCCCATACTAATCCGTTTCACACCCATTCGGGTCAAAACTTCAAAGTTGGGAAGCTCAGGCATACACATGACATTAACCGGAAGCTTTGTAAAGGTTATAATCGTTTCTATGTCCGTTGGGTTCGTGATGCAAGGCAAAAATATTCCCTTTGCGTTTGTTTGTTCATACAATGTAATCCGTCTTTTTGTTTCGTCCAATTTGTCAGAAATATTCAGCAGAAAAGTGTCTGTTCTTACATTGATGAACAGTTCCGCATTCAACTCTTTCAATTTATTGGTAATGGCAGATAGCAGTGCAGAAAACTCATTTGCATCTTTAAGTTGCCGGATGCCATCCGTTACCTCAGAATCCTCAAGGTTAATCCCTGCCACTCCCAGCTTGTGAATTTTTAGAATATTCGTAATTATTTCCGCGGCAGTATGTCCATATCCTGCTTCAAGATCAACGGTCAATGGTAGGTTTGTCGCTTTACTGATCTTGTCAACCATAAAAAGTAAATTATCAAAAGGCATTTCTTCCCCATCATTGTAACCCAAAGTCTTTGCAATAGCAGCACTTGAAGTACCGATGGCTTTAAAATTTAAACTTTCATAAATTTTAGCGCTTTGTGCATTCCAAACATTTCCCAAAATCAAGGGTTCAGCCTGAAAATGCAAGTCATAAAACCTCTTGTAATTTGTCATCTTTTTAGGGCGAAAGTAGCTCTCGCTTTAGACTGCAAACAACCGAAAATTGAACAAGTATTTTTTTTGCTGGATGTCTCTTAAAATGGCTGGCACATGTAAATAGGCCGTATCCAAATTAGCCCTTGTCTCTGAAACCACCATTTCCGGCAATACGTTCCGATCGCCTTTTCCCAGTGCCCCCCACCATAACTATCGATTGACAAAACCATTTTCTGGCTGATAGCTTCAGTGACGTTACGATAACAACCGCCGCGGGAACCATTGTCATTTTATTCCATAGCAGCCCGGGTTCCCCTATCATTAAGGCATCTCCTTCCCTGCACTACCAATTTCCCGACAGAACATAACAATAAACAGCACCACAGATATGCAAAAAATATGTTTGTTTAAATTTTATTTATTATTTTTAAACAATGAATCTATTTTCCATTTCACAACTTTCAAAGTTTTCAGGCATTAAACCACACACCATACGTATGTGGGAACAACGCTACAGGGCCCTTACGCCTGACCGCTCGGAAGGCAATACCCGGTATTACAACAATACACAACTGCGCAGGTTGCTCAACATTGTAAGCCTGATAGATTTGGACTATAAAGTATCGGAACTCTGCTCTATGCCCGACAAGAAATTATTCCAGCTGGTGGACCAACATGCCAATAACCGGGAACTGAACGGAGATCAGAACGGCTATTTTATTGCCCAGTTGATAAAAGCAGGCATGAGCTACGACGAGGCCTGGTTCGAAAAAATATTTTCACACTGCGCTCTTCGCCTGGGTATCAGGAATACCTATACAAAGATCATCTATCCTATGCTGGTACGCATTGGGCTAATGTGGGCCAGCAATACAGCCATACCAGCCTACGAGCACTTTATCAGCAATATCATCAGAAAAAAACTCTTCACTGCCATCGACGCGCTGCCCCCGCCAACGCCCGAAGCAGACTCCTGGCTATTGTTTCTGCCAGAAGATGAGTTTCACGAGATTGGATTACTGCTCTCCTCCTACCTCATCCAGCTTTCCGGAAAAAAAGCAATTTACCTTGGGGCCAATATTCCACTGACTTCACTAAGCAGCGCCATTAGTGAAACAACGCCGTCAAGACTACTTTCCTTTTTTGTTCACCGCGATGCGCCTGAAGACCAGCAAACCTACCTGGAAACCATAAGCAATATTTTTCCATCAAAAAAAATTTACATTTCAGTAAGCCTGCCCTTAAATGACCACTTAAAGACGATAAAGAAGTTCAACTGGCTGCATTCGGTGGAAGATCTGGAACGGGAATTGCTCTGATACTGTTTAAATATTTACACTAAAATATAAACACTGGGCTATGACAAAAATTGCTGTTATAGGCTCCGGCTTTTCCGGATTAAGTGCTGCAGCATATTTATCAGCAGCAGGACACGAAGTGCAGGTGTTTGAAAAAAACGAAACAGCTGGCGGCAGGGCAAGGCAATTGAGAACGAGGAATGGGTACGTGTTTGATATGGGGCCGAGCTGGTATTGGATGCCTGATATATTTGAACGTTTCTTTAATGATTTTGGCTATGCCGTTTCCGATTTCTATGATCTGAATTTATTGGATCCCTGTTTTGATGTAGTGTTTGGCGCCAGTGATAAAATCAGCGTCCCCGCTGGCTATCCTGATCTCTGCCTGCTATTTGAATCCATAGAAAAGGGCAGTGCGGCCCAACTGGAAAAATTCATGCAGGACGCCCGGTTCAAATATAAAACCGGCATGGAGAGCCTTGTGTATAAGCCTGGCCTTTCTGTTACTGAATTTGCCAACCTACAGGTCATTAAAGGGGCACTGCGCCTGCAGATCTTTTCATCCTTCAGTAAACATGTCCGTCATTATTTTTCACACCCGAAACTGATTGCGCTGATGGAATTCCCTGTGCTGTTCCTCGGCGCCATGCCGCAGGAAACACCTGCTCTGTATAGCCTGATGAACTATGCAGGCTTGAAACTGGGCACATGGTACCCACAGGGCGGGTTTGGAGAAGTGATCAAGGCCATGGTGCTGCTGGCCAGATCAAACGACACTGTATTTCACTTTAATGCACCGGTGGAGAGGATCATTGTTGAAAACAACAAAGCTTCCGGCCTTATAATTAACGGGCAAAAACTGGCTTTTGATGGCGTGATTGCTTCAGCCGATTATCATCATGTGGAAAGCCAATTGCTGCCCCCCTCCTACAGGAATTATACAGAAACCTATTGGGACAAAAAAACCTTTGCCCCGTCCTGCCTGATATTTTATATCGGCCTCAATAAAACAATTAAACAATTACAACACCACACCTTATTTTTTGAAGAAGATCTTTTACAGCATTCGAAAGAGATCTATAAACAGGCCCAGTGGCCGACAAAGCCTTTATTTTATGCCTGCTGTCCATCCAAATCAGACGATACGGTAGCACCGCCCGGACATGAAAACCTATTCCTGCTGATGCCCATTGCACCGGGACTGGAAGACAATGAAACACTTAGGGAGCCCTATTTTAAGATCATGATGGACCGGCTGCAAAGATATACAGGTGAAAAAGACCTGGAAGCCCATATTGATTTTAAAAAAAGCTATTGTGTTGCGGATTTCATTAACGATTATCATTCCTACAAAGGCAACGCTTACGGGCTTGCTAATACGTTGAAACAAACCGCCTTATTAAAGCCAAAGATCAGGAACAAAAGGATCAGGAATCTTTTTTACACCGGCCAGCTTACCGTTCCCGGCCCCGGAGTGCCCCCCTCACTTATCTCAGGAAAAATTGCAGCAGAGCAATTATTAAAATATCTAAAAAACAAGAAGCATGAAGTTGCTATTTGATAACTTATCAATAGAGATAAGCAAACTGACTACCCGCACCTATAGTACCAGTTTTTCACTGGGCATCTATTTCTTAAACAATCGCCTGCGCAATGCCGTGTATGCCATTTACGGTTTTGTACGGGTGGCCGATGAAATTGTGGACAGCTTCGAAGGCTATGACAAAAAACATCTTCTGGCTAAATTCGGACAGGAAACTTTTGAAGCTCTTGCCAGCCGCATTTCTGTAAACCCGATTTTAAATTCATTTCAACAAGCTGTTCATGATTACAATATTAATCACCAACTGATCAGTATCTTTTTGAAAAGCATGGAAATGGACCTTGAAAAAATAAATTATACCACCGAAAAATACGAGGAATACATTTTAGGTTCGGCGGAAGTGGTTGGCCTGATGTGCCTGCATGTATTTACCGAAGGCGATTTAAAAATGTATGAAGAACTTAAGCCCTATGCCATGAAACTGGGTGCAGCTTTTCAAAAAGTAAATTTCCTTAGGGATATGAAGGACGACTATCACATTCTGGGACGAACCTATTTCCCTAATGTAGATATCAGGGAATTTACAGGTCATTCAAAAAAACTCATCGAAAAGGAAATCGAAGAAGACTTCAAGATCGCACTGACCGGTATTAAAAAACTTCCCGCCTCCTCGAAAGGCGGCGTATATCTTGCTTATGTTTATTACCAATCTTTGTTTAACAAAATCAAGAAACTGCCGCCACACCGGGTACTTAATGAACGCATCAGGATCAACAACAGCAGAAAGTTCGGGCTGATGGTTAACAGTTTACTTGAGTACAAAATGAACCTGGTATGAACAAACTGATTTTTATCCTGTTAATTACATTCAGTGCAAACTGTTTTGCCAAAACGCCTTCCCTGGATGAGGTAAGGTTACTTTACCAAAAAGCCGTAAGGGGAAAAGCAGCGTGCCAAAAATTAACAGCTATTTTACATCCCTATAATGAAGAAAACAATCCCTTGCTTGGTGGTTATCGTGCTTGCGCCACCATGGTGATGGCCAAACACACCATCAATCCGTTGCGCAAACTATCTTATTTCTCAAAGGGAAAACAACTGCTTGAAAAAACAATTGCAGCAGATGCAAAAAACGTTGAATTGCGGTTCCTTCGGTTTGCCGTACAAACCAACCTGCCCTCTTTTTTAGGATACAAAGACCATATTCAAAAAGACAAAGCCTTCCTCATAAAATCCATCGGACACTTAAATGATTTGGAATTGAAACGACAGGTGATTGCTTACTTAAAAGATTCCGATTATGTAACAGCGCCGGAAAAACAACGTTTAAATGCAGGATAAAGACGAGCAACATGAAAAAAGTATTTCAATATAAGGCCGAACAATTTTTACCCATCGGCATTGACAAGGCGTGGGAGTTTTTTTCATCACCCAAAAACCTTTCGCTCATAACGCCGCCCGATATGAAATTTAAAATCAGGACCGTTTTGAATGATGAAGAGATTTATGAAGGCATGCTGATCGACTATACCGTTAGGCCTTTGTTTGGAATTCCGGTGTATTGGCAAACGGAGATCTGTAAAATTGAAAAGCCCTTCATTTTTACAGACAGGCAGACGAAAGGCCCCTATTCCCTTTGGGAACATACGCACCGATTTAGTGAAACTGCAAAGGGAACGTTTATGGAAGATGAAGTAAATTATAAAATGCCCCTGGGATTTATTGGCACACTTACCCACTCCCTCCTTGTTCAAAAACGAATTGAACACATATTCAATTATCGCAAACAAACTTTACTTAAACTATTTAAAAGCCATGGAAACCATCTTAATTAATACATCGATCGTACTGGCCGCTTTTATTTCAATGGAACTTGTGGCCTGGTTTACGCATAAATATATTATGCATGGACTTTTATGGATGCTGCATAAAGACCATCACAAAAAAGAATCAGCCGGCTTTTTTGAGCATAATGATTTCTTCTTTTTAATTTTTGCACTGCCCGGCATTACCTGCTTGTTTTTTGGGATGCAGCATAATTACAACTTCCTTTTTTGGATTGGATTGGGCATTACCCTTTACGGCCTGGCCTATTTTTTAGTTCACGATATTTTTATTCACCAGCGTTTTAAACTATTCCGGAATAGCAACAACGCATATTTCAAAGCCATACGCAGGGCCCATAAAGTGCATCACAAACATTTAAATAAAGAAAGGGGTGAATGCTTTGGAATGCTGTGGGTGCCTCTAAAATTTTTTCGCCATCTTAAATCCGGGGATTTGTCATGAAAGGGCTGTACCTGTTTGTTGATTTTTTCACAGTGATTGTACCACTGCTGTTTTCCTTTCATCCGAAAATAAAATTTTACAAAAACCGGAAGGCATTTTTCATAGCCAACATTCTGGTAGCTGTTCTTTTCATTACCTGGGATGAAGTTTTTACGCGGCTCAATGTATGGAGTTTTAATCCCCGCTATGTCAGCGGGATTCATTTTCTAAACCTGCCAGTAGAAGAGATCTTTTTTTTCATTTGCATACCCTACGCCTGCGTATTTACCTTTCATTGCCTGGATAAGTTTTATACATTAGACTGGAAGCCTAAAACAGAAAACGTATTTTGCCTTGCGCTTTCCGCATCATTGCTGCTTTTAGGGTTTTTGTTCATTGATCGACTTTACACCTCATCCACCTTTATCAGCACAGCCCTCGTTTGCCTGCTTTTAAAATTTGTTTTAAAGATCAACTGGTTTGGAAAATCGGTAAGCGTGTACACTTTTTTATTGATTCCTTTCTTTATTGTAAATGGAATTCTTACGGGCACGGGTTTGGAGCAACCAGTTGTGATTTACAATAACGCAGAAAATCTTGGCATTCGCCTGTTGACCATTCCAGTAGAGGATGTTTTTTATGGATATGAGTTGATCCTGCTGAACCTGTTCTTTTACCACGTTTTTAAAACCAGGAATTTCCCACCAGCAAAAGAAACCATCGTTGGTACTGCAAAAACCGCATCAGTAAATCTGGGAAAGCAAGCTGAAAAATTAAATCCATCAAACGCAGGATAGCAATAATCAACCGTGAAAAAAATAAAACAACCGGTTACTGTTTTTTGGTTCCGTCGCGATCTTCGATTGAATGACAACCATGGTTTGTACCAAGCTTTAAAAAGACCGGAGGCGGTATTACCTATTTTCATCTTTGACAAAAACATCCTGGATAAGCTGGAAAACCCTGCAGACAAAAGAGTCAACTTTATTCATCAAAGTCTTGAGCAATTGCATACATGCCTGATAGCAAATGAGTCATCACTGTATGCCGTGCACAACACGCCCTTAGCAGCCTTTGCCGGGATCTGCAACCGGTTCCATGTAAAGGAAGTCATTGCCAATCACGATTACGAGCCTTATGCTATTGAAAGAGATGAGAAGATCAGAGAATTCTTAGCTCAAAAAAATATTGGCTTTACCACCTATAAAGACCAGGTTATTTTTGAGAAGGCTGAAATCATGAAAGCCGATGGAGCACCCTATACGATCTTCACTCCTTATTCCGTAAAGTGGAAGAAAAAATACCGGGAAGAAAAGATCCATTCCTTTGGCAGCGAAAAAATTCTTACCAATTTTGTAAAAACAAAACCCTTTGCTTTTCCCTCACTAAAAGAAATAGGTTTTACCAAAACAAATTTTAAAATTCCTTCCTCATCTGCCAACAAAAAAATCATCGCCGGCTATCATCTAACCCGCAATTTTCCGGCGGTCAGGGGCACTTCTCACCTTGGGGTTCATTTACGTTTTGGAACCGCAAGTGTGCGTCACATTGTAAAAGCAGCAGGCCGGTTAAATGAACAATGGCTGAATGAATTGATATGGAGAGAATTTTTTATGATGATCCTTTACCATTTTCCGGATGTTGTACAACAGGGTTTTAAGAAGAAATACGACAACATAGTTTGGAGAAACAATGAAAAAGAATTTGAACTGTGGTGCAGGGGAGAAACCGGCTACCCGATTGTAGATGCTGGCATGCGGGAACTGAATGCAACAGGCTGGATGCACAACCGTGTACGCATGGTAGCCGCCAGTTTCCTGACCAAACATTTGCTGATTGACTGGCGCTGGGGCGAGGCCTATTTTGCTGAAAAGTTGCTGGATTATGAATTGGCGTCCAACAATGGCAACTGGCAATGGGCCGCAGGAAGCGGCTGTGATGCGGCACCTTATTTCAGGATATTCAATCCATCGGAGCAAGCAAAAAAATTTGATCCTGAATTACGCTATATAAAAAAATGGATCAAAAATTTTACGCATAGTTACTTACCACCGGTCGTTGAGCATGCAGAAGCCCGTAAAAGAGCACTGGAAGCTTATAAAAAATCTTTACATAAATGACATGTATGCAAGGAATTTGATTCATAGAATTCCGGAACGTACAAGTGTGAGACGCAACAGATGTTCAATAGCAGCACCCAGCCGGGCTCACCATATGGTTTTATTATAAAAAACGACCATTAAAGAAGGCTTACGCTTTGCGGCCGCCAGCCTCTACTACTTAACAAATTCCTAATAACATTTACCTGACACCCACAACACCGGCCTTTTGCCTACCTTTGCCGCCTCATGGAAAAACAGCGTTCGGTTGCCTTTCATACACTGGGCTGCAAGCTTAATTTTTCGGAAACTTCCACACTTTCCCGTACGCTGGAAGCGGATGGTTTTTTGAAAAAAGAGTTTGAAGACAGGGCCGATGTGTACGTGATCAATACCTGCTCCGTCACCGACAATGCGGATAAAGAGTGCCGGCAATTGGTGCGCCGGATTCAGAGAAAGTCGCCGGAAAGCCTGGTGGTGATCACCGGTTGCTATGCGCAGTTGAAACCCAAGGAGATTTCGGAGATTCCCGGGGTGGACCTGGTTTTAGGCGCTGCGGAAAAATTTAATATTGCTACACATTTAAAAGAGTTAACCAAAGGCGATTCAGCAAGGATCAGCAGTTGCGACATTGAAGATGTAAGCGGTTTCAACTCCTCCTTTTCCCTTAACGACCGTACCAGAACATTTTTGAAAGTGCAGGATGGCTGCGATTACACCTGTGCCTTTTGCACCATCCCCATGGCCCGCGGTAAAAGCCGGAGCGACAGTATTGCCAATGTGCTTCGCAATGCAGAAACTTTGGCGCAAAACGGTGTGAAAGAAATTGTATTGACCGGAGTTAACCTGGGAGATTTTGGTAAGGGACCGGACGGAGCTAAAAAAACCGAAGAAGATTTTTATGACCTTGTTCAGCAGTTGGATAAAATAGACGGTATTGAACGTTACCGTATCTCTTCTATTGAGCCCAATTTATTATCGAAAGATATTATTGAGTTTGTAGCACAGAGCAAAAAGTTCATGCCGCATTTTCATATTCCGTTGCAAAGCGGCAGTAATGAAATACTGGGCCTGATGCGCCGCCGTTACAAAAGGGAATTGTATGCCGAAAGAGTCGAAATGATCAAAAGATTGATGCCACATTGCGCCATTGGGGTTGATGTGATCGTTGGTTTTCCTTCAGAGTCTGATCAGCACTTCCAGGAGACCTTTGATTTTTTGCATTCCCTTGACGTGTCTTACCTGCATGTGTTTACGTATTCGGAAAGAGACAATACAAGAGCCCTGGAAATACAGCCTGTGGTTCCGGTGGCGGTGCGCCATGAAAGAAACAAAACACTGCGCAATCTTAGTTATATGAAAATGCAATACTTTACAGAGCAGCACCGGGGGCAAAGCCGTAAAGTATTATTTGAAGGACATGAAAAAAACGGCATGATGGAGGGCTATACCGATAATTATATTCGCATTACCACGCCCCACCGCGCCGAATGGGCCAACCAGATTGTGGATTGGACCCTAGCATAATCAATTGAAGATGACGAAATACCTGGTAACTATAGAATTTAGCTGGAACGATGAAGCAATGAAGATCATCCAGCAACACCGTGAATACATCAATTCGCTGATAGACGACCAGGTGATTGAGCATTATGTGGTCAGCATGGAAATACAAACGGTTTGGATTACCATTAATGCTGAGAACAAAACCGAAGCAAGAAAGATCCTGAACAAATCCCCTTTCCGGAAATTCTGGAAATTGCAGATCAATGAATTGATCATTTGGGACGGGCAGAATTACCGCCTGCCCCTGGTGCAATTGAACTAAGAAGAAGGATGTTTTACATCAAGTTCTTTCCGCCGCACAGTATATTTGAAAGCATCAAAAAGATTTTTTCAAAAAAATTTTTTGGAAAAAGCCTCAGCCCTTATCTTCGCACTCCCAACGAAAAAAAGGGAGTTTAAAATACAGTTTTAAACGCAGTTCTTATTCATTTGGGAGTTTAGCTCAGCTGGTTCAGAGCATCTGCCTTACAAGCAGAGGGTCGGCGGTTCGAACCCGTCAACTCCCACACTAAGTGCACAAAGGCTTCAGGAAACTGAAGCCTTTTTTTATTTGGCTTTGTTCAATATTGTTATGAATGATGACATAATTCATTGTGTCATTTTTTTTAAACAAGCCTTACATCTTCACCATACCTTAAAGCCTGCCTCCATTGAATTTTTTAAGCCAGCACACCAAATAAAAGCACAAAGACTTGCCCTTCATTAATTAGCCACTACGGCAGCTTTCATATTAGAGTGGTATTTGCAATGATAGTTGTAGGTTCCTGAACCGCTAAAGGTATGGCTATACGTATCGCGGTAGTTCAGGTCGCCGCTGGTAAAGCTTCCATCATCAGCCGTTACGGTATGCGTCATGTTATCATTGTTGGTCCAGATAACAGTTGTGCCTGCTTTTATCGCTAAACTGGCCGTGCCAAATTGCATACCCGATATAAGAACAGCATTGCCGGATGTTGTTGGGCTGGTACTGTTGGTATTCGTATTATATCCATTGCTACTACTGCTTCCCTTACTGCAAAATACAAGTAGTAAACTACTGCACAGAATTAAAAGCAATCCTGCCGGGATAAGTTTGTTTTTCATACACTGTTTATTAAAGTAAACGCACGATTCATAATGGAGGTTGCCCTTGCTGGTGTTAACGGAAGCCCATAAAATTCTTTTCATTTTGCACGAACATTTTATCCTCTTAAAAAATGTTCACTAAAGAGATTTTTAGAACTCTTCTAAATCATGCTTCTCCGCAGGTGTAAGATTCAATTTTATGTAATCATTATAGTGATTCACCACTTCGCTTAGGGCGGCGTACCTGCCATCGTGATAAAATCCTCCTTTCGCCCTTTGGAAACAATCTACCTGAAGGCGTAGTACGATACATACCGGTTGGAGACCGCATGGCTTCAAATCATCAATACCAATTTCTGCACCCCTATGCAATGTATTATCGCCAAGTAAAGGAAGTGCAGGACAACCGGCACATGTTGCCCTGGTTAAAAGGATGGCTTTCCCTCGCCCTGCTGCAGCCTGGTCAAAGCTGCCTGCCGGCGGCGTTGGAGCATCAATGGAATGTTGATAAGCCCTTAAGGCGGGCAACCTGGAGGTAATTAAGTCAGGCGTGTTGATTACTTCCAAAAGCTGTTTTCAACGGCTGTGGGATATTTCACAGGGTCATTTAACCGCTGATCAAAAAAGCGGCCCCTTCCGTGCATTTCCAAATTGTCAACAAAAAAAATTCCAATAACTGATATCGCCCCAGCCCGTGTAGGTTGTCAGATGAATGTCTTTCAGACCAAAAGCCGCAGGCATTAAATTGGCGGCCACTTTTCCATCAGGACGAAGCTCCTTTCCATCCATAAACAAAACGGCAGCAAACTTGCCCGTGCCCCATTTTCCCAAAACGGTCCTTAATGTTACCTCCTCTACGTGCAGCATGTTTGCAATGGGCAATGCATTATTCGTAAAAGAAATAATGGCTCCTACATTAAAATCCCTGTTGGGCCAGCCATGCAATCGTTTTCCAATGCCGGGCGCAAAAGAAATATCAACAGTAGAATTTGCTAAAAAAAGAAAGAAGGAGAAAAAAAGAAGCTCCACATTTCATAGGGTGGAGCTTTTAGTTATCAAAAAACAGCAACCTAATGTAGAAACAAAAGGCGCATAATGCTATTGAACGGATCATAATCCTTCAATAGGTATTGGTAATAACGAGTACATAAATAATAATTTTTTTTGAAAAGTACAAGCAAGGCATTTCATCTCCTGCTTATATACCTGCATAACCGGTTGCAGCCCGGTACAGTTATCAGGCCACTTTATTTTCAACGACAACCGCTCCAAAAGTAGAAATGGCAAGTTCAATTTGTGCCTCGTTAAATTCGGCCGTTAACATTAATTGAGAAGTGTTTACCTGGAAGTTAGTCGTGTTTGTCATTTGTTTAAACTCCCATAGGTCATCAAATGACCGGAACAGCAAGGTAATAGTTTTCATACACAGGGCTACGTTTTGAAAATAAGGTGTAAAGCGGCAAAATACGTGAATTCCATAAAAAGCGCAAACGGGAAAGCCAACAAAAAGAGGGCTGGGTAGAAACCTCAGCCCGTTAAGCCGTATCCTAATTATGAAAACCCAAAAGAATGTTCAACCGAAGCGGTCAAATAAACATGGTTTTCTCCGAAAAAGTTTCCCTGTAAGACGGTGGATCTGTATTAAGGTTAATGACGGTAAATTGGTGAAATGCTTTGCCTGAACCCTTTGGAGGAATCGGATGACAGAATTCAAAAGGGCAAGAACATGAAATTATTTAAGCACAGATAAATCATTGAAGGCATCCGGAAAAGTGGGATGTAATAAAACTCATCAATTAACTGCTGAATCAAAACTATAATGGAAAAGCAAGCTGTGCAATGGGGATTTTCCTATGTTTTTCAAATATGGTATTTACGGGTATATGTTGAAAAAACACTTGCTGATAACGGTAAAAACACCGAGCAGCAAAAATTCATGATTTATAACTGTATCACGTAAACGAGAACAATGGCTATGCAGGTTCATTATTCCATTACAGCTACTGCAATTTTTGAATCGGCAGTGCCGTAGTACAAAAACCATTTGCCTTTATAATGAACCAATCCTTCTACAAAGCAAACACGGTTTACCTGTCCCGAAATCTCATAGGGCTTTTCAGGTTTTATAAAATAGCTGTTCATTCTCCTGAGCGGTTCTGCCGGATTGTTTTGATCGAGCAGTGCCTGGCTTGCTGCATAGGTTCCTTCTGCCAATGTTGAATCACCAACAGAAGGAATATTGCGGCTGTTATAAATGAGCAGGATCCCACTATCGGTTAGCATTGCCGGCGGCCCCGGCTCCACCAGGTCACTGTCAAACTTTCCTTTGCGGGGAGCAAGCACTGTTTTTAGCTCCGGAAAATCTTTCGCAATGCCTCTGGCATTGTCCACGGTATCTTCTCCGGAGTTGCGCAGCACGGGCGTCCAGTCAACCAAATTATCCGAAGTGGCGATCCAGATATTCTGATCACCCCAAAGCATCCAGTATTTGCCGTTTACCCTGGCAGCCACGATCTTTCCGTCTTTGTAAGCAGAAATAATAGAACCCGACTTACTCCAGCCTTTGGCGTATTTGCCATTGTACGCTTTTGCAAAAGCAGGTCCGTGTTTTTTCCAACGGTAAAGATCAGGAGATGATGCAATCAGTAATCTTGCCTTATCCCCATCATAAGCCGTATAGGTCATGTAATACATTCCTGAAGAATCTTCAACCACTCTTGGATCTTCGCATCCGCCCTCCCACTCCAAAATTTTGTACGCATCATTATCAGGATACAAAACCGGCCGGGGATGTTTTTGAAAATGCAGTCCATCCGTACTCCACGCCAGCCCAATTCTGGATGTACCGGCGTATTTGCCAATTTTATCTTCGGCCCGGAACAATAAAAAAACGGTGTCCTTGCGTACAATGGCCGCAGGGTTAAAAACATCTTTTTCAGCCCATTTAATTTCCCTTTTTAAAACAGGGCACAGAAAAGTCAAAGACGAATCTGCACTCATAATGGGATTCACACTGTCCGCTTTTTGAAAAGACGTCAATGCCCATCCCTGTTGTTTAGCAAGCACATTGCCGGAGTTGGCGTTATCGTTTGAGCAGGCAGTCAGAAAGCAGGCAATGGCCAGCAAAGCCTTCCGGAAACATTTACAGTTTATCATGGGTTATTGCATTCTTTCCTTATCAAATTTTTCATTTAAAATACGCAATCGCTTGCAGAGCATTTTTAAAAAACCCTTTGCAATCTCGGGGCGTGAATCCAGCAGTTCAAAAAAAGGGTCCTGGTCTATTTTAAAAAGATAACAATCGGTGTGGGCCCGGGCCGAAGCGCTTCGGGTTTCAGCATCAATCAACGACAATTCTCCAAACACTTCCTTCTCTTTTAAAATCGCCAGCATTGTCTTTGATTTATAGATCTCAATCTCACCCTGGTGGATGATGTACATGCTGTCGCCCTTGTCGTTCTCCTCAAAGATCACCGTTCCTTCTTCCAACTCCATATCCTGCATAAGGGGCGCCAGGTCGGCCAAAACATTTTCAGGCGTTTCTGAAAAGATGTTCAATGATTTTAGCAATAATACTTTTTCAATCATTAGCAGATGTTCGTTTTGGGAGGATGGCATATATTAAAGTTTTAAGTTAGACAGCAGATTTTGCCAGTTCGCTCAACATAGGATGCTCGGCTTCCGTGTACCGGCTGATAAGGTTCCCGTTAATAAAATGATGTTGTTTTTTTGATGTATAGATGGAACAGGCTTTTGTCCAGTAGTTGTACTTAAAATCCCCGGTGCCCAGAATGCAAATAAGCACATTCTCAATAGTTGTAAAAAAGCTGCTGGGATAGAGCTTACGCAAGGCATATGTTTTATGGTCGATATCCGATGCTTCAAAAATTAAATTAAAATGATAGGCCGCATCTTTGCGGACGGTCATTTCAATAATTTCCATGGCATTGGCAATGGCTTCCTTATTGCCTGATTTAAAGGCAGAACGCACATTCTTTATTTTTTCTTTATCGTACAGCAAAGCAAAAATGTACAACAAGGTATCTCTTAAATTAACCAGTTCCAAGTCCAGGGAGCTAATGAGCAATTGGTATTTTGGCTGGTATGGCAATAACAACCGCTGCATGTAAAGTATGCTGGCGCAATAGCCAAGACAATTACGCACCTGGTCTTCAAAGAAAAAACGTTGTTCGGCGTTTTTAGTATAATTGGATTGGTAAAAGGTTTTGATAATGATATGCGGATAGCCAGGCAGCCCGTCCATCAGGTGCAATAAAACATTGTGTGCTTTTTTCCCCCCAATCCTTCCAATTAACCGTATTAATTTTTCTGTTTGCTGGTGCGAGCATTGATGGCTGAGAATAAATGATTTGAGCAGAGAAAGCGAACTTTCTCCCGCCAGGTAAAGTGCTTCAACAACTACTTTTTCATTTGTATTCAGCCGGCTTAAAACACTAGCAAGGAGTTCTTCGTCCTGCATTTTCCCCGATGCCAAAAATGCCGCCTGCATCACTTCCCTATCATTATCTTCAAGTAGTTGCCTCACTTCATTTTTATACGAAACGTCCGGCAATTCCTGTAAAATAAACGCCGCCTTTCTTCTTTCCGCTACCTCCTCGGCAGCAATCATTTGCAACAAATAAGCTTTTGCCTCCCGTTTGCCTTCGTCGTTTCCATGCATCAAAATGCCGGTAATGGCCGCTTTCTGAACAGTGGCATTGGCACTATTAATAAAGGGCAATATCTCCTGTTCCCGCATTTGTATGGCGGAAAGGGCCTTTATACACTCCGCTACCAGACCAGGATCATCTGCCGATTCCAATATGCGCCTCAACTGGTCTTCAGCGGCTGCCATCTTTTTTTGTTCTGCCAGTTGAACTGCCTGCGTTTTTATTTTGACTGATGGATTTTCCAGTGCGGCCAGCACAACCTCGTCATTAAACAAGACCGGGTGCGAAGCAAACATTTTTAAAATATTCAGCGCTTCTGTTTCGTTACCGCTGCTAAGTTTATCTTTTATCCAGTGAAGTGTCGAGGAATCATTTATACTGAATTCGGTATTATTAAAAAACCGGTTACCGATTGTTTTTAAAAGTGTTTTCAGGTATTGCTGATGAATACGATAGATGCCGATGATCCAAAAAATACCCAGTACCAGTAGAATATAGTTCAGGCTGGGAAGATGCGCATCATGCTCAAACCGCAAAACCACCAATAATAACAAACCCGTAAGCAAGGAGGCAAAAGGATCCATAACACCTTTTGTTATGGTATGAGCCCGCAGCCTTTCATGCGTCCCCAAAGGCTGCATCAGGGTAAGAAAAACAGGGGTATTGATCGTTGTCCTGAGGATGTCAACAAAGATGGCCATCGCCCCAAAGAGGTACAAGGAAAAACTTTGCGGGCTGACAGAGCTGTCTGAAATTATTATGGAAAACACCAGTACTATCATTAACACCGGCGTAATTAATAAGGCTTTTATAATTCCCAGCTGGTTAATAAGCCTGCCGGTAAAAATTATTTTCACAAACAAGGCCACTATACGAACGGTAGCAAAGAAAAATGCTATAAACTGGGCCAGTGCAATATCACTGTGCACCGCCTCTTTCACTTTTGCATAAAACGAGAAATTGACAATGATAAAAGTGGCAGAAGCAATTACCGTAATGATGGCTATACGCCGGATCAAGGTATTGGCGGAAAAATTTTTAAAAAGATGCGAAACCTGGCTGGTAGTATGCTTCACTTCATGATGATGCTTGTTTAGTAAGCCAGAACGGTCAATGGCGTATAAAGAAGGAAGGGACGCCAAGATACAAGCAAACCCAACCCATAATAAATTGGCTGTGCCAATAAAACTTACCAGTAAAAGGGCAAGGGTATATCCAACAAACTTGGCCGGAATATCTCCGGCGCTGATCAGCCCAAATAATCGTTTGCTTTGGCGCACATCAAAAAGTAAAGAAGTGATTCCCCAGAATTCCAGGTTGTTTAACAGGTACAACACATTAAACCACGCCAGCATCAGGTAAAGGAAGGCCGGTGGCATGGCATCCACAGCAAACCGGAAGAGCAAAAAGCTTACCGCCATAAACAGCGTAATGCTTTTGGCAAGTGTTAGAATATTCAATTTTGCTTCAAGCTTCGAATACGCATAGCCTGCTATCCATAAAAGGAAAGAGGAATAAATCATCACTTTCGGCAGCTCGGAAATATGGAATTTATCAAGGAATAATGCAAACGCTGAAGTAAAGAAGAAGGCAATGCCTGCACCCTGGAAAAACTCGAAGATAAAAAGGGTTCTGACCAACTTCCACTCACTTGATCTCACATTCAGGATGCGCAACAAAGTCCTTGTTGGCTTCATAAATATTTATTAGTAGTATTTAAACTGACCTGGCGTTTTAGCTGTTCCAGGTGCTGCATTTTTTTACAGTTTCGTTTTTCACGGGTGGTTTTTGTAAAATACTGGTGCGACTCGAAGAACCGGATCTGTACCTGCATCCATTCTTCTTCGGTATTGACGATACCTAATTTAAAAAATTCTTTTCTTAAATGATTGCTGATGGGCGCAAAATCATCACGGCCCAGGTAATCCAGGTCTGCATCGCAAAGAATCTCTTCCAGGTGGTTTTTAGGAGATTGAGGAATTTTGGTTGCCATGATTAAAGAACAAATGGCGTTGATGTCCGCATCTGTAAAATCTGAATGGGCAAGATCCTTTCTGACGATCTCACAGCTTTTTTCTTCGTGCCCTTTATATACATACAGAAAACCAGTATCATGATAAAGAGCAGCCACTTTTAAAAGAAGCAGTTCTTTTGGATGGGTTATGCCTTCCTCCAAAGCTATTTTTTCAGCGGTGTACAAAACATCGGAAGTATGATTGGCGGTATGATACGTAAGAGCCGGATCGCTGTGTAAGGACAGCTTCGTCACTATTCTTTCTTTCAGTATTTGAAAGTCAATTTGCATTTGTTTCAAGGCAACTAGATTAGTTTAAATATAACTTTTTTCGAAGAAACTACTTGTTTGGCAGGCATCCCGCATGGGCGGGTTTCACGATTTAAAGCTTACGCAACCCTTCTTACTCTTTACCCCGTAAGCATCGTTATGGAAGGGAACTTTGTAAAGACAATTTGCTTCGCCAGGCAGCAAGGATCAACCATACAGCGTATCCAGGTCAAACTTTTCCGGTTCTTTCTCTGCAATGGTTTTGTCGCCCTCATTTTCTATCACAACAGTAGTTTTCATTTGGCTTTCCGCATTTCCAATTTCGTGATCAATAAAGTACATATCAATTTCTCCTACGTTTTTTGCATAAATTTTCCCCCGGTATTTACAGGCATATTTATCTTTTATCAACTCATACGCCGACGCTGAAATATTTACCTGCCCGATTTCGCCATTGCTTTCCATGCGGCTGGCAATATTTACCGTACTGCCCCATATATCATAAGCATACTTCTTCTTTCCAACCACACCGGCTACCAACGGGCCCACGTGTACCCCTACCCTTACATCCCATGGCGGCAATCCCTTTTCCATACGCCGTTGGTTGTTTTGAAAAATATATTGCTGTATCTCCAGCCCTGCTTTTACAATGTTGTACGGGTGCTTGTTGTCCGGGGTGGGAATGCCACCGGCACACATATAGGAATCCCCAATGGTCTTGATCTTTTCCAGGTTGTTTTTTTCAATGATCTCATCAAAGGCCATAAAACAAATATTCAGCTCATCAACCAACTCGGTTGGCGACATTTTATCGGCAATAGAGGTAAACCCCTTGAAGTCGGTAAAGAGGACCGAAACGGTTTCATAATTTCTTGGCGTGGCTTTACCACTGTTCTGTAATTCCTTAGCCACCTCGGCCGGTAAAATATTCAGCAGTAAATGTTCGATCTGTTCTTTCTGATGATCCAGTATCGTATTGATGCGGACCTTGGCCTTATAGTTTCTGTAAATAATGAATGTGATAAAGAAAACAAAAACCAGGCCTGATAAAAAAACATTCTTGACAAGTTTTTGTCTTTTCAACTCCACTTCTTTAAGCGCCTTATCGGCCGTAAGCAGGTCAATTTGCCCCTGCTTCTTTTGAAGATCAAAATCGAACTGGCGGCTGGCCAGTTTTTTATCCGTCTCAATATTATATAAGGTGTCTTTTACATCGGCATAAAGAGACTGGTATTTGAAGGCGTTGGCAAAATCGGAGGTCTTTGAATACGCCAGCGACATCTCTTTGTAAATGTCACTCAACAGGGTGCTTACGCTTAACTCCATAGCCGTTTTCTCTGCATTTTTATAATAGCCAAGCGCCGAACGATAATCATTTTCCTTAACATACACCCGGGCCAAACCGGTATAGGATTGAATGATATTTAATTTCCCATTCACCTGTTGTGCTTCTTCCAGAGCCCTCTTATGATTGTGTAAAGCCTGCTGGTATTTTCCTTGTTTCAAATACACTTTCCCAATAGCATTGTAAGCGTTTGGTAATCCTTCGGCATTAGAACTATACGCTTTCAATGCCCTGTTGAAATAATCCAGGGCTTTTTCGTAATCACCTTTATCCGAATAAATATCTCCAACGTTTACAGAAATACCGCCCAGCGCATCCTTATCCCCCAATTCTTCACATAAGGGAAGGGCTTGCAGGTAATACACCAACGCCTTGTCATAGGTGGCGCTCTTGAGTCCATAAATAGCTCCTACATTATTGAGCATGGACATGATCCTTAACCTATTTCCGGTGCGTTCTGCAATTTTCAAAGACCGCAGGTAATAATCGAGCGCCTTTACATTATCGCTTTGATAATAATACACCACGCCAATGTTGCCGAGCAAATTGGCAATGCCTTCATCAAACTTTATGTTTTCAAAAATCTTTAAGGACAGCTGGTAGTTTTGCAAGGCATCCACATAATTACCCTGCACCAGGTATGCCAATCCAATATTTTTATAGGCATAGGCGGCCCCTTTCTGAAAATCAATCTTTTCAGCAAGGTCTTTTGCCTGCAGGGCCAGGGCCAATGATTTTTGAGGATCATTATTCCTTTGATCCGTGCTTTGCTGAACCAGGGTGTTAACTAAAGCGGTATCCCCTTCATTTCCCCGTTCGGCAAGAACGGATTGCGTCATTCCTTTTAAGGAATAAGAAATGAATACAGCCGCCATAA
Organism: uncultured bacterium; assembly: GCA_966095395.1. GTDB lineage: Bacteria > Bacteroidota > Bacteroidia > Chitinophagales > Chitinophagaceae > Flavisolibacter. The sequence goes on along the minus strand of CBHTSW010000008.1, from coordinate 85,763 downwards.
AAAATGTCCTGCAACTCATAATGAATTATTTTTTTCAATAGATCAAGCAAATATGTTTTCAGGGCTGAATTGCTGAATGAGAAAGCCGCTTACCTGGCTATCACCATTTTTTTAAACTCCAGGTTATCACCGTTTATATATTGAATGACATATAAGCCACCAGCCAGTTTACTCACATCAACTCTTTTGTAATAAATTTTACCCTGCTCAGTAAAGCCAGTATAAATCTCAGAAACCAGTGTTCCATTGATGGTATACAAGGCTACCCTGGAATGACCTGAAACCGAAGGCACAAAAGAAACAGTAACATTACCAGCTGCCGGATTGGGAGCAACTTTCAGGCTTTCGTCAAAATCTTTAACCGCTGGCTCTTCATTTTGTTTTGCCATGCTTCTGCTTGTTACTGTAACAGCGTTGTTAACCAGGCAGGCTGTAAAGTTTTCGTTGGAGCTTGAACTTCCGGTATAATTGTTACCACCGCCACTGGTGCCACCGCTTACCAGGTTACGGACCTGCGTAGTTGGCGTTCCGGCCCGGTAGGCCCCGTTAATGGAAGTAACCTCTCCTGGCCCGTCAATGTCCTCATAATGGAATTGTGGCCGGTAGGCTGCCATAGCGTAGGACCACTGGTCACTAAATGGTTTATTGCTATTAAAGATCCCTTTCACCACAGAACTGGCATTATTGTTTTTTGTAAAACCATTAGATGACTGGATGATCGCACCGCTGATAAAAAGATCGGAGGTACTGCTAAAACCAACCGGCACTTTGGTGATCCAGGTATTGGTACTTAGGTCAAAACTTGTTGTTGGTGCCGCTACATTATCAGCGATGATGATTCCTTTTGGAATAGCAAGGTCAATAACAGCCGGATTGGAGCTGATATTGTTTAACGTAATGGTGCCGGCAGCAAAGGAAAGATAATCGCCTTTGGAAGAAAGCTGGCCGCTAACCTTGGTTTCAATATTCAACCACAAGCTGGTTGCCGCATTAGGTTTGGGCGTACTGGTAAAACTTGAAAAAGGACTATGGGTAATAAAGCAAGGATTATTCAGGATACTCAATGTTCCTTTTGCCGTAGTAATGGTGTAATTGGAAGAAACCACATTAGTTGTGTTAACCGTAATATCGTAAAAGCCTACCGGGCTTGTTTCAACCGCATGGGTGGCAAGTAACGGCTCGCCTTTGATATCGCTTGTTTCTACAGTCTCCCCATATTTTAAACCGGAATAAGTAGTTGTAAATGTTGGATTCGGCTCTCCATAAAGTCTTGTGGCATCATTTGCTTTTATGGTAACACTGGCCGGGTTGACGGTTAACTTACCCAGGCCATAGGTGATCTCATAATTATCATTCAATACACTGCCGGGTATAATGGATTGCAGCCCTGCTGTAAGTCCTGTAACGGCATTCAATGCCCGCAGCACAATCCCGGTTTGTTCGCTTACGTCCGTTTGGTCTATGATAACCGCAATCCTGTAAGATTGCTCGTTGAAACTGTTGGATATAGCAATGGGCAGGGCCCCGTTGGAAATAGCAATCGGTAAAGAATTGGAAATAGCGACCGGTAACACGCCGTTTGATATGGCCACAGGAAAAGCGTTGGAGATGGCCACCGGCAAACTTCTGTTGGATATGGCAATGGGCAAAGCACCGTTGGATAAAGGTTCCGCTCCTAAAATGCCTTTTGCCTTGGTGGGCTCCACCGTATTCACCATATAGGTGAGTGAAGGATTGCTGTTATAACCCAAAATAGATTCCTGGGCAATATCCAAGACTGTCATATTTGGTGTTAACTGGCGGGTACTGGCCAACGATTTTTCACTGGCATAAAAACTAAGGTTGGCTAATTCCTGCGGTGTTAAAGTATAGGGCGTCACAGTTGCCGATCCAATATCAAAACCCGTTACAGATTGTGCATTATACAGCGGCATTTCTTCTCCATTCGAGATGGCCACCGGGAAACCATTCGAGATCGCTACCGGGAAACCATTGGAAATGGCAACAGGCAGGGCTCCGTTGGAGATAGCCACCGGCAGCCTGTTTACCAGGCCAACGACATCAGAAATCAAAAACTCTTCATGCGATAATTGGATGATGTTCACTACTTGCGGGTTGGCAGCGGCAATGGCCGGGTCTATTTCATACCGGAACGTTATGGGTGCCAGGTCCTGACCGTACGTAATGGTTTGATCATTGGGAACCACTTTTACTGGCAGTTTCTCAATCGTTAATATACCCGGAATGGTGTCATAGGTATAAATTTCCAGCAGCCCCACATCGGTTGCATTGGTAAGATCAAATGTGCGGACCGGCTTAATAAAGTATTGATTGCCTATGTTGGATAGTGCTGTAGCATTGGTGGAATAACCCAGATTCTGTAAGCCTACATCCTGCAGCGTCAGCCCGCTTTGCGCCAAAGGAACACCAGCTATTGTTATGGAAGAAGTGAACGCCGGTAATTGTTCGCCGTATTTTTTTGTTTTAGAATCGGCCGTTACGGTTATTGTTCTTTTGGCAATAGAGAAAAACTGGATGGTGTTGGAATAGCCGCCATCCCCGTTTGCGATGGGCGGCGTATACACCTGGATGGATGGATTACCGGTGAAAGCCGGGATAATGGCCGTTAATTCTGTCGTACTAACGAAGGTGGTGGGCACCGCTACGCCCCTGAACAATACCTGTGAACCATCGGTTAAATAATCGCCATTGACCGTTAGTGTAAAAGAGCTTGTCGGAAGACTGGTTGGCGTGATGGTGGAAGGATATTCTAGGGATATAAGAAACGGCGTAGGCGAAGCAAACGAACGCATGGCTATATCGGCCTGTATCAATCCTGCCCCCGCTGCATTGGAGGCGCCAACATTTAAGGCCGTGCTTTGCAACAAATTTTTAACGCCATCCGGTGTCAGCACTTCATCCAAAAATCGCTTTCTTCCTTCCATCAATAAAGCTGCCGTAGCAGCCGCATGCGGCGCCGCCGCCGACGTTCCAAAGAAATTGGAAAACGGATCTGTGTCGCCGGAATAATCGGCGCCCATATTCACACTGGTATTCACCCCGTCAGGGGCTGTTACATCGGGTTTATGCCTGTCTGCACCACCAATTAACGTTCCGCCTATAGAAGAATAAGGCGCAATGGCGGGTGTGACAGAAGTGAAAGCAGGTGTTTTAAAATAATTGATAGCACCTACAGCAATAGCGCCGGCGGCATTTGCCTGTCCTACAATGGTGGAAGAGCCGGTCTGATATTCCGCAATCACCGCATCGCCTCTGAAAATGATGTATTTGAACCGCGGGTTAGGTGTACCCGCATTCGCTCTTGTTATTAAAATATTGGCCTCCACTTCTGTAACGTTATTGGTCACTGTGTAGGCTAAAAATTCAAAGGGATCTCCAAATGTATTATCCCTGTTGTACCCGCAAATAATATTACCGCTTAGGTCAGTCAGGTAAAGATCAAAATCGTTTTTCGTTCCGCCTGATTGGGTTTGCCCGATAGAATAAATATCATCCTCCCATTGCAAAACAATGGTATAAGAGCCTGGTTTTAGTTTTATACGTTGATACACGTCACCGGCACCGTTGAAATCATGGGCGGTAGTACCCGCCGGGAATCCCGCAGGGGCAGCAACAGGACGGTAGTTTTGCTCGTGGGATTTGTTACTGAAATTACCTGCTGATGTAAAATAGCTAACGCCAAGGCTTTTCACCAGGTCAACCATTTTTGCGACCGGCCCGTCCTGTAAAAAAGGTTCGTTAATGAAGGTGATATCATCCACAATAACCTTGCAACCTGCTTCCTGCATTTGCTTGATACCAACCGCAAAATCACCGGGGCTTATAAAACCAGTCCGGAAGGCCAGCTCTGCCTTGGGCGCAATATCATGGACGATCTGGAGCATGGCTCTTCCTTCATCTGACCGGGAGCCATAAGGATAATCCAGCAGCACCTGCACGGAGGTTGCATTGACCGGGTTTCCAACGCCGGGAAGTTCCCCGGTTGAAATATCAAGTTGAGCCGGATTGCCGGAGGAAGTAACCTGTGAATTATAACTGTCCGATATAACACCAATTTTAACACCTTGCCCCTGCAGGTTATAGCCATTGCGAACCAACTGCGTTCCAATAGCAGTATCACCGGCATTTTTAATAAGGCCGCTGTTTCCTATGGGGGTAAAAACCGGCCGGCAAAAATTAATGATGTCGCCCCGGCTGTTTAAGTGAAGCAGGTTGGCAATCGGAAATTTTCCGGTAGTAATAAGCGTATTGGTCCCGTTACTGATGATACCCGTCATTCCTTCGCTTAAAAGATAACTTAGCACTTCTGCTTCATGGCCCACTTTTGCAACGACATCAATCAAAACATAGCCATCCAGTATCACCATTACTTTTTTAGCTTCATCGCTTATGCTTTCTGTAAGCGAGGTGAGTTCGGCACCAATGACGGTGGAAACCTTGCCTTTGGTTGGATTAAAAGGGACGATCACGTCATCTTTTATCAAAGGCATGTAGGTAATACTTACTCCGCTTTGAACAGTTACCGACTTACCGCTCCATAGAGCTCCTATTATTTTGGTTTCACTGGAACCCTGCCCTACGTTAACAGAACCATTCGGCGCCCATACCGTACCGTACCAAATCGAACGTTTATTTCCTGAAGCCCCATTGCTGATGGACCAGGCGGAAACACCATCCAAAGAAGTGGAACCGGTGCCGTGCACTTCCATAAAAACCCGGGACGCATCACCGCCATTGGGAAAAGTGACGTTTAACTTATAAAGATCAACATCGCCATGTACATAAATCCGGATAACGCCTGTAGCATTTCCTCCAAAATCAAAAACAAAATTGTTGAAGTTGCCCGAAAGCCTGATGGAATTAAAAGTATACACACCTGTACCTGAAAACGTAATTGTTTTATTTCCTGTCAGCGCCAGGTGGTTATAAGGAGTTTCCGGAAATACTTTTTGGGTATTGACAACATTTGCTGTTCCTGCATTAGCAAACGTAGTGGTGGCCGGCAATGCGGGCAACTGTGGCAAGACCGGTGTTCCGGCATAAGCACCACCGGTTGGTGTGGGACCGGAGTAAGTTGAACCCGTTGGATACGTAACCGGACCTGTAACAAGGCCGCCGCCAATAACAATATTGCCATTAACATCTACGTTGCCTTTGATGTTGGTATTTGAACCTACCTGCAAAATAGTGCCCTGCAACGAATCGCTGTTGGCTGCAGTTATATTTCCATTAACGGTATTACTGTTGGCCAGCTCAATGCGGCCGCCACTGTGTATATTCCCGCCAAATACAGCGTTGCCGGTTGTTCTGACAAGAGAATAACTTCCAACAGAACCGCTGCTGACAGAAGTAGAGGAATTTAATTGCACTGCATTCGCCGCACCAAATAAAACAAAATCTCTTATGTTCTGTTGGGCATTCGCCAGGCTGCAAAAACATAAAACCTTCAGAACAACTAAAACCAATTGTCTCATAATAGCCATTTTAAATAGTTATGGTAGTAACAGCCTTCGTGGGTACACATAACAGAGCCATTAAGCTCTGACACAAAAAAGGTAATATTCCATGCGGTTTAAGAGGCAGGGTTGCTCCCGGCAAATTCAATACACAAGTCCAAAACGGATCTTTGAAAAAGAGATTTTAGAAGGGATTGGAAACGCAAACGACAGGTAAAGACCGGCTTATAAAATGTCTGTTTGACACATTAAATATAGATTTTAAGCATTTATCTACCAACTAAATAATACATTTTTCTATTCTTTATGAAATCATTGCTCCTCATCCATGCTGAAAAAATGTCTTTGATTCAATACCCAATAATTACAAGTCAGCCAAATTATTCCTGGCATTCCAAAACGGGATGATCCATCGATGAGCTGTTGCCGGATACGCATAAAAAAAGGATCCTTTCAAGAATCCTTTCTGCAAAAAAAAGATTGCTCTTCTACCGGTTAGCAGCATTCGAATTACTATAGTAATCGAGTATTTTTTTCCGTAGCACAAAATCGTATTTAGCGCTGATCAGATTGATATTGGCGGCGTCCATCCTGTCCTTTGCCAATAAATAATCAATAGAAGTGCCCACGCCGGCATTGTAGCGAACTTCAGCCGCTTTAAAAGATTCGGTATAGGCAGCCACCTGCTCCACCAGCACTTTATAACGGTCGTAGGCTTTGGTCATGTTTAAATAGGCCTGGTCAATATCCTGGCGCAGTTGCACTTTTACCTTTTCTTCTTCCAGTTCACTGTTTTTTAAAAGAATGTCGGCCCGCTTTACCCGGTTTCTTTGTTGCAGCCTGTCGAAAATGGGAATGCTGATACCAACGCCTACAGAAGTGGAAACGTTGTTTTTCAATTGATTGTCGTAAGGAATTTTACCGGAAGCATTTTGCGCAATGCTTGAATAATTGGTATTCAAGCCACCGCCCACCGATACCGTTGGGAAAAGGGCACTCCTGGCTGCCTTTGTTCCGTAGGTAAAACTTTTGGTTCTGAGTTCCGCGGCTTTTACCTGGGCAAATTGATTCAGGGCATTTTGATAGACCTGCTCCGAAGTGGCGGCATAATTAGCCAGGAATTCACTGACATCAATCCTTTCCAGCTTCATATCCTTTTGGTAGGGTTTGTTCATAAGCCTGGCCAGTTGCAGCTTACCCGATTCCACCACGTTACGGGCATCAACAATTGCCAGCTGGTCATTCATTAACTGGCCCTTCAGGTCAGAAAGCTCAGAAGGCTTGATGGCACCCTGGTTATTTAAAACAGTCAAGCGATCCAGTTGCTCCCTGCTTACACCGGCCCGGTTCACCAGGGAACTTAGCATATCCTCGTTGGCCGTGACGGAGAGGTAAGCAATGATAACATCAATCACCAGGTTATCCTTACGCTGCTGCCAGTCCATCGTAGAGGCTTCATAAGCAGCACGGTTTTGTTTTATGGTATTTTGCAGGCTGCCGCCATGAAACAAAACAAACCCGCTGTTCACCTGGTAGTCAGCCGAATTCAGACTTTGATTTACATAACCGTTAGAAGAAGGATCAATACTTCTTCCATTATAAATACCATGCGTAATATCGGCGCTTACATAGGGCAAAAGATTCAGCCTCGACTGGTTGAAATCAATCTTGGCAGTTTGGGCAGACAGGCCTTCCTGTTTCACCGGGATATTATTGGCCAATGCAGAATCGATCACCTGCTGCAACGTATAGCTCTGTGCTTTTACCTGCACAGCAAAAAATAATACAAACGAAATACTCAATACACGGAACATTGTTAAACCTGTTTTATTTGTTTTTCTGAAATGGATTCAACCCTGCCATCCAAAAGGTTGATGATGCGATGGCCATAGTCAGCATTTTTTTCGGAATGGGTTACCTGCAAAATGGTAACGCCTTCTTCTGCATTTATTTTCTGGAACAACTCCATAATTTCTTCGCCCTGCCTGGAATTGAGGTTGCCGGTTGGCTCATCGGCGAGCAATAATTTGGGTTTGGCAATGAGAGCCCGTACAATACCCACCAGCTGCTGTTGTCCGCCGGATAGCTGGCTGGGAAAGAGGTCCTTCTTTCCAACAATGTTAAACTTGTCCAGCATGTCAGAAACGATGGCTTTTCGTTCAGAAGATTTTACATTCTGGTAAAGCAGCGGCGTTTCGATGTTCTCATAAACCGTTAGTTCATCAATTAGGTGATAGGCCTGGAAGATAAAGCCGATATTTTTTTTATACAGTTCTGTCCTGTGCTTTTCCTTCAGATCATAAACCGACTGGTCAAGGAACTGGTAGGCGCCTTCCGATGGCATATCCAGCATGCCAATGATATTGAGCAGGGTGGTTTTGCCCGAACCCGACGGTCCCATGATGGATACAAACTCGCCTTCCTTAATTTTTAAATTAATGTCTTTTAAAATGAAGGTGGGCTTGCCCCCTACATTGTACCATTTGGAAATATGTTGCAGTTCGATCATAATTACCCCCATCCCCCCTAAAGGGAAGTTTTAAGCTCTCCGTTGATTGGAGAAGTTTTTAATGTTTATTTTCTTGTTATCAGGTGCATTACTACTATCATCCCCTGTTGTGCCACCCACTTGTATGTTTGGTAATTCTGTTCAGCTATCGGCAGTCAGCCTTGAGCCTTCAGACTTTACATTTATTTTGCAGTTTGCCTTCTGACAGCTGATAGCTGAAAACTGACTGCTGAAAACTTGATGCTGTACAAGAGTGCGACGCAACAGGTGCTGAATAGTAGCAACCCTGCCGGCTACACAATTATCAACTTTATTTTAAAGAACTGTTTGTTTAAGCGGTGCACTCCACTTTCCCATTTGACGTTTCACCTTTCACCTTCGTTACTCGCTTCTCAAATTCTTTACAGGGTTGGAAAGCGCAGCTTTAAAAGACCGGTAGGCTACGGTTACCCACGCCACAATAACAGAAGCTACAATAGCCAGAACAAAAACACCGTAGCCAATGTTAATTCTGAACACAAAGTTCTCCAGCCAGTTGTTCATTAAATACCAGGCCGCCGGAACCGCTATGGCAAAAGCCACGATGATAAGCAACGTAAATTCTTTTGAAAACAGGTATAAAATATTGGCCACCGAAGCACCCAGCACTTTTCGGATACCAACTTCCTTGGTGCGTTGCGCTGCCATAAACGAAACCAGGCCGTACAATCCCAAACAGGAAATAAAAATAGCAATGCCGGCAAAAATTTTATAAAGCAGGGAAAGCTGCTGCTCCTGCCGGTAAAAATTATTGATGTTTTCGTCCATGAAGGCACTGGTGTATGCATATTCAGGATTCACTTCGTTCCAGGTATTTTGAATGAGTCCCTGAATTTGCGCCAGGTTGTTGGTCTTAAGCTTGATGCCGGTGGTCCTGTAATCCCTGGCCCTTTCGCCGATCATAATCGGCTGGAGTTCGTCACGCAGGGAGTTTGATTTAAAATCCTTTACCACGCCCACAATAGTTTTCCAGGCGCCCCTGCCCCTTCTCATTTCTTTACCTACCGCTTCCTCCGGATTTTTAACACCCAGTTTTTTCAGGAAGGTTTCATTCACTACTACTTCTTTGGTGGTATCGCTTTTATCAAAGGGCCGGCCGGCTACCAATTGCAATCCATAGGTTTTAAAATAATCTTCATCGGCATATTTCAGGTATAAAGTGTAATCTTCATCGGGCCTGTGATCGTAGGAAAAATTACTGCCCCAGTTATTATCCGATGAAGGCACATCGCTGCTGAAACTGACGGACTGAATGCCGGGTATCTGCAATAACTTTTGTTTGAACGCCGGCTGGCGTGCCACCAGAATGCTGTCTGAATTGTGATTTAAAATGAACACGGCTTCCTTATTGAATCCAAGGTCTGCATTTTGTATAAAATTCATCTGGCTCACCGCCACAATGGTTCCAATGATGAGCACCTGAGAAATGGCAAACTGCAATACCACAAGGCCCCTGCGGAGCGAAATGCCGCCGACCGTTGCCGAAGTGATCTTGTTTTTCAGCGCCAGCGAAGGATTGAACCGCGACACAACAAAGGATGGATAAAAGCCCGATAACACGGTTACCACGACCAAGACAACACCCGTAAAAGCAGCCGTTTGCCAATTAAAAAGATCCACCTTTTCAGGGATGGAAGCCACGTGTTTGATGGACGGCATAAATACCTGGGCCATAACAACAGCCAGCAGGGAAGCTGTCAGTACGATTATAGCTGCTTCCCCCATAATTTGCCAGAACAGTTGCTTTTGATTGCTGCCCAGCACCTTTCTGATGCCTACTTCTTTAGAACGGCCCACTGCCTGTGCCGTGGAAAGATTGATAAAATTGATGCAGGCCATAATGAGGATGAACACACCAATCAAAGACAGGGTCCACAAGGTGGATTTGCTGGTCACATGATCGCCCAGGTTACTGTAGCGTTCATCAAAATGTACTTCGTTTAAGGGTTGCAAAAAGTTTTGTCTTGTAACCGTGTTGACCACCGGATAATGCTTTTTGCTGAAAGCCGCCAGTTGTTGCTCCATAGCCTGTTTAGTGACACCCGGCGGCAGTAACGTAAAGAGCTGGAAATTACTGGTGGTAGCTCCCCAATCAGTGGTGTATCCATAGATACCCGAGTTTTTAAATGATTCAAAAGAACTCACCACAGCCAGGGGATAATCTGTATTGGCAGGCGGATTTTCTAAAATACCAGCCACCTTTGATACGATGGCATTATCCAGTTTTAGATATTGGCCAACGGCGGTTTTCCAGTCGCCAAAATATTTTTCGGCCATTTTTTGCGTAAGCACGGTCGTATTGGGCTCCGCTAAAACCGAAGGTGAGCCTGCCAGCCATTTGTACTGAAACACTTTAAAGAATTCGGGGTCAGCATAGAACACCCCTGTTTCTTCAATAAATTTTTTAGGGGAAAAATTGCTGCTGCTGTTGGCACCCAGCACCGTTACCTGGCTGCCATAGTTGGCATACAAGGCCCCTGTTGTGATGTGGGGCAAATCGGTGCGGATGGCATCCAGGGCCGGGTAAGGAATGCCCGGGGTATAAGCAACGTCGTCGGGGTATTTATCATGCGTTACAACATGAAAGATCCTGTCGTGATGGGGATGAAAGTTGTCATAGCTCATCTCGTACCGAACTACGGTAAACAATAAAAGACAAGCAGCAATGCCAACAGCCAGGCCGCTAATATTAATAGCGGTGTATGTTTTACGCTTCGATAAATTTCGCCAGGCAATTCTTATATAATTCCGGAACATTTGATTTTGGTTTGGTCCAACGATAAATAACTTTGTTTGCCTTTAGTTTATGAAATGCGTACCAATTTCGCATGCATTGAAAAACAACCAGTTATATTTTGGATTGTTTTTTAAGTGTTCGGTTTTGATACAGTGAATGTTCGGTTTTGTACGATACTTGTCGTGGATTGAGCGGCCATTAAAGTTTCGTGTTTTATAGAATTGATGAAGCCCGCCTGCATTATTCAGTTCTTAAATTCTTCGCCGGGTTCTCAGCCGAGGCTTTTGCAATCTGCAGGCTGATAACCAGTGTTGTGATCAATCCAAGAAGAAATATGGAAATCAAAAACGGTTGTGGACCGAGGTTGATCCTGTAAGCATAATCGTTCAGCCATCCCTGCATCACAAACCAGGCAACCGGAACGGAAACAAGGCCCCCAATAAAAAGCACGGGCAAAAATTCTTTTAAAAACAAGGAAATAATGCTGGATGGAGAAGCACCCAGTACTTTACGGATACCAATTTCCTTGGTGCGTTTTTGTACGCTTAAAGAAAGCAGGCCGATCACACCAAGCAATACTATAATAAGGGCCAAAACCGTAGCGGTTTGCGCTGCTTTTTTCAATTGGATTTCCGATTGGTACAATTTTGCAATTGCCTCATCCATGAAGCTGTACTCAAATGCGGCGCCCGGCAACAAAGCCGCCCACTTCTTCTGCAAAGCCTGCAGGGAGGTGGAAACATGCCCGGGCTTTAATTTAAAAGAAAGAAAACGATACACATTATATACGTCAGTGTGCAGAAAACTGATCGGTTGAATTCTTTCCTTCATGGAACCAAAATGAAAATCTTTTGTTACTCCTATCACAGTAAATGGAGCATTCCCTGGCAGTATCACCTGTTGCCCAATAGCTTCCTCTATATTTTTCCAACCTAAACTGGCTGCGGCGGTTTCATTTAAAACAATAGTTAAAGAATCGCCCCGGCTTTTAAAAAAACGGCCGGCCTTTACGGGTATCTGGTAGGTTTGGGCATAGTTTTCATCGGTCACCATTGATTGGGTAGCAAGCGCCTGCGTGGAATCTTTTCCTTGCTGAAAAATGGGAAGCTTTCCTATATCCCAGCCATTGGGCATTTGCCATGATAAAGAAACGCTTTTTACTTCCGGCATTGATGCAAATTCATCTCTTATGGTTTGCATGCGATGTACCCCCGTCTCGGTCCAGTCCCTGGGAACCTGCGCCGAGACAACATATTCCTTATCATAACCCAGCTCCTTGCCAAAGAACAGAGAGATCTGATTGGTAACAATAATTGCCCCGATAAAAACAACGGAAGCGGTAAAAAATTGAAAGCCTACCAAAGACTTGCGGAGAAGGGTATTTTCTTTTGCCGTTTTCAATTTTCCCTTTAATGAATCAACAGCTTTCAAAGCCGACAGCACCAATGCCGGATAAAGCCCGGCAAGTCCTCCTACAACAAAGGCTATCAAAACAGGAATGACAATAAAAAGGACGGGGAAAGAAGAAAGCTTGGGTATTTCTTTTCCTAATATACCGGACAAAAAAGAGTTCGCAAATGAATAAATAAGTAAAGCAAAAGCAGTGGCAAAAGAAACAAGAATTACCGATTCAGTAAGGAACTGCAGGATCAATTGTTTTTTCATGCCGCCTAAAGCCTTTCGAACACCCACTTCCCTGATCCTCCTGGAAGATTTACTGATGGAGACATTAATGAAATTAACGATCGCCATTAACAAAATGAACAAGGCAATAAACGATACCGTGTATAGCATTTTGAATACAAGGCCATTGTCTTTTTTTAAATAATATTCCTTTAAAGGAACCAGATGCGGAACGAGATTCGAAGCCACCTGCGGCGGAGCATTGCGGCGGACCAGGTCCAGTATGGGAGTTTGTACATCTTTCACCGTTACGCCGGGTTGCAATTCCACATACCCCACAATAGTTTGATTGCCCCATAGTTCCATAGGCCTTCCAAAAAAATTTGAAGCGCTGAGCGGCAAATAAATTTGGTTGTCATTGTCGCTGTTTAAATGTGTTATGGAGTTTTCGGAGGCTTTTTTCATTACCCCGGTCACCATAAAATCATGCTTCGTTCCTGAGAAATTCTCAATAGTCAACGTCTCTCCTATTACATCTTTCTTTCCGAAATATTTAATAGCCCTGTCCTCCGTAATAACAACAGCGTAAGGATCTTTTAAAGCAGTTTTACTGTCTCCGTAACTCAAATCAAATCCATACATAGTAAGCAGTGTACTATCTCCTACCTGCAAACCTTCGCGAAAAACCTTATCTCCCTTTGCAACATTAGAAGTAATAGCATCGTAGCGATAATAATTGGCTACCAAAGAAGGATATTCATCTTTTAGAGATTTGGCAAGTGGTCCAAGTGTGGCTATGTCATAACCCATGTTGGGCATCTTCCATTTGCTTTGGATAATGAATTGCCGGTCTGCATTTTTTAATTGGCTGTTTACCCCTGCCTCCTTCCACACATAGGCCGCAATCAAAAAGGTAAATGCAATGCCTACGGACAGCCCAAACACATTGATAGAAGAATGAAAAACATTTTTACGAATGTTTCTCCAGGCGATTATGATATAGCTTCTTAGCATAAGATTTTTATTCTGTTCTTAAATTTTTTACAGGGTTTGCCATTCCTGCTTTTACTGCCTGAACACTTACGGTGCAAACGGCGAGGAATAAAGCACCAAAACAGGCAAGGGCAAAAACCCACCACTGCAGCGAAATTCGGTAAGCAAAATATTGCAGCAGTTTGTTCATGCCCACATAAACAATCGGTATGGCAACAAACATTGCAATCAATACCAAAACAATAAATTCTTTTGATAACAGCGTAGCGATATTCTGTAAAGAAGCTCCCAGCACTTTACGTATGCCAATTTCTTTCACCCTTCTTTCTGCGCTATGTGTTGCCAGTCCAAAAAGGCCAAGACAGGAAATAAATAAAGTTATGAAGCTAAAAGCATCAAATAATTTCCTGGCCCTGTTCTCTTTGTCATATTGATGATTGATCTGTTCATCCAGGAAGAAATATTCAAGAGGGAGATTATTTTCATAGTGCTTCCAAATTTTTTCAGCTGCAGCAATCACGTGCTTCGTTCGATCAGGCTGCACCCGCACATATAAGTTAGATGCATATTCAGGAAAGTTTTGAAAAATGGCAGGGCCCAGTTCATTATGAAAACTTTCAAAATAAAAATCTTTCACCACTCCGATGACATTTCCATCTTGTCCGTTGAACTTTATTGGTGTGCCCACAGGATTTGCCAACCCCATTTTTTTGACCGCAGTTTCGTTTAAAATAAAGTCATTCGTCCCGGCTGTTGTTCTTTCAAAGCCTCTTCCCTTTTTTAAACTGAGACGAAAGAACTTCATAAAGTTGCTATCCACGTCAAAACGGGCAATGACCATTTCTTCATCTTTTTTCTTCCCCGGCCATTCAATGCCCGTAGTGGTGGTACCACCATCAAAAAGAGAAAAATTAGTGACCGCAGATTCCTTTACACCGGCAATCTGGCGTATTTCGTTTTTAAATATTTCTGCATCATTCAAACGCCAATAAGGAAAAATCAGAACGTTATCGGTATTTAATCCAAGCTTATGGTTTTGCAGAAAATTCATTTGCCTGTGAATAAATACAGTGCCTAATAATAAGATGAGGCTTACTACAAACTGTATCACCACTAATGTTTTCCGAAGCAAGCCCGTTTTCGATAAAATACCTTCGGCCTTTAATGATTTCAGCGGTTGAAACGACGATAAAAGCAGGGCCGGATAAGAACCCGTAATGAGCCAGATACCGAAAAACATATAGATACCCACTTTCCACACCTGCTGGTTTTCCAGGGTTAAAGGAATGGTACTGTTGGATATCTGTTGATAAAGTGGAAGGAAGAATTGTACCAATACTACCGATACCAGTGCTGCCAGAAAAAGCAAAACACCGGTTTCAATAAAGAATTGCCAGAACAATTGCTGTCTCTCCGCTCCAACTATTTTACGAATGCCGATTTCCTTTATTCTTTGCGTGGCTCTTGCCGTTACAAGATTGATATAGTTGATAGAGGCGATAAGCAAAATAAAAATGGCAACAATAAAAAATATTTCGACCAAAATAATACGGCCTTTTGTCCCATCGGTTTTATAGAGATAAATATCTTTTAACGGGCGAAAAGGAAACTCTGTAACACTGGTTTCAGGATACACTTTTTTCAGAGCGGAAAAAATTAATTGAGAGGCCTTTCCTGTTCCTGCATTCTTCCTGAAAAGACAAAAAGTGCTATAGCTATAATTACCCCAATCCTGATCAATGGTTTTCCACTGGCCGTTTCCGCGGAATTTGGCCCTGGCCACATCCAGTGAAAACAAAAGATCGAACTGTAAAGAAGAATTTGATGGCAAATCTTTCATAACGGCACTCACCTGACAGGTAGTGTCGCGAAACCTAATGATTTTTCCAATGGGGTTTCCCTTACCGAAGTATTTTTTTGCAGTGCTTTCGGTGAGCACCACCGAAAGGCCTTTTGCCAAAGGTTCTCTGGGGTTTCCTTTTACCACCGGAAAATCAAAAATCTCAAAAAGTTCATTTTCAGAGTATCCATACTTCTCCTCCACAAAAACCTTATCATCAAACTTTACAGGTTGTTTGTCAGCATTAATTCTAACCCTGACCATCTTTTCAATATCACTGATAGCCTCTCTTGCATACAGGGTTACAGGAGCAGGAACATGCTCCCAAACATTCATCTCAGCTCCAAATTTGAGCCGGGCATTTACCTGGTAAATACGATCTGCATTTTTATGATACCGGTTCATGCCATACTCGTTATGAACCCATAAAAGCATAATGAATCCCGTGGCAAAACCAAGGCCCAAACCAAAGATGTTGATAAAGCTGTAGGTTCTGTTCCTGTACAGGTTTCTGACAGCGATCCTGAAATAACTTTTCAGCATGAAGTAGTTTTTATTCGGCTCGTAAATTTTTCACAGGATTGACTAAGGCAGCCTTAATAGCCTGTATACTTATGGTTAGAAAAGCGATCAACAAGGAAATACCACCTGCTATGCCTATTATCCTCCATCCCATTTCAATGCGATACGAATAATTCTGCAGCCAGTTGTTCATGAAATACCATGCCGGTGTGCTGGCAATGGCTATGGCTAAAACAATAAGCACAAGAAATTGTTTTGAGATAAGCGCCACGATATCGGTAACAGAGGCACCCAATACTTTTCGAATACCGATCTCTTTTGTTTTCCGTTCTACGGTGAAGGTTGTCAGGCCTAATAAACCAAGGCTGGAAATAAAAATAGCAAAGAAGGCAAACCAGTTTACCAGGGTGCCAATTTGTTGTTCGCTGCGGTAAAGGTTTTCGTACTCTTTATCCTGGAACGTATAGTCAAATAAATAGCCAGGTGCCATTTTCTTATATACACTTTCCAGCCCGCTAATCGTTTGTTGAACATTTTTTCCATCCATCCGGACAAAATACAGCCAAGTCCAGTCGGGCCGGCATTCCATAATAACAGGAGCCACTGGCGTGTGCATCGATTCAATATGAAAATTCTTTGCTACACCAATCACCGTTCCTTTGCCGGCATAGGTTTCAATTGGCTGACCTACCGGATCTTTCAACCCCATTCGTTCCACCGCTTCTTCGTTCAAAATAAAGGCTGCCGTATCGGTAGTAAAATCTTTTGAAAAAGGACGGCCTTCTTTCATTTCGATGCCCATGGTTTGAATGATGTCATGATCACCTGTTATATAACTGAAGAAGATATCCTGCCCTTCCATTTTTCCGGGCCATTTTACATCTCCGCCACGGTTATTGTTCATCGTAAAGGTGGAAGTGGCCCGTGCCACGTTGGTAACACCGGGCACTTTTAAAAATTCACTGATCGCCGCTTCATTTTTATCCGCCGCAAGATTATTGGGGAACCACAGCAAGTTCTCCTTATTATAACCGAGGTTTTTATTTTTAATGAAATTGATTTGTTTGTACACCACAAGGGTGCCTGCAATAAGCATGACAGAAACCGAAAACTGCACTACCACCAGTGCTTTTCTTACCCATACCGTATTGCCCGAACTTTTATCAGCCACGGCTTTTAAAACTTTCACAGGTTTGAAAGATGACAGAACCAAGGCTGGGTAGCTGCCTGCCAGCAAACCCGTTATCAGTATAATTCCTGCATAGGATAGAATCGTGTATGGGTCGCTAAAGTTTATGCTGATCGATTTGTTGAGAAAAGTATTAAAATAAGGAAGCACGGCATACACCATAACAATGGCAATGAAGCCGGCCAGCAAGGCTAAAAACACCGACTCGCTGATGAATTGCAGGATCAGTGCTTTTCTGCCGGCACCGATTGTTTTTCTTACACCAACTTCTTTGGCCCTTTGCGTGGCCCGGGCCGTAGAAAGATTCATAAAATTGATGCAGGCCAGCAGCAAGATAAAAACAGCTATTACAATAAACAGCCTGACATAACTGATCCGGCCACCTCCGTTATATGCGCCATTCTTAAAATCATTCCGCAGGTACCAGTCTTTTATATTGAACAAAAAGAGGCTTGTATTTACCTGTTCATTCGTATAGCCCTGCATAAAATTTTTAAGGGCGGCGTTCACCTTGCTTTCGCTGGCACCTTCTTTCAGTTTCACATATGTTTTTACATTATTACTGCTCCAGTTTTCCTTGCCGCCCATGGTATTTTTGATATAATCCTTCATGGGCATCAGGAAATCAAAATTAATCGTGGAGTTAGCGGGAACATCATTTAAAACACCTTCTACCTTGTATTGCTGGTTCTGTTCTACTACAATCACTTTACCCACCGGATCTTCATTGCCAAAATACTTTTTTGCGAGGGTTTCCGAAACCAGCACTGTATTGGGCTCCTGCAAAACCTTGTTAGGACTTCCCTTTACCAGTGGAAAGGAAAATATGTTTAAGAACTCCGGATCTACATACAAGCCTTTCTCGGACAACGATTTCTCCCCGTAGGAAATCAGTCTTATATCTCCCCACGAACTTCTTGAAACATAGGCTATGCCAGGCAGATCGTTTGCCATGGAACCTGCCAGCAAAGTAGGACAGGCCGGGAAGGTGGCCAACTCATTGTTGGAGGCCTTATTAGCCATAACCATGGCTATGCGTTCTTTACCGGCGTGAAAACTGTTATAGCTAATTTCATTATTCACCCATAGCATAATGAGTGTAAACACAGCTAAGCCTACGGCAAGACCTGAAATATTAACAAGCGTAAAAATTTTGCTTCTTGAAAGATTTCGCCACGCCGTTATCAAGTAGTTTTTTAGCATTTTAGTATGTGTACGTTTAAATTAAAACCTTTTGGCTCTTTTTCCTCAATGAAATATGTACCAGTTTCGCAAGCCATGAAAAACAATGGTTTATATTTCCCGGGGTATTTGAGCTGTCCGGTTTCGATACACGTTTCGTTCGTTTTTGTATCAACCAATGCCTGAAAAGTGTTATCACCTGCTCACTCTGTTCGCAAATTTTTTACGGGCTTTGCCATAGCCGTTTTAACGGCCTGCAGGGAAATGGTAACAAAGGCAATGACCAATGTAGTTAACCCTGCACCCACGAATACCCACCATTGAACGGGTATCCTGTACACGAAATTACTCAGCCACTTATTGACGACATACCAGGCAACAGGGGTGGCGATTACAAATGCAATAAAAACCAGCTTCATGAAATCTTTTGCTACCAGGGTGAGAATGTTACTTACTGTAGCACCCAATATTTTACGGATGCCTATTTCCTTGGTTCGCTGCACCATGGTATATGCTGTCAAAGCAAACAAGCCAAGGCAGCCTAATAGCACGGCAATAGTGGCAAAAGCACTGAATACGCTACCCGTTCTTTGTTCGGCTTTGTATAAGGAATTATACGCTTCGTCCAGGAAGTGGTACTCAAACGGTCGATGTGGCACCCGTTCTTTCCATGTTTTTTCCAGGTGTACAACCGCCGTTGGAATGTTACCCGAAACCTTTACAAACAGGGAACCAACCATTCTCTTATCCAGGAAAATAATCAACGGGCCTATGGCTTCGTGAAATGACTTAAAGTGAAAGTCCTTTACCACTCCCACTACCGGTCCCTCCGTTCCCTTGTTTACAACTTTACCGATAGCTTCTTCGGCTGTCCACCCGAGGGCCTTTACGGCCGCCTCATTTAATATGTAATGATGGTGCAGGTTATTTCCTCCCCCGGAAGTATCGAATTGTAAAACATCAGTTTGATTGAATCCCCGGCCTGCTACGATGGTAAGATTCATTGTTTTTACAAAATCCTCATCTACCGGTATGGCGTTGGCTGAAATCCCGTCCTTTTCACTGGGACTATTTCCTTTGCGCAATCCATCGCTCCAGTCAATGTGTGTAGGTTCTTCGTAAGCGCCGCTAATGGATTTAATATTTGAATTCATGGCCAGGGCCTTCTTTATATCATCATATTTCTCTAAAAAAGGCTGGTCAACCGGCAATACGATGATTTGTTCTTTATCATACCCCAAATTTTTGCTTTGGATATAATGCAGCTGCTGCAGAATAATCACCGTAGTGATGATTAAAAAAATAGAAATGACAAACTGGAATACGATCAGCGATTTTCTTAGACCGGCAGACCCCGTGAAACGAAATCCTGATTTAAGGATGTTGATTATTTTTCCCTGCGATAAAATTAAAGAGGGATAAGCCCCTGCAGCAAAGGTTACCAGCAGGGTAAGCATCAAAAGCGACAGGAGTATGTACGGCTGAAATAACAAAGAAGTTTCCAATGATTTCCCTGACAATTGGTTAAAATAAGGCAACAACAAAAGAGATAAGGCCAGAGCTATAAGAACGGAAATGAGCACAAGTAAAAAGGATTCGGAAATGAATTGCCAGAACACCTGTTTTTTGTCTGCACCCAGCACTTTGCGCATACCAACTTCAGCACTGCGTCCTGCTGATTGAGCGGTGCTTAAATTCGTATAATTGACACAGGCAATAAGAAGGATCAGCAAAGCCACTGCGCCCAGTACATAGATATAAATAATATTGCCATTGGGTTCAAAACCGTCAAGATCAGAATGCAAGTGCACACTGGTGAGCGGCTCTAAAATATATTTGGAATACGCCTTTCCTTCCAGCTGCATTTCCTTGCGGGCTACGGTATTCATATAGTCGTCAATCTTCACCTGCAGTTTTTTTACCTGGTCCTGTTTGTGCAGCAGTAAGTAGGTAATATAGTTAGCCTCATTCCACTTTTCTGTTTTGGCCGCATTTAAGGAAGTAAATGATCCCACAAAATCAAATTGCAGTTGAGAATTATCCGGCACATCAGCTACAATGCCTGAAACAATAAAATCTTTCACACCTACTTTTACAGTTTGCCCTACCGGGTTATGGGTGCCGAAGTATTTTTTGGCCGTGGATTGTGTTACCACCAGTTTATCGGGTGCGTCCAATACTTTGTTGGGATCGCCCTGCAACAGGGGAAATGAAAAAACAGAGAAGAAAGCCGAATCAGCATACAGAAAATTCTTTTCATCAAACACCTGGTCCTTATAGGCAATTACCCTCGGGTATTTCAGGGTTCTGACATAAGACTCCACTTCCGGAAAGCTCCTCTGAAATTCCGGCCCTACTTTAGTTCCCGTGAAAGAAACACGGTTGGTCTTGTCGCCAAAATTATATTCCCATACTGTTCTTGCAATACGATCGGCTTTTGCATGAAACCGGTCGAAACTCAACTCATGCCAAACATAAATACCAATTAAAATGCAGCTTGTAATACCTATTGCCAATCCAATAATATTAACGAAGGTATAGAGCTTGTTTTTCTGCAGGTAGCGAACAGCGATCTTAAAATAGTTGCGTATCATCATAAGTGATTTATTCAGTTCTCAAACTTTTTACAGGATTGGCAATAGCAGCTTTAATCGCCTGGAAGCTTACGGTAAACAGGGCAATCAATAACGCCAGCGCTCCGGCCAGCACAAACACCCACCAGCCGATCCCGGTTCTGTATGCAAAATCCTTTAACCAGGCATGCATAAAATACCAGGCAACCGGCATGGCTATGAAAAAGGACAGTACTACCAGTGCCAAAAAATCTTTTGACAGTAAATTGACGATTCCTTTTACGGAAGCACCCAATACTTTGCGGATGCCTATTTCTTTTGTACGTTGCGTGGTACTGTAGGAAGCAAGGCCCAGTAATCCAAGACAGGAAATAAAAATGGCCAGTATGGCAAAATTCAAAAACAGTTTCCCAAATCTTTCCTCGCCGCGGTATTGCTTATCAAAAAATTCATCTAAAAAGAAATAACTGAAGGGCCTGTTAGGTATCAGGGTCTTCCATTTGCTTTCAATGGCGGCCAGCGTTGCCGGCACATTAGCAGCCGCTATATTTACCGAAACCATGTTACAACCTTCGGGTTCAATGCGCATGCTTAAGGGCTTGATAGGTTCCTGCAAGCCCCTGAAGTGAAAATCCTTCATCACCCCAATGATCTTGCCTTCGCGTCCCCATTGTTTAAAACGCCGGCCTACAGCCTCTTGCGGCGAACTATATCCAAACATTTTTACCGCCGCCTCATTCAATATCATGGCTTGTGTAGTATCTGTTCCAAAATCTTTGGAAAAGGCACGGCCGGCCACCATTTTTATGTTGAACTGGTCGATATAATCGAAATCCACAAAATACAGGTCAAGGTTGGCAATCTGCAGCTCACCTTTTTTGTTTTCAATTTCAGAATAGGCGCCCGGGTTTCCGGAGCCGGGAACGCTGGAGGATAAAGAAGTTGATTTTACAGAAGGAATACTCTTTATAGCCTGGGCAAAGGCATTTTTACCGGGATCGCCGTTTGTATCGATGACCATCATCTGGTCTTTTTTAAAACCAAGGTCACGGCTTCGCATGTATTTCATTTGATTATACACCACAATGGTCCCTATGATCAATGCAATAGAAATAGAGAACTGGGCTACCACCAGTCCTTTTCTCAAAAAAGCCCCCTTGGCGCCTGTAGCAAAACGGCCTTTTAATACAATAATGGGTTTAAAGGAGGACAAGACCAATGCAGGATAAATACCAGCCAGCAACCCAATACCAATCGAAGCTCCCAATAAAAGAAGGAGGTGGTTGCCGTTTGAAAAAATACCCTGGCTAACGGTTTTGCCTGCCAGTTCGTTAAACAAAGGAAGCAGCAGAACAGAAAGCAAAACCGCCAGTACAAAAGCCATCAAACAAATAATGACGGATTCACCTACGAACTGGCCGGCCAGCTGCACCCTGGCCGCCCCTACCACTTTTCGTATGCCTACTTCTTTGGCCCGTTCCGCCGACCGGGCGGTGGTAAGGTTGACAAAATTAATACAGGCAATCAGCAGAATAAAAACGGCAACGATAGAGAAAATATAAACGTTAGTGATATTTCCGGTTTTACTGCCATTGCGGGTAGAACGCAGGTACACGTCTTTTAAAGGCTCCAGCAATAAGGTGGCGTACATCTGGCTTTTTTTCATTTCTGTACCATTGCGCTTTTCCAAAAACGCAGGAAACTTAGCCTCCAATGTTTTGGCATTTACGCCAGGTTGAAGCAACAGGTAGGCTTGCGCTCCATAGCTTCCCCACTGGCTGTCCAATCCCTGGTTCCATTGTTTCATAATGGTGCTCATAGATAAAACCACATCTCCTTTTATCTGCGAGTTCTCCGGAATATCCTTCATTATACCGGTAACTGTGGCCGGCCGGGCCTCGCCGGTGATCAGCAACGTTTTCCCCATAGGATCTTCCTTACCAAAGTATTTTTTGGCAGCCGTTTCCGAGAACACGATGCTGAAAGGTTCTTTCAACGCCGTCTGTGGATTGCCTTTCAGCAACTTGAAATCAAAGATTTTAAAAAAGGAAGAATCCGCCCAAAGTGAATGTTCCTGGAATTTGATGTCCCCTTTTCGCAGCAGCATATTGTCGTCGTTGCTAACACGTACAAAAGACGCCACTTCCGGAAATTCATCTTTTACATTCGGCGGCACAGCCCACGAGGGTCCGCCAGCGTTAATGGTTTCAGTGGGTGTTTTAATATCGCAAACCACCCTGTAAATACGATCGGCCTTTGTATGAAAGGAGTCATAGCTTAATTCAAACTGTATATATAAAAAAATAAGAAAGCAGGCAGCCAGACCCACGGTCAGGCCCATGATGTTAAGAAAGGAAAAGGCCCGCTGCCGCCACAGGTTACGAAAGGCAATTTTTAAATAATTTTTTATCATAATTTTTTTTTGAAGTCAGCAATCCATCTTTTTTCAACTCCTGGTGCGCTGCACACTTCTGCGTTCTGTATTTCTTATCATCTCTTTTGCAACAGCCATTTTCCTTTGGCACATTATTGTTCCGTTAGCATGAAATAGTATTTCAGCCTGTGGGCTTCTTTGTTATTTTAATACAAGGTTGATCCGGCCGCTGCCCGCCATCACGGTTACAGGTACGCCGCCTCCATTTAATTTTCCTTCTACTCTTTCATCTTCCACCTTGCCGTTAAAATTTTCAAAGTGATCCGTTTTAATTCTGTTTGCGGAAAGTTTCAGATCCAGGCCTTTGCTGCGGGGAAGCTTCAGATCAATATTGCCTGCAGAATTGCTGATTTTAACATAGTTACCCAATTTTTTAAATGACACATCGATATTCCCGCCGCTGGTAGCCGTTTCCAGGCTGCAGGCCAGATCGGCGAATTGAATGCTGCCGCCGGCAGTGGTGGCGATCAGTTCTCCCTGGATTTCTTTACCCAGCACACTCCCTCCACTGGTGCTAGCTTTAATCGTTCCCTTCAATCCTTTTAATTCCAACGAACCGCCGGAAGTACTTAACCGGATGTTTCCTTCTGTATTTTTTGCATGAATGCTGCCGCCGCTGGTAACAAGATCAATATCGTCTTTGGAATTTTCCAGGTGAATACTGCCGCCGGAGGTTCGCCCGTTTACCTTTCCGCTCAGGCCATCCAGGTGCAGGCTGCCCCCACTGGTAGTAAATTCCTGGCTGCCGGATAAACGGGTAAGATGAATGCTTCCCCCGCTGGTAGTAAGTTGGGTAGAAACATTTTGCGGAACATAAATTTTGAAAGAAATACTCAGCGCCTTTTTCCAGTCCCTTATCTTTTCCTTAGGCTTGGAGATGGCCGTCAGTTTATTGTTTGATACGCCAATCTTCAGATCATAGCTTTCATCAAGCCTTTTTTGAATTTCTTCTTGGGAAAGATTGTCCCTACCGTTATTGGGAGAAACATACACTTCGATGCGGGCATTGGCACTGACACCCTCAACGGAAATACTTCCGCCGGACGTTTGCACTTCTGCTTCCTTAATGGATTCATTGGTAAGCGGCCTGGTTAAAAAAGGCTCTTTTTCATATTTGTTCTGCGCCTGTAAAAAAACAAGCTGCAGGACTGATACAAGGAACAAAAAAAGTCGTTTCATGTTTTGGTTTATTTGGTGAATTATTCCGTTCTTAAATTTTTTACAGGATTCGCCAGGGCCGCTTTAATAGCCTGGAAACTGATGGTGGCCAAAGCGATCAGCAGTGCAATGCTTCCGGCCAATACGAATATCCACCAGTGCATATCCACCCGGTAACTAAAATCCTCCAGCCATTTATTCATAAAGTACCAGGAAACCGGCGCCGCTATCACAAAAGCAATTATTACAAGCCGGATGAAATCTTTAGACAGCAGTTGTACAATGCCCTGTACACTGGCGCCTAATACTTTGCGGATACCGATCTCCTTAATGCGCTGCTCCGCAGCATAGGTAACCAGCCCAAACAACCCCAGGCAGGCGATAATGATGGCTAACACCGCAAAGGTGATGGCCACTTCCCCTACCCTTTGTTCGCCGCGGTACATTTCATCAAACGACTCATCCAAAAAACGATAACTGAAAGGCATTCCCGGGGCCATGATCTTCCACTTTGCCTCCACCTGTTTTACAAGACCTTGTATGTTGGTCGTGTTTACTTTAAAAGAGATTAACCCCGGGCTGCGGCCCAGCACCATGCACAAAGGGCCAATGGACTGGCGGAGCGACTCGAAATTGAAGTTCTTTATAACACCAATAACCGTATACGCTATCGGTTTATTATTATCATCGTAGGTATATACCTTCTTTCCAACAGGGTCATTAAAACCAAAAAGCTTTGCGGTGGTTTCGTTAATCAGCATAGCGCTGGAGTCGCTGCCAAATTCTTTTAAAAAGGTTCTTCCTTTTACCACCTCCATTCCCATAGTTTTGATATAGTCATAGTCAATGCTCCAGCGTTGCATGTTCACCCCGTTGTTTGCATCCATTACCGGCTCGTTGGAAAACGTATTATCGTTACGGGAAGAGTTGGACACGGGGAGAAAGCTACTGATCGTTCCTGTTTTTACACCGGGCAAATTCAGGATTTCATTTTTGAAGGCCTCTGCATTATTTTCAAGAGCACCGGTTCCGTTAATCACAAGGACCTGCTCCTTATGGAACCCCAGGTTTTTGGTTTGGATATAGCGAAGCTGGCTATAGACAATAATGGTTCCTATGATCAAAACAATGGAAACGGCAAATTGAAATACCACCAATACACTGCGCAAACTGCTTTTTTTAAAACCCGTACTCATATTTCCTTTTAACACGGTAGCCGGCTTGAACCGGGAGAGGAATAAAGCGGGATAACTACCAGCCAAAAGGCCAACCGCAAAGGGCAGCAGCAGCAGGAAGGGCAGGATTTTACCACTGACTAATTCCTTTATGGAAAGAGACTTGGCGGCAATATCATTGAACAGGGGCAATACCAATGTGGCTACTCCAATCGCTAAGATCAAGGCAATAAAAACAGTTAGCGTGGATTCAATTAAAAACTGGGCGACAAGCGTTTTTCGTTCTGTACCCAGCACTTTTCGAATACCCACTTCCTTGGCGCGGTTGGCAGAACGGGCCGTGGATAAATTCATGAAATTGATGCAGGCGATCAGCAATACAAAAAAAGCAACAGCACTAAAAATATAAACGTACTGTATGTTTCCGTTAGTGGACAGTTCAGGATACCTATCGGAACGCAAATGAATGTGGAGCAGCGGCGTCAGGGAATATTCCAGTTTGTTCCCCGCCCTTTCAAATTCCTCCATGCTGCTGACCTGTATGAATTGTTTGGCCTGGGGCAGCACATATTTTTCAATCACCGTTTTGAAATTTTTTTGAAACGCCTTATAATCCGTTCCTTCTTTTAAAACAATATAGGTTTGAAAATTATGGCTTGTATAATTCCCCCACCCGTAGTTCACATTGTCCATGCTGAACAAAAAATCAAAATGAAAATGAGAAGCCCTGGGAACATCTTTTATAACGGCTGTTACTTTATAGGGCGTTTTGTCGGCTTCAATAATTTTTCCCAAAGCATGAGTGGAACCAAAATATTTTTTGGCGGCGGTTTCGCTAATCACCACCGTATTCGGTTCGTTCAAAGCGGTCCTGGTATCGCCTTCAATGGCCGGAAGGGTAAACACATTGAAAAAAGTAGAATCCACATGAGCCACATCCTGCTCCTCAATGAACTGGCTTCCTTTTTTAATCAGCTTTGAACCAGAGGAAGCATACACACGGGTGTATTCTTCCACCTGGGGATAATCTTTTTTCAGTGTGGCCCCCATCGGGTCGGAATTTGTAGCCAGGTGCAGGTCACCACCACCGAGGCGAATATCCGCATCCACCCTGTAAATCCGCTCAGCCTTCTTGTTATACCGGTCATAGCTCAGTTCATCTACTACATACAATACAATTAATAAACAAGTGGCCAGGCCGGTGGCCAAGCCAAGGATATTGATGGCGGAAAAACCTTTGTTCTTCCACAAGTTTCGGAGCGCAATTTTTAAATAATTTCTGAGCATAACCGGTATTTAAAGAGTCTGACGTAACAAGGACAGCGCTTGTTACATTCCTTCTCTTCTATCTTTTCTTAATCTCCCTGGGCCTCTATTCTGTTCGCAGGCTTTTTGCAGGATTGGCCAGCGCGGCTCTTAAAGAATTCAACCACACAACGATTAATGTTAAAAGCAGTACACCGGCACAGCTGAATACAAACAACCAGATGCTCATAGTCACCCTGTATTCATAGTTCTGCAACCAGTTGTTCAAAAGCCACCATGTTACCGGGATACTGATAAGGGCAGCCAAAAGCACCAGGAACAAAAATTCTTTGGACACCAGGTACAGGAGTTGTTGCACCGATGCCCCCAATACCTTGCGGATGCCGATCTCTTTGAAACGTTTTTCAATGGTAAAGGAGGTCAATCCGGACAGGCCAAGGCAACAGATAAAAATAGCCAATCCTGCAAAAATGTTGGTGAGCCTTCCTATCAGGTCTTCGGTTACAAATTTTTGATTGAACTGCTGATCAACAAAGCTGTAATCAAAAGGATATTCCGGATTGTATTTTTTAAAAATGTTTTCAATTTTGGGTAAAGCAGTTTGGGGTTTCACTCCATCTTTTAACCGCACCATGAAAAAAGCACCCCGTTGTTTATCCAGCATAACCATCATGGGCATTACCGGTGCATAGGGGGAAGACATCACTACATTATCAGTGACACCCACTACGGTAAACGTTTGCGGACCATAGCGCATTTCCGTACCTACAGGATCTTTCAACTGCATCACTTCCACTGCGGCTTTATTCAGCAACATGGAGGTAGAATCGCCTGGGGCATTTAAAAAATCCCTGCCTTGTAGCAGTTTGACGCCGATGGTTTTCCCGAAATCAGCGTCGCTGCGCATGGCTGTCATAATAAGATCAGCCTTCTGCGGCTTTCCTTTCCAGTCGGGTGCAGGTGTGTAATTCCATATTTCTGTAAGCGGTGAAGAGGTACGGGTTATAGCAGCTATCAAATTGGTTTGCATCAATTCATTCTTTATAACCTCCCCATTCCGGTTGGCTTCCGGCGAAGAAGGAATAGAGATCAGGTTGTTGGGATCATAACCCATATCCCTGTTTTTTACATGCTGTATCTGTTGGTAAACAAGTAAGGTCGAGGAGATCAATAAAACAGAAATCCCGAATTGCAACACCACTAAAACCTTTCGTGGCAAAGCAGCTCTTCTACCTGCAAGGAAGGTTCCCTTTAAAACTTTAATGGGATTGAAAGAGGATAAATATAAAGCCGGGTAACTGCCGGCGATCAGCCCGGTAAAAAGGATCATTACAAAAGCCAGCCCGATAAATAACGGATCACCGATAGATAAGGTGAGTTGCTTGTTCACCAGGCTATTAAAAGCCGGCAGCGATAAATACACCGCCAACACAGAAAGACCAAAGGCCAGTAAAGAAAAGATCATCGACTCGCTGTAAAACTGCAACAGCAATTGTTTTCTTTCCGAGCCCAGTGTTTTACGGATGCCGACTTCTTTTGCCCTCTTCTCCGACTTGGCCGTGGAAAGGTTCATGAAGTTGACACAGGCAATCAACAGGATAATAATGGCGATAAGCGTAAACAGCTTTACATAGTCAATCATGCCGCCCGTATTGACACCGCCCTTGAAATCGCTGTACAACCGCCATTTGTCCATGGGATGCAGAAAATAGACAAAGTCTTTATTCTCTCCGCGGCTCTTAGTCAGTGCAGAAATCTTTTTATTCAGTTCTGTAATGTTCGTACCGGGTTGCACCTCCACAAAAGCTTCGGTATAAGCGTTCACCCAATCAGCGCTGGCTCGTTTAATGTTGTCGTTTGAAGCATCAAAAGGAACAATCAAATTAAATTGAATCGTAGAATTGGAAGGCGGATCCTGTATCACAGCGGCAACCGTTCTATTGGTGCTATTATTCACCCTAATGACCTTGCCCACTGGTTCGTCCTGGCCAAACAGGGCATTGGCAGTAGCCTGTGTGAGGATAATGTTCTGCGGGTTAGCCAATGCCGTGGCTGCATTTCCTTTCAAAAACTTCCATTGGAACAAATTCGTATAACCGGCACTAACTGTAATGCCTCTTCGTTTGATAATGACATCATTATACTTTAACACATTATCAGAACCGAAATCATCAACACTGCTGTGCTTAATTTCAGGGAAATTATTTTTTACGGCATCCGCCAACGGGAAAGGTACCGCCCTGTCCGTGGTGATCTCACCGTTGAAATTCCGGTTCACCATTACCTGGTAAATGTTCTTATGATTGGGGTGAAATTTATCCCAGTTCCATTCATCGTTCACCCACAACAAAATCAAGATAGTGCAGGTCATACCAATGGTGAGGCCGGAAAGGTTGGTCAGGGAGAAGCCCTTGTTCCTCCGGATATTTCTCCATGCTATTTTCAGATAACTTTTAAACATACTTTATCTTTTATTCGGTACGTAAACTTTTTACGGGGTTGGCAGTAGCCGCTTTTATCGCCTGGAA
Source organism: uncultured bacterium (assembly GCA_966095395.1). Taxonomy (GTDB): domain Bacteria; phylum Bacteroidota; class Bacteroidia; order Chitinophagales; family Chitinophagaceae; genus Flavisolibacter. The sequence goes on along the minus strand of CBHTSW010000008.1, from coordinate 56,518 downwards.
ACTGACGGTCATCAACGCTATTACCACGGCTGCCAGGGCCGCCATGCCAAACACCCACCAGCTGATCGTAATTCTATAGGGAAAATCTTCCAGCCATTTGTTCATGGCCCACCAGGCAACCGGAAAAGCAATAACAGAAGCAAGAAGAACCAGGATCAGAAAATTCTTTGACAGCAGCCCCACAATATTGAGTACAGTGGCCCCAAGCACTTTCCGGATACCAATTTCTTTTACTCTTTGTTCTGCACTAAAGGCGGCCAGGGCAAACAGGCCCATACACCCTACCACAATGGCCATTATTGTAAAGGCCCACAGCAGGCTGCCCAGCTTTTCTTCGGAGGCATACATTTTTCCATAGCTCTCGTCCATGAATTGATAATCCAGCGGGTAGCCTGGAGAAAACTTATTCCAGGTGTCATTGATAAAGGCAATTGTATTGCGGATATCGGAGGTCTTTAATTTTACGGCCACTTTAAAAGCCACAGGCGGATAAATTTGCAACACCGAAGTGGTTACTTTTTCATGAAGGCTTTTATAATGAAAGTCTTTTATCACACCAATCACCTTTCCTTTCTTTACGGGATTCAGCGAATCGGGAACCCATTTATTCCAGTTTAATCGTTGTCCCAGGGCATTTTCAGGCGTACCAAACCCAAGTTCTTTCACAGCCGTTTCGTTAATGATGAAAGCTTCCTCCGCATCTGTTGGCCGGTCCCTTGAAAAATCCCTTCCCGCAATCAGTTTCAGGCCCAGTGTTTTTACATAATCGTAATCCCCAATAAACACATTGGCAGGGTACTCCTTATCTCCACCGTTCCCCGGAACAGCGATGCCGTCACCGGCATACTGGTCACCCGGCAAACCATAACCGGAAGTAACCGACACCACGTTAGAAGAACGTTTCAGTTCGGTTTTAAAAGTTTCGAGTTTGTTGCTGTCCTCCAGCTCACCTCTTATCTGGAAGAACAGCACCTGCTCTTTATTAAATCCAAGGTCTTTGTTGTTTAAATAGCGGATCTGTCGGTACACGATAGTGGAAGACACAATAAGCAAGGCCGACAAAGCGAATTGTACGACTACCAAAGCCTGTCTAAGCCAGGCCGTGCCGCTACCTGTATTTGCGGCGGGCTTCATATTTTTTAAAACTTTGATGGGCTGAAAACCGGAGAGTACCAACGCGGGGTATAGGCCGGCTAAAATACCAATCACCACTCCGGCCGCCAATACCAGTAACCCCAGCAGGGGATTGGTAAAAGGATTAAATGAAATGGACTTGCCCGTAAATGCATTCAGCCACGGAACGATACATAAAGTAGCCACCGTTGCTATAAGCACCGAGAAAACGGAAAGCATAACCGTCTCACCAATAAATTGAAAGATCAGTTGCCTGCGATCGGCGCCAATTACTTTCCGGACGCCGATCTCTTTTGCTCTTCTGAAAGATCGTGCGGTTGCCAGGTTGATGAAGTTGAAGCAAGCGATCAACAGCACAAACAAGGCCATGATGGTTAACCCTTTTACATAGGTTTCATTTCCGCGAATGGCATTATCGTAAATAAAATCGGCAGACTTTAGATGAATATCTTTTAATGGCTGAAAAAAGGGCAGAAACGTAGAACCGGCCTGTGTTAAGGTAGGATAGATCTCTTTTTTGACATGTGCCTGGAACTTATCCTGCAATTGTTTTACATCCACCCCGGGCTCTAGTTTTATGTACGTATAAAACTGGTGCCATGTCCACCTTTCCATCCGGTCTTTCTCAATACCGGCAGAAGGTAAAGACATCAGATAATTAAAATTGAGATGGAAATGAGCAGGCAATTTCGCCAGTACACCCCTCACGGTAAGATCCCCCTTATCTATTTTAATTGTTTTACCGATCGGGTCTTCGTTGCCAAAATACTTATGGGCCAGATCTTCCGAAAGAACAATGGTAGCAGGTTCAATAAGGGCTGTAGCCGGATCTCCTTTTATAAACCGCAGTGGAAAAATTTGAAAGAAAGAAGCTTCCACAAACCACCCTTTTTCTTCATACCCCCTTTTATCTCCTACCTCCATCAGGAACTTATCGCCCGACATTAAAATTCTGAGCGTGGTATCCACTTCGGGGTATTGTTGCTTTAGAAACGTAGCATAGGCAGGGGGCACCGGGGCGCCATACGTAACACTGTTGTTATTATTTCTTTCTTCATATATGCGGTACACATTTTCGCCGCCGGCAATAGCTGTATCATACTGCAATTCATCCCAAACAAATAAACCAATGACCAAACAACCTGTTATGCCAATAGCAAGACTGGAAATGTTGATCAATGAAAAACCTTTGTAGCGAAGCAGGCTTCGTAGGGCGGTCTTCAAATAATTTTTAAACATGGCAAGCTGTTTATTCGGTGCGTAAACTTTTTACCGGATTGGATAAAGCTGCTTTTATGGCCCTGAAACTTATCGTGGCAAATGCAATAAAAACAGCAACAAATGTTGTCAAGGCAAACACATGCCAGGTAATGGCGGTTTTGTAAGCAAAATTTTGCATCCATTTGTTCATGGCATACCACGCCAGCGGCGAAGCAACGAGCACCGCTATGACGACCAGCTTTAAAAAATCTTTGGAGAGCAGCGCAACCACTCCATACACGCTGGCGCCCAGCACTTTTCTAATCCCTATTTCCTTTGTTCTTTGTTCTGCTGTAAAGGTTGCCAACCCAAAGAGCCCCAGGCAGGAAATGATGATGGCCACAACGGTAAAATAATTGATCAGCCTTGCCCGCCTGTTTTCTGTTTCATAATTCTTTTGAAAATCCTGGTCAAGAAAACTGTATTCGAAGGGTTCGTTGGGATTGAGTTTTTTCCATGCCGCTTCCAGAGCCGATAAGGATTGCTTTATATTTCCACCGTTGGAATGCGCAATCATATAATTAAATCCGGCATCTGCATCATTGTAAAAACGGAAGGCAAAAGGTTCAATGGCTTCATGAAGGTCTTTGAAGTTAAAATCTTTAACCACGCCAACAATGGTAAAACGGTTTTGCTCACCATCCCAGTCAGCGGCAAGCCACTTGCCTACGGCGTCCTGGGCGGAGGCAAAGCCAAACTGCTTTACGGCCTGTTCATTGATCACAAAACTGGTAAGCGTATCGGCTGCAAACTCTGAGGAAAACAATCTGCCCGCCACCAGCTTTACCCCCAATGTTTGAAGAAAATTATTATCAACAAGATTTATGTAAACCTGTTTTGAATTATCCATCGTTTGCCCCTGCCGGTACATCAGCCAATCCTGCGGATTGAAGATGCCAGGATACGCCATCGACGTTCCAATGGAGCTGACGCTTGTGTTGTTAACGACCTCGTTTTTAAACGCCTGTACGCTTCCCTTTGCAGTGGAGGTGCGCAGGGGAATAATGATTTGCTGCTCTTTCTGGAAGCCCAGGTCCTTTTGCTGCAAATAGCGCATCTGTTTGGCAATGACCACCGATGCAATAATCAACACAATGGATATAATAAACTGAAATACAACCAGGCCTTTTCGTAAAGAAATAGCAGCAAGCGAATTGCTGAATTTTCCTTTCAGCACTTTAATGGGCTTGAAGGAGGAAAGGTAAAAAGCGGGATAACTTCCGGCCAGTAAGCCGGTTAGAAAAGCAAGCAAAATAAACAATCCACCCAGCGTAAGCTTTTGCTGGCCTGAAATAAGTAGGGTTTTGCCGGAAACCTGTTCAAAAACCGGCAACAAAAGCACCGTAAAGAGCAGAGCAAACGCCATGGCAATGGCGGCCATCACCAACGACTCGCCTAAAAACTGCCGGAGCAGTGATTGTTTTTGAGCACCCAGCACTTTTCGAACACCTACCTCGGAAGCCCTCTTTGCAGAATTGGCCGTAGAAAGGTTCATGAAATTAATGCAGGCGATCAATAAGGTAAGTACTGCAATAGAGCCCAGAATAAATAAAGCTGTTTTGCTCCCACCGGCCGTAGTGTTCGCCTTGGAAATACCCGACAGGTAGATATCGGAGATGGGTGTTAAAAAATAGTTTCTTTGCTTGCCCATCTGCTTTAACTGCTCGCCCAAATGCCGGTGAACGAAATCAGGAAACTTTTGTTCCAGCTTTTTTTCATCTGACCCGTTTTTCACCAACAGGTAGGTCAGAAACATGTTGTTGTTTGCCAGACTGGGATTGTCGTTTGCAAAACGATCCATATTACCACCCCGGAAAGAGAGAAAAAACCGTGCATCAAGATGAGAGGGTCCCGGAGGGTCGGTAAAAACTCCGGTTATCCTGAAACTGGTGTCACCATTGGTACTGCTGCTGACCCGCACCAGCTTACCAAGGGCGGGTTGACCACCAAAAAGCTTCTGCGCTATATCTTCTTTGATCACAACACTGTTAGGTTCCTGCAAAGCAGTTTTTGGATCACCTTCCGTAAAACGAAACGACAGAATTTGAAAAAAATTAGAATCAGCCAGAAACCCTTTTGTCTCATAAATGGATTTAACCGCTCCATTTTCATTGAGCTGGAACAAGGTTTTATCATCGCGGAAAAGATTGAGGGCCCTTGCGGAGGCTTCTATTTCCGGATATTCCTGCTGCAGCATTCTGCCCAACGGAGCCGAACTGTTGAGGCCGCGTTCTTCCACGCCCTGGTCAATAAAAACAGTCCCAAGCCGGTAGATCTGTTTTGCTTTTTCATGGTACCGGTCATAACTGGTCTCATGAAAAATGTAAATCGTTATCAGGATACAACAAGTAAGACCAACAGAAAGCCCGAAGATATTGATGAAGGAAAACACTTTATTCTTCATCAAATTGCGCCAGGCCAGCTTCAAATAGTTTTGTATCATAACAGGATAATTATTCGGTTCTCAAATTTTTTACGGGGTTGGCAAGGGCAGCTCTTATGGCCTGGTAGCTCACCGTAACAATTGCAATAAGCACCGATAACATTCCGGCCAGTGCAAACACCCACCATTGTATGCTGATGCGATAGGTATAGGATTGCAGCCATTTGTTCATGGCCCAAAAAGCCAGGGGCGCTGCAACCAGAAAAGAAATGATAACCAGCTTTAAAAAATCTTTCGAAAGCAAGGCGGTAATATGAGCAACCGAAGCGCCCAGCACCTTGCGAACGCCAATTTCTTTAATGCGGTTTTCGGCCATGTAGGCAGCCAGCCCAAAAAGCCCGAGGCACGAAATAAAAATGGTCAGTCCTGCAAACAGTGCGGCCAATGTGCCGGTGCGTTTTTCTTCTCCAAACTTTGCGGCATAATCGTCATCAATAAATTTGTAGTTGAAAGGGTATTGCGAATTATATTCTTTAAATACTTCTTTTGCAATGTCAAGATTTTTTTCTGTAGCATGAGCCGGATTCAGTTTGAAATGCACCGTATTAAACCAGGAAGCAGGGCCCATGATGGCCAGGGGATTTATTTTATCATACGGCGATTCGTAAATAAAATCTTTTACCACGCCTACTATGGTCCATGTTTTATTATCGGCCTGCACCAATTGTCCAATAGGGTTTTGAAACCGCATAGCTTTTACTGCCGTTTCATTCAATAACATGGCGGTAGAATCGGAAGGGTAATTTTTAATGTCTATGTCCCGTCCGGCGATCAGCTTTACACCCATGGTTTTTATGAAATCGGCTTCCGAGGCCATTCGTACAAAATCGGTTTTTTCATCTGCCTTTGTGCTTCCTTCCCATGTCCATCCCCATCCGTCGCTGTAACGGGTAGAAATGGGACTCATAGATTTGGTAACGGCAATGGCGGCGCCGCGATTGAGCAATTCATTTTTTATCAGGTCGTAATGTTTGTCTATATCGCCTTCAATGGGAACGTAAACCAACCGGTCTTTAATATAACCTGCGTCTCTTTCTTCCGCATATTTTATCTGGTGCTCTATTATTACGGTGCAAATGATGAGAGCAATGGCAAACGTAAATTGCAGCACCACCAGAAGTTTGCGGGGATTGACCGTTGCGTTGTTAGCTTTAAAGGTTCCCTTTAGCACTTTTACCGGCTGAAACGAAGAAAGGAAGAATGCAGGGTAACTTCCGGCAACAAAACCGGTGAACACAATGAAGCCAAGGGCAAACAGCCAAAAACGCGGGTTTGTAAAATCAAGAAAAAGCTCTTTCTGTACAAGGCGGTCAAACGCCGGCAGCGCCAGCCAAACAATAAGAGTGGCCAATATGGCCGACAAAAAAGCAAGAATAATGCTTTCGCCAATGAACTGTGCTATCAGTGAAGCTTTTTGAGCACCTACCACTTTGCGGATACCTACTTCTTTGGCACGTTTCTCACTGCGGGCCGTGCTTAAATTCATAAAATTGATACAGGCAATCAGCAAAATAAAAGCGGCAATAAGACTGAATACCTTTACCCGTTCAATTCGGCCGCCAACGTATTGCCCGTTTTCCGATTTTGAATACAGCCACATATCTTCAAACGGCTGCGTAAAAACCTCTGTAGTAGCCACCTCACCTTCCTTAGTATGACTGCTGGTAACGCTTCTTACTTTAGCATCGAAAGCCGCCTGCGAAACACCGGACTTCAACAGAACAAAATTTTTTATCGAGTTGTTACCCCAAAACGAATCGTCCTGTCCAATCGTTTTCATGTACGACCAGGGCAGTAAATATTCAAATTTAAATGCCGTGTTGTTGGGTAAATCTTTCAGCACACCGCTAACCGTAAAATTGGCATTGCTGTCAATGCGAATGGTTTTACCCATAGCATCCTCCTTATCAAATAATTTCCTGGCCAGCTTTTCGGTAATAACAATATGGTAGTTTTCGCTCAGCGCCTTGCTGGCATTACCTTGCAGCAGGGGAAAGCTGAAGGTGTTCAAAAAACCCGAATCGGTAAAAACACCCTGTGCGTTCAAACGCTTATCGCCAACGGCAAACAAAAAAGAGCAATTGTTGATTCTAACGGCGTCTTCTACTTCGGGATACTCAGCTTTCAGAGTTGGACCGAGAATTTTTGGCGTCGTGTTCCATGCCCACAGCTTCCCGTTAAAATGGTCGCGGTTGTTCATTACATAAATCCGGTTACCCTTGGCATGAAACCGGTCATGGTTCATTTCGTTTTGTATCCACAACAAAATTAAAATAGCGCTGGCCATGCCGATGGCCAATCCCGAAATATTAATGAACGAAAATGCTTTATTGCGGTGAAGGTTCCTAAATGCTATTTTGAAATAATTTTTGAACATAAACCTTGATTGGACTATTTAATGAAAACAACGATAATTCACCCTTCTCAATTAACGATGCTCTTTCTCATTCCGTTCTCAAATTCTTTACCGGGTTGGCCGTTGCTGCTTTTATCGCCTGGAAACTCACGGTAAATAACGCAATGGCAATGGCGCCCAGCCCGGCCAGCACAAATACCCACCACTCAATGTTTACACGATACGGATAGTCCTGCAGCCATTTGTACATGGCAAAGGCAGCAACCGGAGAAGCAATGACCAGGGAAACAATAACCAGCTTTAGAAAATCTTTTGACAGCAGCGTAGTAATGTTGGCAACAGAAGCACCCAACACTTTACGTACACCAATTTCTTTGATCCGGTTTTGCGCCATATAGGCTGCCAGCCCAAACAAACCTAAACAGGAAATGAAAATGGTTAATCCGGCAAACAAAGCGGTCAGGGTACCGGTACGTTTTTCATCCTCAAACTTCTTTGCATACTCCTCGTCAATGAATTTGTATTCGAAAGGATATTCGGGATTATATTTTTTAAAAATGGATTCAGCCTTTTTTAAATTCTGTGCTGTAGTGTTTTTCGGATTCAGTTTAATATGCATCACGTTAAACCAGCCTTTGCTTCCTTCAATCACCATTGGTTTCAACGGATAATACGGGGATTGCAGGATAAAGTCTTTTATCACGCCTACCACATGCCAGTCAATACCATTGTCTTTTACAATTTGTCCAAGCGGTTCTTTAAAACCCATCGCTTTTACAGCCGATTCGTTCAAGATGACGCCAGTGGAATCGGTGGGGAATTGGCTTAAATTAAAATCTCGTCCTCTCACCAATTGAAATCCGGCTGTCGTAACAAGATTTTCATCTGCGGAATACCGGTCAAAATCAGTTTTATCATTGGGATCTTTTCCCTGCCACTCAAAGCCCCAGCTATCACTCCAGCCCTGGGTTAACGGGGCACTTGTTTTAGAGATGGAAGTGGCCACGCCTGCTGCCAGCAATTCATTTTTTACAAGATTGTAATTCTTTTGCAAATCGCCGGAAAGAAAATGATACACCAGGTTATTTTTATCGTACCCGGCTTCTCTGTTCCGGGCATAATCAATCTGGTGTTTAACAATAATAGTGCTGATGATAAGAATGATGGCAAACGTAAACTGCAACACCACCAGGATCTTACGCGGCGTAACCAGGGCCTTTGAAGACCGGAACATGCCCTTCAACACTCTTACCGGCTGAAAAGAGGAAAGGAAAAAAGCAGGATAACTACCGGCTACAATCCCTGTGAATACAACAAACCCAAGCGCCACAAGCCATGAATTAATATTGCCGAAGTCTATAAATAATTGCTTATCGGTAAGCTTGTTGAAACCCGGCAGACTAAGTTGCACAATGGCTACAGCAATAATTCCGGCCAGGAAAGCCAGTAAAATAGATTCGCCAATGAACTGACCAACCAGGGCTCCTTTTTGTGCCCCTACTACTTTACGTATGCCCACTTCCTTGGCCCGCTTTTCACTTCGTGCCGTACTCAGGTTCATAAAATTGATACAGGCAATCAGCAATATAAATGCAGCAATGATGGCGAACATTCTTACAAATTCTATACGGCCGCCATCTTCCACGCCTTCTTTAAACCTGGAATAAAGCCGCCACTTGCTCATAGGGTAAATAAACATTTCCCACTTGGGTTCATCGGTAGCATAGCGTTGTTTGATCACCTTTACTTTGGGCACAACAGAGGCGAGACTAACATTAGGCTTTAGCAGCACATAGGTACGGGTTGAATTATTACCCCAGTTTTCGTCATCCTCACCCCTATATCGCAAGTATGACCAGGGCAATAAATATTCAAAGTTGAATCGTGTGTTATTGGGCAGATCTTTAGCAATGCCGGTCACCGTAAAATTGTCCTTGTTATCCAGCTTGATGGTCTTGCCCATCGGGTCTTCTTCTCCAAATATTTTCTTGGCCAGCTTCTCCGTCAGCACAATGGAATGCATGTCCATTAACGCTGCCTTGGGATTACCCTTTACCAAAGGGAAACTGAATACCTGTAAAAAATTAGAGTCAACAGCATTACCCCGTACGGTCAATCTTTTCTCTCCAACACTAAACAGGTAGTCGCTGGGCCAGTTCACTCTTACAGCCTGTTCCACTTCTGGTATGTCCTTTTCCAATGTTCTGGCCAACACTTTAGGTGTTGTATTCCAGGCCTGCAGTTTACCACTGAATTCGGCACGGTTCCAGGCTTCATAAATTCGGTCCTTTTTTTCATGAAACTGGTCGTAGCTCACTTCATTTTGTATCCACAATAAAATAAGGATGGCGCTGGCCATCCCTATAGCCAGTCCTGAAATGTTAATAACAGAAAATGCTTTGTTGCGAAGCAGGTTCCTGAACGCGATCTTCAAATAATTTTTAAACATGCGATGATTCTTTTTTCTGTTCGATAATTCCTCTCTCTATTTCTGTCCTGTTCACCATTCACCACTCACCATTCACCAATTTATTCTGTTCGTAAGTTGTTTACAGGATTGGCGGTTGCTGCTTTTATGGCTTGAAAGCTGATCGTACTAAACGCAACAATGGCTGCAATAATGCCTGCCGCAGGAAATATCCACCAGGGAATAGCAATGCGATAGGCAAAATCTTCCAGCCATTTATGCATCGCATACCAGGCAACCGGGAAAGCCAGTACGGCAGCTATGATGACCAGTTTCAAAAAATCCTTGGAAAGCAGCGCCACAATAGTACTTACGTCAGCACCCAATACTTTCCGGATACCGATTTCCTTGACACGTTGTGATATGGCAAACGCCGACAAGCCGAACAAACCCAGGCAGGCAATAAAAATGGCAATGAAGGAAAATAGTGTAAAGATGCTTTCCTGTCTTTGCTCCGACTGATAGAGACGGGCAAAATTGTCATCCAGGAACGTATAATCAAATGGTATTTCGGGCAGGAATTTTTTCCAGGTGGATTCAACGTGTGCAAGAGCTGCCGGAATGCTCCCCGAAACTTTTATGGAAAGTCTTCCATAGTTTCCTGCACTCCTTGGAATAAATAATACCAGCGGTAAAATGCGCTGATGCATAGACTCAAAATGAAAATCGTTAAACACACCAATCAATTGTCCTTTTCTTCCACCATATTGAAACCGCTTTCCTATAGCCTCTTCAGGCGATTTCATACCCAATACTTTCACGGCTGCTTCATTTACCAGGAAAGAAGCGGTATCCATGCCAAAGCTTTTGGAAAAATTTCTTCCCTGTACAACACTTACGCCGTAAGTGGGAATAAAATCTTCGTCAGCCACCACAAATTTTATATCGGCCTGCGTTGGTGTTAAAGAATCGCCACGATCAATTTGCGAACCCATGGCATCCAGCAGGCGGCCCGACGGAATACGGGAAGAGCGGGTGATGCCCCTGATATTGGCATTATCCAGCAAGGCCGTTTTAAAGGATTCATATTTGTCATTAAGACCGGAATTATACGTAACCGTTATAATATGGTCTTTCTTAAACCCCAGCGACTTTTTTTGCATAAACCTTAATTGCTGAAACACAATAGCCGTGCTCACAATCAAAATAATAGAAATCGAAAACTGCACTACTACCAGGGCCTTGCGGAACGACAAACTGCTTCCGCCAACTTTTATAAGGCCTTTGAGCACTTTTACCGGCTGAAAAGAAGAAAGAAATAAAGCCGGGTAAATGCCGGAAAGAATACCTAAAACAAAAGGCATTAACAGCAGCGGCAAAAGAACCTGCCATGTTAATAAAATAGAAATGGATAACTGCTGGCCCGAAAGTTCATTAAGCCCGGGCAGGCAAACTGCGGCCAAACCAAACGCCAGCAGGGCGGCTATCCAGCAGAGTAACACAGATTCGCATAGAAACTGCAGCACCAGTTCTTTTTTCCTGGCACCAACCACTTTTCTGATACCGATTTCCTTTCCACGCAGCACAGACCTTGCCGTGGAAAGATTCATATAATTGATACAGGCGATAAGCAAAATAAAAAGAGCAATGGCAGAAAAAATATAAACTCTTTTTATATCCCCGTTTTCTTCTGCCTCATCATCCATGTGCGATAAAAGATGGATGTCGGTTAATTTTCGCAAACTAAGGGAAGTCCATTGCGAAGGTTTGACGGGGCCATTGTCATCAGTAATATGCCTGTTTAAAAAAGCCGGGAACTGCGCTTCCAGCTTTCGAGGATCATAATTCTGCGGCAGCAATAAATAGGTAAAAAAGGCATTGTTGCCCCAGTTGTGCAGTAAATTATCCTCTCCATACACGGCGGTATCCTTCAGCGTACTAAAAGAAATCATCATTTCAGGATGAAGGTGTGCATTGGTGGGAAACGATTTATATACCCCGGTAACTTTGAGCCCGAACTGGTTGTTCATCCGGATCACCTTGTTCAGCGGCTCGTCGTCGCCGAAGTATTTTCTGGCAACATCTTCCGAAAGCATCACAGAGAATGGCTCCTGCAAGGCTTTGGCGGGATGGCCTTTGGTGACCGCTACATCAAAAACATCAAACAAATGCTCATCGGCAAAATAAGAGTTTTGCTCATTGAACATTTTCTCATCATAACGAAAAGGGACTGAGTTATTTTGAAGCAACCTTGTGATCTGCTTGATCTCTTTAAAATCGTTTTGCAATAATGGACCTGCCGGTGGCGCTACCGCTGCCAACTTCAAATTGAGAGCCCCCGTTTGTGGATTTAAAAAGGTTCTTTCCACCCGGTAGATGTTGTCTGCTTGCCGGTTATACCGATCAAAGCTTAATTCATTGATGATATAAGCCAGGATCAATAGGCAACAGGTGATGCCTACCGTTAATCCAAAAAGGTTGATGAAGGAGATGAACCTGTACTTCATCAAATTGCGTAAAGCAATCTTAAAATAATTGCGGATCATGGTTTTGATTTTATTGGCGTATGAACCAACTCCTGTGCATGTTTCAGATGGCGGCTCAAACCATAATATTCTCCAGCACTGTCTGTCCGTCCAGCATGCGAATGATGCGGTGGCTGTAACGGGCATCATGTTCGGAGTGGGTCACCATTATAACCGTGGTTCCCTGCTCATTCAAATCAGTAAGCATTTGCATAACTTCATTACCATTTGATGAATCCAGGTTACCGGTCGGTTCATCTGCAAGAATGATCTTCGGGTTGTTCACCACGGCTCTTGCCACGGCCACCCGTTGTTGCTGGCCACCGGAAAGTTGTTGCGGATAGTGATTGCGGCGGTGCATGATCTGCATTTTATCCAATACCTCTTCCACTCTTTGCTTGCGTTCCGAAGGCCTGGCGCCGAGGTAGATCAACGGCAGCTCCACGTTCTCATAAACCGTCAGTTCATCGATCAGGTTAAAGCTTTGAAACACGAAACCTATATTTCTTTTACGCAGGTCGGCTCTTTTGCGTTCGTTAAAATTGGCTACTTCAATTCCGTTAAATAAAAAACTTCCGCTATCCGGATCATCCAATAAACCCAATATGTTTAACAAGGTGGATTTGCCGCAGCCGGATGGCCCCATGATGGCGACAAATTCGCCTTCGTTCACATGAAGCGTCAGTTTATTCAGGGCCACAGTTTCCACGTCCTCTGTACGGTAAATTTTTTCGAGGTCTTTGATCTTTATCATTTTTTTTTATTTAGAATGAAGGTTTATGATTAATTGAACTGGAATAATAAATTACCAGGCATGATCCGGTAGTGTACCGTTTCTTGTTCTTTAACAGACTGCGGCAATTCCTTTTTTTGTGCCAGGGCAGAAGTCATATAAATGCCCATAAATGGGATCAGTAAAAAGAACAGTTTCATGGTTTTAGTTTTTGTATCGGTTGGTTGGACAATGGTGAGTAGTTAGCAGTAAGTAGGAATCGCCCCATTTACCATTTTCTACTTACCACTTCCTTATTTTTTCAGCACCAATTCCTGCATATTTCCATAATTCTCATAGCTCGACGTCACGATTTTATCACCAGGCTGCAAGCCGCTTAACACTTCATAGTAATCCGGATTCTGGCGGCCGAGTTGCACATCCACCTTATAAGCTGTCTTACCATCGTTATCTACTTTAAAAACCCAATTGCCGCCGGTTTGCTGATAGAAGCCGCCTTTTGCTAATAACAGTGCTTGCGTTTCATCGCTAAGCGCTAAGCGGATTTGCATTGTTTGTCCCCTGCGAATGCCTTCCGGTACGGCATTTTCAAACTCCATGTCCACCTGGAAGCGGCCGTTATTTACCTGCGTATATACTTTATTGATCTTTAACTTGTAAGTCTTTCCTGCAAAAGAGGTCTCTCCCATAAGCCCTATAAAAACACGGGAGATATAATGCTCATCCACATCCACTCTTACTTTATAACCACTCAGCACATCAATTTGTCCAAGGCGTTCCCCCTTGTTTTTGCTTTGTCCCACTTCTGCATCCAGCGAGGTTAATTGTCCATCTACCGGTGCACGAACAATCAGGTCTCCTACTTTTTTGCGCATTACGTTCAGCGCCGTTTGAGAGCCTTTGTACGACTGCTGCGCCTGCGAAACCTGTTGCGCATTGGAGGACTGATCCTGTTGCATGATCTGGTCGGTCAGCTTCTTTTTTTCAGCGTAGTAGTTATAATTATTTTCCGATTGCTTAAACTCCTGCAGGCCTATGGCTTTTTGTTCGTACAGGGTTTTATTCAGATCGTATATCCGCTTGGCTTCCTTTAGCTGGTTGTCCACATCGGTCATCTGGTTAAGCTTGGTTGTTGTGTTTTGTTGTGCGGCATTACGGGCAATCTGCATTTGGGTAAGCAGGTTGTAAACCGACGTTTGCTGGTTTACCAGGCTTAGTTCCAGGTCGGTATTGGAAAGGCGCATAATCGGCTGGCCTTTTTTTACAATAGCCCCGTCTTCCACCAGTTTTTCTTCAACGCGGCCGCCTTCCATGGCATCTAAATAAATAGTGGTCAACGGAAGCACAACCCCGTTCACTGGAATAAATTCCTGGAAAGCTCCCTTTTTCACTTCACTGATCGTGATCCGTTCAGCATCTACATTCAGCTTACTCTTGCCTGACGTAAAGTAAACACTGGCGGCAATCAGCATGACCAACCCGGCAATACCTGCAATCGTGAGAATTCTTTTTTTACCCCACTTCTTTTTTTCAATTTTTCTATCCACGGTCTGTTTTTGTTTTTAGTGTCAATGGTCAATAGTGAATGGTCAATTCAATCTCCCCCTGGTTGCCACCTGTCTAACAGTAGCTTAAGAATAATGGACACTGCAATTCACCACTGGCCATTCACCATTTACCACTCCAGTGCCAATGTTTGACGATTATGGTTTTCAATAAGTTACATTTTTCCAAATCTACGAAGCTGTTCGTTACCGAACAGAATGTGTCCGCTTTTGATACACCTGTTCCGTTTTAAAAAACAAAATGTACATTCATTTTCAACTGCTTGCATTGCTGGCATATTTGTAGTTTCGCCACAAGGAGTTTACAGTTCCTTGTTTTTAGTTTCTTGTTGCTCTGCTGCAGCGGTTTTTACATAAACAATGCCCTGGAGCGGAAAAAAACAAAAAAAACCGGTCCGGCCTAAAAACAAGAAACCAGAAACACTAAACAAGAAACAAGAACTATGTCTTTAAAAACGGCCTCTATTTTAGTGATTGACGATGATGTGGATGTACTCACCGCTGTGCGCCTGCTGTTAAGGCCAGAGGTAAAAGAAATTGTCACAGAAAAAAACCCTGAAAACCTCCGCTCCATTTTATCCAAACAGGAATTTGATGTGATCCTCCTGGATATGAATTTCAATAGTTCCATCAATACGGGTAACGAAGGCATTTTCTGGCTGAAAAAGATCAAGGAAGAGTTTCGCTCCAGCGCATCCGTTATCATGATCACCGCCTATGGTGATATTGACCTTGCTATCCGTTCCCTGAAAGAAGGCGCCTTTGATTTCGTGGTAAAACCCTGGCACAACGAAAGGCTGCTCACCACCATAAAAGAAGCCGTTAAGAGAAAAACCGATAAGGGCTCCTCTTCGCCGATCGTGTCGTCTTCCTCCATCTTTGAAACAGAGTTGCTGGGCAAGTCGGAGGTAATGCAGGATATCTTTTATAAAATTCAAAAGATCGCTCCAACCGATGCCAATATTCTGATACTGGGAGAAAACGGCACCGGTAAGGAACTCATTGCCAAAGCCATTCACCATTTCTCGAACAGGGACACAAAACCGTTCGTTAAAGTAGATGTGGGAGCCTTAACGGAATCGCTTTTTGAAAGCGAATTGTTCGGTCATAAAAAAGGAGCTTTTACCGATGCAAGGGAAGACAGAATGGGCCGCTTTGAAGCCGCCCAGGGCGGAACACTTTTCCTGGACGAGATTGGGAATATTTCCTTGCACCAGCAGGCCAGGTTGCTGACGGTTTTGCAAAACCGTATGGTAACAAAACTGGGCAGCAATGAAACCATTCCCATTGACATCCGCCTGGTTTGCGCTACCAATATTCCCATTTCGGAACTGGCTAATGAAAACCGTTTTAGAAAGGACCTGATCTATCGCATCAATACCGTGGAGATTGTCATTCCGCCTTTACGCCGGCGTGAAAAAGACATCCTGTTATTAGCCAAACATTACAGCAGGATCTACAGCAATAAATATTTAAAATCAACACTGGATTTTGATGATAAAGCGGTAGAAAAATTAATGAACTATCATTATCCCGGCAATGTTCGTGAACTGCAGTACACTATTGAAAGAGCCGTGATCATGGCCGAAGGCAATACATTGTCGGCAAGGGATATTATTTTCTCTCCCATTGAAACAATGGTGGTAACAGAAGATGTGCAACACACCAACCTGGGAACCGTAGAAAAAAACACCATCCTCCGTGTCATTGAAAAACACAGCGGAAACATTTCAAAAGCAGCCAGGGAATTAGGCATCACCCGTACAGCTTTATACCGGCGGTTAAATAAATATGACATTTAGCTTCTGTCCCGGGGAAAGAGTACTCTGGTCAGCAAAACTGTTTTGTTTCCGTTAGTTCTTTTTAAAAAGATGGTAATAATGTACCCGCCCCAGGTGCTGCTATGTAGCCTTTGTTGCGTCGCACACTTGTACGGTAAGTATTTCTGTTGAGCAAACACAGCTACAGAGGGCCGCGGAGAAAGAAAAGGAGAACCACAAAGAGGTTTTGAAAAACAGCTAAGACATTCCATATCTTGGAGATAGGAAATGGCTCTTTAACTCTCTGTCTCTCTCTCTCTCTGTGTGGGCTAAAAAACAAACACTCAAAACACAAACCCTTTCTATCTGAAAAGCATGATTTTTAAAAATTTTCAATGGCGGCTCTTATCAAGAGTGCTGTTGCTGTTCATAACCCTGATGGCCGCTTCGTTCTTTATTGTAAAGCAATGGCATTTGTATCTTGCCCTGTTGGTCCCCCTGCTGGCCTACCAGATCATTGAGTTCATCCGCTTCCAGAAAAAAACCTATGATGAGATCAACCAGTTTGTAGAAGCCATTCACTACCGGGATTTTTCCCGCTATTTCGATGTAAAGCATGCCTCCGCCGATATTCTGCCCCTGCGCCAGGGATTTAACGAGATCAATACCACGTTCAAAGTGATCAGTAAGGAAAAAGAAACGCAGTATCAATACCTGCAAAAGATATTGGAACTGGTGGACACCGGTATTTTATCCTACGAACTGGAAACCGGTGAAGTGGTATGGATGAACGAATCTTTAAAAAGAATGCTGCAGCTGCCCTATTTAAAAACCATCCACTCGCTGGAAAAAAGAGACCGGGTTTTATTTGAAGAGGTCAGCCATCTGAAACCCGGCGAAAGCCGGATCGCAACCGTGCATCTGGAAAAATCCTATTTCAAGGTTTTACTATCAGCTACTGCTTTTCAAACCGAACAAAAACAATTCAAGCTCATTGCTTTTCAAAATGTAAACGAAGCCCTGGATGAAACCGAATCAAAAGCCTGGCAAAAACTATTGAGCGTCATGACCCATGAGATTATGAATTCGGTAGCACCGATTTCTTCCCTGGCTGAAACCTTAAAAAACAGGCTGGCCTCAAATGATACCGATACTCTGGAAGACCTCGAACTGGGGATTGATACCATTAAAAGAAGAAGCGAAGGCCTATTAAAATTTGCAGAAACCTACCGCAACCTCAATAAGATCACAAAGCTGAATGTGCACAAGGTGTACATACGGGAATTGTTTGCCAACCTGAACCAGTTGATGAACCCCACATTTGAGCAAAAAAATATTGACCTGGAGATCATAATTAAAGACACCGATCTGGCACTGGAGGCCGACCAAAGTTTAATAGAACAGGTACTGATCAACCTCATTGTAAACGCCATTGAGGCCGTAAAAGAACAGCAAGAGCCAAAAATTATTTTATCCGCCGAACAAACCCTGAATAAAAAAATCGTTTTAAAAGTAGCCGATAACGGCCCCGGTATTCCCGAAGAAGTGCTGGATAAAATATTTATCCCCTTTTTCAGTACCAAGAAAAACGGCAGCGGCATCGGGCTTAGTTTGTGCAAACAAATTGTGATGCTGCACCGCGGCACCATCCAGGTTCAATCCATAGAAAATAAAGGAACGGTTTTTTCCATGCAGTTTTAAGCATACGGCTTATTTCATTGTCAATCAAAATCAATAACCTTGCAGTATGAACAGCCAGCGGAATGCGGAAACTTTTATGCGTGAAGCCATTCAACTTTCAGTTGATAATGTTGAACAGGGCAAAGGTGGCCCCTTTGGCGCCGTAATCGTAAAGGATGGAAAGAT
Organism: uncultured bacterium; assembly: GCA_966095395.1. Taxonomy (GTDB): domain Bacteria; phylum Bacteroidota; class Bacteroidia; order Chitinophagales; family Chitinophagaceae; genus Flavisolibacter. The sequence goes on along the minus strand of CBHTSW010000008.1, from coordinate 38,469 downwards.
CATCGCTCATGGAGCCAATGAAGTAACCTTCACCAACGACCCTACGGCCCATGCCGAAGTGGTGGCTATACGCAATGCCGGAAAAGCGCTGAACAGTTTTGATTTAAAGGGCTGTGAAATTTACGCCAGTTGCGAGCCCTGCCCCATGTGCCTTGCCGCCATTTATTGGGCACGGATTGACAAACTATATTTTGCCAGCACCAAATACGATGCGGCCACCAGCAATTTTGACGACCAGCTTATTTATGATGAACTGGTAAAGCCAATTGAAGAAAGGCAACTTTTTACCCGGCAGCTTTTAAGGGAAGAAGCCCTGGAAGCCTTCCGCAAATGGGAGCAAAGCCCTAATAAAACCGGGTATTGAAATCTTTTCCGTGATTTTAATTTTCTGTCAGTATCTATAACTTTGCAGGGTTATGAAAACCAGGGAAGCCATAAGTCCTTACGAATTGGAAGATGTACTCACCGACACGGTAGATCCGCTTCAACTGGTGGTCTGGAATGATGAGGTCAATACCTTTGAGTGGGTAATTGAATCTTTAATGGAAATATGCGACCATACCTACGAACAGGCCGAGCAATGTGCCTATATCATCCACTTTAAAGGGAAATATGCCGTAAAAGAGGGCTTCTACGAAAAGCTAAAACCCATGTGCGATGCCATTACTGACAGGGGTATTGGTGCTACTTTGGAAACCGTTCCAGCGTAAATAGTTTGTAGCTTATAGTTTGTGGTTCGGGTTCGCCTTAGTTCAACTCTTCCTGCGAATTGCCGTCTGCCCTAATAAAGTCAGACAAAGGCATAGGACACCAACTACAAACCACAAACTACAACTCTCAAAATCTCGTTCCCAAATAATGCGGCAACACGCTCCGCCACGTATTCCAGTCATGCGGCCACTCCGACCCCCACACGTCTAATTCGTAATTGATGCCTTTCTGGTATAAAAGCGACGCAAAGCTGCGGCTGGCGTTAGGGTCCTCGTAGGCGCCGCTGCCGGCGAAAATATGAATATGGTTACTCTTTCGTATCTGCTCTAAAATTCCATGATCCGTGAGGTTGGGAATATAATGTTGCGGGCTGTTGAAATACACATCTTCATCATAATAACCCCTGGTGTATTCGGTAAGATCATATACACCGCTCAATCCAATCACACCATCCAGCAGGTCCGGTCTTTTCAAAAAAAGGTTCATGCTGTGCAAAGCCCCAAACGAAGCTCCGCAAATGATGATGGGTGTATCCTGGCTTGTATTCGTTTTTACAAAAGGAATCACCTCTTCGTACACATATTCATTAAACTGCTGGTGGCGGAGGATTTTTTGTTTTGGATCCACCTGGTCGTTCAGCCAGCTTTCGTTATTAATGCTGTTGATGGAAAAGACTTTTACCCTGCCGCTGTTAATAAACGGCTCCAGCGCATCTATCAATTGAAAACGTTCATATTCCAGGTAGTCGGCGGCCGCCGTTGGAACCAGCAAAAGAGCAAATCCATAATAACCATATTGGGCCACAGGCATGTCCTTCCCTAACCTGGGGCTGTACCAAGAACTAATCTGTCTTTCCATATAATCATTTAAATGTGTAAATTAGATTCAAATTATTGATTAAGAACAAGTTTTTAACCGCTCAACCTGTATCAGAAGCAGTAAAAACAAGTAGAAACACGTATTTATTTAAACTTTGAAACCTAAGTAGTAACTCTAAAAAGTGGAATTCCTATTTTCGGTTAAAGTCACTTATTTCTGAGAAAAACCATTATGAAGAATCATTCTTCTTTTTTGAACATTTCTGCCCCTGCTGAGCAGGACCTCTCTCAAGAAGAAGCAATTGGACTTATCCTGAATAATCTGGAAGATAGTTTTTTGCTGTTAAACAAAGAATTGCAGGTTGTTCTGACAAATGAAGCCACGAAAGCCAAAGCAAAGGAATATTTTGGCGTTACCATCACCCATAAAACATCGGTACTGGATTTAGCCCCACCTGAAAGACATGGGTATTTAAAAGATCTTTATGCCCAGGTTTTGCTCGGGGCCTGTAAAACCACAGAGAGTACCATCATCCTGAATGGGTCTGTAAATTACCTGGAAAACCACTTCAAGCCTGCAAAAGATACGGATGGAAATATTGTGGGAGTTATTGTCAGCACCAGGGACATTACGGAAAAAAAACAATCCATTACAGAGCGGTTAAAAGCCCGGGAAGACCTGAAACTTTCCGAACAACAATACAAAACACTTTTTCAAAATAATCCTCTTCCCTGCTGGATCTATGATTTTGCCACGCTTCGGTTTTTAGAAGTGAATGAAGCGGCCGTCCGGCACTATGGCTACTCAAGGGAGGAGTTTATGGAATTAACGGTACTGGACCTGCAGGTAAAGGAAAATAAAAATCCTTTAAAAGCAAGGTTTACGACCAACAAGATTAAAAAGGTTGACACCTTAAATAATTGGGAGCATCAGCTAAAAGATGGAAGAACCATCTTTATTGACCTGCGGAGCAGTGAGATCAATTACCGGGGTATTAAAGCAAGGCTGGTAGTAGTGCATGATGTAACCCCCAGGGTAGTTACCGAAGTGGAATTGAGAAAGAGCAATGAACGCTTCAGGCTTGCAGCCAAAGCTTCATCAGAAGCCTTATGGGAATGGGATGTACTTACCGGGGAAGCCTACATCAGTTCTACCTATACCGATATTTTAGGCTGGAGAGCCGATGAATTCAGAAAATTTGACGGGTGGCACGACTATCTTCATCCTGATGATAAAAAAGCTACTGTCAAAAGTTATTATACGGCCATTGAAGACCCTGGTACAGAAATTTGGAAAAGGGAATACCGTTATTTAAAAGCCGACGGCAGCTATGCTTTTGTAAGTGATAAAGCGGTTATTGTAAGGGATGAACACGGAAAGGCCGTTAAAGTTATTGGCGCCCTTAAAAACATTACCGCCCAAAAAGAAACAGAAGAAGAATTAAAAAAGAGCAATGAACGGTTTTTATTAGCCAGCCGCGCCACTTCCGACCACATTTACGAGTGGGATATTGTTAGCAATGAATTGTTTTGGGGAGAAGATGCGCAAACCCTTTTCGGATTTCAACCCCGGGACCTGACCATGAGTGTTTGGACAGAACTGCTTCATCCTGAAGAAAGAGAGAAAACGATCCGGAATTTGAACGAGGTACTGGCAGATCCGGCAACGAAGATCTGGAATCAGGAATACCGCCTTGCCAATGCCCATGGAGAGTATAATTATATCCTGGAAAGAGGTTTTATTGTACGGGATGAAGAAGGCAAAGCCCTGCGTATGATCGGCTCTTTACAGGATATTACAAACCGCAAATTGCAGGAAGAGTTACTTTCTTTGGAGCGAACCATATTTGAATTATCATCCAACCCCGGTCAGGATATCATACAAGTGGTAGACACGTTTTTAAAGGGTATAGAAAAAATCTATCCTGAAGCTATTACCGCGGTTTTTTTATTGAATGAGGAGGAAACGGTCAGTTCGCTGATCTCACCCCGGCTGCCTGCTGCGCTAACTTCAGAAATTAAAGACTCTAAAATTGGTCCCGATGAAGGGTCCAGCGGAGCCGCCATGTATTTCAAAAAAACCGTCATCTCGGCAGATGTAGAAAAGGATCCTGTGTTCACGAAATACAAGGCGCTCGCCAGCCGGTTCAACCTGAAGGCCTGTTGGGCGTTCCCTATCATTCATACAGCAGGAAAAACAATGGGCAGCTTTAGTGTTTACTACGAAACGCCTCACGCCCCTTCTGCAGCCCACCTGGCCACTTTTGAGCGGTTCAGGAATATTTTAAGGATCATCATGGAAAACCGCTGGTCCCTGCAGGAAATCAAAATTGCAAACGAGCGGTTCGACATTATGATGAACGCCACCAATGACCTGGTGTGGGACTGGGATCTTGAAACCAATAGAATCTACCGGGATCCAATGGGGCTTCAAAAAGTATATGGTACAGTAAATAATGTCTCTGTAGATTCTATTCACAAATTTCTGCAACGCATTCACCCCGAAGACAGGGAAAAAGTCAGTACCATAATTGAAAACATACTGAAATACACCGAAAAGAATTTTGAAGTGGAGTACCGCTTTCAAAAAGACGACGGCAGCTACTCGCATGTTTACGATCGCGGCATCATCATCAGGGGAAAAGACAAAAAACCCATACGGATGATTGGGGCAGCCCAGGATGTTTCGGAAAGAAAAAGATTGGAAAAGGAACTTTTGAGTAATGAACTGGAACACCAGCGTGCCATTAACCGGGCCACGGTGGAAACCCAGGAACAGGAACGCACCGAAATTGGCAAAGAGCTCCATGATAATGTGAACCAGGTATTGACAACAACCAAGCTCTACCTTGACCTTGCATTAAGCAATGCTGAGTTAAAAGATGAGTTGATCCAAAAATCCACAAAAAACATTGTTAACGTTATAAACGAGATCCGTCAACTGTCCCGCTCGCTTATGGATCCAAGCATTGGCGATCTTGGGTTGATAGACTCGATTCACGATCTTATCGAAAATATTAATCTGACACGAAAACTTCGCGTAAGTTTGACCGCCGATGAAGAAATTGAGGATTTACTGAATAAAAATCAAAAACTAACCATCTTCCGGATCATACAGGAGGCACTGAACAATGCCATCAGGCACGCCAGGGCAAACAATGTACAGATCCGCCTCTTTCAAAAAACTTCTTCGGCCCGCGTGATCATTGAAGATGATGGAATTGGCTTTAATGTAAAAACTGTGAAAAAAGGGGCAGGACTTAAAAATATTCAGAACCGTATTTACCTGATCAATGGCGACTATTCTATTGAAAGCGTTATGAACAAGGGGTCTAAATTAATTATCAATTTCCCGATAAACCAAACAAACACCTTATACCCACATTAATTATGGAAAAGATTACAATCCTGATTGCAGATGATCACACTTTAGTGAGAGAGACATGGAGTTTTATTTTAAACACCGATCCCCGCTTTAAAGTAATTGCAGAAAGTGGCAGCGGCGAAGATGCAGTGGAGTTAGCCAAACAATTGCGTCCGCAGGTTGTAATTATGGACATTAACCTGCCCGGCATGAACGGTATTGAAGCCACCCAGCAGATACGCAAGTTTTCTCCCGCCTCAAAAATTTTAGGTGTCTCCCTTCACACTCAGCCTACCTATGCCCGCAAAATGATCCAGAAAGGTGCTATGGGCTATGTAACCAAAAACTCCTCCCGAGAAGAAATGTTCAAGGCCATCATGGAGATCCAGAATGGAAGAAAATACATCTGCGAGGAGATCAAAAACATTTTATCAGAACAGGTTATTAACGGCGATGAGCAGCAGAACGGCCTCAATTCCTTGTCTCAAAGGGAAATCGAGATCATCGCTTTCATCAAAAAAGGAAACTCCTCCAAGGAAATTGCCGATGCCTTAAACATCTCTGTGAAAACAGTAGAAGTGCACCGTTACAATATTTTAAAGAAGCTGAACCTCAAAAACGCAGCCGCCCTGGTAAACTTCATCAACAACAGCCAGTTGGATTTTGAAGGCTAAGGAATCGTGAATAGTGAATGGTCAATGGTAATAAGTTTCCTATAATTTGGTTTTAACTTGTTTACTTAAACCTTTTTCCATGCTTTTAACACTTAACCATCAAAAGCTGGATGTTTACGCTTCTTCGAGAAAATTTGTTTTGCTGTGTGGCAGGCTAACTAACGATCTTCCTAGAGAAGAAAAGTGGGGAATGGTATCGCAAAGGAGAAGAGCTGTTTTGTCCGTTCATTTAAATATAGCGGAAGGAGCCTCAGGAAAATCAGAACAGGGAGGAAAGGTTTTATGAAATAGCAAAAAGCTCATTAATTGAAATTGATGCAGCTTTGGATATTGCCAAGAATTTTGACTACCTGATAAGCTCTGACATAGATGATTTGGGAAGTTCTATGGTCCAGTGTTTTAAAATATTAACAGGACTGATCGGCTCACATCTTCACCATTGACCATTCACCATTGACGATTGGTGTGCAGCCCGTAACTTTGCACACCAATTTTATTTTTAAGCATGAGCACTACTCTTTCCAAAAATTTTGAACCGCAGGCAGTTGAAGAAAAGTGGTATAGCCACTGGATGGCGAACGGATATTTTAACAGCACGCCCGACGACCGGCCTCCTTTTACGGTAGTTATTCCTCCGCCAAACGTAACCGGTGTATTGCACATGGGGCATACACTCAATGAAACGGTTCAGGATGTGCTGGTGCGTAAGGCCCGGATGAGCGGCTTTAATGCCTGCTGGGTGCCCGGCAGCGACCATGCCTCTATTGCCACCGAGGCCAAGGTGGTGCAAATGCTGGAAAAAGAGAAAGGCATTTCCAAGCATGAACTGTCAAGAGAAGATTTTCTGAAGCATGCTTTTGAATGGAAAGAAAAATATGGCGGCATCATTTATCACCAGATAAAAAAACTGGGTTGCAGCGTGGACTGGAACCGCACCACCTTCACCATGGACGATCACTATTACAAGGCGGTGATCAGGGTGTTTGTGGACCTGTATAAAAAAGGAATGATCTACCGCGGCGCCCGGATGATTAACTGGGATCCTGCCGCCCAAACGGCACTGAGCGACGAGGAAGTAGAATATAAAGACATACAGGGCAAACTATACTACGTAAAATATAAGGTGGTTGACAGCGATGAATATGTAACGATCGCCACGCAACGCCCCGAAACCATCATGGGTGACACCGCCGTTTGTGTCAATCCAAATGACGAACGCTACCAGCACCTGAAAGGGAAAAAGATCATCGTGCCTTTAGTGAACAGGGAAGTGCCTGTCATCTTTGATGAGTATGTGGATCCCGCCTTTGGTACCGGTGCGTTAAAAGTTACCCCGGCACATGATATCAATGACTACAACCTTGGACTGAAACATAACCTTCCTGCCATTGATACGCTGAATCCAAACGGAACACTGAGCGTCGCAGCGGAAGTGTTTGTAGGCATGGACCGCTTTGAAGCCAGGAAAGCAGCCATTGAAAAGCTAAAAGCCGACGGCTTACTGGTGAAAGAAGAAGAATACCAGACCCGCCTTGGTTTTTCACAACGAACATCTGTAGTCGTGGAACCCCGTATCTCTACACAATGGTTTGTGAAAATGCGGGGCCTTGCCGATAAGGCTTTACAGGCCGTAACCAGCGGGGAGGTAAAAATTCATCCCGAAGAACGTTTTTTAGCCACCTATAAATACTGGCTGGAGAATGTAAAGGATTGGTGTATCAGCCGCCAGCTGTGGTGGGGACAACGCATCCCGGCCTGGTACGATGCAGAAGGAAGATTTGTGGTAGCAGAGACGGAAGAAGAAGCGAAGGAAATATACAATACTCAATTTTCAATTGAAAATTTTCAATTGAAGCAGGATGAAGATGTGCTGGACACCTGGTTCTCTTCATGGCTGTGGCCCATTGAAGTATTCAACGGTATTACGCAGCCGCACAATCCGGATATTGAATACTACTACCCTACTTCTGTACTGGTAACTGGGCAGGATATTATTTTCTTCTGGGTGGCACGCATGATCATGGCGGGTCAAGAATACATGGACAACAAACCGTTCGATCATGTGTACTTCACCGGGATGGTACGCGACAAGCAGGGAAGAAAAATGAGCAAGAGCCTGGGCAATTCTCCCGACCTGCTCGATCTTATTGACCGCTTTGGCGCCGACGCCGTCCGTTTTGGCATCCTTATCTCCTCGCCTGCCGGCAATGACCTGTTGTTTGACGACAGCAGTTGCGATCAGGGCCGCTTCTTCAATAACAAGATCTGGAACGCCCTGAAGCTGGTGAAAATGTGGGAGGCCAATGGAGTGCTGCTATCCGACAGGAGCAAAAAGGATTTTGAAAAAGCCGCCTTTGCCTGCACTTGGTTTGAGAACAGGTTAACCGAAGTAAAACAACAGGTGGAAGAACTATACAAAGAATTCCGCCTCAGCGAAGCGCTGAAAACCATTTATTCGCTTATTTGGGACGACTTCTGTAGCTGGTATTTGGAATGGGTGAAACCGCCATACGGTGAACACATTGACGGTCATGTATTGACCAGCACTTTAGATTACTTTGAAGAGCTGATGCAACTGCTGCATCCCTACATGCCTTTTGTTACAGAAGAAATTTACCACCAGCTCAGGAGCCGCAAGCAAGGTGATGACCTGACAACAAAGCAAATAGGAGAACTGGGACAGAACCATAAAAACATCTCTGATCTTACGCCATCTTTTGCCTTGCAAACAGGCCAGCTGCTGAAAGAGGTGATCACGGCCGTAAGAGACGCCAGGAATAAAAACAACCTTAAGCCCAAAGAAACCATCAAGCTGCATATTCAAACTGCAGGCAGGGAGAGCTTCGGTTTGATCGGATCTATTTTGGCCAAACAGGTAACGGCCAGCGAAATCAATTTTGTAAACGACGCTGTTGCCAATACCATTACTGTGGTAGTGGGTACAGATAAATTCTATATCGAATCAGCAGCCGTTGTGGACACGGCTGCACAAAAAGAACAATTGCTGAAAGACCTCGAGTATCAAAAAGGGTTTCTTCTTTCTGTTGAAAAGAAATTAAGCAATGAACGTTTTGTACAAAATGCAAAACCGGAAGTGGTGGAAGTAGAAAGAAAGAAAAAAGCCGACGCGGAAGAAAAGATAAAAGTCATTGAAGAAAGTTTGAAGACACTGTCTGAGCCTTGATACTTAGGCGTAATGGATTAGCATGAAATTAAAGAGGCTTCAATCCTGTGAAGCCTCTTGCTTTATAAAAAGATCTTATAATCCTTTCCTATCCCGATAGTCTTCCCAAAATCCGGTGCAGGTAATTTCTCGCAAAGACGCTAAGAGGCAAAGCACTTTTCTTCTTAAAAATCCTTTGCGTCTTTGCGAGAAACCATAGCCTGCTCAGCCGTCAATCCTAAAAATTATGGTTCGGACTAATTAGGTAACAAATTCACCGGCAGGATAAACTCAAACCAGTTCTTTCCTTTTCGATCCACGGGTGTAAAACCATTATCCAGTAAATGGCTTACCCTGAACCCAAAGGAAACCGGCAATTGGTTCCACCATTTGGTATCAAAATACAGTTCACCTCCAACGCTTCTTAAATTAGCAGATGCCGTTTTTTTATTGGAGTACACACGGGTATAATCAAAAAACAAGTTCCCCCTCAGCCGCTGCAGGTACACAATGCTGGCAAAACCAAAATCGGGATAGACAATGGGAAAATGATAATTCGCTGCCACCTTCCACATGCGGGAGAAATAATAGTCGTCATACCCCCTTGAATTAGGAAAGCGGTTGCTGAACACAACATTATTGGTATCGGTTTCCTGGAAAGCGCCATTGACCACTATGCTGTGATTACCAAACGAAGGCAGGTACAAAAATGAATTGGCAGAGAACTGGAAACCATTATCTCCCAGCAAATGCCGGTGCTGCAATACAGTAGCCCATCCCAGCTTGGGATAGATCTGTTGGAGCGCCCTTGGCAGGTAATGTGACCACGAAATAAAATGCCGGAGATAGCTGTGATTTCGGGTAAGAAACGAGTCTTTCCAAAACCCGGTTGGCATCAGGCGGTTAAAAACATAATCCGAACCGAAATTGAGCGCCTTGTAGCTTTTGCCTTTGGTAAAATTCAACGGTATATTATACCCGCCCCTGATCTCAAACTGGTCCAGCGTTAACGTACCCTTTGAAAAATCCAGATGCCTGTTGTACGTATACTCTGGCCCGGCACTCAGCACAGGGAAAAAGCCGCCGTAAGCAGTGTTCCAGCCCAGCCCATGGGAGGCTTCATTTTGATTGTAGCGGTAAAACAACTGGTTGGAAAACGTATTGAGTATATTATCGCTGTACAGGCTGAAGGTAAATTCAGGATCCACATAATTTGGCGACCAGCTGTGAAAATTAAAAAGGCCCGTTGCCTGGCTGTAACGCTGTTCTGAAAAACGGCGGGCTGGTACGCCCTCCGTTTTTTTGGCCAGTGCCACCGGATACAAACTGGCTTGTTCGGGCCAGGTCATTTTATTTACTTCACTCCAGCCGGAACGGTTTAATGGTGCTGTCCTCAGTTGCAAACCTTCTGCTGTAAAATGCGACCACACCAGTGAATCATTAAAAACCGATGGATAATAATTGCCCGTTTTATCCTGGGTCAGCTGGTAAATGCTTTTCTCTTTTAAACTAACCGCATACAGGTCATCGTTAGCATTGGCATTGGAAACAAAATACACTGTATTACCGGCCACAAAGGGCAGGCTGATGGCGTTGTTTGAAAAAGGAACGATTCTCTCCGGGCTCTCCGGGTGGTCTATGTCAATAAGATCCAGGGCCATCTCTGTCTTTAGATTACGGATGCCTGCCACGATCCTGTTTTCATCTACAAAACGGGGATTTAAAAAATAGGTGTCGCTTCCCGCCCTGATCTTTTTCAGCACGGCGCCTGTGCGGCTATCCAGCAGCTGCAATTCGGTTTGTAACGAATCGGTAATGCGAACCGCAATGATTTTATTACCGGAAGGAGAAAGATCGGGTGTATAATATTTGCCTTTGCTGGTTAAGCGTTTTTGTGACCCGGTGGCTACATCCAATACTACGATGTCGCTATAATCGACCAGGTTCCATCTTGGATGGGTACTGAAAGCCGTGTAGGCGATTTTTCCTTTGCGGTAACTGAACCATTCTTCCGAACTGATATGTTGTTGCGACAACCGGTGTTCTCCCCTCTTATCTTTTATATAAAAAGCGGGGATCTTATTGTAAGCTCTTTTCAGGTACAGCAAGGAATCCTTGGATATATACTGCGGGAAATAATAGTTGGTAACCGTTTTTGTTTTAACCACACCCTGCTCTTTTTCTTTGCCTAACTTCTGCTGGTAAAATTGCAGGGCTTCGTTGCGGAAGGTTTTGTAATCAACGCCTGCATATTTTTTTATCGCTTTTTGAAAAGGATAAAACAAACCTTTAAACGCACTGGCGTCCCGAGTTACCTTCTCCCAAAAATCACTTCCGTATCTTAAATAGCCGTAGTTGGTTAGCAGGTAACCCAACTGGTAATGATTGGGTACATAATCCTTCAGGGAACCATTGCGCAGTTTTTGCCATTTATAGTTCTTGCCTTCCAGCCACAAACTGTTATACCCGCTTAAAAAATACGGCAGCCGCCCGCGGCCCTGCTGGGTCAAAGCCGTTTCGGCGTGTACGGCATCGCCTTCAAAAAACCAGTCGGGCACTGTTAAAGCATTTCCCAGGGCCTGTCCCTGTTCGCCAAAAAGATAAAACAGTCCTTTGCTCAAGCCCCTTTTAAAATTGTTGTATTGCTGCACATGCCGGTATTCGTGTATGGCCAGGTTCTCGTACCAGGGCAGGTTACCAAATTCAAATACATTGGACGAGGGAATTAAATAATACTCGCTTCTGAACGGCGCTAAAGCCACGTAGCCATTGGCCAGCGTCGTACGGCTTTGCAAAACAATATTCACCTTTCTTACCTTATCGCCAATAGAAAAAGAGGAGTCGGCTGCCTGGCGGTGAATAAGGGTGGCAATGCGTTCAGCCTGCTGTGCTGCGCCTTTTGTAAAAATAATGCGGGCCGTATCGGTGTTGATCTGCCGCCACCGGGTAGAAGGTGGAAAGCCGCCAAAACTTTGTGCTGATGCTAACGCAGATGTAAAAACAAAGAGAACCAGGAACCGGATTTGTTTCATGCAAAAAAGATACAATGATTACGCGGATTGTCAATTGTCAATGGTTAATTGTCAATTGACTCCTCTATAACAGGCTTTCAATATTGGTGCAGGTGTTCAGTAAGGCTCTTATCATCACTTGTCAATGGCAATAGGGAAGCGGCAATGAACAATAATCAATAACTAATAATCAATTAATCCCCCTCGCCTCAATGTGCATCAATACTCAGCTTCCGGGCAATGGCCTCGCCCATGGGCTCTGAGGAATAGCCATAGCCATTTACCAGTACTCCTTTCATTCCATTGTTCGATTCAATGCCATACACAATGGCTTCATCCGCCGGATCGCTGTTGCCTTCAAAACGCACCACTTCTTTTATTTCAAAATCCTCGGGATTGAATTTTTGTGCATTACAAACAAGGCAGTTCTCCTGCAGGTTAAAATCTTCTGTATAACCTTTTTTCTTTAGTTCATTTATGGCATGCGCAACGGAATCGTATTGGTACATAAGAATAATTTGAAGTCAAAATTAAAAAGTCAAAATTAAAAACCACCACCCATCTTCTTCCTTAATACTTATAACCTAAAACTTACAACTCAAAACTCTCTACCACACCAACTGGTTCGTCTGCTTCACCACCCCCATCACAAACACACTCTGCACATTGCCTACATTTTCGGTCTCGCTCAATTTATTTACGTGGAAATCATAGTAGCTATCCATATTCTCGGTTACCACCTTCAGCAGAAAATCGAACTCGCCGGAAATGGTAAGGCACTCAATCACTTCATTCATTTCCATAATACTCTTTATAAACTTTGACCCCGCATGTTTGCTGTGCTGCTTCAGCGATACGTAACAGATCACCATCAGGCTCTTTTTTACCATGGCGCCGTTCACTATGGTAGCATATTGCTTGATCACCCCGTTCTCTTCCATTCGCTTGATGCGCTCATGCACCGGCGTAGTGCTGAGGTGCACCGTATCCGATATTTCCTTGATGGTGATGCGTGCATTTTGCTGCAGCAGTTTTAGTATCTCCAGGTCCTTCTTATCCAGTACAGGCATTTCTTCTTTTTGAAGCGCTTTTGCCATGGTCAAACCTTGTTTTATCCTGTAAAATAACGTTTAAATCCTTCTTTATCCCAAACTTTCACCACCAAATAGAATATTATCCTGTTCCTCCTACCTTTGCCAACGGTAAAATCATTGGTCAAATGGTCAATGATCAGTAGGCAATGGTCAAACCTGTAGGAAACGTCCGGGTAAAGACACAACTAAAAACTATAAACTTCAAACTACAAACTTTAAATATGTCAACGATCACAAAATCAAACATCGACTTCAGCCTGAAATACAAGGTGAAGGATATGAGCCTTGCCGAGTGGGGCCGCAAAGAAATTCGTTTGGCCGAAGCCGAAATGCCGGGCCTGATGTCTATCCGCAAAGAGTATGCGGCTACACAGCCATTGAAGGGTGCCCGCATTGCCGGTTGCCTGCACATGACCATTCAGACCGCCGTGTTGATTGAAACCCTGGTGGCCCTGGGCGCCGAAGTAAAATGGAGCTCCTGTAACATTTTCTCTACGCAGGACCAGGCCGCTGCTGCTATTGCTGCCGCAGGCATTGGTGTGTTTGCGTGGAAGGGACAAACACAGGAAGAAGCCGATTGGTGTATTGAACAAACCCTGTTCTTTGGCGCAGCTGATCGTCCGCTGAACATGATCCTTGACGATGGTGGAGACCTTACCAATATGGTGCTGGATCAATACCCAGAACTGATTCAACACGTAAAAGGCATCTCCGAAGAAACCACTACCGGGGTGCACCGCCTGTACGAAAGAATGTCCAAAGGCACGTTGCCTATGCCCGCTATCAACGTGAACGACTCTGTTACCAAATCCAAGTTCGACAACAAATACGGTTGTAAGGAATCCCTGGTGGATTCGATCCGCCGCGCCACCGACGTAATGATGGCAGGTAAGATAGCCGTTGTAGGTGGTTATGGTGATGTGGGTAAAGGTTCTGCCGCTTCCCTGGCTGGTGCCGGCTGCCGTGTGATCGTTACCGAAATCGATCCGATCTGCGCTTTGCAGGCCGCTATGGACGGCTTTGAAGTAAAGAAAATGAAAGATGCTGTAAAGGAAGCCGACATTGTAGTTACCGCTTCGGGTTGCCGCGACCTGATTACCGGCGAGCATTTTAAACTGATGAAGGACAAAACCATCGTTTGTAACATCGGCCACTTCGATATTGAAATTGACGTAGCCTGGTTGAACAAGAACTATGGTAATACAAAAGATACCATCAAACCACAGGTCGATATTTATAATGTAGATGGCAAGGACATCATCTTATTGGCAGAAGGCCGCCTGGTGAACCTGGGATGCGCTACAGGCCACCCAAGCTTTGTAATGTCTAACTCGTTCTCTAACCAAACTTTGGCGCAGATTGAACTGTGGACAAACGGTGGGGCTTACGAAAACAAAGTATATGTGTTACCAAAGCACTTAGATGAGAAAGTTGCCCGTTTGCACCTGGCTAAGATTGGTGTGGAACTGGATGAACTGACCCCTGCGCAAGCGGAATACTTAGGTATTTCAAAAGAAGGTCCGTTTAAGCCGGAGCACTACAGATATTAATGTAAAAGTCAAAAGTAAAAATTCAAAAGCCCTTGCAGATTGCAGGGGCTTTTTCCTTTATGGCTGATTGCTGAAAGTCAATAGCTGGCAGCTGCTATGTACTTAGCTGAGTGCTGCTATTGGGCTTGCGTTATGCTGCGTCCGACTACCACCGGATCGCACTCTTGTACAACTGGATTACTATTTAGCCACTTATAGCATTGTTGGCCTGGGCCCGCCACTCAGGTCCGTCAACAAAACTATTTTTACAAGAATAACGTCTACATTTTAAAGTGGGACCTGAGTCGCAGGCCCAGGCCAACAGGGGACTTGCGAAGGAAGACAAATTTGAACTTTAGTTAAACCTGTTTCTTGTATAAGTGTATTGTTCAGCAGCCTTTGTCGTTTGGATGCCGGTAACGTGTATGTCGATGCTCTATTCTCCATCGTATGTTTCACCGTGTGCTACAATTTGTTTATCTTATAAACAAAACCATTGTTTATGAAAAAGAATTTTTTGGGAATTGCTTTCTTTTGCCTGTTATCCCTCGCCTTTTCTTCCCCTGCTAAAAGCCAGGCGTTAACCTCGGCCGACATTAAAGCACAAATGGAAAAAGATTGGGAAAGGGCCAGGGCTTACACAGTGGATTATCTCAACACCATGCCTGCCGATAAATACAGTTTCAGGGCAACTGACAGCGTACGGAGCTTTGCCCAGCAAATGCTCCACCTTGCCACCGCCAATGTTTTCCTGATGATGACGGCAACCGGCACTGCACCAGCCCCATGGCTCTCTATGAATTTAGAAAATAGGGTCAGTGCGCAAAGCAAAGATTCTGTAATGTATTATGTAACCTCCAGCTACGACTATTGCATAAATTCCGTTAAGAACGCCGATGTAAATAAGTGGGGCGAAAACGTAAAGGTCTTTAACACCTACGACGTTACACGGTTTGCGCTGATGAATAAAACATTTGAACACCAGGATCATCACCGCGGTCAGACCACGATTTATATTCGCCTGAACGGAATCAAACCGCCGCAGGAAAGATTATTTTGATCATCTGTTCATTTCTTGCTTCCTCTGTTAGCCTGAGTTTGTAACTCAGGCTCGAGCTGATTTACAACTCCGTCCGCATCATCAAAAGGACGCATAGCTAAACTTTTGCCCGCCGATAGAGGCCTCATACATCAGGCCTTTTTTTTCCTGCGTGAACACCATCACGCCATCCCTGTATTTA
Organism: uncultured bacterium; assembly: GCA_966095395.1. GTDB lineage: Bacteria > Bacteroidota > Bacteroidia > Chitinophagales > Chitinophagaceae > Flavisolibacter. Next base: position 22,864 of record CBHTSW010000008.1, on the reverse strand, counting down.
ACGTTGGTTGAAGCACCCTTCGTTACCGCCACCGCTGAAGCCTGGCCGGCAAATTCAAATTTGTTTTGCTTAAAACGATCCAGTGCCGCTTCGTTCTCAAAAAAGATGACCTCGCGGTAAGCCTGGCCACCAAACTGGAAACCGACGCTCACCTGCTTCATCTTTGCGCTACCAATGGGGCTTCCGTTCTGGAAAACAATCCCGTTGCCTGCGGCGCCGCCTACGCCAATAGCGCCTTTCCCTATATTGGGAAAAATGACGTATGCATAGGAGTTTGCAAATAAACTTTCCATCAGGCTGTCGCCCTTAACAAACTCAGCTTTGGCCTTCTTACTGTCCGCAATCAGGTCTTTTTCTTTTGAATTCTGCGAAAAAGCGGGAACAGAAATCGCCAATCCTATCAATAACAGGAAGATCACCGTCATACGGAAGATGTTGTTCTTTTTCATGGTTTGTCTTTTAATTTAATTTGTTGTGGTAACATTCGTCGCCAGGTTTTATTTACAAAGATTCTGCCAGTCACGGCTATCCGTGGTCTTCCTTTTCTTCCCCGCCGGTTTATTTAGGTTGCAAGGGCAGGACTCCCGTCGGGGAAGAAAAGGAAGGCAGGTATTAGAAGTGTAGTTTTTGTAAATAAGAACAGAAGGGATCATCTAACAAATAATTCACCGTACTATTTATTTACACTCCGCCAGAACGGCCTCGAATATGGCCTTTCGAAGAGGGTTGGGATTGTAATAATAGCCGGTAGGCAATAATCCCGTGTTCTGGCGATTGATCAGCAATATAACGGAGAGGTTCAGGGAAGGCACCACCGCAATACTTGTCCCGGTAAAACCGGTATGACCGAAAGTTCCAGCAGGACCGCCTTTCATAAAGGAATCACCGGGATCCATCATCCAGCCAAGGCCATTTTTAAAATCGTCCTGTGTTAAAAACAGCTGTATCGTTTTTTCAGAAATAATTTGTTTTCTTCCCACTTTCCCACGAGTCATCAATAGGTCAACCAGCTTTTGCAAGTCATCAATAGTAGAAAACAAGCCGGCATGCCCGCTCACTCCATTCAGCGCATACCAGGCGTTGCCGTCATTTACTTCCCCCCGCAGCGTATAGGTTCGCCAGCCATTCCATTGGTCCGGGTCTATTTCCTTAAATACAAATCCCAGCGAAGTATCATGTACCATCCTGGTTTCATACGGATTGCCATGAGAAGTGGCTGCAAATTTTGTGAAGCCTCCAGTAAGGGGGTTATAGCTTGTATGACGCATACCCAGCGGAATAAAAATATTTTTTTGCTCAAAGTGGTCCAGCGACATACGGGAAACTTTTTCTATGATCTCGCCTAAAAGAATAAAACCAAGATCGCTGTAGTGCCGCGAGGCCCCTACAGGAAAGGCAAGCGGCAATTCATCAATCAGTTTATACACTTCCTGTTTATTATGAGCCCGGTAAAACAACGGGTACCAGGTAATCAATCCGGCCGTATGGGTAAGCAGGTGGCGAATGGTAATTTGTTTTTTATCCCCGGTATCAAATGCAGGAAGGTATTTACCAACCGGGTCGTCCACTTTAATGAGCCCACGGTCCAACAGCAACATGATAGAGGTAGCGGTACCTACTGCTTTTGTAAGTGAGGCAATGTCAAAAAGATGGTGGGTTGTCATGGGCACGGGATGAGCCAGCGGCCTATTCTGATCATCTTTTCTTTCAGCAAAACCAAAAGCCTTTCTGCAAATAATTTGGTTGTCTTTTTTTATTTCGATAACCGCCCCGGGAATCAGGCCGCTATCTACTGCGCTGCGGAGGATGCTGTCAACTGTCTTGGTAAGTTTTTCCTGCCGCACCTTTTGCTGCGCGGGCAACACCAGGGTGAAAAAAAAGGAAAGCAACAAAAGAGGAGCAATTTTTTTCCGCATCAATTTGATTTGATTAAAAATAGTGCAAACGATGAATAAGATGATTTTTAGAATGGCGGGCTTCATAGATGATTACCAATACACCTTTTTTGATTATCAAACCAGCTAACTGAGTCTGAGGCCAGAGCCTTCCTTTTCCATAAGCAATAAACCTTTAAGTTTTAAAGCAAAACCTGGGTTACAAACCCAGGCCAACAGTGTATTACATTGAATGAGCTTCTGCCAAACAGGTGAAGAGATTGTTACCAAAGCGGTTTTAACAGGTTCACTAGTTTCCTGTTTGCGGGAACCTGCTTGATTACAGTACCCTCCCTTTCTTCCAGTAAAAAGCACCGGTCAAACTCGCCTAACAGTTCGAAAATAAAACACTGTTCTTTATAGTACCTGCCACGGCTGGTATCCAGTTTGCCATTGATCTTTACTTCTACCGGACGTTCATTTTCTAAAACCGAGATGGTAAAACTGTCCCTCGCAGGATCACCGATGTAAGAATTCATATAGTTCAGGGCAAGTTGTAGCGGGTCTTTACCCTGGAACCAGAAAATCTCGTAGCCGCTGCGATGGTGCAGATTGAAACAGTGGTTATTTCCTTTTTCGTATTTGCCGTTAATGATCTTCCATTCGGGCCGGGCACTAACATCGGCTGCATCTTCTATGGTAATCAGGTCGCAGTTCCCAAACTTTTTGTCAGCCACTATAGAGGATGGCAGATACAATCTCCCGTTTGAGAGATAACCATTTGGCGAACTGATCTGCCTCCATTGCAGTTTTTCTTTTCGGTCGGTGAATGATTTCTCGGCTTTTGAGTATTCATTGATCTGCCTGAAAACCTGTACCAGTTTAGCAGGCTTTTGAAAAACAATCTCCTTCTTTCCCATTGCGGCTCAAAATAATACTATGCAGCCGCAGTTTTGCTTTTATTCAAAACATCTTTTCCCGACGGGTCTCCCGCATGGATATCTGCGAAGCAGAAGCGCTCCGGCCACTGTATTCACCTTCGCTTCCTTATGAGTACCTCTTGCAGCCCTTACATGCTTCTTATATCGCCTGCTGTTTATAAAAGTCAATCCTCCAATGGTTCCTCCTAACTTAATAAGGCCTCATCGTCTTGCCATAAATAAACACTTTGATTATACTTGCACTGGCGCCACGCTGCTGTTTGCACAACTGTTAAAACAGAACATACTTTTCAAATTGCAATAGTTCAACAGGAATTCTTTAGGAACATTATAGGGACTTTATAGGGATCTTATAGGGAGTTAAAGGCACGGAAACTCCCGGGCTATCCGTAGTCTTCTCCGCCGTTTTAAGCAAGCTGGCCTGCGTCTGCGACTCGTAGTCGAAGCTATACAAAGTGTTCTTTCCATAATAAAACTCCTTACCCGGCTATATAATGTTTCTTTAATCTGTCCGCCGCGGCTCCCCAGGCAGCTTTTTACCCCGTAGATTTCTATGGCAAAAAAGGAATCAAGGATCTTGACTTCTTACAGGATGACAGGTATTGGTACAGAGAATAAACAGCGGCTCGTGAAGACACGAACTGGGGTGGTGAATGACCGGAACTTAATTGTAAAGAGGACTGCAGACCCTGAGTGAAGAGGATGGATTAGTACCAGGAATTTATACGTGGGGTAAGTTATTTTGTGCTTTACACACTATCGGTTATAATTTACCGCTATACCCTTCAAAATTTATTCACTATGAAATTGAACACTTTCTTATTTACTATTGCTGTCGCTGGCCTGTCATTAGCAGGTTGTAAAAAAGACAATAAGGATGGCAGTGTACGCTACCAGTTGAAATCCACCAACCCCAGTTCTTCGCTTGCAAGGGCCGCAACGGGCACCTCAGCTTCAGCCCGCCTGAATGGAACCCTAACCTGGAATAGCGGTTTTGCCAACGCTACCGAAATCAAATTCCAAGCAAAAACCAACAACAGTGAAATTGAATACAGATCCACTGCAAAACAGCGCCTTGATCTATTCTCTGCTATTTCTTCCCTGGGAAGTATCACCATTCCACCGGGCACCTATAACGAGGTGGAATTCAAGATTGAAATAGCGCCAGCTGTCAATGAACCAGCCCTGGAATTAAAAGGAACCTACAATGGAACGCCGGTAACGCTTAGAGTGGATAATGCTTTTGAATTCCAGGCAGAAAAAGAAGGGGTGACCATTACCGGCAACAACGGCTATACCGCCATTACAACCCTGAACCTGGCCTTACTAACGCAGGGCATAACAGATGCAGATCTTTCTAATGCTACTCAAACCAATGGAGAAATTGTCATTTCTGCTACGTTGAACACTAATTTATTTGCAAAAATATTGGACAGCCTGGGTGAGTGTGAGTCTGAATTTGAAGACGACTAATGCTTCCCATTTTATCCTAAAAAAACCTTGCAAACCGCAAGGTTTTTTTTATGGTACTTCAAACTAATCTTTCGCTCATCACTTGGGAACACTTTTGGCATTTCCAGGCTGTCCGTAGCCTTCTTGTTTCAACAATTGCTACCCTCAACCAGTACAGATCAAAACTATAAAATTGCCGGCCTGGGTCTGCCGCTCAGGTCTTTTTCTACCATAAGCAAAAAACTTTTAATGCAGGGCCTGAGTTACAAGCCCAGGCCAGCAGTGAAACGTACGAACCGCAAGGCAAAACTATTAAGTAAAGGCATGAAGGTTAGATGGTAAGCCTGAATTCATCTGGCGGTTTTACTTCCGCATTTCCAGTTTCTCCAGCATCTCATCGGTCAGCGGTTCGCTGTAAATGCCATAGGCGTTCACCAGCACGCCTTTCAGGTTTTTACTGTCCGAAGAGATGGCATAGAGAATGGCAGCGTCCGATGGATTGCTGGCGCCTTCAAAGCGGAAAAACTTGTCCACCTCAAACTCATCGGCAAAGATCCTGAACGCACCGTTGCGGCACTCAAGGCAGTTCTGTTGAAGGTTGAAGTCTTCGGTGTAACCCTCCTTGCGCAATTCGTTCATGGTCTCGGAAAGTGTGGTATAGGGTTTCATAGCTCTTTGTTTTAATAGAAGTTAGTTTTCTTTTTCCATAATTACGCTAATGTCGCCGTTCCGTTCTATTCGCCATTTTAATTTTACTTACATCTTCGGTTTTGGCATTCAGGCGAAGCGACTGCATTACGTCCTGTTCGCTCAGGTTGCTTTTCTTCATGGCGTCCCATAGCAGTTCACCATCTTTTAAAATTACCCTGTCGTGCCCCTTTATCAAATTACCAAATTCATCTGAATACGCAGCAATCAGGTAGAAGACCCGGTGCAACAGGAGTAACAACAGGCAAGCCGCCAATATTTTCAGGAAATAATTGGTATCGGTGATAGCACGGCTCAACAAAGAGAGCCTATAATGATGGCAAGAACAGTATCGAATGCAGCTATCTTTCCTAAGAACCGCTTCTTTCCCATTCGGACCAACGCGATCCCAATAACATAAATCAACACACAACGCACCAAAATCTGGAAAACAGAAAGTTCATCTGCACCAATGCCAACCAGGCTTTTTAAAACGCCAAGTAAGGACTGCATACTGGTTAAGTTTTTAACTGTTCATAATTTTAATAGCCATATCGTTTGTGAATGTAACCGCATGGTTTTACGATGGCTTTTTAATCATTGGCAGCTTTTGTTCATTTACTTCCTGCACTGTTTCATGAAATATACCTCCCGCTTACCCTGCAATACCTGCTATTTGTAGTGTTCTTCAAATGATACGTTTTCCTGCCCCAAGGTGTGTGCAAACTGGTCGTAGTCTTTCTAAAACTAAAAAAATCTTTCCATCTGTTGGCCCTGGCTATTCACAAACCTTCCGGCCAGAGCCTGTTGTATGGGATAGCAAAACCATCCGGTAACCAGACATTGTTTTATCTTTAGCCATTTCAACGACGACAGATGAAGAGAAAGACCGCCGCCTCCTTTTTTCTATTACTTATGGCCTCCTGCTTTTTTGTTTCCTCTTGTGCCCATTATAAAAAAGCAGCCGTGCGGCAAGACAACGATGAATGGATGCAGCTTTTCAATGGAAAGGACCTCAATGACTGGATCGTCAAGATCCATCATCATGAAGTAGGTGTAAATTTTGGCAACACGTTCCGCGCCGAAGATGGCTTAATTAAAGTACGGTATGATCAATACGATGACTTCAATGACCAGTTTGGCCACCTCTATTACAAAACGCCTTTTTCCAACTATCACCTGAAACTCGAGTATCGCTTCTCCGGCGAATTACAAAAAGGAGCGCCTTCTTATACCCTTTTAAACAGTGGTGTCATGTTTCACTCGCAGGACCCACGCACCATGCCGAAAGAACAGAACTGGCCCATATCAGTGGAAATGCAGTTCCTTGCCGGCTTGGGCGATGGCAGGCCCCGCCCCACTGGCAACATGTGTTCGCCGGGAACGGAAATCGTTTACAGGAACAAGCTTTATAATGCGCATTGCCTGAACTCTTCCTCGAAAACATACGATAAAGGCGAATGGGTAACCGCCGAACTGGTGGTACTGCACGATTCATTGATTACGCATATCATCAATGGCGATACGGTGCTGCAATACAGCAAACCAACGATGGGCGGCGGCGTGGTACAAGGGTACGATAACGCTTTATGGCAACCGGGTCAGCCGCTTACCTCAGGCTATATTGCCCTGCAAAGTGAAGGCCAGCCGGTGGAATTTAGAAATATTAGGTTGAAGAAGCTGGATTAATGCTCCATCCATAATGTTCCCAAAACCATAGAATGGCCGGTACAGATGAATACCCTTCACTGGTAATGATAATCGTACCAGAAAAGAGCAGATGCCAATGACATCAAAGGCCTATAGCATAGCCATCATGTTAGAATGTTCGACCCTTTCAGAGTCGAAGGATGCTCTTTGTTCTTTTGCTATAGAGCTGTGATCCCTTCGGGACCAAGGGAGTGCCTTCCAGTTAATTTGCATTGAATGACTTCTTCATAATGCATCATGACCTGTTAAGTGAATAACAGTAATGAATACAGTAAAAATTATTTGGATTTGAGCAGGACTTTCCGTTTGCAGCTTTTGTTCATTCTTCTTTGGCACTAAGTGAACCGGAAGTTCTGGTGAACTTATGCATTCACCAACCGTTTCTTTAAAACAAAATCCTCTTAAACGCACTGGCGGCTTTGTGCACCTGCACCGTCCAGTCTTCAGCCGCCGTTCCGTTGGCGCCATCCGAGATGTATTTCAGGCACAGGAACGGGATCTGTTCTTTGCGGGCAATCAAGGCAAGCGAATAGGCCTCCATATCGATTACATTATAATCAGCACAAAAATGATTCATTTCAAAACTATCTCCCGTTCCGCAGATGCCCTCCTCTAATCCCCTGATCTTTATTCCATAATTTAAAACAGGGTCAATGCCCGAAAACGGCGTTTCATATCTTTCATATCCCAATCCCCTAACGTCCATATCACGCTGCACAAACCGGGTGCAGCAGACCACTTCACCGGTATTAAAAACATCGCTTCCCGCAGAACCAAGGTTCACAATCAGGTTGGGCTTATTAGCAGCAACAGCCTTTGTAAGATGATAGGCTGCACTTACTTTCCCTATTCCCACAACCAATTTATTCAGGCCATCAAACTCGCCGGCCTCTTCCGACTCTAATGCAAAAACAAACAGGGTGCTGTCTTTTACCAGTTCCAGTTCGCTAAAGGACGTTTCATACACATGTTCTATCATGGTACAAACTTAAATCCCCTGCCGTTAAAAAAAACACATTGTGCCGGCCTGGTGAAAAAGCAGTATAGCTGGTTGAAAGAAAAATCAGTAAAGCCATTCCTCTTTACAATAGGATCATGATCGCTGCAAAGATGATGATGTCGGGGTGAGCGTTTGGCTTGCACCCGGGGAGTGCTTGCGTAATTTCTTTCCGTATCTTCAAACACACGGATAAAACTCTACCCCCATGAACCCTGTAAACCGTAAAGAATTTTTACAAACCTCGGCCCTGGCTTTGGCCGGCCTCGTTGTTGGCAGCTCATTTGATCCCCGCAAAAAAAGCCCTCTGTTATCTTTCTCCACCCTTGGTTGCCCCGATTGGACCTTTCAGCAGATCGCCGATTTTGCTGTGCAGCATGGCTATAAGGGGATTGAAGTAAGAGGTATTCAACGACAAATGGATCTTACCAAATGTCCTGAATTCAACACCGAAGAAAACAGGAAGACCACTATGGCTTTAATGAGGCAAAAAGGATTACAATTTGTGGGGCTGGGCTCGTCCGCCAACCTGCATGTGCCTGAAGGTGCAGAATGGGATAAGAACATGAACGAAGCCAAACGCTTTATTGACCTGGCACAACAGATCAACTGTCCTTATGTAAGAGTATTCCCCAACAAACTTCCCCCTGAAGAAGATAAAAATACCGTCATCGCCCGCATGGCAAAGCGCCTGGTGCAACTGGGTGATTATACCAAAGAAAAAAATGTATCCGTGTTAATGGAAACACATGGCGATGTGGTGAGAATCGAAGACCTTACCACCATCATGCAGGCAGCCAACCATTCAAACGTTGGGCTTGTATGGGATATATGCAATATGTGGACAATCACCAAAGAACCACCGGCACAAGCCTTTCAGCAATTAAAAAAATACATCCGTCATACTCATATCAAAGACGCCAAGCTGGTTGATGGAAAACCCCAATACACTTTATTGGGACAAGGCGAGGTACCCATCTTCGAGGCCATTGATGCCCTGCAGAAAGGCGGCTACAAAGGGTATTACAGTTTTGAATGGGAAAAACTATGGCACCCCGAAATTGCCGAACCCGAAATTGCCATGGCAGGTTACCCGGTTGCGATGAAAAAACATTTTAAGAGTTTGTAGTTTATAGTTTGTGGTTTGTAGTTAATTTAGACCGGAGCGTCTTTACAGAAATGAAACAGGCCTTAGTATTTACAACTTATAGCCATTCATGTTTCTGAGAACCTTTTCAAATAGTAAGAAACTACAAACCATGATTACGACTTTCAAACTTTGCCGATTTCTGTAACCCTTTTCAACTTACAAGGAACCATAAACCAAAAACCACAAACCAGAAACTATAAACATGCCTGGCGATTCCTTATACATCAACAACAAAGCAAAACCACAGAACACCTACGATGCTATCGTTGTTGGCTCCGGCATCAGCGGTGGCTGGGCCGCCAAAGAACTCTGTGAAAAAGGACTGAAGGTTTTGCTGCTCGACCGCGGCCGCAATGTAGCACACGGTGATTACCCTACCGCCACCAAAGCGCCGTGGGAGTTTCCTCACCGTTTGAATTTAACCGAAGAAGACAAAAAGCGAAACTTCGTGCAAAGCCGCCACTATTCTTTTCGCGAAGACAACAAGCATTTTTATATCAACGACCAGGAGAACCCCTACGAAGAAACCCGGCGCTTCGACTGGATACGCGGCGATATTGTGGGTGGCCGTTCGCTGTTATGGGCAAGAGCCTGCTACCGCTGGAGCGACCTGGATTTTGAAGCCAACGCCAAGGACGGTCACGGAGTGGACTGGCCCATCCGCTACAAAGACATTGCCCCCTGGTACGACTATGTGGAATCCTTCATTGGCGTAAGCGGCAACAGGGATGGCATTCCCGTAATACCTGATGGACAATTCCAGCCGCCCTTCGAAATGAACTGTGTTGAAAAGCATTTCAAAGCACAGGTGGAAAGTAAATATGCCGACAGGAAAGTGATCATGGGCCGCACCGCCAACCTCACCCAGCCCGTAAAAGGCCGGGGCCAGTGCCAGGCCCGCGATCTGTGTCATAGAGGTTGTCCCTGGGGCGCTTATTTCAGTACCAATGCCAGCACCATTCCGGCCGCCTATGCCACGGGCAATCTTACCGTAAGGCCGCATTCCCTGGTGAACAGGGTGTTGTACGACGAGCAAAAACAAAAGGCCACCGGTGTAGAAATCATTGATACGGAAACCAAACAAACGCAGGATTTTTATGCAAAGCTTATCTTCCTTAATGCCTCCACCGTGGCCACGGCTTTTATCCTGCTCAACTCTGTGTCTAATCGTTTTCCCAATGGACTGGGCAATGACAGCGACCAGGTGGGCCGCAACCTGATGGACCATCACAAAGGGTTGTCCTTTGCAGCAGAGGTCGAAGGATTTGAAGACCGCTATTATTATGGCCGCAGGCCTGTGAGCATTTACATTCCACGCTTTCGCAATGTAACAGAACAACACCCTGGCTTTTTGCGGGGCTATCATTTTGGCGGCGGAGCCTACAGGGGGAGCCAGGCTAAGGATGCTGCTGTTGGTGCTGAATTAAAAGAGGCCCTTATAGAACCGGGCTCCTGGCAAATGAGCCTTTATGCCTTTGGCGAATGTTTGCCCTACAGCGACAATCGTATCACCCTGAACCGGGCTAAAAAAGACCCCTGGGGCCGCCCCCTTATCGTCATAGACTGCGAGTTTAAGGATAATGAAAAGGCCATGCACGAGGATGTAAAGGCCACGGGACTGGAACTGCTGCAAGCGTCCGGTTATAAGAACCCACGGGTGAGTGGCAGCATCTCCTTCCCCGGCAATGCGAACCACGAAATGGGCATTGCCCGCATGGGCCGCGATGCCAAAACCTCGGTAGTAAACGCCTGGAACCAGATGCACGAAGTGCCCAATGTGTTTATCACCGATGGCAGTTGTATGACCTCCTCCTCCTGCCTCAACCCCTCACTCACCTACATGGCACTAACCGCAAGGGCCTGCGATTATGCGGTGAAGGAATTAAAGAAGGGTAATGTGTGAGTGGGATGGTGAGTAACGGTTGGTGAATGGTGAGAGCCTTGAGTTTGTCAAAGGGATTGAAGGATGGATACGGAGTATATACTTAGCCGCAATGCTGCTATTAAACGTCTGTTGTCTCACTCACTTGTACGTCCGGAAATACTATTGTGCAGGAAGTGCAGCCATCATAGCTGCTCTGTTTGCGTCCTTACAAACAATTATTGAAATAGCAACAAGACAAAAAGTAAATCCCCGAAAAAAAGAACTTTTAACGATAAAATTTTATTTTACCTGATCAATTCGTAAAAATGAAAAATATCCAAAGCTTACTGCCGCTCATTATTTGTTTTATTGTACTAAACGCCTGCCAGAAAGAAACAAGCCAGGATCAAAGTTCGGGCTCTGCTGCTGGGCGTGTGAAAACGTATACGGAAACCATTATTTCGTCCTCCGCCGGTAACTCAACCACTACCTTTACTATTTCGTATGACAACAGCGGGAGAATTACCTCTATGATCTCTGCTACTTCACCCGGCGATAAGCTGTTATATTCCTTTCCTTCAGCCAATAAATTTACAATGGATATGTATGGCGCCGGTTCCCTGCTGATTCACGAGGATTTTTATTTAAATACAAATTCCTTTATTGACAGCACCTTTCAGTTTAACAATGAAGAAGACACCACTACCGAAAAATACTTTTATGATATCAACGGCCGGCTTATCCAACTAAACGAATATGAATTTACCAAGACTACAGGATCGGTATTGTCAAATACCATCACCTACACGTATGATGCCGCCGGTGACATGGTAAAAGCTTCGGGCACCGATACCAACATAGAAATCTATGAATATTACCCCGATCCAAAATACACTTTACCTGTTGTACCAGGGCCTGTTAACGCCAATAGCGTAAAGAAGGTGCATCTTCCTAAAAAACTCACTGTCGTCTCTAATGGTTACGTTGTGGGAACAGCCCAGTTTACCTATACATTTGATGACAAGGACAGGGTCATTACTGAAAAAGCTGAAGCGGATGATGGCAGCACGGCTATTAAAACCTATACCTATTTTTAGATAGCGTAATCCCAGCCCATCCTTTTTTCTTTCCAGGCGGACCCGGAAAGTGTTGATAACATGTCTTTTACCCGTGTTATTTTGGGCATCCAACAAATAAAAATAAATGAACAACCATTGGCCTGGAAACGATTAACAGGCCTCAACGCACATGAGTCGCTCCCGAAAGCTGTCGGAACAAAGACCGGCAGCATACTATAGCCATCGTTACCATAAATACCTGTTTCATTCGCTATGTTTGCACCGGATCGGGTTATCAAAACCGTTAGCACGGAAGTAAAAACAGCAAACGTTTATTAAGGATTGAAAAATGGAAAAGCAAAAAACGCAAGCCATCGTTCAACAATATCTTCAATACCTCACAGAAAGGAATTTGGAAAAATTAACCAACCTGTTTTCCGAAAATATAGATTGGGACATACCCGGGAATACACATAAGGCACCCTGGCTGGGAGAAAGGAACAGCAGGGAGGAAGTAAAAGAATTTTACCAGCTTTTGTGGAAAAGTACGGAGCCTGCCGGAGCACAAGTGGATAAATTGCTGGTGGAAGAAAATTACGCCGTTATCATCGGGGAGTTTACCACCCAAATGTTAGCAACCAATAAAATCGTCAACTCCTTCTTTTGTATTCAAATAACAGTGGAAAACAATTTCATTACAAAGTATCGCCTGTTTGAAGACAGCTATGCCGTTTCTGAAGCATTGACAGTCTAATAGAAAGCGAAGAATAATATGGAAGACCCGGGATACCAACAAAAAGATGAAGGCTGCTACTCCGCTACATTCAATTCATCAATAAGCCTTGAATAATCAATTTTCATTTGGGTTGAAATATCGTGTCCAAGAGCCGGGTAGGAAAATAGTTTCAGGCGCAGCTTTTTGTCCAGCATTGCCAGTTTTCTTCTTGTGGTACTAAGTGGAATGATGGGATCATCTTCTCCCTGGAACAAGTAAACCGGCACCCTGCCTACAGGTTTCTTTTTTAGTTCGTGGTTCATACCGGAGTGAATATAGGCCGCAAAAGGAAACGAGGCTTTGCACAACTGGGGGTAATAGGCGGCAAGCAGCATGGCTATATCGCCTCCCTGCGAAATTCCGCTAACTACAGCTTTTGATTTATACTTCTTTCCAATCAGTTGAATAAAATTGCCAATACTGTCAACTGCTTTTTTTGAAAGGACAAACTGTGTCAGGCTATCTTTTTCGTAATAGTCAACAGGATAATAAGAGAACCCGTTTCTTTTTTTATAATTCCCTTTTGGAATAATGATCCGTACGGGGTTCTTAAGGCTATCATAATCGGCAATGGTTTCTGCGGGGTTCCCGCTGGAGTAATGAAAAGCAATAAGCAAGGGCAATTTGCCATTGTCCTTCCCCTTTATTACTTCAATGTATTCAAAACCGGCTACCGCGGAATGGTAAGGATATAAGGTTTGTCCATTAAGCGAGTTGACAAAGAATAATGTTGAAATCAGTAGTGCCTTGGAATTCATTGTTTGCAAAATAAAATAGTACTTGCCTGAAACACTCTTACAGTTGATTTGCAGGCGGAATTGTTTAAGCCTTTATACCGCTTGTCCTAGATGGTACAATTTAGTGCATATTGTAATGGCCACATAGTCACCGGTAAACCTTAGTAATCTGTCCGGCCCTTCCCTGTCGCAAAGCTAAACGTGAAGAGCCGTCTGAGAGCAAGTCCCGTTAGCCGGACGCCAACAAGAGCCGCCAGCTGCTAATTGACTTTTGACCATTGCCGATTCAACATTACCCTCATTTTGTCCCTGCCAGCAATTCATCAAGATTGCCATGAGCTGCCGTAAAGCCTTCTTTAAAGCCCATTTCAATGATCTTTTCAAGATCGGCTTCCGTAGCGAAGGTAACTTCTACTTCTACCTTTGTACCGGAGGCTGTCTCTATAAAATCATTTTTCCAATGCATGGAGGGAAACTCATTGGTTTTATTACCGTTCTCATCACAAAAGGAATCAACAACCACGAATTGTTTTTGCGGAACAATGGTTTGAAAATCGGCGCGGCAAAACGATTCTTCACCATTGGGTCCTACCATGCTGTAAAGCCAGGTACCGCCTTCCCTGAAGTCCATGGATTTTGTTTTGGCCTTCCAGGGTTTGGGAGCCCACCATTGGTCCAGCAAGCTGCTTTCCGTCCAGGCCTTCCATACCTGTTCCAGCGGCGCTTCAAACTCTCTTACAATAAATAGCTTTTTGTTGGCCAGGTCTTTGGAGATGACCGTTTCTTTTTGTGTAGTCATGAGCTTTTATTTTTTAGATTCTTCAAAACAACATCCAACTGGCTGAACTTGCTTTCCCATAAAGCACGGAAAGGCTTCAGCCATTTATCAACCTCTTTCATTTTCTGCGGATTGAAATGATAATAGATCTCGCGGCCGGATTGCTTTTGTTTTACCAACTGGCATTCAACAAGGATCTGGATGTGTTTGGATACGGCCTGCCGGCTGCTGTGAAAGTGTTCGGCAAGTGCGTTGGGGGTCATCGCCTGCATGGCCAGCAAGGTAAGAATGGTCCTGCGTGTAGGGTCGGCAATGGCATGGAATACATCACGTCTCATGGTTCAATGAATTTACCCGCAACTATTTGGTTGCAAATTTTATGCAATTAGTCGGTTGCACAAAATTTATTTTAAAGCCCAGGCTGATCTTATACCATTTCCAATTAGTCATATAGTATTCCTAAACCTTTAAACCCTTAAGCTCTTAAACCCAAACTCCATACCTCCAACTGAATTTGGTATAAGTATAAACCAAAGTATTACCTGTCCCGGCCGGTACGTAATAGAACGGCAATAAGCACCAGGCTTTTCATAAAATAGGCTCATCAACAGGCTTTAGGCAATCCTCCTTTACCTTTAGCCCCCAAAAAACCTTCCATCATATGAACAAAACAAAAGCATACGCAGCTTACGACGCTGCCACTCCCCTGAGAGATTTTGAATTGGAACGGCGCCAGCCCGGCCCGCATGATGTGCAGATCGATATTTTATACTGCGGTGTTTGCCATTCCGATATTCACCAGGTGCGCAACGAATGGGGTGGCACCATGTACCCTATTGTGCCCGGGCATGAAATAGTCGGACGGGTAACAGCTACGGGCAACGCCGTCACCAAATTTAAACAAGGCGACCTAGTGGGTGTAGGCTGCCTGGTGGATAGCTGCCGCGAATGTGCCAAGTGCAAAAAAGGACTGGAACAATATTGCGAGAAGGGTTCTGTAGGTACCTACAATTCAGTGGAACGCGATGGCAAGACCATCACGTATGGCGGCTACAGCAAGCGCATTGTAACCACCGAAGAATTTGTACTGAAGGTGTCTGAAAAACTGGACATCAAAGCCGTGGCGCCCCTGCTCTGCGCCGGTATTACCACCTATTCGCCCCTGAGGCACTGGAAGGTAGGCAAGGGACACAAGGTTGGCGTACTGGGCTTGGGTGGCCTTGGGCACATGGCCGTAAAGTTTGCCGTTTCCTTTGGCGCCGAAGTAACCATGCTCAGTCACTCACCTTCCAAAGAAGCCGATGCCAAACGCTTAGGCGCACACCGTTTTGCGCTGACCTCCGATAAGGAAACATTGAAAAGCCTGGCCAATTATTTTGACTTTATCGTAGACACCGTATCTGCTCCGCACGACTACAATGTGTACCTCGCTATGCTCAACACCGATGGCACTATGATCTGTGTAGGAGCGCCACCGGCACCGGCCGAAGTCCCTGCATTTAATTTAATTGGCAACCGCCGCAGCATTGCCGGATCGCTTATTGGCGGCATACCCGAAACCCAGGAAATGCTGGACTATTGTGCCGAGCATAACATTGTATCGGATGTGGAAATGATCGCCATGAAGGACATTAACGAAGCCTACGAACGCATGATGAAAGGCGATGTGAAGTACCGCTTCGTCATTGACCTGGCAACGTTGTAACTGGAACTGTTTTAGAAAAAGGATGCATCCGTTAAGGTGCAGCCTTTTATTTTTTATGGACTAAGCTGATGTGCTGCTATTTGGCTTTTGTGGTGTCACTCACTTGTTCGTCCTCATCGCTATGGAGCAAATGTCTTCCTGCATCGTTTGCCATTGAAAATAGGTAGCTTGGAGTAGGTTCTTACGCAACAAAATAGGGCATCATAGTACATAAAACTTAAGATACCATGACACAGCAATACCAAAAATTGATTCAGCAGGCCTATTCTTCCTTCAATGCAAGGGATATTGATGCTGTTCTCTTATTAATGCATACAGACGTATGGTGGCCGAACGGCTGGGAAGGAGGTTATGTGAAAGGACATAAGGAAGTCAGAGATTACTGGACAAGGCAGTGGAAAGAATTGGATCCACATGTTGAACCGGTTGCTTTAAAGGAAAGGCCGGATGGACAAATAGAAGTAGACGTTCACCAAATAGTAAAAGACCTGCACGGAAAGATCTTATTTGACAGTATGGTCAAGCATATCTATGCTTTGGAAAATGGTTTGATAAAAAGCATGGAAATAAAAAAGCCATAAGAATAACGAACATCTTCCGCCAGCTCCAGGTCCGCTCCTCTCCTCATTTAGTCATCAGCAAGTTCAATCCACACCGGCGCATGATCGCTGGTTTTTTCCCACCCCCGCACATGACGGTCAACACCGGCAGCCAGCAGGCGGTTCTGTAATGGCGGACTCAATAAAAAATGATCGATACGTAAACCGGCATTGCGGCCATAGGCATTACGGAAATAATCCCAAAACGTATAAATAGTTTCCTCTGGGTAAAGCTCTCGTATGGCATCCGTCCATCCCTGCGCTACCAGTTGTTTGAAAGCAGCTCTCACCTCCGGCCGAAACAAGGCATCATCAACCCAACGTTCCGGCTTGTACACATCCCGCTCGGTAGGCATCACGTTAAAGTCGCCAGTAAGCACCACAGGCTGATCCTTTTTTAAAAGATCTTTTGCATGCTTCGTCAGCCGTTCAAACCACCGCAGCTTATAGTCAAATTTTGGTCCGGGTGCAGGGTTGCCATTAGGCAGGTAAAGGCATCCGATCCGGATATCCCCTACAATAGCTTCAATATAACGGCTATGCTCATCCTCCGGATCACCCGGCAGTACCCGTCTTATCTCCTTTGGTTCGCCAGTGCGTGAAAGTATCGCCACGCCGTTCCAGCTTTTTTGTCCATGCCAGATGGCATTGTAACCGGCTTCCCTTATCGCTTCTTCCGGGAACTTTTCCTGTGGCGCCTTTAGCTCCTGCAGACAAACCACGTCCGGCCCCGCTTCGTGAAGCCAGCGAAGCAATACCGGCAGCCGCCCATTAACTCCATTCACATTATAGGTAGCTATTTTCATAATAGAGATTGATCGGTTGATTCATTGTTCAAGATATAAAAATCAGGCCTTAGTCCTTAGGGCGATGCCATAGGGAACAACATTAACCTTCGCTTTTATAAGAAATTAAAGAAAGCATTTTTCTTGCCTGCAATTACAAAAAAGATAATTACGGGTAAAGCAAATACTTCTTCCGCATTTTTTTATAATTACTCAAACCGGGCTCCCAGCTTTTACGAATCTCCTCTTCCGGCACGTCATCCATGATCTGTTGCTTGAACCGGGAATCCCCGGTGCGAAAATCCACGTTGCCTATTTCCCTGCTCAGCTTGTAATCAAAAAACTTTTCCTTGTTCGGGTAGGCCTTGTACAGTTCCTTCATCCATTGAATGTTGATCCTTTTTGTTTTACGCAACTGGCTGATGTCATAATTGCGAAGGTCAAGGCCATAACAAACCTGGTTCATGTGCAAAGGCGTTTCGGACATACCCGGAATGCCAACCGGTGTAAAAGAAAAACTGTATTGGCCTTTCAGTTCAGGACTGCCTAATACGGTAAAAGGAAAATAAGTGCCGCGGCCGTAATTGAGTACCGTACCTTCAAACAAACAGGTGGAAGGATACAGCATGATGGACTGCTGCGTGTTGAGGTTGGGCGAAGGCTTTACCGGCAGGGTATACGGCATGTCGTGGTTATAATTAGCCACAGGCATAATTTTGATCTTACATATGAGGCCCTTTGGCAACCAGCCTTCCCCATTGATCATTTGCGCAAACTCCGCTACGGTCATGCCATGTGTAATGGGAATGGGAAATTTCCCGATACCCGATTTTAGTTTCATGTCCATTACGGGTCCATCCACAAAATAACCATTGGGGTTGGGGCGGTCCAGGATCAGCAGTTCCTTTCCGTTTTCAGCGCAGGCCTCCATCACATCGGCCAGTACATTGATGTAGGTATAAAAGCGGCAACCCACATCCTGCACATCATAGATCATCAGGTCAATATCCGCCATATCAGTTTTGGTAGGTTTGCGTTTGGGACCATACAAAGAAACGACCGGTATGCCGGTCGCGCTGTCTTTTTCATCCTGCACTTTTACACCGGCACTGGCCTGGCCGCGAAAGCCGTGCTCAGGCCCAAACACTTTTACAATGTTTATGCCCAACGCTTTTAAACTATCTACCAGGTGCCTCTTACCAATAATGGAGGTTTGATTGCCCAGTATGCCTATCCTTTTCCCTTTTAAATACGACAGGTATTTTTCGGTTTGATCAGCGCCGGTTTTAATTGTCGGAGAAGTGGACGGTGCAGCAGAAGCCACCGGTTCCCTATAAGCGCAATACAAAAGCGTAGATAATGTCAGTAAAAGAAAAAAAGAAAGTTTTCGCATAGCATCCGTTTATCAATAAGCCCTAAATATAAATCATAAAGAAACTGTGAATGAAAAAACATCAGGCGGATGTTTAAAACGATATAACTAATACCAAATTCTGTTGCAGAATGTTGAATAATATGGAGTTTGTGTTTAAGAGGTTAAGCGAAGGTTTAAAACTACATTGTGACTTAATTGGAAATGGTGTAATTTCTACACCCCAGGCCTAAGAAATCGTTCTTCAGCCTATACAGGAGCCAGTTTGGCTGCATTCGGGGCTGCATTCTTTGCCATTGGACAACCGGCAAGGGGCCTTCAGGCTATCAAAAAAGTTTAGCAGATGCCATCGGCATCAGAGGTTTGTAGCCAGATGATGCATTTGGCCGTTCGACCTGAAGGGGTCGCAGGCATAAACTGTTCTATGAACATTCTCGTCCCTTCGGGATAAAAAAAACACTTTAATTTACTAAATTAATTAGTTGGCAAATGCCATTTAATGCAGCACGGATAGTTATAAACCATTAACGGCAGTGCCCAATAGCCCTGCCGGACGTACAAGAGTGCGACGCAACAACAAAGTCATATAATAACACTTTAGCCCGGTACAATAAAAACTCCCCAGGCGAGGGCCTACCCTCACTTTCACGCCCCCTATCACGTTACCGCCTAACCGATATTGCCTATTTCATCCGCTGATACACTTCTACAGTGCGGTCGCCATTGGGCCATACAATCGTTTGTGTATAAGAATCTTTTCCCGTAAGCTGTACCTGCAGGGTTACCGGCTGACCTACCAGGGTGGACGCAAAGGAAGATTGGATGTTTTGCTCCGTAACCTCGTTGCCCTTCATATCGAATGTGCCATAGCCAAAATAAGAAAGAGGCTTTTGGGTGGCGGAATCCTTTTGCGTGTTGCCCCATATAAAATGTCCCGACTGGTATACTTTGAATTGCGTAGGATTGTTGTTAGTGGTTATACTTCCCTTTTTCGGGATGGTGGTAACTTTCACTTGCTTCCAGGCGCCATCAAGCGGGGTGGTAACGGGCTTGCTCACCGTTTTATAGACTTCGGTCAAGATATAGCGTACCCCTTGGCTGTCGGGCGGAAAGTTGATAACCTGTGTATAGCCATCGCCAGTTTTAGTGACCTGCAGTTCTACTTTGCTATTTTGATCGCCATTGGCAGACGTGAATAAAACATCTTCTATTACTTTGCCATCTTCAACAGTGTAACGGCCAATGCCATACTCTGCCAGCGAATCGTTTGGAATGCGATGGGCATACATCATATAACGGTCGGTGTAAATTTTTAGCTGTTCGATCTGCATCACGCTGTCGCTTGTACCATTGTTGACCATTTGCCTTACCAGGGCATAAGCTCCTTTCATATCGTCTTTAGCATTTTTTGCCCCCCTGGCTGGCTGCTTATACGTGGCTTGTTGTTGTGCACCCAGGTAGAGACCGGTGAGTAAAAAGCCTGCTACCAGGCATACGGTTGGCATTTTTTTCATGTTGCGCTGTGTTTAACGTGATTGAATGAGGTGCGGGGAATAGTGATCAGCAAGTACAATGGATAGTTGACAGAAGTACAGCAGGTATTTTACAGGGGATAATTATCTATAATTTACGAAACTTCCGCCACACCCTACGAATTAATTTTAGCTGCATGCCCTCCTTTATAGTCTTTTATGATACCATAGCTGTACCGTAGTTTTTTTTGACGGCGGGATCATGAACACAGGTTTGGTTTTTACGGCAACAAATTTTCGATAAGTGCATTATCTGCATCCCTTTGGTAGCAATTATAAAGGTTCGCCACCAGGTTATCCTATTAATATGCCCCGGCAATGATTGTATCAATTCAATTAACATCTTGTTAGTAGGAGTATAACGAATTTTTAGAACTTGTGTAACTAACTTGAACGAGCATTAGTAAAAACCCGGCTTATGATAAAAATCTACTTTACCCTGCTTCCTGTTCTTGCTTTTGCCTCCTGCGCCTCTACTCTTAACTACATTGGCAGCAGCTATACTCCCACAGAAAAAATCGATGTCTTTGTTGATGAAGCTGCCATTCCAAAAAACTATACAATTGTTGGGAAAGGATATGTAAGAAACCGCACCTGGTCAACACCTGAAAATATTCAAACCAAGGCCATTGCAAAAGCCAAGCAAAAAGGGGCTGACGCTGTATTGATCAAAGATTATTATGTCCCTGTTGTCAATACTTCTGTTCAAACAGACAGTTCGGGCAAGGGAAGACTTTCCATTGGCAACGCTGTTGTACCACAAACATCCGCACCCGAATTCATTGTCTGGTTTTTGAAGTACAAATAATGGCTGCCACGGCAGTAATCTGTGCCAGAGAAAGAATTGATAAAATAAACTACTTCCTTTTTCCTGAGAAAAACAGGCTTTTCAGCAGCACGCCGATCACAATTCCCAGCATCACCTGCCGGCTGCTGTCGGAAGGGATGAACCGTGTGCGGGCAGGCGTAATTTCATAAACACCCTTGGGTATGGCAAAAAGGCCACCTCCTCCCCCGGCGCCTTCACCAACGGGTCCTTCTTCAGGGGAGACAACCGCTTCCAACTGTTTTTTATTTTTTTTACTTTGACCGAAACCGCCACCCAAACCATATGTTATTTTGGCTACCGGTATAATGGTTTTATCACCGGTCTGTATCGGCTCTCCAAACACATTTTTTACAGAGGCAGACTGACCGAAACCAGCCGCCAGTTTTTCGATGAAATTTTCGTTTGCCATATTGCTGATTTTTTGTGCAGGGCTACAAAGCTCGGTCATTTAACCATCTGCTGCCATGATAAGAAGACACTGCAGAGTAGTTGCACAATTCAGCATACCCGGTTATTGCTTTTCTTTGCAATCTGCAATCGCCATTAGCGGAAACAAATAAGATCAACCATTAAAAATGTTTGTATGAACAACCTGAAAGAGAAAGTGGCCTACATAACGGGCGGAAGCAAAGGAATAGGGTACGGTATTGCCAAAGCCCTGCTGGAGGAAGGCATGCGGGTGGCCATCACCAGCCGCACTTTAGAAGCTGCAAAAAAAGCGGCAGCTTCCTTAAGCAAGGATGCATCAAGAGTATTGGCGCTGCAATCGGAAGTGAGTTCCATGGCGTCGGAAAGGAAAGCTGTACAAACAGTGACCGATCAGTTCGGGCAACTGGATGTGCTGGTAGCTAATGCCGGTGTGGGTTATTTTGCTCCCATTGATGCCATAACCGAAGAAGACTGGAGGGCCACTATTGATACCAACCTGACAGGTGTGTTCAATAGCGTAAAAGCAAGCATAGAGCCGCTGAAAAAATCCAATGGCTATATTATTACCATGGCCAGCCTGGCAGGCACTAATTTTTTTGAAACAGCTTCTGCCTACAACGCCAGTAAGTTTGGCCTGGTAGGTTTTACACAGGCCATTATGCTTGACCTGCGGAAGTACGGCATTAAGGTAACAACCATTATGCCCGGCTCAGTCGCGACTCACTTTAATGATCACACGCCATCGGAGGCCGATGCCTGGAAGATTCAGCCTGAAGATATAGGACAGATTGTATGCGACCTTTTACACATGCACCCAAGAACCTTACCAAGCAAAGTAGAAGTGAGGCCATCGAAGCCGCCGAAAGGCTAAGAAACAGTATGGGTATGAAGGCAGGACAATACGCCTGTTAATGGCTTTATGGACCAGGTCATCCTATTTCTTTCCTTTCATTTTTTGAGCAAGGTAATAAACAAATGCCCCGCCGGCAGCACAGGCAACCATGGCAAGAATGATCCGGGTAAATAACATAACACAAACGGGTTGAATGGTACTGCAAGTTAAACTTCATTTGCCATGCATGTTACTTCGCAGCAGGCGGTCCTAAAAGCACTTGTTTCACCACTTAGCAATGCCGCCCGTTGAATTGATAGGATTCCTCAACGTTATCAAAAATACCACCTGTATGAAAATGTATAGCATCAAAGCATTACTGCTGCATTTGACACTTGTTTGCACTTATATAGCTGCAACAAGTTACTTCTTTGGCATTGCTAAAGACCCGAATCCAGTGGGCACAGGACTACAACAATGGCTGTGCATCTTTCTGCATGGGATAGTAACACTTTTTATTATGCTGTTGTTTGTCGGCAAGGCAACAAATAAAAGGAATGCAAGAGTAAAGCTGTATGTGCATTTAGCAGCCATAGGCTTAATCGTCTCAACCTTGTTGCTTTTCAGCCAGCCGCTTTGGGAATGGTTGTGGAATCAGAGATGACACCATCCTTATAAAGTAGCCTAAAGTTCAAATGTCGCTAACAGTTGCTTCACAAAATAGGGGCTGAAGAACAGCAATAAAGCAGAAGAACAAT
>CBHTSW010000007.1:0-144612 GCA_966095395.1 uncultured bacterium | reverse complement strand
CCGGACTGGCACAAGGCTCTTATACCTTTAGGCTTACAGTGACCGATAACCAGGGGGCTTCAGCTAGTGATGATGTGGTGGTAATGGTGAATGCCCAACCTACCGGAGGCACTATAAGGATTGAAGCGGAGGCCTGGACCGCCATGAGCGGGGTGCTGACAGAGAATACCACCGACGTGGGGGGTGGCAAAAACGTGGGCTGGATCGACAACGGCGACTGGATGGAATATAGTGTCACTACAACATTTGCGGGCAGCTATACACTAAACTTTCGAGTGGCCACTATTTACAGCGGGGCCCAGTTTCAAATTAAAAACAGCAGTGGTACGGTGCTGACCACCGTGAATGTCCCCACCACCGGCGGGTTTCAAACCTGGCAAACCATATCGGCCACCGTCAACCTTTCCGCAGGCACCCAAACCCTGCGCCTGCAGTCCTCGGCCCAAGCCGGCTGGAATATCAACTGGCTGGAAGTGGCAGGAGGCTCCACTAACCAACCTCCGGGCAGCACCACCCGCATTGAAGCGGAGGCCTGGACTTCGATGAGCGGGGTGGTAAGGGAAACCACCACGGATGTGGGCGGCGGGCAAAGCGTGGGTTATATTGATCCGGGCGACTGGATGGAGTACAGCTACTCCGCTCCCTCCACCGGCTCCTATACGGTAGGCCTCCGGCTGGCCTCCCCGGCCAGTGGCGGCCAGCTGCAGATCCGAACGAGCAGCGGCACGGTGCTGGCCACCGTGAACGTTCCCAACACGGGGGGCTGGCAGACCTGGCAAACCATCTCTACTACCCTAAACCTGGCTACAGGGCCCCAGACCCTGCGATTGGAATCTTCGGCTACGGTGGGCTGGAACATCAACTGGTGGGAACTCTCTGCCAGTGGCAGTGCTACCATAACCCAAAGAAGGGCCATCACCATAAATGAACAAGAGGCCTCTTCACTGGAATTGTTTCCAAACCCTGTAACAGAACACACTGTTTTAAGAATCAATAATTCCTTGAGTGGAAATATAAGAGTGCAGATCGTTAGCATGAACGGAAGTGTTCAAAAAGAATTCAGGCGATATAAAGAAAAAGGAATCATGCAAACAAAACTTGGGACAGGAAATCTTCCGGCAGGCAGTTACATTTTGAAACTAACAATGGATGGGTGGAGTGATACAAAACAAATTATAAAACAATAACTCACAGGTTAAACACAATAAACATATCATTTTTCAAGGCAGAGTAAGCACTCTGCCTTTTTTAATTATCACCTGTAGTTGACCCGAACCGCTTTAAAGTGGACAGGAGAAGAGATGAGACGCGAGTGGTGAATAGAAAGAATCACTACGATAAGGATTGCTGCCTGGTTTTCAATCTCATCCCACCATCACTCTACTGCTGTCAGAGTCGTCCTTCCCCTCGCCATGTGCAGAGGGTTGGCCGCTTCTACAAACAGCGGAGTGCAAGTTGGGGAGAGGTTGAAATAACCGACTGCCTGGTTTGGTAGGATCATTAGCCTAAACTAAAGATGGTTTCATCCTAATACCCAGCCGCTTTGAAATGGACCGTAAAACATGTGAAACGTGAGACGTTAACTAGTATGCTCTGAAAGCAAGCGTTGCTACGGTTTCACGGCAAACCGTTGAAGGCTCTCAGGCAACTTCCAGCCATTGTGATGGTAGGATCTAACCCGTTTATCGACTTCAGCATGAAAAGTTGTTCTCACTGCTTCACTTCGCCATGTTTCCCCTCTGCAAATCGTTATGCATAACAAACACCGGGTTGAATTTCAAAACAGATGAATATAAAAACAATTTTTCACCGAAAACGTTTTCGTTAAAATTGATGATATAAAAAATCATTACCTTAAAAAATAATTGCATTATGCAAAAAATTCCGCTTCACCAGAAGTGTTCACGCATTGCTATAAAAAGAAATCATGAGAAAAAATTTATTACTGTCCCTATCCCTGTTCATTGGAATCTTTGCTGCTGCACAAACTTCCGCTAACTGGAAAAGCCTGTTCAACGGAAAAGATCTTTCCGGCTGGAAGCAGTTGAACGGAAAGGCAAAGTACACCGTACAAAACGGTGAGATCACAGGCACTACCGTTTTTAATGAACCCAATTCTTTCCTGGCCACAGAAAAAGATTACGGCGATTTTATCCTGGAATTTGAATTCAAAGTGGACAGCACCATGAACTCCGGTGTACAGTTCCGCAGCGAAAGCAAAGCTGATTATAAAAACGGAAGAGTGCACGGCTATCAATTTGAAATTGACCCTTCCAAACGCGGCTGGACCGGCGGCATTTATGATGAAGCAAGAAGGGACTGGCTCTATCCTCTGGATCTGAATCCTTCGGCCAAAACCGCTTTCAAACAGGGCCAGTGGAATAAGGTGCGCATTGAGTGCATCGGCAACAACATCCGCACCTGGGTGAATGGTATTCCGGCGGCTTACGTGGTTGACGATCTGACACCCAAAGGTTTTATTGCCTTGCAGGTGCATTCCATCAATAAAAAAGAAGACGAGGGCAGGCAAATACGCTGGCGCAACCTTCGCATTCAAACAGAAAACCTAAAACCGTCTCCCTATACCGGTATATTTGTGGTCAACCTGATCCCCAACACTATATCTGACGCAGAGAAAAAAAATGGCGTGTCCCTTTTGTGGGATGCCAAAACCACCAATGGATGGAGGGGCGCTTATAAAGAAAGCTTTCCTCAAAAAGGCTGGGAAATAAAAGATGGGGTATTGAGTGTACTTCCATCAGGCGGCGGAGAATCGGCCAACGGTGGCGACATTGTGACCACCGGGGAATACGGCGCTTTTGTTTTACAGTTTGATTTTAAATTAACCGAAGGCGCCAACAGCGGCATTAAATATTTTGTTACCGAAAAAGAAAACAATTCGGGTTCTGCCATCGGGCTGGAATACCAGATACTGGACGACGCAAAACATCCGGATGCCAAACTGGGTGTGGTAGGCAACCGTACGCTGGCTTCGCTGTACGACCTGATCCCTTCTATCAGGGAACCAAGAGCCCGGCGGCCAATAGGTGAATGGAACCGCGGAATGATCGTGGTGTACCCGAACAACCGTGTGGAGCACTGGCTCAACGGATGGAAGGTGCTGGAATACCAGCGCGGGGCTCCCTATTACTATGCCCTGGTAGCCCGGAGTAAATATGCACAATGGCCCGACTTCGGCATGGCGTCCAAAGGACATGTCCTCATCCAGGACCATGGCAACGCGGTTTCATTCCGCAGCATTAAAATCCAGGAACTAAAATAGCCACAGTTTGCAGTTTATAGTTTATGGTTTGTAGTTAGGTAAAGGCCACCCATTTTAAATATCTCATTTTAATTTAAAAATCTCCTCTCATGACTTCACGTAGACATTTTATCAAACAAAGTTCCAAAGCTACAGCAGCCCTTTATCTGGGTTCCCTTGGTTTCAGCGCCAAAAGTTACGGCCGCATCATAGGTGCCAACGACCGGGTGCAGGTAGGCGTGGTTGGTTTTTCCGACCGCTTCCGCCAGTCCTTGTTTCCCAGCTTCATGAACCATTACAAAGAATTGAATTTTGACATTGTGGCCGTTTCCGATATCTGGAAGATGCGCCGCGAAGAAGGCCGTGATTTCTTAAAACAAAAAATGGATCATGATATACAGGCCTGTGCGAACAACGATGCCTTATACAACACCAAAGGCCTGGATGCAGTGATTATCAGCACCGCCGACTTCCAGCATGCCCTGCATACCATTGAAGCTGTGAAGGCGGGTTGCGATACCTATACCGAGAAGCCTTTTGCCGAAACCATGGATGATGCCATTGCCGCCCTGAAAGCGGTAAAGGCAAGTAATAAAATTGTGCAGATCGGTTCGCAGCGGCGCAGCGGTCCTAACTACAAGGCCGCAGCCGACTTCATTCAGCAGGGAAAGTTCGGCCCTGTTACCATGGTAGAACTCACCTGGAACGTGAACCAGCCGGGCCGCTGGCGCAGGCCCGCTTTGGTGGAGAAGATTAGGCAGGAAGATACCGACTGGAAACGCTTTTTACTGAACCGCCCCTTTGAAGCATGGGACCCCAGAAAATACCTGGAGTACCGCTTATTCTGGCCCTATTCTTCAGGCATGCCCGGACAGTGGATGTCGCACCAGATCGATACGGTGCATTGGTTCTCGGGTTTGGCGCACCCCAGGAGCGTAGTAGCCAATGGCGGCATTTATATGTGGAAGGACGGCCGAAGGAACTGGGATACCACAACTGCTGTTTTTGATTATGGCCCCCAAAACGATCCGTCAACCGGTTTCCAGGTTACGTTTTCATCCCGCATGCACAACGGCGATGAACGTCCTTCGGAATTATATTTCTCTAATGGTGGTGAACTGAACCTGATCACCAACAAGGTGTCACCCAAAGGAGGCCTTGAGAAAAGATTTGCCGATGCCATGAACATGCCACCCAACCTGTTGCCTGAAATGGACCTGGTAACCAAAAAAGTAGAAGTGGTAGCTTCCGCCAACACCGGCGGCGATGCACTAACCAGTGCCCATATGCGCAACTGGATGGAATGCGTGCGCAGCCGCAAGCAACCCAATGCGCCGGTAGAAGCCGGCTACAACCATTCCATTGCCTGCATCATGACCAATGCCGCAGTACGTACGGGCCAGAAGGCCACGTTTGATGAAAAGACACAGCAGGTGATGACAGGTGGAAAAGTGTTTAAGTATTGATTGCGTCCCTGAGATAAAATATACGCTATCTGGAATACCAAACCTCAATGAAGCCGCCTGGCTTCATTGAGGTTTTATTTTTGGTTAATGGTTCCTGCTTGTTACAATTCGGTTTGTTCTTTTCTTTACAATAAAAGGATGCCCTCCTGTGGCACAGACGTTACAACAACACCTCTATTGAGGCCCGTAAAGAAACATATGAATAATAAAGACGTATTGGCTTTACCATTACATCAAAAAGGAAGAACTGGTGGAGGAAGGATTTGAGCTGGCGGTGACCTATAAGGACAAACTGCAAAAGTAGGTTACTACCCTTCCTTCCAGGCCTCGAAAAACAAAAGAACCTTAAGATAGTATATTCTACTACCCTTTTACGATTTTCCCTGTTCCCCTTGATGAGATGTGGCGCCAGGAAGTAGTGGCGTTATTTGCGCAGTCGATACCTGAAGTGGCGAAGCTTAAAGCATTTGAAAACATTGGGATGACATTTTTGACAAACAGAAAATTGTTTTCGCAATCAGGCCAAAGGGAAAACAAAACTGAATCACCGACACCAAAAAATCAAAGCTCTTTAATGAAGGCGGTTATGTAAGAGGCATTACCACAACACGAGTCATCGGATTGGTGGAAGTGTTCTTGGGGGTGTTGAACATTATCTTTGCCGTAAGAGCTAAAAAACGTCCTTCCCTAACAGGTGCAATAACTGCTCTCACCTTGGGCTTGCTTGCCGTAATTTTTAGTACCGTGCATTTTATCACTACGGCTGGCGCTGTATTCGGGTCGGGCAGCGGAAAGGCAGGAGCAATCTAGGCTTTTGTGCTGAGCATGATGGATATGACGCTTAGCGGGTTGGTTCTTCGTCAGAAAAAGGTGTAAAGTGTATCCGGCAAAATGAAATCAACTACAAGATTGTACTGACAGTTCTCTCCTACTTCATTCCGGCAATGATTTTGGGATACATTTGGTATGATCTTGCCTTCAAAGAGGTGTATGAAAGTTTAAAAATTACAACAGCCTCAAGCCAATAGGCCGTTTATTTTTTCTTCCATAGTTTTACAGGGTGTAATTGTAGCGTATCTCTATCCGGTTTACGCAAAAAGGCAACAACACAATGGGAAAAGCCGTTGTTTTCCTTTTGACACCTGGATTTTTCTTTTTAGCGTTTCAACACTTGCCAACGCAGCAAAAATTGAAGTAACGTCAATGCTAAAATGGTTGCTGACGCAAATTGTATTTCACTTGTTGCAGTTTGTTGTCGCTGGCGTTTTGATTGGACTTATAAACGGGCAGAAAGCGAGACAAAAACAGAGAATCAAAGCATGCTAACATGCGGCTTGGCGTTATGGCGGCTGCCCCAGCTGTAAAATCGTTGCCAGGGAGAATGGGTTTTCCGGATTGAAAGAAAAGTTGGACCAGCTGGCCAGTAATAAAGGCAGCTAGCACTTGACTTGACTGCAACACAGGCAGCCGTTAGTAATTCAGCTATGGGAATGGTCTTGTTCTGGCAACCGGCTTAAGATACTGTAACACGAACGGCCCGTACTGAAAAGCAAGCCCAAAGAACGCAGGTGGCAATTAAGCAGCCCCATACGACAAAGCGATGATCATTAGCTAGTAATCAATTTTTCAAATCATAAACAGAAGGCACCATGACTAAACTAAGGTTACTTCCGCTAAGCTTCGCTTTACTGACATTGATAAGTTGCAAAACGAGTCAAATGAAACACGCATCTCTTCCAGAAACCGGAATGTTTAAGGTAGCAATATTTTACCCGAACGGGGAAGATAAAACCTTTGACATGGACTATTATGAAAAAACGCACATGCCTATGGTAGCCGGGTTCCTGGGAAAGAATTTAAAATTTTATGAAATTGATAAGGGGATAGCCGGCAGAACACCCACGGATAAAGTGCCTTTTGTGGCTATAGGCTATTTTTACATTACTGATGTGACTGAATATAATAAATCGATAGCACAAAACCGAGACGCCGTGATCAGTGACTTTAAAAACTATACCAATATTCAGCCTACCATTCAGATAAGTGAAATCAAAAAGATAGGATACGGTGATACAAAATAAAGAGCGGAAATATTGATTTAACACATTGGAAGATTTAAAGTGCAGTTAGCCTAAAAAAACAGTCACCAACATTCAGTTTTGCACAGGTTCTTCGCAAAGGTTTTGGTGACAAGAGACACGGCGAATTGGAACCCTACAGAAAAACCAAACAACCATTAGCCGAATTGGGAATCGGGAATTCGCTAGTCCTGGCTTCGAAAACCACTAATCGCATTTAACTACTTACCATGCCATTAACCCTCCCAACAGTCGAAACCTCACCGCAACTCTATGCACGGAGTGGCGGCATGCTATACCTTGTTCTCATCCTGGTGGGCCTGTTCTCCGTGGTTTTTGTAAGGGAGAGGCTCATTGTCTCAGGCGACCCTACGGCTACGGCCGCGAACCTTATGGCCCACCCCCAATTATGGCGGGCAGGCATTGGAGCCGATCTTTTTATGCATGTGCTGGACGTCCCCATCATGCTGGTGATCTATAGTTTGCTCAGGCCTGTACACAAAAAACTGGCGCTGCTGGTGCTGCTGTTCAATCTGGTGCAAACCAGCGTTTTGGTTGCCAACAAATTAAATTTGATTGCCGCCATGTTGCCCCTGCAGGGAGCAGGCTACCTCAGGACCGTGGATGCCAACCTCCTTTATACCCAAGTCTATCTTTCAATAAAATTGCACGACTATGGTTTTGGCGTAGGGCTCATCTTTTTTGGGTTTGTTTGCCTGGGTGAGGGATATCTTATTTCCAAATCCGGTTTCCTGCCCAAAATCATTGGGATGTTAATGGCCCTTGCCGGGCTTTGTTACCTGCTCAATAGTTTTGCCTTACTGCTGGCGCCGGATCTGGAAAAAACACTTTTTCCCTTCCTTATGTTGCCCTGCCTGGTGGCTGAACTTTCCTTTAGCCTTTGGCTCCTGGCTAAGGGAGTGGATGTTCAAAAATGGCAGGAGGTTCAAAAAAGAACGGCCCTATAAAAGCCATCTTTGCTCAGGGCAACAAGGCCTTGGAGTCCTCACGGGGTCTTCATTT
The DNA here is from genome assembly GCA_966095395.1 of uncultured bacterium. Taxonomy (GTDB): domain Bacteria; phylum Bacteroidota; class Bacteroidia; order Chitinophagales; family Chitinophagaceae; genus Flavisolibacter. The sequence goes on along the minus strand of CBHTSW010000007.1, from coordinate 136,783 downwards.
CCTGTCTTGTACCGTCAGAGGACCCTCCGACTTCCTTACGAAGGCGGTTCTCCGCATGATGTAGGCAATCTTCCATTCCGATAATTGCGTGAATAAGAATGGCATCTAATTGATTTTATAAGAAAGGTCTGACTTGTATGGCGCAACCATTTGCTTGTAGCATATAAAACTATTCTTTCACCCTGTTTTGTTCCTGTTGCGCACTGTTTTGGTTATGTCTTCTCAGGTCGGCAATGGCTTTTCCAAAACGCCAGGCGATGGCAATGCTAACCGTACGTGTATCATTGGCATTTCGCCAGTTGGCTTCGGTATGGGCAAGGTTGTTAATGATTCCGCGGTTAATATTTGTGTATAGAATATCATTCACTGCAGCACGAACGGTTAGCGCTGTTGAAACCTTTTTCGAAACACCCGCGTTCAATCTTCCCCTCTCCAGTAAAATGAATTGGTTCGATGTAATATCTGTTTGGTAAACTCCGTCAACCTGTGCGGTCCATCCTTTGGGGAAAGTGAAACGCAGGTTGGGTTGTACAAACCAAAACGTTCCCTGTGTATTGAGAAAGCCTGTATAGAAGGCCGTTTGGGAATGTATATTCGTCACCTCTGTATAAAAACCGAAGTTCAGCCATTTGCGTACAGGCAGATCGCCTTCTAAAGATCCGCTGATGTTGGTGATCTTACCGATGTTGCCCGGCCGGCTGTAATACGTTCCGTCTACGATCTCGATGGTTTCGTTCGTGTTGTTGAGGGTAGAACTGTATCTGAATCCGGCAGTGATCTTATTGCGGTAACTGTACGACAACTGTACATTGTGTGTGTAGGCGGGCTGCAAAAAAGGGTTGCCTACATAGTAGGTAAACTTATCCAGGGGCGAAATAAAAGGATTGAGATCCTGGTAGTAAGGCCTGTTGATTCGCCGACCGTAATCGAGGGTGAGTGTGTGGTTGCCGGCACTGTCCAGTTTATAATTCAGGTAAGCTGTAGGGAACAAACTGGTGTAGGTTCTTTTGAAGGCAGAATCGGGTTTCACTGCATTGCCCAACTGTCTTCCGTTTGATACGGTATGTTCGAATCTCAGTCCTAACTGCATGGACCAACGTTTGCCTTCATGCGAGCCGTTAATGTAAGCCGCATGAATGATTTCTTTATAGAGAAAATGATTCGTTTTGTCGTAATCCGGTTTTGTTACATTGTTCGCCGTGGAAAAATAATCGGCCACATTATCTGTTTTTGTTTGGCTCGATTTTGCACCGGCATCCAGCTTCCAGCCTTTTTTCAATGGATGTGTGTAATCTGTTTTCAACGAATAGATATTTATACCGGCAGGCAGGTCACCGGCTAAACGATCCTGTTGTGAAAGGGTATTGTCCGCCAGGTACGTGAAGTTGTTAAACTCCTGAACGTTATCGGTGCCGTAATGAATATAGTCGGCATCAACGGAGAACTCAGGCCCGTTCTTGCTCACCCGTCTCCTGAAATTCAAATTGATACCGCCGTTCCTAAATGAATTATCCTGCGTGTTATGTGCGACTATGGTTGAATCAAGTTCATAATCGGTATTCAAAATTTGGCTGCTATTGTCATTGTTGCGCTGTCCTTTTCTGGTAACACCGGTAAGAACAACGCCGAATGTGTTCTTTTCATTAGCATAATAATCGGCGCCCACTTTGGCAGAAAAAGCAAGACCGGAGGGTTTGATATAGGTGCTTTGCAGGAAATCGTAATGGCGGCTGCCGTCCGGTTTTTTGAAGTGACGGTTAATGGTAAGATCAGAAAAGTTTGTTGCGTAGTTCTGTGTAAATGTACCGAATGTATTGAACGCCCCACTACGATAATTGAAGTTGAAGCTGTTGTTAGTTTTGGCATAAACACCTTGCGTGTAGGCAGTGTTGAGTGAGCCGTTAAAACCTTTTACCCTTGTCCTTTTCAGGCGGATATTGATAACTCCGCCACCGCCGGCAGCATCGTATTTCGCAGGCGGGTTGGTCATCAGTTCTATCTGGTCTACAGAAGATGCAGGTAATGAACGCAGGTAATTTTCAAGATCGGCGCCACTTAGGTAAGTAGGTTTATCGTCAACAAAAATGGTAACCCCATTTTTGCCTTTTAAGCTGATAACGCCGTTGTTGTCAACAGAAACACCCGGCGATCTCTCCAACACATCCATAGCGGTTGAACCCGCGGCGCTCATCATTTGATCGGCGTTTACCACCGTTCGGTCAATCTTTCTTTCTACCGGCGGACGTTGTGATGTTACCGTAATACCCTGCAGGTTTTTGGGAAGGCTCACCAGTTTTACCGTGCCTGCGTTGATGTTATTGTTTTCTTCATTGAGTCCGATGGCAAGGCCGCTTTCCGTGCTAAAGCCCGTCATGCTCACGATCAACTTATAGGTGCCGAATTTTATATTCTCTAAAACAAAAGCGCCCTTGTCATCCGACAAAGCGCTTTTCACCGGAACGTCTTTGGCACCGGCAACCAGTAATACGGTGGCACCTTCCAGGGGACGCTGCACAGAATCGGTAACCTTACCCGAAATGGTGCCGGTATTTTGTGCCAGTACAAACAGGCAACTAAATACAAAAAACAGGGCGACGAATGCACGGCGCAACATAATAACTGATTGAGTGTGAAAAACTGGTTGAAAATAAACCAATAAGCCGTCTCTGGTGGTATTTATAATGATGAGTGGCGGAATCGCTTTAGCAACTATGTGGAAAACCCGTAATCCCCGAATGAAACAATGGTTATTACGCTCCTTAATTAAAGTATGGTAAGCTTGCCGCTTACGTTTGTGCAAGTGTGGCATGACAATCCAATTTCAAATACTTGATAATACATTGGCTTCAGGGAAAAGAAGGAACACTGATGTGGACTAAGAATTTGTTGCACTCTCTATAGATGACTTAAAAGGGAACAACCAGGAAGAATAAATTTTATGCTTTTTGTAACCAAGTTGAATTTTATTACTCTAAACCTATTGAATCCTAACCCCAGTTCAATTCAGCATCAGGATAAGATTAATTCACAATAAACAGAAACAAAAGATCATGAAAAACAAGTTTATGATTCCTGCGCTGCTACTAATTGCTGCGTTTGGTCTTTTTAGTTGTAGAAAAAATGATTCTGGTCACACTCCTCCGGGTAAGGGTGATTTACATTTACCGCCATTAGATCCGAAATTAGTCCAGCAGGGTCAGCAAATATTTCGGTATGAGACTTTTGGTGATGAAACATTTTGGACAGATCAGCTACATATGAACCAGGTTATAGAAACTGCTGTAAGCCCCAATACGGCTTTAAAGGTGGGTTTAAAGGTTGATGCCTCTGCTTTACCGCCTGCCGTTGTTGCCGCTATTCAAAGTGGACAGGCTGATTTAAATGACCCTCAAACCACTCTTGTCTTGTTACAAAATAATGCTGTTGTTGGGGTAAAAGGGCAGGTAAGTCAAGGCCCCGAGGGTAATTTAAAGTTGGATAGAATGGGAATTACATGCGCCCTGTGTCATTCAACTGTTGATAATTCTTTTGCTCCTGGTATAGGCAAGCGTTTGGACGGTTGGCCAAATCGAGATCTAAACCCCGGCTTGATTATCTCATTGTCTCCTGCCTTAGACCAGGCAAAGAAAGCTGTTTACGCTTCCTGGGGACCAGGTTTTTACGACCCGAGATTCAACCATGATGGCTTGAGTAACCCGGTGGTCATCCCGCCGGCATACGGTTTATATGGTCTTCCTAAAGCTATTTATACAGGCGATGGAGATGTACAACATGAACCGGTAGGACCTGTGGCGTATTGGAATAGATATGTAGCGGTTACCCAAATGCATGGGCATGGTTATTTTGCTGATGCACGCATTAATTGGGTAGTCGATAACAGACAGGGTGATGATTTGGTGACCGATAAACTCCCGGCTTTACAGGCATATCAATATTCTATCTCAGCACCAACTCCCCCGGCTAATTCTTTTGATGCCGCTGCTGCTGCCAGAGGAAAAATGCTTTTTGCCGGAAAAGGACAGTGTGCAAGTTGTCACTCCGGACCTTTGTTTACTGATGTTATTGACGGTGGAAAATTACATCCGCAAAACGCGTCTGTGGCGGTGGATAAAGAGTATGTTAAGCGGTCGGCTACAAAGCAATGGAGAGTTACACCATTGAAAGGCATTTGGCAACACGCACCTTATTTTCACGATGGTTCTGCAAAGACCCTTGCTGATGTTGTGGCAAGATACAATCAAGAGAGAAACCTTAACTTAAGTACTGCCGAAAAGGCTGACCTTACTGAATATCTGAAATCTCTATAAGAACAGAAGTGCAAAAGGTAAATTAGGTGGACTAATTAGATATACTGATTTTATATCCATCTCTTTAGGGGACCAATTTATAGGGGAACCCACCCCTAAAGAGATGCTTTTTTACCTTGAATCCTGCCCTGGTAAAATGTGTGCTATTTATAAGAAACCCTGGCAAATCAGAACCATGTATAAATGGAAACGAAATTTCTATCAGACACACTTTGGGCGGTAGTCAAAATGTTATTGAGATTTTCCTCTGTCAAGCACCAATTCAATAGAGCCTGAGACTACAAAAGCTTTTTCTTCCTTTTATTTTATCGAACTACTATGGAACATCGTACAAGAGCAACTTAATTTAACTAACTAATGCATACAGTATTGATGTACACGAAACAGTCTACTAAATGACACGTTTAAAAAAAATCCTGTTCTCCACCCGAACCATGACGGTTCTTTTGCTTTTATATGGCATGTCCATGGCTGTTGCCACTTTTGTGGAAAATGACTATGATACGCCCACTGCCAAAACACTCATTTACAATTCGACATGGTTTGAAATTTTGATGCTTTGGCTGGTCGTCTTGTTTGCTGCAAATATTAAAACCTACCGTCTTACAAAAAGAGAAAAATGGCCGCTGCTGGTATTTCACTTAGCTTTTATTTTTATGTTTATCGGAGGTGCTATCACACGCTACGTCAGTTTTGAAGGCCAAATGCCGATTAAAGAAAGGCAGACCACAAATGAGATTATTAGTGACCTCACTTATTTCCAACTGGATGTCAGCGATGGAAAGAAAACACTCAGGTATGACAAGTACCCCTACTTGATGTCTTATTTTAATGCCAAGGACACCAGATGGCCGTTCAAAAGAATCTATAAACAGAATTACCAGTTTGACAATAAAGTTATTTCTTTAAAAACCCTTGACTATATCCCCTTAGCTAAAGACTCTGTTCAAACAACGGAATCGGGAAAGAAGATGCTCAACATCGTATCTATAGGACAGGGAGGCAGGTTGAATAATTATATTCCCGAAGGTGAAATCAAAAATATTGACGGGATGATGTTTAGTTTTAACAACCCTGTCCGGGGCGCGGTTCAATTAATGGAAAAAAATGGTCTCATGATGATTGCCCCTCCCATTGATGGACAATATATGTCTATGGAAGGACAACAAATGGGCGTAGTAACTGATTCTGCCTTACTGACCCAACATTCGGGTAACATTAAAGCAAATGAGTTTGCTCCTCTGAATCACAGGGCACTTTACACCATTAACAATACCAACTTTATCATTCCTAAAAGCGCTTTCAAGGGGAAAATAGTCTATTACAACGGGGACAAAAACAACCCCATCGACAAAAATCTTTTGGGAGCCATTCAGTTAGAAGTAAACTCAGGCAATGAAAGCGATACGCTGTTGATCAAAGGTGGAAAAGGCGTTACCGGGTTCCAAAAAACAGTAAGGATCAATGGCCTGAATGTTTCTTTGGGATTTGGCTCCAAGATACTTTACACCGATTTTTCTTTACGCTGTGATGATTTTCTGCTTGAGCGATATCCGGGGTCAAATAACCCATCATCTTATGAAAGCAAGATAACCGTCATTGATGGAGGAACGGAGAAACAGCATCATATTTATATGAATAATGTTATGGATTACCGGGGATACCGGTTCTTCCAGGCAAGTTATTTCCCGGATGAAACGGGAACCATCCTTTCTGTAAATGCCGACAGGTGGGGTACCAATGTTACCTATTTTGGTTATTTTCTTTTGTTTACCGGAATGTTTTTCACGCTATTCTGGAAAGGCACGCATTTCTGGAAATTGAATGATGCATTAAAAACAATGCATACAAAAAGACTTATTCTTCTTCCTTTTTTATTGCTTTTGGGGATGGGGGCCGGAATCAATCCCTGTTTCGCTCAGAATAGTACAATCAAAACAGATACGACAACCTTCCCGCAGCAGGAACCCGGACCGGACGCCCAGTTTGCAAGAGCTGATGTGCTTGGATCCAACAGGATCATTGACCCGGTTCATGCTAAAAAATTCGGGCATCTCCTGGTTCAGGATTTTCAAGGCCGTGTTAAACCTATGGATACGCACACGCTGGAGCTGCTCAGGAAGATTTACAAGAAAGATAAATATCAAAACGGAACGCTTACCCTGTCTTCAGAACAATGGTTTATTTCCATGCAGATTGATCCCGGTTATTGGGCCAATGAACCTCTGATCAAAGTAGGCCAAAAAGGAGGTAACGAACTGATAAAAGAAACCGGCGCCAATGCGGAAGGTTATACTTCTTATGCCAATCTTGTAGACCCGAATACCGGAGTTTTTAAGCTGGAAAAACAGGATAACAAATCTTTCAGCAAGCGAAAAGCCGACCAGTCTAATTATGACAAAGGAGTTATTGAGGTGACGGAACGATTCAATATTTTCAGCAGTATCGCTTACGGGTATTACACCCGGATCATTCCGGTAAAAAATGATCCGGCACAAACATGGAGAAGCTGGATTTATAGCTCTGAACAAAACCCTGTGGAGATTGACAAGACAGCGTATGCTTTTCTAACCAATTATTTTAATGGAGTTAAGGAAGGTTTGCAAACCGGAAACTGGAGCAAAGCGGATAAAAGTATAGAGGACATAAGTGAATTTCAGCAGGTTTGGGGTAAAAAAATTGTTCCACCGGCCTCAAAAGTCAACCTGGAAATTCTCTATAATCATCTGAACGTTTTCTTTTGGTTGATGATAGCTTACAGCTTTTTGGGTGTGTTTATGATCATGCTTGGTTTTGCAGAAGTGTTTTCATCAGGATCAAAGTATAATCACATGATCCGCATGCTGACCAAAACCCTGTTGGGAGTAATGGTTGTAGCGTTGGCCATTCAGGCAATAGGTTTAGGTGTTCGCTGGTATCTTTCCGGACATGCTCCCTGGAGCAACGGCTATGAGGCTATTGTATTTATTTCAGGAATCGGTGCGCTTTCGGGACTGCTGCTTTACCGAAACCGGAATGCCTTTATTCCGGCAGCCGGAGCTTTGGTTGCCATGATTATGATGGGATTTGCACACGGAGGATCGATGCTTGATCCGCAGATTACGCCTTTGGAGCCCGTTCTAAAATCCTATTGGCTTATGGTTCATGTGGGCATCATCACTTCCAGTTACGGATTCTTCGGGTTGTCGGCCGTATTGAGTGCCATTTCATTAATCCTGTTCAGCGCAAAACCCACTAAAAAAATAGAGCATTCCATCAGGGAAGTGACCATAGTCAATGAAATGGCTTTAACTGTCGGAATCTTTGCCCTTGGCGTCGGTACTTTTCTGGGAGGCATGTGGGCCAACGAAAGCTGGGGAAGGTATTGGAGCTGGGATCCCAAAGAGACCTGGGCATTTATATCGGTTATATTTTATGCCGTGGTACTCCACTTGAGATTAGTTCCAAAGCTTAGGGGGAAACTAACCTTTAATATTGCGAGCCTGTGGGCCATATGGTCAATTATATTTACCTATTTCGGGGTGAATTACTATCTGACCGGATTACACTCATATGCGGCAGGTGACCCCATACCGGTTCCCGCCTGGATTTATATTACTGCAGCAGGAATGCTCCTTTTATCCCTGGTAGCTTATTTTACAAACACAGGAGGCAGGAAACAGAAATTGATATAGAGAAAAGGCTAAAGGCTTAGGAACTCCTTTGAGCGGCTGTATTCAGTAGTATTCGATAAAAAACAAAATAATAAAAACGGGATTCCGGAATATAAAGCGGTGTGTCATTTTATTTGTTTCTTTTAAGAAAGCGTACAAAGTAATGGGGGATGCCATAGCGATCCAATAAGGGCATAAAACACGGAACCGGCCTTGCTGCAATGGGAAGAAAGTAGCGAAAAGTCGGGGGAAGTAAATGAAGCTTCCCTGGTCTACAGGGTGGCCGTGCGTTGGTGGTGGTATTTCCCGGCCAGAGACCGTTCTTTCTTTCCAAAAGACCGCAAGGGCTAGGTTCATTATCCTATCGGCATGGCCTTTACCCTGTTCAACTATAGGAAATCACAACGATGATGGATCAGTACATGGCTGAACACCGGCCGCCGGAACACATTCGCCATCAACTGGACCTGGGTTGGAGGCTTGGAAAACAACCGGTCCTTCTTTTCGGGATCCGTACGCAATGGAACCATCCCTCCGTCACCAGGCACTATGACCATGTCAAAGCCACCTGGGTGCAAAGCCAAAAAAGATGGACTATTTTCTGGCTTCGGGCTAGCCTGAAATGGCACCGCTACCAGCCATTAGAATGGACGGGTAATCTGAAACGCTTCCTGGAAGAAGTAGAAAAGGATCCTTCGGGTGTTTTAAAGGGTAAGAGCCATACAGGCTATAAGGATAGTTTTCAATCCTTCCCGCACCACCCTTAAGCACAACCTGCATTTCCGTCCAGGCCTTGGTCCTTCATTTCTTAACTTCATGCAGAGGGAAGACTCCTTTTAGAACAGATTCTTCCCTGTTACATAAAAAATTTTAGACATGATGCAAAACCTGAAAATAGCAACCGCCCAATTTGAACACCGCAGCGGCGACAAGGAATACAACCTGCAGACCATTGACCAATTATGTGCCCAAGCTGCCGCCGAAGGCACTAAAGTGGTGGCTTTTCACGAATGCTCGGTAACCGGCTACACTTTTGCCCGCCACCTTTCGAAAGAACAAATGCTGGCCCTGGCGGAATGTATACCGGAAGGGGAAAGCATTAAAAGACTGACGCACATAGCAAAAAAATATGACATTGCTGTTTTGGCGGGGCTGTTTGAAAAAGACAGCGGGGATAAATTGTACAAGGCCTACGTATGCGTTGATCAAAACGGCCTGGTGGCCAAATACCGGAAGCTGCACCCCTTCATCAATCCTTATTTAACGCCCGGCGATCAATATTGCGTATTTGAGTTGTACGGATGGAGGTGCGGCATTTTAATTTGCTACGATAACAACATCATTGAAAATGTACGGGCGACCAACCTGCTGGGCGCCGATGTTATTTTCATGCCGCATGTTACCATGTGCACCCCCTCCAGCCGCCCGGGCGCCGGCTTTGTGGAGGCCCGTCTTTGGGAGAACCGGGAAACCAATCCTACTTCGCTGCGCCTGGAGTTTGACGGCATGAAGGGCCGCGACTGGCTGATGAAATGGCTGCCGGCCAGGGCTTATGACAATGCGGTGTACGTTGTTTTCTCCAACCCCATTGGCATGGACGACGACCAGTTGAAAAACGGTTGCTCCATGATCCTTGATCCCTTCGGAGACATAATTGCCGAATGCCGGAAACTGGGCGATGAGGTGGTAACGGCAACCATCACTCCTGATAAACTCACTAAAGCCGGGGGCTACCGGTATAAAAAAGCCAGGAGACCGGAGTTGTATGCAGCCATCATCGGGCAGCCGCATGTAGCGGATCAGAAAGTGGCGTGGCTGAGCGAAGAAGCAATAACAAATAACAAGTAAAAGTCCTGCCGGCAGGTCCCGGCGTCCGGGTTATTTCGCTTTGCGGATAAAGCTTTCCAGCAGCGTATTGAATTTTTCCGCTTCGTCAACAAAAAGTGCATGGCCTGCGTTTTCAAAAACTTCTGTTTGTGCACCGGGCACTGTTTGCTTTACCATTTCTGCCTGAAAGGCCAGCGATGGGGTAACCACGTACAACAAGGGCTTGTCCACCTTTTTCAGTGCGGGCCTCCAATCGCCACCGGTTACCATCAGGTGAGCAAGCAGGGTAAATGCCGTGTTGGTAGGTGTTTGCAGGGCGGCACGGGTAATTCTTGCCAGGTATTCTTCCGGCTGTTTTGACTTGAACATGCTGCGCACAAAAGCGGCATTGTGCTGTGCACGGTTTTCATGCACCAATTTCAACATACCCTTCAACGGATCGGGGGCACAGGAATCCGCATCGGCGCCAATGTATCCGTCCACCAAAACTAATCCACGGAGGGTGGCTGTTCCAAACTCACTGACATAGGTAAGCATTTCGGGCACCGCCAGCGACCAGCCCACCAGCACCACCGGGGAAAGCTTTAATTTTTCTACCACCTCGTAAATATCTTTTGCCCTTCTCTCAGGATAGTGGCCTTCCGAAACTTTTTGCGATCTTCCCTGCGAACGCGGATCAACTGCTATGACGCGGTAGTTTTTAGCAAAGTGGTGGATCTGCTGCTCCCAGATATCGGTGGTCATGGTCCAGCCGGGCACGAACAAGATGGGCTCCCCTCTCCCGGCTTCCACGTAATGGATTTTCACCTTATCGCTTGTGACCACAAACCCCTCTTTTAGTTTAGATTGTGACAGGGCCATACCCACACTGCAAAGGAAGAAGGACAGGACAAGCGTTTTTTTTACGGCGATCATAGTCATATTTATTTGTATAGATATTTTGCGTTGTTGCAGCCCGGCAGGGTGTTATCACGCCCATGCATAAGCGCTGATAAATTTATAATTAAAAATGCAATGTTCGCTGTTGCAGGCGAACTGCCAGGGACAGCGGTTATTTGTGGTTCGCCAAGCTCGTTGAGGCCATAAAAAAGATGCCGCTGCAGTGCAACGGCATCAGGACTTGCTTTAACTATAACTAACTATTTCACCACGGTTATGCCGTTGGCCACGATCTTAATTTCCTTTTTGGGTTCTTTAATGGCATCAATTTGCGACTGCGGCTTTTTGGCGTCTTCGGCCAGGTGCTTTAATTCATCCACCGATGTCGTAACAACTTCCGCCTTCCCGTCAATAACGATGGTTTTTCCTTCCAGGGCTGTGGGAACAAAAAATCCGTAATTCTTCATCTTCACCGTGGCAACGGTATTTTTATCCAGGGCCAGTTTGATCCAGCAGCCTTTTTTGGGGCACACTTCCAAAACTTTCCCCGTCACCTTTGTTTCAACGGCCTTTCCGTCTTCCAGTTTGGAAACTAATTTCTTTCCCTTGATAGAACCTTTGGCAGAAATGACCTCGCCATACTGATCACCCACACGGGCATCGCCGGCAGGTGCCTGCCCATTCGCCATAATACCGGAGGAGAGGATGATCATGCTTACTAAAAAACGTTTCATAATGTTTAATTGATTTATAGATGTTTAAATGGTTTGATCGGATAAAATTATTGCGGCAATTCCGGATTACGAACACGCCGGGGTGGTGTGGAAATAGCGCCCAGGAAAGCCACCAGGTCCTTTTTTTGTTCCGCTGTAAGCTTTAGTTTTTTCAGGTGCACCGATGTCTTTGGAAACAGGCTGTCTGCTTTTTGTTCAGCCGTTACCGGGGGCATGTCCATGCCGCTGGCGTACAGGTTAACAATGCCAACCAGGTCCTCAAACAAACCATTGTGCATCCACGGACCGGTGTGCACCACATCGCGCAGCGAAGGTGTTTTAAACTTACCCACGTCTTCGGCTTTTTTTGTGATCTTATAACGACCCAGGTCTTCATACTTTCTTTTATAATAGGTCAGTCCTATGTTGTGAAACTGGTTGTCGGTAAACATGGGCCCGTTGTGGCAGTTGATGCAGCGGGCCTCCGTTCTGAAAAGGTGAAGGCCTTTTACTTCCTGGTCGGTCAGGGCATTTTGCTTTCCGTCTAAAAATTCATCAAACTTCGACCGGCGGCTTTGCAGGGTGCGCTGAAAAGTAGCCAGGGCATGTGTAATTCTTTCGGGAGTTATTTTGGAGCTGCCGTAAGCCGAATCAAACAAGGGCTTGTAGCCTTTTATTTTGGACAGGCGGCCCATGATTTCGCCAAAATTTCCATGCATTTCTATTTCATTGTTAATGGGACCGACTGCCTGGTCTTCGAGGCTGTTGGCCCGGCCGTCCCAAAACAACTTATTGAAATACCATACATTCAACAGGGAAGGCGTATTTCTTTTCCCCTGCTGGTGATCGTGGCCCTGGCCCACCACACGGCCATCGGTCCACGACAGGCTCGGTGTATGACAGGACGAACAGGATATTTGTGCAGACCCGCTCAGGCGTGGATCGAAGAATAATATTTGTCCCAGTTGAATCAGGTGCTTTAGCGAATCCCGTTTGGCGCTGACAGGGCTTTCGGGCAACCGCCCGATCTCCTGCCATCCATTTAAGTCAGCATCAATATGGGGACGGGGCCATTGGGAAGGCGGCAACAGATATAATTGGCGCAGGCTATCGGCCAAAGCATCCTTTTCTCCACTGGCCGCAGGATCGTTTTGAAAGGAATACAGAACGGCACAGCTGGCCACCATAATAAGGATTAAAATCGTTTTTTTCATAAACAGATTAATTAAACAGGTTTATAAGGTAAATCCAAGGCCAATGGTGCTAAACCATCTTGAGGTACCGGGCAGCGCTTCCGCAGCAACGGTGGCCTCAGGCAGTGATGCCTTTTGATGCTCCACAGCCGCCCGGATGAATAAAGGCAGTTTTTTTACCGGTACGTTATACAAAGCCTCACCGGAAAAACTCATATGATCAGCACCGTTATAATAATAATCGTAATACACGACCTCTTTTGTAAACAGCGATTCCTGGCTTTTGGGAACAGAAACGGTTTTCTCCAGGTTTTGCTTCCATTGAACACCGGCCGAAAGTTTTAAGAAACGAGCTTCTTTCTTTCCCGAAAAGTAATAAGAACCGCCCAGCCCCATAGAGGCATTTTTGTAATTAGTTAAATGATCAGTGGTGCCGTCGGCCCTGTACATTCTCGACAAACTGCCGTTGATCCGCAACTCATAGTGCAGGCGGTTGTCCGACCAATGTGCCATAATGGGCTGCAGTTGCCATTTCTCCTCTTTGTATATATAGTTATTGCCATTTAAAACACTGTTGAAGTCTTTACCGAAATGATCTTTATAACCTGCCGCCAGGCTCCATCGCTGCGGACCTTTTGCGGCCCCCTCCCATAACAGGTTCACCTCCCATATGTCTTCATCAAAGCTGCCATAATCGTATCGGGCACTGGTAGCATCGGTGGCATTTCTGAAAAACCGGGAATGAGCCCTGGTAAAACCAACCGTGGAAACGATTGTACCAAAGCCAAAGGCACCCCGGTAAACAACGCCTGCACTTTTACGGTCGCTCTTTGTATCCATTCTGCGGTTGGTGGTTTGAATCACACTAAGGCCGTAACCGTATTGCAATACGTTGATGTACGGCATATTCAAAAGATTATCCTGGTAATCTTTCTTCCGGTATTCATTGTTGTTTTCTTCGTTCGCTACGCCATAGCCGCCTCCCAGGCCCAGGGTATGACGTTTATGAACGCGGTACAGCAAGGCCATCTCACCCGACATATCGTGTAAAAATTCCTCTGTCCTGGGGTCATTGCTCCTCCAGGCATTGCCTGCCTGGTAACGCCCGCCCGCTGAAATGGAAAGCTTTTCTCCCACCTGCCGGCTAATTAACCCCCGGAGCTGGTAATGGCTGATTTCCCAATTGCCTTTGGCTCCCGAATAAAAATAATAAGGGGCCGGCTGCTGGCTGCTGCGCAAAGTGTACCCCATGCTGTCCTTCAGGGTACGGGTAAACCCAAAGGAGCCACTTACGCTGTATTTATTTATTTTACGTGTACCTTCTGTAAAAAATGACATTCCGGTTTCACGGCTTGGATCCTGGCGGGCCCTGTAGTGGCCGGACACCGTTTTGTAATTTACCTCTGCCGAGGCATACTCCTGCCCGCTGCCCAGGGAATGCGTAAGAGCCCTGCCGGTGAAAAAATCATAACGCTGCCTGAACGCTCCTGACAATTTCTGCCGGGCTGAATCCTGAGCCGCCGCAAAACAGCTAACAGATAAAAAGAACAGGGTACTATAAATCTTGTGCATGTTTTTCTTTTAGATGGTTCATAAATACGCTTCCTGTTATTTAAAGGCATAGGGTAAGGCCTTGTTCAGGTAGTCAAAATCATTGGTTGAATTGTTGGTATCCATAAGAATCCTTCTTCCGGCAATGATTTTGGCCGTTTTGCGAATCACTGATTGTGAAGAATAAGCGCCGGCCGGTGCATAGGTAAAGCCCACATCGAGCTTGCCCGGCAAGCGTTTAGCCACCCTTGACGTGGCGGTATTGGGCTGCGTTTCCACAGCGTCTATAATTTTTGATACCGGCAATTGATAATAAAGCGTGGTACTGGAACTGATTGCCACTACCGTGGAAATCGGATATTTAGGATAGACAGAAGGAATGTCTTCGTCAGTTTTGAAAATAGCATATCCACCCCTGCCCAGATTATCCAGCAGCCAGTCTTTTCCCGAGTAGTCCAACATGATCAAATCCGGAACCATCGGGTTATCTACATCCGACGTCAGGGGGCTGGAGAGATAGGGAGCCAGGTACACTTCAAAATCAGCTTTACTAAGGTCCACCGTCAGGCTGGGATCCTTGATGTTAATAGTGCCTCCAGACGTATTGGAATAAGGCGCTTTATGATTAACGGCTGTTTGCGCCAGAATGATACTTTGGCCCGGCTGTACAGGGTAGGTGGTTCCATTGCCCGGAATGCGGTAAAGCGATTTAGCATATAAATAGTCTTCCACAGCATTGATGCCGGAAGGCATTCCTATCGACTTATTCCAGTCGTATTGTCCCGTCATGGGACCGGAGGTTACAAAATAGCCCGTGGATAAATTGGGGTTGGTGCTGTTATTCCCCCATAGCTCCGCTATGTACAGGCTGTCCGCATATATAACCTCGTTAGAGTTGTTATAGATCTCGACAAACTGGTCGCGGAAGCCGGCCCCGTTTGTTGTGCTGCTGCCCGGGTAATAGATCTGCTTGATCACCAGCCCTCCCAGCCTTCCGATCTGCATTTTCAGCTTCAGACTGGAATCCAAAGTATTGTTTAATGTTATTTTATTCAGCGATGCATTCAGGGTGATGTCCTCTTCCCTGTTTTCGCCGGTCAGCTGGTTAAACAACTCTTTTGGAATCGTTACCGTAGCCTGTACATTGTAAACCCCTGCACTTATCTGGCTGAAGCTGGCCTTTCCGGCAGCATCGGTAATCCCCTGGTTTTGACTTCCGTTCCACTGGTTCACCAGCTTCACCGAAATGGCCTGCAGGGGTAAATTAAAATTGCCGCCGCTTGTATCATAACTCACTTCAATTGGTATGAGCAGTGAGCCGGTTTGGGGCGTAAGATCCCGTTTGCACCCCCAGGCCAACAGCAAAAACAAAAAAATACAAATCAGGTTAGGTTGCCTGTTTCTCATAATGCAGTTTTTTATTTAATGGTAAAAAGCAGTTCGGCACCAAATGAGGGCCGGCCGTTGTAATAAAATAAGGTTGAATAGTTTGTTTCCGTTGGACGGATATTAAAGGCATTGTAGGCATTGAATGAAAAACGCAGATAATCGCCTATTTCCTTGCTAAGCCGCAAATGAATATTGGGATACACGAACGAAGGCAGGTATCTTATATTTTCCAATTTTGCCGAGCGCCGTAAATGTGCATATTCGTCCGAGGCAGCCTCTTTGGCATCCAGTGGAAAATACATCAGGTCCTTATTCAGGTAACCGGAGGGATACATACTGGTGGCCAGGTTTTCTGTACGGTTTACCCAATACACTTCACCGGTGAGCATTAATGCCAGGCGCAAAGCCGGGATGTGCGTACTGGAAGTAAACGTTGTTTTGATGTTCCTGGCCTTTGATTCCTGGTTACTATAAACACCATACACCGCCGGTTTGGTATAGTCAATATTCGCTCCGTCCTGCGGCACGGAAACTTCATCGTTCTTTTCCAGGTAATGGCTGGCATAGTAAGCCAGGCTCAGGTTAAAGGATGTGGCTATAGACCTGATTTTATCTGTAGACGCAATGAATTCAAATCCGCGGGTACGGTTATAATTACCGTTGTTGATTTTGTTATAGCCCACGTTGTACGTTTTATACGTACCATCAGGCGCATATTGGGGTTTCTCACCATTAACGGTTGTTACTGTATAATTGGGAAGTATCACCGGCAACAACTGGTTTAGAGTGGTAAATCCGTTATCCATTAACCGGTCGAAAAAATATACCGAGCCATGAAAGGGTTTGGCATCAAAGGAAAGGCCTGTTTCAAACGTCTTGCTTTTAAAAGGTTTTAGATCGCCATTGCGCATCGGGATCACTTCTGTATGCGCCAGGTACACACTTTTATCGGCATTGCCCGTATATACATTGATCAGGGGTATATCTATATAAACCGTTCCGGGGCTAATCTGCGACAGGCTGGGGGCCTTGGTGGCAATGCCATACGAGAGGCTCCAGGTGAGGTTGTTCATCAGCTTCCAGCTACTGTTTAACCTGGGAGAAAGATTGAAAAAACCATTTTGCACATCACCCCGGGCACCCACGTTCAGGGTGTAAAACCGGTTCAGCAAACGGGTGGTAAAAAGGTTTTCAACATAGAAGCCAATGTTTTTTTGAGTAGGCACCTCATTGAAGGACCGGGCCCTGTCGTTTTTATTTCCCGATTGATAAAACCGCGGCCTGTCGGGGAAAACGATCATTCCCGGACCTTTATTGGCAGCATAGTTATAATTGGACCCTAAGGTTAACTTGTAACTCAACTTGCTGATCTTAAAAAAAGAATTCGTCTCAATGCGGGCAGCGGCGTTTACCGGTTCGCCTATCACCTGCTGCACGGCCAGATAATAGCCAGGCGTATAATATCCTTCGAAGGTTCCTGTTACCTCGCTTTCGGTAACACCAATTACGGGTTGCAGGTTCAGGTAGTACTGAGAGTAGGACTCCTGTCTTCCCCTGTTATAACTTGCCTGCAGGCTGATATTATATAACCATGGTTTTTTAACAATCAGTTCGCTGCGGTTGCTTAAGCGCAGATCCCAGTTAGAGAACTTTGACATGCGCTCATTACCATCATCAGGATCCACCCTTGTTTTGTCAAGCATGGTGTTATAATCCGCACTAAACGTATTTTTAAATTGAACGGCTCCCTTTTTATGCAGGGTCCATAACATGCCCCCACCTAACCGGCCATAGGATTTTAATTTATTGCGCGGGTCTTCGTTACTGTTTAAATAATCGAAGCTGAGATTCAGTACGCCCAGTGCCGGGCTCACCGTAAACCCTTTATTGATGCCTACATTTTGCGTTCCTTCGTTGGTACGCATGCTAACCCTAAAAGGCGTGATACCTGCCTGCCGGTTGATGATGACCACCCCCGTATTATAATCGCCGTACCGGGCCGAGGCCACGCCAGAAATAACCTCTATACTTTCAATGTTCTCGGCCTGCAGTTGCCGCAGGTCTACCCCGCTGTTGGCTACATCCCCGGTATATGTGTTGGCGAAACTTCCATTTTTGCTATCAAGATTGCCCAGGGTATTGGGCGTTACAATATTATGGGAAGAAATAAAACCGTTCAGCCCCGGGTTCATCGATTGCATATTGGCGTTGTTATTCACCGGGCTTCCGTCAATCTGCATGGAAATACCAAAGGCATTGTTCAGCGACTGGTCGGTGTTGGGGGGCGCCACGTTGCGAAGTGTTAACACGCTGGCTCCCTGGAGGGAGGCCCCTGGACGCACCATACTTTGCCCCGGCAAATATTTCAGCACATCCCCCACACTCAGGGCCTGGGTTTGCTCAATGGCCTCACGGTCAAACACAACCGAAGAAGTGGAGGCCAGCGTTCTTTTACGTACACCGTTTACTTCCACCTGCTCCATTTTCAGGCTCAGGTCGCGCAATACCACCAGCTGAAAGGTTCCAAACTGTTTTTCATCCAGCACCCTGGTAACCGATGCCTTACCCACATAGCTGACAAGCAGGGTGAGCTCTCCAGTATTTTGGGACACCGCGATCTCGAAATTGCCGTCTGTTTTTGTAACAAGCATAAGGCCGGTCTGCACTACCTGAACCGTTGCATACCCCAGCGGTTTTCCCTGCTCATCAATAACCTTCCCCCTGACCGCGGAAGCCAAAGGAGCGGGTTGCCCCGCCGCAGAAGGTGAAGTGGCCCTGACCATGATGACCTTGTCCTTTATGGTGTAGGTAACCGGCAGGTTCTGCAGGCAGGTGTTCAACACCTCGGTCACCGGGGCATTGGTGACATGAATATCCACGGTTCTGTGTGCAGGCAAAATATCGCTGCTGTACATAAACTCGTATCCCGTTTGCCTGTGGATATCACGAAAGATTTCATCAATCGTTACACGATTTTTATTGATCGTTACCGTTTGTGCAAAGCTCCTGGCATTGAGCTGAAAATTACAAAGCAACAGTAACAGGAACACCGCCCGCCTTTGAAAAAGCCATGTGATGTTTGATTGAAAATGGAATAAAAAAGCAGTACGCCTCATAGCAGATTGTATTGATGGTAAGCAGTTGTTCATATTGTACAATTGGTGGGCAGGCTGATTGCTCAACCGGCTTTTTATAAAGGATTTATAAGAAAAAATACAGTTTGTCTCCCTCCCTCCGGGAATGAATCCCGGCCGTGAATTCAAGCATTTTTAAAACCGTATCCAGGTGATTGTTCCTGGAAATCACACCACTGATATGCCTTTGGGCCACCGGTCCTTCAAATAAAATCTCAACTCCGTACCAGCGTTCCAGTTGCCGGGCAATAGACCCCAGGTCGGCACTGGTAAAATCAAACAGCCCGTTTTTCCATGCCAGCACCTGGCCGGTGTTCGTTTGGCTTTTCAATTGCATGGTTCCCGCTCCTCTGTTCACCACCTGGTCTCCCGGTTTAAGGACTTTTGTTTCTTCCCCGGCACTGACCTTTACCTTTCCTTCTACAAGGGTGGTTTTACTCAACCCCTCTTCCTCATAATCCATAATATTAAAATGGGTACCCAGCACTTCCACCACACTCTTATCATTCAGTTGTACCCGGAATGGCCGCGTTGGGTCTTTTTCCACTTCAAAATAGGCTTCACCCGAAAGCTCCACCCTTCTTTCACTGCCGGCAAAGGCTGCAGGAAAACGGAGTGTGGTAGCTGCATTCAGCCACACTTTCGTACCGTCGGAAAGCACTACCTTATATTGTCCCCCCCGCGGGGTAGATACCGTATTGGGTAACAGGCTTTCCCGGGTTATGGCTGTTCCCTGCAACGATGGTACATAGGACAACAGGCCGTTACCATTTTTTAAGAGCTGTATTTCTCCCTGCCGCGCCAGTGAACCCTGGTGCGCCGTATCCAGTACGATTTCAGTGCCGTCGGCCAACCGCAGCATGGCCCTGTCCCCGCCCGGCAATCCCTTTTCCTGCAATTGCGGGTGAATGGGTTTGACGCTGGCATCAGGTTTGGATGGCCCGGATGGCCTCAGCATCCAAACACCGGCAAGGCTTATCATAAACAGCACGGAGGCGGCAACTAAAGCTTTTCGCCAGGAGATGATACGGGCTGACTTTACCTCAATTTCAGCACCAGCGGCATTTTTTTGAATCAATTGCATTACCCGGTCACCGGCTAAGGGCTCACGGAAGGCCAGGTCACCCGCCCCCTGCTTGTTCCATAGTTCTTCCATCAGTACATATACGTCCTTTTCCAGGTCTTTTTCCTTCAGCAATTGTTCCCATTCGATCCACTCCTCCGCGGAAAGCGTCTCCTCCTGGTATTTTTTAAAAAGCACCTGCAATCGTTCTCGCATGTTTTGGTTTTATGGTTAAGAAATTGATCCTCACAGGAAAATAATGCGGCTTATGAATCGGCTGCCTTGTTTGAACAAAACAGCCTTCATTTATCAAGACACATGAAAAAAGGAGAAAGGGTCCATTGCCCAAGGACTTTTTTTTAGTGCAGCATCCAAAGCAGGAAAACGTACCGCAAGCTTTCGGATTTATGTTTGAGAAGAAGATGCTTTTTTATACCCAGTACGGCCAGCTTCATGTATTTTTTTACCGTGTGCGCCGACAGGCCCAGATAGGTGGCCACATCCTGGTGTCCCATGTGTTCGCGCCGGCATAATAGGTACACTTTTTTTTGCTGGGGTGGCAACTGGTCAATCGCTTCTTCCAATGCACTATACAGATCCGGCTGGCCACTATCCGTTGCAACAGCGAGGGCCGTCTCCTCGCGGAAGGCCGTCATCCGCTTTCTTTCTGCAACCATTTTACGCAGCACATTCAGGGCCTGGTGCCTGGCTGCCACAAATAAATAACTTTTAAAAGAATGAACATGAACAAGCTGATGCCGGTTGGCCCAGATCTTAATAAAAACATCCTGCACCACTTCTTCCGTAACTTCTCTGGAGGGGCAAAGTTTAAAAATAAAAGAGGCCAGCACCGGCCGGTATGCCAAATAGATTTGTTCAAAAGCTTTCACATCGCCACCGGCAACGCACTGCAGTAAATAGCCTTCATTGTAATCAGCCTTCATTCCTATTTTCTCTTAAGCAGGGGACTAATTTACAATTTTGTAAGGTATCCGGGCAAATAAGAAGAAGTGATGGGGAGTGGTGAGTAGTGAATGGGCAATGGTTAGTGGGGGCAGATCGTCTTTCTTTTACTGTTGCAGACAATGGAGCTTGATGTAGACTGACTTTGGCGGACAGCAACCTTTAACCAGGGTTAAGGGCTGCTGTTACACCATTTGTAAAACATGTACAAGAGTTTAAGCCAGTCGTACACCAGCACATCTTATTGAACAACCACCCTTTTCCGCTGGCTGGTATATGCACTGAAATAACCCAGGGCACCGCCGCTGATGTTGCCGGGAGGATTGGCCGGCGTAGTGGCATTGTGTTTCATACCGCTCAGCGCATCGAAATAACGGAACACGTTTTTATCAACGCACTGCATCTCCACCTCTATCACATCATTTACGGAAATAGTGCTGTCGTGTTGGATCATGGGAATGGAGCTGATGCCATCATTAAGCATCTTATCATCCCAAACCCAGGCATCGGGAAACCGCTTGTTGTTGATGGTTTCAATAAACCTGTAACAGTTGCCCAATTGCGGGGGATCGGTATAAATGGGTTTTACGATGTAAATGGATTCGGTGCCTATAAACAACTTCTCCACCACCAGGCTATCCAGTGTTACCGGTAAGGGCATGGCGGACGATGCCGCATAAGTTTTTCCTTCGGCAACAATATGTAGTTGGTAGGTACGGCCTGGAACTCCAATAAGGCTGGCATTACTGTAGGTACCGGGTGCTGTTTCGGCAAGCTCGAACTTTGTGCCCTCGTTATCGGTAATGCTTACCACAGCCCCGCTGATGGCAGGAAAGTGATTGCTGTTGCTGAATGGAACGCTTTTACTAAGTTTTACTTGGGCAAGGGAAACATTGGTCACCCCGCCTTCAATTACGACCTGCGCTTCGGCATTATCCAGGTTCACATCAATTTCTTTGGTGCAGGATACAATTGCCGTTATGCCAAGTGCGAATAAACTGATCTTTTTCATTTTGATTTTTTGGTTGGTTTGGGTTTTTAAAATTTGAAATTCCAGGTAACGCTGGGGATGAACCGGAACAGGGAGGTTTGTTCGGCAATGGTTCTGGAAGGATCGTCCGGATCGTCTTTAAAGTTGATGGCATAAGCATTTTCGCGACCGTAAACATTATAGAGGCCAAAGGTCCAGCCGCTTTGGTACTTACGGGTTTTGTTGCGCTTACTTTCAATGGTGGCCGCCAGGTCCATGCGGTGATAGGCAGGCATGCGGTGGGCATTTCTTTGCGGGTAAAAAAAGACTGTTTGACCGTCAACGTTGTACTTGCCGCCAGGGAAGGTCACCGCGTTGCCGGTGCTGTACACAAAAGTGCCCGAGAAAGACCAACGGTCATTCAGTTTATAAATGCTTACCACGCTCAGGTCGTGGGTACGGTCCTGCCGGGCGTTGAAATAATTGCCGTCATTGATCCCGTCAAATTTGCGTTCGGTTTTTGACAAAGTATAACCAACCCACCCGTTGAACCGGCCCGCCTTTTTCTTTACCAAAAACTCCACCCCGTAGGCCCGGCCGTTTCCATACAGCAACTCACTTTCCATGTGGTCGTTGGCCTGCAGGCTGGCCCCGTTGCGGTAATCGATCTGATTGTACAGCGCTTTGTAATAGGTTTCCACGCTCAGCTCATACAAATCATCTTTAACGTTTTGGAAATAGCCCAGGGATACCTGGTCGGCCACTTCGGGCTTTACGTTGTTGCTGCTGGGCAGCCACAGATCGGTGGGAGAAGACGAAGTGGAATTGGTGATCAGGTGCAGGTTTTGCACATTGCGGTTGTACGAGGCTTTGATGGACTTATCGGCGGCTAACTGATAACTGAGACTGAAGCGGGGCTCCAGGTTCCAATAACTGGCTACCTTTTTTCCTTTCTCATATTGCACGGTATCAATGCTCTTGCCTTCTGCGTCGTAGGTATAAAATGTGCCGGGGCCCGTGGCCAGCAGGTTGCTCACCCGCAAACCGTATACGATGTTTAGTTTTTCAGCGGGTGTCCATTCGTGCGAAGCATACAAAGCACTCTCCCAGGAATAACGGTTTTCCATCTCACGGCTTTTCATATTGGACGCAGATACGGTTTCAATGCGGCCCGGCGATACCGAATGCCGAATGGCATTGGCGCCGAACTTCAGTTTGTTGAAACCATCGATATACCAATCAAAATCCTGTTTCAGATTTATATCCTGTATCTGGGAAGTGATCATAAAACGGTCGTCACCCGCTTTCAGGTTGATCTTATAGTTGTAATCGCTGTAAATAAGAGAAGTGTTGCTGAAAAGCCGGCTGTTCCAAATATGGTTCCAGCGCAGGGTGCCTGTGGCATTGCCCCAATCGGTATTGAAGCTTTCCCCTACCCCCAATACATCGCGGCCAAAATAACCGGAAAGAAAAAGGCGGTCGTTTTCACCCAGCTTGTAGTTAGCTTTCAGGTTCAGGTCATAGAAATACAGCGTGTTGTTTTTCAGAGCCGAGTCGGTAGAAAGTTTCAGGAAAAGATCGGCGTATGACCTTCTTCCGCTGACAATAAACGAACCTTTGTCTTTTACAATGGGGCCTTCCAGGTTAAGCCGGGAAGCAATCAGGCCAATGCCGCCGCTCACGGCATAATCCCTGTTGTTGCCGTCTTTCATTTTTACATCCACAACGCTTGACAGGCGGCCACCGTATTGCGAAGGCATGCCGCCTTTATACATGGTCACATCCTTGATGGCATCGGAGTTGAAGGTGGAGAAGAAGCCCAGTAAGTGTGAGGCATTGTACACAGGGGCTTCGTCCAGTAGTATCAGGTTTTGATCAGCCCCGCCGCCCCGTACATAAAAGCCGCTGTTGCCTTCTCCGGCGCCTTTCACCCCGGGCAGCAACTGAATGCTTTTTAATACATCCCGTTCACCCAACAGCACAGGCAACTGGTTGATAAAACTCACATTGAGCTTTTCCATTCCCATAATGGGCCGGGAGATATTCGCGTTCTTCTTTTTGTTGGAAACAATTACCTCCTGCAGCGCCGCTGCGGGCTGTAGTTCAATGACCAGTTGCTGGTCTGCGGAAAGGGAAATTATTTGTTCATGCGAGGTGTAGCCTACAAAACTTACCTGCAAGGTGTAGGTGCTGGGTGCCAGGGTTAAAGAAAAGAACCCGTAAGCATTGGTAACAGTCCCTCCCGCCAATGGCGACAGCTTTACCGAGGCGCCGATCAACAACTCACCGTTTTGCCTGTCCTTTACGGTTCCGCTGATGGTGAACTTGTTTTGTGCATAGACATGTACTGATAAAAACAGGAAAGCAATAATACCCACAATTGCTCTCAAAAAAAAGCGATCCTTCTTACTCATGGCGGTTTTGATTTTTTAATTGGTTTTGGTTCGTATGGTTTATTTGCGGGTGCAAATGTAGAAGCAACGGCCGGGCAGGCTGTTATACAATTTTGTAAATGTTTTACATAATTTTTAAGAGGCAACACAACACTTCTTTCTTAGTACATAAGAAGGAAGAATGGTAACGAGTGAACCAGATTTCAGCCCCCCGGATCTTAAATCCGGCAAAACTAGAACCTTGCATAACTTACAGGTGTTTTAAACTGTTAAAGGATGTGTTATAGAATTGTTACCCCGTTGTTTTGCTATTTCAGGTTTGCTATATAGCTTTCAAACGGTGAGGAACATTCGTTTTTTTTGACAGATTAGATAAGTCTTCTATCGGCCTGGTATAGAAGTAAACAACAACAAAAACAAACTTTATGATCGCAAGAATCTGGCATGGCCGGACTGCCCAATCAAATTATGAGGCCTACAGTGAATTTTTGAAAAGAATAGCTGTACCTGATTATGAAAGAACAACCGGCTTCCGGGGACTTCGCTTTTTAAGAACGCTCATCGGCCACGAAGCCCATTTTCAACTGATCACCTTTTGGGAAAACCTGGAAGCGATAAAGCGCTTTGCCGGAGACGATTATGAAAAAGCAAAGTATTACCCGGAGGATAAAGCATTTTTACTGGAGTTTGAAGAAAAGGTGGAGCACTATGAAGTGTTTGCTACAACAACCGTTTAATTCTTCTTTCTCCATCAACAATACTACCTGTCATCGTGTTCCGCCAAGAGGCGGACCACTCCTCCTATCCTCCTGTTTCTGCATACGGTGCATCCACCGGCTTTGATTGGGGCGAACCCTTTTGCCTGAGGTATATAGAGAACACAATAATGGCAAACACAGATAAAAATTCACTCTCCCAGTTTTGAAACGATTCAAACCAAAGCCGGGAATTGCCCAAATATTGCATGGCGGTTTCCGTGGGCAAGCCTTTCAGCAACTGCTCTTCGTTATAGTCTTTCATGCTTCCATACCAATGTATCATAAATGAAAGCAAAAAGATCACCGCAAAAGCTATAAAAAGCGAATGTTTATAGAGGGCTAAAATAAAACCGCCCTTTTTCACCGGCCAGGGAGCATTTTTACGGCGCGGGTTCGGCTCTCTATCCACTTCTTCTTTTTTATCCGGGTCCTTTGATTCAGAAGATCCTTTTTGATAAAGAAAAATGGTTAACACCACAAAGAGGGCCATCTGCAAAAACTCACTTTCCCAGTTCTCGAAAGTGGCCTGCAAAAAATGACCGGTGGTCAAATATTGTTTCATGTTTACCGGTTGCCCACCCTCTTGCTGCACTTGCTGGTTATGCTCTTTTAAACCTGTTACCGCCTGCCCGATAATAGAAAAAACAAAAAGCAAAAAAAACACCACCGACAAACCATTATCTTTTAAAAACTTCTTCATAGTGCAAGTTTTAGGTTAGTTATAAAAAAAGCATTCCACAATGCCTGCCTGAATAAGGGGAAAAATTGTTACAACCGGTGGCCTCAAAACTTATGCACCACGCTGAATCCGGTGCTGCTACCCAAAACAGGTGCTATGCTCAAAGCAGCGTTTTTGATGAGTTTATTTTTGTGAAAATGCGGAACCAGTATGCCTGAAAGGGTTCCCATGCCAACACCCAACAAAACATCCGTAGGAAAATGCTCCCCGGCTTTATACCTTAAGTATCCGGTAGCCGCTGTGGCTGCAGATGCCATCGTATAAAAAAGCCATTTAACTTTTGAGTGGGGATGGTAGGCGGCATAGGTTTGGGCAACATAAAATACCGACGTTCCTACAAGCGCCACATGACCTGCGTAAAAAGAATTTTTGGCGCCGCCTCTTTTCCGCCTGTCAAGGGGTGCCTGCGGGTTGTACGCATAGGGCCTGTACTTATCATGTATATAGGCTGCACTTGTATAGAAAATGCCCGTGATGCCCATCGCTTCCAGGTATAAAAACAAAACCTTAAAGGCATCCTGCCTTATTTTTTGATCCACCATCAACACCAGCGGAAGCGGCATGGCCCCATAGAAAAAGACATTGCTAGCATCAAATGCCTTTTGCGAGTACTGATCTATTGCCGAACGGTTAAACCGGCTGACTTTATTCCTGTTCAGTGCCATTATTTGGGCCGTGGTGGACGTGTCCTTGTTATAGATCTTGCTAAAGCCATAGAGCGACCAGGCTACACCCGCAACCGTCAGAGGAATGTCGACGCCTTTTTTTATGATGTATACATCGTTGTTATCAAATTTTTCTGTAGTAGGAAGCGCCAATCTGTTTTCGTTTTGAATCAGGGTGTCCTCCACCGCCTTTCCCACTGTATCGTTTTGTGCCTGAAGTGCAGGCAACATATAAAAACAGGCACAAAAAGCAAGCAAAGCTTTTTTCATGAAATGAATATTTAAATCCCTTAATAACCGTCTGTATTTTTTTTACAATGTTTATACCAGAGTAGAAGCAGAGAGGTAATAACGGCAGAAGGAGGATTCAGCTCATAAGAGCACGGCCATCAGATATTCGTCGTACAGCAGCCCGGTGGTGCTTAGCCTGTAGCTGTTGCGGATGGTGCCTTCTATTTCAAAGCCTGCTTTTTTATAAAGGCTGATGGCGGCTTCATTATCCAAATCAACGGTAAGCTCAATTCTTAATTGACCATTTTGTTGCACATTTTTCTTTATTTCCTCCAGAATTTTAAACCCATAGCCCTTCCCTTTTAAGGCGTGAGGAATACCAAAGCTTCCCAAATACACCGTATGCGCCTGGCGGTATTGTTTGGGAACCAGGCGATAAGTACCAATGGGTTGGCTGTTTTCTTCTGCGATGTATAAAGTATGCGTGGCTAATATGTCATCGTAGATCTTTTCAAAATCTTTCTTCTCCATGAAGTCGTAGGTGAGATAAGGATTGGATCGTTCGTCCATGTAGATGTCGTAGATGAAATCAATATCCTCATTGGTCGCTAAGCGGTGTTGCATGGCTGGATTGTTGGTTGGTTTTTACAGCAAGCATATATTGCTCAATGGTCTTGTTGCAGTTGAAGAGTGCAACGCAACGGGAGTTCAATAGTAGCAAAATTGCTGACTACATAATTGTCATCTTAATCTTTTTGCATCTTTACCCATTACAACACATCCAACGCCTGCGCAATATCCTGCAAAATATCGTCCCGGTTTTCCAGCCCCGCTGAAATGCGGATGAGTCCCGGTGTTATATTCACCTGCAACCTTTCTTCTTCGGTGAGCTTGGCATGCGTGGTACTGGCCGGGTGCGAAGCAATGCTTCTTGTATCGCCCAGGTTGGCAGTAAGGGAAAGCATCTTCAAACTGTCCAGGAATTTACGGCCTGCTTCTATACCGCCTTTTAATTCAAAACAAAAAATTCCACCGCCATCACTCATTTGTTTTTTGGCAATGGCATACTGCGGATGGCCGGGCAGAAAAGGATATTTCAGCCAGCTGATCTTAGGATGAACATTTAGTTTCTCCGAAAGGTAAGCCGCATTGGCCGCATGCCGCTCCATCCGCACTTCCAGGGTCTCCAGGCTTTTACTTAATACCCAGGCATTAAAGGGCGACATGGCCGGACCCGTACTGCGGCAGAATAAATAGATCTGCTGTATCAATTCTTTTTTGCCTAAAACAACGCCGCCCAAGACCCTTCCCTGTCCATCCAGCCATTTGGTAGCCGAATGCACTACCAAATCGGCGCCGTATTCAATAGGTCGCTGCGCAATGGGTGTGGCAAAGCAGTTGTCCACGTTCAAAATCAAATTATGTTTTTTGGCCAGCGCATTTGCGGCTTCCAGGTCAATAATATCCAGGCCCGGGTTGGTAGGTGTTTCCAGGTAGATCATCCTGGTATTGGGCTGTATGGCAGCCTCCCACTCTTCCATCTTATCGGCCGCCACATAGGTGTATTGTATGCCGTACTTCGGCAAATATTTGGTAACCACCGTATGGGTACTTCCAAAAATGGCCTGGCAGCAAAGCAAGTGATCGCCTGCTTTCAAAAAGGTCATAAAAGAAGCAAAAACGGCACTCATTCCCGATGCCGTGGCATAGCCGGCTTCGGCGCCTTCCAGCACACACATACGGTCCACAAACTCCTGTACGTTGGGATTGGAAAAACGGCTGTAGATATTATTGTCGTTTTCATCGGCAAAAGCGGCCCGCATTTCTTCGGCATCATCATAGCAAAAACTGCTGGTCAGAAACAGGGGTGAGGCGTGTTCTTTTTCCCCGGTGCGTTCAATTTGTGTGCGAATGGCTTTGGTAATGCGTTGTTGCATGATAAGATATTAAGAAGCGTAAGAATTTTGATTGACGATTGCTTTCCACGTAATACTTGCACCCGCCAGCCGGAGGGTTTCGGCTACCGAACAATACTTTTCCACTGAAAGCGAGCAGGCCCTTTCACATTTTTGCGCATCCAGCTCGCCTTTAAAACTAAAGATGATATGCACCGATTTCCAGGGAGAAGGAACGGTGTTGGCCCTTTCGCCCTGAATGGTTATGGATAGCTGTTCTACTTTTTGTTTTTGCTTTTTCAGAATGGAGAGCACATCCACGCCGCTGCAACCACCCAGGGCCATCAACAGCAATTGCATGGGTCGTGCGCCCAGATTGGTATTTTGGGCTGACTCATTCGCATCCAATTGTATAACGTTTCCCTTGGCATCAACAGCCTGGAAGGAATGTTGTTCGGCACCTTGCAATTCCAATTGTACACTGATCATACGGAAATGGTTTGCGGCTGCATTACCAGCCATTCTTTAATGTGTGCACTAATGGCACCTGTTTCCACTAAAAATCCATCATGGCCATATAAGGAATCAATCTGGATGAATTTTGCATGAGGGATATGGCTGGCCATAGACCGGACCTCTTCTACAGGACAGAGCACATCGCCTTTAATACCAATGGCTAAAGTGGGTTGTTTGATGACCTGTAAAACCGCTTCCACGGTTTCCGCCCGCCCCCGGGCAAGGTTGTGTGTATCAAGCGCCTTCGTTAAGGTCCAATAGCAGTGGGCACTGAATCGCCTCGTTAATTTATTTCCCTGGTGCTTTACATACGAGGAGGCTTTGAAGTCGTCCAGTTTGTCATTTGTTTCATCGGTTTGCGTAGCCACAAAAGAGGCATAATTCCGGTAGGTGATCATGCCCATGGCCCTTGCCGCCGCCAGGCCTTTTTCTCCCCCTTTAGGACCGCCTTCTTTCCATGTACTGTCGGCTTCTATGGCCAGGCGCTGCGCGGTATGAATGGCAATGCCCCAGGCGGTTTCCCGGGCCGTGGTGACAATCAAAAATTGTTTTTCGATTACGGAAGGGTGCATGACCGTCCACTCCAGCACCTGGTAGCCACCCATGCTCCCGCCGGCCAGCAATTGTATTTTTTGAATACCCAACTGTTTTCGCAACAACTCGTGAGCCGCCACCATATCACGAATGGTGATCAAAGGAAACTGATGATAATAAGGCTCACCGGTTTTGGGATTTATACTCGTTGGCCCGGTAGTACCATAGGAAGACCCGAGAATATTGGCACAGATAATAAAATGCTGCGAAGGATCAAACACAGCACCTTCACCGATCATGCCTTTCCACCATTGTTCTGCATCGGAGTTGGCCGTGAGGGCATGGCAGATCCAGATAACATTATCTTTTGCTGCATTCAGTTTCCCCCAGGTATGATAGGCAATGATCAGTTCCGGCAATACGTCTCCGGCTTCCAGATCAAAAGGCTCCTTATAATGATAATAATGTGGCTTCATATCTACTACATTCACCAGGCCAAAGGCCTTGCGTGATTTTCCTGAAACAATGGTGTTGTTAATGATTCAATCTTTAGAAGCAATCGTAGCAATGAAAAACCAGGTGAAGGTCGTTCAAGCCGTGAAATTAATCAATGAAATGAAAACTATGGTTTGAATGCTTAAGTGTTAACATTTTTGGGGTGAATTGGAAAGGAAGTTGATTTTTTGTAACCAGGCTGCATTGCTGGTGTGGGGGCTCTCTGGCGTTGTGTCCGACTATAGGCGATCGAACACATGTACGCCTGGCAATTCTATTGGGTAATGCTGGTCGTGCATAAGCGGCTAAATGGAAGGTAGTTTTTACTCACAGCTCCGGCACTCTGCCTCACAGTAGTTGTATTTGCGCAATAGAGTTGCATATATTAGGGGAAATGCAATTGTTGCCTTAAAGCGGTGCAGAGAGTTTCAAGAGAAAAAATAATAGGCGATGAAAAGAAGTTGATTGCACAACTAAATGAGGATATCTTTTTCTTACAAGCCTAATTTACAAACATCATTTTTATAGTTTACGATTTTAGCATTCGAGGCGTAAAATGGTTTAAAAGTTCTTTTGAAAAGCAAGAAAATGTTTTTGTACAAGTCATAAAACACTAACGCCTTCAGCTAACAGGCCAAGCGGCTAATGAAAGAATACTTCGACCTCAAAAACAAAGAAAATGAAAAGCAAAAAGGAAGACAAAAAAAACGCTAAGTCATTTGACGAATTGCTGGACATCAAATATGGAGCTATTGGCAGTCCAAAGTGTAACAAATTTGAAGCGAAGGCGAATTATTTTTGTGATTTGCCAAATGCCCAAAGAAGCCCGCAAGGAAGCGAATATCACACAGGAAGAACTGCCTAAAAAGATAGGAACACAAAAAAGCTACATTTCCAGGCTTGAAACGGCAAATGTGACATTCAGCTTTCAACACTTTTTAAAATCTTTGAGACCGGGTTAGGCAGGGAGGTACGGTTGACCATCCTTTAAACAGAAGCAGCAGCCCGTAACATGATGTTTTATAAACAGGGGTTTGATTGCAGTGGCTCAACGACATAACTTTCATCAAATTTAAGGGTGAAACTGAAGGACATAGAATACCGCTGCTTCAGAAACACCTTTTTCGTTACCGGCGCATTGCTTTTTCCGTCCACTCGAAATCCAACATTGAATAGATGTACAAGTCGAGGTATTGATTGTTGACCCACTCGGCTTGTCTTAGAATTCCTTCATTTTTAAAATTCAATTTTTCGGGAATGGCCTGGCTTCTCACATTACCGGTCGCTGCTTTTATCTCAATCCGGTGCAGCCCCAATTCCTGAAATCCAAATGTAATAAGCGCTTTACAGGATTGTGATATGATTCCCTTCCCTTCAGCATTCTTCGTCAGCCAGTACCCAACGGCAGCATTTTTGTTTTGAGGATCTAAATGATGCAGTCCTATTCTGCCGACCAGCGCATCGTCTAGCAATATTACAAAGCTTACTTCCTTTTTTTGCTGATAAAGCAACTCACAGTTTTTGATATAACTATGAAAATCGCCTACTGATTGCATACTGTCAACCCAGGGCAAAAACGCTGAAAGATGTTCCCTGTTACTATCCACCGCATCATAAAAGGCTTTGGCGTGTCTTTCCGCGGTCAATTCAAGCCTTATCCTCTCATTTATGTTTAAGGTCATTTACCCGTTTTATTTTCTAAAGGGATCGTCCATGAAACCGCCAGCACCCGAGCCGGGCTTACAGAGGCCTTACCCAGATATTGCGAAAACTGATTGGTTCGCTGGGATCGCCGTGTGCCTGTAATTTTATGGGAGCTGCACCGTGAGCCTTGTAAGAAGGCTGCCCGATGTATTCTGTTCTTCCTTTCAGTTCTACATTGTTTTGCACCAAAACACCATTGAGCAGGGCTGTTACCCGTGCAGGGGATTTCAGGCTGCCATCCGTATTAAAACGGGGCGCTGTCCAAATCACATCATACACCTGCCATTCTCCCGGTGGTCTGGTTGGATTAGCCAGTGGAATGTATTGCTTGTAAACGCTGCCCGCCTGCCCGTTTACATAGGTTGTGTTGTTATACGAATCGAGGATCTGCAGTTCGTACCCGCCGTCAAACACGGAGGCTAAAAAAATACCGCTGTTACCACGGGCCTGGCCTTTGCCTGTAATATTTTCGGGCACCCGCCATTCCAGGTGCAACTGGTAGTCTGTAAACCGGGCTTTGGTTTGAATATCGCCGACTGCTTTGTCTACTTTAAACAACCCGTGCTGCACGATCCATTTTGCAGGCTTTGTAGTGTCGCTGGCCGAGACCCACTGGTTCAGATCAGCGCCATTGAACAAGACGACCGCATCAGAAGGAGCATCACAAGTATGGCCTGGTGCCACGGCCTTTGGAACTGGGGTCCACACTTCAGTGTCCTCCGGTTTTGCTTTTTGTTGTGCCGCAATGGTCATTACAAAAAGCACCAACAGCGGAAGCAGTAAAAATTTCTTATTCATGACCGAAGTTTCAAATTGGTGAAAACAGAACAAAACGCAATTATCAAATCAGCTAAAGCTTACACACTCTTTTAATTCCTTTTCAGTGTATGCCAGGCCGTATTGTTTCAACACTTCATCAGGTACGCCGTTCCATTGGTTGGGTTTGTTGCCTGCATAGCCCACGTCTTTAATTCCCATTTCTGAGGTATAAAACCCGGACGCTGTTAAGTTGCGCATCAGGTTAAAGAAACTAACCCCCTGCTTCATTTCCGGGGCCGCTTTTTTGGGATAAGCTATAGCATCCACCATGGCAATTTGCTGTTGCCCCGTACAGTCTTTAAATGATTTGCCGTGCTGCCTTGCCATTTGCATATCCAGCCAGCGCAATCCGCCACGCATGGGTGTTTGCAGCTCGGGTTTTTCTTTTACCATGAACTCAATAAAGTCGGGCACTTTGGCATCGGTGGCGCTGCCGGACACTTCATCTCGGGGAATGATGATATCTGAAAGAACAGCAATGGTAGCCATTTCGTGTTCATTAAAGAAGGTAAAAGAAGTGAGCCTTTCATACTCCTCTTTTTCTTCCGCCATGCGGTCAACGGTAGAAGCCGGGTTTTCTTTCACTGCTGCTTTTTCATCCGGCTTATCCTTCGTCTTACAGGCATCCAGTATCAGGCTGGTGGAGACGGTGCTCCAGGCAATGAGTTTGAGGGATTCTCTTCTATCCATTTTTATCAGTTTACGAGTTCACAAGTTTATAAGTTCGTGAATGGTCAAACGTCAATCGTGAATTTGGCATTCCCTTAATTACAACCTATCTACCGATAGCTAGTAATCAAGCGTTCCTTCCATTCACATCTGCCGTCTCACGTTTTACGATTAAATATTGTTTTTCTTCATTTCGCTTACCAGGTATTCCGAAGCTCTCATGGCAAGGGCCAGGATGGTCCAGGTAATATTTTTATCTGCCTGGGAAACAAATGCTGCCCCATCCATTACAAACAGGTTTTTGCAATCGTGTGCCTGGTTGTACTTGTTTAATGCAGAACGTTTGGGGTCATTGCCCATGCGTGCCGTACCGCCTTCATGAATAATCTTTCCCGGTGCTTCCAGTCCGTAATCATTTTTTTCATCATCGTTACCGCCCCAGGTAACCACGGCGCCCATGTTGTGCATGATTTCTTTAAAGGTTTCCTTCATGTGCTTTGCCTGCTTGATCTCGTAATCGCTCCATTTTACATTAAAGCGCAGCACCGGAATACCATATTTGTCCACTACATTGGGATCAATCTCGCAATAATTATCTTCTCTTGGAATGGCTTCTCCCCTTCCTGCCATACCTACACCGGCACCGTAAAAGAAACGGTAGTCTTCTTTCAGCGATTTGCCATAACCACCCGCTTCTTTCTGCTGGCCCTTCACTAAATATTTTCCGTTCAGGTTTTCCATGCCCCAGCTAAAGCCATAGGCCGGCATTCCCATCCCGCCCCAGTACTCAATATGATAGCCTCTTGGGAAGTCCAGTTTCTTATTATCCAGCCACCAGGGAGAATACACATGCATGCCGCCCACCCCGTCTTCATTATACCGCTTGCGGTCAAACAACTGCGGCAATATACCACCCATGGCGGCACCGGTGGAGTCGTGCAGGTATTTACCCACCACATTGCTGGAGTTGGCCAGTCCGTTGGGATGGCGCGCAGATTTGGAATTCAACAGCAGTCTTGAAGACTCGCAGGCGCTGGCTGCCAGTATCACGGTTTTTCCTTTTACCTGGTATTCCTGCATATCCGATTTATCGATGTAGGAAACACCGGTAGCCAGTCCTTCTTTATTGGTAAGCACTTCCCGCACCATCGCATTGTCGTAAAGGTCTACCTTGCCTGTGGCCAGTGCCGGTTTTACCAACACAGAGGAGGAAGAGAAATCGGCATATACCTGGCAGCCCCTGTTGCATTGTCCGCAGAAAAAGCAGGAGCCGCGCTGGTCGTTTAATTTTTTGGTAAGAATAGAAAGCCGTGAAGGGATCACATTCACCCCGGCTTGCGTGGCCGCTTTTTTTATAAATAATTCATGAAGTCTTGGCCGGGGAGGCGGAAGAAAAACGCCGTCAGGATCGTTTTCCAACCCTTCATTGGTTCCAAAAACGCCAATGAGTTTATCTACTCTGTCGTAATAGGGTTTTATGTCTTCATAGCCAATAGGCCAGTCGTCGCCTAAGCCATCAATACTTTTTCTTTTAAAATCCTTGGGACCGAAACGAAGGGAGATGCGTCCCCAGTGATTGGTTCTTCCCCCCAACATACGGGCACGCCACCAGTCCCACTTTGTGCCTTGTGCTTTGGTATAAGGCTCGCCGTCAATTTCCCATCCCCAATAACAGGCGTCAAAATCGCCAAAGGGACGAAACTTAGTACTGGCGCCTCTCCGGGGCGATTCGTACGACCATTTTAACTGCGTCACGTTTTTGGCAGGATCATAATTAGGACCGGCTTCTAATAGCGCTACACTAAGTCCTGCATTGGCAAGCATATAGGCCGCCATACCGCCGCCAGCGCCTGAACCAACAATAACGGCATCGTATGTCTTAGGCTGAACTTTTATTTGAAAATCTCCCATAGTGTCAAGATGGTGTTATGTAAGAAATTGAATAATCAGGTTTGAAAGTTATTGAAAGATTTTTATCCGGGTTTCAAAAAATAAAATAATCTAAGTCTTTCATAAGACTTTTCATTATTCATTCGTTGTGAAGACAGTTTTGAAAGACATAATTTAACTGCGCAGGGATAGAGGAGAAAGGTGTCAGAAATTATTGCAGTCATTAAAAGGCTCCGGCTCTTTCACCTGTGCCCTTATTTGCGGGTTGCCGCCATTAAACCATTCACCAGCTTTTTTCCTGCTGCAGAACGGGCAAACAGCTGGAATAAGAAAATTCCAATGACGGCACAAACTGCCCCGGCCAACACATCCAGTATGTAGTGATGGGAACTATACACTGCGGAAAACCAAATACCCAACATAATAAAAGCAAACAGGAGGCTGTACCTTTTTTTCATCCCGCTTTTTACTGAATAATACACCACGATGAGCATATAGGCAGCATGCAGCGAGGGCATGGCGGCAAATACGTTGGAACTTTTACTGTAAATACTGGCAAAGATGTTGGCTCCGAAAAAAGCATCGAACCGGCCCAGGCCCGCCGTGTTGCCCGGCGTATGGGCGATAAATTCAAAGCCTTTTTGCGCTACATACCAGGGCGGTGCAGCTGGATAAACATAGTAACCCACAAAGCCAATGAGATTTACCAAAAAGAAGGTAAGAGAAAAATAAAAAAAATATTTCCTGTTCTTAAAAAACAGGATACCGGCAAAAAGGAGCGGCACGGGAATCCAGCACAAATAAAAAATACCGCTGAGTATATCCACAAAAGTGGTGTGATGCTGCGCAAAAAATTCATTGGGAGTTACCACCGCATGGTGCCATGAAACCCCAAAAAGGTTTTTTTCGAGATGGTAAAGTGACTCAATATGCACGGTATTATACCGGTAATTGGGAAACGCCTTCATGTAATCGAAAATGATCCAATACACGATGAAGATGGAAAACCCGGTAATAAATCTTCTCGTTGTCCGACTGGCGAAATAAAGTGAATTGAATATAAAAAGAAGCAGTAACTGATCGGTTTTAAATCCTATAAGAAAATACGAAACCAAAAGATAGAGCAAGGAAGCGATAAGTGAAAACCGGATGCTTTTAAGAGAAAACAGGGAATTACTGGTCGTGACTAATGTAGGCTCTGCGATGATCTCCTGCTGCACTTTACTTTCGATCTGAAACATTTTCTGCTTGAGTTTAAACAACGTGCAAAAGTAAAACTATCCCTTTTATGATACGTTATAGAATTACAAAGAAGGGAAATGGCGGATGGTGAATGGCGGATGGCCAATTCACCCTAAACAACGGGAATGAACAGTGAAAGCAGGCCGTTTCACACCTTAAAGCTGTAAGCTCCCGAACAGCAACCGAAGCCTGATTTGTTCAACACCCAACCTTACACGGCAGATTTAACCTGCTTTTTCATTTTATCTTTTGCATCCAGTGCGGCTTTGGCATCCATCAACCGGCGGAATGCCGTAAGGTTGGTGAGTATGGCAAGAATGGTTAAAGGAAGCGTAAAGATGGTCATGGTTTCAAACACATGGTACTTTATGCCTTTGATGTACAGCTTATAATCTCCGCCAATATACATAGAGGCAATACCGCAGGCTAAAGCTGTTGTACCAATCAAAACAATCCGCTCGGGTCTTTGCATCAATCCACCCTTACACTCAATACCCAATCCTTCGGCACGGGCCCTGGTATAGCTTACCATCATAGAACCTATAAGGCCGATAAAAGCAAAAAGAGAAGAAATAAAATAGTGTTGCGCTATCAGGTAATAACAAATGCCAAGGAACATGAACAATTCGCTATACCTGTCAAGTACGGAATCAAGCAAAGCGCCAAAAGAAGAACTCATTTTTCCCAGGCGGGCCACCTGTCCATCCAGCATGTCAAATAAACCGGCAAATAAAATCAAAGCCCCGGCCCAGCCAACATACGACAGGTCACCCCTGTTGGTTTTTTCTGCCCCTGCCACAAAAACAACGGCCACACCAATGTTTAAGATAAAACCAATGACCGTTACGGTATTGGGCGTAAAGCCGATTTTGACCAGCAGCTTTACAAAAGGATCAATGATCTTATAAATTCCGAATTGCAGTTTTACCCGCATGGGCTTAGTTTCCATAGCAATTTTTTAAGCGTTTAATGGTTTTCAAATTGCTATTATAACAATTCATAACATTCATATTTCCCAACGCCATATTATCTAAAAACAAATTTTTTCTGTAAAGGATAGTTATACGAAACGGCCATTACCAATGAAACGGTGGCCTTCGAAATAACATAGTTCAAATGCGTGTAATGGGTTAAAACAAACACACCGGAGGTGGTTAAGATTAAGTATCCTGTCCACACAATTAAGTACTTGATCATTTGTGCATGACGGGCTTTCTCCCTTCTTCTGAAAACCCAGTTGCGGCCCAGCGAAAAATTGGTGATGCCACCAATAATGGTTCCAATAGCACTGGCCCACACATACCAAACGCCTACCACTTCTACCGCAATAACCGTACACCAATAATCAATGATCGAAGCAATCAAAGAAGCGATTTGAGCTTTGGCAAAAGTTACAATTTTCAAAACCATCCCGATTTAACTATCAGCTGCAGCAAAATGTTGCTGTAAATTCCTGCCAGCAGATCATCAGCCATTACACCCCAGCCACCCGGCCAGGATTCTGCTTTTCTAATATACAACGGTTTAACAATATCGAAAAAACGGAACAGAACAAACGCGATCATGATATATTTCCAGGTCACGGGCACCAAAAAAAGACTGATGCACATGCCCAATAACTCATCTACCACAATCCTGTTGCTGTCGTGGCCCCATTCCTTCTCCACAATATAAGCCGACCAGACACCAACCAGCAGCAAAGCAAAAATGCCTGATATGGTAAACCAGGCATTGCCCCCACGTGACTGGATAAAGTACCAGGCTATGCACCCGCCCAAAGCGGCTACAGTACCTGCACCTTTTTGAATGTACCCGATTCCAAGGCACGTGGAGATAGCTTTTGCTGTAAACATCATAACACTTCCACCAGATCCTGGTAGTAATCCAGTCCCAGATGAGTGATCAAATCTTCACCCATCATATGGCGAAGCGTATTTTGCAATTTGATCAGTTGTTTAAAGATATCATGCTCCGGACGCAGACCCGGTGCCGTTTGGGGCGATTTAAAGTAGAAAGACAACCACTCCTGGATGCCGGACATGTTGGCTCTTTTAGCCAGGTCAGCAAACAAAGCCAGGTCCAGTACAATTGGTGCAGCCAGAATCGAATCGCGGCACAGGAAATTGATCTTGATCTGCATGGGGTAACCCAGCCAGCCAAAAATGTCGATGTTATCCCAGCTTTCCTTGTTGTCGCCATGAGGAGGATAGTAGTTGATCCGTACCTTATGGTAGATCTCACCGTACAGTTCAGGATTGATATCAGGTTGCAGGATGTCTTCCAGAACAGAGAGCTTGGAAACTTCCTTTGTCTTAAAGTTATCCGGATGATCCAACACATAACCATCACGATTACCTAAGATGTTGGAGGAGAACCAACCTTTTACACCCAGGGCTCTTGCATGCAGGCCCGGAGCCAGGATGGTTTTCATCAGGGTTTGACCGGTTTTAAAATCCTTACCGCCAATGGGGGTATTGGTTTCTTTGGCCAGATCAATCAAGGCCGGAATATCGCAGCTCAGGTTGGGAGCACCATTCATGAAAGGCACGCCCAGCTTAATAGCGGCATAGGCATAAATCATGGAAGGAGCAATGTTCGGATCGTTGTCTTTCAGACCCTGCTCAAAGCTTTCAATGGTTTCATGAACCGCAGAAGTTTCTATGTATTTTTCGGTAGAACCACACCACACCAGTACTACTCTTGCACAGTCATTGGCCTCGCGGAAGTTCTCAATATCATCCATGGCCATTTTTGCCAGTTCCCACTTGGTAGCGGCTTCTTTAATATGATTGCCATCCAGGTTAGAAACATAGCTTTTGTCAAAAACAGCTTTCATGGGCTTAATGGCTTCCAGTTCCGGCTTTACGGCATGCAGCAGCATGGGTTCCAACACTTTGGCATTACTGGCCGCTTCAAACACGTTGTCACTGTACACATCCCAGCCACCAAAAACTATATTGTTCAGGTCTGTAAGGGGTACAAAATCTTTAATCTTGGGGTAACGGTTCTCGGTTCTTTTGCCCAGGCGGATATTGCCCATCTGGGTCAGTGACCCCACTGGTTGAGCAAGGCCCTTTTTTACGGCCTCCACCCCGGCAATCACCGTAGTGGCCACTGCCCCTAAACCAGGAATTAAGATTCCCAGTTTACCATCAGCTTTCTCGATAGTATTATGCATTTTTGGCTTGTTTTGAATAAATGAAATAATCCTCAAAAGTAAAGTATCGACGAAAACTCACCAAAACAGCCCGATTTGCAGCGGCTAAAACCTTGCAAAAAACTGTAACCGCCCCATTTTAAACGGCGAAATTTTACGCAATACAGGTTTATAGCTTCCCGAATAAAACGTTTGCCACCCAATGATCAGGAATCTTTGGCTTTGTCTTTTCCCTTGAAAATCTTTTCCAAAAATTTTTTGAAACCGCTTTTGGGCTTTTCTTCCCCAGGCTTTTCCTGCGGTTTTACATCTTTTGGGGGTGCTACTGCCACCTTGGGAGGCGGAAGACTGCTTAAAGAATCTGTATGAAATTTTTGCTTCAGATCGTTTGGAGAAGAATATAAATTGACACTGTACACCAGTTTATCCTGGTCATTATTTTTCCATATGGGAGAAGACGGGTTGGAAATGACGGCCTTTTCACCCAGGGAAAGTTTTTGCTCTTCGCTAAAGTTTTTGCTTTGCTTCCAGGCCTTTTCAGCTTCATCGAAATAGATATATTGTCCGGTGGCCACATCATAATAAACATTAGCCCTGGGATAATAATACACTCCTTTTGTTCCTGTTTTCAAAGGCTTTCTGCCAGGTTTAAGAACCGAGTAAACAAAAAATCCAACGATACCAATTGCCAATATAGCAAGGATTGTTTTCATGTTTTATATAAGTCAAAGAGTGTTCCAAGATGAGGCGGTTTAAACTGCAAGCCAGTTTTCGAGCTACGGAAGTAAGAACGTATGCATTTGAAGCCAAAAGTCAAAAGTCAAAAACCAGTCTTAACTTAGTACACCTCTGATGAATTGACCATTGACCATTGACCATTGACCATTGACCATTGACCATTGACCATTGACCATTGCCACCTATTGCCCACCTGTACTATCCGTCTTCCGCATATTCAATTCATCCAAAAGTCTTTTAGCTGTCGTATCACCTGCCATCATGGCCTCGGCCAAAAGTTTTGAACCCTTGTAAACATTTCTTTCATACTGGCATTTATCGTATTCATTGATCATCAAAATATCTTCGCTATCGGCAAATAAATACAAAAAGCCCAGGGTTCTTTTGGCAGGTACATAACCCTTATCGCTGGCTCTTTGTATCCATCCCCAGCCCTCATTGCAGCTGATATTGTCGTTCTTTCTTTGCAAAGCCAGGTTGCCCCATTGATACATGGCTTCAGGCACACCTTGCTGGGTCAGATAATCGTAAATGTAAAGCGCTTCCCGTACCTGGTCATTTGCCAGAAGATTCCGGGCTTCCTGCAATTGCGCATTAATATCTTCCTGCCTGAGGCGAACAGCCTGCTGGGTCGAATCGCGGCGGGCCCATTCATCCAGCGTCAGCAACTCTGATTTTAGGACCCAGCCTTTTGAAGTTTGTCCTTTGCTATTGGTAAACTCTGTATAAATAAACCCGTTCTTTTCATCCAGTGCGGCTATCACATCGTTGGAGGGAGTTAAATAAGCCCCACGCCGCGAAGCCGGATCGGGTTCATTGTGAAAATAAGCTCTTGCCGACTGCACTTTGTACTGGCCAATAACCGTGCGGGGTTTTACCGGCTGGGAAGAAGCGGTATCCCGGCTTGCGGGAGGTTCTTCATTATTCCCCGACTTAAGAATGGTATAGGCCAGGAAACTGGTAAGTGCTGCTATGAAAAGAAAAAGCAGGATCATTCCAACAGGGCTCTTCTTTTTTGCCGGAGGCGCCGGCACAAAATCGCTACTGGCGGGATTGGACCGTCTTTGATATTGAAAAAGTTCTTTTTGCAATTGAGCATTTTCACGGCGCAGCTGCTCATTCTCTTTCTGGAGGCTGTTGAGGGCATCGGTGGCAACCCTGTTATTGGCTACCGGTGAGGTGCTGTGATAAACAATATAATTATGAAGTTCCGTTCCGTTTACATACCGGGCTTCGGGTTTTTTCTCCAGGCATTTATAGATCATCCGCACAATCCATTCGGGCACCTGCATCTCACGTTCTTTTCTTTCATCGGTCCACGAGGCGGGGATATGCTGCCTGCGCAGGGAAAGCATATCGGGCACCGGGCTTTCCATATGCGCCACCATTACCATGTTGCGGGAGGTTTCGCCACGGTCACGCAAGGGGAAAGGCACAATGCCGGCCACCAGTTCAAAAAGTATGACACCAAAACTGTAGATGTCCGTTTGAAATAAGATCTTGCCTTCATTCTGCTCCGGCGCCATAAATTCTATAGCACCGGCATGACGCAAACTGGTGCGGCGCTGTTCATCCGACATCATGGCCATTCCAAAATCCAGCAAAATATAATTGCCGGAGTGCAGATTGAATTTTACATTATTGCTTTTAACATCACCGTGCTTTACATCTACTTTATGACAGTGCGCTAAAGCATTCGATAAATGCTCGGCAACCTTTATAATTTCTTTTATGGTGAAGACAGGATCATGCGGTGGCTTTAGCAGTTCTTCGAGGTCGGGGCCTTCGATGAACTCCATTTCAATGAAAGGGAAATTGCCGGTATCCGTGATACCGGAGCTTAAAATTTTTACCACATTGGGATTGGGATCCTGGTTTACTTTTTTAAGTTTGTTGACCTCGTTTTGAAACGCCGTAAAATGCTTGTCATCCAGGGTTTCACTGTGAATGGGTGTAGGCAACAGTTTAACAGCCGTAAGAATTTCCCCGATCCTTTTTCCTTTATATACAGAGCCCTGGCCGCCGGTTTTCAGCGCACCCATGTTTTCCAATCCTTCTGTTATAGTAAACACTCTTGCCATTCTATACATTCTTTTCTTCGGCCGAATAACTAAATTCCAGCAAAGCCGATTCGCCTAGCAAAACCTGGTCGCCTTCTTTTAAAGTATATCCCACTTTGGTTGAATATAGTTTAATGGGATTGGCATCATTAGCCGAACGTATTTTTATTTTATTCCGCGGTGGTACGCCACCTTCATCAGCAAATAACAAAAAATTTCCCGATTCGTTATCAAATTCAATATGTGCATGCTGGCGGCTGACAAAGCGGTTGCTGGCATTCTCTGTCTTTTCGGGAAAGGCAATCGCATTCTCCCTGTAAAATCCATCGGCAGTTTGTACTTTTCTCTCCCTGCCAATGCAAATTTTCCCGCTCTGCGATGTAATGGTATAAAGTTCTTTTTCTGCTTCGCCCATTCTTACTTTTATATACGCTGTTGCTGTTTTCTGTACGGTATTTTTGCGGGTGGCAATAAACAGCGCCGCATCCAGGCCTGGGATCTTCATGCCTTCCGCAGGCAGGCTTTCCCTAAAACTAATTTCCATGTTCCATTGCTCCGGCAGTTCAATGGCGTAATCATCGGCAATGCGCTGCACTTCCTCATTTTTAAACCGGTCTTCTTCTCCAAGATAAACGGCGGCCTCGTACATATGTCTCTCTTCCGGTGTGCAGGCAATAAAAAGTTGCAAGCCTTTAATATTGGAGCCTTCGCCGCCTTCGGCTTTGCGCAACTGTTCTTTTATGAATTGCAGCAACGTGTCGCGAACATATTTTACATCCTTTGGCTGCCCCTGCGTATCTTTTTTAAAAATGTCGAACATGGTTTTAAAACGTTTACAGTTATGGGTACTATAAAGTCAAAAAAGTAAAAAAAAGCTTCCTGCAATTGGAGTAACCTTTTGAATTTTTACTTTTTGCTTATTCTATTCAAATCCTTTTATATATCCCCGTTCCAGCAACTTAGGAATAATATGCTTTCCCGCCAACTTTACTGCTTCACTGGAACC
Source organism: uncultured bacterium (assembly GCA_966095395.1). Taxonomy (GTDB): domain Bacteria; phylum Bacteroidota; class Bacteroidia; order Chitinophagales; family Chitinophagaceae; genus Flavisolibacter. The sequence goes on along the minus strand of CBHTSW010000007.1, from coordinate 93,630 downwards.
AATAGCTTTCTCTATACGAATACAAACTACCACATGGCCCGCCCCCGTTGCTTTTGGCGCAAAAAAAACATACCAGCCATCGTTGATGCGTTCGCCCTTCCATATCCTTTCCGGGGTGCCTGTTTTTCCGGCAACCGCTATGTGCAGATCCTTCACCTTGTTGGCACTTTGCTTCAACATAAAACTCTCTATGGTCGCTGCATATTGCGAATCTTTGGCAATAGAAAAGCCCGGCTTTACGGCTATGGAAGAATCGCTAATCTTTAATACATACCGGTGCGGAACCAGGATGCCATGATTGGCAATTCCTGCTGCCAGCCGTGCCACAGCAGCCGGCGTGGCAATCAATTCGCCCTGCCCCCATGCCATACCCGAAACACCGCGGCCCCTTGTTTTTCGAATGTCATTCTTATTATAGCTTCTGACACTGGTAAACTCCGTTTTACGCCACAGGTCCCTCCACTTTTCCTCCTGTTGCTGGTTATGTGGATTGCGCTCATAAAAATAGCCGCCGATACCCCGTAAAAACATTCCGGTTTGCATATAAACCGTTGCCATTTCTTCCTGCAACTGCTCTTCATTGGCCAGCTTAATAAAAAAAGAGTTATTTGATTTGATCAGGGCTCTTTCCAGGTTTATGTTCCCCGGCTCATCGGGTTCAGCACTTTTAATGCGGATCAGGTCCTGGGGTTTAATTAAGATTGTTTTTTTTGCAGCCGCCATTCCCAGTTTATTAAAGGCCGCTAATGTAGTGGCTAATTTCGCAGTGGAGCCGGGCTGTGTGGCATAGGTAAAACCAAGATCTGTATTGGTGTTCCAGTACGGCAACTTGTTTTGTTCTGCAAGGGGCATCGTTAGTTGCTCCCAACTATTGACCGGCGGCAAGGGATACATGGCGGATGTGATCACATCTCCTGTTGAATCTTCCATGATCACGACAGAGATCCTGTTATCCTGCAGGGAATCATCTTTGGCAAAAGATTGCTGGATGCTTGTTTGCAGAGCCGCATCCATGGTGAGCTGCACGTCACGGTTTCTTTGCTTGAACTTTTCCACTTCCACGCTGTTAATGCCTGCGAGGAGCAATGGCGCCAAAGCACTGTAGTCTTTTTCGGCAACGGTCATTTCCGTAACCGTTCGCGGCAGAAAACGGTTCTCCCGAAACCGGCTGGCCGTAACCGTATAATTTTTAATGGGCGTTTCAAAGCCCCGCAGCTCCGCATCCAGTTCATACTCGGCAAAATAGCCGTTCATTCCGCCCATGAATACATTGGTATTGGCATCGCCTGTCCAGAAAAACATATTTTCTTCAAAGGGATAGTAACGATCCAATCGCCTGTGCGTGACGGATTGAAGATGGCGCAGGTCCAATCCGGCCGCTACCAGTGAATCTCTTTGCTGCAATACCATTTCAGGTTTGCTGGTAGCCAGGAGCTTTCCTTTTCTATCGTACACAGATCCTGCCTGCAGCCGGTTCATTAAAATGGCAATGCGTGGATTATAACTGAACATGCGGGCACCGCTTCTGTCGGCCACCAGGGCCGGCTGCACTACCCATTGCTTATTATTAAAAAGATAACGGGAAACATTAACCGTTAACAGAATTAATCCAACACAGGCAGCTACTAATGCCGGCATTAAATTTCTATCCTGTTGCCTTACGATATAATTCATTTGCACCACGCTTCCCCTGACCATGGATGCCGACAATAAAAATCCGGCCGCCAGTAAATTACAAATGAGTGAAGTACCTCCATAGCTTACAAAAGGAAGCGAAACACCTGATAAGGGCAAAGCGCCAATAGAACCTCCGGCGATCAATAAAAATTGTACAAACGTTCCAATACCAATGCCGGCGCAGATGTAAAATAGGAAAGGACGCCCCGTTTGCCGCCCAATGATAATGGAGCGGTGCAGGTAAAGCAGGAATAAAATAAAAACAGCAACAATTCCGGCCCAGCCAAATTCCTCACCCATAGAAGGAAGGATCATATCGGTATGGGCTTCGGGAATGGTTTTAGCAAATCCTTCGCCTACACCCTGCCCCTGCACACCACCGCTTGACATGGCCCAGATACCATTGGCAATCTGATCGCCGCCAAATACTTCATTGTCCCATTTATTTAACCAAATAGATTTACGGTCGGTTAGGCGCTGCACCGGGCCGGGAAATAAATTTTGTAAAACAGGCACCTGGTCAATCAGCATAAAGCCACCCATCACTACCAAAGCCATGATGGCTGATTCACTGACCTGCTTGCGAACCAGCAACATGGTCGCCACTAAACCAATAACCGTCACCGCCGTTGCGATCCAGATATTATTAAACACCCAGTTGGCTAAAACAAACAAGACAACAGCGCCGGCCATATAGGCAAAATCACCACGGGAAAAAGAAAATAAAATGATGAAAGTGAAACAAACCACAATCGCAGGCCCCAGATCACCCAACATTAAAAAGAGAAGAATAGAAAGAAGGATAGCGCCTAAAGCAAAGGAAAAGAAAGACCACCTTTTTTGCATGGTGGCGTATTCAGAAATGAACTTTTCATTGGCGGCAAAAAAGCCTGCGAGAAAAACGATGATCAGGAACTTTATTACTTCACTTGGCTGAAATCCAAAAAGGTTCACTTTTACACCACTGCCCTCGGGCCCTGTGCCTAATAAAATCGTCAGTACCAGTAACACCACGGCAAGCCCTGCCCACTGGATTCCCCTGCCACCTTCCCTTCCTTTAAATGCAAACATCCTGTACAATCCTGAGTCAGCCGTAAAGCGCTTCAGATCAAAGAGCAACAAAAAGAATATGCCAGCAAAGCCTGCGATAAAATACCATAAAGTACTTCGTGCCAAAAAACGGTCACGCAAAGGGTCCTGGAGACTTAGTAAAGTAATCAATGACAAACCTGTAAGTAACATCATCACGGGAAGCACAAACTGGTCGGCTTGTGAAAAGCGCAGGCTTAAAAAAATATGCAGTAAAATAAAACCAACAAAAAAAGCACCGGCAATGATCCAAAACCATTTGGAAGCCTCTTCCGGTGTTCTTACAATGAGTGAGCCTTCCTTTTTCAGGTTATTAAAATCGCGGCTTGAAAGCAACCGTATTTTATGAGGCGATTGCGTGAATGTAAAGGCAACATCTTTTTCTAATCCCTGCACGCCTTTAGAAGAGCCAAACTGATAGCCGGGCTGCAAGGGCAGCACTTCAAAAGCTTTGTTCTGCGGCAATCCGCTGAAGGTAAACTTTCCGGCTGCATCAGTTCTGGCATAAGCTGCTAAAGAAATCAATTGTTTATGGTTTGCAGAATCCACAGCATAGATCCTTTTTATGCCGGCGGTCTTCTCCACTTGTTCACGGGAAACTTCCCGCACTTCTTCGCTGTACGCACTATCCTGCGGAACGATCATTTGCAAACGCACCAACACACCTGCTACTGATTTGCCTTCCCTGTTTTTTATCTCACCACGGAGGGCATGGTTACCCAATCCAATGTTATTGGCAAAAGGCAACGAAGGCGGCGCTTTTTTCTCCTGCTCAAAACGAAGAGAATCATCACCTGAAAAACCGAGTTGCACCCTGGAAACCTGGACCCGTTTTTTAAACGATTCACCGCCCAACGCAAAGGCCTGTTCGGCATCCACATTGTATTTGGATTTATTCAGTTCGCCAATATTATCAATAACATCTCTGCCCTTGTTTATCTGTTGGGTAACCACCGAACCAATTAGCTCAATATCCTTTGGGTCCTCGAAATAAAAGCTTGTTTGCAAAAGGTTTTTTAAGCGCTGACCCGGATTCTCATCATTCAGGTTGATCATGGTGCCGCTAGACAACCGTTGCGGCACTTCTGCAAAATCTCTTTGTAAAACGCTAAAAAGAGAATAGAAAAGAAAGGTTAACACCAGCGTGATGGCTAACAGCCAAAGCCGTTCACTATTTCTTGATCTATTTTGCGGAAAATCCTTTGCCATTCTTAGTTTTTAAGTCTTTGCGGGAGAGAATCTTTTTTTAATCGAGGTGTACTTGTAAATCTTCCACTCACATATATGGTTTCATCAAACCGGTATCCCACCGGAATGGAACAGTTCTTAAACTGAACATTTTTTAGTTGCAAAGCATTCGCGTCAGCAGCAAGAATGGCCACATCAAAACCCTGGAACCTCAGGCTGTCCAATACAATGTATTTGCATTCAGGACCTAACACCAGCGCCACCGTCTTTCCATAGCTGCTGTCTTTTACCAGCTTTAGATTACCTCCTTTCAGGTACAGGGAATCGCGCCGTATCCATATCGTATCGGTTAGGTAAATCGTCTGCCCGGTTTGCGTATTATTAAAGGTAACCGTATCACCCGGAGATGCATTGATAAAGGTCTGAAGTCTTATCTCCTGCACATTGCGTTCTTTTTTAACAAACGCCTGTTGCATACCCGGCTTTTTATTTTGCTGCCACCACATCCAAATCATACCTCCTAAAAAAAGTAGGCATAGAATGGATAGCAAAAGGATAACACCATTTTTGCTGCGGGTTGCCGGTGCCGGCATTGCTTTTACGGGTACTGGTTCTTCCCGTTGCGCCTCCACATTTTCTATGTTCCTTTTTTTAATCAGTACAGGTTTTGCCGCTTCCTGTTTCACCGGCTGTTTATTATTCTGAACCAGCACCACCGTAATATTATCCTTACCGCCTGCGTCGTTGGCGGCAGCAACCAGCTCTTTTCCTTTTTGTTCTAATGTTGTTTTTTTAAGAAGAACAGCGCTGATCTCTTTGGAGCCGACCATATCGGTCAGGCCATCGCTGCATAGTAAAATAGTATCTCCCGGCAAAAAAGGCGATTCACCTGTTTCAATATAATCGTTATAAAAACCGGCCGGCTGGTCGAAACCCAAAGCTTTATTGATCTCGTTTCGCTTGGGATGTTTCATGGCGTCCTGTTCCGGCAGGCGGCCGCTGTCTTCCAGGAAGCCCACAAAAGACTGGTCTTTTGTTATTTTAATAAGGGAATGGTCCCGGAATAAATAAAGCCTGGTATCACCAACATGCACATACGAAAACTTATTGTTTTTTATATCTACTACAGCAAGTGTGGCCACACAGGCCATGCTGCTATTTTTATCGGATGCGACTCTTTGCTGGTAAATTCTTTCATTAGCAGCCGCAAAGGCCTCCTGCATGGTATGCAGCAGGTTGTCGGAGGAACTCTTTAAAGCATGCAGAATGGTTTCCCGGGCAATGGCAGCAGCCACTTCACCACCTTCGTACCCACCCACGCCATCAATGACGCAGGCAGCAATCAACTTCCCGTTCAAAATACTTTGCGCTATAAAAGCATCCTCATTATTATCCCTCTGCCTGCCTGTATCGGTAATTCCAAAGATGTTTTCAGCCATTACGCTTATGGGATTTTTTGATATCAGCAAAATGCATAACGAGCATTCCAGCACAAATCGCTAGCAACAACAATGACAAGACGGAAGATATCATGATCAGGATTTGAAAATATTAATGCCGATGATGCCGTTCAATACCAGTTTTGAATTGATGGGAAGCTCTGTCCACGACGGGTTTTGCCGGTCGCTTGCAGCCACCTGTTTTTCATTTACAAGGGTTTTTTCACCAAAGGAAGCCACGTATAATTTACCATCCGCTTTGTTATACCGGATGCGCAAATGCGGCGAATCCACCCAATCGGAAGGGATGCGGAAAATATTGGATGCCTGCCGTGCTTCTTCCTTGCCGGAAACAATGATCTCATCATCTTTCATCAGGTATTCCAGTTTGCGTCCGGCAAATTCCTTTTCGGGAACAATAGCTTCAAAGCGGGCCAGCAGGGAAGCCGTGCTGGTGGTTTTGGCTTCATTGTGCACCAGGTCTTCCTGGTAAGGCACTTCATAATATCCTTCGCTGTAAAAAGTAAACCCTTTCAATATATCCGGACTGATGTCTGCGGTTTCTGCAATGCCGGTTTGGCGTGGAATAAATGTGATACGTAAATTCTCTTCCTTCTGGTGATTCCCCGGCAACAGCTTTCCTATAAAGCTTTTATCCCCTCTTGCATAATCGGGGTGCGAAACAAAACGGAAAACCCATTTGGAACTGGAAGGCTCTACGGTTCTTCCTTTGGTGCGGTGTTCCTTCAGCATTTCATAAAACCGTTTAACGGACTCCTGGGCGATGAGGCCAAAAATGCCACGCTTGTTATCCATGAAGTCCTTGTAATCTTCCGGATTGAAGGCGATAATATATTCATGATAAAAAACAACACGATTGGCAAAGGACAGCTGGTTTATAGATTCCTGGAACTTATCTACAATGTACTTATACACATCATTAGGGGTAATGCTCTGCACAGCCAGAAAGGGTGCTTCCTCTTTTTTGAGGAACCACTCGTGCATGCCTATTTTTTGCCAGAAAGAGGGTTTTGATTTCATGTATGATTTATCTTACGGTAAATTTAGGTTAATTGAAAATTGAAATGTGCAATGTATTTTAACTACATAAGCTAAAATCTATTGTGCAGGCCCTCGCTGTTTCCGTCAATTTTAAGCATCCTTAAACAAAGTTGAGGCCCATAGCCCCCGTTTGGCAGTACGAAAGCCTAAAGCCTCCCTTTTTTTGCACGCAATTTGTTTACACAAATACTCGTCCTGATTGAACGATACAATAGAAACTGAAGAGAATGAACCTGGGATATGCATGTATTAACATGGAGCTGGCAGCCAAAGGGATTACCACTAACCGCGGCATGATCCGTAAAACGTTTTTAGAAAAAGGCCTTCCCTATGCTTCGCAACTGGCTTTGCAAAATGTGCAGGCTCTTTATACCATCCTGTCATGGAATGTTGAACATAACATCAAAGTATTTCGTGTCACATCAGAACTTTTTCCCTGGGCATCGGAATACCAGCTGGAAGACCTTCCCGATTTCAAAGAAATACGTTCGGTTCTGGAAACCTGCGGCCAATTGCCGGTTCGTATCAGCAGCCATCCCGGCCCTTTTAATAAACTGGCCGGCAGCGGAACAACGCTTGGCAATACGATCAGGGAACTGGAAACGCACTCCCAAATTTTTGACCTTATGAACCTGCCTGCTTCACACTGGAATAAGATCAACATTCATGCAGGCGGCGCTTATGGAGACAAGAGAGAAACCTTAAAACGTTTTGCGCAAAACTTTAAAAAACTTTCCTCCAATCTGCAAGCACGACTTACCATTGAAAATGATGACAAGCCGGGTTTATTTAGCGTATCGGATCTTTTGCCTTTACACCAAATGACCGGCATCCCGGTTGTCTTCGATTATTTCCATCATAAACTGCATCCGGGTGTGCTAACAGAAGAAGACGCCTTTCTGGCCGCTTACCAAACCTGGGACGTAAAACCTGTGTTTCATTTTTCCAGTTCCAGAAAAGAAAACGAAGACCCGGCAAGCAAACGGGAAGCTCATTCCGACTGGATGCATGAAAAAATCAACACCTATGACAGGGATGTTGACATTATCGTGGAAACAAAAATGAAAGAACAATCGGTTTTGAAATATTTGGAAACCTACGGTCATGAAAAAAGCTTGTAAAACAATACAAGCTTTAAGCAACGGACTTAACTATTTTAATCAGTACGCGTTGAAGTTATAATTCGGTGTGTCGGACTTTTGATCGTTTCTACCCATAGCTCCCAGTCCGGTGGCATGGGCATTTTTTACCACTGTTCTCTTATTTTTTTCTTCCGTACGTTTCTTTTCAGTACGAGAACACAAACTTTCTTCCGAAGAACGGTCACATGGTTCTTGCCTTTCTATATCCAGATGAGGATTTACATCTTCCTTTGCCATAATAAAATATTTTATTATATCCGTAGTAAATAAAGTTAAGATCAAATAAGGCAATTTTCAAGCCATTATCCCTGATTGGAGCAGTCTTTAAGACCGGGCGTTTATTATCCTGCAAGGGATCTCTTGTATAGTCCCGATGGAGCAGGTTGATATTTATAATACCCCTTTCCTTCCCACAAATCTTGATCACCAGCAAGATATAACACCATGAAGTGAACAATACATCATAACGCCGGTCCGGTATTCACATTCACATTTCCCCTCCTATCTTTGTTTGATGGGTACTAACGATTTGCAGCAAGCCACCAGTTCCATGAAGGATTTATTGAAGGACAGGAACACCCGCTTCGAAAGAATTTATGAAGGCGGCGGTAAAAAAGCGATTGCCAAACAAAAAGAGAAAGGAAAACTTACCGCACGGGAACGCATCAATTACCTGGTAGATAAAAATTCAGCCTTTGTTGAGATCGGCGCATTTGCAGGCTTTGAAATGTATGAAGAACAGGGCGGTTGCCCCGCCGGAGGCACGGTAGCCGGCGTGGGTTATGTAAGCGGAAAGCAATGCGTTATTGTAGCCAACGATCAAACAGTAAAAGCCGGTGCCTGGTTTCCCATTACAGGAAAAAAGAATTTGCGCATGCAGGAAATTGCATTGCAGAATAATCTCCCCATTATTTACCTGGTTGACAGCGCCGGCGTATTTCTGCCCATGCAGGACGAAATCTTTCCCGATAAAGAACATTTTGGCCGCATCTTTTACAACAATGCACAAATGAGCGCCAAAGGCATCGTGCAAATTGCAGCAGTGATGGGTGCTTGTGTAGCCGGTGGCGCCTATTTACCCATCATGAGCGACGAAACCCTGATGGTAGAAGGAGCAGGTTCTATTTTTTTAGCGGGGCCTTATTTGGTAAAAGCCGCCATTGGCGAGGATGTGGATACCGAAACGCTGGGCGGTGCAGTTACGCATACTGAAATTTCCGGCATTGCTGATTATAAATTTAAAACAGAAGAAGAATGCCTGGACCAGGTAAAAAGAATTATTGACAAAATAAGTGAATATAAAAAAGCAGGATTTGACCGTATCAAGCCGAAAAAACCGGAGAAAAATGCGAATGAAATTTATTCTGTTTTCCCCGCAGACGGCAAGCCCTATGATATGGTTGAGGTGATTAAATGCATTGTAGACAATTCCGAGTTCGATCAGTACAAAGAAGATTATGGTAAAACCATTGTATGCGGCTATGCCCGTATTGATGGCTGGGCCGTGGGCATTGTAGCCAACCAAAGAAAGATTGTAAAGAACAAAAAAGGTGAGATGCAAATGGGCGGTGTTATTTATAACGACAGCGCTGACAAAGCCGCACGTTTTATTTTGAATTGCAATCAAAAGAAAATTCCCCTGGTGTTTCTGCAGGATGTTACCGGTTTTATGGTGGGCAGCCGCAGCGAGCATGCCGGCATCATTAAAGACGGAGCGAAACTGGTGAATGCAGTGGCCAACTCCGTAGTGCCTAAGGTCACGATTGTAATGGGAAATTCTTATGGCGCCGGCAATTATGCCATGTGCGGAAAGGCGTATGATCCGCGGTTTATTTATGCCTGGCCCACTGCAAAAATTGCGGTGATGGGCGGCGAGCAGGCGGCCAAAACCCTGCTGCAAATACAGGTGGCCGCACTAAAGTCGAAAGGGGAATTGATTACGGCAGAAGAAGAAACCAACCTATTAAATGAAATAAAAAGCCGGTACGAAAAACAAACCTCACCCTATTATGCAGCCGCAAGGTTATGGGTGGATGATATTATTGATCCCTTACAAACCAGAATGCTGATCTCGGAAGCCATTAACGCCGCCAATCACCAACCGGTGATGAATGAATTTAAAACGGGAGTATTTCAAGTGTAATAAAGTTTGTTGTTTATAATTTAGAGGGCGTTGTTTCCTGTAAGTTGAAAGACTTTTACAAAACGTAATAGCTGCAACCAGACGGACATGCACCTGCTGCAAACTATAAACTACAAACCACAAACTATAAACTCATTATGCAGGACGTAATCATGTACACAGATGGTTCATCAAGAGGAAACCCCGGCCCGGGAGGCTACGGAGTGGTTTTGATGGCGGCCAATAAAACAAAAGAACTATCACAAGGATTTCGCAAAACCACCAACAACCGCATGGAACTGATGGCGGTAATTGCAGGTTTGGAAGCCATGAAAAAAAAGGGACTTCAAATTACGATTTACTCCGACAGCCAGTATGTGGTGAAGGCTGTAAAAGAAGGCTGGCTGAATAAATGGCTGGCCACCAATTTTTCCGGCGGCAAAAAAAACAAAGACTTGTGGGTGAAGTTTTATCATCTTTCCACCCAGCACACGCTGAAATTTGTATGGGTGAAGGGACACGCTGACAACCCTTACAATAACCGTTGCGACGAACTGGCTACGGCGGCAGCCGATGGAAAAGAGTTATTGGTAGATGCGGGCTATGAAATGAATCCTGACCAGCTATTATTGTAAGATCTCACTGGTTTTATAGTTAAAGCGGATACTAACATTCATTTTAGAAATGTAATCCAACAAAGCATAAATAAATACGCTCATGCCCAGCATCTCCAGCGTTTCTTCTAAAGTTGTACAAAACCACCACAGGCCATTTTTGGAATAAAGCTTAAAAATATGTCCGCCAATCAACTCGCACCCCAAAGCGCCTGACACATATATAAAGGCAGAAAGAATAAACAAATTTCTGGTTCGCAACGGTAGGTTAAAAACGAATTTGAAATAATAAAAAGCGATTCCAATAAATAAGGCGACATAGGGAATCACCCAGGCATAGTAAAGAAATTCATTCAGATCATTCGACCCATTGAGCCCGTATAATAAATATTTATTAATAAAATAGATGGATTCTTCATGAATTTGCACAGCTTCATCCAGGCAAAGAAAGAAAAAGGTAAAACCCAATAATTTCCACTTCATTTTACACCTGGACGTATGAATAGATATCAGGAAAAGCAATGATGCAGCTACAAGTATCAACAAGGCAGAAAAAAAGGAAGGTATATTGGCTTCTAAATCAAGATTAAATAAACGGTTTATCGTGTTTGCAAAGTGGCTGTCAGGAAACTTGTTAATAACAGTTAAACCAAATAAATGTGCAGCGATGAGAAAAACTATAGACCCTGATAAATATCTTAAAATTCCTCCTGGTTTTAGTAAAGTAGTTTTTGCAGGTAAAAATTCGGCAGAATCCGGGATAGCGGTTTTCTCAATCAGTGTTTTTTCCATATGCAGTTATGTGTTTTAATTTAAATCTAGCAACATTACTAGTCAACTCACTGCACACAGTACACAAACCTTGCGGTAATAAACACGATGATAAAAGCCCTAAACTCTTATAAACAGAATGTAGCTTTTGAGCAACCTTGTATTGCAGTAAGTTTTAGAATTGTCCTTTTTCACCAGCAGATAATCAAAGTAAAGCAAATTATAATATAAAGCAAATTTTTCATTTGCAAATTTCTAAATGAAAAAGCCCCGCATCTGGCGGGGCTTTACATAAAGTTCTTTCTCTTTTAGGCAAGTTGTTTTTTCGGATGCAGCACCTTATGACTGATCAGGTAATAACTTCCAAATAATACAGTGCAGAAGAAGAGATCACCAATGAAAAGATTACCATAAAAGCCATTCACCAGGCCGTAGTCTCTTAAAAAAGCCAGACCGTCATAATAACACATCATCAGTCCATCGAAAGTTTTAGGACGGTTTAAACCGCCACCACCTAACCAAACCACAAAATTCGATGTAAGAAAAAACAAAATGGATCCGGTAAGAGAGAAAGCCGTTACTCTCAGGAAATTGATCTTCTTGAGCAGAAAACCAAACAAGGTAATACCCGCAATCAATAAATAATTTAACCATTGCCCGGTATAAAAACCTTTAATAGCAGTAAGGCCGTTCATATACAAAGCCTGGTATAATATATCGGAAATAAGCATAGAGAGCAAAGGCAGAACAAAAGCCCATCTTTTATCCTTGATCATAGCCCCGGCAAATAAAGCCATAGCCATTTGCGGCGCAAATCCATAAGGACGATCGGGCCATGCACGGTACAGGGAGGCAGCAAGAACCAATAAGCCAAAAGAGAGCAGAAGTGATTTATTCAATTTCATTAGTTGCACATTTAACACCGGCAAAAATAAAGGAAGAAAGTTAACAGCCATTAGTTTTTTGTCACATCGGGCACGGCCACTCTGAATAACTCTGCCAGACCAAATGGTTTTATTATTGTATGAGTTTGAGGTTTTACAAAAAAACTCTCCCCCCTTTTCACCACCAATTTTTCACCATTCGCCTCAACCGTCGCTGCTCCAGAAAGCAGAAACCAAATTTCTGCCGAGGCCGTTTCTACCGTCTCCTCTTCCTGCAATTGGTATTGATGCAACTCAAACTCCTCAGCAGGCGATGCAAAAATTTTGTGCGCGGCCGCAACAGGATTTATGATATCAGGCAAGGTAGCCGTAAAGACTACATGCTTCATTAATTCTGCCACATCAATATGTTTGTCGGTCAGGCCGGCCCTGAGTACATTATCCGAATTGGCCATTACTTCCACGTTCTGACCCTCGAGGTAGGCATGCAGCATCCCCTGCGGCTGAAAGATGCCTTCTCCTTTTTTCAAATGAACCAGGTTGAAAAAATAAATGGAAAAAATGCCGCGGTCGTAATCGTCGTCTTTACAAAAATGAATAGCAGCCCGTGCAGCCCAGAAGTCTTCCTGGTCTTTTCTTAATTCGTTGTTTCCATACAGAGGAATGACCCTGTCAACAATGGGTTTTAAAATATCATTCACTTTTTGCTGGCTCATGGTCATTACCTCTTCGTACAAGCCCTTGTAGCCCTTGCCCTTAAAGATGTTCAGCAGGAATTCAAATTCCGGTATTGCCTCCAATGTTTTTTTGAGATCACTTCCCTTTTTAAATCCGTGAAGCAACCAAAAATCACTTAATGCCACCATCAATTCCGGCTTATGATTTTCGTCTTTATAATTCCGGTGAGTCGCCGTTACCGGTATTCCTTTTTCATTTTCTGCAGCAAAACCTATTGCTGCCGATTGCTTACCGGGATGCACCTGTATAGAAAGCATTTGCCGTACATCCAGTATTTTAAATAAAAAAGAAAGCGTTGAAAACCTGCCTGCTACTTCTTTACCCAAAACATCCGAAGCATTGGCCCGGATGTAATCAAATAAATTTTCATTATCGCCAAGCCAAGACGGATGATTGGGGTGTGCCCCCAGCCAGTATTCTGCAAATGGTTTTCGTTCTTTATTATCAATGCCTAACAGGTTGGGTATAAAATCGTATCCGCCCCATGAATAGTGCTGCACAATTCCTTTTATCTTAAACAATCTTTGAGACAAGGTGAATTCTTTTTATTTTGATAAAGATATGGCACAGCATATTGATTCGAGAAAACAGGGAGAGCAATTCGCTGAAGATTATTTACGGGGGCACAATGACACCATTCTGCAGCGCAATTGGAGGCATTCACATTACGAAATTGATATGATTGCATTGAAGAATGGGAGTTTGCATTTTGTGGAAGTAAAGCTGCGTTCTTCCAAAAACTATGGCTTGCCCGAGGAACATGTTTCGAAGAAAAAAGTCAAATTTTTTAATGCAGGCCGCAGATGAGTTTCTGTTTCTGCAACCGGAGTATAAGCATATACAGTTTGATATCCTGGCCATCACTACCGTGCCCAATACAGAAACCGAATTCTTTTTTATTGAAGCTGTGTTTTTATAGAGGGTCAGCTATCAGCTGCTAATATTTGCATTGCTTCTTCCGATAGCTGAAGACTGATAGCTATATATTCTCCAGCGTGTGCCCTTCCTTAATTTTATCCATTAATTTTTCTACCATTTTAAATGTGGCCGGGCAGTGCTGCACATTTTGCTTGTGCACATGCATATAATCGGGCATTGGTTTTTTTGTAAGATGCGGGAACTCCGCACAATCGGCCGGACGAACCGCATAGATAGAACACAAATTGGTCTTGCGGTCGAGAAACTGGCAAGGTGTATTTTTATTCATCCACTCGCCTTTCCTGTTCTTAAACAACCATTTTTCCCTGAACTGCCGGATGGTCATGTTCAAGTGTTTGGCAATGCGCTGCAGGTCTTTAAAAGTGTAGGTCGGCGTCATGTTCCGGCAGCAATTAGAACAGCTAAGGCAATCAATTTCCTTCCATACTTCCTTATCAATGATATCGGCCAGAAGATCGAGGTTTTGCGGTGGATTGTTTTCCACCTTGGTAAGAAAGCGTCTAAAGTGAGAACGGTGTTGCAGTACGTTATTTCTGAACTTTCTCCTGATGTCCGGCATAACCAATGTATATGCCGAAGGTAAAAGAATTTTGAAAGGGAAGCACCAGCCCTTATTTTTGTTTCAACTTATCTTTATGAATAAACTTTTTTTAATTGCCCTTGCCTCTGCCTTGTTTGCTTCGTGCAGCAATAACAACGGCCGTACAGCCAAAACATTTTGCGATACCACCTGCCGTTCTGATTCCTTCAATTTTAAATCACCCGACCGCTTTGGCTCATCTGTTAGCATTTCAGTAAAAAATTGTGAACCCGATTCAATTTCCTGGACACATGGTGAAATGGCTATCAGCCGAACCGTTCCTTTTAACGAACTGGCCAACCAGGATGTACGGTTAAATGCATCAGCTATTAGTTGCGTGATTAAAGATACCAGCCATGCCTGGCTTACCTTTAATGATTGCATTACCGGCCGCGGCTTCATATTCAAGCTTCCTTTTAACAAAGCCAACAACATCACTAAAATATTAGGTGCACTAAACAGCTTTGATCCGAAATTTAAAGTAGCTGATGACTTAAGAGCTTATACGGACAGGGGGTCCATTTTTGTAGTGGATATTAACACAGGCAACGAAGCGCTGATGACCTTTAAAGAAACCTATGATATCGACTTCAACAACATTCATGAGAAAATCGATTCAATTAATGTAACACATAAACGGATCTATGTAAAGCTGCTTAAAGACGGCAAGGAAGTGCCGCTGGAAAAAGCAATTGACTTATAAAAGCTTTATAGTTTGTAATTGGATGGATAAATAAATTCGCTCTGTCATCTCCCTCAGCGTCTTTATCAAACAATAACTCCGGCAACTACAAACTATAACTTTAAACTACAAACTCACCGTGTGGGAACCGTATAAAAAAGGATTCAAAGCCTATTTGCAGTTGGAGAGGTCTCTCTCTCAGCATTCCATAGAGGCGTACTTAACGGATATTGAAAAACTCACCTCCTTTTTATTATCTGCTGAAATAAAAAAGAATCCTTCCGAGATCGACTTAAAAGATCTTCAGCAATTCACCAAGTGGATTGCTGAACTGGGAATGACGCAAAGCTCACAAGCCCGGATCATTTCGGGACTGCGTACTTTTTACAAATATTGTTTGCTGGAAGATATTACCCCCACAGATCCAACGGCGCTTTTAGAAGCTCCCAAGCTCAAAAGAACCTTACCCGATGTTTTAAGCTTTGATGAGATAGAAAACATCATTGCGCAAATTGATGTAAGCACCGCAGAGGGAACAAGAAACAAGGCCATACTGGAAACCATGTACAGTTGCGGGCTGCGGGTAAGCGAAGTGGTCAATCTTAAGCTTTCACAACTTTACCTCGATGTAGGATTTGTACGTGTTATTGGAAAAGGAAATAAAGAGCGGCTGGTACCTATTGGAAGCAGCGCAATCAAATACATTACGATTTATACAAACACCACCCGTAACCACCAGCCGGTGCAAACAGGGGAAGAAGATATTTTATTTTTAAACCGGAGAGGGAAACGGCTAACGCGAGTGATGATCTTTTTGATCATCAAAGACCTGGTAAAAAAAGCAGGCATTACCAAAAACATTTCGCCGCATACCTTCCGCCATTCTTTTGCCACCCACCTGGTAGAAGGCGGTGCAGACCTGAGAGCCGTGCAGGAAATGCTGGGCCACGAAAGCATTACCACTACCGAGATCTACACCCACCTGGACAGGGAGTTCCTGCGAAAGACACTGGAGAAGTTTCATCCGGGGTTTCAGTAAGTTTAAAGTTCTATTGTTGAATTTAGTACGCTTATTGCACGATTAATTTCCCGGTGAATGTTTTTCCTGAGCTTCGATTAAGCAGTTGAATAAAATAGTTTCCCGAAACCATTTTTTCCAATTGAAAGGTAATCACCTGGTTCTTTCCATTCACACTTATCATTCTGCTTTGAATGACTTCTCCATTCATCCTTAGGATAGAAATGATATAGTCAGCTTTTTCGAGCTTTTTCGTATTGATCGAAAAAGCTGAATTCAAAGGAACAGGATTCGGATAAATCGAAACGTGTGAAAAGGCAGTATCAATAGCTTTCTTAATTAACGGAACAGGTTTGGAAGGTTTCGTTGCTATCATCCCCGCTACTACTACTTCTCCCGAAAGCAGAACTTCATTCAATACAACCTGCGTAAAAGAAAGATCATTGACAACAAATTCCTTGGAAACGAATCCCACAGAAGAGGCAACCAAAACAAGACCGGTATTACTTTTTTTTATTTTGAAATAACCGGCGCTGTCACAAACAGCACCCGCTTGTGTCCCTTTAATAACAATTGAAGCATTACTAACACCCAAGCCATTTTTATCTATAATCCTACCTCTTATCTCATAAACGGCTTCCTCAGGCAATGGTTTTATAATCGTTAGGGTATCACCTTTTACTTCCCTGGTACAAACCACCGCAACCTTGCCTTTTGTTTGTTCTTCTTGAGAGGATGCCTTTAGTGAGATTAGAAAAGCAGGCAATACAAACTGAAAAAAATATTTAATCCCTGGAATTCTCTTGCGGGAAATAACAACATCACGGTCCAATTGTTCCTGATTAAAACGTCCGCATAAGCTACCCGAAGGTTTTTTGAAAAAAGCAATCAATTCCCTGTCACTCATACCCGTAAAATCAATGACTGTCTTCTTACAAGAACTACAAAACCGTCCTTTTTCCTCCTGTGTCATTTTGCTCCAATCTTCATTGCAGGGATCAGGTATAGAAAGATTCAATTTTCCCATAACAATATTTGTTAGTTATTAATTCTTCAACACCACATCATCATCTTCCTCCTCCTCTACTTCCCTGTTCTTTAAAGCGCTGGCTTTTCTTACTAAAGCAATAAATTCTTTACGGTAGCCTTCGGCGTCTGTGCCTTTTGCTGCTTTGGCTGTTTTAAAAACATGATTAAAGGAAGAACTGCCCCTGAACTCTGAATGGCGCAACAACATCCCAAATTCAGCAACACTTATGGCAAAACGGAAATTTTCAGACGTCTGGGCAAACGAGATTCCCTTGTCCAAAACAGGGTGCTCAATAAAAAGGCTCTTATCTCCGTCCGGGGCTTTATAGCGAAACTTCACTGTCATCATTTCTCCATGATGAGAAATGTTTTTCTCCACATCCTTTTCCCCATATTTCAACGGATCAACCTTTTTCAGATAATCGCTTTTTACTCCAACGGGAATGACCTCGTAGATAGCCGTAACCGTATGCCCGCTGCCCAATTCACCTGCATCTTTTTTATCGTCATTAAAATCTTCCTTTTGCAACATGCGGTTTTCATACCCAACCAGGCGGTAGCCCTGCACCTTTGCCGGGTTGAATTCTACCTGCAGCTTTACGTCTTTTGCTATGGTAAACAGTGTGCCGCCAAATTCATTCACCAATACTTTTTTAGCTTCGCTCATTCCATCTATATAGGCATGATTCCCATTGCCTTTATCGGCCAGTAGCTGCATTTTGCTGTCCTTGTAATTTCCCATGCCATAACCTAACACGGTTAAGAAGACGCCACTTTGCCTTTCTTTCTCAATCAAACGCTCCATTTCATCGTTGCTGCTGGCGCCTACATTAAAATCCCCATCGGTACAAAGGATCACACGGTTGTTACCTGCTTTTATCAGGTTTTCTTTGGCCACTTTGTAGGCGAGTTTTATTCCTTGTCCGCCTGCAGTCGAGCCACCTGCTTCCAGTGCATCAATGGCTTCTTTAATTTTAGTTTTGTTGTTTCCGCTGGTGGCCGGCAAAACCAACCCGGCACTGCCGGCATAGACTACAATAGAAATTTTATCTTCTTCCCTTAACTGCTCCACCAGCAACTTCATTGACGATTTTACCAATGGAAGCTTTAACTCACTTTGCATGGAACCGGAAACATCAATTAGAAAAACAAGGTTAGAGGGAGGCAGGTTTTCGGTAGGAATTTTTTTGCCCTGCAATCCTATTACCACTAATTTATGATCCTTGTTCCAGGGACATTCGGAAAGTTCTGTATTGATGGAAAATGGGTCTTTACCTGTTGGCTGAGGATAATTATAAGAAAAATAATTGATCATCTCTTCCACCCGCACAGCCCCTTCCGGCGGCAGCTGGTTGCTGTTTAAAAAACGCCGCACATTGCTGTAAGAAGCAGCATCCACATCTATTGAAAATGTAGACAGCGGATCATCAGTGGTTCTGTGAAAACCATTCTCCGTTATGCGGTCATATTCTTCTGTATTGAAAGCGGGGTTTGAAAAATTGCCGTTAAAGGCTGGTGTGCCACGCACCTTCATCATTTTATTGGAATTATTGCCATTAATGACAACCCCGGCAACTCTGCGCTGCAATGCCTGGTCATAAGCTGTGACCCCAACTTCCTGCAGGCTTTGCTGCGCAGCCTTTAACACCACATCAACCACGGCAAGTCCTTTCACTTCTACCTCCTGAGTTTCATGGCCCAGATAAGAAAAAACAAGAGTTGCATTTTTATCTGAAACCGTTATGGTGTAAGAACCATCAGACCCCGAGGTGGTTCCGGTTCTTCTTCCTTTCTCCGTTATGGTAACATTGGAGAGGGTGTTACCGCTTTCATCTTTTACGGTTCCTTTTACAAGATGCGTGGTGGATGATCTGAAACCCAGCACCAGCAACATCAGAGATGCCAGGAGAGGTAAGATATATTTTCTCATAAAAAGGTATTTGATTAAACAGATGCAGCACTTTAACAGATTACACATGCCTTTATAAAAAATTTTTTTTCTTACTTTAGAATATTGGCTTTCCTGAAAAACATATCATCCAATCAACCAGATGACGAACTGGTGATGGCCTACAAACAAACGCAGGACCTGAACGTGGTGGGCGAACTGTTTCAGCGGTACATGGACCTGGTGTACGGCGTGTGCCTGAAATACCTGAAGCAGCCTGAGAATGCACAGGACAGCACCATCGCCATTTTTGAAGAACTGAGCACTAAACTTTTAAAACACGAGGTAGATAATTTTAAGGGCTGGTTATACACGGTAACCAAAAACCATTGCCTGATGCGCCTCCGTTCCGAGAAAAAACAAACGGTTGTTAAATTCGATACAGAACTTATGCAATCAGAAGAAGCCGTGCATCTGAATGGCGTACTGGAAAAAGAAGAGAACTTTAAACAGATGGAGTATTGTTTGGGACAACTGGTAAGCGAACAGCGGAAAGTAATTGAACTGTTTTACCTGGAAGGCAAATGCTATAATGAAATCATGGAAATGACAGGCATTGAATGGAACAAGGTAAGAAGCTATATACAAAACGGAAGACGGAACCTTAAACTGTGTATGGAAAAACAAAAAGCTAAATCTTTTGTATAAGAATGAGCGATCTCTCAAAATATCATTCCTTCACTGCCGCTGATATTGAGCGGTATCACAACGGCAGCATGGCGGCAGCAGAAAGGCATGCCCTGGAAAAGGCGGCACTGGACGATCCTTTCCTGGCTGATGCGCTGGAAGGATATGCCTTAACGTCTACCCCTGTTGGGGATATAGACGCTATTAAAAAAAGACTGGAAGAAAAGCATGAAATAAAGACCATTCCGCTTTTTTCGAAACACTATAAATGGCTGCAAATAGCCGTCCTGTTTTTGTTATTGGCGGGATCGGGATGGTTTTTATACAAAGCCGGTTCCTTTAACAAAAAAGAAATAGCCGTGGCAGCGCCGGCAAAACAGGAACCGCCCCAAGCTTTTTCAAGAGCTGAATCAAAAGATACCAGTAACCCGGTAAATGCAGTTCCCTTACCGGAAAGTCAGCCCCTAGCAGATCAAACACAAAAGTCAGTTGAAGGCATTAAAAAAGTCAAGACTGAAAATCAACAGGTACGGGTAAAGGCGAATGAAGAAGAACAAAAAATAGAAACAGCAGCTACCGCGGCTTCTGAGCAACGAATAGAACAAGCAGAAACACGTAGCCTTGCCAGGAAAATGGCCACGAACAATAAAGAAACGACAGCCAGTGCCATCCCTTCGGAACCAAACAAAAACGCTTTTTTTTACAATAACACCCGCATTTCAGACACCAGTACTGATTCTGTTTCCGGTTATATAGCACTCAAGGACAGAGCAGCTGGTGTAAAGGGTTCAAACGACACCATCAAAAATCTTAACGTGGTGATGCAGCCTTCCAAAGAAGGCATGAGCGAAGTGGTAGTGGTTGATCTTAAAGGCAAAAAAGCAGCTAGAGCCATACCTGTGGCAAAGTTTGAAGAGCTGGAGCCTGCAGAAGGATGGACCAACTTTAATGAGTACATAGCGCAAAACCTAAAACAACCGGAAGATGTAAAAGAAAAAACAGCCTCCGGTGCGGTCGAATTAAGTTTTGAAGTAAATAAAGAGGGCCAGGCCGTAAACATCCGGGTCGAAAAATCGCTTTGTGAAGACTGTGATAAAGAAGCGATACGCCTACTGAAAGAAGGACCCAAGTGGAAGAAAAAGAAGGACAAAAAAGGAAAAGTAACCATACAGTTTTAGTCCCTTCGTGTTGTACAGAATTACCACTGCACAAAAATGGGCGATCCGTCAGTAGTCAGACACAGCGCAACGAAGCAACATAACGGCTAGGCAGCCGGGTACATAAAAAATCTCCTACATTTGCTGCAAAACCTCAAACATGCTTAAAAAATTGCTTCTATGTGGTGGTGTTTGTGCTATCCTTTTCACGGCTGATGCACAACCCCTGAGAACCCCACAACCAAGTACCACCCAAACCATCAAACAAGATTTTGGAATTGGGAATATTGAACTCTCCTATTCCCGTCCTGCAGTGAAGGGCCGTAAAATTTTTGGCGACCTTGTGCCTTTTGGCAAAGTATGGCGTACCGGTGCTAACAACGCCACCACGCTAACGTTTAGCGATACCGTAACTATTGGCGGCACCAAGCTGGCACCGGGCAAATATGGTTTGTTGAGCATTCCCAACAAAGACCAATGGACGCTGATCATTTCGAAACAAACCGATGTGACCAGCCCTGCGGCTTACAAACAGGAAAGTGATGCGGCCAGAGTGAATGTAAAACCTGTCAGCTTAAAAGATGCGGTGGAAACATTTACCATGCAGTTTGCTAATGTAAAATCGAACAGTGCCGACCTGCAAATTATGTGGGATAATGTAGCGGTAAGCCTGCCCATTACTACCGATGTGGATAGCAAAGTAATGGCGCAGATCAATAACCTTTTAAATAAAGACAACCGTCCTTATTTCCAGGCTGCCATGTTTTATATGGAAACCGGAAGAGACCTGAACCAGGCAGTTAGCTGGCTGGATAAAGCCATTGAGCAAAATCCAAACGCTTTTTGGGTGTACCACCAAAAAGCCAACGCCCTGGCCAAATTAGGAAAGAAAAATGACGCCAAAGCCGCGGCCCAAAAATCAATGGAAATTGCCAAAGAAGCGCAGAACGATGATTATGTGGAGCTGAATAAAAAATTACTGGATAGCTTGAAATAAGATTTTCAGCTGCTCATAAAAAAAGAGAACATCAATGGTGTTCTCTTTTTTTGTGCCTTGGCTGTATTGCTACTATTTGGCTTTTGTTGCGTGGCACTCTTGTACGGTAGCCGTTCTATGCATCATTGTTTACCCGTCTTTTCGATTGCAAAGTCTCTGTTGGTTCGTTTCACAAATCCCTCGTCCCTCGGGATGACCAGCAAGAGGTTTATTAATTTCAGTCTTTACCAAGTTTGAAGTAACGAACAACCCACAATAATAGAGATGATTGAATCAAATAATGCCTGGTTGTTTGCCATCCCGAGGGACGCGGGAATCAACAGTAGTACAGTAACAACAATGCCGAATAAAGAACAAAGCGTACAAGAGTGCGATGCAACGAAAGCTTCCAAGTAGGAAGAAGGCTGATAATCCAAAACAAAAAATTCAAAACCAAAGTTTGACCTATTCAAATTCACAAAGCCCCTTAACTTTCATGACTATAACAGGTTTTTAAAAAGACATTCTATTTCTTGGAGAAAAGGAATGCCTTGCTTTATGTTTTTGCAAGGAATCTCTGTGAACCTTTGTCCAACCTTTTATTTTGCTGCTACCGTTTTATTATTCATCATCGGGTTCAGCAGCAAACTGAATATTATTACACCCACGGCTCCAATAGGATTAAGCCAAAGAAATCCCAGCTTAAAATTGGCAGAAGGAATCTTGGTAAGAATAAAAACAGCTAAAACAACAGCTTCGGCTAATAAGGCCGCAAAAAATACTACGCTGCCGTTCCTGATTTTCTTCAGGAAAAAACCAACCAAAAAAACACCGAGGATCACGCCATAAAAAAGCGAACCCAGAATGTTCACGGCTTCAATTAAACTATTGCCGATATTATACGTAAACATGGCCACCACAATACAAAAAATACCCCAGGCCAGCGTGTACCATTGCGATATGTGGTATTCATTTTCAGGTTTTAGCTTACTGGAAAACCTGCGGTGAAAGTCAACCACAGTAGAAGAAGCAAGGGAGTTCAGTGCGGCCGCTATACTTCCCCAGGAAGCCAGGAAAATGATCGCAATAAGTAAACCCACCAGGCCTGCAGGCAGATAGTCCACTACAAAATTCAGGAAGATGTAATTCGTGTCATTGCTGTCGCCGCCGGTTGCCTTAACCCATGATTTTACTTTGTTGCGGAGGCTATCGCTCTGATGTTGCAAAGCAGTAAGCTTATCGCCTGTTTCCACGACTTGCTGGTTATTTCCTGAACCACGGGCAGAGGTAAATTCGGTAACGGCTTTCTGCTTTTGTTCAAATACCTTATCATACTGATGCTGGGCAAGGGAAAAAGAATCTTTATACACCGAATTTTCAAGGCGTGTAATTTGCTTTGCATTAAAAAACACAGGTGCCTTATGAAAAAGATAAAAACTGAAAACCAATGTTCCTATCAGCAGTATTAAAAATTGCATGGGCACTTTTATCATGCCGTTCATTAATAAACCCATGCGGCTTTCGGTAAGTGAGCTGGCTGTTAAATACCTTCCCACCTGCGACTGGTCGGCGCCAAAATAAGACAACATCAGAAAAAAGCCCCCAATGATGCCACTGAATAAATTGTATTGATCGCTCCAGTTAAATCCGTTCTCTGTTATGCCTGTTGTTATCACATTTATTTTTCCCAAATGCCCGCTTATATGCAGGGCATCGGCAAAACCAACATCAGCAGGAAGCATTTTAACTACCAGCCAGCCAGCCAGGAACATACCGGTGAAGATGATGGCCAATTGCAATTGCTGTGTGTAGGCCACAGCTTTGGCACCGCCGCTCATGGTGTAAATAATCACCAGTCCGCCCATCAGGATATTGGTAGAGTAAATATTCCATCCAAACAAAGAGGAAAGTATAATGGAGGGAGCAAAAACACTGATACCCGTAGACAGGCCTCTTTGCAACAGGAAAAGAAAGGATGTAAGAGTTCTTGTTTTGCCATCAAAACGCTCTTCCAGGTATTGATAGGCTGTATAGATTTTTAGTTTGTGAAAAATGGGAACAAAAGCGATGCAGATGACAACCATAGCCAGCGGCAGACCGAAATAATACTGCACGAAACGCATCCCGTCTGTATAAGCCTGTCCGGGTGCAGAGATAAACGTAATGGCACTGGCCTGGGTACCAATAATGCTTAACAGCACAAGGCCCCAGGGCAGGCTGCGATTGGAAAGAAAATAACCTTCCAGGTTATGCGTTGTACGGCTTTTGTAAATGCCGTAAACGATCACTAAAGCCAGCGTAACTACCAGTACAATCCAATCAAGGTGACTCATGCAAAGGTTTTCGTGAAGAGATAAAATAAAATGATTAAAACGATTAAAAAACCAATTACCAGGGCATACCAGGATGTCCAGGATTTAAAAAGCGGTGGTTTGTTATTTTGATCTGTCATTATTTCTCAGAAGCGGTCGCAACGAAGCGGCGACGCAACGCTTTACCATTTATTAGCAATTCTATGAATTCTATCTTTTAGGTGCACGACATTAAAGTTTACTAACAACCCAAGCTTTATGTTTATAGGCTTTAAATAAATCAATAGTTGCTTTTAATAAATATCCGCCAATAGTTCAACGCTTTTAAACTCCAGAATTATTTTATCATTCAATATAATATCGGCCCGAAAACCGCACTCCGGTTTAATCGTTTCATGAATTAATGGAACAGGCCCATTGTCTTTTTAATGTTATTGTGTTTTTGATAACTCATGGCAAAATAATTCTTCATATACAGATTCAAACAATCCAGGCCCATGTTGTCTGTGAAATTTTAAAACAGACATTTAATGCTACAGTTGCAATTTGATTCTCCATCATAAGCTTGTTTTCTCAGAAGCGGTCGCAACGAAGCCGCGACGCAACGAATTTCATGTCTTAAATAAGAGTAACCTTATTTTTTTAAACATTTCAACTTGTTTTCCACTGCGTGGTTGCTCCTCTGCGGTCGCGGCGAGAAATAAACTCACCGCCGTCGCAATAAATTCGATCCCAGCAAACCCAACACCAGCCCAATGAGCAAACCAAAGTGCACCCGTTTTATAAATATCCCTATGATCAATCCTAAGATAATGGCAAAAGCAAATCCTACAGTTGCCCGTTTTTTATCGGGTTGTCTTTTTTCCATCAAAATTCTTTTTTACGGTTCAATGCAATGATATTGGCCAGCAACCGATAAGCACCCGGCACCCCGGCAGGCAGCTCCCTAAAAAATACCAAACCCGTATAGGTGAAAAATCCTTTTCCATAAGGTGCAACGATCAAACTTCCGTCATCGGGTGCTTCTCCCGGATCGTTCATGCGTAAGATCGTTTGATAGTTGGAATCCAGGTTAGCCGCATGGTAAATACTGCGTTCCTGCACCCATCCTTTAAAATCATTTTGGGAAATCTTGTTCGGGAAATTTAAAACAGGATGCTCAGGCTTTAAAAAAGTTACCGGTGCATTTTCATCGGTGATCCGGTTGCGGCTGATCGTAAAATCATAAGGACCCATCTTTGCCTTTACAGGACCTAAATTGCTGCTGGTATTGTATTGTACAATCAGGTTGCCGCCCTCCTGTACATACTTCATCAATTTTTCGTGATAATTATTGAGCCATTCATTGGTATTGTAAGCCCTCACCCCGGTCATGATCGCATCAAACTGCTGAAGGTTATTTCTTGATAACTCTTTATTGGTCAGCAAGGTTACTTCATAGCCCATTTGTTCCAGCGCTTCGGGTACTTTATCGCCGGCACCCACAATGTAGCCGATCTTTTTATTGTAGGTCTTCAGATCAATGTTCAGCAGCTTTACACCATCGGAATAAAAATAGCGGATGGTAGGAATATGATCATAATTGATGCTGGTCATAGCCAGGTAAGCATAATGGTTTTGCCCGTTCTCTGTATAATCGGCAAAGGGTTGAAGGTAATCATTTTCATTTACCGACATTTTTTCGCTGTCCAATGTAAACTGGTATTCCCTGCTCGTGTTTTTAGGAAATGGAACCGAAGCATTCTTTTGAGAAATGGCGTAGTACCGTGAACGTACTCTTGCCTCAAACTGGCTTGCAGTAATTTTTTTATTGGCAGACGCATATAATGCCACTTCTTTGGCTTGCGCTTTTGCCTTTTGAAAAAGTACCACGTCGGGTGAAGCATATACCGTCATTGCCGGAATCACAAACACAGGTTGATAAAGTTCTCCTTTCACCGGATCGGTGCTTTTGAATTGCACCGGCCTGAGAAAAGAAAATTCTTCGTTATCGATCATAAGGTCGAATTGTGCCTCATAGGACGGCGTTACATCTGGTTGCCCGATCAGTTGCTGGTCATCGACTACAAAAAGGCCTTCCTCCATTTTTTGTTTAAGCCAGTAAGGTTGACTGAGCGGCTTAGTATTAGGTACCAAAATAGTTTTGGAAAAAATAAAATTCTGGTTAGGTTGTAAAGAAGATTGAAACAGGCTATCTGCACCATCCAAACTTAATTTGGTAAAGACTACCGGCAGGCCGCTCCGGTTGTTCAATGCAAAATTGAATTTCAAAGAATCTCCCTGCACCGCATTTTGAACAGCAGTTGTCGCTTCCATCCAAAGGCCACTTGCCTGTTCAATTACCCTGGATACTTCTTTTATTTTCAAATTTCTCCAATAGCCTTCAGGCATGGCTTTTAATACCTTATAGATCTGCACCAATTGGACAACGGATTTTTGTGGCTGTACAAAGTCAAAAGAAGCAATAGCAGCGTTAACCATCTTTTCAATTTTCTCTCCGCCCTCTACTCTTTGCCAGCCGGTATTGACACCATCGAACAAATCAATTGACGGAGCGCTGCCACCTGTGGTTCTGAAATATTCCAGGGCCTCTCCCCTGCTGGCCGACACGCCAAAGCCCTGGCTTTTATGCTGGCTGCGGCTTTGGGCTGCAATCTCACCATAGCTTTTACCCAGCACAGGATTGTAACCACCCGCATCAAAATGAAATTGATCGTTGCTGGTTGTGTTCGTACTTCCAAAATTGAACGTATTCCATAAAATTCGTTTGGCCTGCCAGGGTTGTACATATTTTAACTGCTCGGGGAAACGGTTTGGATCGGCCGCCGCCACAAATGCTTCATTGGCCAGGATGGCCGAAGCCGTATGATGTCCATGGCCACCTTCACCTGTAGTGGGAAAACGGGTGATGATCACATCAGGCTGAAACTTTCGGATGACCCATACCACATCTGACAGTATTTTTTCCTTATCCCATTTGACAAACGTTTCCTGCGGCGTTTTAGAAAAACCAAAATCATATGCCCTTGTAAAAAACTGTTCTGCACCATCAATGCGGCGGGCCGCCAGCAATTCCTGTGTGCGGATCAAACCCAGGGCAATACCCTGTTCATCGCCAATTAAGTTTTGTCCTCCGTCGCCTCTTGTAAGCGATAAATACCCTGTGCGGTATAATTTATCTTTTGAAAAATACGTGAGCAGCCTTGTGTTCTCGTCATCGGGATGCGCCGCTATATACAACACACTGCCTAAAGTATTCAGTTTTTTTAACCCCAGATAAATATCGGCTGAGGTGGAAGAGGTTTGCGCAAAAGAGCAGAGTGTTAGTAAACTATTCAATAAAGCAAAGACGATTTTCTTCATGCAGTTTTTTTTTAAACCAGGGTGAAGTAAAAATAAAAGGGTGAAATTAATTTCACCCTCCATAATAATTATAAAAATTTTATTGTCCTACTAAAAACACTGCATTGGCAAACATTAACTTGCCGTTTTCCCAGAAACTCCTGAAAAGAACATCATCGGCAAGATAGGTTATCGTACCGTTACCCAAATCCTGCACCCCAAAGAGGAGCCCGTCCTGCAAACGGTCTTTTAATTTAGAGCCCACGAAACCCGCCACCTGCTTTTCTTTTTTTATAATACCTACATTCCATCCTCCCTCTTTAATAAACTCATAGATGTTATTATCCTGCTTCAAGGTGTAATAATAATTGGGATACCCAAAGCCCAGCGGATGTGTATTATCCAGTTCTACCCTGAAAATAGAGCCCGGTGTGATGTTGGGAATAAAATCCCTTTCGCGGTCCTCGTACTTTCTTAACGAAGCATAAACATCTTTTGATTCACTGTCATCTTCTTTTTTTGATTTGATGGCCCAATCCTGTTTAGCCAGTTGTGCAACAGCTCCTTCCAATGCCACTACACTTCCGCCGTTTTGTATCCAGTTCCTGAAGGCCTCTGCCTGCGTCCTGTCACTTAAAAAACGGTAATTACCATCGGGCATAATGATCACGTCATAGTCGCTCCACCGGATGCGGCCGAAATCGGAAAGGTTGATAAGGGTAACGGGGTACTCAACCAGCTTATCGAAATAATGCCATATTTCACCAGCTGCGTTTGATCCCACTCCCTCTCCTGTAAGTAAGGCAATGCGCCGGGCCTTTAGCGGATGCACCTTGGAACTTCCAAAATCATATCCCTTATCCACAAAACCACTGCTTACGGGCGTAAGGGTTACCTTGTTGCTGTTGGCCGCCTCTCTTACATCCGCCCAAAGATTTGGATAATACTGATTGCTTGTTTTCAAAACGATAACAGCGCCCCGGTCAAACTGTACACCGCCCATTTCAAACGGCTGCTCATTTATACGAAGCTTGATCCCTTTCTGCAATAGCTGCGACACAAGTTTTACGCTGTTCATTCCATTCCACGGAATAACATAACCATATACACCGGCAGTTGTATTGGCAGAAGTATTCGATATAAAGTCGTTTGTCACTGTACCGGCAGCCGGTATTGTTTGCTTCACCGCATAAGCTTTCAATCCATAGGCATAAGGCAAAGACCAGGCAGTAATATCATAGGTATTCGAATCAACAACCATTGTATTGGGTTCAAATAAAACTTTTATAAATGCCGCTTTTGGTTGTGTGCCGGAAATAAGCAAATCTTGTCCGGTAACCGAAAAAGTTTCGTCTTTGCCGTTGTCATAATTATAACCACGGTAGCTGCCTTGTTTCCCTGTGCTGAACTGAATGTTATTTTTTGTCAGCAGATCCTGCAAGGCCTGCAGGCGCTGCTTGTCCCTATCCCCGTATTTAACTACAAAAGATTTGTATTCCCCTATTACGTTTGTTACCGCATCCGAAAAAAACTTTTGAAATTCTGCAACCAGCTTTCCCGCGTTTTGAGACGCGATTTCTATAGTACTTAATGACGTCGTGTAATGGTGATTGATGCGATCTAAAAGCGTTAGCGTATCTCCAATTTGTGTCAGCACAGCAGCGCCGCCCGAAGGGCCTCCGCCCTGTTCGTAGGTCATGCCAATGGCGCCGTTATAAATAGGATAGGTATCTCCGTAAGAAGGGTATAAAAGGTCGAATACTTCTTTGGTAAAATAAAGCCAGCCCTCTTTATCAAAATATTTTGCATGATTTCTTCCAATGGTTTGTTGAAAATCTCTTTGCCATTTGGTGATCACTTCGTGGTAAGGTTGTGCGGCCGGCGCAAAATAATAAGGGTTGTTAATGCCCTGTTCGTGAAAATCAACATGCACCTGGGGCATCCATTGGTTATAGAGCTTCATTCTTTGCTGCGACTCAATTTGCGTTTGCCAGGCCCAGTCCCTGTTCAAATCAAAATTGTAATGATTGGTTCTGCCGCCGGGCCAGGGTTCGCGGTGTTCCCTGGCTTCCAGTGAAGGGTTGTATTTTGAACCGACAACCGAGTTAAACCAGTTCACATACCGGTCGCGGCCATCGGGGTTCATGCAGGGGTCTATCACCACCACCGTATTTTGAAGCCATTGTTTGGTTTGCTGGTTGGATGGATCTACCAAAGCGTAGAGGGTCATCATACCGGCTTCGGAAGACGAGGTTTCATTGCCATGCACGTTGTAACTTAACCATACAATAGCCGGGGCGTTTGCTGTTGAACCACTGCTGCCCATTCGTGCCAGGCCAAGATTATTATTCCTGATCGTTTCCAGGTTGGCCATATTGGCGGCCGCTGAAATGAACGCCACCATTAAAGGACGGCCTTCATTTGTTTTACCATAATCCTGCAATTTTACCATGGATGGTGCAGCCGCTGCCACATGTTTGTAGTATTCAACAAGGCGCCAATGCGGCGTGTAACGGCTTCCCGGTTTATAGCCTAAAAATTGCTCAGGTGATTGAAGTTGGGCAGAAGCAGAAAAAAATAAAACCGAAATAAAAAATAAAAAAGCAAACCTTTTCATGCAAGGAAATAACGACCAAAAAATGAATTGGACAAAAAAAGGTTCCGGCGGAAACCGAAACCTTCTTACACAAATTAATAGCAATTGTTATAAGGTGAGTTCAATTCTTCCAAAAATATACCGGCCGTTGTAACCAAACTGAGTGGCCCTGCGGGAATAGATGAACTGGTTTGATGTTCTGGTGGCCGGATCAAGTGTTTCATCGGGATAAACATCCAGTAAATTGTTGGAGCCAACCGATACCCGGATGTTATCGGTAAGCTTATATCCGAGTGAGACATCAGTAACCACTTTCGATCCGTACACCTGTTGAGCGGCTACTACATTGGTAGCTTCTGTTACTTCACCAAACCATACATTACGGACAAAGAAGTTGAACCTGCCGATTCCATACGTTAAGGTAATCCCTGCTTTCTGACGGGGCACGGAACGCTCTAAAAACAAACGGCTGGATTCACTAAAATAAATATTCTCCTTTCCTTTTAACAACTCAGAAGCTTTGATATCACCAACCCGTTGTGTCTCTGTAATATTACCGGAAAGGTCAGCACGGAAATTACCACTGCCGATTCGTATGCCATACGCAACCACCAGGTCAATCCCTTTTGTTTCTGTGTTTATGGCATTCGCAAAAAATTGCGCCCGGTTGGCATTGGCATTAGCCAGCAAACGATAAATTTCCTGGTCCACCGCCGGTGCAGACGGGGAGTTATTTCCCTGGAAAAGATCCGTATAAACAATGCGGTCATTGATGCGGATATAATAGCCATCAAGTGTTACTTTGAAATTGCCGAAATTACCCGTAAAACCTGCACTTACGTTTTTTGATTTTTCCGGCCTGAGGCTGGGAATACCGAGCAGCTGCGCAGGGCGGCTGTCGTTGGGAAACGTTCCTACTTCATAAGGCACGCCGGCCACAAACAAAGTAGAAGTAGTAGAAAGATAGCGCTGGTGCAAAGAAGGAGCCCTGAAACCGGTGCTGACTGATGCCCTGATGGCGAAATTGTTTCCTACTTTATAGCGCATGGCAAATTTCCCGTTCACGGTAGAACCAAAGTCATTATAGTTTTCGAACCGGCCGGCGATATCGATAAGAAACGCCGGCGAAAAATTAAATTCCAGATCGGCGTAGGCAGCAATGGCGCTTCGGGTGGCATTTACTGCATTTTCAGGACGGAAGCCGGGAAAGGCCTGGGCGCCGCCGCCCCTGGCCGCACTGTCCGCGCCGCCAAACCGTGTGCTGATGGGGCCTTTCGGATCGGGGACCAGGATAGGGTTGCCGTTTGCATCTATCCCCACCTGCCGTGCATTGCCATAGTTGGTATAGGATGCCTCTTCACCCGGTATCAATTGATACCGTTCAAAACGATGCTCCGCACCAAAGCCCACGTTGATGCCATTAAGTTTATCAAACAGTCTTGAAAAATCAATGTTGGTTGTGTTTTGTGTAAAAATGGGCCCACCGGAATTGAAACGGGTGGGAGAAGCTTTTTCCAAAGAAGCATTGATGGTATTCACCACCCGGAATATAAACTGGTTTTGACCGTAGGTATTACTAAAATCAACATCCCAGCCTTTTAGTTTACTCCTGATTCCAAGGGTGAGTGATTTGTCATAAATGTCTGAGTGGATTTCAGGCAAAAAGCCAAGTGGATACACTTCAATAACGTTATTGGCAATACTGGGCAGGCGGCGGTTGGCGGCAGCCTGTCCGTTTCTGTAACCAAGGCCGCCAAATAAATACACCTCTGTTCCATTATCGTTCATGGGCAAAGCGGCATTCATCATAAACTGCCCGCTTCGCAAAAGCGATTGTCCTACTCTTTGCCTGAAATCGAAACGGGTTAAATGATTGGCCGTTAAAAACGAATCCGTACGATCTACTTTTTGAACAGCCCCTGAAGGACTGCGGCCATTGTAACGCTCATAAATCACACCGGTTCTTTCCCCGGCGCGGTTGGTAGCGTTTCTGTAATCGTACGAGCCGGAAAAATTAATGAAACCGCCTCTTTCGCCCATAGGTATTCCAAAGTTCAAAGCGGTTTGCACCGTTTCTCCATCCGTTACCGTGTTGCCCAAAAATTTGGTAACGTTTTCACCACCGGTTACAGAAGCCGTTACCCGGTTCACACTGCTTTTTAAAATGATATTGATCACACCGGCAATAGCATCGCTGCCGTATTGTGCAGAGGCGCCATCCCTCAAAATCTCAATCCGGTCAATAGCCGAAACAGGAATGGAGTTCATATCGGTACCAACGGAACCGCGGCCGAATGTGCCGTTCAAATTAACAAGCGCTGTATTGTACCTTCTTTTACCATTGATCAAAACCAAAACCTGGTCGGGACCCAGCCCCCGTAAGGAAGCCGGATCAATGTGATCTGTTCCGTCGGCCACCGTTTGCGTTCCTGAATTAAAGGAAGGAGCTGCGTAGTTTAATAGTTGGTTGATATAAACCTGCGGTGCATCGGCGGCCAGCTTTTTAACATCAATCACGTCCACCGGGGCCGGGGTTTCCAGCTGCGTACGCGGCAGGGACCGGGAACCCAGGATCACTACGGCCTGTTCCTGCCCGCTTTCCTGCAGCACAAAATCAATCGTGCTTGTTTCACCGCTGGTTATGGTAATGGTTTGCCTGGCCGTAGCAAACCCCACATAACTGGCATTAATGGTAAACGTGCCCGGATTTACCAATAAAGAAAAAGAGCCGTCGTTCTTTGTAGTCGTTCCTCTTGACTGGCCTTGTAATGTAACAGAAGCGCCGGCTAAAGGATTACCACTGGCATCTTTGACCGTTCCTTTCAGCGTGGCCGTTTGTGCCAGTGAAACCAGGACGATGGATAAAAAAAGCACCAGCAGCAATATTCGTTTTTGAAGCAGTAGCAAATAACTCATAGCAGGAAAGATTTAAACGTTAATAAAAATTTCCCAGGGCAGGATGCAAGCAGCAGTCTTGGAAAAGGTCTTACTCTAATTTAAGTACTTTCAGCGTAATTATTTCATTAAATACATTTAAGGTCTAAGTATCACATGGCTTCATTAACTTAACGCCTCAATTTTGAACATGAAAAAAGTTGTACATATCATTTTACTTTTCGCAATCGTATCCTGCAATACCACAAAGAACACGCTGGGTTCTCATTCGATTGACCCGTACCAATACACCATTTCTAAAAAATTAGTAGCCCAGAAAGGAGCGGTGGTTTCTGCCCACCCTCTGGCAAGCAAAATTGGCGTTGGCATTATGAAAAACGGGGGCAATGCGGTTGATGCGGCGATTGCCACGCAACTGGCGTTGGCCGTGGTTTATCCCAATGCAGGCAATCTTGGAGGCGGTGGTTTTATGGTAGCCCGCTTAGCCAACGGACAAACCGTAGCCCTGGATTACCGGGAGATGGCCCCGGCATCAGCGCACCGTGATATGTACCTGGATGCACAGGGAAATGTTATGCAGGGCAAAAGCGTCAACGGTCATTTGGCCAGCGGTGTACCCGGAACCGTTGCCGGCTTGTTTGAAAGCATGCAATATGCAAAGCTCTCTTTCAAACAACTGATACAGCCGGCCATTGAGTTGGCCGAAAAAGGATTTGTGATCACGGAACGGGAAGCCTCTTCTTTAAACAGCATCCAGGACGAACTGAATGAATACAATACCATGCCTTCTGCCTTTCAGAAAAAAACAAAATGGAAGGCAGGTGACACCTTGATACAAAAAGACCTGGCTAACACTTTAAAGAGAATAAAAGAGAATGGCGCCAAAGGTTTTTATGAAGGCCGTACCGCTGAATTAATTGTGGAAGAAATGAAAAGAGGCAGTGGCATTATTACACTGGAGGACCTGAAAAACTATACAGCCAAATGGCGTACGCCTCATTCATTTGATTACAAAGGTTACACGGTTGTTTCTATGCCTATGCCCAGCAGCGGCGGTGTTTTGCTGCACCAGATGCTGAAGATGCTGGAAGACAAACCGCTCGCTTCCTATGGTTTTTTATCGCCGCAGGCCGTACAACTAATGACCGAAGTGGAACGCAGGGCTTATGCCGACAGGGCTGAATTTATGGGCGATGCCGATTTTTACAAAGTGCCTGTAGAAAAAATTACCAGCGAAGCCTATTTAAAAAACAGGATGGAAAGCTATGAGCCTGGTACAGCGGGCAACAGCATTCAAATCAAGCCTGGGATTTTGCCCGCTAAACAGAGCGAACAGACAACGCACTTAAGTGTGATAGACGCCGGAGGCAATGCTGTATCGGTTACCACTACCTTAAACAATTCATACGGAAGTAAAACGGTAGTAGGTGGTGCCGGATTTTTATTGAATGATGAAATGGATGATTTTAGTGTGAAGCCCGGTGTGCCGAATATTTACGGCGCTGTAGGCGGTGAAGCCAATGCCATTGCCCCCGGAAAACGAATGCTTAGTTCCATGACACCCACTATTGTTTTACAAAACAACAAGCCTTTTTTAGTAGTAGGCACGCCGGGAGGCACCACCATTCCTACATCGGTGTTTCAAACCATTGTTGATGTTATTGATTTTGGAATGAACACGGAAGATGCCGTGTACAAACCAAAATTTCATCATCAATGGCTGCCTGATCAAATTGATATAGAACGGACATTCCCCCAGGCAACAAAAGCGGCGCTGGAAAAAATGGGTTATAAAATAAAGGAACGCGGCGCCATTGGCAGAACGGAAGTGATCAAAGTATTGCCGGATGGAAGGTTTGAAGCGGTGGCCGACAACCGGGGTGATGATGGCGCAGAGGGATGGTGAGAGAGTTTGTAGTTTATAGTTTGTGGTTTGAAGTTATGGCAGCTTCCTTATTCTTTTACTAATGGGTACATGATTAGAAGGATATAAAGATAACAGTATAAACGACCTATCTAAAAACCAAAAAATTATGAAAATAAAAACCCTGTTTCTTGAAAGTGCCATCAAACGGTTTAAAGAATACAAGGCATTGGGTGATAAAACACTTGAGCAGTTGAATGATGCTGATATGTTGTTTAAACCTAACGAAGCATCAAACAGCATTGCCATCATCATTCAACATTTACATGGTAATATGCTCAGCCGCTGGACTGGCTTTTTAACGGAAGACGGTGAAAAGGAATGGCGTAACAGGGATGAGGAATTTGAAGCACACAATTTTTCTAAACCGCAATTACTGGGTCAATGGAATGAAGGATGGAACGTTTTCCTGGATGCATTGGAAGCCCTGAAGGAAGAAGACCTGCTTAAAACCATTACCATCCGCACCCAAGCCTTAACCGTTGTTGATGCCATAAACAGGCAATTGGGACATTACAGTTATCATGTGGGACAAATTGTTTACATAGGTAAATGGATCAAATCAAACGAGTGGAAATCATTATCTATACCGAAGGGAACTTCGCAACAGTTTAACAGGGATATGCAACAATCAAGACATTGAGTTGCCTGTTAATAATACTGGTTACGGGCTAAGGCTGGGGGTTAAGATTTTCACCTCCCCGTTTTCGTGCCCGGCAATGACAGAACACACTAATTTATTACTGAACAACCCGCTTTCGATCACACCGGGAATGTTGTTGATGGCTGTGTTCAAGGCTTCCGGACTGTTTATTTCATTAAACCGGCAATCCACGATCCAGTTGCCATTATCGGTTTTAAAGAACTGATCTTTTTTTTGCCGGACAACAGCCTTGCAGCCCAGCTTTTCCAAATGTAAAAGAGCAAGGTTGTAGCCAAAGGGCACGACTTCCACGGCAACCGGGAACTTTCCCAATCTTCTTGAAAGTTTAGACTCATCCACTATTACAATAAAAAGTTGACTGTTGTAAGCCAGTATCTTTTCTCTTGTCAGGGCGCCGCCCCCACCCTTGGTTAAATTGCAATATTCATCCACTTCATCTGCCCCGTCAATGGTAACATCAATGCTGCTGATTTCGGTCATGCCCGCCAAAGGAATACCCGCCAGCCTGGCCAGTTCAGCCGAAGCCAGGGAGCTTGCTACGGCCCTGATCTTTAGTCCTTCCTTTATTCTCTCCCCTATTTTTTGAATGGCAAAGAAAGCAGTGGAACCGGTTCCCAATCCTACGATCATGCCATCCTTTACCAGTTCAACCGCTTTATCGGCAGCCAGTTTTTTAGCATCCATAGCTTTACTTTATCAGAAAATGATTAATGATGACGTTTTAATGAAAGCCTCTTTACATAGTTCAGTTTAGTTTAATAAGGCCCCCTGCCCTACTCACCATTCCCGATTCACCTCAACTATATTTTTCCAAAATGGCTTTGGTCGTTTCAAAGCCCGTGTGGTGCAGGGCTGGCAAACCCACTCTTTTAGCGGCCTCCACCAGCATGGGCCGGTCATCAAAATACAGGCATTCCTGGGTACTTACCTGTGCAATGCCTAATGCCAGTTGAAATATGCCGGGATCGGGCTTGCGCATGCCCACCTCGCAGGAGGAAACAAAGGCATCGAAGCAACGGTGCAATCCAAATTTTTTAATGCGGTAATCATTGAGCTCTTTCCCTTCATTGTTAATGGAAATGATCTTTACACTGTTCTGGGTTCTTTTCCAATCTACCAGCCATTCCAGCATGTGGGGCAACTGTTTTGATTCGGAGAACATAAAGGATAGTAAATCTTCTTTTGTAAAAGCCCGGGGCTGGTAAAACAACACGGTGTTCAAATATTCGTCGAGTGTGATCTTTCCGATCTCATAAATATTAAAAATGAAGGTGTGCAGGTGATTCATTTCGTCGTAATCAAATTCAAAAACCCGGGCGGCTTTTTGTCTTGATTCATGACCCCATCCGTTGGTAAGCAAAACGCCTCCTATGTCTAAAAAAAGGGTTTTGATAACAGTGGGTTGCATAAGAACCGTTTCTATAAAAGTAGGTTATCCTTTTTTATGGTGCGTGGAATTGTTCAGAAGGGATTTCAAGCAAGTGAGACGTGAAACGGCAGACGTGAGACAAGCGGATACCAGGGAGGAAACGTTGCTACGCCCTTCACGGCTGACAGTTAATAACTGACGGCGCACCACTGCCTTGAGAGCAGTTGGGTATCATGTACCGTGTTAATTTGCAAGCCGGGAACGTGTCCGTCACCAACCCATCTTTTTTAGTATCATTTTCATTTCCTCCACCCGGTTTGTCCCAATAAGAATTCTGCTCCCGTCTTTCAAAACCATTTGCATACCTGTATTTCCCGAAGCAATAAAGGCTTTTCCCGAAGGGCTTATCCGAACGCCCCATCCGCCGTATTCCAGCAAGGCATTGTATTCTCTTATGTATATTTGATCAATGCGCTGCCATGGGTAAAAACTAAAAGAGGGCTGAAAAGGAGCATACCGCACATAAATACCATCTGGTCTAACTTGTGTTACCAGCTTAACATTTAGAAAAATGTTTATCAGCATAAAAATCACGATCCCTAAAAACAAAGCCTGGGTCAGTCCATTGATCTCGCCTTTTTGCCAAAGCAGGTTAATGGCCAGGCAAATGAGGAAAATCCCCGTTAGTATTTTAAAAAAATGGCGAACAGATTTCTTATCCCGGCCTTGCACTTCCTCAAATAAAATAACCGAATCCATTACAGCAATTTATTGAAAAGGGCTGATTGTTCATACTCATTATTCATACTTCAGGATTTGTCAAATCAGATTATTTTATCCCTTCATTAGGTTGACAACGTGCAAACAACCCCAATCCCGCCTCTCCACTCATCACTATTTCACATTTATTTGATTGAACTACCGGGCATTGAATTTGTCCAAACTGCCTGAATAGCTACTTTTACACATCTTTAAAAATTCACACTGGGAAAGTTTTTCAAAATATTCGTCCGGGTTTTCCTTGCCATCCTGCTATTGCTTATGATAGTATGGGGGTTGCTGCAAACAGACCGGGGACAAAACTGGCTGGCCCGGCAGGTAACCAAAAAACTTTCCGGCGACCTTCAAACCCATATTAGTATTAAGCATGTCCGCTTTCATTTTTTTGACAAAATGAACCTGGACAGTGTATTGGTGGAAGACCAAAAAAGGGATACGCTTCTTTTTGCCGGCACCATCCAGGTAAACATTACCGACTGGTTTTTTTTAAAGGAAAAGGCTGAATTAAAATATGTAGGTCTTTCCAATGCCATCGTCAATTTTAACCGCACCGATTCGGTGTGGAACTATAATTTCCTTGGAAAATATTTTGCCTCCTCCGATACGGGGACTAAAAAAAAAGCCGGTATTTCCTTTGACCTGAAAAAGGTGGTGATGACCAATGTGGCCTTTGTGCAGAAAGATACCTGGACCGGTGTGGACTTTACGGCCCGGGTGAAGGCACTGGATTTGGACGCCAATGACATCAGCCTTACAAGCAAAACAATAGACATCGCCAATCTTTACCTCTCAGAGCCGTTTTATGCCACTTTCAGCTATAAAGGCCGCAAGCCCAAAAGCACAGATACCACTAAACAGAAAAATGAATCATCTCCCCGGGATTGGGCCGTCGTTCTTAACAATGTAAACATTGATAATGGCCGGTTCAAAACCGATAATGAAAGCAGGCTGGCGGCCGATGGGGTATTTGATCCGGAGCACATCGACTTTAGCATGATCAGCGGAAGTTTTAAAAATGTAGGCTGGGCAAAAGATACCATCCGTGGCGCCGTTAATATCTCTGCGCAGGAACGCAGCGGGCTTGTGGTAAAATCATTAAAGGCCAATACCACCTTTCATGCCCAGGCCATGATTTTTGAAGACCTTTTCCTTCAAACCAACCGCAGTACATTGGGAAATTATTTTTCCATGAAGTACAAAAACGGGCTTGCTGATTTTGTACACGCAGTAAGGCTGGAAGCCAATTTCAGTAAAGCCTCCCTGGCCAGCGATGATATTGCGTTTTTTGCACCCGGAGCCAAAGACTGGAACCGAGTGATACAAATTAATGGAAGGGTGAAGGGAACCGTGGATGCCCTCAATGCCAAAGACCTGGAAGTATGGGCCGGCGATAAAACCTATATCAATGGTAACATCAGCCTGGTGGGCTTGCCCAACATCAACGAAACCCTGATCAATATCGAAGCAAAGGACTTTAGAACCATCTATGCTGATGCTGTAAGTTTTGTGCCTTCCTTAAGAGGTGTCACTACGCCCAACCTTCGCCAGTTGGGGTACTTACAATTTAAAGGAACCTACACGGGCTTTGTCACCAATTTTGTTACCTACGGCACCATAAAAACAGGGCTCGGCACACTAACCACCGACCTGAATATGAAATTTCCCCGCAAAGGTGAGCCTGTCTATTCCGGAAGGATTTCTACAAATGGTTTTCAGTTGGGACAGTTCCTGAATAGTTCGCAGTTAGGCCTTGTCGATTTTCATGGCCTTGTAAAAGGTACAGGCTTCGACTGGAAAACCCTGGACATGAACATTGATGGAAAGGTAAACCAGTTTGAATTTGGCGACTATACGTATCAAAACATTACGGCTAAAGGAACTTTGAGCAACCGCAAGTTCAATGGCAACTTTGTAATGAAGGACCCTAATGCCGATCTGAGCCTGGCAGGGTTAATTGATTTTACAGGCCAAACACCGCTTTTTGATGCCAGGGCCACTATAACAAACATTAATTTAAAGGCCCTGGGATTATCGAAGGAAGAAGTAGCCTTGAGCGGAGACTTTGACCTGAACCTGCAGGGGAATTCTGTTTCCAATCTTTTAGGCAACGCCCGCATCAGCAATGCCACTTTGCTTCACAACGGCAAAAGACTCGGTTTTGATTCACTCATTGTTTCCTCTACCTATATTGACGGTTTAAAAACCCTTAAGGCAAGGTCAAATGAATTTGATGCCACCGTCACCGGCGATTTTGATCTAAACAAACTACCCGATGCCTTCACTGTTTTTCTGAGCCGTTATTATCCTTCCTATATCAAAGCACCACGCAATGTAAAACCACAAACCTTCACCTTTGATATTACCACGGGGATTGTAGAAGATTATATCCGGCTGATTGACACCAGCCTTTCTGGTTTTAATAACAGCCGCCTCACCGGTTCCTTAAATACTTCCGGCAATACAATGACCGTTGATGCCGACGTACCTTTTTTATCCTTCAGGCACTATAATTTTTCTGATATAAAAGTGAAAGGCAGCGGTAACCTGGAAAAACTGGTAGTGACCGGGCAGGTAAACAATGCCGTGGTAAGCGAAACACTTAGCTTTCCCCAAACCAATTTTAGCATTGAAGCACAGAACGACGTTTCAAATGTTACCATTAATACCATCGCCAACCAGACCATCAACCAAGCCAGCCTGTCGGCGCAAATAAAAACTTTCAGCGATGGGTTAACGGTTCTTTTCAACCCGACTTCTTTTGTGCTCAACGGAAAATCCTGGTCTATTGAACAGGGCGGCGAACTGAATTTCAGGAGAAACACCATTGTACAGGGGCAGCTCTTATTAAAAGAATCCAACCAGGAAATACAGATAGGAACGCAGCCTTCGGGCATTGGCAACTGGAATGATCTTCACATCAGCCTGCGTAACCTGAACCTGGGCGACATTTCCCCTTTTATTCTGCCAAAGAACCGGCTGGAAGGTTTATTACATGGCGATATTGTGGTGGAAGACCCGCAGAACAAATTCAATGTAATGGCCAATTTGCATACCGATGAACTGCGCCTGGATAATGATTCTATTGGCCAGGTACAGGCAGGGGTTCTTTACAATAACAAAACCGGTATGCTGACAGCGGATGGCAATAACCTGGACCTGGAGCACCACATAGACTTTGATGTGGCAATGAATTTCAAAGACTCAGCCAATTTGTTCACAGATAAAATATCACTGCACCCCAGGAATTTCCAGTTAAAATATCTTGAACGATTCATTGGCGCTTTGTTTACGGATATACAGGGTTATCTCACCGGCGATATTGATATTTTAGGCGAAGGCGCCAACCGGGATTATATAGCCAGGGCCAAAATAAAAGACGCCGGTTTTAAAGTGGCTTTCACCCAGGTGTTTTATAAAATTGAGGACACCGAAATTGAATTAAAGAAAAACGAGATTGACCTGGATGGCATACGCCTTCGCGACCGCAGGGGCAACCTTGCCGTTGTGCGCGGGAATATTAAACATCACTCCTTTTTAGATCTTTACTACGACATCGAGGTACAATCTCAGTCGCCTCAACTGGAATTACTCAATACCACCTATAACGATAACCAGCAATTCTATGGCAAGGCCTGGGGCACAGGAACTTTTGTACTGGTAGGGCCGCAAAATAATATGCTGATGAATATAGATGTAAAGGCATCTGAAACCGATAGCTCTTACATCACCCTGCCACCGTCCAACTCACGGCAAAGCAGTCAGGCGCCTTTCATGGTGGAGAGAAAATACGGTACCGAAATGACACCGGCCCGGCTAAGCGGTGCGGCTACCAATCTCAATTTTGCCGTTACGCTTACCGCCAACCCCATGGTGAACATGGAAGTGATCCTGGATGAACTGACCGGTGATATCATCAAGGGACGGGGCGCTGGTGTGCTCACGATTAACTCCGGAACTACCGCCCCGCTTACCATTAATGGCCGCTTTAATATTGAGGAAGGAAATTACCTGTTTACGTTCCAGTCCTTCTTTAAAAAGCCATTCGTGCTGCGCCAGGGTGCCAACAACTATATTGAATGGACCGGCGACCCCTATAAGGCTACCGTGAACCTGGATGCTATTTACACTGCGGAGAATGTAAGTTTTGCGCCGCTGGCCACTTCGGTTTTATCCGGTTCAAGTACCAACCTCAAAAGTTTCAGGGACGACGTAAACGTAGTGGCGAATCTTAGCGGCGAACTTTTTCAGCCCACCTTTAATTTTAAACTGGAGTTCCCAAGCAACAGCGTTATTTACCGCGATCCTTCCATCTCATTTGGCATACAGCAAATCGAAAAAAACCCCAATGAGTTGAACAAACAGGTTACCTACCTGATCGTTTTCAACAGTTTTGCCCCTTACGAAAACCAACAAACCAATACCAATCCTTTTGGAGAAGCCATATCCAGTACCATTTCGGGTTTGTTGTTTGGGGAAGTGAACCGGAGGATCAACGAGCTTCTTTCAAAAGTGCTGCAGCAAAATAAACTCACGCTGAATTTCACGGGATCTCTATACAACCGAAACCTTATTGACCAGAACCAGACGGGCCTTTTACGCATCAACCAGGGGGACGTAAACGTGACCGTCGGAAAAACTTTGTTTGAAGACCGCCTGGTCTTTACGCTTGGCGGAACCTTTGACGTGCCTATTCAGAATG
The DNA here is from genome assembly GCA_966095395.1 of uncultured bacterium. Taxonomy (GTDB): domain Bacteria; phylum Bacteroidota; class Bacteroidia; order Chitinophagales; family Chitinophagaceae; genus Flavisolibacter. The sequence continues at coordinate 51,367 of CBHTSW010000007.1, read as the reverse complement.
AATACGAACAAACCATCCGCCTGTTTCCCGATGTAACCATAGAATTGTTGCTTAATAAATCGGGAACAGTAAGAGCCAGCTTTTTTTACCGGGAAAATGTGGACTATTTCAATCCGGGTTCCACTACCGGAGGGAATTTGCAAACACGCCGCTACGGCGCCAGTATTTCCTATGGAAGGGAATTTGATGCCTTGGGCAACCTGTTATCAGGGGATAAGAAAAAGAAAGGCAGGGGCAAACTGAAGCCAACAGGCACAGCCTCTCAAAACACTGCGGATTCAAGCGGCAGGAATTAGTAAAACCAAAGGGTTCTCAGGATGATACTTGATGGATGGTAGATGACAGAAGGGAAAGAAGGGCTGCCTTTGTCTCACGTTTGCCATCTCATCTCTCCCGATTGTTTCCCGGAAGCAGTTTGGTATAAGACAACCTGGAACAACAAAGCCCTGCTGGTTTTTGATCAAAAACCAGCAGGGCTCTTCTTTTGGTAGTTGCTTTTATTTGAGTTCAAAGATGTTTCCTTCCTCGGCAACACAAGAAAGTCATTATTCATTTCAAACTTTCTGCCCAAGGGCTAAAACAGGAAACGCGCTGCTTTACTTTCCTGACAAGGAAATATCTTTGAATTTCTTCAAACCATAACGCAAACAAGAATTCAAGCACTTAATGAAAACACATAAAACCCGTTCAATTACAAAATCTCATGCCCCATTTTGTCCTTCTTTGTTTGCAGGTATTTTTCATTATGGGGATTCGGATCAATCCTGATAGGAAGATTGTCCACGATTTCCAACCCGTAGCCAATTAAACCCACCCGTTTTTTCGGATTGTTGGAGATCAGCCTCAGTTTGGTGATTCCCAAATGCCTGAGAATCTGTGCTCCTACCCCATAATCCCGCTGGTCGGTTTGAAACCCGAGGTGCAGATTGGCTTCCACGGTATCCATTCCCTGCTCCTGCAGGCGATAGGCTTTCAGTTTATTAAGGAGCCCAATTCCGCGGCCTTCCTGGTTCATATATATGATAGCTCCCTTGCCTTCGGCCTCTACCATTTCCATAGCCTTATGCAGTTGTTCCCCGCAATCGCAGCGCAGGGAGCCAAGAATATCACCGGTAAAACAGGAGGAGTGCATTCTTACCATTACGGGCTCATCGGGTTGCCAGGAGCCTTTTACCAGGGCCAGGTGTTCGTTGCTGCTGTTTTTTTCCTGGAAGGCCACCAGTTTAAAATGGCCAAACTGCGTAGGCATATCCACCCTTACAATTTCATCAATCAGGGAGTCTCTTTTAATCCGGTATTCAATAAGATCTTTTATGGATATAATCTTGAAATCAAACTTCCGGGCAATTTCCATCAGTTCCGGCAGTCTTGCCATGGAACCATCATCGTTCATAATCTCCACCAAAACCCCCGAAGGTTCAAACCCGGCCAGCCTGGCCAGGTCCACAGTTGCTTCGGTATGCCCGGCTCTTCTTAAAACCCCGCCTTTTTTTGCTCTCAAAGGAAAAATATGCCCGGGTTTTCCAAGATCCTCGGGTTTGGTAGCAGGGTCAATCAGGGCCTGAACGGTTTTAGCCCGGTCGTGTGCCGAGATGCCGGTCGTACAACCATGGCCTAAAAGATCGACTGAAACGGTAAAAGCGGTTTCATGCAAGGCGGTATTATTATTTACCATTAATTCCAGGCCCAGTTCGTTACAGCGGTCTTCCAACATGGGCACACAAATTAAACCCCGCCCGTGTTTGCTCATAAAATTGATCACTTCCGGCGTGGCGTTCCGGGAAGCGGTGATAAAATCCCCCTCATTTTCGCGGTCCTCATCATCCACTACAATAACCAGTTTTCCGGCCCGTATATCTTCAATAGCACTTTCAATGGTGTTCAGCATGCTTTTTTTTACAAAAGTAGCAACTCTGAAATGGTTGTGTGTCACACATTTCACTTTTTCCTCAAATGCAGCATTAAAGCGGGTTTCAGCCTCTTATAGAAGGTTACAAAATGTTAATATTTGTTAAATAGTGGTGTTGGATTATTCCTTTTCTTTGCACGCGAAAACAAACAATTTTTATGCTTAAGAGACTTTTGTATCTGCTCATGATTGCTTTGGCAATAGGGCAAAGTGTTAATGCTCAGGTGACTACCAGTAGTATTGGCGGCCAGGTAAAGGCGGCTAACGGAGATGCTTTGGTAGGCGCTACAGTAGTGGCAACCCACGAACCTACTGGTACGGTCTACCGTACGGTAAGCCGCACAGGCGGACGTTTTGACATTCAGAACGTAGCTCCCGGCGGACCTTATAGTATTAAAGTAACCTATGTAGGTTATGGAGAATTCAGCCGCGGCGATATCATGGTTCCCCTTGGAGAAAGATTTGACCTCCAGGCTGAACTGGCGGCTTCCAATCAGCAGTTAAGTGAACTGGTAGTAACAACAGCCAGAAGGGGCACCACCGAAAAAACCGGCGCTTCTACCAACTTTTCAAGAAGACAAATTCAAAACACCCCAAACATTGGCCGTAGTATCACCGGTCTTACCAAAACAACGCCGCAAGCCAACGGAAACAGTTTTGCAGGGTCCAACTACCGTTACAACAACATCACTATTGACGGTGCTTTGTTCAATAACAATTTTGGGCGTTCGGGCGATGGACAAATTCCTGGCGGTGGCGTATCGGCCATCTCCATTGACGCCCTGGACCAGATCCAGGTGAATATTGCTCCTTATGATGTGAGACAAGCTGGTTTCGTAGGTGCCGGTATCAATGCAGTAACAAGAAGAGGTACGAATACCGTTGCAGGGACGGCTTATGGATTTTACAGAAACCAGGACTTCAATGGTAGCAAAGTAAAAGATGTAAAAGTGCCAAACGCCAACCGATCCACTAAAATTTATGGTCTTAGCATTGGTGCTCCAATTATCAAGAACAAACTGTTCTTTTTTGGAAACATTGAAAAAGAAAAAAGCACCTTCCCTGGTCAAACGTACCTGGCTAACAGAGGCACTGCAGCCGGCGGTAACATAACTCCGGTTCTGGCTTCAGACCTGGATAAATTAGCCCAGTATTTAAAAACGACCTATGGTTACGATCCTGGCCCTTACGAGGGTTACGATTTTGCCACAGACAATTTAAAATTTGTTACCCGTTTGGACTGGAACATTACCAGCAAACACCGCTTAACACTGCGTTACAACCAATCTAAAACAGATGATGACGACAGGGTGAACGCCAGCAGTGGTCCTAACCCACGGTTCAGCAATACAAGAAGAGGTTCTGCTTCCGGTGGTTTAGCTTTCTCTGGTTCCAATTTCAAGAACACAACAAAAGTGAAATCTGCTGTTGTTGAATTGAACTCAAGCCTTTCAGATAAGATCTCTAACCAATTGATCGGATCTTATACCCGCGTACAACCGGTACGTGTGCCTAACAGTACGGCTTCTTTTGTTGATATTATGAACGGTAATGATGTGTATACTTCATTTGGCACAGACCTTTTCTCGTACGATAACCGTATAGATGACAAGGCCTTTAACATTGCCAATAATGCCACCTTCAACTTAGGAAAGCATACGGTAACAGCCGGTATCAGCTATGACTATTTTGCTTTTGAAAATGCCTTCTCTGATTACGGTGGTCCAAGCTATTACCGGTTTGCTTCTTTACAGGACTTTTTGGACAATAAAAATCCAACTGTTTTTGCTCTTACCTACAGCTATGGCAAGGATAAAACAGACATTCCGCCAGCAGCAGCCAATTTTAGCCAGGTGGGACTTTATGTGCAGGATGCGTGGGCCGCTAACGACAAGTTTAAACTGACGTATGGCCTGAGAGTGGATAAGCCAATATATACATATGATGCGCCCCAAAATCCGGCTTTGGCACAGGTGGTGTTTAAAGACGAAAATGGAAACAACGAATCATTTGATGTAAGCAAATGGCCGAAATCAAAAATATTGTTCTCGCCAAGAGTAGGTTTTACTTATGACGTGGAAGGCAATAAGAACATGATCGTTAGAGGCGGTAGCGGCATCTTCACAGGCCGTATTCCATTCATCTGGTTGGTAAACCAGGTGGCTGATAACGGTGTTTTAAGAAGCATTTATACGGCCACAGCAACACAATTGCCTGAAATCACATACAACCCTGACAGAACAGCTTGGGCCGACAAGGTTATTGTTCCGGCACCCGGTACAAGTATCCCTCCGGGGCGTCCTTCTTACAGCGCTACTGCTGCGGACTTCAAAATGCCACAGGTTTGGAGAACCAACCTTGCTTTTGACAAAAGATTTGCCCAGAATTACACGGTAACCCTGGAAGCCATCTTTACAAAAAACATCAACAATGTGTATTTCCGTAATGCCAACTTAGGGGCTACAAACGGCACATTGGCTAACCCTGGCGACAATAGGCCTACGTATGCACCAAGGTTGAACGACAATATCACTTCTTTAATCGTAATGGATAATGTAAACAAAGGTTTCAGCACTTCTTTAACCGCCCAATTACAGAAAGCATTTTCGAACAACTGGGAAGGTACAGTAGCTTACACCTACACGTTTGCACAAGATCTTAATATTGGTACCAGCGACCGTGCTTCCAGCAGCTGGTCAACCAACAATATCACCATCAATCCCAACAAGCCGGAGTTAGGCTATTCTAACTTTGCTGTTCCGCACAGGGTAGTATTGGGCGGTTCTTATAAGTTTAATTATGCCAACAATAAACTCGCCACTACCGTTGGTTTATATTATAGCGGTTCTTCCCAGGAAAGATATCATTTCCGTTATGGTGGTGATGTAAACGGTGACGGTCAGACAAATGACCTGCTCTATATTCCTGCCGATCCTTCACAAATTACGTTTGTGGAGGGCTTTAAAGCAGGTGGTAAAACCTATACTGCCCAGCAGCAGAAAGACGCCTTCTTTGCTTTTGTGGAAAACAACCCTTACCTGAAAAATCACAAGGGTCAATACATGGAAAGATATGGCGCCCTGCTTCCGTGGGTAAACTCACTGGATATGCGCATTCTGCAGGACTTCTCTTTTGATGCCCTGAACAGAAAGCATACCTTCCAGTTTAGCGTAGACGTGGTGAACCTGTTGAACCTGTTGAACAGTAGCTGGGGTAACAGGTATGTTTACAACTTTGGTTCATTCAGCGACCAGGGAATTTTAGGATTGCCAACACGCAATGCAACGGATCCTTCAAAAAGCAATAACACAGGCAACGAAGGTTTTAGTAGCAGTGCACCTAAATATACATTCAACCCTGATGGACCTAAAAAAGCCTATGATACTGACTACTCCACTTTCAGTACCTGGGGCATCCAGTTAGGATTGCGTTATATCTTCTAAACACACTTTATAGTGTAATAAAAAAGCGCCTCAGGTTGAGGCGCTTTTTTATTACCAAAAGTTCTGCGAACCTCTGTTGTCAAAATTGTGACTTCTTTGGAACATTCACCATTGACTATGGACGGCAGCTTTTATAACCTGAAACCAGTCTGGTATTAGATCAGCTATTAGGGGTTCTTTCCCCACCCCCACAGCAAAAACCCCGGCATGGCCCTTCCCCAGGTGGCTACATCATGCTTACCATCTTCAAAATTGAGGTAACGAATATCTTCACCAGTATAGCCCTGAATCTTTAATTCTTCAATCAGCGCCAGCGTATCGTCAATGGAGTCAATCACGCCATTGCCATTACGGTCTGCCGTTTCATCCAGGGAACCCGTGGTAAAATAAAATTTTAACCCCGGCCAATATGTTCCCTTCCGCACCTGCTGGTGCATAATACGGTCCGTGTCATCATTGTAATCCTGCTCCAGCCCTTTGCTGCGCCACCACAGCGAACCTGAAAAAATGCCGGCCACAGAAAACACATCCGGATAATTCCATACCATATCCATAGCACTTAATCCGCCCAGTGAAAAACCACAGAACGCTTTTTGCTGAAAACTTTCAATGGCATATTCCGTATGAATGAACGGCAGGAGTTCTTGCAGTATAAATTGGTTGTATGCCGCAGCTTTGGCGCCCCTGCCCTCATAATCCAAAACGTTTGCCGTACCATATTCATTCTTCCTGTCCTTGCCCGCGTGAATGCCTGCACACAGCAGCGGCTGTATTTGATTGGACCCGAGTAAAGCATTAAGCAGGCTCGAAAATTTCATGTCCCCCAGGTCCTGCCCGTCATTGATCAGCAATAAACTCATTTGATGGGGGACTGAAATATTTCGGGGCAGGTAAAGATCAACGATCACATACCGTTTCAAATATTTTGAAGGAATGGCTTTTTGTTCAACAAGTAAATCCGGCAAATCCTCTGTTAGCATGTGATCAAAAATAGGGTAGAAATACAATTACACGAATTAAACCAAAACTTACCCCAACGCTGTAACAACCATCAACTGCCATGCCTTTCCTGCATAAAACAATTCGTGTAGCTCGTGCCTTTAAATTCGTGTAATTGTATTTTTCTTTTTTACTGTAGAGAATTAAATTGTACTTTGAAGGTTGTGAATGGTGAATGGTCAAAGGTGAATCCTGGACAGTCGTTTTTTGCAAGCTTTCCTTAGATAGTCAGACGCAGCAGTTTGGTTTTCCGCAGTTTATTATCCAGAGAGGAAACCAACCTATCATAAGCTCGTCCGCAGCTAAAGAACTTTCAATTGACCATTCACCGATCACCATTCACCATTCACCAAACCAACCAGCATTTATGAAAAAGATCGGGATTTTGTTTGGCCGGGAACGCAGCTTTCCTATGGCTTTTATTGAAAGAATCAACAGCAAGGGAATAGAAAATATTATAGCCGAACCGGTTCGTATTGATAAATCGGCGCAGGGCGTAAACTCCGGTTATGCCGTTATTGTGGACAGGATTTCGCAGGACGTTCCTTTCTACAGGGCTTTTCTGAAAAATGAAGCGGTCACCGGTACAGCCGTCATCAACAACCCTTTTTGGTGGAGCGCCGATGATAAATATTTCAATAATTGCCTGATGACGCAAATCGGCGTTCCGGTTCCTAAAACCGTTATCCTTCCCTCCTACGATTTACCGCCCGATACCAAACCCGAATCTTTTTCCAACCTTGCCTACCCTTTGGACTGGGATGGCATTTTTAAATATGTAGGTTTCCCGGCCTATATGAAACCGTATGCAGGCGGCGGCTGGAAAAACGTGTACAAGCTGCACGACAAAGAAGAATTTTATCAAAAACACGCCGAAACCGAACAACTGGTCATGCTGCTGCAGGAAGAGATTGTTTTTGATGAGTACTACCGTTGCTATTGTATTGGCGGAAAGCAGGTGCGCATTATGCCTTACGAGCCCCGCAACCCGCATCACCAGCGTTACCAGGCCGGCTTTAGTCCCTCACCCGAAAGGCTGAAGCTGATGGAAGATATTGTGTTGCGCATCAACCAGTATTTGGGCTATGATTTTAATACCGTAGAATTAGCCATCAGGGATGGTGTGCCTTATGCGATTGACTTTGGCAACCCAGCCCCCGACGCGGAACGTACCAGCGTTGGTGAAGACAATTTTGAATGGGTAGTGGAAACAGCCGCCAATTATGCCATTGAAAGAGCCCTGGCACAAAAGAGCGGCCAGGATAACCTGACCTGGGGCGAATACCTTAAGCGCAGTGCCACAGGGCAGGCGTTGATATGAATTTTTAAAAATTTATGTAACCAGCTTTGTGCTGCTATGAAACTTCTGTTGTGTCGCACACTTATACGTTCTGTAGCCCTATTGAGCCATGTTTGAACCACAATAGAAGCATCGGAACATAGAAGGTTCACATATAAAAAACAAAAACCTATGTGGATACCTCTGTTTCTTATGTGCCTACGGGGTTCAAAAAATGATGATAGAAGTTACTGCTGTTGAACGGAGCGACGCAAGGAACGATCCATCAGGGAACATAAGCTGGTAACCAAAAAACTAAAACGCAAGCAAAGAATGCTTTTAAACTATAAGAATTTCACCGTAGGGGTTGAAGAAGAATACATGGTGATGGACCCCGTAACGAAGGAGTTAAAAAGCCACGAGCAAAAGATTGTGCAGGAAGGACAAAAGATCATCAAAGACAAGGTAAAGGCAGAAATGCACCAGGCCGTGGTGGAAGTAGGCACCGACATTTGCCGGAATGTTGATGAAGCCTTCCAGGATGTTTCCCTGCTCAGGAAAACCATCGCCGGTATAGCTGAAGGTCTTGGATTTTCCATGGGAGCCGCCGGCACGCATCCCTTCAGTCATTGGGAAAAACAGCTGATCACCGACCATGTGCGGTACAACGAAATTGTGAACGAACTGCAGGAAGCGGCCCGCAGCAATTTAATTTTTGGACTGCACGTACACGTGGGCATGGAAAGCCGTGAAATGGCCAACCATATAGCCAATTCCACCCGCTATTTTCTGCCCCACATTTATGCACTAAGCACCAACTCCCCTTTTTGGGAAGGAAGGCTGACAGGTTATAAATCCTTCCGTACAAAAGTATTTGACAAATTTCCACGCACGGGCATACCGGAAGTATTTGAAAGCATTGAAGCCTACGATAATTATGTAAAGCTGCTTATTAAAACCAACTGTATCGACAATGCCAAAAAGATCTGGTGGGACCTGCGGGTGCATCCTTTCTTTAACACGGTAGAATTCAGGATCTGCGATGTGCCCATGACCGTGAACGAAACCATTGCTATTGCCGCCCTGTTCCAGGCCATTTGTGCCAAAATATACAAGCTGCGTTTGCAGAACATGAACTTCATTCAATATTCAAGGCATTTGATCAATGAAAATAAATGGCGGGCCAGCCGCTATGGCATTGACGGCTACCTGATTGATTTTGGAAAAGAAGAAGAGATCAATACAAGGGTATTAATTTATGAGCTATTGGATTTTGTGGATGATGTGGTAGATCATTTAGGTTCGAGGCACCGCATCTCGTATGTACATAAAATGCTGGAGAACGGCACGGGTGCTGACCGGCAATTAGTTGTTTACGATCAAACAAAAAATCTGGTGAATGTTGCGGAGTACATCAATGCACAATTTTTAGCTGACCTGTAAGTCAATTGAGAATAAAAACTTTACCAAAAGAAATAAATGTTGTAGCTTAGGTACAGGACCGGACGTGTATTTACCAGGAGGATATTTTATAATATCTCTCTTTTCTGCATATTTTAATTTAACGGACATGGCAAGGATATTTAATATCTATTTTACCTATAATAATAGAATGTATAATGCTATGGTATCCGTCCGCAGCACACCTTTTTTTACAGAATATACCTTGCGTTTTGATGATGAATTGCTGCCGCTTCTGCCGGGCAATAAAATCATTTCCACCTCTTCGGACCACTTTATTTTTCAACACGCTTCTTCAGAAGAAAACAGCCCTTTAATGGAGGAAATTCTCAGGGCCGTATCCCAGCATTCACAGAAAACAGAAGCCTAGAGCAAAGTGGATAGGCTTATAAGATGGTGGATTGTTCAACTTAGTAAGCTTTTTACTAATCATAGATCACAGGTACTTACCACTTACTACGTACTCCTTACTTTCCATCCACTTCCTTAATCCATTTGATCACTCCCTTCATATAGGTTTGCTGGTCGTCCCACATAGCCAAGTGGCTGCCGTTAGGACAATACAAATAGCTGCCGTTCTTTACCAGGCGGCTTTGTTCTTCCATCGCTTTGGGGTCCATGGTATCATACTGAGCGCCGATCATTAAAGTGGGAACGGTAATATTTTTCAGGTCGGCCTTACGGTCCCATTTCAGCAACCTTCCGCTGGCGCTGAATTCTGATGGGCCTTGCATCAGGGTATAGATCGCCGGGTTAATGTGCTTTATAGAACGGTTAACGGCATCGGGCCAGTTTTCCAAACGGCAAAAATGCTTGTGATAAAAATTAGGAATCAATAGCTCCGTATAGCGGGGGTTATTATAATCCTTTTTAGCTTCAATTTGCCTTATTTCAGCCAGCACTTTTGGGTCCATTTGCCGGGCCAGTACTTCGTTGGCGTATTGGTTGTATTCAGGAATGCTGGCTACCATATTGGAAACGATCAGCCCTTTCATATTGGCCTGGTATTTCAACGCATATTCCATGGCCAGTATGCCGCCCCATGAATTTCCCAAAACATAAAAATTGCTTTTGTCCGCACCAATGGCTTTACGCACCTGCTCTACTTCTTCTACAAAACGGGCCGTTGTCCATAAGCTGCTGTCCGCAGGCTGATCGGAATAATAGGAACCCAGTTGATCATACTCATAAAACTCAAATCCTTCTTTTGGAAAAAAACTTTCAAAGCACTCCATGTATTCATGGGTCATGGCAGGGCCGCCGTGCAGCAATAAAATTTTGATGCGGGGATGATTACCAAACCGCTTGGTCCATACCTTAAAATTTCCAACCGGAGTTGTAACCGGAACCATTTTAACACCACCAGCCAGCACGCCGGTATCCCCGTAATTAAAATAATCGGCAACGGTGATGGGTTGTTGATCCGGCGTTTCAACTTTAACCTTGCAGGAAGTGATAAAAACAACAACAATGCAAAATGAAATAAGCTTACTCATGTCAGTAGTTTCTGCGCAAAAGTTAACCATTTTTAACTTACTTTGAATGCATCAAAATTTACCATGAGAAAATTTGGATCCCTCCTTTTGCTAATGACCTGCCTGCATTCTTTTGCACAAACCAAATCCGATTCCATCAAATTACTTCAGCAAACAGCTTCTCTGTATGACCTGGATTTCACACAGGCCGAAGCCGATTCCATGCTTGACAATCTTGTTAACTGGAAAACAATTTATGCAAAAATGCACCAGCAATTACCCAAGAACGATCTTCCTTACCCTCTTGCCTTCAACCCTGCTCCCCCTGGTTTTAAAGTTCCGGTCGACCAACAAAAAATAGTGTGGAGCATACCCGCCAATGTTTCGCTGCCTTCCTATAAAAACGATCTGGCTTTTTATTCCATCCTGCAACTGGCCTCGCTTGTAAAGAACAAAAAGATCAGTAGTGTGGATCTTACAACATTTTTTATCAGCCGTTTAAAACGGTGGGGCGATACCTTGCAAAGTGTGATCACTCTTACCGAAGATTTAGCCCTGCAACAGGCCAAACAAGCCGATGAGGAAATAAAAAAAGGCCATTACCGCGGCCCCCTACACGGTATCCCCTATGGCCTGAAAGACCTGTTTTCCGTAAAAGGGTTTAAAACCACCTGGGGCTCTACGCCCTACAAAGACCAGGTGGTTGATGAAGATGCCTTCGTCTATACACAACTGAAAGACGCCGGTGCTGTATTGTGCGCCAAGCTTTCCTTAGGTGCCTTGGCCTACAACAATAAATGGTTTGGCGGCGAAACAAAAAACCCCTGGAACCTGGCACAGGGCTCCAGCGGCTCTTCTGCCGGTTCAGCGGCTTCAGTGGTTGCCGGATTATTGCCCTTCACCATCGGCACGGAAACATTGGGTTCAATAGTTTCTCCCTCTACGCGTTGCGGCGCCACAGGTTTGCGCCCCACGTTTGGAACGGTTAGCCGGAGCGGCGGCATGGTCTTATGCTGGAGCCTGGATAAGGCAGGCCCTATCTGCCGCAGCGCTGAAGACAATGCCATTGTGTATTCCTACATGAAGGGCACCGATGGTAAAGACGCCGGCGCGGTGGATCATGCTTTTAACTACAATCAAAAGAAAGACATTAAAAAGCTGCGTATAGCGTACGCTGAAAATTATTTCAAACGCTTGCCCAAAGACGCATTGGAATGGAAGGTGCTGGATGCGTATAAATCCATGGGTGTGAAGGTGCAGCCGGTTGTTTTTCCTGATTCAGCTATTTACCCCGCCAACCTGGTTAGCATTATTTTGAACGCCGAATCCGCCGCCGCTTTTGATGAACTCACCAGAACGAACCGTGATGACCTGGTCGAACGGCAGGATAAGGATTTCTGGCCCAACTCTTTTCGTTCTGCCCGTTTGATACCTGCCGTTGAATACATCAATGCCAATCGTTATCGTTCTTTGCTTTGCCAAAAGGTGCAGGAGTTTATGAAAGATTATGATGTTGTGATCGTACCCACCTTTGCCGGGAGCCAGTTATCCATCACCAATCTTACCGGCAACCCCGTGGTGTGTATGCCTATGGGCTTTAATCAAAGAAACCTGCCCGTCAGCATTACCCTCATAGGCAATTTATACGACGAAGCTTCTATACTGGAAGCCGCCAAAGCCTACCAGGATAAAACAAACCACCATAAAAAACATCCCGCAACATTTATTGTCAATTAAAAGATTTATCACGGATTAAATGACTGAAAAGAATTTCACAGATGAAAAAAAATACAAGCTCCGTTTCGCTCCTGTCTTTGCTGCTCCTTATTTATTCCTGCGCCACCCAGGAAAATGTTGATCTTTTGATTTACAATGCAAAGATCTATACCGTAGATTCTTCTTTTTCCACTGCCGAAGCCATGGCGGTTAAAGATGGAAAGATTATAGCCATCGGTTCTACCAAAGAGCTTATGGAAAATTATCCCGCCAAAGAAAAAGCCGATGCCCAGGGAAAGTTCATCTATCCCGGCTTTATTGATGCTCATGCGCATTTTTACAGCTATGGTTTAGGCTTGCAAACCGCTGACCTGGTTGGATCAACCAGTTGGGAAGAAGTGTTGCAGCGCCTCAGCGATTTTTCAAAAGAAAAATCCAAAACCGATTGGATCATTGGAAGAGGTTGGGATCAGAACGATTGGGAAGTGAAGGAATTTCCAACCAAAGAAATCCTGGACAAGCGTTACCCTGAAAATCCTGTCTTCCTGACCCGCATTGACGGGCATGCCGCCATTGCCAACCAAAAAGCGTTAGACCTTGCCGGTGTAACCGCGGCTACACAACTGGAAGGCGGGAAAGTGGAAACCAAAGATGGACAGCCTACCGGTGTTTTAATTGATAATGCGGTGGACCTGGTGTCTTCCAAAATTCCTGGAGTTACGGCCGCCCAGCAAAAAGAAGCCCTGCTGGATGCGCAGCGTAATTGTTTTGCTGTTGGATTGACCACCGTAGATGAATGCGGGCTGAACCACAACACTGTTATGCTCATTGACAGCCTGCAAAAAACCAATGAACTAAAAATGCGCATCTATGCCATGCTGAGCGATGCGCCGGAGAACTACAACTTCCTGATTCAAAAAGGAGCGATCAAAACCGGCCGCCTCAACGTTCGTTCGTTTAAAGTATATACCGATGGCGCCCTTGGGTCAAGAGGTGCCTGCCTGTTGCAGCCCTATTCCGACAAACCGGGATGGTCGGGATTTTTGTTAAGCAGCCAGCAGCATTTCGATTCTGTGGCCAGCGTCATCTCCCAACACGGCTTTCAAATGTGCACCCATGCCATTGGCGACTCCGGCAACCGTGTCATCCTGAATATTTATGCAAAGCATTTAAAAGGCAAGAACGACCAGCGCTGGCGCATTGAACATGCACAGGTAGTGAATGAAGCTGATTTCAATTTGTTTGGTCAAAACAATGTCATCCCCTCCGTACAACCCACACATGCCACTTCCGACATGTACTGGGCTGCAGACCGCCTGGGACCGCAAAGAGTAAAAGGCGCTTATGCCTTTAAACAATTGATGGAACAAAACGGGTGGATCCCGTTGGGCACCGACTTTCCCGTAGAAGACATCTCGCCTTTTAAAACATTTCATGCCGCCGTGTTCCGCACCGATGCCAAAGCGTATCCGCAGGGCGGTTATCAAATGGAAAATGCCCTGAGCCGTGAACAAGCTTTACGAGGCATGACCATCTGGGCGGCAAAGTCCAATTTTGAAGAAGGCGAAAAAGGCTCTTTGGAAAAAGGAAAGCTGGCCGACTTCATTATTTTAGACAAAGATTTAATGACCATTCCGGCCAAAGAAGTGTTGAATACCTCGGTATTGGCAACCTTTGTGGGCGGAGAAAAAGTGTATGAAATGACAAACGAAAAAATAAAAACTAAAAAGTAAAAACTTAAAAAGTCAATTCCCATTTTTCATTTTTAATTATAACACCTTGCCATGAAAATTAAAATTCTTTCCATCCTCATTCTTACCTGCATCATTTGCAGCTTTACCATGCAAACCAAAAAGAAAATTGTATTCTTTGGCGATTCCATTACGCAGGCCGGTGTACAAGCGGAAGGTTATATCACCAAACTGGGACAAACCCTGGAGAAAAACAATTTAAGCAGCAAGTACGAACTGGTAGGCGCCGGTATCAGCGGCAACAAAGTATATGATCTGTATTTGCGCCTGGAAGACGATGTGCTTTCCAAAAACCCCGATGCCGTGGTGATCTGGATTGGCGTAAACGATGTGTGGCACAAAAAAACATCAGGCACCGGCACCGATGCCAACAAGTTCGAAGGCTTTTATAATGCCATCATCAAAAAGCTGAAAGCTAAAAACATTGCCGTGTACCTATGCACGCCAGCCGCTATTGGCGAAAAATGGGATTGCACCAATGAACTGGATGGAGACCTCAATGGTTATTCAGCTCTCATCCGCGGCATTGCGCAGAAAAACAATTGCACCCTCATTGATCTGCGCAAGGAGTTCCTTGATCACCTGAAAGCCAACAACCCCGACAACAAAGCCAAGGGAGTGCTTACCACCGATGGCGTTCATTTAAATCCAGAAGGAAATGCTTTCGTAGCCGATAAAATGTATAAGGCTTTAAGTCAGAATTTTATTAAACCGTAATAATGGTAAGTGGGAAGTGGTGTGCAGCGAGCAGGGAAGCCAACTTCCTACTTCTCCCACTTACTACTCACCACTCCCCTCCCCACTCATCCCTGCCCCACGCTGGCACCGCATTTGCTCTTTCCTTTAGCAGCAAATCAGTATGTTTGCCGCATTGGAAAAGCCTATGATACGTATTGCCATTTTAGATTTGAATGAAGGCCAGCCCAACCAGGGCATGCGTTGTATCCGCGAGATCATCAGCCATTGGGCAGAGCAAAACCATATAGAAACCAGCTTTGATGAATTTGAAGTGCGGCTGAAAAACCAGGTGCCCGATCTTTCTTACGATATTTTTATTTCCAGCGGTGGCCCCGGCAGTCCTTTGGACAGTGAAGGCTCGGAATGGGAAGCCGCCTATTTCAACTGGCTGAACAGTGTGGAAGAATGGAACAACAATTCGTTCAATTTTCATAAAAAATTTGTCTTCTTTATTTGTCATTCCTTCCAGCTGGTGTGCCGTCATTATGGTGTTGGCGATATCAGCAAACGTAAGTCCACCTCTTTTGGCGTGTACCCGGTGCATGTAACCCTGGAAGGACAGAAAGATCCTTTATTGGCAGGCCTTCCTGACCCCTTTTATGTAGTGGACAGCCGTGACTGGCAGGTGACCCTGCCCGATTTTAATAAACTGAAAATGTTGGGCGCCGAAATTCTTTGCATAGAAAAATACCGGCCACATGTGCCTTATGCCCAGGCCATCATGGGCATCCGTTTCAATGACTACATGGTGGGCACGCAGTTCCATCCCGAAGCCGACGCCATCGGCATGAGCCTGCACCTGCAAACCGAAGACAAAAAGAAAACGGTAATAGAGAACCACGGCTTTGAAAAATGGCAAAGCATGGTAGAGCAGTTGAACGATCCTGACAAGATCATGTACACCTACGCACACATACTCCCTAACTTTTTAAGCGAAGCAGCAAAGCAATTGCAGCAGCAATTGGTAGAAGGATGACCTTGTAACCAGCTTTAGCGGTCCTGGTAATGAACGAAACAGCCCAGGGAAACAAAACTTGAATGGTAATGGACAAAAGAGTAAAGTTTGACTTTGAAATATATTTCACGAACGGTGGAAGTATAAAAGGCGAAGATTTTCGGCTTGATATAAAAGGCAACGACATATCGGATAAGGAACTTGCAGACTCTATTGTAGAAGATTTAAGACTTCTTATGGTTGGACAGACCAAAATCCTGAACAAAGAAGTTTTTACCGAAACCCACAAAAGAAAACCGGTTAACGACAAGAGCGAAACAAATCTCTTAATTGATTTAAGCCATACAATCGAACATGGGCTTGTAACTTATAAAGGGTTGCCGGCCCCAATTGTTTGCGACTATTTGAGCAGAGAAAATTCCAAACAATTTTATGCAGAAGGAACGGAATTTCAAATCGGGAAAATTGAGATGGTGACCAATACAGGCACCTATATTGACTGTCCATTTCACAGATTTGAGAACGGAAAAGACCTTTCTGAAGTTGGATTGGAATGTTTTACCGACCTTGACGCGGTAGTAATACATGTTTCGTTTTGCGAAACGTTAGAAATCACAGAAGAACATTTGAAAAACCACGAAATCAGGAATAAAGCAGTTTTAATTCATACAGGCTGGGACCGTAATTGGAATACAGAAAAGTATTATGAGAACCACCCTTATCTGACAGAAGGAGCAGCCCGGCATTTGAGAGATTGCAGTGTTAAATTAGTTGGTATTGACTCCCATAATATTGACAACACCTCAGGAAAAACAAGACCGGTACATACAACACTTTTGGGAGCAGAAATTTTAATAGTAGAACATCTGTGCAACTTGCATTTATTGCCTGAAGAGGGTTTTACGTTTAGCGCCGTTCCGCCAAAATTTAAAGGCGTTGGTACATTTCCTGTGAGGGCGATGGCTAAACTGGCAAAAAAGTAATTAGTGGACACAAAAACGGATCGCTTCCATTGTATTGAAATAAGCGGGAGTGCAAGGCTTAGATTGAACTACTAAAGCTAAAAAGGCTTTGGCAAACGGTTTACTTAATTTCTTTTTGGATAATTTTTTAGCAAGCTTGCAGAACTTCCGGCTTACCCCTATGTATGAAGCTGATTGCATAGTGCTGTCACCAATGTCAGGATGCAGACGTCTTTCATGCCACCATACATAATACAGGCAATGACAGCTAGCACACCTCCTGTTTGTACGTATTCCGCAGCTCCATGAGGCCCGTTTATAATGCTGCTGCTCGTTTCCAGGTTAAATAAGAATTTACTTTTTTACCGCTGGAAACAATGGGTGCGGCCGTATTTAGGTGCAACAGATCGCCTTCTATTTTTACAACACGGGGCTGGGTTTGTCCCGTCCAGTTAGGGAAAAGCGAAACAAACATGGAGTGGGTAAGCGTTTGCTTTTCTTCATCTACATGAAAGGGCCCGCTATAGGCAATATATGTAGAGGCTTCCTGTTATTCCGCATCGGTGCCATCAAACCAATCACCCGATGCAAAATTGCTCCGGTCGGGATGCATCAGTTGCGCAGACATATAACCATCCGGCGTGTATATGATGATGCCCGCCGGATGTTCACTCATGGGATAGAAAGATGATGAGCCATCAACAGGCCGTTCTTCGTAGGATACCAGTTTCCATGCACCGCCGGTAGTACGGCATTGGCACGAATGCCATAGTTGCCCAGTTCAATAGAAAGTGTTTTGGTAAATCCTATAATCCCCCCATTTAGCTGTAGCGTACGGGCTACGGATTTCATAACCAAACCTTCCGGCAAGCGACGACATATTAATGATGACACCTGCCGGCGATTTTTTCAGGTAGGGAAAGACAAGCCTTGTAACGTTGAAGGTGCCGTTGAGGTCAACCTGCATTACTTTTTCCCAATCCTCCGGATTTATCTCTTCAACCGGCGCCGTTGGTCCGGCGACGCCGGCATTATTTACCAGTACATCAAAGCCGCCCAGGGCTTCAGCACCAAAAGCTACCATTTTTTCAATATCACTTCGGTCAGCCATATTGCAGGCAGTTGTAACAATACCAGGCATTTCTTCTGCCACTGCCTGCAGTGCCTTTGTATCAATGTCACAGATAAATATTTTATCTCCCAGATTAAAAAAAGCTTTAGCGATTTCCTTTCCAATGCCTGAGCCTCCCGCTGTAACTAATACTTTTCTATTCATGGTACTCTATTTATCAATTATAAACTTCCAGGCTGGCAGGCAGCTTAGATAGTGTTGTTTATTGCTCCTGTTTGTCAAGGAAATTTTCAATCATTGGAGTCACAAAGTCTGTTTCTTTAAACTTGTGTTTTAGTGTTGTTATTTCTCCAATGTATTCACCATGTCCACCAGGAATGATGGCCAATTGTGAATTGGCCATCAGCCTGTGCATATCAATCGCATGTTCGGGTGTTATAACATCTTTGTCGCCTATGATGATTAAAGCCGGGGCTTTAACGGATTTGATTTTTTCATCCGGTACATCTTTAAAATTCACCATTCTTTTTACGTCCCTGTCGTGCATTATCTGCAAGCCATTTGTGTCTGAGGCGACTTGTCTATAGGCTAGTTTTAATTGTTCGGGCATATTATCCAACCGGGCTTGTTTCATAAAATCCCAAAACCACTCAGGAACTCCGTTACGTTTGGCAAGTGCAGAACCTAAAACAATTTTATCAACTATCTCCGGGTGACGAATGGCGATTTGCAAAGTAGTAGTTCCACCATTGCTAAAGCCGAAAAAATCCGCTTTGCCAATGTTCAGATTTTTAAGAAGTGAAGCTACATCGTCAGCATCCTGCTCAAAGGAAAGGTCTGTGTTTCTGTCGCTTGTCCGCCCGTGTGCTTGCAACTCCACTGCAATTACCTGCCTGTTTTTAGCAAGTGGCGGTATCACCCTTCCAAAACTTGTCTGAATGGTGGAGCCGCCACCGTGAATTAAGACAAGCGGTTTGCCTTGACCATAAATTTCATAATACATCTTAAGCCCGTTCACATCAGAATAGCCGTTTTTGAAATTCAAACTGCCGGTTGGTGACGTCATACTGGAAGTGGTTGTTTTTGTGTTTTTGTTCCCGTTGCAGGAAGTCAAGACAAAAATGGTCAAAGTTAAAAATGCAATTACCTGTTTCATTTTTTTCATTCGCTTATTATGTATCAAACTATCGTAGCCTCTGAATAATAAGCAGTATAATTATGGATATAGCAAAGGCTTTTGTCCAACATCTTCCCGCATTTATTATTTTTTTCATTGCCCGGGCAAAAACTGAATCCCATTTTGCCAGGCATTCTTATTTGAATTTACTAAGTAAATGCGATAGGAGTATTCGCAAAAGTAGTCCCCATAAATAAACTTTCACTTCTGCAGAGCTTAGGCAAAACAGTTTTATTCAACCCACCCTGCCCCCGGCAATGGCCGCATCATCGTTATAGGCCGAGATGAAAGCTTTGACCGAAAAATGCACGACACATTATTATTCAAGGGGGATTATACCTTACAGAAAAGAGATGATTGTTACAAACGGGAAAACAATATCATCTTTTCAACCAATGAAAGGTCCCCAAACGATTAGCAGCATATTGAGGTGGTGGGTGGAAGACTAACTCTTGGCACTCCCAATTGCTACCAGGACGGAGGCATGGCCTATTATAGAAGCGTGACGTTCAATTGGACCAGGAAGATGTATCCACTGCCATAACTCATTGTGAAATAGTGGGTATGACAGATAAATCAGGCGCTTTGCGTCTTTTTCCCCGACCTCCCTTATAGCCTTGTGTGTGGCCGGACTCATTGCAATAAGGTTTCAACTAAAAAATTTTATAGTTTACCTTAGTATGAACTATAATTAGAAATTAACGCCTTCATACCATGCAAAATGCTGGTTCTCTCTTAATCCTCATTGCCGGCCCTTACCGTTCCGGCACTAACGATTATCCCAAATTGATTAAAGCCAATGTTGATCTTATGACTGAAATTGCATTGGAAGTTTATAAAATGGGGCACTTGCCGGTACTGGGCGAATGGTTTGCACTTCCCTTAATTGAGGCGGCGGGCAGCACTAAAATAGGAGATGCAATTTTTACAGAAATGTTCCACCCTGTTGCCATAAAATTAATTGATCATTGCGATGCCGTGCTGCGTGTAGGTGGCCCCTCGCAGGGTGCTGATGACATGATACGCTTTGGCAGGGAAAAGGGCAAGATCATCTTCACCAGCATCAGCGAAGTGCCTCGTATCAGCCAGGGATAAGCGAATATGAAAAGTCGGTAAAGCAAATGATTGAACCTGCTGAATCAGCAATGAGCAACCGGCAATTAACAATTCACCATTCCCCACAATGAATCCTTTTTTGAAATAAGGCTAAAGCAGCTTTGCCCCGTGGTAGCCGATGATGGTAAAAAGAGTACAACGGATAAGTACCCCCGCGCAACACCAAATGATTAGTTTTCGCAAGGGTGCATTAAAGCCCACGCCTACGGCAATGCTTACCGGAGCACCCACCGTCATGGTTCCTAAAAAACCCAAACCTATGATGCCGTATTTATTCCAGATGCGATAGACCAAACCGGTTTTTGGTTTTTCTTCTTTCTGCTTTTTATACCGGGCAGCAAAAGCCCTGATCTTGTCACCCAAAAAGGCCGCTACAAACACCCCGGCTATACCGCCTGCAACACTGGCAACCAGAATGACCCATGGCGGTAAACCAAAGGCAAACCCTGCAGGTATAGCGGCATAAATTTCAAAACTGGCTAAGGCGGCTACGGTGGCAACTTTTAAAAACATGATGCTGTAAATATGAAGAATGGCGCAAAAATAGCAGATAAGAACAGTACACTATGTTAAAGCAACAACTGACAAACCGGTTTCCACAACTCAACAAGTTTGCAAAAGGGCACAACATGGCTATAAATTATTTTGCGGGTTAAATACGAACACTATGCCATTAACCCATTATATCTGCAGCACCTGCGGAGTGCAGTACGAAGCTTCCGAAACACCGCCTGCTCTCTGCCCTGTTTGCGAAGACGAACGACAGTACCTGGGCCTGGGCGGGCAAACATGGACCACCCTGGAGCAGGTGAACCGCCAGTACAGAAATATCATTGAGCTGGTAGCGCCAAACGTCTATGCTATTTACACCACTCCCAACTTTGCCATCAACCAGCGGGCTCATTTGCTCATGACTCCCGGCGGTAATATTCTGTGGGACTGCATTACCAACCTTGATGCTTCTACCACCAGCATCATCAAAAGCATGGGAGGCATTCAGGCTATTGCTATTTCGCACCCGCATTATTTTTCTACCATAGTGGAATGGAGCAGGGCTTTTGATGCGCCGGTTTATGTAAACGCTTTGGATGCCGGGTGGCTGGGCCGAAAGGCTGATACGATCCGGCTGTGGGAAAGGCCCAGACAGGAATTGTGGGAGGGCATCCAGCTGGTGCGCTGCGGCGGGCACTTTCCCGGTGCCTCGGTCTTACACTGGCCAAAGGATAAAGGAGCCTTGTTTGTTGGCGATACCATACAGGTGGCGCCCAACCGTAAAACGGTTTCGTTCATGTACAGCTATCCTAACATGATCCCACTACCCAAAAAAGAGATCCTGCCAATACAGGAATCGGTGAAAGATCTCTCTTACGATGCCATGTACGGAGCTTTTGGATTGTACCTGCGTCAGGGAGCCAAAGAGGCGATGGATTTTTCGGTGAAGCGGTATTTGAAAATATTTGAAACAGAATAGCAGTAACAAGGAACCGCTGATAAATATTTCATGCAGCGGCCGCGGGGTGAAACGGTGCTGCAAAGAATTGTTACAGTACAAAGAGTGCAACCCAACAGAAGCTAAATAGTAGTACAATAGCTTAGTACATAAATCACTTCATACCCACCACCTGCTTTTCTTTCTTGAGCACGTTATAGGCCACCACGGCACTCCCCATCAACAATATAGAACCCAGCAGGAAAGGCGCCCCGGAAAAATGCACCGGCGTACCCGGCCTCGTAAAGTAGGCAAACAGGTTGGTCATTACCAGCGGACCAATAATAGAGGTAACACTGATCATGCTGGTAAGGGCACCCTGCAGTTCGCCCTGTTCGGTTGGCGGCACATGACCGGCCAGTATGGATTGCAGGGCAGGTCCGGCAATACCGCCCAGGCAGTACGGGATCATGAATACAAACATCATCCAGCTTTGATTGGCAAAGGCAAAGGCCAGCATACCAAAGGAATAAATGGCAAGACCGATATAAACGCTACGCTCGTTGCCCAATCTTGGGTTGATATAACGGATCAATCCACCCTGTACGATCATGGTCATCAGCCCCACCAATCCAAGCGAAAGACCCATCATCTGCTCGCTCCAGTTAAAGCGTTCTATGTTGATAAAGGTCCAGGTGCTTTGCAAGGCATGCGCGGCTACATACACCAGCATCATCGACCAGATCAAACCCATTACAGAAGGATATTTTTTTAAGTGCAGCAGTGAGCCCAGCGGGTTCGATCGTTTCCAGTCGAAGGGTCTTCTGTTTTCCCTGGACAAAGATTCGGGCAGTACAAAATAACCGTACAGGGTATTGAGCAGGGTAAAGCCTGCCGCCACAAAAAACGGAACCCTGAGGCCGTAGTGTGCCAGCAATCCGCCCATGGAAGGACCAATAATAAATCCAACGCCAAAGGCGGCACCTAATAAACCAAAATTCTGCGCCCGGTTCTCGTTGGTGCTGACATCGGCGATATAGGCAGAAGCGGTAGTGAAGCTGGCGCCGGTGATGCCGGCAATGATGCGGCCCAGGAATAACCACCAGATGGTGGGTGCAAAGGCCAGGAACAAATAGTCAATACCAAAGCCTAACAAGGAAAACAGCAGCACAGGCCTGCGGCCGTATTTATCACTCAGGTTGCCAATAATGGGCGCACAAAAAAACTGCATGATGGCATAGGCAAAAGTGAGCCATCCACCCCATTGCGAGGCCTGGCTGATATTGCCGCCCGTTAATTCCTCGATCAGTTTGGGCAGCACAGGAATGATCAAGCCAAGGCCCGTCACATCAATCAGCAGTGTAATAAAAATAAAGCTCATAGCGGCCTTGCGCGACTTTACCATACTCAAAAAATTAAGAGGGCAAAGTTGATGATTTGACAGAAAACAGACAAAATGAAAAAGATGATCAGGTTACCAATTGAATAAGCGGCGGCAGATTTCTGTTAAAGGGAATAATGTAGCGAACTTATTACTACTATTTACCTTCCATTGCGTCGCACTCTTGTACGTTCCGAACGCTACCGAGCATTTTACAGGCACCTTTCAATGTGTTAGCCTGTTTATTTTTGAAAACCCTTTCAAACGATTCCTTAACTTAAGCTCAAATTCAGATCATGATCCCGGACATTCGGCAACAGTACAACCAGCAGTTCACCAAAGAAAAATATGAAGCGTATATCAATGATCTCAACAACCTTTATCCAGGCCAGTTGGATTTCCGCATAGCCGAAACACCCCTTTTTATTCCTAAAGACTTTACGCAAAAAATGCTTTCCGCCTGCGAAAGCATTATTGATGTCATCACACAACCTCAATACCATCAGCAAAGCGAAAAAGCCATTCCACCTCATTTGCGGGTGCCCGATGAAGATACACACCCGCATTGCATTGCGTTTGACTTTGGAATCTGTCAAAATGAAAAAGGAGAATTAGAACCACAGTTAATTGAGATGCAGGGTTTTCCTTCCCTGTTTGCCTGGCAGGTATTGCAGCCCGAAGGGCACCATAAAAGTTTTTGGTGGCCCGAAGGATTTAGTCCTTACCTCAATGGATTTACCAGGGAGAGTTATATTGAGCTGCTCAAAAAAATCATTATTGCAGATTCTGAGCCGGAGAATGTAGTGTTACTGGAAATATTGCCCCACCAGCAAAAAACAAGGGTAGACTTTTATGCCACGAAAACGTTTCTTGGAATTGACATTGTTTGCATCACGGAATTAATAGTGGAAGGAAAAGATTTGTTTTATGTAAAAGACGGGAAGAAAATACACATCAAACGCATTTACAACCGTGTGATCTTTGACGACCTTTTCCAGCAGTCCAAAGAAATACAGGAAAAAGGAAAGATCTTTCAGCAGGAGTTAAATGTTGCGTGGGTGCCGCATCCCAACTGGTTCTATCGCCTCAGCAAATTCACCCTGCCTTTTATCAGCCATCCCAATGTTCCTGAAACCTATTTTTTAAATGAAGTAAAACAACTGCCTTCCCACCTGGAAAATTATGTGGTCAAACCTTTGTTTTCTTTTGCGGGACAAGGTGTGATCATAGACGTAAACAAAGAAGATATTGATACTATCAGGGATCCCGAAAACTGGATCCTTCAGAAGAAAGTACCATACGCTGCCGTAATTGATACACCGGATGAAAAAGCAAAAGCGGAAATACGGTTATTTTATTTCTGGGAGCCCACCACCTCAAGGCCTGTAGCGGCCAACAATCTTTCCCGGTTAAGCAAGGGCAAAATGGTGGGTGTCCGCTACAACAAGGACAAAGAATGGGTGGGTGGGAGCTTTTGTCTCTTTGAACAATGATGACGTTTCACCGGAAAGGCCTGCAAATAGCATAAGAAACACCTTTGGGCATTACTGTCCACAGGTAACCCCCTGGCCTGCCCGGCTAACCCGGCAGTTATTATAAGACAGGTCAGCTACGGGCATCAAAAGGGGATGAAGTGTGTATGAAGTATAAATGAGGCATGAATGGTGTATGGGAGTGTATGGAAAAACTACGATACCCTTTCTGAGATCTGCGATAGCCACAGAAACTCCACTTGGGAAAATCCATTAAATCCTTAAAGCTGTCAACCTTAACCTCAACCTCAATCTCTTAAACTAAACCTCAGCCCTGCAAAAAAACGAATGCCCTGGTTGGGTGCGTAGACATACGCAGGATCGAAGGTTAAGGCATAAGGATTTTCAGGTGTAGCTATTGCCTGCCCATTGGCATCATATTCCACCTGTTTGTCAAAGGGATCGTGGGCACGGGCAACCAGGAAAGGACTGTTCTTTGCCGGTGTCCAGTTCAGTAGGTTTTTTACACCACCATAGATTTCTACTTCTTTAGAGATCCATTTTGTCAGTTGAATATTCTGTATGCTCCACACCGGCGACTGCCCTTTGCGGGGATCCAAAGAAGAAATCAAGGGCAATTGCATAGGACCATAAATATTGCCGGTATAATCAATAGTCAGCCCCGTTACAGGGAAGGAATAACTAATTGACCACGTGCCGCTCCAGCTCTCGGTAAGCAAGGGTTTTTGTCTAATTTTCTTACCGGTTATATCCGTTTCAATTTTGGCCACATCCTGCAAGGTCACTCCGGCCATACCTTTCAGCCGCTGCATGTAGCTGCCTTCAAGGTTCAATGTAAATCCCCTGGATACCGCATGTCCTTTTAAATTATCATAGAGGATCTTATTAGGATCGGTTTCATAGTCGGCAAGGATCTGGTTATGGAAATACGTGTACCATACTGAAGCATCTATGGTAAGATTTTTAGAAGGATTGCCAACACTCCGGAGGTAGTTAACATTGACGTTATAACTTTTTTCCGGCTTTAGTTCTTCCCCAATTTCAACAGCTCTTGCCCCTGTTAAAGCGGCATGATCTTCTGTAAAAATATTCACCACCCTAAAGCCGGTGCCGGCATTTAACCGCAGCGTTTGTCTTTCGGTAATCCCCCATTTATAGGCAAGCCTTGGCGTAACGATAGTTTTATGAACCGGGTGATGATCAAACCTGATCCCCAGCAGCAATTGATGTTTGGCATCCAGCTTCCATTCATCCTGCAGAAAAATGCCGGGAACAAACGTTTTTTCCGGTTTATTGACAGCACTTAAGGTGTCTGTTGTTGCCGTAGAATTATCATCATAATACGTGTAACGGCCTGCCAAGCCAACTACCGTCGCATGAGAAGCCGATAAAACCTTATCCCATTTTAACTGGCCAAATACAATGTTTTGCCGGGCCAAATATGGAGTGGTTCCGTAATACGAATTCTGATTATGATACGTTGCGGATGTACTCAGGTAAATTCTTTCCCGCAAAGGCAGTTCATAGTTGCCAAGCAATTCCATGCGTTTGGTATAAATGCTTTCACCATACACACTATCCCCGCCACGAAAGCTCTTATTCCAGCAAATGTCGCCACCCCACCTGTTTTCAAAAAGATAACGGGCAGCAACAGACGCCTGCCTTTCACTAGAGCGTTGCCAGCTCCATTTATTAAAAACAGAAATGCGATGCTGCAGGGTTACATCAGTAAAATTATCCTTGTTTTTATCAAACGGTTTTTGATAGTTGAAATAGTTTATACCGAGTAAAGAATTGACCTTTTTATTCACCTTCCATCGAAACCCAAGATCTATATTGTGTTCCTGCCAACTGGTAGTCATAATATTGGAAACAAAAAGCGGGGCTTTTTCAGGCGATTTGGTAATGATATTAATTAACCCGCCAATCGCTTCGGAACCATATAAGCCCGAGGCTGGTCCTTTCACAATTTCAATGCGTTCGATTAGCTGGTTGGGAATGCCAAATAAGCCATACACCGAGGAAAGACTGCTTACAATGGGCATGCCATCAATAGTAACCATAGTGTAGGGACCTTCCAGTCCATTGATATGAATATCACCTGTATTGCAAACGCTGCAATTGATCTGCGGCCGCACACCGTTTACATTTTGCAGGGATTCAAAAATACTGGGTGAAGGATTTTTTTTCAGAAACTGCGGGGTATAAACTTCTACAGCAATAGGACTTTCCAACCGCAGTACGGGTTTGGTAGTGCCGGTAACCACCACTTCATTTAACGAAGAGGTATAGGGCTGCAGTTCTATAGATAGCGCTGTTAAATTGTTTGTGACAGTAAGGGTCTCATGGTGAGCTTCATATCCAATCATGGAAATATGTAAAACGGTCTTGCCCGTACGAAGTCCCATTTCAAATCGGCCGGCCGAATCGGTCAGCGCTTTAACAGAACCGGAGGTAACGGTGGCGCCTCTTAAACCCACCCCCGCCGAATGAACGGTTCCGCTGACAACTATAGGTTGAGCCGAGGCAATCCGTGTGGCACCAAGCAACCAGCTTAGAACGGCTATGAAAACGATATGATTCATGATACCAAAAATAAGGCAATGCAAAACATTTTTATTTGGTTACCCAAATTTTTTAATCCTGGCAAGCTTGGTACTTTTGAGTTATGTCACACTTTGCACATCAGTCTGAAGAAAACTATCTGAAAACGCTCTATAAGCTGAACAATAAGCAGGTAAAGAAGCTGAATAATAGTACCCTGGCTAAAGCTTTGGAGCTCAATCCGGCAACGGTATTGGAAATGGTGCGCAAACTGGTAAAAAAGAACTTACTGGAAATTCAGCCGGATAAGAGTCTTCACCTTACAGAAAAAGGAAAAAAGAAAGCTCTGCTCACCATCCGTAAGCATCGGTTATGGGAAGTTTTTTTGGTTGAAAAATTACACTACAAATGGAATGAAGTACACGAGCTGGCCGAGCAGTTAGAACATATTGAATCGCCCAACCTGATTGACCGGTTAGAGGTTTACCTGGGTAACCCTTCCTTCGATCCGCACGGAGATCCGATACCCGATAAAAATGGAAAAATCAAAGTCAATGCTTCTGTCCCCTTATCATCAGGACAATTAGGCAAAAGCTATCTTGTAATGAGTCTTGCAGAAACGAGTGATGCGTTTTTATCTTACCTGGAAAGGCTTAATATCAAGCCCGGCACTAAAATAAAAATTACCGATCAAAATGAATACGATCAATCCTTTTCAGTGATCGTTCAAAAAAAAATCATTCAGTTGAGCGAAAAAGTAGCCGGCAATATCCTGGTGCAACCAGTGTAAAAGCTGATGCGGCAGTCGCAATCGTGAACGATGGAACATAGGAACCGAGAGCTAATAGCTGACAGATAATAGCAGTTAATCCAACCGATAATGCAAAACCGTAAAAAAAAGAAAATCCCGCCTGGCACCAGGCGGGATTTTATCCTTTATGCTTTTTTGCAGCAATCCTTTTCGCTGCAGCCACTGTCCTTGCAGCAGCTCATATCTTTTGCGCACTTACCATCTTTCATGCACTGTGAGCTTTCGCATTTTTTATCATCGCAGCAGCTTTGTGCAGCAGCTGAACTTCTTTCATACTGGCAACACTCATCCAATTTGCTGTAGGCTTCTTCTGTTGCCTTATAGCCGGGTGTATCATAACCCACATCCGCAATTGCCTGTTGAATTTTGGCTGTGTTTGAAGAGGTACTGTTATACTTAATGGTTAATTCTTTTGAATCGGCGTTCCATACGGCATAGGTGGCGCCGGCAGATTTGGCTGCTTTTTCAATTTTCTTTTTGCACATGCCGCATTCACCGGCCACTTTAAACGTTTCAGATTTAGCCTGGGCCAATGCCACGGTTGAAAAAGAAAGGAACAAAAAAGAAAGAAGGAATATTTTAAGCGTTTTCATAATAAACTAATTTGAAAATGAAATAATTTGAAAATTTGAAAATGAATGTTTTTAGAGGTCATGACCTTGCTGATGCCGGACAAAGCGTACAAGAGTGCGGCGCAACGAAAGTCATAGAATAGCACTACAGTCGGGCTCATCAAAATCTCAAATCCGGAAAACGCAGTTTTGCAGATACGTTTCCTGCTCACTTAATGGCGGACCGTGTTCAACGCTCCTGTTGATTTGGGTAAAATTATAAAAAGGAGATAGCAGGAATTCTGTTGGAGTAACGATGGTAACAGGTAAATTAAAATCCGGGCGGATCGTTTTTGCTACTAGGTGGATGGTTTGCAGCTTTACTATTTTCACATCGTCCCTGCAGCATTTGCCATCTTTCTGCATACCACAGTAGGCACATTTATTGTCATGCTTGCCGCCAATTTGAGCCGATGCCAAGCGATCCATGCAATAATGAAGCGATACCACGAAACCGGTACTTACTGTAAAATATACCAATAGCAATATGGCGGCAAGAAGCTTTATCATTGCTCTGCAAAGATATAAACGGCTTTGAAAAAAGCGAATTTGATTATAGTCAGTTTGAGAACTTGTCTATCAATTAACAAAACTCCAGAAAATGCCAAAACGGGTAATTAAACCGGGGGTAGGATAACCCGGGGCGGCAAAACTATTATTGGTAAAGCCAAAACCATTTTGAATGCTAACGGTATTCAGATTTTCAAACCGCAAAAAAGCCTTGAAGCTCCTGATGCGGAAATGAAGATAGGCGTCAATACGGGGCAGGTTACTGATGGTCACCGAATCCTGGAAGAAAAACTGTCCCAAAACCGGCGAATAATTATCGGCCTTATACGGCGTGTGGTAGCGGATCTCTGTACCAATCGCTATATTCAGGCGGCGGAAACCCAAGCTTCCCTCGTAACCAAAACGGTTGCGGGTGTAAAAAGCAGGAATGTTCACCTGCGCCGCCCCGGTTTTTTGCTGTACATATACATCGGCATGCCACTTAAAACGCCTGCCGATGTTAAAGGTTTTTGAAGCACTGATACGCAATACGTTAAATAACGTGCCTTCCTGCTGCAGTTTGTAAAAATCGGTGAGGTATAAATAATTACTGATCAAATAATAATCAGCATTCAGGCGAACCCTGAACTTTGGCTGCAAAATGGAACCAAATAGGTGAATGGTATTTTCTTTACCAAAGGTTTTGGGCGCATCCAGGTAAAAATTACTGGAAGTATTATAAATAAATGGCGCCGTGCGGTTGATATTTTCGAAACCAACCTGCAAGCTGCCCACACTTGGATTGATCAGGCGTTGCAAGCTGATATAGGCATGATAATCTCCCACATTATACCCGTTGAGCCATAAACGGCCAAAAGCGCCAATGTCCCATTTTTGATTTTTGGTGCGGTTGCGGTATTCACCATGACCAATCATATTATACAATGAACGGTTGTTCTTTAACTCCCCTTTCAGCAACTGCACTTCCAGCCCCAGTTTAATAAACTGCTGAAGGTTATTGTCGTCAGGGAACTGGTAAATAGAAAAATCGTTACTGATCTCCCGCCATTGGTCGCGATAGATGAGTGATGTGTCTTTACCCGCCGGGTCTATGTTAATATTATAAAGGCTGTAATAAGCTGAATCCGGCCTATTGTTTTTCTCGCCATTTGCAAGATCCTGGAAAATATAGCGGTACTTTCCATAATTGAATGTGTGCTCGAAGCGGACGCGGGGAAAAAACAGGGGTACTACAGTGGAATCGGTAACCAATGAATCTTTTCTTCCCAAATCATATTGCTGCCGCAACATGATATTTGTTTCATTGTATCGGTTTCCGGTATAAATGGTAGTATTAAAAAAGTTGTTTGAATACCTTGGTTCACCTCCAATAAAAGTGGGTATGGTAAACCTGTCGGCTGAATACACCGGGTCGTTCAAATAGTCTTCCTCATTCCGTATGCCGCCACTTTCTTCAGATTGCAATACGTTGGAAAGAATGACAAAATAATTATTGTACCGCTTGGAAGGCGCCTGGTACCACGATGTAAGAAGATAATTGTTATGGTTGACCTTTTGATTTCTGAATACTCCCGGTGCACTGATCAGGCGGTAATGAAAACTGGCGTTCCAATAGGGTTTTAAATTTTGTGTATGCAGCAGCTCAATGATCTGTTCTGCCTTGCTGGCCAAAGCATATGATAATTCAGTGAAGGGTTTGGTGGTATTATAAAAAGGCACGGTCTCCAGCTTCCATTTGTAAACATCAAATGCATGAAAACCGGCATCCCACCCTGCCTTTAACTGGGGTTCAAACAAAAGTGATTTTGTAACAGAACCGGTATTGCCCAAATAAATATGCGTTGCCGGAATCGGAAAGCGGGTTGTAAAATCATTAATGGAAGAATCAAGCGTATGGGCCAAAGACGAATCACGATAATAAAAACGAAGAGTGATGCTGTCTTCCGCCTTAGCCCTGCTTCTCAAGCTATCGCCTGTTGCGCCTCCGCCCATATTGCCCAGGCTTCCAACACGGTTGGTAATGCCCTGCAACACATTGGGTCTTTGTGCTAACGCCGTTACTGATACAAAACATAACAGCAACAGCAAAAGAGTTTTATAAATGCAGGAACCTTTCAACCTTATTAGTTTAAAGAAGCAATCAATTCGCGGAAAATAGCAGAAAACTTTGGCTCAGCCTCTTTGGCTGCTTGCAATACTTCTTCATGCGTAATGATGTTATCTTCTTCACGAATACCGATATCGGTGATCACACTCATGGCAAAAACATCAATGCCTGCATGCACAGCAGCAATTACTTCCTGTACTGTGCTCATGCCTACGGCATCACCGCCCAGCACATGGATCATTTTATATTCAGCACGGGTTTCAAATGTAGGCCCGGTAACCCCAAAGTAAACGCCTTCCTGCAGGGAAATATGTAAGCTGCCGGCAATTTCTTTTGCCTTGTGGATCAATTCTTTTTTATAGGGTTCGCTCATATCAGGAAAGCGGGGGCCCAAACGATCATCATTTTTACCAATTAAAGGGTTGACAGTTGCAAAGCTGATATGATCTGTAATGATCATTAGGTCGCCCACACGAAAAGCAGGATCAACTCCGCCAGCGGCGTTGGAAATTAAAAGTGTTTGCACACCCAATAGTTTCAGAACACGAATCGGGAATACAACATCTTCGGCAGAGTAACCTTCATAAAAATGAAAACGGCCCGACATCGCAATAATGAATTTGCCTGCAATGGTACCAAAGATCAGTTTGCCATGATGCCCTTCTACTGTAGATACGGGAAAATGGGGGATTTCATCATATCCTATTTCTTTTTCCACCTTCATCTCCTGGACAAAATTTCCCAGGCCGCTTCCTAGCACAACGCCAACAGTGGTATTGTTTAATTTATATTGTTTCAGAAAATCAGCCGCCTCAATTATTTTATCGTAATGATTCATTGCGGCAAAGATAACCGTACAGTACTAATATGAATATTTATAAAACTCACAATATTCTTCATCACATAAAAGTCTTTTCAGAAGCCCGTCCTTTAAAACATCCTCGTAATTCATCCAACGGCCGGCCACCTTTATTTTCTGGTACACGAGCCTTATACCCTGGCTGTAATCTACCCACCAGTTAACGTGGCCTGTGTATAAAGGCTGAATAGGTTTGCCGTCTAATTTATGCCATCCGTAAATAGCCACCTTGTTTGGCTTATCTGCCAACAGCTTGCCGCTGATCACTACGTCCTTCTGAATTCCTGCAATCAAACCTTCCCGCCCTTTTCTTTGTCCTTCAATCATTAAATGATGATGATACATGGTGGGTGTGCTGTCGCGTAAAGCATATAAAGGCAAGGGCTCTAACTTAACAACGGCGGCCTTATAAATATCATCCACCATTTTGCGGGTTGGCAAAAAACAATGGAAATGATCTGCAATTTTTTGCGCCGCCATTGGTGTGATGTTGATGCGGGCCCAATCCTCATTAGTACCAATACTTAAATAATCCGGCGCCACATAATACGTCGCCCTGATGACTTTACCAGTTGCGGTATCCGTTACCTGAACATGCACAGGAACAAACTTTTTTAAAAACGCAGGCAGGTTGCCTTCCAAAATTTCCTTTACGGCAAAAGAATCGCGTTGCTGCCAGTTAAACGAAAAAGCCTGCTTATAAAATTGGGTCCCGCCAACAGCCGTGGCTTTTCGCGGAGCTGTTTGAATGTGTTTATGAGAGCAGGAAAAGAAAAAGCAAGCCACTATAACGTATACAATTCTTGTTCGCATTAGCGTAAACTAACTTTAAAAGCCTGCGTTGTATAATAAACGTTTAAAAATGCCCGGGCCCGCAAAGCTTTCGGGCCGTCATACATTCAACATTTTCTTATTGAAAGGACCTTACTTCTTCAATTATTCTTTCAGCAATCAACAGATCAACCGGCCTGGTAATTTTAATATTGTTCTCCTCCCCTTCTACCAGCGAGATTTTTAAACCATAGGCTTCTACTACCGTGGCTTCGTCGGTAAATCGTTCTTTATAGTCAATTTGAAACGCGGGAAGCAAAATTTTACTATGAAAGGTTTGGGGCGTTTGCACTAGCACAATTCTGTTCCTGTCCAGCACCTCATTGTCGTTTTTTTCTTCATTTAAAAAACGAACGCTGTCTCTTGTATGAACCACCGGCACTGCACTTCCCATTTGCAAGGTATGTTCGTAACAACGCTGGATCAGATCAGTGCTTACCAAACACCGGACAGCATCGTGCACAAAAACGATGGCCTCGCCTTCCACCATTTTTAACCCGTTTTGCACTGAATGAAAACGGGTTTCGCCACCCAGGCCAATA
This sequence comes from uncultured bacterium, assembly GCA_966095395.1. Lineage (GTDB taxonomy): Bacteria > Bacteroidota > Bacteroidia > Chitinophagales > Chitinophagaceae > Flavisolibacter. Next base: position 18,196 of record CBHTSW010000007.1, on the reverse strand, counting down.
AGTATCCGGTCATAATCGAAGTAGGCATCAATGATTTCTTTGCCCATATCCGCATATTCTTCGGGCAGCACCAAAATGATCTGGAGGTCTTCAAAAGCTTCCAAAAATGTTTTGATGGTATGGTACAAAACGGGCCTATCGTTGAGCAATAAAAATTGCTTGGGTATGGCATTGCCCATTCTTTTCCCGGTTCCACCCGCCACTATAACTGCATATTTTTTCATGAGCATTTCTCCTTTGAAAAGAGAGCAGGGCCCGGAGGCCTTGCTCCTATTGAATCTATCTACAAAAGAAGGAAAAGGCCGCGATATTTTGAAAGAAAAAAGCCAATCTTATGATTTATAACAGCTTCAGGAGAGCAAAAGCTCACATTCATGCAGCAGCTTATACTTGTCTATGGCTACCGTTCCTACTTCCTCGCAAACCAGTCCGCCGGCAATGTTAGCGACCTCCGCCATTAAATGAACATCTTGAGTAGCTGCGTATACAAGGGCCGCTACAGCAATTACCGTATCGCCAGCACCCGACACATCTGCAATATTGCGCAGGTGCGAGGGAATGATGGCTGATTTTCGCTCCTGGCTGTAAAAAACACCTTTCTCGGAAAGCGTAATGAAGGAAACCTGATGATGAAGCAAATGCGACAGTTCAGAATGAATATCCTGTAACAAATGAAGATTCGCATCAGTAAATAAAAGATTGAGGGCTTCCTTTACTTCCTTTAGGTTGGGTTTGAAGATATCTACTCCCTTGTATTCGAGAAAGTTTTTTCGCTTGGGATCAACAGCCGTAATAATGCCCGCTTTTTTGCAAATGGAGATCACCACACGGATCACCGTTTCTGTCAGTACGCCTTTGTTATAATCTTCCAATATGACAACATGCGGTTTTTCCCTTTCTATAAACTGTTCAAAAAGTTCGATTAAGTGCGCCTGCTCTTGACCGTCAAGGTCTTTTGTAACTTCTGCATCCAGGCGCATCATATGTTGATTGCGGCTGATAACACGGGTTTTGTTGGTGGTAATCCTGTTTTTACTGGCAAAGCAATATTGCGTGTTGATGTGTTGACCCTTAAACAGGTCGTGCAACTTCACCGCATCCTCATCATGGCCTGTAACGGAAATCACATAGGCCTTTGCACTTAAGGATTGAAGATTCAATGCTACGTTACCTGCACCGCCAATGCGGTATTCCTTCTTCTTCATGGCAACAATGGGCACGGGCGCTTCAGGAGAAATCCTTTCCACATCACCCCACATATAGGTATCCAGCATTACATCACCAATGACACCGACTTTAAGGGAAGAAAAGTCTTGAAAAAGCCGCTGAATATTTTCCATGTACTATGTTGCCTGTTTATTTCTTGCCAAAGCAACAAAATAAATCGGAATTCCGATGAGCACAATTATTAAACCCGGCCAGGTAAACTCCGGTTTGTAAATAATCAAAAGAGTACAAAAAGCCAATCCCATTAAAATATAAAGAACGGGCATCACAGGGTAGCCAAATGCTTTATACGGTCTTTCTATATCAGGTCTTTTTTTACGAAGGATAAAAATGCCGATGATAGTAAGTATATAGAATACAACCACAACAAAAGATATCATATCCAACAGCTGGCCATAGCTTCCGCTCAAACTCCATAAGCTGGCTGCTATGCATTGTATCCATAAACCAATGGCGGGAACTGCATTTTTATTCAGATGCCCCACCTGTTTGAAAAACAACCCATCCTGCGCCATCGTATAGTAAACCCGTGCGCCTGCAAGGATCAAACCATTGTTGCACCCGAATGTGGAGATCATGATCATCAATGCAATTACCACGGTTCCGATGTTTCCAAAAATGGCATGAGAAGCAGCAACCGCAACCCTGTCCTTATCTGCAGAAGCTATTTCCTGCAAAGGCAATACTGCCGTGTACATAACATTGGCAGTGACATAGATAATAGTCACGATGAGTGTACCCAAAAACAGGCTTAAGCCAATATTGCGGGCCGGATTTTTAATTTCTCCCGCAATAAAGGTTACATTATTCCAGGCATCGCTGCTAAAAATAGAGCCCACCATGGCTGCGGCTATGGCGCCCAAAGCAGCCGCCATGGTATAGGAGGCAATGCTGCCGTCGGTGTTTAGTTTGTGCAAGTCCCAGGTATTTGACCAGTTCGCCGTCCAGATATCGCCTTTTGCCATGATCAATCCAAAAGCAATAAGGCCGAAGAGGCTCACCAACTTGGTAAGCGTAAACGTTGTTTGTATGGCTTTACCATTTTTTACCCCCTTGGTGTTGATGAAGGTTAGTAATATAATGACCACAATGGATAGCAGCTGTGCCGGAGATATTTTTCGAAAGCCCAGATCTAACGCTACCAGGTCTTCACTGAATTGAGGAATTAAATAAGCGGTGAACTTTGCAAAGGCCACACCCACAGCCGCAATGGTTGCCGTTTGGATAACAGCAAAAAAACTCCAGCCATATAAAAAGCCGATCAGGGGATTGTAGGCTTCTTTTAAATAAACATATTGTCCTCCGGCTTTTGGAAACATACCACTTAATTCACCATAACTCAGGGCGGCTGTAATGGTCATAAAACCGGTTATCAGCCACACGGCAATAAGCCAGCCGGCACTGCCTACATTTCTTGTAATATCGGCACTTACAATAAAAATACCCGAACCGATCATAGATCCGGCAACAATCATAGTGGCATCCAGTAAGCTGAGTGATCTTTTGAAAGATTTATCTTCTTTTATTGCTTGCTTAGCAGTTAAGATTTGTTCGTCCATTAACAGCAATTTTTTCCAAGATAAGTATTTCAAACCTTGCTAAATAAAAAAAATCCTGCAAATGCAGGATCTTTTAGTAATAGATGAATGATTTTATTTCTTTTTTGAATACTGTTCGTTCAGGCCCTTAAGAACATCTTTCGTTATATCATAAGCAGTATCACGATAATACATAAATCCGGCTTCATTAGAGAAGATGTAAGAATAACCCTTTGTTTTATTATACTCTTTCAGAAAGTTCTCAATCTTTGTTTTTACTTCCTGCATTTTTTGCATGTACATATTCTGGTAACGCTGGTCCAATTCCTGCTTTTTATTTCTTATCGTTTCCTGCATTTGCAACATATCCCGGTTCGCATTTTCAGATTCTATCTGGTTCATTTGCTGGGCCTGGCTTTGATATTTGGCCAACTTATCGTTGTATCTTTTTTGCCATTGATTCATCTCTGCGTTCATCTTATCTTCTTCCCTGCTTAGCTCATTCTTTACATCTTTTACCATGGCAAATGAATTGGAAACAGAGTCTAATTCAAAATACGCAATCCGAAAGTCGTTGCCTGTATTACTTGATGCTACATCAACTTTTTTGGCAGGTGTGGCCCGTTTCTCTTTTGAAGAAAAATGAAGGTAAAAAAGCACACCAACTAAAATAAGCAACACAATATTCAGTATGAGTAAACCATTCTTCATGCAGATTTTTTTTGCAAAATAACATTTGATAGAATGCAAACAGAAAAAAAACCAAATGAATTGTGAAACACTTAACTAATCATAGATTCCGCAGATTGATCAAGGGTTTCACCCACTGTATCCTGACTGCATAACAGCCATTTATGCCTTTCTAAAAATGTCAATCTTTACCAGTGTTATCAGTTTTCTTAATCCGTATAATCTGTAATAAAAAAAGGAGCAGTTGCCTGCTCCTTACTATCTGTTACGTTTATAATCTGTGTAATCCGTGATTATTCTTCTTCGTCAAAAGCCATTGCTTCCTTTGCTGTTTGCAGCAGCTCATACTCTTCCTTGCTACCTACAACAATATTTTCAAACTCCCGAAGACCGGTACCGGCAGGAATCAGATGACCTGTGATCACGTTTTCTTTCAATCCAAGCATATCATCTGTTTTACCCTGAATGGCGGCAGAAGACAAGACTTTGGTTGTTTCCTGGAACGATGCTGCAGAGATCCAGCTTTGTACACCCAGGGAAGCTTTCGTGATACCCAACAATGTGGGGGCGGAAGTTGCAGGCTGTGCATCGCGGTACTCAACCAGCTTCTTGTCGTTGCGGCGAAGAATAGAATTTTCTTCACGCAATTCACGCAGGCTAACAATTTGTCCGGGTCTCATCTTAGTGGAATCACCCGCTTCTGTTACCACTTTCTTATCAAAGATGTAATCATTCTCTTCCAGGAATTCAAACTTATCGGTCAGGTCTTCTTCCAGGAATTTGGTATCACCCGGATCAACAATAGAAACCTTACGCATCATCTGACGAACGATCACTTCAATGTGCTTGTCGTTGATCTTCACACCCTGTAAGCGATATACTTCCTGGATCTCATTCACTACGTATTGTTGTACTGCGAATGGCCCCTGGATCGCCAGGATATCCTGTGGAGACGTTTGACCGTCAGACAGCGGAGAACCGGCTTTTACAAAGTCACCATCCTGCGCCAATATCTGGCGGGTTAACGGAACCAAGTATTTTTTGGTTACACCATCCTTGGCTTCAATAACGATCTCACGGTTACCACGTTTTACAGCACCCATGGTTACCACACCATCAATTTCAGAAACGATAGCAGGGTTAGATGGGTTACGGGCTTCAAACAACTCCGTTACACGTGGAAGACCACCGGTAATATCTCTCAACTTACCTAACACCCGAGGGATTTTCACCAGTACCTGTCCGGCTTTCACTTCTTCACCATCTTCCGGTATGATATGTGAGCCTGTTGGCAGGTTGTATGTTTTCTTTTCCTTACCTTCTACAATGATGGAAGGAATCTTTGTTTTATCTCTGGTTTCAATTACCACTTTTTCACGGTGACCGGTTTGCTCATCGGCTTCTTCACGGAACGTGATACCTTCCAGTACATTTTCAAACTTCAACGTACCATTTACTTCCGCAACAATTACGTTGTTAAATGGATCCCATGTACAAATGACATCACCTTTTTTCACTTGCTGGCCATCCTTCACCAATAAAGTGGCGCCGTAAGGAATGTTATTGGTAATTAATAAACGATCATTTTTCTGATCCATGATACGGGCCTCACCGGTACGGCCAATCACGACCTGGATTTTATCTCCTTCGTTATTGGTTGTAGTTACAGAACGTACACCATCAAACTGGATGGTACCGTCAAACTTCGCCAGCATGGTAGATTCAACTGCTGCTGAACCAGCCACACCACCCACGTGGAAGGTACGAAGTGTTAACTGAGTACCCGGTTCACCAATGGATTGTGCAGCAATGATACCGACTGCGTCGCCACGCTGTGCCAGGTAACCTGTTGCCAGGTTCTTACCATAACATTTCACACAGGTACCACGCTTACTTTCGCAGGTGAGCACCGAACGAATTTCAACGGTTTCAATTCCAGCTTCTTCAATCTTGGCAGCAATGTTATTGGTGATTTCCTCACCAGCACCTACCAGCAATTCATCGGAAACCGGATCGTACACATCGTGCAGAGACATACGTCCTTCAATACGATCAGACAATGGCTCAATGATGTCTTCGTTATCTTTTAAAGCTGAAGTAGCAATACCACGCAGGGTTCCGCAATCTTCTTCTGTAATTACCACATCCTGCGAAACGTCAACCAAACGACGGGTTAAGTAACCGGCATCGGCTGTTTTCAGGGCCGTATCGGCCAAACCTTTACGGGCACCGTGGGTAGAGATAAAGTAATCCAATACGTTCAATCCGCCTTTAAAGTTGGAAAGAATTGGGTTTTCAATGATCTCTGAACCGGTGGATCCTGATTTCCTTGGCTTCGCCATCAAACCTCTCATACCAGCCAACTGCTTGATCTGCTGTTTAGAACCACGGGCACCGGAATCCAGCATCATGTAAACAGAGTTGAATCCTTGCTTATCGTTTGCCAGTTCACGAATCAATGTTTCAGTGATGCGGGTATCTACACGGGACCAAATGTCAACGATCTGGTTGTAACGTTCGTTGTTGGTGATCAAACCCATGTTATAGTTTTCCCACACTTCTTCTACTTCTGCTTTTGCATTATCCAAAAGCTCTTGTTTGATTTCAGGGATAATCAGGTCATTGATAGAGAAAGACAAACCACCCTGGAAAGCTGTGCGGAAACCTAGTTGTTTAATATCATCCAAAAACTTAGCGGTCTTTGGAATATTTGTAATGGTGATGATATCACCGATGATCTCACGAAGGTTCTTCTTCGTCAGCAGTGCATTTACAAAACCCACTTCTTTTGGAACGTGTTGGTTGAAAATGACACGGCCAACAGTGGTATCAATTAATTTATGACTCAACACACCATCTTCACTGCGAACATTGGTTTTTACCTTGATCCATGCGTGCAGGTCAACCACTTTTTCGTTATAGGCAATGATCACTTCTTCTTCATTGTAAAAAGCTTTCCCCTCGCCACGAACTTTTTCCTTATCCGTTGACTTTCTACCTTTTGAAATATAGTACAAGCCAAGAACCATGTCCTGAGAAGGAAGGGTGATTGGCGTACCATTTTGCGGGTTCAAAATGTTATGAGAAGCCAGCATCAGCAATTGGGCTTCCAGAATGGCTGCGTGGCTCAACGGCACGTGCACCGCCATCTGGTCACCATCAAAGTCGGCGTTGAAGGCTGTGGTAACCAATGGGTGTAATTGAATGGCCTTGCCTTCTACCAATTTAGGCTGGAAGGCCTGGATAGACAACCGGTGCAGCGTTGGGGCACGGTTCAACATTACCGGGTGGCCCTTCAAAATATTCTCAAGGATATCCCAAACCACAGCTTCTTTCTTGTCAACAAGCTTTCTTGCCGACTTCACTGTTTTTACGATACCTCTTTCAATCAATTTACGAATGATAAATGGCTTGAACAATTCAGCAGCCATATCTTTTGGTAAACCGCACTCGTAGAGTTTCAACTCAGGTCCTACCACAATTACAGAACGGCCGGAGTAGTCAACACGTTTACCAAGTAAGTTCTGACGGAAACGGCCTTGCTTACCTTTCAATACATCAGAAAGTGATTTCAACGCACGTCCGCCTTCGGCTTTCACGGCGTTTGACTTACGGCTGTTATCAAACAAGCTGTCAACAGCTTCCTGTAACATACGCTTTTCATTACGCAGGATCACCTCAGGTGCTTTGATCTCCAACAAACGCTTCAGGCGGTTATTGCGGATGATCACACGACGGTACAAGTCGTTCAAATCAGATGAAGCAAAACGGCCGCCATCCAAGGGAACCAACGGACGCAGTTCCGGTGGAATAACCGGAATGTATTGCATCACCATCCACTCAGGACGGTTGCTGATTCTTGTTTGTGCATCACGAAATGATTCCACAACCGACAAACGCTTCAGAGCATCGGCCTTACGTTGTTGAGAAGTTTCGGTGGCAGCGGCATTTCTTAAATCAAATGATAACTGATCGAGGTCTATTCTTGCCAACAGATCGTGTACGGCTTCAGCCCCCATCTTGGCAATGAATTTATTTGGATCTTCATCAGGCAGGTACTGGTTGTCTTTTGGAAGTGTATCCAAAATATCCAGGTACTCTTCTTCCGTTAAAAGATCGCCATAGTTCTGGCCTTTATCAGCACGGAGGCCGGGTTGAATAACCACGAAACGTTCGTAGTAAACAATGGTCTCTAATTTCTTAGAGCTCATTCCCAACAGGTAACCAATTTTATTAGGCAGTGATTTGAAATACCAGATGTGTACAACAGGCACTACTAATTTGATATGACCCATTCTTTCGCGACGCACTTTCTTCTCGGTTACTTCCACACCGCAACGGTCGCAAACAATACCCTTATAACGAATGCGCTTGTACTTTCCGCAAGCACATTCATAGTCTTTTACCGGCCCAAAAATCCGCTCACAGAACAAACCATCTCTTTCAGGTTTGTACGTACGATAGTTAATGGTTTCAGGCTTCAACACTTCACCAAAGCTTTTTTCCAAAATGCTGTCTGGTGAAGCCAGTCCGATTGTAATTTTTGAAAATACCGGTCTCGGACGATTATCTCTTTTATTAAAAGCCATCTTTATTTAAGATTTAAGATGTAAGATTTAAATTTTGTAACCAACTTTCGAATCACTATTGAGCTTCTGTTGTGTCACTCACTTGTACTTTTTGGATTTCTATGTAACAAATGAATGAAAGACATTCCATATCTGTGAGATATGGAATGTCCCAACTATATTAATCGTGGAACTTAAGATCCAATCCTAATCCTCTCAGCTCATGCACCAATACATTGAACGATTCAGGAATACCGGCCCGTGGAACGTTTTCACCTTTCACAATAGCCTCGTATGTTTTTGCACGACCAATGATGTCATCCGATTTGATCGTTAACAATTCCTGAAGAATGTTCGATGCACCGTATGCTTCCAGTGCCCACACTTCCATCTCACCAAAACGCTGACCACCAAATTGTGCTTTACCACCCAACGGCTGTTGCGTAATCAAGCTGTATGGTCCGATTGAACGGGCGTGCATTTTATCATCCACCATGTGGTGCAATTTGATGATGTAAATGATACCTACCGTTGCTTTCTGGTGGAAACGGTCGCCGGTTTCACCATCATACAAATACGTGTGACCGAAAGAAGGAAGATCTGCATCTTCAATATGCTTGGCAATATCTTCAACCGAAGCACCGTCAAAGATGGGTGTAGCGAACTTCACGCCTAACTTTTCACCAGCCCAGCCCAGAACGGTTTCATAGATCTGTCCAAGGTTCATACGGGACGGTACACCCAATGGATTCAATACAATGTCAACCGGTGTTCCGTCTTCCAAGAACGGCATGTCTTCCTGGCGAACGATCTTGGCAACAATACCTTTGTTTCCGTGACGGCCGGCCATTTTATCACCCACCTTCAACTTACGTTTTACAGCGATGTAAACCTTAGCCAGTTTCAACACACCTGCAGGTAATTCATCACCAATAGAGATGTTGAACTTCTCTCTTTTGTATCGTCCTAATTCTTCGTTGTATTTGATGCTGTAGTTGTGTAACAGAATATTGATTTGGTCATCAACTTTAGCGTCGCCAGTCCAACCCAATGGATTTACGTTCATGTAATCAATCTGCGCTAAATTCTTTTGTGTGAACTTGGCGCCCTTACCGATCAACACTTCACCAAAGTTGTTGCTCACGCCTGCAGAAGCTTTGTCCTTCAACAAGGTTTGCAATTTATCCAGCAATACTTCCATTAAGTCAGCTACATTCTTTTCATGGATCTTGTCCAGTTTTTCCAATGCCGCTTTCTCACGAACCTTTGCATTTTTATCTTTCTTCGCTCTCTGGAATAATTTTTTGTTGATCACCACACCTTCAACTCCGTTTGGTGCTTTCAAAGAAGCATCTTTTGCATCGCCGGCTTTGTCACCAAAGATGGCTCGCAACAGTTTCTCTTCCGGTGTGGGATCAGATTCCCCTTTGGGAGTGATCTTACCAATCAGGATATCACCTTCCTTGATTTGAGCACCAATTCTAATGATACCGTTTTCATCGAGGTCTTTTGTTGCTTCTTCAGATACGTTTGGAATATCAGGCGTCAATTCTTCTTCACCTAATTTGGTATCACGAACTTCCAGTTCATATTCAGAGATGTGAACCGAAGTAAACATGTCTTCTTTTACCACTCTCTCAGAGATAACAATGGCATCCTCGAAGTTGTACCCTTTCCATGGCATAAAGGCAACCTTCAGGTTCTTACCCAGCGCTAATTCACCGTCTTTGGTAGCATAGCCTTCGGTTAAAAAATCACCTTCTTTTACCTGTTGTCCTTTTTTAACCGCAGGTTTCAGGTTGATAGAAGTTTCCTGGTTTGTCTTAATGAACTTGGTTAATCTATAAATGATCAGGTCGTCTTCAAAAGAAACCAAACGTTGTTCTTCGTTGCGGTTATAGCGCACATGGATTTCATTGGCGTCCACAAATTCAACCACACCGTTACCTTCTGCGTGAATCTGAATCCTTGCATCACGGGCAGCCTTACCTTCCAGGCCTGTACCAACAATAGGCACATCGGGACGTAACAGGGGAACTGCCTGACGTTGCATGTTCGATCCCATCAGGGCGCGGTTGGCATCATCATGCTCGAGGAACGGAATCAATGAAGCACTTAAACCAACGATCTGGTTTGGTGCTACGTCCATATATTGAACTTCGCTCTTATCTAAAATCGGGAAATCGCCTGTTTCACGGCTCACGATCTTGTCTTCCACAAAGTTTCCTTTGTCATCAAGGGGAACGTTGGCCTGGGCAATTTTTGCCAGATCCTCTTCTTCTGCACTCAGGAAAGTCAGTTGCTTTGTGTTTACTTTACCGTTCTCTACCTTGCGGTAAGGTGTTTCAATAAAGCCCATTTCGTTGATCTTGGCGTGAACGCACAAAGTAGAGATCAAACCGATGTTTGGACCTTCCGGCGTTTCAATCGTACACAAACGACCGTAGTGGGAATAGTGTACGTCACGCACCTCGAAACCAGCTCTTTCACGGCTTAAACCGCCGGGTCCGAGAGCGGAGATACGACGCTTGTGCGTGATCTCGGAAAGAGGGTTAGTTTGATCCAGGAACTGAGATAACTGTGATGTTCCAAAGAAGGAATTGATCACAGAAGACAGCGTTCTGGCATTGATCAGATCAACCGGGGTAAATACCTCGTTGTCACGTACGTTCATCCGCTCACGGATAGTTCTGGCCATACGAGCCAGGCCAACACCAAACTGAGCATATAACTGCTCACCTACAGTACGTACACGGCGGTTTGACAAGTGATCAATATCATCAATCTCAGCCTTACCATTGGTCAGGCGAACCAGATATTTGATGATCAAAATGATATCTTCTTTTGTTAAGGTCTTTTGAGTGATCTCGGCATTTAAGCCAAGTTTGCGGTTGATCTTATAGCGACCAACCTCTCCAAGATCATAACGTTTATCAGAGAAGAATAATTTATCGATAATACCTCTGGCCGTTTCGTTATCCGGAGCGTCTGCACCACGCAATTGACGGTAGATCACCTGCACCGCTTCCAGTTCCGAGTTGGAGGTATCTTTATTTAATGTATTATAGATGATGGCATAATCACCACCCACATCTTCTTTTTGAACGAATACTGATTTGATATCCATTTCCGAAATGGTATCAATGGCATCTTCATCCAAAATAGAATCACGTTCCAGGATCACTTCGTTTCTTTCGATGGAAACCACCTCACCGGTATCTTCATCAACGAAGTCTTCCACCCAGCTACGCAATACACGGGCGGCCAGGCGGCGTCCCTCGTATTTCTGTAATGATTTTTTATCGCCTTTTACTTCATCCGCCATTCCGAATAATTCCAGAATGTCTTTATCGGTTTCGTAACCGATAGAACGAAGTAAAGTTGTTACGGGGAATTTTTTCTTACGGTCAATGTATGCATACATCACATTGTTGATGTCGGTTGCAAACTCCATCCAGGCTCCCTTAAAAGGAATAACCCTTGCAGAGTAGATTTTTGTTCCGTTGGGGTGAACAGACTGGCCGAAGAACACACCCGGTGAACGGTGCAACTGCGAAACCACTACACGCTCAGCTCCGTTGATTACAAATGTACCGCGGGGCGTCATGTAAGGAATGTTTCCCAGGAAAACGTCCTGAACAATAGTCTGGAAGTCAATGTGCTCTTCATCATTACAACTCAAACGCAGCTTTGCTTTTAAAGGCACCGCATACGTCAAACCACGCTCCATACACTCTTCAATAGTATAGCGGGGAGGATCAATGAAGTAGTCAAGAAATTCCAGGACGAAGATGTTGCGGGTGTCCGTGATCGGGAAGTTTTCCTTAAACACACGGAACAAACCTTCAACGTTTCGTTTGTCAGGAGTGGTTTCTAACTGAAAGAACTCTCTAAAAGACTGGATCTGAACAGCAAGAAGGTCAGGCGTGTCGGCTATGTTTCCAATTTTACCGAAGTTGACCCTTTGATTCAATGTTGTAGGCATATGATTAAAAACCGGTTTAATTTTATTGACGGGCAAATCATTCACAGGCCTTTATTTTGATGAAAATAAAAGCGGCTGTAACTGAACTATTTAAGCATGAATTGCGACGTCAAAATGTTTTTGGCCAAAACTAAAGGACTGCAAAAGTAAGGATTTAAGCTACACCAACAAGGATTTTTTGCACACAAAGATTAAGCCGGAATTTTTTTGGGATTGCTTTAATACATTGTAACTTTTTTAAATGTTTTGGAAGAAATTTGTAAAGAATTCCTGTTTTTTGGCAAAAGAGACCGGATCGGGCTCGTTTCCGTGTTGGCCATCATTGCGCTTACTTAGGTTCTCCCAAGGTTTTTTGCCAAAGAAAATGAACCCTTTCCTTTAAAAGAAGGAGCTGTTCTGGTAAAAGTCATCGATACGCTAGAAGCTACACAAGGAAACAGGAAGGGAAAGGGAAATGATGTAAAAACTGCGGCATCACATCAGTATGAGCCTTCAGAAATAAAAAGTTTTTCTCCCGGCAAATTATTTCGATTTGACCCTGATACAACAAGTATGGAAGGCTGGAAAGAACTTGGGCGTGCCGGAAGAACAGCTAAAACCATCAACAATTATCGAAACAAGGGAGGCAATTTATATAAGCCGGAAGACCTGCAAAACATTTGGGACCTGCCGGAAGGGTTTTATGAAAGAGTAAAGATTACACGGTCATTGCTTCTTTTAAAAAGCCATCTGAACCAAATAACTTCTCAAGGGGCCTGCCTATGAAGAGGCTGAAGGAAAAATGGCTGCTGTAAATATCAACCGTGCTGACACGTCTGCCTTCATTGCTTTACCCGGCATTGGCAGTAAGCTGGCTTTCAGGATTGTGAACTGCCGGATAATCTTGGAGGATTTTATTCTACAAACCAGGTGGAAGAAATATACGGTTTACCGGATTCTACTTTTCAAAAAACAAACCCTCTTTACAGTTAAACGGCGATGTTAAAAAACTTAATGTTAATACCACAACCAAAGATGAACTAAAAGCACATCCCGACATCAGATGGAATTTAACAAACGCCATTCTGGAATACAGAAACCAGCATGGGAACTTTAAGAGCTTGGAGGACTTAAAAAATATTGTTCTGATTGATGAACCAACTTTCAATAAAATTGTACACTATTTGAGTCTATAGTTGTTTTAGCAATTAAGACTTATCTTGTTTAAATAAAACTGCCCGGTTTTTAGCAGTTATTAAATTTCAGAAACGACTGGCACCAAATTTTAATTCTTAATTAGTATTTTGCCCCTTGAACGAACTTCACATATCTATAAATCGTTTATGCATGATTAGTACCTTTTTGAATATCGTCTTTGGATTGTTGTTTATATATGTTGCTTTATCAGTATGTTATTTGTTTATTCTTTCTCTGGCCGGAAGATTTTTTTTCAGAGCCGCCAAATATCCAGCTGCTACTCCTTCAAAAAAAATTGCCGTTTTTGTGCCAGCCTATAAAGAAGACGGCATTATTGTTTCTACGGCTAAGAGCATGTTGGCATTGGAATATCCCAGAGAACTGTATGACGTGTACATCCTTGCTGATTCTTTCCAAAAGGAAACGTTGGAGGAACTCAAGCAATTGCCTGTTGAAGTAATTGAAGTAAAGTTTGAAAAAAGCACAAAGGCAAAAGCATTAAATGAGGGTTTTCGCCGAATACACAAAAATTATGACATTGCCCTTATATGTGATGCTGACAATGTACTGGCAAAAAATTTCTTGAAAAAAATTAATGATGCTTTCTCCAGCAGCATCAGAGGGGTGCAAGGCCAACGTGTAGCCAAAAATTTAGACACCTCATACGCAATTTTAGATGCCTGCAGCGAAGCGGTCAATAATCATTTTTTTAGAAAAGGCACCAATGCCGTTGGCTTATCCTCATCGATAATCGGCTCAGGCATGGCTTTCGAGTATAACTCCGCCAAAGAAGTATTGAGTGAAATAAATGCTGTGGGTGGGTTCGACAGACCACTGCAATTAAAAATTGTAGAGAGAGGAATAAAAATTAAATATCTGGAAAACGCCTTAATTTTTGATGAGAAAGTAGACTCTTTACAAGCTTTCAAACAACAAAGGAAAAGGTGGCTTTCCAGCCAGTACATCTACATGAAGCAATATTTTTTCCCTGGTTTAAAACAATTATGGAAAGGCAATTTCAGTTATTTCAACCTGGCTATCGCCAACAACCTTATCCCGCCAAGGGCCTATCTTTTATTATTGTTACCGCTATTAATCCTGCTGAGTTTTTTTATAAAAAATGAATGGTTCCCATTTTTTGTTATAACCGGCCTTATTTATTTTCTGACGCTGGTAATGGCATTCCCTTTTGTTTTGGCAAACAAAAAGCTTTTCTATGCCATGTTAAAGATGCCTGAAGCGGTTGGCGCCATGGTGCTTACTGTCTTTCAAATGAAGAACGCCAATAAGACATTCATTCATACTGTTCACACAAAAACAGAAGTAAGCAATACTCTGTATAATCAAGGGGAAGAGTAAACCCAAAACAGGAGGGTCTTCGGACCATTAACTTTCTTGCTGATCTAACGGTTATAATTTGGCAACCCACCGGTCATACCATAATTGAAACATTAAAATCTGCCAGAGCTTTTGATAGTTAACGCTTTTCCCTTTTAAGTATTCGTTTTTCAAAAAGAGAACAGGTGCCGGATCAAAAACCCCCGTCTTTATTAAATTAGTTTCACTCAAAAAATAATTTAACTGACCTTTCAGATCTTCTTTAAACCAAACCATCAGGGGCGCAACAAAGGGACGCTTGGGCCGGTCCATCAAATCTTTTGGGATGTATTTGTGAACCACCTCTTTTAAAAGCCATTTATTAACGCCATTGCGAATTTTAAACGATGAAGGTAATTGGGCTAAAAACTCAATAACACGATGATCAAGCATAGGTTCCCGGCCCTCTAATCCTACAGACATTGTAGCCCTATCAACTTTAGCAAGGTTATTATCTACTAAAAAAGTTTTATAATCTATAGCAAGGAGCTTATTTACAACACCACCTTCTTTTTGAAGCCTGTCCCCTTGTTCAAAAAAGGTATTATACCTTTCAAATGGTTTACCCAGAAACGTTTCCACTTCAGTTTCTGTAATATATTGTCCAATATATTTCATCGCGGAAACCGGGTCTCCTTTCTTCCAGATAAGTTTCATTTTTTCATACCGCGTGGAAAAATTATACTTTCTGTTGAAATAGAAAATATTTTCCGGATTGATCAAAGACATGGTGCCGCTAAGAAAGGCTTGTAGAGAAGCTGGAATTTTCGTAGTGTACATTTCTGCCTGCCTGAACTTTTGATACCCCCCAAATATTTCATCGCCTCCATCTGCACTTAACGCGACTTTGACCTGCCTGCGCGCCAACTGACTGACCAAAACCGTTGGCACTGTAGAATTATCTGCGAAAGGCTCATCATAAATTTCCGGTAACTGGCTTAGTACTTGTCCGGCTTCCCTGGAAGTAAGATACCACTCGGTATGATCGGTGCCCAAATAAGCAGCTATTTTTTTTGCTTCCGGTGCTTCATTAAATTTAACTTCATTAAAACCAATCGTAAAAGTTTTTAGTCGCTCAGTACGTCCTGTTTGCAGCAATGCAGCCACACTGCTGCTATCGTAGCCCCCGCTTAAAAATAAACCCACAGGTACATCTGCCACCATGCGGTATTCATAAGCATTTTTTAAAAGCCTGTCCGTTTCTTCAATAACCTCTTCTTCAGAAATTTTAATCCTGGGTTTGTTGTAATAGTCAAAAACGTCCCAATATTTTTTTAATTCAAGCTCTTTTGTTTTTAAATCAACCACAAGAAAATGACCGGGAAGCAGTTTGAATGTATTCTTAAAGATAGAATGAGGTGCAGGTATATAACTGAACTGCAAAAAAAGAGCTAAGCTATTTATATCAATTTCTTTATCAAAACGTGGGTGCTTAAACAAGGATTTTAATTCTGACCCGAACAAGAACAGATCATTTTTCCAGTAATAATACAGTGGCTTAACCCCCGCCCGGTCCCTTATAAAAATAACTTGCTGCTTTTGCCTGTCATACAATGCAATGGCAAACATGCCAATAAACTTATGTACTACGTCAATTCCCCAACACTGATACCCTTTTAAGATTACTTCTGTATCAGACCAGGAATCGAAAGCATAACCTTTATCTATTAATTCTTTACGTACCTCTTTAAAATTGTAAATCTCGCCGTTAAAATCTACAATCAAATTATTAAAATGCATGGGTTGGTGCCCCAGGGGCGATAAATCCAGAATAGATAATCGTCTTTGGCCAAATCCTATTGAAGCGGCAGGCGCATCATATATCTCGTAACCTACATCGTCCGGTCCCCTGTGATGCACGGCATCAGCCATATGCTTTAAGGTGTTTTCATCAGAGTCTTTCTTAAAATCTATAAATCCAGCAATACCGCACATAAGTGTTAGCTATATTTTATATTAGAGTTTAAATGCCAAAGAATGCCCTTCCAAAAGGACTTTAAATGATCTGGTTGCTTCTTAGCAATATAATTTACCGTGTTCTTGGGAATAGTAAAAAAAATGAAAAAAAGTACAAACACGCCAAGGCTGGGTAGGGGTACATTCCTTCGCATAAAAAGAATTCTGTTTCTGGTAAGATAGAAGGTTTTTAAAGGGCTCGTCTTACCTGTTGTCATGGATTCTTTGTGATAGATAAGGGATGCCGGCTGATAATAGATTTTGAAGCCTTTTTTCTTAACCCGAACACACCAATCCAGTTCTTCGTAATAAAGAAAAAAATCTTCGGGCATAAGCCCCACTGCTTCAGTTACCTTTTTACTTACCATCATCCCGCCTCCATGCGCATAACTTGTTTCTGTTAAACTATTATATTGCCCTTCGTCTTTTTCCCTGTAGCCAATAGCGGAGTTTCTACCGGTAAAAATGTTCACACTCCTGTAGCCAGCATATTCTATAGTACCTTTTTCGAAAAAGTAATGAAACTTAGGGCTCACCATGCCTGCATCAGGGAAACGTTTAAATACATCTACCAGGCCCTGGATCAAGCTGGGAGTAAATTCGGTATCATTGTTAACCAAAAAAAAATATTCGCCACTGGCAGCACGGATACCTACGTTATTGCCTCCGCTAAATCCCAGGTTTTCTTTATTGCGAATAACTTTTGCAGCAGGATAAACAGATAAAAATGCGCTGGTAGGATCTTCCGCTGAGGCGTTATCAACGACTATGACCTCTAAATTTGGGTAGGTATTGAGTGCTTTAATAGAATGTAAGAGGTCGCAGGTAACTTCTGTATTGTTCCAATTTATGGTAATTACAGAAACAAGTGGCTGGTTGGTAGAAATGGGTGTTATCATCTTTACATAAGGGCTAAGGCAAATATATACTATGCTTTTTTACCACAATTAAATTATATAATATTTACTGGATTTGGTGGAAAGCAACTTAAGTGAATGGCTGCTCAGATTTGCTTTTTGGGTACATAATTTTAAAATATATCCTTGATTAAAGGAGTTTACCAATGTCATGCCAACATGAAGACTGAATAGAACTCTTTAAAATTTTGAATAAAAAGTCGTTGTATTGATGGATGAACAACTATTACAGAGCTGATTGTCAACGCTGCAGAATGCACCCCTAAATTGTTGCCGTACAAGTGAGTGACACAACAATTGATGAGTAGAGATGATATTGACGGGCAACAAAAAAGCCCCAACATTGGTCGGGGCTCAATATATTGTTGAAAAAACAATTAAGCGATTTCAACTTCCGCACCAGCTTCTTTCAGCTTAGCAGCTAAATCGTCAGCAGTTGCTTTGTCCACACCTTCTTTAATTGGTTTTGGAGCTCCATCTACTAAGTCTTTCGCTTCTTTCAAGCCTAAACCAGTTAAGTCTTTAACAATCTTAACTACGTTCAGTTTAGAAGCACCTGCGCTTTTCAGAATTACATTGAATGTAGTTTTTTCTTCAGCAGCAGGAGCACCAGCACCCGCAGCAGGACCCGCTACCACTGTAGCAGCAGCTGGCTCGATACCGTATTCTGATTTTAGGAAATCAGCCAATTCCTGTACTTCTTTTACAGTAAGGCCTACTAATTGTTCTGCAAGATTTTTAACGTCTGCCATTTGATTTAAA
>CBHTSW010000006.1:0-155598 GCA_966095395.1 uncultured bacterium | reverse complement strand
CCAAATCTGCCCAAACCTTCCCATTTCTTCCCAAAACGGACATTTGTAGCCCCGACAGGGCTACAAATAGACATAATGGGTATTTTCTCACTTCATTGAACATACGCTTTAAGATGCAGTACTGAAAAGGATTTCACCGAAAGGAAGATAAACTATAATAAAATTAAAAAAAACAAAAGTGTCCCGCATAGTGTCCCGCAAAAAATAAATTATTACATTCGTTGCATTCAATTTACCAAAGTGACTGTTTCATTCTTTCTTACTCGACCGAACAAGGCTGATAATGAGTTGGCTAATTCTTCAGCTGAAAAAACTAAAACCAAAAAAGAAAGGGTTACCTCAATATATGCCCGGATCTGCTATTCTGGTTTCAAGTTTAAATATTACATCCCAGAGAATATTAACCCAAAGTATTGGAATAAAGAAACCCAAAGGGCAAAACAAACCGGCAAGTTTAAGGAGCATTCCGAATTTAATGCCAGGTTGAATAATATAGAATCTGACATCCGGAATGTTTACAGGAAGTATATAAATGATCATGGCCGGGTGCCGGCGCCAGCTACTTTAAAACCTTTTCTGGATAAAGAAATAAGAAGAATAGAGGTAGAGAAGGCAAACGATAAAACCTTTTTTGCTTTTTTTGATCAGTTCATCAACCGGTCCAAAGAAGGAACGAGATTAGATACTCGGACCAAAAAGAACATTGTTTACAATACTACAAAAGGTTACATATCTACCTGCAATCATTTAAAGGAATTCGAAAAGAAGTTTAAAAATAGGATTGATTTTGAGACTATTGATCTGGACTTCTATAATGCCTACATAACTTATTTGACAAAAGATGTAAAACTTAGCAATAACACGATTGGGGATCACATAAAGAGGCTAAAAACGGTCTTAAATGAGGCAACAGAACAAGGCATTAACAAAAATCTTGCATTTAGAAGTAGATATTTCTCCAAGATAACTGAACAAACTGCCAGTATTTATCTCACGGAATCAGAACTGCAGGAAATTGAACACCTGGACCTTAAAGAGAATAAGAAACTGGAGCATGTCCGTGATTTATTTCTCATTGGATGCTATACAGGTCTTAGATACTCGGATTATTCAATACTCAAACCTGAACAAATCAAAGACGGGTTTATTCAAACCACCCAGGTAAAAACCGGCACGCCTGTAGTAATACCCATACATCCCACCGTAAACCGAATAATTGAGAAATATAATGGCAGCTTACCTCGGTCCATCAGCAACCAAAAAACAAATGAGTATTTAAAGGACCTGGGCAAAAAGGTCCCTTCTTTAAAAATGCCATTTCTCATTAAAAGGACCAAGGGAGGCATTACCATAACTGGCAAAGATGATGGAACCAATTACAAGAAATGGGAGCTATTAACGACACATACGGCCCGTAGGTCATTCGCAACAAATGAGTATTTAGCCGGCACACAACCTTTAACCATAATGGCTATAACTGGCCATAGAACTGAAAAGGCATTTTTGAAATACATTAAACTAACACCTAATGAGCATGCCAAACTATTGAAACTGCAATGGAGCAAAAGGCAAAGCTTGAAGGCTATATAAAATCTATTTTATCATAACCAACTAAAACTAACGTTTATGGATTTGCACACTGAAAATGGATCTCTCTGTAACATGTGCGTAAAGAAAAATAGCTGCTCAATGGCAAAGGCAGATGAAGTGATGAAAAAATTATATGATATATATGAGAGCTGTGACTTTACTCCCTTGGAAGGTTTAGTTATAGATCCAGATATATTGAAACAAACCACTTTTTTTTTAAATTAAATCCTTACGAATACGTGGAATACTTAAATTCTCTGACTGATATATTTGAAAATCTAAAAGATCATAGAACCGTTTCGGGTATATCCATTGCCTTAAATGAAATCCCCCCTGGCAGCTGGACGAGAATTAGTAGCTCTAAAAGTGATCGTTATTTTAAGAGGTACAAAGAAGATGATGGAACCAAGATCCTTTTATTGTCTGAAAACTGGATTAACTATCAAAGTAAGATAAACAGCTTCGTTGATCATTTCACTCATTATATGGTCAGTGTACCTAAACATATGGCGGGCCCTGTATTTACCTCTCTTTCAAAGAAGTTAGCAGATGCAAAAGAAGAGTTTAATCAAAAATTACATACCTATTTCGATGAGCTGTACCAATTTGAAGTAGATACTAATACCTTAAAAGAATCAGGCGAATTGTGGGAGGCGTTCGACCATAAAATGTGGTATGAGGCGTGTTTATTAATTAGGCAAGGAAAAAGATTACAAATACTACAGGACATAGAAGATAAGGTTATCGAGATTCAAAATGCTTTAGGTAATAACCAGAACCAGCCTGATATAAATTTTGACATCCAAGCTGAAAAAATTGGATGGCTATTAAAGTTAGGAGTTATCGAAGTTATAGTGAACAATTGTAAAGAAGGCGGGTCTATTGATTTCACAAAGGCAGGAAGAATTATAGCATCGTTTATATCAATACCTACTGGGTTAGATCAGGAACAATATGCAAGGAATACAATAATTCCATGTTTAAGAGCCATATTTTTAGGAAACCAGCCAGAAAAAAATAAGAATCATCCCTTAAAAAGTAAAAAGAATAGAGATAGCCTAGAGGCCAAGTTAATTGCTTTAGAATTAAGACATTTAATTTAAAAAAAGGATTCCCCCCATTTTCCCCCCGAAAGTGAAGTACACATTTGCTGTATAAAATATAGCAATATGGAACAGATACTTTTATCGCCGGTCCCGTTAGAACAGTTAAAAACGGATATTTCCGAAATTGTAAAGAGTGCAATCGCCAATCATTTTACAAACACCGTACAAGATCCTCCAACCGAAATACTCAGCCGCAAACAGGCTGCAACCTTGTTAGGAGTGTCTCTTCCCACATTATTGGAGTGGACAAAATCCGGTAAAGTAACTGGCTATAGAATCTCTTCCCGGATCCGTTATAAGAGGGCCGAAATTGAGCAATCCCTCAAAAAAATTCAATCTATAAATTATAGGGGGAATTAGCCATGTTACAAACAATCAATTTACCGGTTTACAAATGGGTGGTATATACTTTTAACCCAAAGACAGGCTTTTATACAAAGTCGGAAAAACAGCCTGAAAGATTCCCTTGCAATGCATTGCCATTCGAATTAAAAAGAGAATTGACCCAGGCGGCGCAGATCAAAGGCAAGGCAAAGGAATGTTTAACAATTCATGAATACAAGAAAGAAAACAATAGCCGGAAGATATTAACCGGTTTACAGGAAACAGCTCACAAGGGATGGTTTGCAGGAGATCATTTGAGAATGTACAAAGGCGCCAAACTTAAGAGCCTGTTATTAATTCATTTCGCTACAGACAACAGCACTCTGAATATCTTTTATTTCTCTGGATTCTTTAAAGAGTTTGAGCATGACAGGATCCGGTTCGCAAATATTATAATTCCCCACCTGATAGGCAAACATTGCATGTAATAATAAAAGGGAGTTAACCTCCCTTTATTATTCAATTTACCGGAATGAGTAGAAACTTATTCCTGTAACAAATATAACCTGCAAATCCCTATCTAAAACACTGATTCTACTATTACTAATAACTAATTGTTTTCGCAATGGCTAAAGACCCAGCATTTTTATTTTATCCTAATGATTGGATTGGTGGCACAATGGGCATGACATTCGAGGAAAAAGGCGCCTATATGGAATTATTGATGATGCAATTTAATAGAGGTCATATGACCTCCCATATGATAGGTCAAACGGTTGGACAGTTATGGGGACAGATAAAGGACAAATTTATTCAAGATGAGGCTGGCCAATGGTATAACCAAAGGCTGGAAATCGAACAGGAAAAACGCAAAACCTTCACAGAATCAAGGCGTAATAACATAAAAGGCATAAATCAGTACTCAAAAAAGGATAATAAAAGTAGTCATATGAGTGGTCATGTGACCACTCATATGGAAAATGAAAATGAAAATGAAAATAAAGAGAATATAGGGGGTACGGGGGGAAAAGAAGAAAATGAACAGCCGGCGGTTGAGGTTGATCACAGCGAACTGATTGTGCCGCGGATGCTGAAGGTTTACCGTGATCAGTTCCCAAAATACCTGTTTAAACGGGATGTAGATTTCCCGGCCCTGTACGAGCTGGCCAGGTCCCTTTGCGATTATCAGTCGCTAAAAAAAGATTTCGAAAATGAAACGATCATAGCCCAGGTCCTGAAGTTGTGGACGGATCTTGTTTGTCACATCAAGGAAAACAGCCATTACAGCACTTACAACCTGGCGCAGGTCCGGAAGTACATCCAAAGTATCATTCAGAGCTATAACAAACCGCCGGCGCCATCTAAATCTGGTTTGCAGTACCTGTACGAGCGTCACTGTGAAGGGGCGCAGATCGGTAAGCTGTTGACTGAAGAGCACTTTACCCAGCTACAGGAATTGGGTCTGGTAGCATATCCGGATCAGACTATGCTGGATAGCATTTACCGAACCCGCCTGCTTCAGCTTCAAAGCTCAAACGATGCGGCTGAAAAGAGGTTGTTTGAATTACATACTACAGGTACCAACTGCGATGAGGTAAGGCAGGATCAGCTGCGAATTATCCTGAAGGCCAAGAAAACCGTTGTGATGGCCTTTTTCAAAAGGCAAAAGGCAGCTAAGGCAGTGGATGTGCTAAAAGTATAATAATAGAGCATGAGAGAATATTTAATACAGCTAAGAAAAGATTTTGAAACGGGAGTCTTATTAATGGATTGTATAGTGTTGGATGCGTATGAATGGCTAGTAAGTAATGGTTATTTGACAGCTGATAGTTTCCACCTTTATAAACAGGCTGCAGCCACTTACCGTATGGCACAAATGCATAAGTATCCCCGTACCCTACAACAGTCATTTGAGGATCCTTATAGGGACCTGGAAAAGAAACATCAATTAGAAAATACTTTAAAAGAGAATATCGCAAAGAAGATGGCTGTGTATGATTGGGTGAGAGAATGTAGAATACTCATGCTACCTCCCGATTCTTAATTAAGGGTTTGATATACAGCGTTCTACACAGCGCCTTATATAGCGCAGGGTATGTAGCTGTACGCTGGAAAAAAAATGGGTCCTTCCTAGCCCAAAACAAGTCGGCGGTGAGAAGCCCCAGGATTTCTTTACTCACACCTATTTTCTAAGTCCGCACTTCGGTCCGCATTTAGCTAAATAATTTAGCAATTAAATTACACTCGGATATATTTTAAAATTCATCTTCTTCCTTCAAGTAACCGATCTTTTTTAATGCAATAATTTTTTCTCTGTTAAACCTCTGTACCTGTTTGTAAAACTCTAGTGCGGCGGGATTAGTTTTATCTATTTTATTGCTCTCATTACCAGGTCTAAACCTTTTAGGTGCTGTAGCTTCAACTCTTTTAGCTTCAAAGGAAGTCTCATATCCGCTATCCCTATCTAAATAATGTGTACTTTCTAAAATGTGGTAAATACCACTAAGTTGCCCAAACCCTTTTAATTCTACGTTTACCCCGCTAATTAATAACGAATTACCGGGACAGCGAATTTGACAGGTCTTTTCCCGGGTTATAGATTTATGAAGGGCGGCTTTGGCAATCGCTTCTGCCTGTTGTTCATTATCAACAGTCTCATATTTATTTAAAACATCGTAGCCGGCAAAATATTTAATGGTAGACTGCTCCCTTCTCTCACCCGGATCATCTTCACTAAAAATTCCAAAAAAACCACCGATATCACCTGCAGTATCCTTTTCCTTTTGATTTTTTGCTTCAACAGCTATTTTTTTGATTGCAGCCTTCTGAGCATTTATATTGGCTATGATAGCATCCTTTCTTTGATAAATTTTTTCAATTAATTTATTTTTTGTCGGGTCGTGGTATCTAACTCTCACTTCAGTAAATACCTCCTTTGAAACATCATTAAAAGAACCAGATGTTATTTCTGACTTATCTAAGGAATAGACATGAACCTTTGATTCTAATTCATAGTTACTTGTGAATAGTAAAATATTATCTCTGATTGTGAATGCATAGCCGAATTTATCACTAATCCTTTTCAACAGAGCAAGGTCACTCTCTCTGTTTTGCGTAACCCGGCTTATTGTAACTTGTTCTATTTTCCCTTTTAAGATTAGTCCATGGTTATCTGCAATGGTTTGAGCTAGTTCCTTTAAGGTTTTATTTTCATGGGCGCTACTTTTTTTAGATCGCAGAGATTTGGTTATACCTGCAGCTAGTCCTCTGATATGGACCACGTCCCCCGCTCTGTCAAAAGAAACGGATATTTCATCAATAGTAAAGGTACCACACTTTAAAACCTGACCTTTATCTTCAATCTCTACTGTGAGTTTGGCGCCTTTATCAGGATACCAATCATTTTGCCACAACAGATCCTTATCGTGCAATTTCAGTTCTATTTCATCGGATTCGCCGGCAGCTTTGTCCTGGTAACTTAACGACAATAAATAATCGGAAACATCCTTTGTTATATTTTTATTTTCATAGAATATCTTGTAATTAACAACAGTCAAATTCATATAAAACAGCTTTGTATGAATTACAAAGCTGTTTCTCTCTTTCGGGGGGAAAATGGGGGGAATCCTTTTTTATCTTATGCAATGGTAATTTGATCTAAATATTTTTCCAGATCCGGCTTAAAGTACTGCACTGTTTTACCCTTTCCTTTTCTCCAACGAATGCAGCCAACAGCTTTGCCGTGCTTGTCTGTGTGCAGCCTTATGTTACGCATCTGCCTGGCACTTACATTCAACATGGCGCATGCCATGGGCTGCATTACCCAGTTACCAGCAATGTTTTTGCCGGCAATAAGTTTCCTTAATTCAGATAGTTCTTTAAGTATTCTATTTTCCAATTGATCTAACCTTGATTCTAAATTCATAAATCTGTTGTTAAGGTTTAAGAATCAACCGTTATCATTATAGGTTAAATAATAATGAACATCCAGAGTTATAGAAACATCTGTCAAACGCATTTGCTAATATTCTATAATAATGTACCCATGTATCTGGTAAAGGATAGTCCCATCCTGGGCAATTATTTGACTTGTTTTATTAGTATCGCTACAGTGTGCGATTCTGTGGCCGGGGTTAGAACCATGTGAATGTTGTAAACCGCAAAAGGGACAGAGGTCTGTTAATTCAGAACCTTTTTTTCTCCAAAGTATAGCATAGGGCCTATCGTTTAGAATTTCATACTCATTTCCAAGACTAGGCATGCGGTTATTATTTTAAATCAAATTACTAAAAACAGAATTCAAAATAGATGGGGTTTTACAATAAACTACAGAGAGTGTCCCGCAAAAAGTACCGCAAAAACAAAACCGCATTATAAGACGTTGATTTACAATGCGGCTCAATATTAAAATGTAGCCCCGACAGGAATCTAACTATTAAATCAACACAAACTATGTCATAATTACACAAAAAAGATCAAGTAATTTGAATAAAAGGATTGCTTAATTAAGCGGAATAAGTTCAATTTGTATGTAGTTCTTTTACATGAGTTCCTCAGTAAACAGATAGGTCAGCCTATTCAAGAGGGATTTACATTTGAATGATTTTAAATTTAGTAGAGGGCAGATTCAAGTCTTGTTCTTCCGACTAATTTCATTTATAGGTGGACGCTGGATGACGCACTTCGTAGTGAGTCATCCAAGTGAGTCTATAAAATATATAATTATAAGTCAGGTGAAAATCAGTTAGTTACAAGTTGTTTTCGAATCCTGTCTTCCCGACTTAAAAAGTAACTCTTAAGAGTTACTTTTTTATTTCTACCTCTTACTAGGGTTCTCCGGGCATTTGAAAGCATTTCTAAAACCTTCTGAAATTCTCTAATGCCTTAACCACGGATCGATATAACAAACCAATTTTTCCTGGTAAATAACAAATCAATTAATTGAATGTGTACCCAAGCATAAAGGTCAAAGGCACTTTTACGCCACCATTATTGGGAAATATGTTTCCGTTAGAATAATGATTGATATTAATCTCTGCATTCAGGTTCCTGTTCTTTCCAAAAAAACTACCGAGTCCCATAAAATCCTGAAAAGTAAAATGCTTGCCGGTATTTTCTCCGTCAATCATAACTCTGGAGATATAAGTCGGTCCGGCCACAGAATAAAACAGATAAACATCCATAGGTTTTGTACGGAGGGCGGTAAATCGTAGTAACGGATAAACAGATAAGGTAAAAAATTCTTCCTTATTTTTCCGGCTTTGCCAATAAGAAAAGCTGGTTCCTATATCCAGGGCAAAAACTTTACGGGTATGAAATACATTACGCTGATAACGTACGGACCACCCGCTTTCAACTTCTGAATCACCTTCCCAGAAAATAGGTGCCTTTTTGCCAAAAAATGTATTTACACCATAACCTGGTGCATTCGTAGTATAACCTACCTGGAGCAGGTGATGGGGGAAAATATAACCTGTATTGGCATTGGCGGCAACTTTTTCGGCGGAAAGAGGACTCATATTGTATCTGAAACCACCCGAAAGAAAAAGTATGTGCGGTTGTTTGGCATTTGTGTTGGGAGGAGCGTAGGTGGCACCGGCAAGCAAATCCCATTTTTTGCTGATGTGGTATTCCAAACCTGCACCGGAAAGGATGGTTGCATAACTGGCATCTTTAATTACAGGCTTATCGTCAATCTCAAATCCATTACGGGTTATAAGCCCAAGCCCCGCCTCCCCATATGCTGAAAACTTTTTGGTTATAGGCAATTGAGATTTTAATGTCAGCCCTCCAATATTCATATACATCGAGCGACTGGAATTGTCTCCATTTATATTTTGGTATTCTACCCAGTTAACCGGCCGCATATAGGTGATCTGTGCAGATAACGATTCATTGAACTTATAGCCAAACAGTAATAGCTTGACGGCTAAGTGTGGAATTTTTACAGATTCCGCCTGGTAGCCCGGTTCCAGGTTTTTATTGGAGAAAGGATAGTTGATATGGCCAATATTCAAACTAAAATAAGCATTGGCTAAAAGCTTCGGGTATTGGGTGCGGTTGTCCTGGGCATTTGAATAAAAACAGTGCAGCAAGGTTGTAGAACAGAATAAGAAACTCCACAGAAACTTAGAAGTCATGCTAATTAAAAATTTTTTTGTGAATATAATACCGGAAAAATATAGTTCTCATTAAACTCTTTCGGAGCAACTTTAATTTTTGTTTGAAAAAAGAATTCAGGCGGGAAAGAAGTTTCAAGCTGGCCTTATGCCGAAAAGCATTTATGCAGTCAACAGGGGCATAAAAAAACCGCTTAGGGTATAAGCGGTTTTAAAACAAAAAATGAAAGGCATTAAAAACGATAACCTAACGACATACCGAATCCGGTATTTTTCCAACTGGTGTTGTCGTTTGCCAAGGCCTTGTTTTCCTTATTGATTTTTACTAAACCCAACTGCGCATTTAACTGGAAAGAAAGCTTGTTGGCAAATTCATAGCCTGCCAGTAAATTGCCACCCGCATCAAAACTTTTGAAATACGTTGCAGGATTAGCTGCATTGTATTCGCCTCCAAAATCAAGGTCGGTTTCTGTTCCGTTTGGAGCTTCTATTTTCCCGTTGATGCCAAATGCCGCATAGGGACCAAAGCCCAAAAGCATGTTGCCCTTACCCAAAATTGGTTTGTAAACAAAATTTACAGGTACTTCAATATAAGAAAGCTTTGCTTTGGCGCCGCCTTCATACTCGGTGCCTTTCATACTATATAAAGCACCGGGCTGCACATAAAAACCACTGCCCACTGGTATTTCAGCATTTACACCCCCATGAAAACCGGTTGTCAGGTTATTTTTAAGTTTATTACCGGCCGCGTCATCGCCGTTAATGTTTTGAAAGTTAACACCGGCCCTGATTCCAAAGGTTGTTTTGTCTGTTGTCTTTACCATGCTTTGCGCCAAAACTGTTGTTGAAATAAATCCGGCAATAGCTGCGCATACAAATTGTTTCTTCATATTCGATAGTTTAAGGATTAAGGTTTACTTATTGTTGTCCTGCTTCTTTTTTAGCGTCGGCTTTCATTTTTTCATTGGCTGTAATAACAAATTCTACGCGGCGGTTTTGAGACTGCCCTTCTTCCGTATCGTTTGAGGCGACAGGATCACTTTCACCCATGCCTTTTGCAGTTAAGCGGGTAGTGCTGATGCCTTGGCTTCTTAAATAGCTGGCAACAGAATTGGCGCGGCGTTCTGAAAGAGCCTGGTTATAGGCATCGGTCCCTTTGCTATCTGTATGTCCAATGATTTCAATATTGGTATCAGGATACTTCTGCAAAACTTCCACAAGCTTGGATAAATTAGTTTGGGCACTGGTATTAAGATCAGAACGGTCAAAGCCAAACAATATCTTTTCTTTAAAGTTTATAACAATGCCTTCGCCTTCCCTTTTTACTTCTGCAGTTTCATTTCCTAAAACCTTTTCCATTTCTTCTGCTTGCTTGTCCATTTTGCGGCCAATGATAGCACCGGCTGCGCCACCTACTGCCGCCCCAATAATGGCTCCCATGGCTGTGTTTCCGGCAGCACGGCCAATAACAGCACCAACAACACCACCGCCTGCGCCACCAATAACAGCGCCTTTTTGTGTACGGTTCATTGTTTTACATCCTGAAGCTAAAATGCCAAACAAAGCAATAATTAATGTAAACCGTGTAATTGTCTTCATAGCTAAATTTTTGCCTTTAATTTTCAAACACCGTACCACCTTATCGTTTATTGAATGACTTCTGAAGTAAAAAGTTGATTTTGGTGTTTTAGAAAAGTGTTAAGAAATTGAAAAGGCCCTACGTGATAGAGTTAATAGAGTACTCATAAAAAAAGAGGCTGCCAAATGCAACCTCTTTTTTTATTATACCAGAAGACGGTTATTGTTGTTGGTCTTGTGGGATAGTATTAGTTGAAGAAGTATGTTGTTGAGCTTTTGTGGCAGAGTAAAATACGAGCTTCGATTTTGTTTTCGAATCCTTTGTTTTTGTCTTCACTTTTACTTCGGTACCTGCAGTTGCATCATCGGAAGGGGCTGTTGCTGCAGCCGTATTTAAAGCAAAGATTTCAGCAGGATTTGCCTCATCAAATGCTTTTCCCAAGGCAATATTTAAAGTGCTTGTAGAAGGGTCAAAAATCAAAGTGCCTTCAGGAACTTGTGTGCCGCTTTCTGTTTTTTGGGACACGATTCTGTAAGTAGCCGGTGACTGCTTCAGGATGGCTTTTATTTTTCCCTGTGGCAATCCTTCTACCCAAACAATGCCTTTGTTGGCGGAGTCAAGACTCACTGTAATAGTACTGGTTGAATCCGAGGTAAGATGATACGTTCCAATAGCAGGAAATGTTTTTTCTAAGGTTAAGGCCTCAGGCATGGGTTGCAACGTGTACTTGGCTTTGATTGAATCAACTGTTGATTGAGCCTGAACGGTTGCAGTGATAAAAAATGCTGCAAGAAAAAGAAAAATGGTGTTTTTCATATGTAGTCATTTAAAATTTGGGAAAGGTTTTTGCCCTACTTACGGAATACTGTGCCAAATTTTAAAATCCTGGAAAAAATCTGCTTCGTAAAGGCTCTTTGTTAAATTATTTAGCAAAATAAAAGTGGTACGTATCTTCGCTTTCCCGCGATCGGAGCCTGATATTATGAAAAAAGAAGTGTTTCCTACGAATGGCCATGGCCAGGAAGAATTTATAGAAGTTTTTGGAGCCAAAGAGCATAACCTGAAGAATGTTGACATCTCTATTCCTAAAAATAAACTGGTGGTCATTACAGGTATCAGCGGCAGCGGTAAATCCTCCCTTGCCTTTGATACTATTTATGCCGAGGGCCAGCGACGGTATATGGAAACCTTCGGTGCATATGCCCGTCAGTTCATTGGTGAAATGGAAAGACCTGATGTAGATAAGATAACCGGGCTTTCACCTGTAATTTCCATAGAACAAAAAACAACTAATAAAAACCCCCGCTCCACGGTGGGTACGGTTACCGAAGTATATGATTTTCTCCGCCTGCTTTTTGCAAGGGCCAGCGAAGCCTATTCATATAACACGGGTAAGAAAATGGTGCGGTGGAGCGAAGATGAAATTGTAAACAATATTTACAAACGCTTTGATGGTTGCAAGGTCACCTTATTGGCTCCGCTGGTAAGAGGAAGAAAAGGTCATTACCGTGAATTGTTTGAGGAGGTGCGCAAAAAAGGCTTTTTAAAAGTAAGAGTGGATGGTGAAGTGAAAGATCTGACACCAAAGATGCAGGTGGACCGCTATAAAATTCACGATATTGAATTAGTGGTTGACCGGATGAAGGTGACAAAAGACATGCGGACACGCATCAGCCAAAGTGTGCAGCAGTCTTTAAAGATGGGTAAGGATTTGATGTTTGTGATGTACGAAGCCGATGGTGAAAAATCTTCCCTGACAAAATTTGGAGAGGCAGCCTATAGCCGGCAGCTGATGTGCGAGGATTCGGGCATCAGTTATGAAGAACCATCACCCAATTCATTTTCTTTTAATTCACCTTACGGTGCCTGCCCTGCCTGTAAAGGCTTGGGACAGGTTTATACGGTTGATATGAATGCTATCATTCCGGATGATAGCCTAAGTATTAATGAAGGGGGAATTGCACCGCTTGGCGGGGAAAGGGAAGCCTATATTTTCCGGCAGGTTCAAACCCTGTCAAAGAAAAATAAATTCAGTCTTGACAAACCTATAAAAGATTTACCCGAAAAAGCGCTGAATCTTGTTTTGTATGGTAAGGAAAGCGGAATAACAGGGGAAGAGCTGCAATTTGATGATGAACAGATTGACGGAAACGTGTATAGTGGTGAATTTGAAGGCGTAGTGAACCAGGTAAAGCGTTGGTTTGCTACCAGTACCAGCGAAGCCATTCAGCGTTGGGCAGAAGCTTTTATGCAGCTGACCACCTGCAAAACCTGTGAGGGCACACGGCTAAAAAAAGAGAGTCTTTGGTTTAAGGTAGATGAAAAAAATATTGCCGAATTAAGCAATAAAGACCTGGTGCAGTTGGTGCAATGGTTTGATGAAATTGAAAACAGGCTGAGTCATAAACAAAATGTAATTGCAAAAGAAATCATCAAAGAAATCCGGGAACGCTTGCAATTTCTGTTAGATGTGGGACTTACCTATCTGACCCTGAACAGGCCCACCAGGACGCTGAGTGGCGGAGAGTCACAACGGATTCGTTTGGCTACACAAATCGGTTCGCAATTGCAGGGCATTACCTACGTATTGGATGAACCTTCTATAGGCTTGCATCAAAGAGATAACCACCGCCTGATCACGGCTTTGCAAAACCTTCGGGATATTGGCAACAGTGTGATTGTTGTTGAACACGATAAGGACATCATGCTGGCGGCTGACCATTTAATTGATGTAGGACCAAAAGCCGGTTTCCACGGCGGCCGCATCATGGCGCAGGGCACGCCTGAAGCTGTGTTGAAAAAAGATACGCTGACCGCACATTTCCTGAATGGCGAAAAAGAGATTTCGGTTCCAAAAGAAAGAAGAAAAGGCAACGGAAAAAGTATAGAAATAAAGGGTGCGAATGGAAATAACCTGAAAAATGTTTCAGTAAAATTTCCTTTAGGTAAAATGATTGTAGTGAGTGGTGTAAGTGGCAGCGGTAAATCAACACTGATCAACGAAACCCTGTATCCTTTACTTTCGAAACATTGCTATAATTCAAAGATGACTCCGCTGGAGTATAAGAAAATCTCCGGTTTGGAACATATTGATAAGGTCATTGAAATAGACCAATCACCTATCGGACGTACACCAAGAAGTAACCCGGCAACCTACTGCGGGTTCTTTACTGAAATCAGAACCTTGTTCGCTTCTATTCCGGAGGCAAAAATTCGGGGTTATAACGCAGGGCGTTTTTCTTTTAACGTAAAAAGCGGACGCTGTGAAGTGTGTGAAGGGAGCGGTTTACGAACCATTGAAATGAACTTCCTGCCCGATGTATATGTGCACTGTGAAAAATGTAACGGTAAACGTTATAACAGGGAAACTTTAGAAATCCGTTACAAAGGCAAATCCATTGCCGATGTGTTGGAAATGACGGTGGAAGAAGCCGTTGAATTTTTTCAGAATGTACCTTTTCTGTATAGAAAAATAAAAGTGCTGGAAGATGTGGGCCTTGGCTATATAACGCTTGGCCAGTCGGCAGTAACCTTAAGCGGGGGCGAAGCCCAAAGGGTAAAACTGGCAACAGAGTTAGCAAAGAGAGATACCGGCAAGACTTTTTATATTTTAGATGAGCCAACCACGGGCCTGCACTTCGAAGACATACATCATCTGTTGGAGGTCGTCAATAAGCTGGTGGACAGGGGAAACACGGTACTTATCATTGAACATAACATGGATGTGATAAAAGTAGCCGACCATATTATTGATATTGGTCCGGAAGGAGGAGAAGGGGGCGGAAACGTTTTGTTTGAAGGAACTCCTGAGGCTCTCGTCAAGGTAAAAGAAAGTCATACTGCCCGCTTCCTGAAGGAAGAATTAAAATAGCAGTCATTTTAAATGGTCAAACTGATTTTTAGTACACTGCGCCATTCGTTGTTGAATGGCGCAGTGCCTTGTTACGGATGTGTTTTTTTCTTGTTCTCTAACTGTTCAGGCTTCAATACATAAACGATTACGGCACCTGCAATGCCTGCTAAAAAGCTAAGCCAGATTCCAAAAGTGGTAAAAGAAGAAACCCGGACAAATTGAATTGAAGTGAAAAGGGCAGCACCTGCAAAACATCCGGCTGCAATTAATTTCATCTGTCCGTAAAACGGCCTTGTCTTATCTCCTATAAAACAACAAACAATCCCTCCCACAAATCCCAGGAAAACAATAATTCCTAAATCATGCATTCCACTTACTGAGCCAAAAAAGCCCATAGACCACCAGGGCAAAAAGCAACTAATTATTCCCACTGCGCCTGCAATCAATGCATACAATTTTTGCTTGTGAAAATTCATTTGTTCCATAACTGAGTGTTTAGGTTATGCCTACTCTTATGGCTTTTCGGCAAACGCCCCTTTACTTTTGTTGGGTGTTCAGGAATATCCCGGAAGTAATCAAGGGGGACTGTTTTTCAGGGGTATTTAAATATACAAAAAAGATTTCAGGGCTTTTTTCCCACGCCTGTACAGAACGAAATGGAGGGACCTGAAGCGCTGTGCTGGGTGGATGTCGTAAGATTAGTTTTTGGCGGAGTTGTTGCTAAAAAGAGAGCGTAATTAACCCGTAAGTCAGCAGGGAGTCATTAAGTAAATCTATTGAAGTTCACCCGGGATAAGGTTATTTCATTCGGATATTAGATTACACCAATTTCCCTGCCCGCACGGGTTTTACAGTTATGGCAATGAAAAAGAACTCTGTAGAATATCCAATAAGCAGGGCAGAAAGTAGTTAATAAAATTTTAGCGTACGAATATAGGGAACGGATTAGGTTTCATCAACCGGTATTGTATTTTATTAAGCTCTCTGCCGCCTATTGGAATTATTTTATTTAACGATCAATTTGCCTTCTTCTACACTTTCATCATTGGCAAATACATTGTACATATACGTGCCTTTATCAAGATCGGTAATTGCTTTCTTTTCTTTTGTTTTTAAAACAGTCTGGTAGATCAGGGTGCCTTCCAGGTCAAAAATATAAAAATGCAGGGCCTGGTCCGTTTTGGACGTGACACTTACCTGTCCGTTATAACTTGGATTGGGATTGATTTGGACGACGTTGTTCTTCTTAACCCAAACTTTTTTTTCACTTTCTGTTTGGGAACTAAAGGTGAACGAATTGTTAGTTGACTGCGACCTTGCTGCCGAACAGCATAGCATTATAAAAGCAGTTAGTAAGAAGTTTGGTTGCATATAATGAAATATATTGTTTAATAAAATGCCGGGCAACGCATCTGTCTTGCCGCTCTTCCATTTGGCGAATTCCAGTCATTTAACCTCCAGCCCAATCTTAAAATGGTAGAAAAAAAGGAATCATTTTGCTTAGGATTGCCTCTTTGTTCACCATCTGGCGGAATGCGGGAAACGGCTCCATAGGGTTTATACCCTTCCCGGAAATACAACTGGTTGGCCATGGCTGCTTGTTCTGGTGTCAGATAATTAGCGAACAGGGTATTATCAATGTAGGTGGTGCTTACATCATCTACGTAATCGGTAAACGATTTACGATGCATGAGCTCCAGGCCCACAAAAAAATTATCCTTCACATAATATTTAAAACCGACGCCAATTGGGATCTCCCAGGACATAAGTTTATATTCTTTCCTGTCGGGATATTCTGCCATGCCCTGTCCTTCGGTGCGCAATGGTTTTAAATCCACCCATGTGGCAGTACCGTTAGGTGCATAATATTTCCCTTTAGGATTGAATTTAAAAGCGCCAAAGCCAAGTATGCCATACGGACGAAGCTTGCCTTGTAAACCATCATATCGTTCTATAAATACCGTCGGATAAAACTCAATCGCTCCGTAGGCTTCCCATAAGGAAGACTGAAACTGGAGATTGCGTTTATACCTGTAAGTTTCTGCACCGCCTTTGTCGGTAATCAAACTGTCATAACCTTCTAACTTTCCCTGGTTAATGGCGAAGCGAAAGCCCAGCCATTCGGCAGGATAGACAGCCACATACAGGCCTTTAGCGAGGTTTATAGTTGGGAAGTTTAAGTCTTTTATGAATCTTTTTCCCGTACCGTTATGACCACCAAGGTCACCGAGGAAAAATAAAGGGCCGATGCCTAAGCCTAATTCAATTCTGCCATTGCCAGTTGTAATAGATTGGGAGGAACTTCGTAAAGAAGATAGGGCTAAAGCGAGAATGAGCACTAGTGTACGTACGCTATGTACATTTGTTCTCATAAAGATGGATTTTTGGTTTTACAAGGATTTGGATATCGGGGCTAAAGTATGTTGTACAAATTAAATGTACAAGTCTATCGTAAAGAATCTTTGATAATTAAGAGAAAATACGAAGCGTCGGCACGTAAAACTACTATTGTGTTGGCGCGTTGCCAAACGTCAATCCTGGGGTGAAACGCTTGTGTGATTTTCAGTAAAGTGAGGTAAAGAAGTTTTTCATTGAGGGGTGGCTTTTTTCAACATGTAAATATGATCAATGCCGTCTTCATCATAAATAGCACTCACCTGTTCAAAACCAAATGATTCATAAAATTGTTTAAGGTAAAATTGTGCACCAATTTTTATGGGCTGCCTTCCAAACAAATGGTAAACAGCATCAATGGATTGTTGCATCAATTCTCTTCCCGCACCACTCCGGCGAACCGAAGGTGAGGTGACCACTCTTCCAATGGATGGTTCCTCGTAACTAATGCCGGCGGGTACAAGCCTTGTATACGCCACTAATTTATTACGATGAAAACCCATCAGGTGATAAGCGTTCTGGTCCTTATCATCTGCGTCCTGGAATACGCAATTCTGTTCTACCACAAAAACTTCGTTGCGCAATTGCAGGACCGCATACAACTGGTAAGGGGTTAATTCTTCAAACTTCTTCAGCGCCCATTGAATTTGCATGGATCAAATTTAACGTCCTGCACCCGGAACCACAGGCAGGCTTTCGTTGCCTGTTTCATTCACGGATTGAACAGCAAAAAAATAATTGTCTTTAGAATAAGGAAGTGTTGCACTTAGTTGATCCGTAAAAATTTTCTTTTGCCAGACAGGCGAGGTGGTTTCCCGCAGTAAAATATAATAACCTTTTGGCTTGGCGTTTTTCGGCGCTTTCCAATGGAGTGTGGTCGTATTGGTAAGATTACGGACATCTATTTTCACCTCCTGTGGTGCAGATGGCGCCTTGGCCAGATTCGCCAAAGAAGAAAGGTTGACGCCGGTATTCTTGCGTAAATATTCAAAGTCCATGAACTCAGGCAGGTCGCCATACACCACTCCTTTCTCTGTTCGCAGATCCTGGTGCTGATGATTATAATTTTCATTCATCTCGGTAAATCGTATGGCGGCAAAGCCTTTTTGCACAAATGGCGTGTGGTCGCCGCCGCGTAAAAAACGATCATTGCGATAGATCATGACAACTTCCAGGTTATCTACATAACGTTCGCCGGTTTCTTTTACATAACGGGCCAGTTGCCTGGCTTTCCCATCGTTCTCCAAACCAAGGTTACGGATATTTTGTATAATTCTTCCGGTATCGGCAGTGGAAAAGGCTTCACTAAACACTCTGAGCCTTGTGTTATCAATGATATTCGTTCCATCACTGTTGTTGCTTCCCACAATATCATTGTTTAACATGGCATCTACGTTCCAGTTCTGGGTCTTGGCTTTGTCTGCCAAATAATTGGCGCCAAGCAAACCTTGCTCTTCACCGCTAACAGCTACAAAAATAATGGTAGCCGGAAAGGAACGTTTGCTCATAACCCTTGCGCATTCTATCACAGCGGCCACCCCGCTTGCATCATCGTTGGCGCCGGGCGCATCGGCTGTCCTGTTCTTTACATCCGAAACACGGCTGTCCAAATGTCCGCTGATGATATAGATCCGGTCGTCGGCAGGATCGGTCCCTTTTAAAACAGCCATGGCATTGCCCAGGCTTGTTACCACATCCACTCTCCTGCCATCCGGTTGTAAGGTAACCGTATCTACATAGGCCGTCATCCGGCCACCACTGTTCTTTGCAAATTCAAGAAACTTCTGAACCACCCATTGCCGGGCAGCACCTATTCCCTTCTTTTTATCGGTAACGGAACTTAAGGTATGCCTTGTGCCAAAGCTCACCATCCTAAGCACATGTGATCTTAAACTATCGGATGAAATTTCCTTCACCATTTGTTCAATCGCCGGATCACGATTGATAATGGTTTGTGCAAAAGAGTTTTGAATGAGCAACAAAAAAGAGCATACAAGGAAGCAAAAAAAATTTCTCATGTGAGTAGTTCGTTATGACAATATTGAATTTGCTAATCTATTACAATCCGGGTAATCTTTGTTAGTAATTGTATTTGTCTTTCCAGAGGCTCCGTAAAAATTTCCTCAATTCTTCTTCCCTTGGGTTCTTTCCCGGGTCATAAAACGTGGTGCCTTTTAATTCTTCCGGTAAAAATTCCTGTTCGGTAAAATTTCCTTCATAACTGTGGGCATATTTGTAGTTCTTGCCATATCCCATTGTTTTCATAAGCCCTGTGGGAGCATTGCGAACGTGCAGGGGCACGGGCAAATCGCCCTGCTTTCGAACACTGTCCAGTGCTTCTTCAATGGACATGTAGGAAGCATTGCTTTTGTGTGATGAAGCCAGGTAGGTAGCACATTGCGCCAGGATGATCCTTGCTTCCGGATAACCAATTTTATTCACGGCGTCGAAACAGGAGTTGGCTAGTACTAAAGCCGTTGGATTGGCATTGCCAATATCTTCACTGGCAAAAATGACCATGCGACGGGCTATGAATTTTACATCCTCGCCACCTTCAATCATCCGGGCCAGCCAATAGATGGCTCCGTTGGGATCGCTGCCCCGCATGGATTTAATAAAGGCGGAAATGATATCATAATGTTGTTCGCCGCTTTTATCATACAAGGCAATTCTTTGCTGGGCAATTTGCATCACGACTTCATCGGTAATGACAATCTTTTTTTTGTCTGATAAGGCATCAGCAACCAATTCCAAAAGATTCAGCAGTTTTCGTGCGTCCCCACCAGATATGGTTAATAAGGCCTCCGTTTCTTTTAGATCAATGTTTTTTGGTTTTAACCATTCATCTTTTTCAATAGCTTGCTGAAGGAGGGTGACCAAATCTTCCTCTTCCAGGGGTTTTAACACATACACCTGGCAGCGGCTAAGCAAAGCGCTGTTCACTTCAAAGGAAGGATTTTCAGTTGTCGCGCCAATCAGTGTGATGGTTCCTTTTTCAACCGCGTTCAACAAAGCATCCTGCTGACCCTTGTTGAAGCGATGAATCTCGTCAATAAATAAAATGGTTCCGGAGGTAAGGCGGGCCTGCGCAATAGCATCCCGGACATCTTTTACGCCGGAGCTAATGGCACTCAGTTGTATAAAAGGAAGGTGTAAGGTATTGGCAATAATATGGGCAATGGTTGTTTTGCCGGTGCCGGGTGGTCCCCATAAAATCATGGAAGGAATTTTTCCATGCTCTATAGCTGTCCGTAAAATACTTCCCTGGCCGGTGAGGTGTTTTTGTCCTGCCAAATCGTCCAGTGTTTGCGGCCGCATCCGCTCGGCTAAGGGGGCAGAGGAATTCATGGTTCAAAGTAAGGAAGAAAATGCAATGCCAGGGGGAATAATTGGCTACTTACGGCAGTGTTGCTCCAGGCTTTTATTGGCCTTCAGGGATTGGTTGAACAGGTGTAACTATAGAAAAGCAGGTTGCATTTTGTTAAGTATAAAAATCAAACCACCAGAAAGATCTTGAAATAGCAATGCGGTTTAAGGAACATTGCTATTTAAAAAGGATTCAATATGGTAGAAAGAATTGCTTAGCGTGGTGCCCTGCCATCCGTGCCGTTCTTTTGGATAAATCACCAGGTTGTGCACTACACCCTCTTTTTCTAATTTGTGTTTAAGCGCTTTTGACTGGGAAATATCCACAATACTGTCGTTACCTCCATGCAGAATCAGTGTAGGTGTACTTTCATTATTCACATAGGTAATAGGACTTGATTGTTTATACAGCTCGGCATCGGTCGTCGGTGTGGTGCCGGTTATCATTTGCAGGGCATAGGGAACCAGGGGATGCCAGGGCTGCTGATACATGGTCAATAAATCAGTAGGTCCGAAAAAGTCAATGACGGCCCTGATCTTTGGATTACTATACTTATAGGCCTGCAGCAAGGCAAGGTGACCGCCGGCCGAAACGCCCAGTAAAACCAGGTTGTTTTTGTTAATACCATATTCATCTGCCTGGGCAGTAATAAAATCAATAGCGGCTTTTATGTCTAACTCCTGCGTTGGAAATAAATGCCCGCCATTAGCTAAACGGTAGTTCAGGTTAAAGATGGCATAATCCGGCATGCGTTTTTTAAAGGAATCTATATAAACGGTAAATTCAGACTTGCTGCCGCCGTTCCATCCGCCGCCATGAATTAAAATAATGGATTTGGCCGAATCGGGTTTTCTGCCGGCCGGCAGATAAATATCCATCTTGTGTAAAGAATCGCTTCCGTAGGATACATTCGAAAAACTTTGTGCGGATACATATTTTTCGTTAGAACCTGTGCTTGTTTGCTGCTGGCAGCCTGTTATAGTTGACATAGTTAGTAAAAGGATATAAATATTTTCATGAGACAACCTGTAAGGTCAATTCTCATGCCTTTTACTTTCAAAAAATAGTTAAGAATTTGAGTGCATATGAAGGCATCCCGGTTAGCGTTTTTAAGCAACAAAACCCCGGCGCAAGCGGTTAAGCCATCCTTTCTAGGCAATCCTTTGCAATGTGGTTAACCGCTTGTAAATACTTTCTTCTATTTCCAGCAATTCATAATGATTGCCTCTTTCTACTATCTGGCCATCCTGCAGAACAATGATCTCATCGGCTTCTTTTATGGTGCTTAACCGGTGGGCAATAACAAGGGTGGTACGTCCGGCCATTAAATTATTCAAAGCTTCCTGCACCTGTTTTTCCGATTCGGTATCCAGTGCAGAAGTGGCCTCATCCAAAATGAGTATGGCAGGATCTTTAAAAACGGCTCTTGCTATGCTTAAACGCTGCCGTTGTCCGCCTGATAAGCGGATTCCCCTGTCACCTATCACGGTCTGGTAGCCATTTTCGGTGTGCATGATAAATTCATGGGCATTGGCAATTTTGGCGGCCCTGATCACGTCTTCTTCTTTTGCATCGGGTTTGCCCAGGGCAATATTATTAAAAACCGTATCGTTGAATAAAATGATTTCCTGGGTGACAAAACTCATATGGCTGCGCAGCGATTCCATGGTGTACATTCTCAGGTCTTTCCCGTCAATCAACACCTGTCCGCTGGTAACATCATAAAACCTTGGAATGAGATCGGCAATGGTTGATTTCCCCACACCGGAAGGACCCACAAGTGCCACAGTCCGGCCTTTCTTAATCGTAAAGCTTACATTTTGCAACACCGGTTTTTCGTTGTAGCAAAAACTTACATCATCAAACTCAATGCTTTCTTCAAATGAAGGCAACGGCACGGCGTTCGGATAATCATCTACCTGCACGGGTGTATCTAACACTTCAACAATCCGGTGTCCCGCTGCCTCACCCCGCTGTATGTTGGCTAAGGCCACTACTATGGCTTTTGCAGGACGAATGACCTGCGAAAAAATAGCAATGAAGGCAATAAATGCACTGGCCTGAAGACCTGTACCCGTGGCTTGATTGCTTAGGACCAGGCTTCCGCCAAAAACCAGGATACAGGCTACTACAATAACGCCGGAAGCTTCGGAAAATGCAGGCGCCAATTCTCTTTTGTTAAAACCCTGTAAACTGGCTTTGCGGTAAAAATCATTTTCCTGGCTAAAGCGGTCCACAATAAATTTTGTAGCGTTGAACGAACGAATGATGCGCATGCCCATCAGTGTTTCGTCAATAATGGTAAGTAACCGGCCAATGGAGGCTTGTGCGGCGTTGGCTTCCTTACGCAAACGCTTGGTTACTGAGGCAATGGCTATGGCCGAAATGGGAATGATGACAAGTGTAAACAAGGTAAGCTTAACCGATATCGCAAACAGGGCAATGAAATAGCCAATCATCACATACGGTTCTTTGAAAATTACCTCAATGGAGTTGCAGGCCACCGCTTCAATTTCAAATACATCGGAGTTCATGCGGGACAGCAGATCGCCTTTTTGTTCTTTGGTGAAATAACCCATGTGCAGCCGGTTGATCTTTTCAAACAGGGCCTCCCGGATTCTTTTTACCAAAAGCGTTCTGGTATTTACCAGGCAGCGTTGCGCCAGGTAGCGAAACAGGTTGGTCAGTATAACCGCCACCACAATAAGTCCCGCAATTAAATACAAGGCATATTTTGGATTGATCATTTTAAGGCGGTAAATCTGGTAGTAAAAAAAATGTTGAAAGAATTCGGAGGAAAAAGAAAAGGAAGGCAGGGTGGAATACTTCTGTGCATGCTCAGCCGTATTGTTATCAAACAAAAAGTTTAATAAAGGAATGATGAGGGCAAATTGAAAAATGCTAAAAAAAACAGCGATGAGGGTAAAGATGAAAAACGGAAAAATAAATCGGCTGTAGGGCTTGGCATATCCTAAAAGACGACGGTATATTTTCATGATAATTTTTTGGATTTATACAGAACGGTAGATGTTGATATATTCTTTGGCGGCTTTTTCCCAGCAAAAGTCCGAGCTTCGTTTTTTAATAGCTTGTTCCATGCTTCGTGTTTTGTATTGTTGCATGCCATCTGTAAATACGCGCTGCATCAGCTCTTCAGTAAAATCGGGGAAGTAAAAGGCAACGTCCTTTCCAATCTCAGGTAAAGCTGTCTTGTTTGATAAAAAAACAGGTTTGCCCACCGACATGGCTTCGGTAACAGGCAGGCCGAATCCTTCCGCCAGCGATGGAAATGTAAAGGCATAACAATTCTGATAGTACCAGGACTTTTCTCCTTCCGAGATAGCACCTAACACACGAACTTTTTCTTCTACTCCCATTTCCCTTGCGGCGTATTGTATAAAATCAACATAGTCCGGATCGTCGGGTTTGCCGGCAATTAAGAGTTCCATGTCTTTATTGTGCTGCAACAAAGGCAGCAGGACATGAAAATTTTTTTTCCGGTTAACGGTACCAATCGAAAATAAAAATCTTGTTTTTGGCTGATAAGAACTGCCAAACAGGGAAGGCGATTCAAGACTGTTGGTACCGTTATGAATTACGTATACCGGTTTATTGTTGAGCCGGCAATGTGTAAGCACATCCTTCTTGCAAAATTCGGAGATGCAAACTACTGCACAGCTTCTGTCAATATTTTGCTGAAGGGCCTCTAAATATTTTTTCTTTTTTTTCTCGGGCTTATACTCATCATAAAGAAAGTTAAGGTCATGGATGGTAAGGATGACCTTAATCTTTTTATTGCGTACAGGAATATAATGGCTGCCCTGGTAGGTACTATGCCAGACTTGAAATGAACTTAAATCGGGCATGTAAAATTTTTGAAGCGAATGCTGCCGTAGGTATTTCGGTTCATTTCCAAAAGGATTTGTAAGCTGCGGAGGAGTGAAAAAGGTTATTTCCTCAAGGTCGTGGTTACAGGCCTTTTTCAGGTGCATGCCCAGTTGCAGACAATACGTATACAGGCCGGTGTTTGCATACTTCATCCGCTCACAATCAAAAACTACTTTCTTCATAGAAATAAGGTTAGCATGAATGGAAGAGAAAAGACAGGAGAGTAGAGCAAATTTCATACCTGTAGTTTTTTTAATATCTCAGCTTGGTATTGCAATTGTATAGTAGATGTATTCAAATGGACTGATTTCACCAGCGTACTAGGTTTACAAACCGGGCGTTATGTAGGGATTAAACTCCCTTTTAACTTCCAATTTTAACAGGTATGAATAGACTTATTCTTGATTGTGATCTGATGAGGTTCAGGAACACAGGCTTATATCATTACTGTCTCAATCTTGGTCATTATATAAACAAATTGTTTCGGGAGCAACACCAGGAGCCTATGAAGTTTTATATACCACCGCGGGAGATCAATAGTTTTGACGATCGGGCAAACTGCATTGTTGAAAAGCCTTTTCATAAATACGTAAAGCCCTTTTTATGGGGCTGTAAGCTTTGGCACGCCCCCTTTCAATCGGGGCGCATTGTTCCGCAACACAATAAAGCCATCAGGGTTTTATTAACCATCCACGATTTGAATGCGC
The DNA here is from genome assembly GCA_966095395.1 of uncultured bacterium. Taxonomy (GTDB): domain Bacteria; phylum Bacteroidota; class Bacteroidia; order Chitinophagales; family Chitinophagaceae; genus Flavisolibacter. Next base: position 130,671 of record CBHTSW010000006.1, on the reverse strand, counting down.
TGCACGAAGACCTGCCGCCGGAAGAAAAAAGAAGAAGCCTGGCACATACGCAAAAACTTATTGATCGCAGTAATGCCATCGTATGTATTTCGGAGTTCTGCAAATCGGATGTGCTGAAGAATTGCGAGGTAGGGAACAAGCCCATCTATGTCATTCATAATGGTACACACGCCGTGCAGGCCCCTATGCTTAGCAGTGACTCCTACAAACCCAAACGGCCTTTTTTATTTGCTATGGGGGATGTAAACCGCAAAAAAAATTTCCATACGCTCATCCCGCTAATTGAATACATTGATATGGATTTGGTAATTGCCGGGCGGCTGGCAGAAGCTGATTATGTGGAGGGTATTCAAAAAGAAGCAGCAGAGAAAGGAATTGCTCACCGGCTGCACATACTCGGCCCGGTTAGCGAAGGCGAAAAGGGCTGGTATTTTCAAAACTGTACTGCTTTTGTGCATCCATCCCTGGCCGAAGGTTTTGGTGCGCCGGTGGTGGAAGCCATGTCGTTTGGCAAGCCCTTGTTTCTTTCCCGCTTAACTTCTTTGCCCGAAATTGGTGGAGAAGCGGCTTTTTATTTTAAAAGTTTTGAGCCGGAGCATATGCGGGAGGTTTTTTCGGAAGGCTTGCTGCGCTACCATAAGAACGGGTTGGAACAAAAAATAAAAGAAAGAGGCGCCCAATTTAACTGGGAAGAAAAATCAAAAGAGTACATGGCCGTCTATCAAACCTTATTACAATAGAAACTAGTATGATGGAAGCAATTGCGTTTAATAAAATAAGTGACATAGCTGCTTTAAGCAGGCAGGAAGTAGAAAGAATATCCACGCATTTTGTGCGCAGCTTTTACCTGGGAGATCACTTGCAGCTTAGCAAGATTCTTTCCCGGTATAAAATCTATCTGGATGCAAGGGACATTGGTATAGCGCCCAACATCATCATGGATGGCTATTGGGAATCGTGGATCACCAGGTTCATTGCTCAAAAAATTCAGCCGGGGGCCGTTTGTATTGATGCCGGCGCCAACTTTGGATATTTTTCTTTGGTGATGGCCGAACTGGCCGGCAAGGAAGGGAAGACCATCGCCATTGAGCCCAATGAATATTTATGCAAACTGCTTTCTTTTACCAGTAACCTGAATGAATTTCATTTCGATATTGTAAACAAAGCTTTATCCGACAGGAGCGGAGAAATTACCTTGTCTATCCCTGCCAACTTTTGGGGTGGAGGAACCATCCGTCCTGAAAAAGTAGATGACCACGTCATTACGCAGCAGGTGCAGATGGATACGCTGGATCATGTAATGGAAGAAAAAGGTTTTTCAAAAGTAGACTTTATAAAAATGGATTGTGAAGGGGTAGAGCCACAGATTTTTGCAGGCATGCAAAAAATTTTACAACGAAACCCACAGTTAAAAATGGTGATGGAGTATAGTCCCTTCATGTATAAGGATGCTCCGGCCTTTACAGAGTTTTTATTCAGGCATTTTAATGTAGGTGAAGTAACCGGAGAATCAACAGTGAATCCATTTACCTTAAGCGATACAGGACATTTGCTGAACCTGGATGTTCACATCGACTTATTCCTGGAACGAAAACAATAGAAAGCAAAATAGTTATGGGTTTATTAAACCGATTTGATTTATGCCGGATTGTAAAGGAATATAAGATCCGTTATTTCTTTGAAACGGGAACGTTTTGGGGAGATGGCGTTGCCTATGCCCTGAAGGCTCCTTTTCAAAAACTGGTTTCCGTAGAAGTGATTCCGGAAATTGCCGATAAAGCAAAACACAGGTTTGAAGAACAAAGCCAGGTGGAAATTATAGAAGGAGAAAGTGTTACTGTACTGGAAAGGGAATTGCCCAAACTGAACGGCAACTGTATCTTTTGGCTGGATGCACATTTCCCTGGTGCAGATGCCGGACTAACAGCCTATGACGACGACGATAACAATGAAGCTACACGGCTGCCCCTGCCAAAGGAACTGGAAGTCATAAGTCGCCTGCGATCAAAGTTTAAAGATGTATTGATACTCGATGATCTGAGGATTTATGAAGACGGCCCTTATCAAAACGGAAATGTGCCGGATGATGCCCTGCCTAAAATGAGCCGGAACATTGATTTTGTGTATCATTATTTCGGCTCTACGCATGTGGTTTTAAAATCCTTTCTGGATGAAGGTTACATCCTGTTGTTCCCAAAGAACATCTACAAACGGAGACATTTCAGCCTTTTAAATATCTGCAATAAGCAGCCGTTTGTAGAAGACCATTATTTAGTGAACAACGGGGTGGCGTAACTACGCTTACTTCTTTGTGTCCAGTTTAATTTGTAGCTCGTCCAGTTGTTTATCATCAATCGAAGAAGGTGCATCCAGCATCACATCTCTTCCACTATTGTTTTTAGGGAAGGCAATAAAATCACGGATGCTTTCACTGCCTCCCAAAATAGCACACAACCTGTCAAAACCAAAGGCAATGCCACCGTGCGGCGGAGCCCCGTATTCAAAGGCGCCTAACAAGAAACCAAATTTGTGCAGTGCTTCTTCTTCACTCATACCAAGGGCCGCAAACATTTTTTCCTGCAGTTCTCTTTGATAAATACGGATGGAGCCACCGCCAATTTCATTGCCGTTCAACACCATGTCGTAAGCATTGGCCTTGATGTTGGCATACGGATGTTTTAAATATTCAGCAGCGTTTTCAATCACCGGATTGTTGTTGATCATCACCTCAATTTGCGAGGGCTTGGGCGAAGTAAACGGATGGTGGCGGGCTACCCAGCGGTTGTCCTCCTCGGCATATTCAAATAAGGGGAAATCCAGCACCCATAATAATTTGAATTCGTCTTTCCTGCGAAGACCCAATCGTTCACCCAGTTCCAGGCGCAGTTCGCTGATGGCTTTGCGGGTCCTTTCTTCGGCACCGGCCAGTATCAAAATCAAATCGCCGGGTTTTGCATGGGCGAAATCCGCGATCGCTTTTAATTTTTCTTCGCTGTAAAATTTATCTACACTGCTCTTTAAGGTTCCGTCTGCATTGTATTTGATGTTCACCATACCCTGCATGCCAATCTGCGGACGCTTTACCCAATCCGTTAGTTCGTCAATTTGCTTACGGGTATATTCAGCAGCGCCGGGAACAGCAATAGCGACAACCGTTTCAGCATTGTCAAAAACACCAAAGCCGGCGCCATTGATTAATTCGCCGGTAGCTACAATCGCTCCACCCTTGTTGAAAGCAGATTTGAGGTTAGCCACCTTCATATCAAAGCGAATATCGGGTTTGTCGTTCCCATAATTCCACATGGCATCTTCCCAGCTCATCCGCTCTACCTTTTCGGTATAGTCTATATCTTTTACCTGTTTAAAAATATATTTAATCAATCCTTCGAACATGTTCAGGATATCTTCCTGTTCTACAAAAGCCATCTCGCAGTCGATCTGCGTAAATTCCGGCTGACGGTCGGCCCGCAGGTCTTCATCACGGAAGCATTTTACAATTTGATAATAACGGTCGTAACCGCTTACCATCAGCAATTGTTTAAAGGTTTGCGGTGATTGCGGCAGCGCATAAAACTGCCCGGGATTCATGCGGGAGGGCACTACAAAATCCCTTGCACCTTCGGGCGTTGATTTGATGAGGAATGGCGTTTCTATATCCATGAAGGCCTGCTGGTGCAGATAGTCTCTTGTGGCACGGTTCACCGCATAGCGCAATTCCAAATTCTTTTTCACGGCATTGCGGCGCAGATCGAGATAACGGTATTTCATGCGCAGGTCATCGCCACCATCGGTATCATCCTGGATTGTGAAAGGAGGCACTGCTGATTTGTTCAGTATTTTGAAAGAAGATACAGTTATTTCAATATCACCCGTAGGAAGGTTGGTGTTTTTGTTGGAACGCTCAGTTACCGTGCCGGTTACCTGCAACACAAACTCACGGCCCAAGGGAGCCTCATCCAATTGTGCATTCAATTCTTCACCAAATAATAATTGCGTAATGCCATAGCGGTCCCGCAGATCCACAAAAGTGATCGAACCAAATTTGCGCACGGTTTGAACCCAGCCGGCCAGTGCTACTTGCGTGCTAGCATTGTGTAATCTTAATTCACCACAGGTATGCGAACGAAACATTGATATCTAAAATTTAAAATGTGAAACCTATCATTCTGAGCCGCAAAGATAAGTGTCCGGAAACAGAGGGAGAGAAAGCTTGTTTTTGAGGTGAAAAGTTGCCGGGCGCAGCACTGCTGTCACTATTCTTCGTCCTGCATCCAGCTACTGACGGATCAATCACTTTTATGTCCTGTAATTCTTTTTGAGGTTCGAAAATTTATTCTGATAATTCGATCCCTATTTTCTTCATCAGGATGGAAGCGTTCAAGCTGGTGCAAACGCCCTGTTTTAACTTATAGTCGAAATACAATTCTTCTCCCTCTACCTGTACATCAAAATGATAATTTTCTATGGATTGGGGATACTGCTCTTCCAGTTTAGCCAGTTCCACATCATGCGTGGCAATAACGGCGACTGCGTTTTGCCTGATCAGTTGCGCCATCAGGGCCTCAGAACCTTTATGGCGGTCCAGCGAGTTGGTGCCTCTCAATATCTCATCCAATAAAATAAAAACGGGCTCGTGGCGATTTACGGCTTCAATGATGGTTTTTAATTTTTTCAGTTCGGCATAAAAGGTAGAAGTGCTTTCCGCCAGGTTATCGGCAATGCGCATGCTGCTCATTAAACCAACCGGAGAAAGAAGCAGGCTTTGGGCGCAAACCGGAGCACCCATTTGTGCCAGCACAATATTCACTCCCAGGCTGCGTAAAAATGTGCTTTTGCCGGCCATGTTGGAGCCTGTTACCAGGCCGATTTTTGCTGTACCCTCCAGGTCGAAATTACTGTTTACCCTTGTCTGTTCCGGTAGTAAGGGATGCCCAATTTCTTTGCCGTCAAAGGTAAAATGTACATCGGTAAACTCCGGGAAGCTCCAGCCCGGTTTGTTAAAGTGAAGTGTTGCCAGTGAATGTAGAACTTCCACCTCGGCCAGCATGCTAAACCACTTTGCTACCTGTTTCTTGTTTTTTCTTCTCCATTCATTCAAGGCGATCATTTGCCGTACGTCCCATAACAATAAGCTGTTGAAGAACAAAACGCCTACAATACTTGAGCGAAGATCGAAACGGTCTAAAATGATTTTTAACCCCTTGATCTCGTTCGCCGCCCTGCCTTCACCGGTTTTCATTTCTTCCTGCAGCTGTTTCAACAAGGATGCATTGAACTTTTTGTCTTCCATCCATTGCACCAGTTGCTGCAGGGCAGCTATTTCTTTTACAATGCCCGAAAGTTGTGCATACGGCTTTACCGTATTCCTGCTAAGAATGATGGATATAAAAAGATAAAGAATGAATAAGGAAGAGAAAAGGCCCGCAGGTATATATCCGAGTAGGGTTGCTGCAGCAGATCCTAATGTTATAGCGGAGTAAACCAGTATAAAGATCTTCCAGCCGGGGCTTGTAAAGTGTTCATCTTTTTCCTTCAGCCATGCTGCTGTTTTGGCTTCTGTTTGGGTAGTGATGGAGGTTTGCATGGCATAGGCCTGCAATTGCTGCCTCCACTCAATTTCAGTTGTTATTTCTTTTACCGCTTCATGGCGGTCCTTGACTTCGATGACAGAAAGCGGCTGCAGTAAATTACCGGCTACTACGTTTCTTCCCTGCCCGGTGTAGGCACGGTTCATCCATTGAAACAGGGAAGCTTTCCCAAAAAGATCAAGATCGTTGGCATAAGCATGAACCGCAGGGGCATACACACTTCCATCATAGCGGTTGTAATAATCGTTGTTTAAGAACTGCAGTTCTTCTTCATTGATTCGGATAAGTGTTTTGGTATTGTCAATATTCCTGTCGTTGTTGACATCTATTGAAATGAGGTATAAAAGAATAGCAAGGCCAACAACCACTACTGTCAGGCCAGCGAGGCCCGCGGCAACAAATACCTTATAGGTTAAAAAGGCAGTGAGAAGGAAAACGATAAGCCTTGTCCATCCCAAGCGTGATCGCTTTTTTAGCAGTTGCTGTAAATGAGCCTGGTGCTTTTGTAATTGCTGCTGGTAGCGGGTATGTGGGGAATGATCTTGCATAAGTTTACTGAATGAGATGAGAAAGAATGTGGCGTAATGGTGAACAGGATTGGTGGCCTACAGCCGGTAGCCGCACGCGGCATAACAACAGCTTCATAGTAGTAATTGAGTTGCGTTCATAATGAGGCGGTTACAACTTGCGCTTCCCGGTCTTCTTTTGGCTTTTGAAGAAGATAGTAGTTCGCCAATATCAATATACCGATGGCAAAAGGAATGAGGGCCAGGTGCCTTCCTTCAAACTGGCGCCAAACAGGTAGGGCATCAAAATGAAGAAATTCAGCGATCATCCAATACGAATTAGCCGTGATCCATAAACTGATGGCAAGGTTATGCGCCAGCTCGGACCTGATTTCTTTGGTGCGCCATGCAATCACAATAGAAATGATCAGGGTTGGAAAGATCATGGCGATACCCAGAGGCTTCCAGATCATGCACCAGCTTACGTCTTTCAGCAGCCAGAAAATAATATGCATGTTTTCCATTTTGCGATACCGGGCAGGAATGACATACATGGATTCGTTTGACTCGTTCATTGGTTGTGTTATAAGTTATTCAAATGTATTACACGAATTGTTTTATATAACAGACTTTATGTGGTTTGTTTAAGGGTTTAACGGTTTAGGAGAGGTTGAGGTTAAGGTTAAGCCTTTCCCTGTGGTGCGGTCTCTTTCTCTGAATTGGGCTGGCAGGTGAAGCGCAGAGGACACAGGACAGGTGTAGTAGAAATGGCGAGTGAGTAGTTGTCTATCCAATAGTATTTCTTTACGGGCATTATTGATTACTTGCAGCGTGTTGATTTTTTTGACTTTTTAATTTTTACTTCTCCCTTCCCATTCATTTAGAAAGAATGCGGCTGAAGCGATGAACGTTGGCTTCATCGGCAATGGGAAAATCATAAACCAGGTGTTGGGTAAGCTGGTGGGCAAAAAAAGGCGCCAGCGAAGTGCCTTTGGTTCCCATGCCATTTAAAATACCAATATTGTTATAAAGTGGATGAAACCCTACAAAAGGCCGGCGTTCAATAGTGGCAGGCCGCACCGCTGCTTTATGCGCCAGTACCCTGAACGGTGCTTTTAGCCAATGTTTGAGGAGCCCGGTTGCTTGCTGATAAAACTGTTCTGAAGGTTGGTCATCCTGAAACTCCCATTGGTAATTGGAGCCTACCCAATAGGTGCCCTGGGCAGGCAGCGGCGCCAGCAGCATTCCTTTTTTGAAAATATGTTGGTTGGTGAGATCCGGGCATTCAATAACCAGCGCTTCGCCCTTGTTGGGGGCAAACGGAAGAAGGCTGAACCAGGGATTATTGATGGCTGCCACACCATCACAGAAAATAATTTTTTCAGCGGTAATGCCCCGGTAATTTATGGCATTGCTTGTAAGGTTTAGTTCTTCTGCATGAAACTCTTGGTCAATAACAGCATCCATATCTAATAATTTTTTTCGCCACGAAGCCAGCAGCACCTGTAAATGCACGGTGTAGGCGGGGCTTATTTCACCGCAGCCAAAATCATAATTGAAGTATTGGTTGAAATGGTTTTGATCGGGATAGGAGTGCAAATAGGTGTCGTCTTCGGTTATGCGATCTACAAAAGCATTGCGCATTTGAGGGGAGGGAAAAAAGTCAATGATGCTTTTTTCAAAAACAAGCGGAGTGTTAAAGTAAGTGCTGATCTCAGCATACGTTTGCGCAGCAAAAGGCATGATGTCCTCAATCATCCAGGTGGTAACGTAGCGCCGGCCGGTTATGGGATTGATAATACCGGCTGCTATTTTGGAAGACGAATGTTCATTGTTGTTATCTATGACAAGAAAACTTTTTCCTTCCTTGTGCAGGAACCACGAAAGCATGGTACCGCAAATGCCCTGTCCGATGATGAGGTAATCAACTTGCATAATTAAGTGTAAAAATAAATAGGCCACAGCTTTCGGTGTGGCCTATTTTTCTATTGAAGAAATTAACGATTCTACTATTCAACAGTAAGTCTTACTCCCTCACTATGGGCACTAAACTCTGGTGCGTACATACACTGAATAGTGGTAATGCCATTGCTGAAGTTGCCGGTATGTGTTACAAACAAAGGATACTCAAATACATAAGTGCCTTTGGGCAGGTAATTAAAAAAGAAATTCGTGCTGGCATCTTTGGTGCTTTCATAATAACCCAGGCCGCCCTGCCATTTGTAGCTGCTTAAAACGTTCACCGGTTCCATTGCAGAAGCTCTCATGTCTTTCATGTGCACATATTCCATGTCGCGGTCAACACGCAGTTCTATGCGTACTTTTATTTTATCGCCAACATGCACCTCTGTGGCTTCATCAACCGGCGTTAATACAGGACCGCGGTCCGTGTTCTTTTCAAGGAACAATTTTTTATTCAGTTGCAGTGGAGTAGATGCTGAGGAAACCTTGTCCATATTCTCGAAATATTGCCAGTAAACAGCACCCCATGATGGTGAGCTGGCTGGTTGATTGGGTGACTGGCTGCCTGGCTGTTGAACGTTCACTACAATGTTGCCCATTTCAGGTTTGATGGTATTGGGCGCTATTGTTTTTTTGAAATAACCGCTACCGGCTTCGCCTTTTTCCAGGTTGTTGGAGATGGTGGTGCTGCCTAATTTGATCTGAACTGCAGGTTCATTGCTTAGCCAGTCGGTTCCCCTCAACAACATAGCATAGCAGGCATCGGCTGTGGCTTTGGTAGTGCGCCAGTTATTGGTTTGTTTGTTCTTAACCAGCCATGTTCTCAAATCATCAACGGTCTTCGTATCATTGCCTATTTCGCCGAACGCTTCAATTAATAAAGCCTGGGTTTCGATGGGCGCATACCACCAAAACCAGCTATACCCAAAGCGGTTATCCTTCCAGTACATGCCCATTTCTTCGCTGGTAAGCGCTGTTTCTTTGAGGGAGCTTAAAATAGCAGCAGGCGTTTGTTTATCGCCGGTTCTGTTCAGAGACAAGGCAATCATCCCCTGCATGTATTTGTTTTGCTTCATCCAAAAGCTTTGCGCCTGCTTGCGGTAATAAGTATAAGCTGCTTGCGTAGCTTTTTGAAGGGCATGCTCAGGGAAGAAGCTGCGCATATACAGGTATTGGATCTGCAGGTAGCTCAATTGCTGTTTTTTGAGGTCTGCCTTGCTTTTGACCAATCTTTCATAATCTTCCTGGATTTTTTTATCCAGGTAAGGAAGCGCAGTAGCTATGATCTCTTTTAGATCTGTAGCAGGAATATCTACATTTTTCAAACGGCCCATTCCCGTTAGTATGTACTGTGTAATGTAACGGTCATCGGGACCGCCTTGGAACCATACAAATCCACCGTTTGGACTTTGCATTTGTTTTAGTTTTTCCAAATTGCTTTTGAGCTCATTACTCATACGGACCATATCAAAAAGGAGCGCAATGTTTTTCTTTTGCTGTGCTTCGGTTTTGGCTTGCAGCACCCAGGGTGTTTCTTCAAGCAAGGCGGATTTTAACTCGGGATTTTTTTGCAGGTTTGATAATAAAGCCGCTGTATCCATTGTTTTCCACTGTTCAAATATTTGCCTGATGCGTGGCGAGGCGTTCGCCATTTGGCCGGCCAACGCATTGGCATAATAACGGTTCCAGTTTTGTTCTGCGCATTCGTAAGGATACTCCATTAAATAGGGCAGGGCCTGCACTACATACCAGGCAGGATTGGAAGTGTATTCAACGGTTAAGGAATGATTTTGCGCCGTTTCGCTTTCGCCGGAGTTTAACAGCCTGTCAAAGGGGAAGGTTTTTGTTCCGCTGCCTTTCATCGGAAGGGGCATTGTTTCTGTAACCAGCACTTTATTTGTCAGAACCGGTAAAACATTTTCTTCTCCATCGGAAAGATCGCTTGTTCTTGCCACCACACGCCAAACCAGGGCATTGCTAAATTGAAACGGAACCTGTACCGGGAACTTCACCACTTCGCTTTGCCCTGCGGCTACCGTAAAATACTGATTAGGGAAGGTGTTCATGAACCAGCCATCAACGGATTGATTGGTGGTGGCATCTATCAATTGTAATTGAGCCTGGCCGGTGAATTCTTTATCGGAGAGATTGACAATTTTGGCGGTGAACTCCATGCGATCGCCCTGGCGCAAAAAGCGGGGTGCATTGGGCTGTACCATCAGTTCTTTTTGCGTGATGAGTTCCTTTTGAGAAAGACCAAAGGCCAGGCTTTTTGTGTGCACCAGTGTTTGCAGTTTCCACTTGGTCAAGGCTTCGGGTACCGTGAAAGAAAATTCAATGGCGCCGTTTTCGTCGGTTCTTAGATCCGGAAAAAAGAAAGCGGTTTCGTTGAAGTTTTTGCGGGGTTGCATGTCAATTGGCGGTTGCCTGGTTTCTTTTTTAGTAACGCCTGCAGCCGTTACTACAACCTCCTGAACTTTTATGCCGGGAGCATGGCCTGCCATAGCATTACTCATTAATGGTGCTGCTGAATCATATGCAATAGCAGCCGGCTTTGCTTCTTCCCGTTTTGAAATCAGGCCTCTTAATCTTATTCTTTGTTGTTGCGGTATATCAAAAACATTGAGCAGCAACTGGTCATATTGCTTTGTATGAATAACCGGATTCTCATAAATCCATTTCACCTGCGATTGTATCTCTCCAAAATTCTGTCTTCCATTCCACGCAAGCATCCGTGCGTACACCGGCCATATGCCAGGCGTATTCCACTCCTGTGGTTTAAACTGATCCAGCGAAGCATCGTACATACTGGCCAGCATTTCAGCTGCCACCTTTTCATTTTTATAACCACTGATTTTTACCTTCCATTTTTCTTCGCTTCCCGGCAGGGTTTTATCGCGGAAGGTGGCGTATTCAATACTCAATTCTTTATTCGTCCAGGGAACATGGACCACATCAGTGAACTGGTAAAACCGGTTGTCCTTTACAAAAAAGAAATTCACTCCGTAGCCACCCCTGTCATTTTCGGTCGCTGAAAAATTCCACGTTCTTTTCTCGTTGTTTAAGGAGGTGAATTGAAATGTGTCCTGCTTAGTTTCTGTGTTAGCCTTCCAATTTCTTTTATCTGCCTGGCTAATAATAAACACATTGTTGGCCGAAGAACCTACCTGCGCCGTCGTGTTTTCTCCCGGTTCAATTGCTTTATCTGTGCCCTTTGTCCATAAATATTCCGGCTTTGTAAAGCCGTTTGCTTTGGAGTCAAATAACTCTATGTATTGAATATCTTTTACTTCCTGCCCGTCTTTGTCTTTTGTTGTAATCGTTACTTCATAATAACCTGCAGTGAGGTGATTTACCATTGGCCATTGACCACTCACCCTTGTGCTATCCGTTTTACTAAACACCGTTTCTCCCTTCGCCCAGGTTTTATAATCTGATTCATCTCTGTATTCGTCGTGCGGGAAGTAGGAGGTAAATTCTTCTTTGCTCATTACAAATTGATCGGGCTGCTGCCAGAAGCGGTTGCGGATCAAACGTTTCTCCGGAATCAGTTTGGTGAAGGAAACAGTTGCTGTAGAAAGCTGGTATTCCCCGTTCATATTTTCGGTGCGGATGGAAATGGCTTTCAAAGAATCAACCGCCAGTCTTTCCGGAAGCCCGACCCGAAGCAACAAGGATTTATAACCTGCCGTGATGATATTCTCTCCGCTTCTTGTTTCACCGTTGACGTCGGTAACGTCTGCATATACTTTATAATCAAAAACAGGATCCAGTTTTGTATCGATCTTTTTATCGGGTATAGCCGTGAACAGAATAGAGAACTTGCCATCTTTATCTGTAGCAGATTCGCCATGCGCAATTTCCATGGGTTGCGCGGGCGGCAGCCACCATTTTCTTGTTAGCCAGGGATAGATAAAACGTGGTTGACGAACTACACGGTAAGCCACTTTTGCACCGTCAATGTTGTTGCCGGCATAGGCTTTCGCAAAAGCTGTTACCGTTACCTGTTCATTTACTTTGTAACCGGCTTTTACTTTTTCAAAGTCCACATAAAATTTGGGACGTTTGTATTCTTCTACGGAGAACCGGTATTCGTTGTCGCCTTCCTCATCATAAATCCTGAATTCTCCGTTCAGGCCGTTTTGCGGAAGTTGGAATTTACCAGAGAAAGAACCAAATTCATTGGTGATTACGCTTACTGAATCAAGGTCCTCACTATTGGCGTCTTCCAGGAATATCTTTATTGGATAATTGACGGCGATATTGTTTCCATTTTTGTTTTTTGTTACAGCAATGCCTTTGAAATAAACCGTTTGACCCGGACGATAAATGGAACGGTCGGTAAAAAAGAAAATCTTTTTTGGTTGATCTTCTTCTATTTCATCTACTCTATTGTAAGAGTAATAGTTATAAATCTGATCATTCAAAGCCAGCCGGTCGTTTTGATAGCTGACATCCAGAAAATAGCCATAGCTTCCTGCCTCTTTGTTTTTGTCAATAGAGAAAAAACCATTCTTGTCTGTTTGAAAAATGCCAATGCTTGATTTGGTGTACCTGTAATTTTTGTAATCGTATTCCTGTTTAAATACCTGCACAGATGCTTTCGCCAGGGGCTGACCGCTTTCACGGTGCAAAACAAAGAATTGTTCTCCCTGGTTAATATAGCTAATGCCGGACACGTAAAATAATTGAGATCCTAAGGTGCTATTCTGTTTATCAAACTGCTCACCCGAGGAAGCCAGTAAAAAATACTCGCCAAGGGGCAAACCATCCATTTTTATTTCGGCAGCATGCTCCTGAAGATCATTGGTTAGGGGCAAGGTTTGCTGCCAGGAACGGAGAGAAGGAGCGTTGATCAAGCTGCTCCAATATCTTTCCTGCCCATCATTTCTTTCCATTTGCTTTTTTAAATCTTCATCTGCCTTGATCAACCGGAAGTGAAGAGCGGTAAGATTTTTATACTTCACCAGGGCCCGGAAGGGCTGGGCTGGAAGATTTACTTTTTCTATTTCAAAAGAAAAGGACGGGCGGTTGATCTCCTGCCATAAATTATAACTGTTGGTCCAGCCTTCATTTTTAGCAGAAGCCTCTCTGACAATATTCTCTAAAATGTTTTTTGCTTTAACCCGGTCGTAGCGATGCGTACTATCCTTTAAAGGATCGAATTGTGCAGCCTGCTGGTTGTAATAAGCAGCTAATAAATAGCCTGCCTGGTAAGTTGCTTTGTTAGCCGTAAAACGGTTTGTAATTCCTTCCAGCGCTTTTACATACAAAGAATCTTTTGCTTCGTTCACGGAATTGGAATGTACAAATTCAATGCGGTCAATGTCCACATCAATCAGCGCATCCGGTTTTGGATCGTTTAAATGAAAGGCGATCAGGTCCTGGTAAATCAATACTGCTTTGTGCTGCAGCGATAAGGAATCTTTTGTAGTAAAGGAATGCTTTGCAAATTCGGCAGCTGGTGCAAATGCCTCTGCCTGATTGATCTCAAAAGCATAACCCGGTTTTTTCAAATCTCTTTCGTCATTTTTAAAATAATCCAAAGCCCGGTGTGCCAGCAGGTCGTATAAGGTGGGACGCAGTTGACGGACGTTGCCTTTTACAATGACAGCATCAAAAGGTTCCAGCTTTGTTTGCTTGAGTAGCTGATCATTCTTTATGGATTGCAGGTAGAGGTCACTGATTTTTTGGTGCAAATCTGCAATGGTCCACGTGGCGATATCGTCTTTTTTGAAATTGACAGTATGGGTTCTATCGTATAAGTTCCAGCGGTGGCTTTGAAAATATTGCCAGTACAGACCGGCCAGCAGGCTTTTTAAAATGGAAACGGCGGGTTCTTTTAGCAATGCAATCTCCTTCTCTATATCTTTTATGGCTTGTACGTGGTTATTCTCGCGGTTGTCCTGCTGCAGGCCGGTCATATACACCAGGGACTTAATCACCTGTGCATCCTGTTTTTCTTTTTTGGCTAAAGCATAGATTTTTTTTACTTCTTCAAGTGCTGATTTTGGCAGGTTCTTCTTTTGTACCAGTTCATCCACTGTTTTCCACTGGTTCTCATAATTTTTTACTTGTGCAAATGATTTTCCGGTCACGATAAAAGCTGCAAACAGAACAAAATATTGAATGGATCTCATAAAGGGTTACTCATTAATGTAAACAATCAGCATTGTGATGCGCTAACATACATAATTACATAAACAATTTCGGTTTGGGCAAGAAGACGTAACAGCAGGCGGCTTTAACGATTGTTTATCTAAGAAGGAATAAACATCGTAACGAAGAAGCGATCTGATCTTTTCGGAGGAATTTAAAAAATGAAAAACATCTTCTTTACCTTTTTATTTGGCGGGCTGATGACTGTATCGGCCTTTGCCAGCGACGTCACCGTCACGTTTCCAGGAAATAAAAATTACCAGGTGGTTATTGATGGACGAAACATTCGTTCCAATGACTATTATGGCAATTCCATTCGCCTTAATCATCTTCGCCAGGGGCGCCATTCCATTCAAATCTACAAGGCAAATGCAAATAAGAGACGGAATGCAAACCAGGTAGTATATGCTTCTGATTTTACCACAAAGCCGCAATATGACCTTTTCATAACGGTAGATAACAGGGGAAGAGTGCAAATGGATGAAAGAAGGAATACTGATTATAGAAGGAACGATGACAATTGGGGTAATAACGGTTATGGCAATAATCGCCGTAATGATAATTACGGTAGAAATAACGGAGGCTACGACAATGGCGGAGGGAATAACAACTACAACCGCGCCATGAGCGATGCTGATTTTAGCCAGCTGGAAAAGAAAATCCGCGGACAATGGTTTGGCAAATTAAATACAGCAAAAGATGCGGTAGGCCGTAATTATTTCACCACTTACCAGGTGCGGCAGATCCTGCAAATCTTTTCGCCTGAAAATGATAAACTGGAGCTGGCAAAACTGGCGTACAAAAACACTGTTGATCAAAATAACTTCAGGCAATTGTACGATTTGTTCTCTTACCAAAAACAAGCGGAATTAGATAGTTATACAAGAGCTTACAATCGCTAAATTTACAGCGGCAAATCCTGTACTTACTGAATACGACGAAGCCCTTCGACTAAGAAGGGCTTCACTTTTTGTCAGGTGATCAACTCAAAAGATATAATAAAACAAGCCTGCGCCAAAGCTCGTGGTAAAATTATGAGCTGTTAGCTGGCTTCCCAAAACAGGGTCTATAAAACTTTTTTCGTAAATCACATTCCAATGGGCGGAAAAACGGGTTTTATAATTGATAAAATAATCGGTTGAAAAATTCAGGAAAGGCCTCAGTAACGTCGAATTTTTCAGGCTGGGATTATCTTCATCATATTTGATGTGGCTAGCCTCCATTCCGATATTTGCATTTAGCGCTGTACGGTTATTTGGATAATAATCAAGGCCATAAAAACCACTAAAACTAGTCTTCGATTCATGGAAAGATTGGCTGGTTTGAAGCTCTGTTCCATTAACGTTTGACTTGTAATGGTAATCTGTCCAGCCCGTTAACCATGAAACAGTAAGTCCCATATTACGCTGCCATTTTAGGTTTACAGGGATATATTTTTCAAATCCGATAACAGGTGAAAGCTTTAAAAACTTATTGGTATTTGTGCCGGTTGTTTTGTGTGTTGCAGAGACATAATTGTTCTTCGCTTTTTGAATACCCGCAGAAGGCTGTAATTGTACAAACCATGCCGAACCGGAACTACGTCCGGGATTATTGGCGAGGGCCCAATTATCATTTACAATGGCAAAATGCCTCATATCGGTAACATCAATCAATCCGCTGCTGCGAAGAAAAGAATCTATCCTTGTCAGTTCATAAATCCTTCTCCTGCGGTTATCGAAAATGCGCTGGTTGCTGATCTCTGTAATAAGCTTTGCCAGGCCCTGCGCTGTTTGTGCTGAAACGGGGCCATTCAGCAATCCTTCTTCCTGCAGATCGTTTAAAATGTACAAGGCCATCTGCGCATCCTGCACCCTTTCAATTCTTCCTTTGCCAAATCCCAGTGAAAGCCGGTCTTCCACTCGTACGTTATCACCCTTGGTATTGTAAATAGTATCCTTATGGTTTCCGGTTTCAAAAGAATGACTCAGTTTGTTCCCCAGCTCAAAAAACCATTTGTTGGCTTTGTAAAAGCGGTCATGGCGGTCCCAATAAAAGTTGTATGAAAACTCTTTGGATTTGGCCGCCTTGCCATTTCTTTCTGAATAAAAGGTACGGCCATATGGGGCAAGATAAATGTCTGAGGTATGTGCTCTTTTTTCAGTGCTAATAAACCGTGAATAGCGGAGATTAGAAGGCAACAGGTAAAAACTGCGTGTTGAATTTTTTGTAAGATCTTCTGATTTTGAGTCAGAAACACTGCCTGAGAAATCTATCCCAATAGACAAAGCTTTAAAGCCCGGTGTCCTGTACTTGTAATCTTTTAGCTGAAAGCTGCTGTCCTGTGCCTGGGAGGTTATTGCAAAAAAACAAAAAGAAAGGAGTAAAGTTTTTGATCTCATAAGTATAATGTTTAAGGATTTAATTGGTTTGTAGTGTAATAATATAGCAATGCAAAAGCAGTAGGTAGACAGGAAGTCTTAAAAAAAACCAATTGTGCGGATGTTGTTAAATAAAATAAAAAAGCGTCCGTTTGACGAACGCTCTTTCAAAACCAGAAGTTTTTCAACACCTCGGTTCTCTGAATAAAATTTATTTTTTCATTACCTGCGCCATGGTCTTGCCGATGTCGGCAGGACTTTGCACTACATGAATACCACATTCTTCCATGATCTTCATTTTAGCAGCAGCTGTATCTTCTGCACCACCCACAATGGCACCGGCATGACCCATGCGGCGTCCCGGAGGAGCGGTTTGACCGGCAATAAAACCAACTACTGGTTTTTTGTTCCCGTTTTCTTTGATCCATCTGGCGGCTTCGGCTTCCATGCCACCACCAATTTCACCAATCATCACAATGGCATCGGTGTCATCATCATTCATGAATAATTCTACCGCATCTTTAGTAGGCGTGCCAATAATGGGGTCACCGCCAATACCAACAGCGGTTGAAATTCCCAAACCGGCTTTAGCCACCTGGTCGGCTGCTTCGTAGGTCAGCGTACCCGATTTGGAAACAATACCGATTCTTCCTTTTTTAAATACAAAACCCGGCATGATGCCTACTTTGCATTCATCGGCTGTAATAACACCAGGACAGTTAGGCCCGATCAATCTTGCATTCTTTCCCTGCAAAAAGTTTTGCACTTTCACCATGTCCTGCACTGGAATTCCTTCTGTAATACAAACGATCAAAGCAATACCAGCATCAGCGGATTCCATAATGGCGTCGGCAGCAAAAGCCGGTGGAACGAAGATGATAGAAACATCGGCGCCGGTTTCTTGCACACAATGTTCTACGGTGTTAAAAACTCTTCGGTCCAAATGCGAAGTGCCACCTTTACCCGGTGTTACCCCACCTACTACCTGTGTGCCGTACTCAATCATCTGCGAAGCATGGAAAGTACCTTCGGTACCGGTGAAACCTTGTACCAGTATTTTCGAATTCTTATTAACGAGGATACTCATTAGTATAATTTAAAAGTTGGGCAAAAGTAAGGAAATAGCAGTTTGTAGTGTGTGGTTTATAGTTTGCGGTTAAGGCGAAGGTTGAGGTTGCGTGAAGCTTCATCCTTCATTACGATTATCCAACAGGTTTCTATGCCGCATTTTTCTTTTAATTATTATGAGCCAGGCTGCATTACTGCTAAAGGCTTTCGTTGCGTCGCACTCTTGTACCTTTAGAATTCTTTTCAACAGCTACCGCACAATTTCTGCTTACCTAAGCATTTAGTACATAAATAAAAAACTCTCAGCGTTGAAGAAACGGTGAGAGTTTTTAGTATCATTAAATAAGCTGGCCTTGTAAATGGCTCTCTTCCCCGCTGGGGAAGCCGGAAGGGGCCTTAGTATTCCCACTTCACCAGGGTGGCGCCCCAGGTAAACCCACCGCCAAAAGCGGCCAATACAATATTGTCGCCCTTGTTCAATTGATGGCGCCATTCCCATAAACATAAGGGGATGGTAGCAGCCGTGGTGTTTCCATAGCGCTGGATGTTCAGCATTACTTTATCGTGCGAAAGCCCCATGCGGTCGGCCGTGGCATCAATGATTCTTTTGTTGGCCTGGTGCGGCACCAGCCAGGCAATATCATCGCCTGTTAAATTATTCCGTTCCAGTAATTCAGCACTTACATCGGCCATGCCCTTTACGGCGAATTTAAAAACTGCCTGGCCTTCCTGGTACACATAATGTTCTTTGTTGGCTACCGTTTCCGCCGTGGCCGGGTTTAAAGAGCCTCCGGCTTTCATGTGCAGGTACTGGCGGCCGCTGCCGTCACTTCGTAAGATGCTATCCAGCACCCCATAGCCGTCATGGTTGGGCTCCAGTAAAACCGCCCCGGCGCCATCGCCAAAGATGATGCAGGTTTGCCGGTCGCTGTAATCAATAATGGAGCTCATTTTATCAACACCCACCACTACTACTTTTTTATAACGCCGGCTTTCAATCAGGGAAGCACCGGTGGTTAAGGCGTATAAAAAACCAGAGCAGGCGGCCCCCAGGTCAAAACCCCAGGCATTTTTAGCGCCGACTTTATCACTTATGATATTGGCAGTAGCCGGAAAAACCATGTCGGGAGTAACCGTAGCGCAGATAATGCAGTCAATTTCTTCGGGGCTGATCCCTCTTTTTTCACACAATTGTTTTACCGCAGGTACGGCCAGGTCGGAGGAAGCTTTGCCCGGCTCTTTTAAAATACGTCTTTCCTCAATGCCCGTGCGGGTTCTGATCCATTCGTCGTTGGTCTCCACCATTTTTTCCAAATCAAAATTGGTCAGTTTTGTTTCCGGAACATAACCTCCAACCGCTGTAATGGCCGCTGTAATCTTTTGATGCATCATTGTCAAATTTTAAAAAGGACGGCGAAGATACGAAACACGGCAATCGGCAATCGAGAATCGGCAATTGGCGGATCTTTTAATTCTTAAGCTTTTTTTTAATTTGACAGGAAAAAAATATGTCTTTACAATTGAATCATCAACAGCTTGATGTTTATAAGCTATCGAGAGTTTTTGTAAAGGATTGCTGTTATGCTACCAGGAATTTTCCTCCGTAAGAAAAATTTGCTCTTGTTCAGCAAATCAGAAGAGCACCGCTTTGGGTTCAATTAAATATTGCGCAAGGCTGCTCAAGAAAATCGGAAGCAGATAGGAAACGGTTCTTTGAAATTTCGAGGGGTTCTGTAATTGAAATTGATGCTGCTTTTGATGCCGCTTCTCACATAGGCTACTGCTTAAAGGAAAATCTCAAAGAATTGGGCTTAAGCAGGGTACGCTGCTTTAGCAGGCTGAAAATCTGGTTGGAGGGTAAATTGCTATAGGTATCTATTTTGGCCTATCGTTAAGACACCTGCGATTAAGGATGGCCAAAATTCACGTTTCACGATTGACGTTTCACGATTTCTGATTGCTATCTTCGCCTTCATGATCGCATTTTTAAATGGAGAATTTGTAAAGAAAACCCCCTCTTATGTATTGGTGGACGTAAATGGGGTTGGCTACGAAGTTCAGATCAGCCTGAACACGTATTCCCGCATCCAGGATTTGGAAAAGGGAATGCTGCAAACCCATCTTATTGTCCGCGAAGACGCCCATATTTTATTTGGTTTTTTTGACATGGCTGAAAAGGAGATGTTCCTGCAGCTGATTGCCATTTCTGGAATAGGCGCCAATACGGCCAGGGTCATGCTTTCCTACATGAAACCGGATGAACTGAGCCGGGCCATCATACAAGGGAATGCCAAAGCCCTGGAATCCATTAAAGGAATCGGCAAAAAAACCGCGGAAAGAATTGTAGTGGAACTGAGGGATAAATTGGCCAAACAACCTATTGATGCTGAACTAAATATTTCTCCCTGGAAGGGCAATACTTTACAAACCGATGCGTTAAATGCACTAATTGCTTTAGGCATCAACCGCCAGGCTGCTGACCAGGCCATTCAAAAGGTGCTGGCGCAAGATCCGGGAGCCGGGGTGGAACTGCTGATCAAAAAAGCGTTGCAAATCCTTTGATTTACCCTTATTGACTAACTAATTGTAGAGAAAAGACTTGGCTTCACATTCTACCTATAAGTACTGTACGATGGTGGTTACCATCGTTTTATGCGCTTTATTAGTACAGGCTCATAAGGCCTATTCCCAACAGCCAGTCAGTTCACCCGATACAACCCGTTATCCTTTAACCGACCGCAGGGGCGATCCTTATACCTACCCTAACCGCAATCCCTTTGACCTGAAGGATACCGGATTCGTAAAGCGCAGCATCGAATACGATCCTAAAACAAAGCAGTATTATATCGTAGAAAAGATTGGCAGCCAGTACTACCGCAGCCCGGCTACTTTTTCCATGGATGAATTTCTGAAGCTGCAGGCAGAAAAAGACGAGCAGGCTTATTTTCGCCAGAGAGCCAACCTTTTATCCAATCTTAACCGCCGCAACTTTAAACCAAAGTTTGGTTTTTCAAAAGATTGGGTCAACCGCATTACAGGAAATGGTAAAGTGGAGATCAGGCCTTCGGGTTATGTGGATATTTCAGCAGGCTACCAGGGACAGAACATTAAGAACCCCACCCTTCCTGAAAGAGCCCGCCGCACCGGCGGTTTTGATTTTAACCAGAATGCACAACTACAGGTAGATGCCAAGATCGGGGACAAGATCCACCTTCCCATTAACTATAACACCCTGGCCAATTTTGATTTTGAAAACCAGCTCAAACTGGATTACCAGGGAAAGGAGGACGAGATTTTAAAACAGTTCCAGCTGGGTAATGTCAGCTTTTCTTCCAAGGGAACTTTAATTCCCGGCGCCCAGTCACTTTTTGGTGTGAAAACACAGCTTCAATTTGGGAAGTTGTTTGTTACTTCCGTACTGGCCAATCAACGGTCGCAGCGCCAGTCCCTGGGGCTGCAGGGTGGTTCAGCCACACAATCGTTTAGTGTAAGGGCCGATGAATACGAGGAAAACCGCCACTTTTTAATGGCGCAATATTTCCGGCAAAACTTTAATAAGTCCATGAAGGACTTACCCATTGTGCGGTCAAGCGTTCAGATTTTGCGGGTAGAGGTTTGGATAACCAACCGTACCGGCGCAACCACCGATACCAGGGACGTGGTGGCCTTTATGGACATGGGTGAAAATGCTCCCTACAACACGAACATCTTAACCGGTACGCCTAATCCCTTGCCGAGAAATGATGCCAATGATCTTTTTCTGCGGTTGGCTGGTAACCCCAACACCCGCAATTCTACGCTTGTACAAAGCACCCTCACCGGCATGGGTTTTCAGCCGGTACAGGATTTTGAAAAGACCTTTGCCCGCAAGCTTCAACCCAACGATTATTATTTTAACCCGCAGATCGGCTTTTTATCTTTAAACCAGCCTTTGCAGCCTGATGAAGTAGTAGGCGTTGCCTATCAATATACATCCAACGGAAGGGTGTACCAGGTGGGAGAGTTTTCCCAGGATATTCCGCCGGACAGCAGCGGTAATTCTACAAAGGTCCTGTTCCTGAAATTATTGAAAGCTACCTCGCAACGTACCAACCTGCCCATTTGGGACCTGATGATGAAGAACGTCTATAGTGTGGGTTTTGGCCAACTGGAAAGAGCCGATTTCCGGCTGGATGTAACGTACGAAGAACCCAGTTCAGGAGATAAAAGATACCTGCCGCCGGCCAATGTTCTTCCGCAATACAAAGGTATTCCAATCATTCAGCTGGATAATCTGGACCGGTTAAATGACCAGAACGATCCGCAGCCCGATGGATTGTTTGATTTTATTGAAGGATTTACGGTGATCTCTTCCCAAAGCCGGATCATTTTCCCGGTGCTGGAACCTTTCGGCCACGACCTTGATTATGTGTATGGCAACCAGGCCGACAGGGAGGCCTATCTTTATTATCCGCTTTACGATACCATTAAAGCCATTGCACAGAACTATACCAATTTGAACCGTTTCAAGCTGGTGGGCCGTTCCAAATCGGCCGTCAATTCCGAATATCAATTGGGCTTTAATATTCCCCGCGGCTCGGTAACGGTAACGGCAGGGGGGCAGATCCTTCGTGAAAATATTGACTACGAGATCAATTATGATCTGGGAACCATGAGGATTACCAATCCCGCCATCATTCAGGCGGGTTTGCCCGTGCAGGTGCAGTATGAGAACAACGCCACGTTTGGGCTTCAGCAGCGAAACTATTTGGGCCTGCGGTTGGATTATCTTGTTAACCGCCAGTTAACCGTGGGGGCGTCCATGGTGCGGTTGAGTGAACGTCCCTTCTTTACCAAGCAGGGTTACGGGGAAGACCCCATCCGCAATACCATGTACGGCGCCGACTTTGATTACCGCAATGATTTTCCGCGCATGACCAAGTGGCTGAATAAACTTCCTTTTTATTCTACCAAAGCCATGTCTTCTATTACGGCTTATGGCGAAGCGGCGGTTTTAGATCCGGGCCATGCGCCACAAATCGGGCCAGGCGGGCAAGGTGTTATTTATATAGATGATTTTGAAGGGACCAGAAGCACGGTTGATCTTCGCTTTCCGTTAATCAGCTGGACGCTGGCTTCTGTTCCGCAAAATTCTCCTGACAAGGATAGTGCTATTTTATTTCCGGAGGCAGACCTTAACGATAACCTGGCCAGTGGTTTCAACCGGGCCAAGCTGGCCTGGTATAATATAGAGCCTGTTTTGCAGGAGCGAAAAAATTCCAATAACCCGCTTCGGAATGATGTGGCTGAATTGTCGAAACCGGAAACAAGACAGGTGTTATCCACCGAGATCTTCCCCCAGCGTACCAACGATCTTGGCCAAAACCTGCTAACCACTTTTGACCTGGCCTATTATCCCAAAGAACGAGGGCCTTATAATTTCCGTACCACCAGCATCGGTTCGGATGGCCGTTTATTAACGCCCAAAAAGTCATGGGGTGGCATCATGCGCAACATTGACCAGACCGATTTTGAAACCAGCAATATCGAATTCATTGAATTTTGGATACAGAACCCTTTTATCAACAACCGCAATCCACAGGGCGGGGAGCTTTATTTTGATCTGGGTAACATTTCCGAAGACGTACTGAAGGACGGCAAGCGGCTATACGAAAACGGATTACCAACGCCAACCCAACCCAGTTTGCCCGTGGATGAATCGTCATGGGGAAAAGTTCCACGCAATCCTATACAGGTTACCAACGCGTTCAGCAACGATCCGGCCGACAGGCCCTACCAGGATGTGGGTTTTGACGGGTTGACCGATACCGCTGAGCAACGTAAGTTCCAACCTTATTTGAACCAGTTGGGTGCTATAGTGGGTACCAATTCCCCCGCCTATCAAAAAGCGGCGGCCGATCCTTCTGCCGATAATTTCAAAGGCTACCGCGACCCCGGCTACGATAAGCAGGGGGCAGGCATTTTAGAACGCTATAAAGACATCAATAATCCGCATGGCAATTCACCGGTGGCTGCCAATACTGACCAGTTCACCAATGCGTTTACGCTTTACCCCGACCAGGAAGACCTGAACCGGGACAATACGCTCAATGAAGTAGAAGAATATTTTCAATACCGGGTTGAATTAAAACCGGGGATGGATCCTGTTACCAACAAATACGTTACCGATGTACGGGAAGTAAATGTGCGTCTGGCAGATGGAAGCACAAGGCCCGAACAATGGTATTTGTTCCGTATTCCTGTAAAAGATTACCAGGCCAAGGTGGGCAACATTCCAGATTTTAAATCCATCCGTTTCATCCGTATGTTCCTCACCAATTTTGAGGATACGACGGTGTTGCGTTTTGCCAAGCTGGAACTAATCAGAAACCAGTGGCGGAAGTTCACCTACGAAACAAACAATACCGGTAATTACGTTCCCCTCCCCACCAACGATCCTACCAAGCTTGACGTATTATCTGTAAACCTGGAGGAGAACGACCAGCGGGAGCCCATTCCCTACCGCCAGTCGCCGGGTATTGAACGCCAGCAACAGATCAGTAATAATAATGTGCAATTGTTATTGAATGAGCAATCACTCAGCTTGCGTTTCCATAGGTTATTGCAAGGCCAAAGCCGCGGGGTGTTTAAAACCATGAACCTTGACCTGCGCCAATATGGAAGCATGCAGATGTTTGTTCACGTGGAAGATGCAATGGCGCCGGGTACCCATATAAAGGAAGGAGACCTAAATGCGGTGGTTCGCATTGGAAATGATTTTGTGAGCAATTACTACGAGGTTAAGATTCCGTTGAAAGTAACGCCATGGGGAACCCGGGATTCTTTGGGTATATGGCCGGCCCAGAATAACCTGGATTTTGACCTGAGCTTACTTACCCGGATTAAAACCAAACGGAATGCTTCGGGAGGATCGCCTTCAACTTATTACCAGGAAACAGGCGACGATGGAAAAACCTATGGCATTTTTGGTAACCCCAATTTGGGTGAGGTCAGAGGTATGTTCCTGGGTATTGAAAACAATGGCCAGCAAACCGTGGATGCCGAAGCCTGGTTCAACGAACTGCGGTTGTCGCGTTTAGATGAAAAAGGGGGCTGGGCCGCCCTGGGCCGAGTGGATATCCGGCTGGCCGATCTGGGTAATATCAACTTTACTGGGAGTTTGCGAAGCATAGGTTTTGGTACACTGGAGCAAAAAGTAAATGAAAGAAGCCGCGAAACCTTTTCGCAGTTTGACATCAGCACCAATCTTGACCTGGGAAAGCTATTGCCGAAGGAAGCAGCCATTCAAATACCTATGTATGCAGGGTATAGCAAAACACTGACTACTCCTGAATACGATCCTTACGACCTTGATCTGAAATTAAAAGACAAGATCAACAGTGCTCCCAATAAGCCTTATGCCGATTCGGTGAGAAGGGACGCTGTGGATGAAACCACCATTAAAACGCTGACGTTTACCAGTGTAAAAAAGAATAAGACCAATGGAAAGCAACCGCAACTGTGGGATATTTCCAATATTGACCTGAACTATTCGTTCACCCACCAGCAAAGGACCAACCCGATTATTGAACTGGAAGATATCAAGCGGACAAGAGCCGCGGTTGGCTATAATTTTTCGCCACAGCCAAAATTTGTTGAACCTTTAAAACGGGTATTCAAATCCAGGTCGCCCTGGCTGGCCCTGATCCGTGATTTTAATTTTAACTACAGGCCATCGCTTATTTCGCTAAAGGCCGATGTGTTCCGCCAGTTTGGTGTATTGCGCAACCGCAATGTGGGCACCTCCTTCAAACTACCGGAAAACTTTAATAAGTTCTTTTACTTCGACCGTTATTATGCCCTGCGCTGGGACCTGACACGATCGCTGACCCTTGACTTCAATGCCGTCAACAATGCAAGGGTTGATGAACCTTTCGGGCATATTGATACTAAGGAAAAGAAAGACACCGTTCGTAAAAACTTCTTTAGCGGCGGACGGAATACACATTATCATCACGAAGCCACCCTTTCTTATAACCTGCCAACTTCCAAACTGCCGTTGCTGGACTGGACAACCGTGCGGGCCACCTACAGCGCTAAATACGATTGGGTCGCAGCTTCCCTGCTGGCCCGCGAACAGGGTAATACCCTGGTGAATGGCCAGACCAAAAATGTGACGGCTGATTTTGACTTTGACCGCTTATACACAAAGTGGAAATTTTTAAGAAGTGTTTACAGCGATGCACCGGCACCGCCAAAAACCGCCAGGGATAGTGCGAACAAAAACAAGGTGAAGGATCCCAATGAACTGCCGCATATTTCGGGAATTCCAAAATTCTTTAGCCGGCTCGTTACCTCTGTTAAACGGGTGGGCATCCAATACACGGAAGACATGGGCACCTTGCTGCCGGGTTACCTGGATAGTACCAAGGTGCTGGGCATGAATTTGGGAAGCGGTAATCCCGGCTGGAAATATATTTTCGGTTACCAGCCCGATACCAGCGATATCAATGAACTGGGAAGAAGAGGAATCCTGACCCACGACTCTTTGTTTAACGCTTTGATCCAGCAGCGCTACAACCAGCATATCAGTCTTACCGCGCAGGTTAGCCCTTTACGAGACCTCAATATTGATATCACCTTTGACAAAACCTACGATAAGAATTATTCCGAATTGTATAAGGATACAACCGGTAGTTCGGGTTTGCACCGGTATAACCCTTATGCTACCGGTAGCTTCAGCATTAGTTATATTTCGTATCAAACGCTGTTTACCAAGTTTGACCCCAATGAAATATCGGAAACTTTTAAACAGTTTGAGGCCAACCGGGCTTTGTTATCGCAGCGCTTAGGAAAATTAAATCCTTATGCCGGTGGTTCTACGGATGGTTACGGCCGTTATGCACAGGATGTTTTGATTCCTTCGTTTTTGGCAGCGTACACCAAAAAAGATCCTACCAGCATTCAGCTTATAAAGAATTCCAATCCCAATTTACGGTCCAATCCATTCTCGGGTCTTGTCCCCAAGCCCAACTGGAATATTACCTACAACGGGTTGACACGCATAAAAGGAATGGAAAAAATATTTACCAACTTCACGGTGCGTCATGGCTACAACAGTACGCTTTCGATGAACAGTTTTACTACGGCCCTGTTGTTCCAGGATCCGCAGCGGGTAGGTTTCCCTTATTTCAGGGACTCACAAACGGGTAACTATATTCCTTACTTCCTGGTGCCGAACATTACGATCAGTGAACAGTTTAGCCCGTTATTGGGGGTAGACATGAGTTTTACCAACCAGCTTTCTGCCCGTTTTGAATACAAGAAAAGCCGCCAGTTAAGTTTGAGCTTAGTGGATTATCAACTGGCCGAAAACCGTTCTACAGAATACTCTGTTGGTATGGACTGGCGCAAACGCGGGGTGCCGTTTTTGAAAAACCTTAAAATCGGTAAGAGCGGCAAAGGCCTGGAGAACGACGTGACCATGCGTTTTGACTTCAGCCTGCGTGATGATGCTACGGCTAACAGCAAACTGGATCAGAATACAGCTTTTGGTACGGCCGGGCAAAAGGTAGTCCGCATTGCGCCATCCATTGATTATGTAGCCAATAACCGGGTGAACGTAAAACTGTATTTCGAGCAGAACCGCACCATACCGAAGATCGCTACCACCGCACCCATTACTACAACAAGGGCGGGTGTGCAGGTGCGGATATCACTGGCGCAATAGGAACATGCCACCAGCATGTCCAATGACTAAAAAAATGCCGGTTTCAGGATATGACTGTTATAGGACAGCCGATGGCATGTCCCTACGGTTTGGTTTTCTTAAACAGCATCACATAGCCGCAAAGTCCTTTTTTCTTTTTCTTGTTTACCTGCAGGGCATTGAACATGTATTGAAGTGTCGCGTCAGGTACATGGGAAAAAGCAATGATATTGCCTTCACTGCCTGCTTTTTTCTGGTAGATGATCATGTTTTCCTGCGCATCGTACATACGAACCTCGTAAAGCTTTGCGCCAGCTTCCCCGATAAAAACAAAATGATAAAGAGAGCCCTGTTGCAACGGAACAATGGTTGGGATCTCGTATTCGCTTTCCATGGTAATGGACGCTTCCCGCAATAGGGTAAACCCGTCTTTGGCTACCAGTTGTTTTATACTGTCTGCCTGATTTTGAATAAGAGGGTTGTTGCACGACTGTAAACGGAGCACTTCCTGCGATAGGCCAGCGGTGCACAGGGTAAGCAGGGATAAAAAAAGAAAGGTGGTTCTTTTCATGGCTTTTAATGGATATTAAGACGGGGAGTAAATGTAGCAGAAGTTCGAATGTAAGAAAAGAAGGAAGCGTTTATTTTTTCTTAATATGAGAACCCACATATGAAACATTATTTTCAAAGCAATGGTAAGCCTGTACAGAGGGTCCTTTCACCTGTGTCGGAGAACCGGGTGTTTAAAGCGCCAGCACAAAGCGATACCCAGGCCCTTATACGGATACCCAGGCGGTTTGCCCAGCCTTAATGCCGGGATATAGGCGGAATATTACCGGGATATGTGCAGGAAAGGCTTCTGTTAGCTTCCCGTTTTATTAAAATAATACGAATTGGCCTGTTGGGTGCAGGTGACCACCAGGTCGTTGATGCAAACATGCGGAGGAAGGGACGCTGTATAAAAAATAACATTCGCTACGTCTTCTGCCGATAAGGGGGTAAAACCTTCGTACACTTTTTTGGCGGCTTCTTCTGCGCCTTTAAAACGCACCAGGGAAAATTCTGTTTCCGCCGCGCCGGGATGAACCGCTGTAACCTTTAGGCCGTATGGTAAAAGATCAATCCGCATGGCTTTGCTGATGGCATCTACAGCTGATTTGGAAGCACAGTACACGTTGCCGCCTTCGTACACTTCTTTGGCCGCTGTAGAACCCACGTTAATAATATGTCCCGATTTTCTTTGCGTCATAAACGGAACAACAGCTTTCGATACATACAGCAATCCTTTTACATTGGTATCCAGCATCGTATCCCAATCTTCCAGGCTGGCCTTATCAAAAAGATCGCGGCCAAGGGCCAGGCCGGCGTTGTTTATCAATACATCGATGTTCTTCCATTCTGCGGGGAGGTTATTGATGGTATCAAAAACTTTTTTCTGATCCCGTACATCAAAGGGAGCCGGGTAGCAGGTAACTGAATATTTTTCTTCGATTTTGTTTTTCAGCGTTTCCAATCGTTCTGTACGCCGCCCGTTTATAATAAGGTTGAATCCATTTTGGGCAAATACATGGGCGCAGGCTTCTCCAAAACCCGAAGTGGCGCCCGTGATAAAAACGATTTTGTTCATGGGGGCGAAGATAGGAAGGAGATAATAGATGATAGTTGACGGATGATAGTTAACAGAAGAATGCTAAGGTTTCATACCAGTTTTTTGACAGATGAGGAAATGTTGAACCCAAGGGTTACTATCATTTGTCAACTATCATCCATCATCTAATTAAAGTTACCGTTCCCTTGGCAAACACGGCTTTGCCTGTATAATCAACAGCCTTCACCAGCCATACAAAGGTTCCCGTGGCTTGTTCCTTGCCATTGATCTTTCCGTCCCAGCCCACTTCATTGGTGGTGGTGCTGAATACCATTTCGCCCCAGCGGTTGAAGACCCTGAAGTATTCAATTTTGGAAATTCCTACAGCAATAGGGCGGAAGAAATCATTCTTCCCATCCCCGTTAGGGGTAAAGGCTGTAGGCACAAAGATCTGCGGGTTGGTTCTAAACACTTTTACCGTTACAAAAGAAGAATCAACGCAGCCGTTTTCATCCATCACGATCACTTTGTATTCTATACTGTCAAAGCTGCCATCATAAACACCAATAGGATTATGCACATTACCGCTATTCAGGGAGGTGGTCGGTATCCACACATAGCCCTCGCCACCTGAGGCTGACAGTTGAAGGGGTTGCCCTACTACTACGGACGTATCGTTTCCTGCAAAGGCGTTCACCTTAGGCAGTACCGTTACTACTACCGTGTCGCGGCCGGGTTTGGGGCAACCAATGTTGTCAAATGCGGTAAGGATGTAGGCGGTGGTGCCAGCCGGCGATGCAATAGGGTTTAAAACATTGGGGTTGCTTAAAGAACCAGTGGGGGACCAGGTGAATCTGGAACCTGTAATGGCGGCCTGTAATTGTGCAGATGTGCTAAAACAAACAGCCGTGTCGTTTCCGGCTCTGGCACCGGGATAAGGAATGGTGGTAATGGTTACGTTATCCGTGGCATTGCAGCCTCCAATGGTAGCTGTAACCTGGTACGTAGTAGTACTGACAGGATTTGCTTTTGGATTGGCGCTATTAGGATTATCAATGGTAACGGCCGGCGACCATGCATATTGCAAACCATTTCCGGTAGCACTTAATTGAACAGAGTCGGTTAAACAAATAACGGTATCAGGCCTGGCCTGCAGGGTTACAAAATTTACTACACGCACCTTCACTGTGTCGCGATTGATACAACCATTATCATTTAATTCCACTGCATAAGAAGTAGTGGCAGCAGGAAAAACGGTGGGATCGGCCGTGTTGGCATTGGTGATATTGGTATTGGGTGTCCAGGTAAAGCTGCCATTGCCAACAGCATGCAGCTGAAGCCGGTCTCCAGTACAGATAAGGGTATCCTTAAATGCCAGGCTCAAAGGTGGTTTGTCCATTATGGTTACATCCTTAAATACTGTATCAATACAGCCCTTGCTGTTGGTAACAATGAAACGTACATTTTTTACACCGGTTTGTGTATATGTATAAACAGGGTTTTGCAGATTCGAAACATCAGAGGTGGTGCTGGGGTCTCCAAAATCCCAGTTCCAGGTATCCACAACCCCATACCTGGTTTTGGTTGTATCCCGGAACTGCGTGGGCTTATTGGTACAAATGCCTGTAAAGGTGAACCCGGGGAAAAAGCCAGGATACACTTTGATCCGGGAAATAGCACTGTCGCTGCATTCATCGTTGCGGTTAATTATCAGCCGAAAAGTATAGGTGCCGGTATCGGCATAGGTATGGTTGGGGGTGGCTTCTGTAGAAGTGGTTCCATCACCAAAATCCCAGAAATAGGTCTTAATCAAAGGTGAAGTGGGGGCCTCATTATGAAACCCGTACGTAAAGCCATCGCAGGAGATGTACTCGGGCTTTAAAGCGGCATCGGCCACATTGCAATCTCCCACTTTTATTTGCAGGTCTTTTCTTTGGGTGGCAATCGCCACGCCATTTCTCCACTCCGTAACACAAACCGTTACCACATAAATACCGGCAGGGGGAGCAATGCCACACATCATGCCTGTTTTGGAATCAATGGTGACGCCATTTCCCAAAGGTGAGGACGCATTATAAGGGGAAGCATAAGGCACTTCCAAATAAGGAGGGTTGGCAGGAGGGTTGGGCGCCGGGTTACCTGTGCTGCCACCTACATAGGCCGAACAAAAATTATAAGACAAAGAATCACCCTTTGTGGGGCCATCCGGGTCAATTGCTCCAAAATCATAACAGAAATAATTGTCGGCGCATACAATCACCGTATCTGCCCCGGTAAACCGGGCACTGTTATTTGCAGGAGCGTTGGCAAGGCGGGAAGTTCCCGGAATTTGAGCGGAATAGGTTGCCCCCACAGAACTTGATGCCAATAAATTATTGATACCTGTAATCCTGCAACATCTTTGATAGGCAATGGTATATCCGGATGGTATGCCCGGTAAAGCGATGGTGGTAAATTCATAATAGCCTACCTCGTAGCAAACGGTGGGGGGATTCTGGATACATGAGCTGGGGCTGCCCAAATTCAACCTGTCAGTTTGCGATCGGGGTATCAGGCCATTCCACACCATGGCATTTGTACTGTTATTAAAAATAGCAATGGGGGCTGCGCCATCTAAAGGAGCGCCGGTAGAAAAGCAATCCCTGTATAATTTTAAAGTAACACGGTAAATGTAGTTGCCGTTCGAGGAATCAATCACAGTATAAAACATTTCGCCACCGGTAATATGATTGGCAAAAGCCAGGGTAACGGAGCAGCTAAAGGCAATAAAAAGAAAGAGTTTCTTCATTCCGGTTGGGTGGTCTTTTCTAAACTGTTGATATAGTTTTTCAAAATCCAGGCTGCCTCGCCTCTTTCTTCAAGCATTCCCATATGGCCGGATTTCTCTAGGACATGAATATACGATAATTTGGGCATGTGAGCTTGCTCTAATCCATCCTGCAAGGGTACTGCGTTGTCATATTTTCCAAGCACAAAAAGCACAGGTAAATGGGTTTGTTTTAAAACGGATGTCCTGTCCGGCCGTTGGATCATGGACACATAATAAGAAACGAGTGCTGCGCCAGAAAAGTTGTGTGATGCTTCTATTTGTTGTACGATTAAAGATGGGTTTTTTTCTTTGGTGGCAGGACTGAAAAGGTTGGGAACAGAAGATTTTAAAAACGCATAAGCTCCGTGTTGTTGAATGAATTCAATTCCCCTGCGGCGGGTTTGTTTTTTTTCTTCGCTGTCTGCATAAGCGGTAGAATGGAACAGGCCAAAGCCTTTCAACATGCCATGAAATTTTTCAGCAAAGGCAAGGGTAACATACCCTCCCATGCTATGGCCGATCATAATGACGGAATGCGGTTCCCCTTCTTTAAAAAACAGTTCTGCCGTTTCATGCACGATCATGGCCTGCATGGCTCCTGCAAGCCCTTCCATGCTCATATCATCTATCATTTCCGACCGTCCGCTTCCCGGCAGATCGGGAATGATCAATTTGAATTCAGGGAACAGGTCCAGCTGGTGGTCCCAAACTGTGCCGTCCTCGCCAAAGCCGTGAATCAAGATGATGGCCGGGCCTTGACCTAGGCTACGATAAAACAGTTTTTTGCCTTTGACGGTAATTTCTTTTTGTTCCATAAAAATTTCTTTTTGAAAGAGACCAGCTTCTGTGGATGATCAACAGGATGATGGGAACAAGAGAGGTATTCATTTGTTGGGGCAAAAAGAACCATGCCACTGCCAGCAAAATCGTGAGCCAGAATACAACAGTAAAATAGCGCTTGACCCAGCTTGCATTTTTATGCACAAAGAAGGCCATAACAGCATGGGTGGGCAAAGCCCACAACAGGTTGTAATTATTGCGGCACACCACATGATCGGTACCGAACCACATGAACAGTAAAAGCCATCCTGCCAATCCCAAAATAAAAAAGAAGAGGAAGTCAAACGTGCCAAGGACTCTGAAGGCCCAATTTGCTTTTACAAGCGACAGGGCAATAACGGCCAGCAGCAATATGGAAAAAACAATAAAAGGGGTAAAAAAAGACCCCTGGGTAAAAAGTGCAGGCATTTGCAAAACGGGCTGTGGTGGTGTCACCAGCGGACCGTTATTTACCAAAGCGCTGTCAAATCCTTTTAATAAATAATCGGGAAGAAACATGGCCTGTTCGTTGCTTACTTTTTTGTCCAGTTTTACGCCCAGCAACAGGTCTATTCCCAGTTTGCTCCAATAGGAGTTACCTGCATTTAAATAACTATGAATGAGGTTGCGGAAAGTAGGGATTTCCGCGGGCAAAATATTTTTAAAGACAACAGGACTATCTGTGTTCCTGGCCACAATATCCCTTGCTCTGGTCGTGCAGTTGTCAAATAAAAAATCGTAGCGGTAGTGACGGTTTGGTTCGAGTGCATTTACCTGTAGGGCTTCATATAATTTTTGCTTTTCGGCGCAGCTTAATTGCAACTCCTGTTCTACGATGCTCCGGCTTTCTATTTGGTAGGTGTATAAAAACTCGCGAAAGTGCTCAACCGATAAGGAATACAAAAGTTTTCCCCTGATGAACTTACTGTAAAAATCCGGGGCGAATTCAAAAGTGCCGTAATTGTAAACAGCGTCAATGCCTGTGGCTCTGTCCTGCACCCGCAAGGCGGTGTGTCCGAAAGTGGAGTATAATTCTTCACCCGGCGAGCAGGTAAGCAGGGTAATACGCAAGCCACAGGTGTCCTGTGAAAGGGCAGAATGTAAAATGCAGAATGTAAAATATAAAAGGAATAACAGCCTTTTCAATGGTTCGTTTTTTTGTCAGGGCAAGATAAATAAACGGTGTTGTATTCCTTGTTAAACAACGGTACTTGTTTTTGCCTATTTTAGGCATGATGAACGCGCCGGAAAAAATAAAGCAATTACAGGAAGAATTATGGCAATTGCATGCCGAGGTGAATGAGCAGCAAAGAAAAATAGCTGAACTGCACAGGAGGCTGATGCAACTTGGCGGGGAAGAAAAAAGACCTCCTGCTTTTTTTGTGCGAGAAAAAGCCGGCTTGTCCATGGAAAATTTCATTGGCCTCCGGTTAATACATGTGATTGGTATTGTGGTGTTGGTGATCGGTTTGTCTATTGGAGTGAAGTATGCTATTGACCGGAACCTGATATCAGAAGTGATGCGTATTGCCCTGGCCTATGCAGCGGGCCTTGTTCTTTATGTTTTATCGGTGCGGTTAAAAAATAAGTACCAGGGGTTTAGTGCAATTTTGGTTAGCGGTGGCATGGCCTCCCTGTATTTTACCACCTATGGCGCCTATGTATATTACGATATGTTGCCATTTGCACTTGCTTTTACCATCATGATCGGGTTAACTGCTTTTACGGTTTACCAGGCAATGGTTTACGACCGGCACGAAATTGCCTTGCTGGGATTGGTGGGTGCTTACGGAATCCCGTTTTTGATCAGTAAAAATGCAGACAGGGCCGATCTTTTCTTTTTATACATTACTTTGATCAATATGGGTGTAGTGTATTTGTGCCTGAAGAAGCCATGGAAGCAAACAGGAAGGACAGCCCAGGGTATTACCTGGCTGCTATTCATTGGGTGGGCCTTTATGCGTTTTGATATAAAGCAGCAATGGATTGGTGCTGTTTTTATGGTTATATTTTTTTTGATGTTTTTATTCCAGGCACTCACAAAAAGGGTCTTTCGGAATCAAAAGCTGGAACCCGGCGATATCCGGCAGATACAGGTAAACAACGGGGCGGTTTACCTGGCGGCTTTGCTTGTGTTTGCCTCTCCATTTTCCAGGGCCGATGCTGCGGTAGTGACTCTTGCCGTTTCTTTTTTGATTGCCTTACAAGCTATGGCCTTTCATTACCTGTGGGGGGAAGAAGATGCTAAAAAGACGGCTATGGCTTTTTCCTTCCTGTTTTTCGTTGTATTCATCGCTTTTCAGTGGAAGGGATTAGTGGTCACTTTACTTTGGTTACTGACCGCTGTTCTTGTTTTTGGATTGGGTGTGGTAAAAAAACACTCCTCCCTTCGTATGGCTTCTATGCTTTTGATGGGAGCTACGCTTTTAAAACTGGTGTTGCTTGACAGCCTGGTATTTTCTACGGTGCAGAAACTAATCTCCTACCTTGTTTTGGGTGTATTGTTATTAGTGGTTTCTTATTTCTACCAGAAATATAAAACCTCTTTGTTCGGTGATGCTTCCGGAGCAAGGGAACTGCCAGAATGATAATATCAAACCGCTTTGAAGTTAACAGGGGACAGGTGAAACGTCAGGCGTCAGAGGTGAGACAAGAGTGAACTGTGAAGGAAGGCTTCTACCTTGGTTTCACTTCTGACGCCTGACGTTTGACGGCTCATGGCGGCTTGATAGCAATTGGGTTGAACAGGATTACCAGACGCTGAAGCGTGCGACGCAACGAAAGTATCATAGTAGCCATGCGGCTAAGTACCGCATAAAAAAATGTTGGTGAGGACACCAACATTTATCAAAAGAATGCTCGATCTAATAAGGCGGATGACAGGAGAATTACTTCCGGCTGTAATTCGGTGCTTCCCTTGTAATCTCCACATCGTGTGCATGGCTTTCACGCATACCGGCGTTGGTGATTTTTACAAAGGTGGCTTGCTGCAGTTCTGTAATATTTTTAGCGCCGCAGTAGCCCATGCCTGCACGCAGACCACCTACATACTGGTACACGATTTCTTTCAACATGCCTTTGTAGGCCACGCGTCCTTCAATGCCTTCGGGAACATATTTTTTTACATCGGCCTCAGGATCCTGGAAGTAGCGGTCGCTGCTGCCAACCGACATAGCGCCTAAAGACCCCATACCACGGTACTCCTTGAATTTTCTTCCCTCGTATATAATGGTGTCGCCGGGGCTTTCTTCCGTGCCTGCAAAAATGCTTCCCATCATCACACAGTTGGCCCCGGCAGCCAGGGCTTTTACCATGTCGCCGGTGTAGCGGATACCGCCGTCTGCAATTAAGGGAATGCCTCTTTTTGAAAGAGCGGCATTGGCCTGCATAATGGCTGTAAGTTGAGGCACCCCGGCGCCGGCTACAATGCGGGTGGTGCAAATGGAACCCGGTCCGATACCCACTTTCACGGCATCGGCGCCGGCGTCGGCCAGGGCCTCTGCGCCTTCAGTGGTGGCAATATTGCCTGCGATAACATTGATATTTTTGAAATTCTTTTTTACATTTTTCAGCGAATCAAGAATGCCTTTTGAATGGCCATGGGCACTGTCCAGCACCACTACATCAACACCTACATTTTGCAGGGCAGACACACGGTCCAGTATGTCTTTGGTTACTCCTATCGCAGCACCTACCAATAAGCGTCCCAGTGAATCTTTTACAGCATTGGGAAAAGAGGTAACCTGTAAAATATCGCGGTAGGTGATCAGTCCAATTAATTTTCCTGATTTGTCAACCACGGGGAGTTTTTCAACTTTTGTCTGACGCAAAATTTGTTCGGCGCCTTTCAGGTCGGTTTTATCAGGGGCGGTAATAAGATTTTCTTTGGTCATTACTTCACTAACCCTGCGCTGCATATCTTCTTCAAAACGGAGGTCGCGGTTGGTAAGAATGCCGGCCAGTTTTCCACCGCCGTCCACAATGGGAATACCGCCGATTTTATTGTCACGCATCAATCTCAGGGCATCACCAATGGTGGCATCAACCGGCAGGGTGATGGGGTCAATGATCATCCCGCTTTCGCTGCGTTTTACCCGTCGCACCTGGTCGGCCTGTTGTTCAATGCTCATGTTTTTATGAAGAATGCCCAGGCCGCCTTCCCTTGCCAGCGCAATTGCCATCGAAGCCTCGGTAACGGTGTCCATGGCTGCGGAAAGCATAGGAATATTAAGGGTAATGTCTTTGGTAAGCTTTGTTTGGATGTTTACATCGCGGGGCAGGATTTCAGAATATGCCGGAACCAGCAATACATCGTCGAACGTTAAACCTTCAATGAATTTTTTGGTAGTGGAGTTTGTTGCCATGTGCAAAGATAGGAGGGTAAGGGAAAATTTGAAAATTTGAAAATGTGAAAATTGTTTTGAAGAAGCGGTCTTTGTGTTACAGGCTTTTTTATGGAAAAATGATTTGTTACGTACTGAGCTGCACTGCTGCTATGTTGCTTTTGTTGCGTCGCACTCTTTTACGCTTTGTTCTTAATTCAGCATTGTGGTTATTGAACTGCTATGGATAACAGGGTTTATTGTACAATCCACAAATCCTTCGCACCTCGCTCATAAATTCAAAACTGTGCATAACCGCAAAGGATGCTATTTTACTTTGAAAACAACCAATACAGGACCTGGATTGTGATGTCTTAGATCAACTTATACATTTTTCCCGGCATGCCAGCCACCACGCCCTGTAATTCTAAATTTAAAATGGCTGCTGCCACAGCGCTGCTGCTCAAGCCGCTCCTTAAATTGATTTCATCAATATGTGCAATTTCTTTTTCCTGCAGCAGTTGAACGATTTGCTTTTCATCAGTTGAAAGTTCAATGAAAAGTTCTTTTTGTTTTTTGGGTTTCTGCTTTTTTTCTTTCCAACCCATTACATCCAGTAGCTCTTCGGCATTGGTAAGCAGTATGGCTTTGTTGTTTTTAATAAGATAATTGCAGCCGCTGCTTTTACTGTCGGTAGTTCTGCCCGGTACAGCAAATACATCGCGGTTATAGGCATCGGCAAGTTTTGCCGTGATCATGCTGCCGCCTTTGATATTGGTTTCCACCACCACCGTTGCATCACAAAGGCCCGCCACCACCCGGTTGCGTAAAGGAAAATTATGTCTATCAGGTTTGGTGCCGCTGAAAAACTCACTTAGCAGGCCGCCGCCGTGTTTTACCATGTCTTTGGCAAGTCCGGTATTGGCCGGCGGATACATCTTATCCAACCCATGTCCGACAACGCCAACTGTTGGTAAGCCGTTTTTCAATGCTGCTTTATGGGCAAAGGCGTCAATACCGAGTGCTAAGCCGCTGATGATTAGAAATGGCTGTTCCGATAGGTCTTTTACCAAATCTTCTGTGAATTGCTTTCCCTAGTCGGTATAGCTTCTTGTGCCGACAATGCCTACAATTCTTGAAGCATTCAGGTCCGCCATGCCTTTGTAGAATAAAAGGGTCGGGGAGTCGTAACAGTTTAATAAGCGCTGGGGATACTCATTGTCTGTTAGAAACAACGTTTTGATCTTGTACTTTTCTATGAACGTAATTTCTGCTTCTGCCAGGTGAAAATCTTCAAATGTTTTTATAGACTTTGCCCTGACCGCTCCAATACCATCTATCTTTTCGAGTTCGGTTTGCCTGGCTTTAAATATAGAGGACGCATCACCAAAATATTGCAACAGCAATTTGGCCTGTACATCACCAATGTTGGGAACAAGGGTAAGCGCTAATTGGTAAAGCAGTTCGGAATTCATGAGAAGATGGTAGTTGGGAGATGATAGGTGATAGTCATGTAAGAGCTGCCTTTTCTGTATAATGAATAAGCCCGTTTATTAGCCTTATTGTATCATCTAATAACGGAATGAACCTCTGGAATTCTTTTTCGCTAAGAATCCCCACCATTAACGCTTTATTTAAAAGTGTTTCCAATTCATAAACAGAGCCTCTCGCAACCTGCTGGAATTGAAGTGTATCTTTTTTATATTGCCTTCCCATACCTTCTGCCATATATGCAGGTATAGGAACGACTGCTCTTTTGGTTTGGAAGGTTAATGCATAGAATTCTTCTTTTGGTGGCGGAATAAACACTATTAGCTAATTGCATAGACGTTGTCCAGGCATCTAAGTTTTGAGCATTCCTCATAATGGTTGGTTTTCTCTAATATTAAGAACTTTATACCATCTGTCAACGATCATCTTATTTAGCCACAATCTTCAATTCGGTTCTCCGGTTCTGGGCCCGGCCTTCTTCCGTTTTATTGTCTGCCACTGGCTTGGTAGCCCCAAACCCTTTTGCCAGGAGTCTATCTAACAGGACGCCTTTGCTGTTTAAATAAGTAACAACAGATTTTGCACGGTTTTCTGAAAGTTTTTGATTGTCGGTTGCGCGGCCTACATTATCGGTGTGCCCTTCAATCTGCACTTTTACCGTAGGATTCTCCTGCAAAAGTTGTACAACCTTGTCCAATTCTACCTGCGATTCCGGCTTGAGGTCATATTTGTTGAAATCAAAGAAAATATTGCGAAGCACAATGGCGGCATTGACCTCTATGGGTTGCAGCGGAATATCCTTTTGATAGGTAGAATCGGGTGCTTTTTCTTTTAACGAGTAATTGTCGGAATAAAATAAATAACCTCTGCGGGCCACATTGAATGCATAATCTTTTCCAACCGGCAGTGTAATCAGGTAATTACCTGTTTCATCGGTTTGCACTCTTGAAATAATTTGTTTTGAAGCAAGGTCAATGAGTTCCACCGTAGAAGGCAATCCTGCAGCTGTTTTCTGATCAAACACTTTGCCTTTCACCCACAGGGTTTTGGCCGGACGCAGGTCCTCACGCATTTCAAAACGGTAAATATCCAGTCCACCTTTTCCTTCGCTGCGGTCACTGGCATAGTAGGCGGTTTTTCCATCGGCCGCAATAAATAAAGTGCCTTCATGGCTAATGGTATTAATAGGATAGCCCAGGTTCAAAGGCTTTCCCCATTTGCCGTCATCTCCCTTGCGAACAACAAACAAATCTTCTTCGCCATAGCCCTGCAAGCCTGTTGATGTGAAGTATAAAGTTTGATTATCGGCGTGAATAAAAGGAGCCGATTCATCGCCAGCGGTATTGATCTCCGGGCCTAAGTTTTCCGGCTCGCTCCATTTGCCGTTTGCTTGCAGATGCGAAACATACAGATCGCTGCCGCCATAGCCACCAAATCTTCTGCTGCTGAAATACAGATCTCTTTTATCGGGGGACAAGCATGGCTGTGAGTCCCATTGATCGCTGTTGATCTTACTGCCTAAGTTAATTGCCTCACTCCAGCCGTCATTGGTCAGGTAAGAAATATAGATGTCACAACTGCCAAATCCATCCGGCCGGTTGCAGCCGGTAAATACCAGCCAGTTGCCGTCCTGTGAAATGTTTTGTGCACCTTCGTTTTGCGGTGTGTTAATACTGCCGGTTAGCCGGAAGGCTTTGTCCCAGCCGGTTGCATTTTTCCGGCTCGCAAAAAAATCTTCATTAAAATTATTAAGGCGCCGGGTAAAGATCAACGTACTGCCGTCAACAGGCATGGAAGGAAAATATTCCGACTCCGGAGAATTGATGGCATCGCCTAAATTTTGCGGAGCAAACACATAATTTTTATGCGGGTTGTTCTTTGCATAATCCACTGCAAACTGAAAAGTCTTGCGGCGATATTCGGCTGCCTTTCTGGTGTTGCTGTTAAGGTTGGGTTTTGATAAAAGAATATTAATGGTGTTTAAGGCCTTGTCAAATTCACCCATGCCAGCCAGATTGATAGAATAGGGAAGACGGAAGTCGGAAGTATAATTAGAGTCCAGGGCAAAGGCTTTCTCATAAAACAGGGTGCTTTGCCGGTAATCTTTCAATTGCCCGTACACACCCGCCAAGGACAGATAGGCTTCCACATAGTTTCCATCTCTTTGAACGGCTTCCTGTAAAGATTCCAGGGCATCTTTATAATTGCCTGCCTGGGCTTTCCCTATGCCTTTATCGTAGGCTTCAATGGCTTTTTTATTGATTTTGGAGGGATCGTATTGGGCAAAAGCGCAGAATGTAAAAAGTAAAAAATAAAATGTAAAAACTGCTTGTTTGTGGCCTTTCATCCAGTGAATTTAGTTCATCAAAAGAAAAGACCCTAGAGGCCCTTTCATTTTTTAACGTTTGAATTTTGATTTAGCAGTTTTGCTAAGGCACGTTTATATACTTATGAATTTGTAAGGACAATTGCCATTTAGGATGGGCCTTTATATACTCGATGATCATGGGGGTAACAACGGAGGCTTTATCCCATTCGGGTTGTAAATATAATTTGCATTGAGGGGAAACCTGCACCGCATATTTTTCGGCCCAGTCAAAATCTGATTTGCTGAACACCACTACTTTTAATTCATTGGCATGGGGTACTACTTCGGGCAATGGCGCTTTAAATTTTTTGGGAGAAAGAGTGATCCAATCCCAGGAGCCGGAAAGGGGGGAACTGCCGGAAGTTTCCATATGGGTTCTTAAACCAGCGTTATGCAATTGTTCTGTCAAGCAGGTCAAATCGTGCATCAACGGTTCGCCGCCTGTAATTACTACAATTTCTACGGGAGTTTTTTTTACTTCGGCCACCAGATCTTCAATTTTGCGTAACGGGTGTTTGCCTGCATCCCAGCTGTCTTTTACATCGCACCACACGCAACCTACATCGCAACCACCCAGGCGAATAAAATAGGCCGCCTTCCCCTGGTGCAGGCCTTCTCCCTGCAGGGTGTAGAAATGCTCCATGACAGGAAGCGAGGTGGTGATATGTCGGGTTTCTGTTATCATGGGGTTTAAGTCAAAAGTAAAAAATCAAAAAAGAGACTTCCCTTAGCACACCATTTTTACTTTCTAGGCCTCCTCATAATGCTTCAAAGCGCAGGCCTTGAACGTATTTTTCATCAGCGCAGCAATGGTCATAGGACCAACGCCCCCCGGAACAGGAGTAATATAAGAGCATTTGGGCGCCACCTTTTCAAAGTTCACATCTCCGCTCAGCCGGTACCCCGATTTTTTTGAAGCATCAGGTATTCTTGTAATGCCCACATCAATAACAACCGCTCCTTCTTTTACCATGTCTTCCGTTACAAAACCAGGCCTGCCCAGCGCTGCAACAATAATATCGGCAGACAAACAAAACTCTTTCAGCTCTTTTGTATGCGAATGACAGATAGTAACGGTACAGTTGCCGGGATAGCCGTTGCCGCTTAATAAAATGCTCATCGGGCGGCCAACAATATTGCTTCGTCCAACCACAACGGCATGTTTGCCTTTTGTTTCTATTTTATAATGCTCCAGCAGCAGCATAATACCATAAGGGGTTGCCGGAATAAAAGTTGGCTGTCCCAGAACCATTTTTCCTACGTTGCTGGGATGAAATCCATCCACATCTTTTGCAGGATCAATGGCATTAATCACTTCTTCGGCTGAAATATGGTTGGGCAAAGGAAGTTGCACCAGAATACCGTCCACATCAGGATCGGTGTTTAGTTCGTCAATAATATCTAAAAGCTTAAGCGATGAAATAGAATCGTCCAGCCGTATGAGGGTTGATTTGAAACCTACTTCTTCGCAGGCCCGTACTTTAGAAGCCACATAGGTTTCACTGGCGCCATTATTGCCTACCAGCACAGCCACTAAATGCGGTACCTGTTTGCCTCTTGAAGCCAATTGAGCTATCTCTAATTTCAGGGAATCTTTTATAGCCTGTGATGCTTCCTTCCCGTTTAAAATTTGCATGGCGCAAAAGTAAGAAAGCGGCCATTGGTAAAACAAATTTTATCATTTATCTTAACAACAAACCCTGCTATGTGAGAAAAAACCTGTCCTGCATCATTTTCTTCCTTGGTATTGGCTTTACTTTCTATTCGCAAACGTTGAGGACACCTGTTGTGCGGAGGTGCAAAAAACAGAAGACCAGCCGGTTACTGTAAATGCAGGCGCGCACTTTTATTTCGATGAAAAGATGTTTGTCCGTGCCGGAATGGCATCTGCGACTGCTACGTACTATTTGGGTTTTGGAGTGATGTTAAAAAACATCCGGTTACATGCGGTAGCTTTCATTCATCCACAATTAGGGGTTACCCCCGGGGTTACTAAGGCTGTTCAATTTGTGAACGGGGTTTTTATAAGTGTTGATCCGAAGGTTGATATAGCTGTTTTGCATCGCATCATTCAAAAGGAATATCAAACACTTTTTGGCAATGCCTTTACAGAAAATGTGTTGCCGGTTAATGAAACAGGAATCTAGGCAGGCCGCCTTGTTCTCAGGACTTTAAAGGGCTGGACGCGGAATGCTTATGCCGATCTTTTCAAATTTCCCTGGCTACGCTACAGGGTGGATGCACCGGGCGACGGTAAAGATTACCTGGTACAAATAGACTATCAACCTGATTAGCAATCGCAGGTGTATGTTTTGTACAGAAGCCGGGCAAAACCGCTTAATGAAACCGGGACAGTAACCAATTATTCATTGGAAAGGCCAAGACAAAGTTTTCGTACATTGTTAAACAACTCAATCCTGTATTTACACGAAAGGCCCGTAGGGAAATGCTGTGGTACGACAAGGCGGCTAAAGATGCGGAAGAAGGGTTTATGGGTTTTATAGAAGGAACGTATAAATTCAGGAAACTACAATCCAATCTTCGCCTGAAATATTTTGAGACCAATGGCTGCAACAGCCGCATTTATGTGTATGAGAAATGATGTATTGTACAGTTTTAGTATTCCAGCTTTTTTTGATAAAGGATCCGGGTATTACCTCAACCTCAACTATGATATCAGCA
Source organism: uncultured bacterium (assembly GCA_966095395.1). Classification (GTDB taxonomy): domain Bacteria; phylum Bacteroidota; class Bacteroidia; order Chitinophagales; family Chitinophagaceae; genus Flavisolibacter. The sequence goes on along the minus strand of CBHTSW010000006.1, from coordinate 87,261 downwards.
AGCAACTAACGGGCTGGGTTAAATGGGCGCAAACCATTTATAGGAACAGAGAAACTGTAGGCTCAGCATTAGATGAAATGGCGGGTAATAAAAGGACGGAAGTCAAGCTACAACTACTGTTGAGCTTATGACTACAATTTATAAGTGGGTGTAAATTTTTCTACTCTTCACGCAGCTTTTAAAAATAACAGGATGTCATAATAAAGCCATCACACCTGAACTGTTTCACGCTCATTACTGCCACACCATCTTACACCTAGGGAGGTTTTTTTAACTATAAAAAACTTCACATGAGAAGAATTCTAATTCTGCTTAGTGTGACTATGCTGGTCACGCTCATAGCATTTGCCCAGACACGTACTGTCTCCGGACGAGTTACAGATGCACAAGGAAAAGCAGTTCCATTCGCTTCCGTTACCATAAAAGGCACCACCACAGGGGTGGCCGCTGATGAGAATGGAAATTTTTCTATCCAGGTTGCTCCTAGCTCGACTTTAGTGTTTAGTGCTTCCGGTTACCAGCCATCCGAAGTCAATATTGGCACTCAAACTACCATCAATGCTTCCCTGGGAGCGCCATCAGCCTTAAGCGAAGTGGTGGTAACCGCATTAGGTATTACCCGGACAAGAAACCAGGTACCCTATGCCGCCCAGCAAATTGGAGGTAACGAGGTAAGTCAAACCAGGAGCTCAAATTTTGTAAACAACCTTAGTGGAAAGGTGTCCGGCCTCGAAATAAGGCAGAACAATTCATTGGGGGGATCAACCAATGTGCTTTTACGAGGTGCCAAATCCCTGACGGGAAACAACCAGGCCTTGTTTGTAATAGACGGTGTTCCCTTTGATAATGGTAACAATAACACTACGGACCAGGTTACTGGCCGGGGCGGTTATGATTATGGAAATGCAGCGGCAGATATCAACCCCGACGATATTGAAAACATCACTGTTTTAAAAGGAGCCGCCGCCAGTGCACTCTATGGTTCAAGGGGAAGCAACGGTGTGATTCTTATCACAACCAAAAAAGGTAAAAGAGGTGTGGGCATCACCCTGAATACGGGTGTAACCAGAAGCAACATTATAAGAAGCACATTTCCCAAATACCAGAAAAAATACGGCGCCGGTTACGGGCTTTATTTCGATGAGTACGATGTGAATGGAGACGGTGTTGATGATCTGGTAGCTCCCACGTATGATGACGCCTCCTGGGGCATGAAGTTCGATCCGAATTTGCTGGTGTACCAATGGAATGCATTCGACCCTTCTTCACCCAATTTTGGTAAACCGACTCCATGGATCGCTGCGGAAAACGATCCGTCTTATTTTTTTGAGAAGCCCTGGTCTTTCAATAACAGCATCTTCCTGGACGCCGGTAGTGATAAGGCTAATTTTTCTTTGGGCTATACCCGCAATAATGAAAAAGGAATTCTGCCCAATAGCTCAGTAAATAAAGACCTGCTGAACATTTCAGGGTCGTATAAAATACTTGATAACTTAACGGCCGGCGCTTCTGCCAATTACTCAAGAATAAGCGGAAAAGGCCGTTATGGAACCGGTTACGATGGCGCCAATGCCCTGAACCTTATGACCAATTTCAGGGAGTGGTGGCAAACCAATGTTGACCTGAAAGAATTAAAGGAAGCGTATGAAAGAACCGGTAAAAATATAACATGGAACATGCACTTTGGTCCTACCGGGGAATTGCAACCCGAATTTTGGGACAACCCCTATTTCACACGCTACCAGAGTTATGAAACGGATTTGAGAAACCGGTATTTTGGAAATGTTTACCTGAATTATAAACCGGTCCAGTGGTTAAACGTACTGGGGCGCATTTCCTTGGATAATTATTCCGAGCTGGAGCAGGAAAGAAAGGCGGTAACCAGCGTGGGTGTACCTTTTTACAGGCGGTTTAACCAGGATTACAGTGAAGTGAATTATGATCTTTTGGGAAATGCGAACTGGGACTTAACGAAAGATATAAACCTGAAAGCGTTATTGGGTTCCAATACAAGGATTCAAAAACGCAACAGTGTTGACGCCAATACAAACGGCGGTCTGGTAGCCCCCGGTTTATACACCATTTCCAATTCTTTAAACGCTCCGGCTCCTCCCATTGAATTTGTAGGCACCAGAAGGGTAGAGGGAGTTTTTGGCGGCGCTACCTTTACGTATAAGAACGCTTATACATTGGATGCTACGCTTCGCAGAGACCGTTCCTCCACACTGCCTGAAGCAAACAACGTTTATTATTATCCATCTGTTTCAGGAGCGGTTACGATTTCGCAGTTGATAAAGCCCTCCTGGTTAACGTACAGTAAGTTCAGGGCCAACTATGCCGAAGTGGGTAATGATGCGCCATTGTATTCAGTAGCGGATTTTTATGTAAGTGACATAGATCCCAACTCAGGACAGGAAGTAACCAACTTTAGCGGCAATGCTTTGTTCTCCGTTTCAGGAACTAAAAATAATCCCGAACTGAAACCCGAACGCACCAAAAGCTTCGAGGTTGGGTTAGAAATGTCAATGTTGCGGTCAAGGCTTGGGTTTGATGTAGCCTGGTATAAAGCGCAAACAGTGGATCAAATCCTTCCCTTAACCGTATCCACAGCCACGGGTTATACAAGAAAATTCGTTAACTCCGGGACCATACAAAATAAAGGGGTAGAGGTATCTCTTTATGGGACTCCTTTAAAAACAAGAAACTTTACCTGGGACATAAATGTAAACTGGACGAGAAACAGAAATAAGGTAACTGAACTTTATGCCGGGGTAGATAATATTGTCCTGGCGTCTTTCCAGGGAAGCATTACGGTAAACGCTACTCTTAACGAACCCTATGGTTCTATACATGGTACCGACTACCAGTATTATTCACCTGATGGTGGTAAAACGTTTACAAATCAGAAACTGGTTGATCCCGATGGGAATTATATCATCAGTCCTACCAATAATATAGTAATAGGCAATGTGAATCCGGACTGGATTGGAGGCGTCAATAACAAGTTTACCTACAAAGGACTTTCCTTAAGTGCTTTAATTGATGTAAGAAAGGGTGGTTCCGTATTTAATACCGATCTGTATTATGCCCTGGCTGGAGGACTTTACGAGGAAACGGCCGAAGGAAATATCAGGGAACCATTGGCAAACGGTGGTGGAATCATCCGTGAAGGTGTTACAGCGGACGGAAAGCCCAATACCACTAAAGTTAGTCTGAATGATGACGATTACGCCAGCGGGCCCGGTTCTACCTATGGTCTTTATGACAGTTATGTTTCAGCGCCGGACAAACGATTTGTATATGATGCGGGTTATGTGAAGCTGCGTGAGGTGGCACTTACCTATTCCTTCCCTTCAAGAATGTTTGGCACCAATAATTTGGTAAAAGGAGTGGACGTATCACTTATTGGAAGGAACCTTGCTATTCTGCACAAAAACCTTCCTTATGCGGATCCGGAGGACAGTTTTGGTTCGGGAAATTTCCAGGGCGTCCAAATCGGAACTTATCCCGCAGTAAGAACCGTAGGTATCAACTTTAAAGTAAAATTTTAAAAAACTACCATGAAACGGATAATTTATATAAGTCTTTTCACCACTCTTCTTTTTACAGTTTCGTGTAAAAAGAATATTGAGGAGTTAAACAATAACCCCAACCGGCCATTGGTTGTTGGTTCAGAAACCCTGTTCTCCAATGCGGTGGTTAACCTGTCAGATTTAATGGCCCATACCAATGTAAATTATAACAACTTCAGGCTTTTTGTTCAGTATTGGACAGAAACCATTTACCGGGATGAAACAAGGTACAATTTAAACCAGCGCAGCATTACCGACCGTTGGTGGGCGGTGCTTTACAGGGATGTAATCAAGGACCTGGCGGAATCCACTAAAAGGATAGAGGGAGAAGGGTTGCCGGCCGGAGAGGCTAAGAATCGTATAGCCATTAATGAAATGCTGACCGTGTATGCTTATTATGTGTTGATCACCAGTTTTGGTGATGTGCCTTACACCGAGGCGCTGGATATAGAAAATTTGCAGCCCAAGTATGATAAGGCTTCCGATATCTTTAATAGTATAGCCGACCGGCTGGATAAAGCATTGTCCGATCTTGGTCCTTCCGCTACTGCATATGGCTCGGCTGATTTCATTTTAAAAGGAGACGTTCAGGGCTGGGTAAAATTTGGTAATGCTCTTAAAATGAGAATGGGAATGTTGGTGGCTGATTCGGATCCCGCCAAATCCAGATCAATGGTTGAAGCCGCTGCCCCCAATGTTGTTATGAGTAACAGTGAGAACATTGAGATGCATTTTTTGTCCTCTCCTCCTAACACCAATCCTGTATGGGAGGATCTTATTCAAAGCGGCCGGCATGATTATGTTGCTGCCCAGCCTTTTATAGACACATTAAAAGTATACAATGATCCCAGGCTTCCTTTGTATTTTGATGAAGCACTTACAGCAGGTAACGGATTTGTGGGGCAAAATCCAGGTAGCAGAGCTTCCTTTAACGATTTTTCGGGTCCTTCTTCAAAGGTATCTGACCCCCAATCTCCATTCGTTTATTTTAGTTATTCCGAAATGGAGTTTTATAAGGCTGAGGCTGTTGAAAGAGGATATGCTGTAGGCGGTACGGCTGATCAGCATTACAAAAATGCTGTTATCGCGTCTATTGAGGAATGGGGGGGTACCACCCAACAGGCGGAAGCGTATTACAATCAGCCGAAAGTAAATTACACTACGGCCCCCGGAACTTACAAGCAAAAAATTGGAGTGCAGTCATGGATTGCCCTATATAACAGGGGATATGATGCCTGGACACAGTGGCGAAGGCTGGATTATCCTAAACTGGAACTTCCCTTCCTTGCAGAACCTAACTTCTCGGATGGGGAGACCCCGCAGGTTATTGTCCGGCTTTCCTATCCGGTGGTAGAGCAAAACCTCAACAAAGCCAATTATGAGGCGGCCTCCGCCTCCATTGGCAAAGACTGGAAAACACAAAAGCTGTGGTTTGATTTGTATTAACGCTTATTTTAAGTCGTCAAGGGCTGGCCTAAGGCCAGCCCTTTTTATTTTTATTCAGGAAAAGGACGGTTTTTGGTAAGCTTTGCTTAATGCTTCGTTGGATTGCTTTTTAGAAGGATTTCTTTTTGTAAGGGCTTTACCTTAAGCTTCAGCAAGCATTTTTTCTTGAGTTTTACAATATGAATAAAGCTCCTTCTTCCTTTTTTTCCGCTTATCCTTAAATGCTTTCTTTCACCAAATTTTAAGTAATTATTAAAAAACCTTTAACTTGGCGCAGCATTTTTAAAGGATGAGCTGTCTCACATTGTTGCTCAGTTCATCTTTTGACTGGATTTTGGACCTATTTAATGCTTTTTAACTATTAACTTAAAACGTTCACATGAAGAAAGTTCTATCACTGCTTTCAGTGCTGATGCTTTTTTGTGCATTAGCCTATGGGCAAGCCCGAAACATTACGGGGCAAGTAACCGATGAGAGTGGCAATCCTATTCCCTTTGCCACTGTCATAATTAAAGGCACAAAACAAGGTGCCTCCGCCGATCAAAATGGTAATTTTTCTATTAAGGCCAATACTGGAGATGTGCTTGTTGTCTCAAGCCAGGGACGGGCTGACAAAGAAATTACTATCGGCTCTCAAAATGTGTACAATACCTCTTTACCAAGTAATACTGCTGCATTAACGGAGGTAATTGTATCTGCAGGTTATAATACCAGAAGAACACAAAGAAGTACGGTTTCCAATGCCCAGGTTGTTGCTGCTGAGCAATTGACTACTATTCGCCAATCTAATCTTAATAATGCGCTGGCTGGAAAAGTAGCCGGTGTTCAAGTTAGAAGCCAGTCTGTTGCAGCTTTAGGTCGGGATGCAACCATTCGCTTGCGTGGCGAAGGTGGAATAGGCGGAGCCAGTCCTCTTTATGTCGTTGATGGTACGGTTGTAAACTCAGTAGATATCAACCCTGATGATGTTGAAGACCTTACTGTTCTGAACGGGCCAAGCGGGGCCGCTATTTATGGGCCACAGGCAGCCAATGGTGTTATTGTTATCAACACCAAGAAAGCAAAAAGAAACCAAAAGGGTGTAGGAATTGAAATCAATTCCGGAGCCCAGTACGATAAAATCTACATAACTCCTAACTACCAGAACTCTTATGCTGGTGGTGGTGTGGGAGATCTGATTCAATTTACCTGGAAACCCGGTATGCCTGATGAGTGGAAAGCCTTGGATGGCAAATTTTATCATGATTACTCTGATGATGCCAGCTGGGGTCCCCGCATGGCTGGTCAGGAATATATTCCCTGGTATTCCTGGTATCCTGGTACAAAATACACAGGCACTACTGCTAAATTGCTTCCACAGGAAAATAATGCCCGTGACTTCTATAACACAGGTGTTACATTAAATAATAATATCAACTTTACAAGAGCAGGCGAAAACTTTTCTACAAGAGTATCATACACTAATCTTGATGTTAAAGGCCTGATTCCGAATAGTTATTTAAAGAGGAACACATTAGCTACCAGCTCCAGCCTTGAATTGGGTTCCCATTTTACACTGGGTGCTAACGTTACCTACGTTAACCAAAAGCAGCAGGCAGAAAATAATGATGCTTATTCCAATCAGTCTTCCGGTTCTTTCAACCAATGGTTCCATAGAGACCTGGATATGAATATAATGAAGGAGTTGAGGAACATGAGGTCTCCGCTTGGTTCATTAGGTAGCTGGAACCATGCTAATCCAACAAGCTACGATGCTGCTAACCCAGATAAGTTTTATAAGGGTAATTATTGGTATAATTTCTACAGCTATTTCGATAATGTAGATAACTTTTTTACACGTAATCGTTTGTTCGGAGATGTGAATTTAACCTACAAGGTAAATAATGACCTGCGATTCAGGGCTGCCTTGCGCAAAAATCATGTTACAACCAATAGTGAAAACTTTGAAAGGTATATCCTTGAAACCAGTGCTACACAAACAGGTGAAAAGGCATCATATGGTACAGCTCAAACCTATTTTGATGATAATCGTTATGAGTTAACCGGTACCTATAATAAAAAGATTCAGGATTTTAGCCTGGACTTTTTGGCAGGTGGTGAGATTGTACAAATTTCCAGCAAGGCCATGCAGGCAGCTACCAGAGATGGTTTATATATCCCTGATTTTTTCGCTCTTAGCAATTCCATAGGGCCGGTTAACCTGGCTGATGGAAATGGTAATGTTAACAGAAGAGAAGAAGAAAAAAGGAGAGCGGTATTTACAAGGGGAAGCATCGGGTATAAGAACTTTCTGTTTGGAGAATTTACTTTAAGGAATGACTGGTATTCTACCTTGCCAGTTGATGATAATTCCATCTTTGTAAAATCATTTGGTGCCAGCTTTGTGTTCAGTGATTTTACGAGGAATGCTGCTCCCTGGTTAAGTTATGGTAAATTAAGAGGAAGCTGGGGTGAGGTTCCTCAGGCTCCTTCCCCGTATAACTTGGATGTTACGTATGCTGTAGGTACAGACCAGTGGAACGGGAATTTTGTTATGGGTACGCCCAACACTATAGCCTCTCCCGGTCTTAAAGGTGCTGTTAGAACCACCAAAGAGCTTGGTCTTGATCTTCGGTTCTTGAACAGCAGGATTGGCTTAAGTTCTACTTATTATAATTCAGAAACCGTGAATTCGCCCATCACCGTACAGATTAATGGTGCCACAGGCTTTACGGGCCAAACCTTGAATGCTGGTAAGATCACTCAAAAAGGTCTGGATTTGCAATTTTTTGCACAGCCTATAAAAATGAGAGATTTCAACTGGAATATCAATGCTACCTATTCAAAAATACTGGATAACAAAGTAGTAGAGTTAGCACCTGGAATTGATCAGATCACTGTTAGCGGTGGAGGCGGTGCTAATTTTAGTGGTATTACCACTCCGTTTGTTGTGCATCAAAAGGGTCAGCAGTGGGGTATGATCATCGGTGGTGGTAAAACCTATATTGATGGTATGCCGGTACTGGATGCTGAAGGAAATTATGTGAAAGCTGAAAACGTGAAGTTTGGAAGCGTTCTTCCTGATTACACGGGTGGTGTTCAAAATTCATTCACATACAAAAACTTTATTTTAAACGTCAATATTGACTTCCAAAAAGGAGGCAAATTTTTCTCTTTATCTGATATGTGGGGTTCTTTCTCAGGCCTGACAGCCCGTACAGCCGTACTCAACGATAAAGGGAATCCTATTCGTGATGCAGTTGCCGATGGTGGCGGTATTCACATGATTGGGGTGGACGAGAATAAAAATAAAATTGATCTGTATGTAGAGGCCCAGGACTATTTCCACAACATGGTTGGGAACAACGTTTATGATGAGTTCATTTATGACCTGACCTTCGTCAAAATGCGTGAAGTAAGCCTTGGCTACAGGATTCCGGTAGAGAAAATTGGTAATCTGGGCAAATATTTCCAAAATGCTTCTTTCTCACTGGTTGCCCGCAACCCCTGGTTGATTTATGCGGAAACTAAAGATTTCGATCCATCTGAGATCAGTAATATTTATGGTGAGAATGGCCAGTTCCCTGGAACTCGTTCTTTAGGTTTCAATCTTAAATTAGGTTTTTAATTAATTCAGAAGATTAACATTATTAATATGAAAATGAATAAAATGTTTTTAACCGCAGCAACAGCCACCATACTGTTTGCTACGAGTTGCAACAAGATGAAGGATTTTGGCGATACGAATGTGGATCCGAACAGAACGAAGGTGCCTTCTACTGCTGCCCTGTTAACCAATGTTGAAGCGGGTCTGGGTGGATTTGCTTCTCAAACAAGAGGGGGATTGTATGCCCAGCAATTTTCTGAAACCCAGTACACTGAAGTTTCGCTTTATGCTCTTCCGCGCCTTGAATTTGATGGTATTTATGCAGCTTCCTTAATGGACCTTCAGAATATCATTAATATCAATACCGATGAGGCTACAAAAGCAAATGCAACAAAATTTGGTTCTAACGCCAATCAAATTGCTACTGCCAGAATTTTAAAAGCGTACACCTACTGGACGATTACTGATCGTTGGGGGGATGTGCCTTATTTCGAAGCCTTGAAAGGCACAGAAAACTTAGCTCCTAAATATGATAAGCAGGAAGATATTTATAAGGACCTTATAAAGGAGTTAACAGAAGCTTCCGATCAGTTTGAAGGAGCACCGGTAGTTGGAGATATCATTTACAATGGTGATATTGTCAAGTGGAAAAAATTAGCTAATTCCTTACGAATGCTCATTGCTTTGCGTACAAGCAAGGTTTATCCAAATCCTGGTGACTGGGCTGCAACAACATTTGCGGCTGCCTTCAACGATGCTGATGGATATATAGCTACCATAGCCGACAACTTCACACTGGCTTATACGGGTTCCGTTACAGCGTTTAAAAATCCATTTTATAACCTTTATGATGGGCGCACCGATTTTGCAGAGTCTAAATTGATGACAGATCTTATGGGTTCGTTTAGTGACCCGAGACAAACTGCATTCGGTTCAAATAATAAAGGCTTCCCTTACGGGTTAACTAGAGATCAGGCTATTGCGCTTCCTACTGATTATGCAAAGATTTTGGCAGATAATTACAGAAAGGCAAGTTCACCTTTGGCGATCATTGGTGCTGACGATGTGAACTTGGCCATTGCAGAAGCGGCACAACGCAACTGGATCACTGCAAATGTTGCAGCTTTTTATAAAGCAGGAATTGAACAATCATGGGCACAGTGGGGTGTTACCGGTGATATTACAGCTTACATGACGCAATCGGGTGTAGCACTTACTGGGGCTGCCAGTGATCTTCAAAAGATTCAGTTACAACAATACATAGCCTGGTATCCGGATGGTATTCAAGCATGGGCTAACTGGAGAAGGACAGGTGTGCCGGCTCTAACGCCTACACCAAACGCCTCTAATTCAGGTGGTCAAATACCTCGTCGTTATACGTATGGCAGTAATGAATATTCATTAAATCCTGCCAATGTTGCCGCAGCATCAGAAGGCTATTCGGCCGGCGATTCTCCAGACTCCAGAGTTTGGTGGGACAAACCATAAGCTATTGTAGAGCAACCGGTTTTCGGTTGCTCTAATAAACTTTTAAAATATTGATTATGAGACTTAAAAATATTTCTTTAAAAACATTGTTACTGCTAAGCAGTGTATTGTTTGTGTTTAGTTGTAAAAAACCAGGGGTTGAGCCGTTGGGCGATGCCGGAACTACTATTGTGAAACTTCCGTCTGATGAAGGATATAATTTGATTGCCATTGAACTTAAGCCAACCAGCCAAACTTTTAACGTATTAGAAATTCGTAGGGATGTTGCTAACGAAAGCCAATTAAATAGTACCATTAAAGTGGTTGTAAGTGAAGATGCTTCAATAATCACTGATTATAATACAGAGCACAGCACTTCTTACATTGCGCTTCCTTCTTCTGCTTTTACTGTTGATCCAAGCAATCCAAGAACAGGCTCGGATTATACAGTGACCTTTAATCCGGGAGAGTTTTATAAAACAGTAAAAATTACTGTGCCAAATGCGACGGTGTTAGACCCTAATAATCAGTATGCGGTTGGATTTAAAATTCAATCTATTGACGGACAGGGAAAAATTTCTGAAGCGATGAAAGTTGCTTTGGTAGAGGTAGCACTTAAAAATCAATTTGATGGTCACTATTCGGTTAGTGGTACCCTTCAAGACTTAGCCGCTCCGACTATTACTGGTAGTTTTCCTTTCAAGGCAAATTTGGAGACTGTATCGGCTAATGAGGTTATACTCTACCATACCGGAACTCCTTTTACCGGTTATTACCATCCCATTTCAAGCGGCGGTGCTGGTTCTGCTTACGGCTCATTTGCTCCTGTGTTTGTTATTGATCCAGCAACAAACAAAGTGACAGAAGTATATAACGCTTATGGACAGCCGGCTTCGAATGGTCGTTCAGGGGCTTTGGATCCGGCAGGTATTAATACCTGGGACCCAGTTACTAAAACGCTTAAGGTTAGCTACTTTTTGTTACAGCCTGGTACTACGGTTCGCACAAAATTCACGGAAGTATTTACTTATTTAGGACCAAGATAATTTTATTATAACAAGAAAAAACTGGCCGCTTTTTGGAGCGGCCTTTTTTTATTATTAATTGTCATTATTCTTATATTTTCGTACTTGAAAGTTTTTTTATGCAAGACCAACAACCCCAAAACCAAATCAATATTGAAATATCAGAAGAAGTGGCCGAGGGTTCTTATGCTAACCTGGCAATCATTACCCATTCCCACGCAGAGTTTGTCATAGACTTTGTAAACGTAATGCCCGGCACGCCTAAAAGCAAGGTAAAGTCCCGCATCATATTTACCCCTCAGCATGCCAAGCGTTTTATGAAGGCGCTGATGGAGAATGTAAACCGGTATGAAGCTGCCAATGGCACTATAAAAGATTTGGAAGAGATACAACTGCCGCTGACCTTTGGCGGACCGACAGCGCAAGCGTAATCTTTATTTTCTTGTTTTACAAAAGGGGCATTGGCCCCTTTTGTGATTTTTACATCAATCATGGCAAAGAGTGTCCATTAAAAAAATTATATGACCGCTTATAATTTTTGTGTTTTCATTAACTATTTTTTAATTTGCTGCATGGAAAGGATGAGCTAACCTTAGTTCATCGGTTTTCAGAATGTATTAACTACTAATTTAAAACATGCACATGAGAAAATTTCTATCTGGTGGATGGAGATAAGGAAATTTGATAAACAAAGAAGGTTGCTCATTTTGAGCAACCTTCTTTGTTTAAAATAAGGAGAAAGTATTAATTGTTCAAATACAAGCCCTTACAAACTTATCGCTGGGCTAAAAATACCATTGCTCTTAACGTTTGGGTCCCATTATAGAAGCTTGACTAATATTTGCTTTAATAAAATTATCGTAAAAGTCTAAGGTTTCTATAGTTATAAACCCTTTTCATCGAAAAAATTATACAACCGCTCATATATTTTTTTGTTTTTGTTAACTATTCTTTAATTTGGATACTGATAGATGAGTTTATTTTAAAATAGCTCCTCTGTTTACTGGACCGAATTCTACTTAATCTCTTTAACTATTAATTAAAAACGTTTACATGAGAAAATTGTTCACACTGCTATCAGTGCTGATGCTCTTTTGTGCATTGGCCTATGCTCAAACCCGGCCAATCTCCGGCCAAGTCAAAGATGATGATGGGAGTTTAGTTCCCTTTGCTTCCCTCAAGATTAAAGGGAGCAATGTTGGAACTTCTGCTGATGCTAATGGAAATTTTACCATTAATGCAAAAACAGGGGATGTATTAATTATTTCAGCAGTTAATTATTCCCCAAAGGAGTTTCGTATTGATGCTTCTTCTGTTATACAAGTTTCGCTTGCAAAGGCAAACAGTATGATTGATGAAGTGGTTGTGACTGCTCAAGGTATCAAAAGAAGACCAAAGGAGTTGGGTTATTCTGCTACAAGAGTTAATAGTGAAGAAATTATTGTGGGCCGATCTCCACAGGTAGCGGCCAGTTTATCCGGAAAAGTTTCAGGCCTAGCTGTTTTCAATGTAGATAACAGTGTTGACCCTCAAACGAAAATCGTGCTTCGTGGTTATCGTTCTTTAACAGGTAATAACGATGCCTTGATTGTTATTGATGGGATTCCTAATACTTCTCAGAGTGTTTTGTCGCTATTAAACCCCAACGATATCGAAAGCGTAACCGTATTGAAAGGTGGTCAGGCTGCTACACTTTATGGTTCTCAGGGGGTTAATGGAGCTTTGGTTATTACAACTAAAAGAGGTACCAATGGTAAGGGTAGGGTAACCTTTTCTAGTTCAGCCAATTTTGATAAGTTAAGTTGGTTGCCTGATTTTCAAGACAAATATGGGAACGGGTCTCATTATACTTCCGGATATGGTACCGGTGGATGGTTGCCTAATTATTTAGACAGGATGCATGAGAACTGGCGTCCATTTGAAAATCAGCAATATGGAGATCCTTTTGACGGTTCTAACAGAATTATCGGCCGGGAATTAAAAGATGGTTCTCAATTCGTTATTCCTTATGCAGCTATAAAAGGAGAAAGAGCAAAGCAATGGGATAGGGGTTATACAATTAATAACCAAGTGGCGTATTCAGGTGGCGATGCTTCGAATACTTATTATTTGTCGGTAGAAAATAACAGTACCCGTGGCATTGTACCGCATGATAAATCAAACAGGACAGGTGTTCGCTTTGCCAGTACAAAGGAATCCAATCGGTTAAAATTAGGAGTAAGCGCCAACTATGTACAGGCTAATTTTGACCGTACTACTGCTGACTTCTATTATGATGTGTTAAATACAGCGGCCCACGTTCCTCTTTCGACATTAAGAGATTGGAAAACTAACAAATTTGCCAATCCAAATGGGTATTATAATGATTATTATAACAATCCTTATTTCAATGCCGATAACAATCGTCAGAAATATACTGATGTAAATCTCAATGGTAACTTCGAAATTAATTATAAGGTTGCAAGTTGGCTGAATGCGTTTAACCGCACTGGCATTATCAGCAACTCAAGGACAAGAAAGAACTGGCAAGGCCAGTTTATCTATGAGGACTATTCTAAAAACGATGCACCTGTTCCAGCACCATGGGATTGGGCCAACGATTATGATGGTATTGACAGAGCCAATACGGATATCCTTGGTAATGTAATGGACAGAATTACCAATGAAATTGTGATTAACAATGACTTTCAGCTTCAGGCCTCAAAAGACTTTGGTGACTTCTCAAACAAATTCCTGGTTGGTCAGTCCATTTATCAGCGTAAAACCAAGCAAACAGAAGTGAGTTCGGGTTCATTGGTTCAGCCAGATATCTATAACGTGGGTAACCGTCGTGGTGAGCTGGGCGGTGGTGAAAATAATACGCTAGAAAGAAAATGGGGTTATTATGCAGATTTAACTACGGGATGGAGGGACCAGTTATTTATTCATGGCACAATACGTTATGATGGAACTTCCAGATTCTATAAAAACGGGCGTTCTTCTGACCTGTATTCTTATCCTTATTATGGAGTCGACGTTTCTTATATTTTGACAGATGGTCTGCCAAGCTTAAAAACCAATTTTTTAAGCTATGCAAAACTCAGGGCCAGCTGGAATAAAAATGCAAATGATAATATTCCTATATATGGCCTGGACCTGCAGTTTAGTACCACAGGTGGATTTCCTTTTGGTAATACGGTAGGATATACAGTAGGGGATGTTCTTCCTGAAACCAATTTAAGACCAGAGTTTATTTATACCTCTGAAGTAGGTGGCGATTTCCAATTTTGGAATGGCCGTGTGAATTTTGAAGGAACGGCCTATTGGCAAAAATCAGTGGACCAGGTGTTAACAGTTAAAATCTCCAATACAACAGGTTACCCAAATCTTCGTTTAAACGTGGGTGAATCTAAAAACTGGGGATATGAAACGGACTTAAAAGTACAAGTGATCAAAAATCCTAAGTTCAACTGGGAATTAAGTGCCCGTTATTCTTACAATCAAAACAAAGTAACCTCTTTGTATCAGGGTGTTGACCAGTTTGCCTATGGCGGTTATACCTATGCGCAGACCTATGTAATGAAAGATGAAAGCTTCCCTCAACTAAAAGCCACAGCTTATGTAAGAGACCCTGCAAGCGGACGTGTAATAGTAGATAAGGCCAACGGCTATCCAATCCTCTCTTCTGACCTTGTTCAATTTGGAAGAACTACCCCTCCGCATATCGCAGGTTTAGGAACTCGTTTAAGAGTGGGCAATTTCAATTTTACAGCTAATGCAGAATACAGAGGAGGCAATGTGATCTTCCATCAATTGGGAAGAGATATGACCTTTACCGGTGCTGGTGGATGGACAGAAGAAAGAACGCCCCATATTTTCGCCAATTCAGCTTATGATGATGGAACGGGAAAGTATGTAGCTAATAATGATGTTAATATTCAGGAAGCTGAATATTCTTTGTGGGTGGACTATTATCGCCTGATTGCCGAAAATTTCGTGACTCCGGGTTGGTTTATCAAATTAAGAGATGTGAACCTGTCATATAATTTACCTAGTAGCCTGATTCAAAAAACCAAAATTTTGTCAGGAGCTACTATTGCAGTTTATGGGAGAAACCTGTTCACCATTGTAGATAAAAAGAATCTGTTCACGGATCCGGAGTTTAGCTACACAACAGGAAATGGACAAGGTATTAATAATAGCTTGAATACACCTCCTGTACGTCAATATGGTATTAATCTTAATCTTTCTTTCTAATCTTAGTTAAAATATTGAGTAATGAAATTGAAATTTTTATTTATAATAGGAAGCCTTGGGCTGATTGTCACAAGCTGTAAAAAAAGCTGGCTTGATGTCAATACCGATCCAAACAACTTAACCGTTTCCGCGAGTCCTGCTTTGGTATTTACAAATGCACTGGCCACAACAACTGCAAATGAAGTAGATCAAAATGAAATAGGCTCTTATTGGGCAGGGCACTGGACACAATCGAGTTCATATATATTCAGTGCAACAACTTTTGCTTATAAGTTTACTAATTCAAATTTTAATTTTTGGGATCCGATTTATAATAATCTTGAAGATTATCAATATGTAATTGATAATGCAGATAAAAACGGGCAACCTTTTTTTAAGGGTATGTCACAGGTTATGAAAGCGTACCTCTATCAGAAGATAGTAGACATGTATGGGGATGCACCCTATACGGAAGCTTTAGCCGGACTAAATAAGTTGTTTCCCAAATTTGATAATCAAAAGGCTATTTATGAGTCTCTGATCACATTGCTGGATACTGCCATTAACAATATCAAGAACAATCCATTTACAGGTACTTTTGGAACTTATGATATAACGAAGGCAGGTTCTTTGGGCAATGGTAATCGTACAAAATGGATCAAATTTGCCAATACGGTAAAATTGCGGATCTTAATTCGTCAGAGTCGTATTCCTGGACGTGATACCTATATTACTGGCGAGCTACAAAAGATTATGCAGGAAGGAAGTGGATTTTTGGACGCTGGTCAGGATATGGCTGTAGATCCGGGCTATCTTCAAACAGATGGCAAGCAAAACCCTGTTTATGACAGGTGGGGGTACAGTCCCGCTGGTGCAAAACGTTCTTTAGGACGTTATCCAAAGCCTACCAAATATCTATTTGACGTTTTAAAAGCAACAAATGATACTTTTCGTTTGAAAAGAATAGCTTATGCAAAGGCGACAAGTAGTGAAGGAAGTACTCCTGGCGTTAGTGCCGGCGTAGAGGTCACATCAAATTACGTTGGCACTCCTTATGGCGCTCCCAGCGGATATACTGCTGGCTCTACTTCCTGGATTGGACCTTCAATTATTACAAAAGGTAAATATAATAATCCTTTGTATTTGATTACTGCAGCAGAAGCACAGTTCCTGTTGGCTGAAGCAGCTTTCAAGTATAGTGCCGTAACCTTCTCTAAAACTGCTCAACAATATTATGAGCAAGGTGTTATTGAATCTTTCCGACTGTTGGGTGTGACCGATCCAAACACCCGGGCCAATGCGTTGTTAACAAGTCCATTTGAAAATGCGAGTTGGACTGCTTCTACAGACAAACTTAAGGCAATCTGGACCCAAAAATGGCTTGCTTTAGTTAACTTTTCAGGAATGGAAGCCTGGACAGAATATAGAAGAACCAATACTCCTGCTATCCCACTTTCTGCTGGTGCGCCGGCTAGTCAAAAGCCTCCTGTTCGTTTATTCTATCCGAATACCGAACTAGGATCCAATGAAGCAAATACACCTCCGCAGGATGCAAACGTAGTGTTTGATAGCAGAATCTTCTGGGATATAGATTAAGAAAAACAAGTTCCTGTTAAATAAAAAGCCGGCTCTAAGGCCGGCTTTTTACTTTCTATAGAAGCTAACATGTTTTACAATATCTCCTCATCCGCAAAACTGTAATAGCCATCATCACTGACAATCAAATGATCCAGTACCTTGATATCGAAATATTTGGCTGCCTCTTTTATCTTCAGGGTCGGTTCCTCATCCGCTTTGCTGGGTTTTAACTGCCCGAAGAGTGGTTATGGCAAAGGATCAGGCTTACCGCATCTTCCTCTAAAGCCTTCTTTAATATTATTCTCGGGTCGGCCACCGTACCGGTTATACCTCCTTCGCTGATAATTTGAAAATGGTTGATCTTATTGGAGCGGTTTAAAAAAAGAACGGCAAAGACTTCATGTTTATAATCCCCGAATAATATTTGCAGGTAACCGGCAACGTCTGCACTGGTGCTAACCACAGGTTTTTCACGGGAAGCCACGGCCTGCCTTCTTCTTCCCATTTTCATGGCGGCTGCAATGCCAATGGCCTTGGCCTCACCAATGGCCTTTACCTTCATCAGCTCCTTTACCGACACAGTTTGCCCAGTTCATTAAGATGATCCTTCCCCAGTCGTAACACTTTCCGGGCCAGTTCCACGGCACTTTTTGTTTGGAGCCGTTGTTGATTAAAATAGCAATGAGTTCAGAATTGCTTAAAGCCGAAGGCCCTTTTCCAAGTAGTTTTTCGCGGGGGCGGTCGTCCTTTGCCCATTGTTTAATTGAGTACTTACCCTCTTGCATAAACCAGGGTTAAAAAATAAATTTGTGATTGTCAATAGTCCTTAAAAAACCAAAAAACCAATCCTATGAAGCGTAATTCTACTCCGGCAATGGGTGCTTTTCATCCCGTTTTATTTTTCATGTTCATTTATGGTATTTCTTTACTGCTGGCCATTTTTGTATGCCGCACGGTGTATTACAGCTTGAATGGCAATACAAGTTCAAGTCAAACAGCGCAGGCTCCATACACGGCGCCTACTATTGATGCTACTGCATTAAGATAGCCCTCTGATCGCTGTAAGTGTAAATATGTATTTAGCAGAAGAGATCTGATCTCTTGTTGTTACTGGTTGAAATAAATCCGGAGCCATTTCTTTTCTATTTCTCCCGGCTTCCTATCTTCGCCGCACATTTTCAGCCATGAATCCTTCAGCTAAAATCTTTGCCGGTACCGGTTCCCAAAGTCTCGCAGAAAGAATTTGCAAAAGTTACGGTTGCAATCTTGGTAAGATCAATATTCAAAAATTCAGTGATGGTGAAATCCAGCCCATATTCCTGGAAAGTATCCGTGGTGATTTTGTTTTTTTAGTGCAAAGCACCTACGCGCCGGCCGACAACATTATGGAGCTTTTGTTAATGATTGATGCTGCCCGCAGGGCCTCGGCTTATAAAATCATTGTCGTTCTTCCTTATTATGGTTATGCCCGCCAGGACAGGAAAGATCGTCCAAGAGTGGCGATAGGCGCTAAGCTGGTAGCCAATATGCTGGTAGCGGCCGGCGCCGACAGGGTCATTACCATGGACCTTCATGCGCCGCAGATCCAGGGGTACTTTGACATCCCGGTTGACCACCTTGACAGTTCTGCCGTTTTTATACCTTATATAACACAACTCAAACTTGAAAACCTTACCTTTGCGGCCCCTGACGTAGGAGCAACCAACCGCATCAGGGAAATTGCCTCTTATTTTGAGGCCGAAATGGTGATTTGCGACAAACACCGTAAACGTGCCAATGAAATTGCCAGCATGGTAGTGATAGGGGATGTGACGGACAAGGATATTGTGATCATTGACGACATCTGCGATACCGGTGGCACACTGGCAAAAAGTGCAGCTCTTTTAAAAGAAAAAGGTGCGCGAAGCGTAAGAGCTTTGATCACCCACCCGGTTTTAAGCGGGAAAGCATACGAAACTATAGAGAACAGTGTGCTGGAAGAATTAGTGGTATGCGATACGATCCCTTTAAAAAAGGAAACAAAAAAGATCAAATTCATAACTACGGCCGAGCTATTTGCCATAGCCATCCGGAATGCTTATGAAAATAAAAGCATCAGCAGCCTCTTTTTCCATTCGGCAGGAAGAGAAAAATAATTTGGGGTTTGAAATAAACACGGCCCCATAGTATCAAACAACAAACAATAAACATTCATAAAATGAAGACAATTACAATCGAAGGACAACTGAGGACCGAACATGGCAAGTCAGCCACCCGCCAGCTTCGCTCTCAGGAACTCGTGCCTGGTGTAATTTACGGGGGTGCCCAGGAGATCAATTTTGCAGCTCCTGCCAAGGCCTTTAAAGGACTCGTATATACACCAAATTTCCAGTTGGCAGAAGTAACGGTAGATGGTAAAACGTACCGCTGCATTTTAAAGGACCTGCAATTTGACAAAGTAACAGATGCGTTGATTCACGTTGATCTTTTGGAGTTGGTAGAAGACAAAAAAGTGATCGCTACCATTCCGTTGAAATATGTGGGTACTGCTGCCGGTGTAAAAGCTGGTGGCCGTTTAGTTGCCAAAATGAAATCACTAAAGGTAAAAACCTACCCTCGTTTCCTTAAAGAGCAAATCGAAGTAAAGATTGATGATCTGGAGATTGGCGGTAACCTGCGTGTAGAAGATGTTAAGGATGAGAACTACGAGATATTGAACTCCCCACGAATTCCTATTGTATCTGTAGTTACTACCCGTGCCCTGCGCCAGGAAGAAGCGGCTGCTCCGGCCAAAGGTGCTGCACCGGCTGCTCCGGCAAAAGCGGCTCCGGCCAAAAAATAAAAGAAGATTAATTTTTTATAGATCCTCCCGGTTTAACGGGAGGATTTTTTTTGCCTGAACTACTTACAGGCACTAAACAGCCAGCCGGTATATTTGCATACATGAAGTTTTTAATTGCGGGCCTTGGAAATTTTGGTAATGAATATGCTCATACCCGCCACAATATTGGGTTTGATGTGGTGATGGCCTTCGTGTCGAAAAATGGCGGGCAGTTCAAACAAGACCGTTTGGCTTACCGGGCAGAGGTAAAATGGAAGGGCAGGATATTTATTTGTATTTGCCCTACCACCTATATGAACCTGAGCGGTAAGGCCATAAAATACTGGATGGATAAAGAAAAAATTGATATTCAGAATATATTGGTAGTGGTAGATGACTTGGCGTTACCTTTAAGCAAAATCCGTGTCCGCCCTGGTGGCAGTGATGCGGGACATAATGGCTTAAAAAGCATACAGGAAGCTTTGGGCACAACAGAATACCCAAAGCTCAGGTTTGGTATTGGAAACAATTATCCCAAGGGAGCGCAGGCCGAGTTTGTTTTGGGGAAATGGTTTAAAGAAGAAGAACCGGTGGTAAAAGCTAAGATTGAAAAATGTGTGGAAGTCATTGAAGCTTTTTCAACCATAGGATTAATAAATACAATGAATAAATTTAATAATCTGGAAATTGTGTTATGATAAGTAAGGGTAATTATTTATTTTAGCCGCATCAACAAAAGTTTCCCCTGTAAAATCCTGTTTCCTTGCAAAAGCCATAATATGTGGGATGACAGCCTTGTGGACTGATCCCGTGGTATTTAACCAAAAACAACTTCTTTTATGAAGATATTTTGTGTAGGCCGTAATTATGCAGATCACGCCAAAGAACTTGAGAATGCTATACCAGATGAGCCCGTGATCTTTATGAAGCCCAAAAGTGCTTTGCTTCAACCGCATACACCTTTTTACTATCCCGAGTTCACCAATGAACTGCACTACGAATGCGAACTGGTTTTGCGTATTTCCAAGAACGGGAAATACATCCAGGAAAAATTTGCCGGTAAATATTACGATGCCGTATCGGTAGGTATTGATTTTACTGCCCGTGATATTCAAAACGAATTAAAGGAAAAGGGTTTGCCCTGGGAAAAGGCAAAGGCCTGGGATAATTCGGCTGTGGTTGGCAAATGGATACCCATAGCCAACATCAAAAACAAAAAAGATATCAACTTTGGATTGTATAAGAATAAGGAATTAGTGCAACAAGGTAATTCCAAGGATATGATCTTTGATTTCGATTATATTGTTTCTTACATCTCAAATTTTTTCTCAGTAAACATCGGCGATCTTGTTTACACAGGCACGCCAAAAGGAGTAGGCGAAATTGTGGTGGGCGATGAAATAGAAGCTTTTATTGAGAAGGAAAACCTGTTAACATTGGACGTTAAATAAACCATGTAGGGGCACGCCACCGGCGTGTCCCTTTTTTATACTGCAGTTCGTCCATATACAATTAACACACCCGGTCCTCAGCCCGAACAGGCAAAAGTTCCCCCCACTTATTTCATGGCAGAGATACAATGTGCAACGAATGATTTATTGCGGTTGCCATTATAGAACCTTCTCTCAACTAAACATTTTTTATTTCAGGGCGTGCCAATGGCATGTCCCTACTTACATTTGTCAGGATTTCTAGCTATATGATAGATCGTAATTTATTGCTGCATGCCTACCGCTTAATGTATAGTGTTAAGCTAATGGCTGAAACCTATGAAGCCAACCGCCAGATCACTAAATACGTTCACTCCACCTCCCGCGGACACGAAGCCATACAATTAGCCACCGCGTTTCACCTACACCCGCATGACTGGGTTAGCCCCTATTACCGAGACGAAAGTTTGTTGCTCGGCATGGGATGGACGCCGTATGAACTAATGCTTCAACTACTAACCAAAAGGGATGACCCTTTTACAGGAGGCAGAAGTTATTACTCGCATCCCAATTCAAGGGAGGAGGAGAAACCTAAGATCATACATCAAAGCAGTGCCACCGGCATGCAGGTCATTCCTACTACGGGTGTGGCACAGGGGTTGGGGTATTTGGAAGCAATCAGCCATCAGCAACCGACAAATGAGGAAAGGCCTGTAGTGTTGTGTTCTCTGGGTGATGCATCGGTTACCGAGGGAGAAGTAAGCGAAGCCTTACAATTTGCCGTGCTTAAACAATTGCCCATTATCTATTTGGTGCAGGATAACGAATGGGGCATTAGTGTGCCCGCAGAAGAGGGCAGGGCCATGGATGCCTTTGAATATGCGGAAGGATTTAAAGGATTGAATAAAATTCGTGTGGATGGAACTGACTTTTTTGAAAGTTACGAAGTGATGCAAAAAGTAATAGCGGACGTCCGGAAACACCGCAGGCCCTGGTTGGTGCATGCCAAAGTTTGTTTGCTAAACCATCATACAAGCGGCGTAAGAAAAGAG
This sequence comes from uncultured bacterium, assembly GCA_966095395.1. Taxonomy (GTDB): domain Bacteria; phylum Bacteroidota; class Bacteroidia; order Chitinophagales; family Chitinophagaceae; genus Flavisolibacter. Next base: position 65,090 of record CBHTSW010000006.1, on the reverse strand, counting down.
TTTTACCGCAGCGAAGAAGATCTTGCCAAACATGCCTGCCATGATCCTTTGCCAAAATTCAGGCGGGCCATTGTAAAGGATTTTGGAGAAGAGTATTTGCAGCAGATGGAAACAGAAGTTGTGGCTGCCATAGAACAACAATTTGATAAGGCTGTGGCAGCTGTCGAACCGGATCCTGCAAAAGTTGCTGAACATGTTTTTGCACCAACACCGGTTGTTGAAGAAAAAGGCGAGAGGGCTCCTGTTGGTAACAATAAAGTAATCATGGTGGATGCGGCCCTGTTTGCGATCAGGGAGCTGATGGAAGAAGATGATAAATGCGTATTGTACGGGCAGGATGTGGGCAAACGCCTGGGAGGGGTGTTTCGCGAAGCCGCTACACTGGGCGAACAGTTTGGCGACCACCGGGTTTTTAATACAGCCATCCAGGAAGCTTATATCATCGGATCAACGGTTGGCATGAGTGCCGTTGGCGTAAAGCCGATTGTTGAAGTGCAGTTCGCCGATTATATCTATCCGGGCTTCAATCAACTGGTAACAGAAATTTCCAAATCCTGTTACCTTTCCTGTGGTAAGTTTCCTGTCTCCACCATCATTCGCGTGCCCATTGGAGCCTATGGTGGCGGTGGCCCGTATCATAGTGGCAGTGTGGAATCCACCTTGCTTACAATTAAAGGAATCAAGATTGCTTATCCCTCCAATGCGGCGGACATGAAGGGGTTGATGAAGGCGGCTTATTATGATCCTAATCCTGTAGTAATGCTGGAACATAAGGGCTTGTACTGGAGTAAGGTACCGGGAACGGATGATGCCAGGACCATTGAGCCTTCAAGGGATTATGTGTTGCCTTTTGGTAAGGCCAATATCGTTTTAAAGGCAGATGAAAACGCTGTTGATAATGGTGAAACGGTTTGTGTGATCACTTACGGGATGGGCGTTTACTGGGCTAAAGCGGCAGCAAAAAATTTTGATGGCACTATTGAAATTGTTGACCTGCGCACCTTGTTTCCATTGGATGAACACCTGGTTTATGCCGTTGTAAAAAAACATGGCAAATGCCTGGTACTTACCGAAGAGCAGCAAAACAATTCGTTTGCAGAAGCCCTGGCCGGACGCATTTCGAAAAACTGTTTTCAATGGCTGGATGCACCGGTCGAAGTGCTGGGTGCACTGAATTTACCTGCCGTGCCATTAAACATGGGACTGGAAGCGGCGATGTTGCCCAATGCCGAAAAGGTTAGCCAGAAATTGCAAATGCTTTTACAGTATTGATATAAACGGCCTGACTAATTTTCCTGTCACCAGATTTATAGATGCAATACAAGCGGACTTACCTTTTGTACCGTTATTGCTACTTTTTTAAAACGGATACCCGATCGCTAAATTATACACGATATTCTCTCTTCGCCACGTACCATCATTCAGTCTTATAGGACTTGCTTTTTGCTCCCAGGGCTTACGCAAAGGAAAACCAACATCAAAACGAATGACAAAAAGGGTAATATCCAACCGCAGGCCAACACCTGCATCTATGGCCAGCTGGCTTAAAAATTTGGAAGTAAACTGACCACCCGGTCTTTTTGTATACGTACTGTCGTTAAACAACCAGATATTTCCTGCATCCAAAAAAATAGCGCCATATAAGGGGCCTGATATTTTGGGCCGGAACTCTGTGTTGAATTCCATTTTAATGTCACCGGTTTGGTCCGGAATTAATGTTGAACTATCACGGGAACGATAGGTGCCCGGCCCCACGGCACGGCTTCTGAAACCCCGCAAACTGTTATTGCCGCCTACAAAAAATTGTTTGATGTAGGGCAGTTCAATGGAGTTGCCGTAAGGATAACCAAAACCTAAAATAAGGCGGTTGACCCACGAAGAGTTAAACCCGATTTTCCGGTAAAAACGGCCATCGGCTTCAAATTTCAGGTATTGCGCAAAGGGAGCTCCAAACAGAAGTTTTTCTTTGCCTTCTTTATAGTCCGCACCCGTTAGCAAGCCGGCAATATTACCCGACCAATCCACTATTCCATTAAAGAAATAGGAATTGGTTTTTTGAAGACCGTTGACGACTTCATTATAATTGTACTGATAATTGCTTCCCAGTATAAACTGGCTTTGGATGGTTTTTGCAAAAATGGGATCCCGTTTTACAAATGAATCGAACTTGGAAGTAACGTTTAATGCCTGTACATAGTTTATCGCTACAGGGTTGAACTCATGTGTTTTTTTTATGCTTCTTTTGGCTACATATCCGTATTCAAGCCGGTAAGAGTTTAACGTGAACAACGATTTTCGGTTCAAAATATCATAGCCCAGTCTGAAGGTGGTGCGTGGTGCAAAGCCGCCCCTGTAGCGCAGGGTTCTGAAAGGAATAAGGATATGTGGCACGGCAAGAGTTGCTTCCGCTCCTGTACGGTAGGTATTATACCCGCTAAGGGCCCCGCTAAACTGGTAGTCTGAGCCTATGTAGGCAGACAGGCTAAGGTGTTCACCGCCTCTGAATATATTGCGGTTCTTCCAGGTAAACTTTACTTCGGACCCATTCAGGTTATTGGAACGGGTGGTGGCTGTAATTTCAGCACTAAGGGATTTGGAAGGCATGGGTGTGAGATAATAAAAAACATCAAGCTTGGGTGAATCCGTTTTTTGTTCGAACCGGTTTTTTACAAATTTGAAAAGGTCAAGATTGATCAACCGGTTCAAAGTAAGGTTATGGTCTGTTCTGTTGTATAGATCCGCAGAATCAAACTGCATGGCTTCCTGGAACAGGCCGGGACGAAAACGCCTTTGCTTGTCCACCAGGTAATAGCCGTTTTGCAGTACGGCATTGGCAAGGCTGGTATCTTCCTGGGCGGTATTCAGGCTATAATTGCTATAAATAAAAACATTGTCAATATGATATATCTGGCCGGCTGATTTTGGCATCTCAGGTTTGATGGTTACATACATATCAACCAGGTTGTTGCCTACCGTGCTATCAGTTTTTACCAGCAAATAATCCGGGTTGAAATAATAAAAGCCATGTTCTTTTAAATAAGCATCTATGCGCAGCCTTTCAGCTTTTATCACATCAAGATCAAAGGGTTCTCCTTTTTTTAATAAACTGGTGCCCGTGATGGGACGGATGTTCATGGAAAGGTCACTGCTGTCGGCAGGAAAATGAACCGTGTTAATGGTGTATTGATTCCCGGTTTCTGCTTTGTATTCCGCTCTTGCTTTTTTCCGGCGAATGATGGTGTCGCCGGTAACTTTTGCCCGAAAGAAGCCTTTGTTTTCTAAGTGGTTATTAAGGATTTTTACATTGTTTTCCAGATTAAGCTGGCTTAATAAAACGGGCGGCTCCCCCCATTTATCCCGCAGCTTGCCAAAGAAGGAATTTGGTTTTTTGTTATGGAAAAGATTATAAAACGAAAGTTTGAGGCGCATGCCCAAAAACTTCGAGTTGGGCCTTGGGCGGGTTAAGCCTTCCAGATCGCTGCGTAAGGTTTTTTTTTGTCTTACCGAAAGATTGGGCCCGCTTAAATTAACAGTGGCTCCGGTATATAGTTTTTCGTTGGGCGGCAGGTGGCGTGTGCTGCTGCAGGCGCACAACACAAAACAACTGATAAAAAAAAATAGATAGTACTGCATCGGGATTTTCATGGCCATTGTCCGTTTTTATTGAGAACCTTCGTCTGTAAGTTTTTGTTTTCTTCTGTGTAAAATCTCGCTGAATTTGTTGTAATCAAGATTGAAAATGAAGCCTAATCCTGTTTCAATGATGTAGCCATCTACTACACCCACATATTCATTTCGCCTGTAAAAACGAAGCATATAACGTCCGTCCTTGCTTAGCTGGTAGCTAACAGCAACGTTGCCGGCAATGTTGTTGTTTTTCTGGGAGCTGCTTTGCGGTCCTTCCAGTTCAAAATTATTACCAACCGTAACCTGCAGCCTGTCATTTAGCAGCTTTTTACTTAAAGCAATATTTAAATCGGTTCTGTTTCTCCTGTCTCCGGTTGTATAATCGTCAGAAGAGACCACGCTAAAATCTATGTTGACGCCTTGTATTAAACCACCGGCAAGGTTGTTCAACTGTTCGGTCAATAATTTGCTCACGCTTTGCCGGGCATAGGTGCCGGCGCTAAAGCTTGCACCGTTTGACTGAAACGGATCTTCGCCAACAAACCGGTTCAATAATAAAAGTGAGAACACCTGTTTGTTTACTTCTCCCGGGTCGGTGCGTATTTGTGTCAACCGCGATTGTACCTGCGTTACTATATCATTTGATACGCCATAGTTTTTGTTTTCCGGCAGCAGTATGTTAAAGGCAACCTTGGGCCGCATTAACTCCCCGGTCAATGTCAGGTGAACTTCAAAAGGAAGTTTTTGTAAATAGGTGTTGCGGATGGCTGGCGTGGAAGCAGCAATTTGATCCTGCACCAGGTCTATAGGTGCTGTGTTGGCCAGGTAAACGGCCCGCACATCCAGTTCAGCTGAAGTGGGAGTGCCGGTCCAGGTAATCTTGCTGCCTTTTTCTATGTCGAAACGGCGCTGTAAAAAATTAAACGAGAGTTGATAGGCCCCTTCTTCCAGCTGGTAGTTTCCTACCAGTGTGATTTTTCCACTTGGATCCACGCCTGCGGATAAAAGGGCTTCTCCGCGAATATTCAAAAGATCTCCGTTGGCTTCATCTACTATAATGTTGAAGATGGCTTCTTTTTTTATTTCAATATTCGTAGCAATGTCCATTCCCAGTATATGTGAAACATTCAGGGAATCGTACCGGCGAAAAAGCGTATCGTTTTCCGGAGCATTCATATCTACAAACTGCACAATGCCTTCTCTTTCCACCACCCCGGGCTCCAGTTGGGGAATGATTAATGTCAGGTTGGTCCCGTCATTTACCGTGATGGCTCCATCAAGTGCGGGTTTTGTTTCAGTGCCGGATATATGCAATTCAGTACTGATGTTCAAACGGCCATAGTAAATGCTGTTGGATTTTTTAGCGCTGTTAAGAATTAAAAAATTATCAGCATACACATAAAGATTAAAGTTGTAATTGATAAAATTGTGCGTAGCAATAGTGCCATTTAAGTTCAGGGCATTATTGGCAGAATCCCGGATGGAAAAGCCCTGGAAAACCAATTCATCTTCTGTTACCGAAAGTGTTTCATTGTCGATGGTAAACTGGCTGCCTAACATGGTAGGTGCAAAGCTTGCCTTATTGAAATGGAGCTGGCCGGCAATATCGGGGTTGTTCAGGCTTCCCCCAATTTTAACCGAGCCGTTCACCATGCCGGAGGCATTGGTAAAAGCACCAGCCATGGGGCCTTCCAAACTCTTTAACTGCAACTGCCGCACAGAAAGCTCCATATCAAGAAGGGTTTCCTTTCCCTGCGGAGTTAGAGAGCCGGTTATAGCCACATCGTTTCCATGGCCGGTAAGGGTAATATCGGCTATGTAATTGTTGGCATTGCCCGTTTTGGCCTGCAGGTTTACATTGCCAATCGTGTCTTTTCCCATGCTTAGATCGTTAATGGTTAGGTTGCTGGTAAATACCGGCTGTTCTAAAATATTCCGGAAGGTGATATTTCCATTCATGAGCCCATCAACGCCTACCGAATCTGATTTTATAAAACTGGTTATGGTTGCCAAACGAAAGTCTGTAAAGCTGAGTTGCAGGGGTTGTTCGCCGCTGCCGGTCAAACTTTTAATACTCAGGCTCTGGCTCCCTTTCTGTAAAGTAAAATTGTTGGCTGTAATGCTGGTGGGGCTTATTGTGAGTGAATTATCAGGCGCTATTGTCCATTTTTCACGATTCAACAATAAACTATCGGGTCTTAATTTTAACGTGTACGTTCCCTCAGAGGGTTGGGTAATAAAACCGCTGAGGTAATAGTTGTTTTTAGCATTCACATCATCAACCCCTAAACTAAAATTTATAACATTATTAAGCGCTGTAGCATGGATGCGGGTATTATACACATTAAAGGAGTTACCGCTTTTTAAATGAGCCATATTGGCGCTAACCCTCAAGCCGCTGTCAGAGGTGTTTGCCGTTACCTTTAAATTGCTCATGTCATTGCCTGCAAAAGAGAGTTGGGCTGTTGTTACCGAAGCTTTCATTCCTTCATTGGTGGCAAAACTTCCTTCTGCATGCAAAGGCTCCATGGCCGTAAGGCTGGGAACAAACGTGGAAAGAATCGGTGAATAAACCATATCGGCGGTAAACCTGAAATTGTAGGGTTGCAGGGCAGGTTTTTGGGCTCGAGGCGTTACGGAAAAATAAGGTTGAATGCTGCTTTGTATGATGTTGCCCAGATCCGCAAGGCGGTATTGTCCCGTTAGTTGTCCATTAATAATATCGCTTTTCAGGCTGATGTAGTTGGCCGTGTCGGTTTTTTTTGAAATGAGTTGAACCGTATCAAGGGGCAGCCTTTCTGTACCGGAAACCAATAAAGCCCTTGTAATTAAAATATCGGCATCTAAATAGTCAGGATTAAGGTTGGCAACCGTTCCATTGATCTGGCCACGAAAGATGATGGGTTGTGTGCTGAAGTTCAGGGGCATTGTTTTAATGCTGTCCACCATTCCATCTATTTTGAAGGAAAGGTTATTGGCAAAATTGCCGCTTGCTGTTAAGTTCAGGTCTGCATTGGGATCGCTTACATCAGCCGTTGCTGAAAAGGAAGAACGGTTTAACGCGCCATTGAGGAGAATGTTATGGTATTGGTAGTTGTTATAACCAAGGCTATAGATCAGGCCTTTGAATTTTGTATTTATAGTATTGGGGGTTAAACCCGAGCCATTAAATGAAAAGTTGCCGGAGACAGATCCAATTTGATCGGGTTGGCGAAGGATGGTTCCCAGGCGCAAACCGCTCGTTGTGATGGTTGCATTGTAGGAGGTTTTTGCAGGACTGGTAAGATTAGCAAAACTTCCATTTAACGCCATCGATCCTGCGGAGGTGTTCATGCGGAGGTCTGCATTTAGTCTTCCGGCAGTACCCTTAACCGTTCCGGTAAGATCAAAGGTTTCAGGAAGATTAACCTGGGCATTGGATAAACGCTGGCCCGTGAACAGCGCCATGTCGGTTTGCGTTGTATGAAACCGGCGAATGGTAAAGTCGCCGCCTGCTTCTGCCGGGTTCATCAAGCCGGTTAATGTTCCCTGCGCATCGATCTCTGTATTTTTCAGCCCGGAAAATTGCAAGGATTCAAAATGCAACCTGTTCATGGTGCCGCTGCCAACAATATTTACATTCCAGATGTCATTAGGGTTGGCTAGAGCAGGATTGGAACGAAGCTGCGGCGCAAATACCAAAATATCTTTTACCTGTACGTGGCTATTGGTGAGTTCAATATTAAAAACAGTTTGTGCAAAGTTTTTGGCCAGCGCATCAAAAGAAGCATACTCCAATACCAGGCTTCGTTTGATTTCTGAGCCCGGCGTTTTAATATAGAGATCCTTGAGGTAAGACTGATTATTGGAATACAAAACATTGCCCCGCAGTTCCTGCAATACAAAGCCGCTTTTTTCCTTCATGGAACCTTCGGTGATAGACGTGCTGATGGTATCGGTAGAAAATAAAAAGTTATCGGCATGCAGGGTTACATCGTTCATCAGCAAATGCGCATAATCCATTCCATGCGCCTGCCGCGGCTGGTTATCATCGTCGTACTGAAGGGTATTTTTATCAATTTGTATGTTGTCTACCCTAAAATCCCAACCTTGTGTTTTTTGGGCTGCTACTTCCTGGGCCACTTGTTTTTTCACTTCTTTTGCCGCTTCTTTTTTCCCTAAGCGGATCACTGATTTTGAATTGTTCAATACTAGGTCATTAAGATAAACCCTGTTGCGGCTCAAATCAATCAATTTGGCATTTGCTTTCAGCCGTCCCAGGTTTAGCGTGGCATAAAACGCCGAAATATCGTTGTCCAGTTGAACAGTAAACTTTGACAGGTCAATGGTTCCCATATTCAGTTTCATGGCAACAGGCGCCGCGGCATCAGCAAGGTCTTCTGATAAAGGCCCCGGATCTAATAAAGGCTTTGATTGCCTGACATGGGCGGTTACATTTCTGGCAATAACAGAAGGAATATCAAAATGCATCTGGTAGGGATCAAGCGTATCAATGGTAGCGGTTAAATTGCCAATGCGGGCAAATACATCATTACCGGTTACTACATCTAAAAAGGTCAACCTGACATTATCCAATGCAATATCACTTATGTTCAGTTTCATAGGAGCCGTTTGGGCCGTGTCGGCACTTTTCTTTTGTTCCGATGTAAAGGCATCAACAATAAACTGGTAATTGAAAACCGTATCCGGAAGCACCCTTTTGATCTTGGCCGTAAGGTTCTGCAGCTCTATATCCTTTATCTGCACTTCATTGGAAAATAATTTTAAAAAGCTAAGGTGGGTTTTGATGGTTCCCCCGGCAAGCAGGGTGTCTTTGGTTTTATCTTCGATGTAAATATCCTGAAGCCCTACTTTACCCGATAGCCCAAAGGAAATACTGCCGATTTCCACCCTTGTGTTTAATTTATGTTGTAAATAGTTCTCTACTTTGCCGGTTAGAAAACGTTGAACAGGAGGCGTTAATACCAGGATAAAAACCAGTACAATAAATAAAAAGAGGAACAAGATTACTTTTAAAAGTAATCTTGCCAGTTTACGGGGATAACTAACTTTTTTTTTCTCTTCTTCCATTGGGTGTGTTGCCGTGGCTAAAGGATATTCGCAAATAACAGGCCCCGATAGGATTAGTGCCCGGTTTATAAAAAGAAAATGAACTGTTGAGACAATTAAAATAGCCTGCGAAACCTTTGTGGAACATTTTCTACATGAAAATAAGACCCTGGTTAATAAACTCTGGTGACCGATAATAGCAAAACCAAAGTTCGGCCTGTCTTTCCTCTTTAAAACAGCAGGTCCCCTCCAATTTGATTAATGGTAAGTTTGCATTACCAATAAACTATGAATACCTTGTGCGCCAATTTTTATTAAAAGTTTTAGGAATGTGAAAATGTATAAGTGGTAAGGTAAACAATAGCCTAGGTATTAATGAACCTTTAAATTTGCCTTTTTAAACTTAATTAATAAAACTGATAGAAGCCGGGATAGATTTTAGCAGGCATGTGCTGCCGGAGAATAAAGCTGTAAAGATCTGGCTCAACCAGCAGGTTTACAGATCAATGCTCTATCTAAAGTTGTTATTTTCCCAGTATTGGCGATTAAAAAGATACTACGTTTATAAACCAAAATCGTAATGCACCACCATAGATATCATTTTCAAATAAGCAAATGGTTTATTGCAACGGCCTTGCTCTTGTTGATGAATCAAGTTTCCGCACAAACCACCACCGTATCCGGTATTGTAATGGATGCGGACACCCAGGACCCTATTCCCTATGCCAGTGTTTTTTTCAAAGGCGGTAAGGGTCTCACCGCCGATTCCACCGGGCATTTTGAAATTACTACCTCTCGAATACTGAACCAACTTGTGGTATCCTATATCGGGTATAAAACCAAAACGGTTCCCATTAAAGTGGGTGTAAGTCAAACTCTCAATATCGAGTTGACCCTGGACAAAACGAAGGATTTAGGTAATATAGTCGTTAAAAGCAAAAAGAAGATCCATTACCGTAACAAAGACAATCCGGCGGTAGAATTGATCCGTCGTGTAATAGAGAACAGGGATAAAAACAAACCTGAGTTTTACGATTATGTGGAATACGAGCAGTATGAGAAGTTGCAGCTTTCCCTCAGCAGGATCTCGGAAAAGGTGGGAAATCTTAAGCTGCTAAAGCCCTTTCATTTTCTTTTGGAAAATATTGATACTACAAAAATCCCAGGTAAAACCCTCATTCCTATTTACATTGAAGAAAAACTGTCCAATTATTACTACCGCAAAAATCCCGAAAAGAACAAAACAATTGTACTGGCAGATAAAAAGGTGAACTATGGCGAATTTGTAGATAGTAATGGCGTGAGTACTTATTTAAACAGGCTGTACGAGGATGTGGATATTTATGATAACAATATATCGCTGTTTACCCGTGAGTTTCTAAGCCCCATTGCCGATATGGCGCCCACGTTTTACATGTTTTTTATCAGGGATACCATAACGGATGCCTGGGGAAAAAAGCTGGTGAAGATGTATTTCACGCCCCGCAATACCAACGACTTTTTATTCCGGGGAACCATGTTCATTACGCTGGACAGCAATTATGCTGTGCAAAAATTAAACATGACTGTAAGCCCCAACATCAACCTGAACCTGGTGCGTGAAATGTATATCAACCAGGAGTTTGAACAAAACCCCCTGGATGGCAAATACCATGTCATTAAAAGCAACGTGCTGGCAGAAGCCAGTCTTAGCAAGCGCAAAGGCAATGGCATTTTTGGGGAACGTACCGTTTCCTACAAAAATTATAAGATCAATCAGCCCCGGGATGCTGGTTTTTACGAAGGACCTTCAACTGTAATGGTCAAAGCGCCTGCCAACAGGGATAGCTTTTTGGCAGCCCGCCGCCATGATACCTTAACCGTAGCCGAAGCAAAAGTTTATACCAACATCGATAGTTTAAAAACCCTGCGTTCGTTTAAACGCTTTATGGATATAGCCAACATCCTTTTAGCGGGGTATAAAAATTTTGGCAAGTTTGAAATTGGGCCTGCCAATGCATTTTACAGCTTTAACCCGGTGGAGGGTTTTCGTTTGCGCTTTGGCGGGAGAACCACACCCAAATTCAGCAAACGTATTTACTTTGAGACCTATGGCGCCTATGGCTTTAAAGACGAGAAGTGGAAAGGCTATCTGGCCGTTACCTATTCGCTGAATAATAAATCCATTTATTCCTTCCCGCTCAATTATATAAAGGCCAGTGCGCAGCGAGAAACAAAGATCCCCGGCCAAGAACTGCAGTTTGTACAGGAGGACAATATCCTGCTTTCTTTTAAAAGAGGAAAGAACGATAAGTGGCTTTATAATACCATTTACAATTTGGATTATGTGCACGAACTGGCCAATCATTTCACCTATTCACTGGGATTTAAAAACTGGAGGCAGGAACCTGCCGGTGCCATTGAATACATCAAGCAACACAACAGCACATTTATTAAAGATTCGTCGATCACTACCTCCGATGTTTCGCTTGAACTGCGCTGGGCCCCTAACGAACAATTTTACCAGGGAACTGTCTTCCGCATTCCCATCATTAACAAGTATCCCATTTTTACTTTGCGCTATATAAAAGGATTTAAGGGGTTGGTCAATGGCCAGTATAACTATGACAAGCTGGATCTTTCCATATCGAAAAGAGTTTACCTGTCCCAATTTGGAAACAGTGATGTGATTTTTGAAGCCGGTTATACGTTTGGCCGCCTGCCTTATCCTTTATTAACGGCGCACCGGGCTAACCAGACCTATGCCTACCAATTAGCTTCTTATAACCTGATGAACTTCCTGGAGTTTGTAAGCGACCATTTTGTAAGCTTAAATGTGGATCATCATTTCAATGGCTTCATCTTTAACAGGCTTCCTTTATTGAAAAAATTAGATCTGAGAGAAGTGGCCACAGCAAAAATTTTATATGGCGGTTTGCGAAATGAAAATAATCCTGATCTGAATCCGGACTTATACCGCTTTCCATCGGAAAATGGTGTGCCTACTACTTTTTCTTTAAACGATGGCCCGTATATAGAAGGGAGTGTGGGTATCAGCAACATCTTTAAGTTATTGCGCCTGGATGTAGTAAAAAGATTTACGTACCGCGACCATCCGGATATTGCCAAATGGGGCATCAGGGGCCGTGTAAGATTTGAGTTTTAGCCTATTATCCAATTTAATAAAAGAGCTTCCTGAACGGGGAGCTCTTTTTAGTTCAGCGTAGACTGCCACATATTCCTTTATCGAATTATGGCTAAGGCATCATTACATCGGTGCAAAAAATGGTACATTCAATAAACGCCTAAACATGAGAATGTGCTTGTTTGTTTGCTGGACTTCCATTTTAGTCTGGTTTTTTTCTGCACCGGTATCGGCGCAGCCCAAAAATAATTTTGTAGTAGCCGGGTATTATTCCGGCAACAACCTTTTGCAAATAGATAGTTTTGCTGTTGAGAAATTAACGCACCTCATTTTTAGTTTTTGTCATTTAAAAGGCTCCCGGCTTACGGTTGATAATGCAAATGATACTGCTGCCATACAAAAATTGGTGGGTTTAAAGAAAAAATATCCGGGCCTGAAAGTCCTTCTTTCTTTGGGTGGATGGGGTGGCTGTGAAACCTGCTCGGATGTTTTTTCAACAAAACAAAACCGGGTGGTTTTTTCAAGGTCGGTAAAAGAACTCAACCAATTTTTTGGTACCGATGGCATTGACCTGGATTGGGAGTATCCTACCATTGCAGGATTCCCCGGCCATACATACCAGCCGGCGGACAAGCAAAATTTTACCAGCCTTTTGGATGAACTAAGAAAGACCCTGGGCCACCAGAACGAGATCAGTTTTGCGGCCGGTGGATTCAATCACTACATAGACAGCGCCGTTGAATGGGAAAAAGTGATGAAGCTGGCAGACCACGTAAACCTGATGACCTATGATCTGGTCAATGGGTATTCTACCCTAACGGGGCACCACACACCATTGTATTCTACGGCGCAGCAAGTAGAGTCAACGGACAATGCCGTGCAAAAACTACTTCAGCTAAACGTTCCAAAAGAAAAAATAGTTATTGGCGCTGCCTTTTACGGAAGGGTTTGGGGAGGCGTTGCGGATACAAACCTTGGTCTCTACCAGCAGGGAAAGTTCCAGGCAAGTATACCGTTTAAGGACTTTGCTTCTCAACTGTCATCCGATAGTGGTTTTGTTTATCATTGGGATGAATCCGCCATGTCGCCCTACCTGTACAATCCCCGGAGATCGTTGTTTGTTACGTATGATGATCCAAGATCCATAGCGTTAAAAACAAAATATGCAATAGAAAAAGGCCTGGGCGGAATCATGTTCTGGGAATTGACCAGCGATGCATATAGAAATGGATTGCTGGACGCTATCGATAAAGCAAAGCGTAACTATGTAAAGCAATAATAAATGCCAGGCAGGGAAGCACCAGGTTTCGAAAGGCTTTTAAAGCCTGGCAAAGAAGATTGCGCACTACCTGGTAGTTGATCTGCATGATCTGGCCTACTTCCTCATAGCTCAATCCTTTGTAAATTTTAAGGTAAATTACTTCCTTTTGCCGGGGCGATAATTGGTTGATGGTTTCAAAAATTCTTTTTGCTTTTTCCTGGTCCTCCTGTGTATGAATTAAAAAAATTTCATGGCTAAGTTCAAAGGGCTCATGGTTCACTTGTTCGATGTGCTGAACCGGTTTTTGATCTCTGAACGATTTATACAATTTAAACTTCAGCGATTGTAACAAATATGCTTTTACGGAATGAACAGGGGCTGGTTTTTTTTTCTGCCAGAGTTCAATAAAAAGATCCTGGATGCAATCCTCCAGGGTGGAAGAGTCCGCACAAATTTTACTTCCATATTGATATAATAAGGAATAATGGCGGCGAAAAAGCAGTCCAAATGCTTCACGGTTTCCCTGTGCGGAAGCATCCCATAATTCAATATCTGAAGGCAGGCAAAGCAATCATCGCAGTTTGATAAATACCACTACCAAGTTAATGAATCTTAAGCCTTTATCAGAATATAATATAGGAATCAAATGATCAGCTAAATATTTTTTTACGATTCATCATTACAAGAAAGGAGTAAGCGGAACTTATACTAAACTATCTATCGAGCATGCAGTTTAATTCTATAGAAGAGGTTATTGCAAACAATCACTTCCAGGCCTGGTATTTTAAAAATGATGAAACGAAAGCCCGTGAGTGGGAAGAATGGCTTTTAGAGAATCAGCAACATATACAACTCGTAAAAGAAAGCATTGGTTTAATGAACGATTTGAATATAGAAGAAAAAACGCCCTTACCTGAAGACGTGGAAGCGGCCCATCAAAAACTGCAAAATGCGCTGGATGCCGCCCCCGTAGTTGAGATAAAACCCAAAAGATCCCGCTGGTGGTTACCAGCTGCCGCCGCCGCTCTTTTAGGGTTAGTTGGATTTGCCTGGTGGAATAGTGCGAATACGAAAACCAAACTGGGCGCCGCTTATGGAAATATCAGGGAGTACAAATTGCCGGATGGTTCACAGGTGACGTTAAACGCCAATAGCGAAGTGGTGATGAGTAAAGAATGGCAAAAGAACACAGACCGTGAAATCTGGTTGAAGGGAGAAGCTTTTTTTAAGGTGCAGAAAACACCGCAGAAAAATAAATTTATTGTGCATGCCACCAGCATGGACATTATTGTTACCGGAACCCAGTTTAACGTAGTAAACCGCGAAGAAGAGTCCAGTGTTTTACTAACCGAAGGCAGTGTCACCCTTAAGACAAAAGACGGCAAGGAAGTGCACATGAAGCCCGGAGAATTTGTGCGGGTTGAAAATAATATACCGGCTAAAACAACTGCTGACCAGGAAAGTGTATTGGCCTGGAAGCAGTCTAAGCTCAATTTTGAAAACACCTCTATGAACAACGTGGCAAAAATTATTTCAAGGCATTATGGTGTAAATGTTCGCATGGCAAATGCGGCCATCGGGGAGAAAAAAATCTCCGGTATCATGCCGAATAACAACCTGGATGTTTTGATAGCGGCCCTGGATGCCACCGGGGAATTTAAGATCAGCAAAGCAAATAACGAGATCATGATCTCGGGTCCATAAAACGTTCATTTTAAAAGCTGCAATATGAGGAACACGCTACGCTTCTGCATGCTGGCAGTTGTACCACTGTGTTGTACAGTGGGCGCATCTGCTCAAAGTAAATATGCTTATTCCAACCATAAGCTCTACAGCAATAAGCTCAAGGCTGCTACTTCGCAAGAGGTAAAACAAACGCTGTTTTCTATATTAAAAGATTTAAATCACAGCAAGGGTGTCTATTTCCTGTTTTCTGATGCCGAACTGGGGAGCAGGCTTGTAAACCAGGTACAGGATATAAGGGCGGATATAGAAAAAACCCTGGACCAGGTACTGATGAATACCGGGCTAAAATATAAAAAGGTCTCAGACAATACATTTGTGATCCTGCCCATAAAAGACATTCCCCAAAAGACAAACGATCTTACTTATGAAAATACTCCTCCGCCTGTGACCGGGGCCGATAATGTTTCTCCCGGTGCATCCACGGGGACGTATGACGTTATAACCGGTAGAGTCGCGGGTGCCGACGGCAAACCCTTAGCGGGGGTGAGTGTAACGGTAAAGGGAACGAGCCGGGGCACGTCCACTAATGCTTCAGGTGAATTTTCGATCGAAGCAAACAAGGGGGATGTTCTGGTATTTTCATCTGTCGGATTTCAGGCCCTCGAAGTGGTGGTTACAGATACCAACCTCCCCGTCGTCCTGCAGGAAGCCCAGGGTCAGCTTAATGAGGTTGTAGTAACCGCATTGGGCATTCAAAGAAAGGCCAAGAGCCTGACGTATGCTACACAGCAGCTTAGTGGTGGTGAAGTTTCGAAAGTAAGAGACGTAAACGTCATAAATGGCCTGGCCGGCAAGGCCGCCGGTGTGCAGATCACACGCAGTGCCTCCGGGATTGCGGGTTCTGCCCGGGTGGTCATCCGGGGCAACAAATCTACCCGGGAAAACCAGCCGCTCTATGTTATCGATGGGGTCCCCGTACCAAACTTTTCACCCGAACAGCCCACCGATGTTTGGGGACAATCCTCAGGTTCCGGTTCCGGCGGCAGGGATGCGGGGGATGGGATTTCCAACATCAATCCCGATGATATTGAAAGCATCAACATATTAAAAGGCGCCTCTGCGGCTGCTTTGTATGGCAGCCAGGCGGCTAATGGCGCCATTATTATCACCACAAAAAGAGGCACGGCAGGCCAGGCCCGGATTGACTTCTCCAGCAATTTCACCGTTGACAACATCCTTTTAAAGCCTGAACTGCAATATCGCTATGCACAGACCATCCCGCAAACGGATAGTACTACCGGTACGGCGGAAAGCTGGGGCGCCAAAACCAGTGTTCCGGATCATGTCACCGATTTTTTTCAAACCGGACTTACCTGGGTCAACTCCATTTCCTTAAGCGGGGGCAACCAACTGGCGCAATCCTATTTTTCCTATTCCAATACGTACAACAGGGGCATTATTCCAACCAGTACATTTAAGCGCCATACGCTGA
The DNA here is from genome assembly GCA_966095395.1 of uncultured bacterium. Lineage (GTDB taxonomy): Bacteria > Bacteroidota > Bacteroidia > Chitinophagales > Chitinophagaceae > Flavisolibacter. Next base: position 48,851 of record CBHTSW010000006.1, on the reverse strand, counting down.
ACTTCCGGGAAACCTTACGGTTGTTAAATGATAGGCTCACCCTTGATGGAAATGTGATGGCGGTAGCCCAGAATGCCGATAACCGCCCGGTCTCCGGTCTGTATAATAATCCTTTAACGGGTTTGTATCTTTTCCCCCGCGGACTGGATTTTAATACTTACAAAAACAATTTTGAATATTTCTCGCCTTCCAGAAATGTGAACTTGCAAAACTGGTGGAACATCAATAATGAAAAAGGTTTTGTGGGCGATGACAACCAGCAAAACCCGTATTGGGCTTTGTTCAGGAATTTGCGTGAAGACAGCCGCCAGCGGGGGCTCGCTTCCCTTACAGCCAAATACCAGTTTGCCAGATGGCTTTCGGTGCAGGCCAGAGGCAGTTTTGACAAATCCTATGATCAGTACGAATTAAAATCCTATGCCGGTACCCAAAGTGTACTGGCGGCCTCCAATGGCCGTTATACGCTGGAAAAGACGTTTAACACACAGTTGTATGGCGATGTGATTGCCACCATACAAAAAGGCCTGGGTAAAGAAATTGCACTGACGGCGAACGTAGGTGCCAGTATTTTAGACCTGAAGGGCAACGACCGGGTGTTTTTTGATACCGATCCCAATGAGGGCCAGGGATTGGAATATGCCAACAAGTTTATTGTGACCAACATCCGGCCCACCGCCTTAATTACCCAGGGCAGTATAGACCGCAAGCAAACTCAATCTGTTTTTGCCAGTGCCGACCTGGGACTGAAAGATTATTTGTTTTTGGATTTGACTGGCCGCAATGATTGGTCAAGTTCTTTTGCCTTTACGCCAACTTCCAACAAAGGGTATTTTTATTACTCGGCAGGCCTGACAGGTATAATTAGTGAAATGGTGCGGCTGCCGGATGTCATTTCTTTTGCAAAGGCCAGGGTGTCCTACGCAAAGGTGGGAAACGATATACCGCCCTACATCTCTAACCCTGCACCTTTTACCTTAAGTACCAATAACGGAACGGTACAATTGATAAAGAATACAAAAGTTCCGGTGCCTGGTGTTTTTTTGAAGCCGGAAGACAACCGTTCATTTGAAGCAGGTGCCGAGGTCCGTTTCCTGAAAAACCGTTTGGGGTTTGATTTTACCTGGTACCGGAATAATAACTATAACCAGTATGTAGAGATTCCTGCCCCGCTGGGAAGCGGGTATTCCAACTATTACCTGAACCTGGGTAATATTCAAAATACCGGTATAGAGGCCATCGTAACCCTGGTTCCTTTCTCTTCCAAAAACTTTACCTGGACCAGTACGTTCAACCTGGCTACCAATAAAAACAGGATTGTTAAGTTAAGTGATCCCAATGTGCCTGGGGCAGACTCCTCCAATAAGTTTGTGCTAAGTGATTTTGGGGTGAATATGTTTGGCTCTTTTATCAAAGAAGGCGGTTCCTGGGGTGATATTTATGGAAACAAGGGATTTGTGAGGGATGCAAAAGGCGCTATCATGTTGGATTCCACCGGTACACCGCAAACGGCTAATTCACCGGGCGTCTTATTGGGCAATCCCAATCCAAAGTTCACCATAGGCTGGAACAACAGTTTTACCTACGGGAAGGTTTTTCTAAGCTTTTTGGTTGACGGCCGGTTTGGCGGCAAGGTGATGAGTGTAACGCAGGCCGTATTAGATCGGGATGGTGTAAGCGAGGTTTCGGCCGCAGCACGGGACAACGGCGGTGTGCAATTGACAAATGCGGTATCGGCGAACGGACAGCCGTTCACAGGCAAGGCGGATGCTCAAAAATACTATACGGCTATTGGAGGCCGTGCCGGTTTAGGAGAAGCTTACCTGTACGATGCTACCAATATCCGGTTACGGGAAGTATCGGTAGGTTATGAAATTCCCATTACTTCAAAAACCATTAGGGAAGCCAGAATCAGCCTGATTGGCCGTAACCTTTTCTTCTTTAAGAAAGAAGCTCCCTTTGATCCGGAACTCACCATGAGTACCGGGAACGGGCTCCAGGGTGTGGATGTCTTTGGCCTGCCGTCAACAAGAAGCATGGGTATCAATCTCAAATTTGGTTTCTAATTGAACAATCCCAAAACGTTTCAAAATGAGAAAGCGCATTCAAACGATAAATAAAGGAATCGCCGCCGCCGGCCTGGGAGCCTACCTTTTAATAAGCGGTTGCACTAAAAAGTTTGATGAGTTCAATACCAATCCGTATGGGGTTACGGAAAACGATCTTAAGGTGGATTTTCGCACAGTAGGCGATCCGTTTAAACAGGCACAACTCAATATTTATTCGGCACAGCCGGCCTGGCTCACGCAATTGCAGCAAAACCTGATAGGGGATATTTATTCCGGCTATATGATGACCCCCACTCCCTTTATCGGCAACAGCAACAATACCACTTACGACCTGGTAGATTCCTGGAACGGCACTCCCTGGAGCACCGCCTATAACCAGGTAATGGCGCCGATGGCTGATGTGCAGCAAAAGGCGAAAACACAGTTCACCGATTTTTATGCCTGGTCACAAATTATAAAAGTGGAGGCCATGCACCGCATCAGCGATATTTACGGTCCTATTATTTATACCAAGTACGGCCAGGTAAATGCGGATGGAAGTGTGGATTACGACTCACAGCAGGAGGCGTACAATGCCTTTTTCAGTGACCTGGATGCCGCCATTGATACGTTAAGCCGGTACGCAGCGGCTGGTGGTGTGCAGCAGTTTCAGCGTTTTGACTTGGTGTACGGAGGCGACTATGCCAAATGGGTCGCTTTTGCCAATACGCTGCGGTTGCGCCTGGCGCTGCGAATTGTAAAGGTGGATCCGGCAAAGGCTCAGGAAGAAGGGGAAAAGTCATTGGCCCATCCGTTGGGTCTCATCTCTGATCCCGCCAATAATTTCGATGTTAATATAGGCTCCACCACACATCCTTTAAATGTAATGAACAATTCATGGGGTGATATTCGGATGGGCGCCCCCATGGAAACTTACCTGGTAGGTTATTCAGATCCTAGGGCGGATAAGTATTTTGTAAAATCCGAAGATTTTCCAACCACCTTCAAGGGTATCCGGCAAGGAATAGATATAGCCGATAAAAGCCAGTATGTAAAATTCTCTTTGCTGGCAACCCTGCCCAGTCAAATACAGTTGATGACGGCGGCGGAAGCCTGGTTTTTAAAAGCCGAGGCGGCGCTTCGCGGCTGGGCTGGGGCCGGTGATGCACAAACGAATTATGAAAATGGGGTGAAGGCTTCGTTTGCACAATACAATCTTGATGCAACTACTTACCTGCAAAACGCCACCAGTCAGCCCGCGCCTTATGTGGATCCCGTCAACCCGGCAAACAATGTTCCTGCGGGTAGTCCTTACCTCAGTACCATTACCATTAAATGGGATCCCAGTGCCTCCTTTGACCGAAACCTTGAACGGATCATTACGCAAAAATGGCTGGCCATGTATCCGGACGGGCAGGAAGCCTGGAGTGAATTCCGGCGAACAGGATTTCCCAAATTGTTTCCGGTTCTGGTTAATAAAAGCCAGGGCAAAATACCAGCAGGGCAGTTTGTGAAGCGCATCAATTTTCCGGCAAGTGAATATTCCACCAATCCAAAAGGAGTGGCAGGGGCCGTAGCCAAGTTGGGCGGGCCCGATAACGGAGGCACCCGTTTGTGGTGGGATAAGCCTTGATGGATTTTTGGTTTCTCACAGGCATACAAAGGGCTGTTCAGTTGAACAGCCTCTTTCTATTACCACTGAAATTGACGTATTGATGAAAACCTTCTTTTTATTTTTTAGTGTAACCATAGGGCTGTCGTGCAAGCACCAGCCGGCAAAGCTTTTTACAGAACTGGGTGAAAGTAAAACCGGTATTAATTTCCGTAACCTGCTTAAAGAAGATAATCCGGATTTCAATATTGCCCTGTATCCTTATTTCTATAATGGCAGCGGCGTGGCCATTGGTGATATCAACAATGACGGCCTGCCGGATATTTGCTTTACAGGCAATATGGTAAAGAACCGTTTGTTCTTAAACAAAGGAAACTTTCACTTTGAAGACATCACGGAAAAATCGGGTATTGCCACTAAGGAAGGCTGGTGCACCGGGGCGACCATGGTTGATATCAATGGCGACGGGAAGCTGGATATGTATATCTGCCGCTCAGGCTTAAAAAATGTGGCGTACCGAAAAAATCTCTTATTTATCAATAACGGCGACCTCACCTTCACGGAGAAGGCAGCCGACTACGGACTGGATGATCCGGGTTATTCCACGCAAGCTTCTTTTTTTGATTACGATAAAGACGGTGACCTTGATATGTTTTTGATCAACCAGTCGGAGCCCCGCTATTCCATGGGAAAGATCGAGTTTGTTCAGCTGCGCGGACAGCCCGGCGGGGCAGCTATGGCCAACAAATTATTCAGAAACGATAATGGTCATTTCACCAATGTTACAAAAGAGGCGGGGATCCGTTCCAATGTGCTCACCTTTAGTCTGGGCATCAGCACGGCCGATATCAATGGAGACGGATGGCCGGATATATACGTGGCCAATGATTTTAAAGAACCCGATTATCTATACATCAATAATCAGGATGGAACGTTTACTGATAGCCTGGCGTCTAAGGTGGATCATACCTCTTTGTATTCGATGGGCGTTGACGTAAATGATTATAATAATGACCTGCTGCCCGACATCGTAGAACTGGACATGTTACCCGAAGGCAACCATGCGCAAAAAATGCATATGGGGGCCGACAATTTTGACCAGTACAATCTGCTTTTCAGAAACGGGATGTTTTACCAGTACATGAAAAACTCGCTTCAAAGAAATAATGGCGATGGCACCTTTAGTGAGGTAGGACAATTGGCAGGTATATCCAACACCGACTGGAGCTGGTCTCCTCTTTTTGCTGATCTGGATAATGACGGACTAAAAGATCTTTTTATTACCAATGGCTACAAGCGGGATAACACCGACATTCAGTTCATAAAATATTCCTACGATCAATCCCTGCGCATGCAGCAGGGCAGTCCTGCCCTAAGTGTGGAAGAATATATTTCTCACATGCCCGGCATCCAGGTCTCGAGTTATGCATTTAAAAACGAAGGCAACCGCTTTGTAAATAAAGCCGAAGAGTGGGGGCTGAATAAAATATCCATTTCAAACGGCGCGGCTTATGCCGATCTGGATAATGATGGAGACGTGGATTTGGTCATCAACCGGATTGATGATTATGCCGGCATTTACCGCAACAACAGTGAAAAACTTTCCAATAATAATTACCTAAGGGTAAAACTAGAAGGCAGCGCAAAAAACTCCGCTGGAATCGGAGCCAAAATTTTTGCGTATGCGGGCAATAAAAAATGGATGCAGGAGCAGGTACCGGTTCGTGGTTTTCAATCATCAGTGGATCAGGTGCTTCATTTTGGATTGGGCAACACATCGCAACTGGATTCAGTGGTGATTGACTGGCCCGAAGGAAAACGGCAGGTATTGACACAGGTAAAAGCCAACCAATTGGTGGAGGTGAAGGGACAACAGGCAGGCCGTCCTGTTTTAGACCCAACCTATTCATCCTATACAGAGCCAGTGAATACGCTGCTGGATTTTACTCATATCGAAAATGAGTTCAATGATTTTACCGTACAATCCCTGTTGCCGCATTATTATTCCCGCTCTGGTCCCTGCATGGCTAAAGCCGATGTGGATGGGGATGGAAAAGAAGATGTATTTATGGGCGGAGCCAAAGGCCAGGCCTCTGCTTTATTTATAAATGAAGGGAGCAACTTCAGCAAAAAACGAATTGCGGCCTTTGAAAAAGATGCCGGTTTTGAAGATGTGGCTGCCGTTTTTTTTGATGCCGATGGTGATGGCGATAACGACCTGTTTGTAGGCAGCGGAGGCTATGAATTTGCACCCGATGACAGCCTGCTGGTCTCCCGGCTTTACCTCAATGACGGGAAAGGAAATTTAACCAGGAGCCGCAATGCCCTTCCTTCGTTCCCTTTAAGTACTTCCTGTGTAAAAGCTACAGATATTGATGGCGACGGCGATTTGGATTTGTTTGTAGGTGGAAGGGTGGTACCCGGCCGGTTTCCACTTTCGCCGGGAAGTCTGATTTTAGTAAATAATGGAAGGGGAAACTTTACCAACGCTACGAATACTGTTTGTCCCCAATTGCAAAACAGCGGAATGATCACCGATGCGGTTTGGGTGGATCTGAATCACGACAAAAAACCGGATTTAATAACGGTGGGGGAGTGGACGCCCATAAAAATCTATTTAAACCAAAATGGAAAACTGAAAGATGCTTCCCAGCAATACATAAAATTTGCATCCAACGGCTGGTGGAATACCATTGTGTCCGATGATTTTGATGGCGATGGCGATATGGATTTGGTGATTGGCAACCAGGGCCTGAACAACCAGTTTCGGGTTACGGAAAAACAACCCATTGAACTGTGTTATAAAGATTTTGACAATAACGGCTCCATCGATCCTGTTTTGTGTTACTATATTAATGGCAAATCCTATCCGGCGTATTCACGTGATGATGTGGTAGAACAGTTGCCTTACCTGAAAAAGAAATATTTGGAGTACACTAATTACGCCGATGCGGATTTGAACGATATGTTTTCACCTGCAGAGCAGCAAGGTATGCAAAAGCTAAGCGCACAAATAATGGAAACGGTTTATTTGCAAAATGACGGTAAAGCCGGATTTGCCCTAAAGCCTTTGCCGGTTGAAGCGCAATATGCACCGGTATATGCCGTCCTTTCTGCCGATATAAACAAGGATGGAAACAAAGACCTCGTCCTGGCGGGGAATAACACTTCTACCCGGATTAAGTTTAGCCGTTATGACGCCAATCATGGTATGCTGTTTTTGGGAAATGGTAAAGGCAGCTTTAGTTACGTTCCGCAATACCAATCGGGATTTACTATTAAAGGAGATGTTCGTTCCGCAATCACGGTCAATGATCTTTTCCTATTTGGGGTAAACAATGACAAAGTGAAGGCCTATCACCTTAGATAACGAATAGGAAAGGAGGAGTCAAGCAAACTTGTAGTCAAACCCCTGGTGCTAAAATATAATGGCAGACAATAGTACTTGGTTCTTTGTGTGAATAGAATTTTAATGATTGACTTAAAGTAAGTCTATCACCTGGCCGGGGAGCGAAGTGTAGTATTGCTTCGGTAAATAAAGAGCCAAAGTTTTGCTTCTCGATAAGGGTTGGTGGTTACTAAATCCTCCTGTAGCTGCCGCACTTCCTTTTATATTGCTCGCTGCACCTGTGATAACTTTTTTGAGTTTTTAATGTGTTCTTCTTTGCAACTGAAATCGGGATACCAATAGTGGCATTCCAGCCGGATACCTTCGAACTGAGCGTAGTGGTTACTGTCTTGGCGGAGGATTGTGTGGTGAATGTCGTTTCATTGCTTTCCAACCCTTTAAAATAATTGATGCTCAGAGAAAGGAATTTTGTCCGGTTCCTGGCAAATTCAAAAGCAAGTCCCGATATCAGTTCCGTTTTTGTATTTCCTGCACGATACGTATAGCTGGTTTGCGTTCCCAAATTTTTGGTCTCTAAATCTGCTTTATTGGAAGGAACATAGCCAAGGCCTACAGCGGGTTGCAGCCGGACTGTCCATGCGGGTTTTTGTTTTGAATCCTGCGTTTCTTCTACCTTTCTTCCGCCACAGCCGCTTGTTGATACGGACATGTTTTCCGGGCCGGGTGTCACTGCAGAAGTTTTCTTGCCTAACAGGAGCGGCTTCGTGCTATACTGTAAACCTGCCTGTAATTGTAATTGCAGGTCACCAACAGCTGCCTCGTAGGCGGACATCCCTTTTTCGGGATCGGTAAAATTATAGTTTACTGAAGGCCGGTGGGTAAATAGCCCAACGAATGGTCCAATACCTCCTTTAAATGCATAGTCCGCACGAAGGCCAAACTGCGCCAGGGATTGACAGGCCGGCTTAAACGAGGGAAGATTATTATAGCTGATTTTTGTGGCAGGAATTTCAATGCCTGTTTGTGGACGAAGAGTGAGTTGGGCATTCGCTGCATATCCATACACAGCGATTACAAAGAGTAAAGCTGTCTTTCTCATAACCCGGGTTTTTAGGTATATAAAAGTTAGTTCATTTTAGTTGACCCGGGAGTTGAAATTTATGAGCGGTAAAATGGTAAGTAAGACCGTTTTACTTTGTGTTGCTGTGTTTGTTAAGCGAAACTGGATTCAAAAGAAAAAGCCCCAGACTTACGTCCAGAGCTTTAAAGCGTACCGAGGAGCAGATTTGAACTGCCGACCTCAGGGTTATGAATCCTGTGCTCTAACCAACTGAGCTACCTCGGCTTTTTAAACGCCTAACTAAACAGAAGGCGGCTAAAGGGTTGCAAAAATAAGTATTCAGGCCTTTACTCTGAAATCATTTTTTCTTCTTTAACAAGGATGTAAATTTTACCTTACAATAAAAACAACGCATGGTAGTAGTAAGAATGGCAACTCTTTCTGATGCCGGGGGCATGCTCGATATTTATGCTCCTCATGTGCGTGAAAGCTTTTGCACCTTCGAGAGTGAAGTGCCTACTATGGAACAGTTCAGAGAAAGAATTGAAAAATGTATACAGGCACGGCCCTGGCTGGTATGCACAGTAAATAATGTAATAGCTGCCTATGCCTATGCTTCCGTGCACAGGGAAAGAACAGCCTATCAGTGGTGTTGCGAATCTTCCATTTATACGAATATTGATTTTCAGGGCAGAGGAATAGGCCACCAACTTTATAAAGCTTTGTTTAAAATATTAAAAGTCCAGGGATACAGGAATGTATATGCCGGAATTACACTGCCTAATGAAGCCAGTATTAAGCTCCATGAAAACTGTGGGTTTATGCACTTTGCTACCTATGAAAATATAGGGTATAAACTGGGCAAGTGGAAAAACGTAGGGTGGTGGAAGCTCCAGTTAAATAACTACGACCGGAAACCTTCACCACCCTTAAAACTTTCTGAAATGGATTTGCTGCCTTTTGAAGAAGTATTCTCCGGAGCGGCTAATCACATTTTACAGAAGCTGGTTTACTAATTTGTATATCGATTTGTCTTTTGGATTATTGTCCTGTAAACCTTGAACCATCCTGTACACTTTCCGCTTCACTGCGCAAAATGTTGGGATTATCATTAATGTTTTCAGTAGCGCCTTTATATTTTGTTTCAATGTATTCTTTAAAGTTCATCACATCTTTGCGGATCAGCTTTTCAAATACAGGGTTTAAAGCCTTTGCTAAACCTGAGCCTATTTCTCCGGCAGGGGGATGATAGCTAATAACCACTTCCAGCTCAGTTCCCTGTCCGCCTGCAGCATCGTGGAAGGTTACCTTGCCGGCATTGTTGATCAGTGAATTGGGAATGGACTGCCAACCGATTAAATAACCCGGCTCTTCTTTTACTATTTCGGCATTCCATTTGATCCTTCCGATGTTACCGGGAATCACGGCTTCCCAGTGGGAGTGTTTTGCATCAATTTCCGTCACAGAAGCTAAATGCTTCATGAACAGGGGAAGATTTTCCAGCTTTCTCCAAAAAGCATAGACCTCGTCTTTTGGTTTATTGACAATTAAACTGGTACGTATATTCACCGCAGGAGTATTGGAAACGCCTTTTGTTTTACCCATGCTGGAATACAGAGGACAGTTTCCTGATGCACCCCGGTACAATAACACGCCGCCAAGGGCTAATTTAAAAAGGCTGCCTACCGGATGTTTAAGAAAATTGTTCATGCTGGAAGAAAGCAACCATGCGCCTATGGCCGCACTGGCTATTCGTTCTCCCTGTCCCACATTTACGACACCACTTCCTGCCTGTGGTTGAAATTCATTGTCGGCATGCCAGCTTCCGTATTGTTCATTTGTCATAACTTCTCTTTTTTGATTGAGTATAAAATTTACTGTGACTATGAAAGGGTTTTGCAATTATTATGCCTTCAAAACGCTGAAATACAATAAAAGAACAAGCCTCAACCCGGTTGAGGCTTGTTTAAAAAAAGATAAAAAAGAGTGAGTAGGAATTTACCCAAGGTAAAGGTCTGGTAATGAAAAGGCCTCTTTGAACTCTTATGGAAGGTCGCAATTAGACGCGAAGCCTGGTTATTGGGCTATTCCTTATTCCTTATTGGAGAGAATTTGTTCTTTATGTTCTATGACTGTTATTCCACGGCGGCAGCAACAGTGATCCTGCTTTTTACTTCTGTTCTTCCCGGATATTGCTGCAAAGCCTTTTCCAAACAATCCATTGCATCACCCAGGTCTTTTAAATTCAGAACATATGCTAAACGGACCTCATTTTTCCCCAGGCCCGGTGTTCCGTAAAATCCGGTTGCAGGCGCCAGCATCACTGTTTTGTTATGGTAGGAAAAAGATTCAAGCAGCCACTGGCAGAATTTATCCGAATCATCAATAGGCAATTGGGCCATGGCATAAAAAGCGCCACCCGGATTGGGACAGAATACCCCGGGCATGGCGTTTAATCTTTTTACCAGTAAATTTCTGCGCTCTATATATTCTGCTTTGGGCTTGTCAAAATAAGAAGCCGGAAGATCCACTGCAGCTTCACCCAGAATTTGGGCCAGTCCGGGGGGGCTTAATCTTGCCTGGGCAAATTTCATTGCTGCATCATAAACTGCCTTGTTTTTAGTAACAAAGGCACCCAGCCTTGCACCACAGGCACTGTAACGTTTACTTACCGTATCCATCAAAACAACGTTTTCATCCATACCATCCAAATGCATTGCGCTGGTGTACTCCCCGGAGTAGGAGAATTCGCGGTACGCTTCATCAGAGAACAGGTACAAGTTATGCTTTAAACAAATCGTTTTCAGGTCTTCCATTTCCTGCCGGCTATACAAATAACCCGTTGGATTATTGGGACTGCAAACGATGATGGCCTTTGTTTTTGGCGTGATTACTTTTTCAAACTCATTGATGGGAGGTAAGGCAAAGCCTGTTTCGATGTTTGATGTAATGGGAACTACTTTTACGCCTGCAGCAACAGCAAAGCCGTTGTAGTTGGCATAAAAAGGCTCAGGAATAATGACTTCGTCGCCGGGATTAAGACAAGCAAAAAATCCAAACATGATGGCTTCAGAACCGCCTGTTGTGATAAGGATCTGCTCATGAGTCACATCAATACCCACTGATTTATAATACTGGACCAATTTGCGGCGATAGCTTTCGTTGCCGGCGCTGTGGCTGTATTCCAAAACCCGGATGTCTGCATTGCGAACTGCATCTAAAATGCTGGGGGGCGTTTCAATATCGGGCTGGCCAATATTTAAATGGAAAACTTTAATGCCTTTCTTCTTCGCTGTTTCTGCATATGGGACTAATTTCCTGATGGGAGAGGGGGGCATGTGTTGCCCTCTTTCTGAAATCTTTAGCATGCCGCAAAGATATTATAGTTCAAGATTTGAATTCGAGGTTCTTAGTTTAAGGTGGGAAAGGCCTTTAATCTACCAGGTTATTTTTCACGGCAAAGAATACCAAACCTGCGGTGTTCTTACTTCCAAAACGCTCCATTAACCGGTCTTTAATGGCTTCCACTGTGCGGGGGCTAATGTCCATTTTTTGAGCAATTTCCTGGGCTGTAAACTCCATGCAGATGAATTTCAGCACATCTCTTTCCTTATCGCTTAAGGTAATTTCATTGCTGAGGGAAGGAATGACCTTTTGTTTTGAGTGGGCTTTTTTTAATAAAATACGATTGACGAAGTTATTGAGATAGTATCCCTTGTCATAAACATCCATGATAGCCCGGCGGATTTCCTGTGGCTCGGCATTTTTCAGCAAGTAGCCATTGGCGCCGTTTTCCATCATATGCGATACAAAGCGTTCATCCTCATACATACTCAACACGATTATATGAATGTTGGGATACTGTCTGGCTAATAGTTTGGTGGTTTCCATGCCGTCTTTACCCGGCATACGAAGGTCCATTAATACCACATCCGGTTCAGCCTCTGCTATGCCATTTAATAACTCATCACCATTTTCGGCTTCCAAAACAAATTTGATATTAGTAAAAGGACGTAAGGAAAGGATAACGCCTTTACGAAAAATTTTGTGATCATCGGCAATAGCTACTTTAATAACTTCCATAACACAGTTGAGATGCGATAAAATTAGGAATTAAGCGCTAATGATTCACGAACATCCTCTTTGGGGATTTCCATAGTAACCTTATAATAGGTTTGAGAAGGATCTTTTTCGAAAAATATCCTTCCTTGTGCTACCCTTAACCGACTACTGATATTTTTAAGTCCTAAGCCTATATTGCTCTTGTTTAGTTTTTCAAAATCAGCCTGCACAATACCACGTCCATCATGATGAATGCGAAGAACAAACATGCCTTCATGATTGTTTTGGGTAAGATGGATGAAACTGGAATTGCTATGTTTTAAAATATTGTTGATCAGTTCCTGAATAACCCGGAAGACGATGAGCTCGATCTCTGGTTTAAGCCTTTCCCTGTAATCATGAAAGCGGCTGCTGGCGTTAATGGTGCCCGAACCGCTGATTTTTTGAAAAAGGTCATTGGTTGCCGATTCCAGTCCAAAATTTTTTAAGGTGGGCGGCATTAGACTATGGCTGATATTGCGGATCAGTTGAATGGTATCGTCTAATATCTGCCTTGCCTGGAAAATGGATTGCAGTTGGGTGGCTTTATCCTGATTTACCAAATTTTCGTTCAGGTAGAGGCGGGCGGTAGCTAGCAGGGGGCCGGCGTCATCATGAAGGTCTGCAGCCAGGCGTTGCCGTTCTTCTTCCTGCAGGCGGATAGAGGCGTTTAATAAGATTTTTTGCTGTTCCTGCTCCATTTGCTGAAGGCGCAGTTGGTACCTGATAACTTTCCGCTGATGAAAGATGATAAAAAGAATAAGCCCAATGGTAAGTGCAAGCATGCCCAGGGTTCCCAGGAATAAAACAAGAGAAATGGAGGATTGGCTGGCTTGCAGTAAGTACATTGGTTACGAATCTATAAAGTTAGGCGGATAAAGGTTATAATTTTTTTTGGATGATTTTTTTAAGGATTGGTTGGCTTGAATATAAATGGCTATGGCAAAGAAAATGTTCTTGATAATGGACGCAATATTGGTGATGATCCAGTATTTGCCGAGTTCCTTTATTGTAATTTGATTGGCAAAAATATAAATAAAGAAGGAGCCTGATAGATATAATAAAATACCCAACACAGCCCAAAAGGATGGTTTACTATAAATAAAAAGATCTGTTGTGTTGTTCATTTGTTCAAAGAAATAAAAAAAAGTAAAAACGAATATCAGGATCGTTTCAATGCCGATCGGAATGGAGTCTAAAACAGGGCGGCTTCCCAGGAAAATATAATAATAATAATAATAGACGATTAGCGAAATTGAAAAAACAATTGTGATTGTGGTTACAAGATTCTTTAATGATTGCTTTTTTATTATAGTATAAAAAAGGCTGGCAAAAAACAACGATTCAACAAATGTAAAAACTGGGTAGGCTTTATTATGATACTTGGTTGGGATTATAGGAATTATTGCAAGATTTATAAGAAAATCAAATAGTAAGTAAAAGAAAATAATCTTAGAAAGATTATTAGTCTTGACCTTTTTAAAAAATAAAAAGAAAAGTAGAATTGGCAGTAGGTCAGAATATATGGCTATATAAACAAAAAGGTTTTCTATAGTTTTGGTTTTGGGCCAAATATAGAAAACCTTTTAAAGATTTAATAACTTCTAGATTAAAATTCCCAGGAGTTTCCAACTTCCTCAACTGGAGGCCAGGCACGAAATACTTTCTTAGTCATGACAGTAAGTTTTTGTTGTTACGGGTGTAAAATTTGCCCAATCAAAACCTCTTCTCAACGGGATAATTTTATTGTTGAATCCGATAAATTTTTAATAATTCAGTTTTTACAGGCATTACAAGTCAAGTTCTAGTAAGCCTACGAAATAAAATTGCGTAATCTCACGTACTAAAAATAGTAATTTTACTAAGATCAAAATGAAAAGTTTCGATCAGAAGCCTAAAAGAAAAGTGCAGATAGCTACTTAAATAGCCCAAAACACAGAGGGAACTCTTTTTAAGTACAATAACTTAATCTAAAATTAGAGGCTGAATCAGCCTATGGGCAAGCGTTTCAAAAAGAATTTTTGCAAAAGCTTTTAAAAGTCAAACAGAAGCGTAAATTTACGAATCTGCAGACGTGATTGTACTAATTGCCTGGCTACATTAAATGAAAATATTCTTTTTCATATCCTTGTAATTCAGAATAAAAAACAGTTAGTTTTGTCGCCTACTGCTTAAAACTCAATTACTTAAAACCAATTTCCATGACTGCTCAGCAAATAAAAGTAGCTATAGCGGATGATCATAAGATTTTTAGGGATGGTATAAAGATGGCCTTGAAAGACCGTGATTATCTTAAAATTTTGTGGGAAGCGGAGGATGGTAAAGACCTCATGCACAAATTGAAACTAAAGCAGCCTGATGTTTTGCTTATGGATATCCGCATGCCCGAAATAGATGGGGTAAATGCGATAGGGATCCTCCGTAAAGAGTATGAGGAAATAAAGATCATTGTTCTTACCATGTATGATGACCAGGAAATGATCACCAAAATGATGGAGATGGGGGCCAATGCCTATCTTACAAAAACTACTGATCCGGATGAGATCTACCAAGCCATCCTTACCTGCATGAACGATGACTTTTATTTTAATGACCTGGTGAATAAAGCAGTACTATTAAAACTCCAGCATAAAAAAACCGTCCGGCAGTTTTACCCCAACCCGGTTAAATTCTCAGAAAAAGAAATCCGTATATTAAAATGCATAGCAGAAGATAAAACTACCGAGGAAATCTCCAAGGAAGTCTTTTTAAGCCCCCGCACCATAGAAACCATCCGCCAGCAAATGAAACAGAAAGTCGGCGCCAAAACCATTGCCGGCCTGGTAATGTATGCCATGCGTAATAAACTGTTGGAATAAATCATCAAGTTTTCATGTCAACAGAAAATATCAATAACAGCTTTTTTGAAGGGGTATATAAAGAGGTATGGAAGGGCCTGATCCCTAAAGGACTTACTGAAGTAGAAGTTGATTTTATAATGGAAGTGGGCGGCTTAAAAAAGGACAGCCGGGTTTTGGATATTATGTGTGGCTATGGACGTCATGCCCTTGAATTGGCAAGAAGGGGGCTAACGGTTACCGCAGTTGACAATCTTAAAGCCTACATCGGGGAAATAGAATCCAGGGCCAAGGAAGAAGATCTGGCCGTGGAGCCTGTCTTATCTGGTGCTTTAGAAGTTAAGCTTTCCGGAAATTATGAGGCTGCCATTTGTATGGGCAACAGCTTCGCTTTTTTTGATAAAGAAGATGCTGTTTC
Organism: uncultured bacterium; assembly: GCA_966095395.1. GTDB lineage: Bacteria > Bacteroidota > Bacteroidia > Chitinophagales > Chitinophagaceae > Flavisolibacter. The sequence continues at coordinate 33,429 of CBHTSW010000006.1, read as the reverse complement.
TCTTTTAAAGAAAATGGCTTCTCATTTAGTACCTGGCGGAACTTTACTTATTAACTCCTGGATGATTGCTGAAATAGCCATTAAGCATTTTCGGGAAAAGGACTGGCATTATGTAGACGGTTACAAATATCTTTTGGACTATAAGTTTTTATTCCATCCCAGCCGCATTGAGTCGGAGCAAACTGTTATTGCCAGTGATGGTACTATTGAAGTGATCAGGGGCATTGACTATATTTTTACCCTGGATGAATTGGAATCTATGTTTAAAGAGGCAGGACTGACTACAAAAAACCTTTATAGTACGCCCCGCAAAAGGCCATTTGCCCTTGGTGATGGAAGAATCTATATTGTGGCAGAAAAAATTAGCTGAAGAAGCCTGCGGAAACTCACTAAAGCTTTCGCAAAGATTTTAGGTTCTTAAAGAACAGGAAATAAAAAAGTTGACTGAGTTGGAGAAGTCGCCTGGTTTTCAAAAAGTATTGGATTTAAAAAACTTACTGGACGGTAGTTTAGGACATTGGATAGTTTGGTTGGCGACCGATCCTTTCAATCAACTTTCTGACACAAAACTACTTTCCGCCAAGCCCCTGTACAAGAGCACAACTGACCGATTTTTGATATAGAGGTTTTACTGCCGTTGTCGTTGTTTTACGAACCGCCAGACAGGTAAATCCCCGTCTTGATAAGGCGGGAGCTGGATTTTTTCTAAGTAATCGTACTTTTCACAATGAAAAATAACGTAGTAATACTATATAAAATTCACTCTGTTTTTAGCAAATTGCACCTGATTTGAAAACCATAGAAGCCGAATTAAAAATTCCTTATGAAAAATCTCGACACTATAATTAAAGTAGCTATTGCTGACGACCATGCACTCTTCCGCACAGGCGTAAAAACATCCCTTTCAAGCCGTAAAGACATTCAAATGATTGCAGAAGCTGAAAATGGCATGCAGTTAATGAATTTATTAAAGCATATTAAGCCCGATGTGGTGCTGCTTGATATTCATATGCCGATTATGGATGGCTATACCACTTTGCCAGAGATCAAGAAATTGTACCCGGAGGTAAAGGTGATCATGCTGTCTATGAACAACGATCCTTCTATTATTACCAAGATGATGGAGATCGGGGCCAATTCCTATCTCACAAAAGAATCTGATTCTGAAACGATATATCAGGCCATCAGAACCTGCTACGAACAGGAGTTTTTCTTCAATGATCTTACCAATAAGGCATTACTGAACGGCTTGCGCATGAAAAAGCCGCAGGATATGCCTGTTCAGGAAGTACAACTGACGGAAAAAGAAATCACGATTTTAAAACTTATGTGCGAAGAGAAGAGCACGAAAGAAATTGCTGATATAGTTGATCTGAGTCCACGTACCGTGGAAGCCATCAGGGATAAATTAAAAACAAAGACCGGGGTTAAATCAATGGCCGGTTTAGTTATGTATGCTGTAAAAGCAGGTATTGTAGAACAGGCATAAGTTTATTTAAATTTTTTTAAGCCATTTGCCGAACGGCGAATGGCTTTTTTATTTCATAATTTGGCTTATGAATTTTGTTTGCTTTAATGGCGAAATCCTTTCTTCTGACCAACCCGTATTTACTGCACAAAACAGGAGTTTTAGGTACGGCGATGGTGTCTTTGAAACCATTAAAGTCTATAAAGAAAGCATCCCATTCGGTACGCTGCACTTTGAACGGTTGTTTTTAAGCTTGCGATTACTGAAGATGCATTTTTCTTTTGAGGAGGGATACTTACAGAAAATGATAATGGAACTTTGTAAAAAAAATGGATGTATTGACCTGGCAAGGGTACGCCTGGCCGTTTACCGGACAGAAGATAATGGTGCAGGTTTTATTATCGAAGCCGTTCCATTGGGCTCAGAAGCAAATAGTTTCAATCAAAAAGGCCTGATTATCGATTTGTTTCCTTATGCCCGGAAATCAATGGATGCTTTTGCCAATTTAAAATCGGCCAACTTTCTGCCTTATGTTTTAGCGGGTCTGTATGCAAAAGAAAATGATCTTGATGACAGCATTGTTTTGAACTGTGAAAATCATATTTCCGATACTTCAAGAGCCAATATTTTTCTTGTAAAGAATAAAGAAATATTCACGCCTGCCTTGCACCAGGGCTGCATTAATGGTGTCATGCGCCGGTTCTTCATTGATGAATTAAAAAAGCAGCATTTTCAAATTCACCAGGAAGCCATAACAGAAGGAGACCTGCTTGCAGCAGATGAAGTTTTTCTAACCAATGCCATTTACGGAATGCGCTGGGTTAAGTCTTTCAAACAAAAAGAGTATGTACACGAACTAATCAGCACTCTTTATCAGCAACTGCTTTCAGCTATTTACAAATAAGTTGTGGTTTACGACCTTTAATTTCTTTTGCTGTTGATATACCCAGTACAATTGTTCAATCGCCTTTTTCCCGTTTTCTTTCAGATCAAGGGAAAAATCATTTACGTATAGCTCAATATGTTTTCTCATAACTTCCTCTTCCATGGCTTGTGCATGCTCTTTTACATAGGAAGAAACCTGCGGATAGTTTTGAAATGAATACTCCAGGCTTTTTCGAATAAGGCGATCAACTTGTTTAAGTACTTTCGTTCCCAGGTTCTTTTTGGCTGCAATACAACCCAGTGGAATCGGGGCGTTTTGCCTTTCTTCCCATACCTCTCCCAGGTCGCAAATTTTGTGTAATCCTTTTTGTTGATAGGTAAACCTGTTTTCATGAATGATAACGCCCAAGTCAACTTTGCCTAGCAGCACGGCCTCTTCAATGTCAGAGAACAACATGGGTATTTTATTTTTTGCCGAAGGGAAAGCAAAGCTTAATAAGAAATTAGCTGTTGTGTTTTCGCCGGGGATGGCGATACTGCAATGTTCAATATCTCTTACATCCACCATTTTGCTGGCGATCAATAAAGGTCCCACTCCATTGCCTAGAGCGGAACCTGAATTGATGATGGCATACTGATGATGGCACTCAAACAAAGCAGGAAGACTCAATTTGGTAACATCAAGCCTGCCTTCAGCGGCCCAGGCATTCAGGGTTTGTACATCTTCTAAAAAGGCTTCAAATTGCAGACCTTCTGTGTCAATTTTATTGTTTACAAGCGCATCAAAAATAAAGGTGTCATTCGGACAAGGAGAAAATCCCAAGGTCAGTTTCATAAACGCATCAGTTTAAAAAGAAGATTTTGTAATTCAAGATTCAGGCTGTCTATCGCTTCTTTCATTTCCCATTTGCTTTTGTCTCTTTCCCCCGCAAAGTTCGATAAAGAACGTATCTGCAAAAACGGAATGCTTTCAAGCAAGGCTACGTAATGAAGGGCAGCTCCCTCCATAGATTCAATGGCCGCACCCAAATGATTTTTATAGTATTGAATTCGTTGTTGATTGGTTGAGATCTCATTGATCGTAATGCCATTTACAAGCGGTAAACCCGTTTGCCCTAGAATTTCACGGGTATTGCAAAGTTGTCCGTTTGTCCAGGGAAATGTATTTTCATCACCTAATTTCAGGTCAAACACAGGGTTGAACGTTCCATTTTCTTCCACACCCAGATCTCCAATGGTTTCATTTTTTACCGCCACTACTTTTGTTAAAGAAAGTCGTTCATCCAAAGCTCCGGCAATGCCTGCCTGTAAAATAAATTGCGGTCTGTTTGTGTAAACTGTTTTTGTTAAATGATAAGTGGTGGCGGTCAATCCAATGCCGGTGATCAGAATATCAATATCAGTCAGGCCTTGTTTTCTGATAATCTCAATAGTAGGTTGTATCTCGAACGCTGTAGCAGCGCAAAGAAGAATGGGCATGGGCAAAAATAACCACAGATTTAAAGATGACAGTGATTTCAGGGGATATTTAGCCTTTTAGCTGACAAACTGCTGAAATTCCATAAATCCCTTTATCTGCAATTACCTTTGTACATTGTAACAGTTTAACCATATGAACAAAAAAGCAGCTGTCATTCGCCGGGAACATTTTAATGCAGCCCATCGTTTGTATAATGAGCAATGGACCGATGAACAAAATGCGGCTATTTTTGGCAAATGTAGTTTGCCGCACTACCATGGTCATAATTATGAGCTGGAAATAAAAATAGTGGGTGAAGTAGATCCGCTGACTGGTTTTGTAATGGACTTAAAACTATTGTCGGACCTGGTGAATGAAAAAGTGATCGAAAAATTTGATCACAAAAACCTGAATGTAGATACGGAAGAATTTAAAACGTTGAACCCGACGGCAGAAAATATCGCTATCGTCATTTATGATCTGCTGCGTCCGCATATTGCTGCATCCCAGGATTTATACATTCGCTTATTTGAAACACCACGCAATTATGTCGAGTACCCCGTGTAGATTAAAGTGTGAAAAAAGTTGGGAATATCTATAATCTAAAATTTGTAATAGAATGGCCTTTCATAAAAAAGAAAGTTTCGATATAGAAACAACAGAGGAGTTAAAGAACAATTATCATAATATCATTCAACTTTTGGGAGAAGACGCCCAACGCGAAGGACTGCTTAAAACTCCCGAACGGATGGCTAAGGCCATGCAATATATGACGCATGGTTACCATCAGAATGCGGTTACTATTCTTGATTCCGCCAAATTCAGGGAAGAAGTAAGTGAAATGGTGATCGTTAAAGATATTGAACTCTACTCGATGTGCGAACACCACCTGTTGCCTTTTTTTGGTAAAGCTCACATCGCTTACATACCCAATGGGTATATAACAGGCCTTAGCAAACTGGCCCGGGTGGTAGATGTATATGCCCGCCGTTTGCAGGTGCAGGAGCGACTGACCACTCAAATTTTAAAAGCCATCAAAGAAAGCCTCGATCCATTAGGCGTGGCAGTAGTAATTGAAGCCAAGCATTTATGTATGATGATGCGGGGGGTTCAAAAGCAGAATTCGGTTACGACTACTTCTGCTTTTGATGGAGAATTTTTAAATAATCATATTACCCGTAATGAGTTTTTGAAATTAATTACGGCTGATCTGGACTAATTAGTAAACTTGCCGAATGAAACAAGCATTTGTATTTCCCGGACAGGGAGCACAATTTCCGGGAATGGGAAAACCGCATTACGACAACAGTTCTTTTGCCAAAAAGATATTTGAGCAGGCGAATGAGATACTGGGATTCAGGATTTCAGACGTTATGTTCAACGGCACAGAAGAAGACCTGAAGCAAACCAAGATCACACAGCCCGCTATTTTCCTGCATTCGATCATTGCTTTTAAAGGAATTGAAAATACAAGGCCCGACGCCGTTGCCGGACATTCGTTAGGCGAGTTCTCGGCGCTGGTGGCTAATGGAACATTAAGTTTTGAAAGCGGGCTGCAGCTGGTTAGCCTTCGTGCCCAGGCCATGCAAAAAGCCTGTGAGCAAAATCCTTCTACCATGGCGGCCGTTTTGGGTTTAGCTGATGAAAAGGTGGAAGAAATCTGCAAACAGGTACAAGACGAAACAGGCGAAATCGTGGTACCGGCTAATTATAATTGCCCGGGCCAACTAGTGATATCCGGAACCATAAAAGGAATTGAAGTGGCCTGCGAGAAGTTAAAAGCAGCCGGGGCTAAGCGTGCCATGGTATTGCCGGTTGGCGGTGCCTTTCACTCCCCACTGATGGAACCGGCCCGCAAAGAATTGCAGCAAGCCATTGAATCCACTACTTTTCATACGCCTTCTTGTCCCGTATATCAAAACGTAGCCGCAAAAGGGGTGATTAATAAAGAAGAAATCCAGCAGAATTTAATTGACCAACTTACCGGGCCTGTAAAATGGACGCAGTGCGTACAGGCTATGATAGGTGACGGTGTTTCTAAATTTGTTGAAGTGGGCCCTGGAAAAGTTTTGCAGGGATTAATACTAAAGATCAACAAAGAGGTTAGCGTGGAATCGGTAAATTAAAATAAATCCACCCAGTCATTTCCTGTGGAGTAGAATATGCAAAAAGACTTTTTTATCTCTTGGTAAAGATTTACTTTAGAAATCGAACCAAAATTAATGGAGTATGAAAAGATTTTGACTCAATGGTTAGCCTTGGTTGTTTTAACCAGTTCGTTTGCTTCGGTTGTTGAGCCCTCTAAAAAGGCGTCGGAAATATTTATTCCAATTGGAAAGACGGGGTATAGGATTTCCTTGGAAAACCTTTCACATATCAGTGTAAAAGATTTTGAGACTTTGACGGCCAGGATTTAAAATTGGTTGATAAAGTGGGATTTAAAATGGCCCAAAGGGAGTTAAGAAAAAGCATTAGCGCCGATGGTTCATTAAACAGTAAAAAGCTCAATAAGTTTTTTAAAAAGCAGCTGACGGGGAAACCGGATTTCATATCGCCGGTTTTGCTCTTGGTTTTTTGCTTGGCCTGATTGGAGTGTTAATTGCGTATTTAATTCATGATGACAAGAAAGTAACCGGGTAAAATGGGCCTGGATCGGGTTGGGTGTATGGGTTGTAATTTTACTGATTGCCCTGGCACTGTAAATTCACCCTTTCGCATAAAAAGATAAGCCGGATGTTACGTCCGGCTTATCTTTATAAGGTAATCCCGCAATTTATCCAGTCGGGATCGAAAGCAGCATTGTATTTTTTATAAAAATTAATGGCTGGCTCATTCCATTCCAATACCTGCCACATGATGCCGTTTAGTTTTCTTCTTTTGGCTTCCACAAGCAGTTTGTCAAAAAGTAACTTGCCCAAACCCTTGCCCCGCATTTCTTCGGTAACGATCAGGTCTTCCAGGTACATTCGTTGTCCTTTCCAGGTACTGAAGCGGATGTAAAATAAGGCAAACCCTTGTACTACCCCATCCACTTCAGCCACAAAGGCCCACCATACAGGGCGGCTGCCGAAACCGCTTTTTTCAAAATGCTCATAGGAAACGGTTACTTCTTTAGGGGCTCTTTCATAAACCGCCAGTTCTTTTACTAACTCCAGTATTCTTGGACAATCTTCCTTTACTGCTTTTCTAATTTTAATATTCATAGGCTTTCTTTTTCGAAAATAATACCAGTAATTTATTTTTTCCTTGTGGCTTGAAACGCTCCATTGGATTGAATAAAGGAAACAGCACCAACTGTTTTTTTATCATCCGAATGAAATTGAGGGATACCCGCTTAACCTTTTAATGACAAATTTATCGTCGTCCCCCGATGCTAATTCATAATCCGGCCAAGCCGGTATATTTACCATAAATTGTTAGTTTTAGAAGTAGCTGATAGATGTAAGCCGCTTCTAAAAGATTAAGAAAATTATGTTAGCCTAATGCCTGTTCAAGATCGGCCAAAATATCCTCCAGGTTTTCGATGCCTACATTCATCCTGATGAGGCCATCCGTTATGCCATATTTTTCTCTTTGCTCTTTTGGAACACTGTAATGCGTCATAGAGGCCGGATGTGAAAGCAGGGTGTCAACCGTACCCAAAGAAACCGTGCGGATGCACATCTGCAGCTTGTTCATAAAATCAATGCCTGCCTGCAATCCGCCGTTTAGTTCAAAGCTTAGCATAGCGCCGGGGTGGCGCATTTGTTTTAAGGCTACTTTATGATCGGGATGTGAAGCAAGGCCCGAATAATTGACCCTCGCCACGGCTTTATTTTTTTCTAAAAAACGGGCTACTTCCACCGCGTTGCTGCAATGGCGGTTCATTCTTATTTCCAGTGTTTTAATGCCCTGGATTAAAAGGAAAGCATCAAACCCATTAGAGTTGCCGCCAAGCAGGCGATGAACCTTCGTGGCTTTTGTGTTCATGAATTCTGCATCCCTTCCCAATAAAACCCCACCAATGGCAGACCCATGGCCGTTTAAAAATTTGGTAGTGGAATGAACTACAAAATCCACATCATATTTAAATGGCTGCTGCAGGTAAGGCGTGGCAAATGTATTGTCACAGGCTACAATAATATTGTATCGTTTGGCAATTTTACTCAACTCCTCAATATCCACACATTGGATGGTAGGATTGGCCGGTGTTTCCAGGTACATTAACCTGATGCCGGGATTCTTTTTTATGATATTCTCTACTTCGTCCAGTTTCCTCAGGTCTGCGATTACCGGCTCTACATTAAACTCCGGCAATATCTTATAAAGAATTTCATTAGAACCACCATAGAGGGAAAAATGTGATAACACTTTATCGCCTGCCTTGAGGTTGGAAAATAATAAGGTGGAGATGGCAGCCATTCCTGAGGCATGAAGAATGCCCGTTACTTCAGTATCCAGTCCAAAGGTTTCCAGGGCTGCAATTTTTTCCGCAGCTTCCGTCATGGTAGGATTGCCCCAGCGGGCATAGATATAGCCGGGTTCTTCGCCACTAAAACGCTTCATGCCCTGTTCGGCTGTGTCATAGACGTAAGTGCTGGAAGCATAAATCGGAGTAAGGTGGGCATAGCGGGGATCCTGTTCATGGCCGGCGTGGATGGCAGCAGAGCCAAACCCCTTGAGCGGAAAATTTTTGTCCATCAGATGAAATCGTTTTTGTTAATTCGTGTCACCAAATGTATTTAGAATTTAGATGGTGTGGTTTCCTTCGTTCTGGAATGATCCGGATCCAGGACCATCTGTTCAATAAAAACAATGAAAGAGATTCTACAACAACTGTCGGCTTATCATCTTTGGGCGAACCAGCTTTTGCTGGAGGCGATCCATCAATTGCCTGAAGAAAAGCAAACACAAACCGTTGCCAGCAGCTTTGACAGTCTACTGAAAACAGTTGTTCACATGTGGAATGCAGAAGCCATCTGGTGGCAACGCATGAAGCTGAGTGAGCGAATACTGGCACCGGTTGAAAGCTTCAGCGGAAAAATGAAAGAAGCCTCCGATAGTTTATTGCAACAAAACCGGCAATGGAACGAGTGGATTGTAAATGCCCAGGAGCATATGCTGCAGCACGAGTTTATTTATCTTAATTCTAAAAGAGAACAGTTCAAGCAGCCCGTTTATCAAATGCTCATTCATTTGTTTAATCACGGAACGTATCATAGGGGGCAGTTAGTAACCATGCTCAGGCAGTTAGGAGTGGAGAAGATACCGCCGACGGATTTTATTGTGTGGAGCCGGAGGAAGTAAGGATGTAATACGAAATGCTTTTGTGGGGCCGGATTTTTTATTTCCCGTTCATTGCGATTCGAGGTGTTTTCCTATCGGAATTATTCTTCATTCTCTGGTGGTACCAAAGGCGGCGCATCGTCGTGGATTAACTCTTCCATGTTCCGGTCGTTGGAGATTTTGCCGGTTTCTTCCAGCATGCGCATGTCTTTAGCGTCACGTAAAAATTCTGAGGCAAATATGAACTCGTTCAGCCGCTGGTTCTTGCTGAAGATGATCTCTTTATTATTGCCTTCCCATTCTTTGTGGCCTTCATACATGTACACAACATTATCGCCAATCTCCATCACGCTATTCATGTCGTGTGTGTTCACCACGGTAGTAATGTTGTATTCCAGCGTAATTTCTTTTATCAATTGATCAATCAAACCGGATGTTTGGGGATCGAGACCGGAATTGGGTTCATCCACAAATAAATATTTTGGATTGAGTACAATGGCTCTTGCAATACCTACCCGCTTCATCATACCGCCGCTTAATTCCCCCGGGAACTTTTTGTTGGCTCCTTCCAGGTTCACCCGCTTCAATACTTCATTAACCCTGTCCATTTTTTGTTTGCGGCTGTCTTTTGTAAACATGTCCAGCGGGAAAAGGACGTTCTCTTCCACGGTCATACTGCTGAACAAGGCCGAGCCCTGGAACAGCATGCCTATTTGTTTGCGGATCTCTTTTTTTTGCTCGGGGGACATAGTGGTGAAGTTCTGTCCATCGTATAAAATGTCTCCGCCATCCGGCCGTAGTAAACCTACAAGGCACTTCATAAAAACGGTTTTACCGCTACCGCTGCTTCCAATGATCAGGTTACACTGTCCAGGCCTCATCTCGACACTAACACCGTCAAGAATGACTTTGTCCCCAAAACTTTTTCGTAGATTTTTTACTTCAATCATTATTTCAACAATAAAGCTGCTAAAATATAGTCGGCAAGCAGAAGTGATACGCAGGTTACTACAACGGCTTTCGTACTGGCCCTGCCAATTTCAAGAGCCCCGCCTTTTACATTATATCCATAATAGGCAGGGATGCTTGAAATGAGAAAAGAAAAGCAGTACGCTTTAACCATGGCAAAGAAAACATTGTAGGGTATAAAGCCGGCGAACAGACCTTTATCAAATTCATCTCCTGAAATAATGCCTGATGCCGTGCCAGCTAACCTTCCGCCCCAGATCCCTAACATGGCACCTATAACAATCAACATGGGAATAACGACTAATGCTGCCAGAATTTTTGGAAGTACCAGGTATGCTTTTGAATTAATACCCATGATCTCCAGTGCATCAATCTGCTCTGAAGCACGCATATTACCCAATTCTCCGGCAATCTTGCTGCCCACAACACCGGCCAGCACGATGGAAACAAGGGTGGGAGCAAATTCAAGAATTACAGTATCCCGAACCACCTGGGCAATGGTGTACGTGGGAATTAAGGGATTGGTAAGCTGGTAAGCCGCCTGCACAGTTGACACACCACCCATGAAAAGAGAAATGATGACAACAATCCACAAGGAACCCATGCCTATTTCTGAACACTGGTGCATGAACTCTTTCCAGTACATCCTACCGTTTTCCGGTTTGGAAATCATGCCCTTGAGCATCAATAAATATTTTCCAATCTCCGAGAAAAATGACATAAGCTTTATTTTATCAGCAACAATTACCGGTTACCTGCTAAAGAATAGATAGCCTGGGACAACTTAAAACTTAAAGCGCAAAACTCCAAACTAAAACCCTGTCCACTCAGCTGCTTTTCTTCTTTAACCGCTTCCACCATGAGGAGCGACGGATCATCTCTTCTGATGCTGCCTGCCCTTTCAGTTGTGCATCTACCACAGCTATCATGGCCATGTTTACAATATTGCGAACCGAACTTCCCAGTTGCAAAATGTGCACAGGCTTTTTCAATCCTAATAAAATCGGGCCAATCGCATCGGCGGCGCCTACTTCCTTTAACAAATTATACGCAATGTTACCCGCTGCCAGGTTGGGGAAGATCAATGTGTTTACGTCTTTATCCACCAACTCGCTGAACGGATAATTTTCTTTTAAAATACTATTGTTGAAGGCGACGCTTGCCTGCATTTCGCCATCCACGATCAGGTGGGGCACTTCTTTTTTTACGATATCCCGTGCTTTGGCGACCAGCTTTGCTTCTGGAGAATTGCTGCTTCCGAAATTGGAATAGCTAAGCATGGCAATGCGGGGAATAATATTAAAGTGGCGAACTTCCTTGGCCACCATTAATGTAATCTCGGCCAGTTCTTCGGCAGTAGGGTTGAAGTTAACGGTGGTATCGCCTAAAAACAAGGGGCCCCTTTTCGTAAGCATCAGGTACATGCCCGCAATACGGTTGGCGCCTGGTTCCAACCCAATGCAATGAAGCGCCGGCCGAATGGTGTCAGGATAATTTTTTGTAAGCCCCGATATCATCGCATCTGCATCGCCGGTCTCCACCATCATGCAACCAAAATAGTTGCGGTCCTTCATTACTTTTTTTGACTCGTAAAAATTGAACCCTTTCCGCTGGCGTTTGGCAAAGAACAATTCGGCGTATTCATTTCGTTTTTGTTCCATGGCATCGCTGCGGGGGTCATAGATCGGCAATCCTTCCAGGTCAATGCCGTTGGCCTGCGCAATCACACGGATCTTATTTTCATCGCCTAAAAGAATGGGATAACCAATGCCTTCATCAATGACGATCTGTGCCGCTTTTAAAATCTTTATATTGTCGGCTTCGGCAAATACAATGCGCTTTGGATCGCGGCGGGCCTTGTTGCCTAAAATGCGCATCACCTGGTTATCCAATCCCAGTCTTCTATTCAGGTCATTCACATAACCTTCCCAATTGTGTATGGGTTTTTGCGCCACGCCACTTTCAATGGCAGCTTTTGCTACAGCGGGTGCTACGGTTGCTAACAGGCGGGGATCAAGTGGTTTGGGAATGATGTAATCCGGACCAAAAGTGATGGTCTTTGCGTTGTAAGCCAGGTTCACAATATCGGGAACCGGCGTTTGGGCTAGTTCTGCCAAAGCTTTTACAGCAGCCAGTTTCATGGCTTCGTTAATTTGTGTGGCCCGAACGTCCAGGGCGCCGCGGAAGATGTACGGAAAGCCTAACACATTGTTTACCTGGTTAGGATAATCGCTTCTTCCAGTAGCCATGATCACATCCTTTCTTGCATTGGTAGCTTCTTCCCAGCTAATTTCTGCATCGGGGTTGGCCATGGCAAAAACAATAGGATTTTTGGCCATGCTTTTCACCATATCTGCCGTTACCACATTGCCGATGCTTAAGCCCACAAACACATCCGCCTCTTTCATAGCTTTGTCCAGGGTCATATCTTCTTTGGCATTGGCAAATTTGAGTTTGAATTCTTCAAGGTCCGTTCTTCCCCTGTGCAGTGGCCCGTTGATGTCAAAAACATAAAAGTTTTCCGGTTTGGCCCCCAACGAAACATACAATTGAATGCAGGCCATGGCAGCCGCGCCGGCGCCATTGACCACAAACTGCACCTTGTCAATTTTTTTCTTTTGCAGTTGCAGGGCGTTCAACAAGGCAGCAGAGCTAATAATCGCTGTGCCGTGCTGGTCGTCGTGCATTACAGGAATAGTGAGTTGTTCCCGCAAGGCCTTTTCAATAACAAAACACTCCGGGGCTTTAATATCTTCCAGGTTGATCCCGCCGAATGTTGGTTCCAGCGCCTTTACGATCTGGATAAATTTTTCGGGGTCCGTTTCATTCACTTCAATATCAAATACGTCAATGTCTGCAAATATTTTGAACAAGACACCTTTTCCTTCCATTACGGGTTTGCTGGCTTCGGGGCCAATGTTCCCTAGTCCCAATACGGCTGTCCCGTTGCTGATGACGGCCACGAGGTTGCCCTTGGCCGTATACAAATAAACATTTTCTTTATTGGCGGCTATTTCTTTACAAGGTTCTGCTACGCCGGGAGAGTAGGCTAAAGAAAGGTCTCTTTGCGTTTTTGCTTCTTTCGTGGGAACTACTTCAATCTTCCCTGGTTTTCCCTTTGAATGGTATCGTAATGCTTCCTGTTTTCTTAGATCTCTTTGCATAATTTTTTTTGGCTAAGAGCAAAGGAGAAAAAGAAGAATACTACTTTCTCTTCTCCATACCGTTAGCATTTTTGTTAATCAACTTTTGAATTACTGTTTAGCTTCCACTTCGTCGCACTGTTGTTCATTGAGTAATTCATGGTGCTTTTTGGTCACAGAGAACTACCAAGTGTTCACATAAACCATCCTGTGTTTCATTTCAATAGTTTTCGCTGCGGCCTGTCGCAGCAAAAGTAATATACAATTATCAACCTTTAAATGAAGCGGTAGCCCCTAAAGTTGCCATGATGCCTATGCCAATTTCTATAGCGCTTTCATCAATGTTAAATTTAGGTGTGTGCACGCCGGAGGTAATTCCCTTTTCCTTATTGGCGGTGCCCAGCCGGAAAAAACAGCCCGGTATCTGCTGCGAATAATAACCAAAATCTTCGGCACCCATGCGTATTTCAGTTTCACTTACAAAAGTGTTACCCATATAATCTTCTGCAATTCTTTTGGCCACCGCGTTCAGGTCTTCATTATTATATACAGTTGGATAACCTACATCAATATGCAAGTCGATTTCGGCACCCATGGCGTGCACTAATTCGGTGGATAGTTTGCGAATCAAGTCGTGGGCTTTAAAACGCCACGCTTCATCCATAGCCCTGAACGTGCCCATTAGTTTTACTTCCGAAGGAATAACATTCGTCGTGTATCCTCCCTGGAATGACGTGATGGAAAGCACAGAAGGAGACAAGGGATCCCTGTTGCGGCTAATCACCTGCTGCAGGGCAACCACCAGCTGTGAAGCAATTAAAATGGTATCGGCGGTTAGATGAGGCGCTGCCGCGTGGCCGCCTTTGCTTTTGATCGCAATATAAATTTCATCGGCGCTTGCCATTACTTTACCGCCACGAAAACTTAAGTTCCCAACTTCCAGTTGTGGGTTTACATGCAAGGCAAAAATGCATTCAGGCCTGGGATTGACTAAAGCATTTTCTTTAATGAGCAAACTGGCGCCGCCCGGATTTTTTTCTTCGCCCGGCTGAAACAATAATTTCACCGTGCCTTCCCACTCGTTTTTTGTTTGAGACAAGATTTTTGCAGCACCCAATAAACAAGTGGTGTGCACATCGTGCCCGCAGGCATGCATCACACCGGGTTTTGTTGATTTATAGGCAACATCGTTTTCTTCAGTAATAGGCAAAGCATCCATATCGGCCCTAAGCGCCACCACTCTTGACTGTGGGTTTTTTCCTTCAATGATGGCCACCACGCCGGTTGTTGCTTTTACCTCGAAAGGAATATGGTATTCAGATAATTTATCCTGGACAAATTTTGACGTTTCAAATTCCTGGTAGCTTAACTCGGGATGCGCATGTAAATGATGACGGATCCCAATAAACTCAGGAGCGGATTGCCTGGCTAATTCTTTGATCTTTTGTAGCAGCATAAAGAATAACTGATGTGCAAAAATCAGTTATTTGTGTGAAAGAGGGCCGGTCTTTATAGGTCCTTTACGTCAGTACTATCCTTTTCAGGGGTTATTTCAATGACGTCGTTTATAATGAATACGCCTTTGGGAAAAAAGCTATTCATTGTTTTCCGATACTTTTCCGCTTCTTCCCTGGTTTTAAAATTGCCAGCCTTTAATTTAAAATAAGGCGTTTGGTAAACCAGATAGGCCTTCAGGTCGGGGAAGTAGGTGTAAATTTTTGTTTTGGCATCTATCGCTTCATTTCTTTTGTTGGTATTTACTACCAGCAAACGATAGCCTTTCATGCTCCGGGCCGATGCTTTTTTTAAAGCGGCATTTATAGAAGCCTGTTTTTTGGCTAAGGCATCTACTCTTGGATCTTTATGTACCACCACGGTAGCGGTATCAGGAGCGGCAGCATTTTGGGCAAATGTGCTTTTCAATCCAAATAGTCCAATGAGTAAAAGTATTTTTTTCATATAAGCCAAATTTGATATAGGGTATCCAAAAATAGTTCCAAGTTTGTTTTGGTATTGTTAATAGCCGCCTGAAGCCGTTTCGCCTTTCACAATAGCGATGCTGGCACTGCAGCCAAGCCGCGTAGCGCCGGCGTCAATCAATTGTTTGGCAAACTCGTAAGACCGAATGCCGCCGCTTGCCTTGATCTGAAAATTTGTGGGAAGCTGCTTTCTCAAGAGGGCTACGGCTTCAACTGTTGCACCTTTTTCTGCATAGCCGGTTGAGGTTTTTAAAAAATCAATGGGAAAGTGTTTGTAAAGCGCGCAGCATTTAATGATCTCTTCTTCACTCAAAATTCCGCTTTCGATAATGAGTTTCAAAACTGCATTTTGTGATTTAACCAGATCGGTTATTTCCTTGATCTCACTTTCCAGGTACGCAAGATCATTGCTTTTAAAGGCCGCCAGGTTCATTACCATGTCAATTTCATCGGCACCCTCTTTTAAAGCCTGTTCCGTTTCCGACAGTTTTGCTTTATAATGGCTGTAACCAAAAGGAAATCCTACTACGGTTGCGGTCTTTATGAGGCTTTTATCTAATATCTGTTTGGCGTCTCTTACATAATAAGGTGGAATGCAAACCGCTGCAAAGTGGTACTGGACCGCTTCTTCGCAAATTTTTTCTATATCGGCCAGTGTCGTAGTGGGCTTTAAAATGGTGTGATCGATAAATTGTGCAATTGACATGTGAAAAGTATTTATTTTTAGAACCGCTGGTAATTTCTTAACAAAGTAATTTAAAATTTTATTCAACATGAGAAGAGCGAACTGCTTTCTGGTGGCCTGCGGCCTTTTGCTGACGATAGCGCTGCGGGCCCAAACCACTTTCCCGGTAAATGGAGTGGCCGATGAACGATCCGGACACTATGCCTTTACCAATGCCACCATTGTAAAAGATGCAACCACTACTTTAACCAATGCTACAATGGTTATTAAAAATGGAAAAATTGTAGCGGTAGGCACAGATGTAAAAGTACCGCAAGGTGCCGTGGCAATTGATTGCAAGGGGAAATACATTTATCCTTCTTTTATTGATATTTTCACAGACTACGGCACACCTGCACAACAACCAAGGCAAGGTGGCTTTAATTTTTTTGCACCACAGCAAATCACATCGGCCACAAAAGGAGCTTATGGCTGGAACCAGGCTATTAAAAGCGAAGTGGATGCCTTCCGGGTTTTTGCAGCGGACGAAGCCAAAGCAAAAGGTTTAAGAGATCTTGGTTTTGGAACTGTGTTAACGCACATGAAAGATGGTATTGCCCGTGGCACCGGCGCCGTTGTAACATTGGCTAACGATAAAGAAAATTTCATACTGGTAAAAGAAAAGGCTTCTGCGCATTATTCATTTAACAAAGGAACCTCTACCCAAAGCTATCCCAACTCTATGATGGGTATGATTGCTTTGCTTCGCCAAACCTATTTAGATGCGCAGTGGTACAAGAATAAACCTTCGGGTGAAGGCCTGAACTTAAGCTTGCAGGCATGGTTGGACAATCAATCCTTACCGCAAATTTTTGATGCCGGGGATAAGTGGAATAACCTTCGTGCCGATAGAATAGGCGATGAGTTTGGCGTGCAATACATTATTAAAGGCGGGGGCAATGAATACCAGCGCATTAAAGAAATGAAAGCCACCAATGCCACCTTTATTATTTCTTTAAACTACCCCCAGGCAATGGATGTGGAAGATCCGAACGATGCCCGTTTTGTTTCTGTCAGTGATATGAAGCATTGGGAAATGGCACCTACAAACGCTGCTGCTTTGGAAAAGGCCGGCATTCCTTTTTGTTTAACAACAGCCGATCTGCGTGATGTGAAACAATTCAGTTCAGGCCTTCGTACGGCCTTTCAGTATGGGTTAACCGAAAACGGCGCTTTCAATGCTTTGACAAAAACACCGGCGACTGTTTTAGGCATCTATGACAGGGTGGGAAGCCTGGATGCTGGAAAGCTGGCCAACTTCCTGATTACTTCGGGTCCTATTTTCAATGAAAAAACCACTGTTTTTCAAAACTGGGTACAGGGAATAAAATATGGTGTAAAAGATGATGTTTGGAATGACCTGTATGGAAAATATAACCTGGTGCTGAACACGCCTTCCGGCCCTGTAAATTATACGCTTGATTTTAAGTCACCTTCATCGGCCAGTATCATTGGAAAAGATACGGTCACTTCAAAATTTTATTACGACGGACGCCAGGTGCGCATCAACGTGGCGCCTGAAAGAAGATTGGAGAACAACCTGCGTCTGAGTGGTGTGGTAAGCGGCAACGAATGGACGGGAACAGGAGAAGACAGCTCCGGCAACCGTTTGACCTGGACGGCCACTTACGCAGCGCCTTTGCAACAAAAAGCCGACAGCGCCCGTAAAAGACCTGCTGGTGCTATTGGTAAAGTAACCTTTCCATGGGAACCCTTTGGATGGGAAGAAGGACAAGCGCCTAAACAGGAAACCATTTTGGTGAAGAATGCGACCGTATGGACAAATGAGAAAGACGGTGTTCTGCAAAATACAGATGTACTGATCCGCAATGGCAAGATCGCCGGCGTGGGAAAAAATCTTTCTGCCGATGGTGCAAGGGTAATTGATGGAACAGGCAAACATGTAACTCCCGGCATTATTGACGAACACTCTCACATCGCTGCAGCGTCCATTAATGAAGGCGGACAGAGTGTAACCTCTGAAGTCCGCATTGCAGATAATCTGAACCCCGATGATATAAACATCTATCGCCAGTTAAGCGGTGGTGTTACCACTTCGCATATTCTTCATGGCTCTGCCAACACCATTGGCGGGCAAACACAGTTGATCAAGCTGCGCTGGGGTGCTAATGACGAAGACCTGAAGTTTAAAAGCTGGCCCGGACAAATAAAATTTGCCCTTGGAGAAAATGTAAAACGTTCTCCGGCCACCGCTGGCATCCAAAACCGTTATCCGGATACAAGGATGGGTGTGGAGCAGGTATTGTTCGATGCCTTTACCCGTGCAAAGGATTATCAGAAAGCCTGGAAAGAATACGAATCAAATAAAAATAAAAAGGGTGTGGTGGCTCCAAGAAGAGATCTGGAATTAGATGCTTTGGTGGAGATACTGGAGAACAAGCGGTTTATTACCTGTCACTCTTATGTACAAAGCGAAATTACCGGTGCTTTAAGAGTAGCGGAGCAAATGGGTTATAAAGTAAACACCTTCACACACATTTTGGAAGGTTATAAAGTAGCTGACAAAATGAAAGAGCATGGAGCGAACGCTTCTACCTTCTCTGATTGGTGGGCCTATAAAATGGAAGTGCAGGATGCGATTCCGTACAACGCAGCCATCATGCAGCGTGTAGGCTTGAATGTAGCCATCAATTCCGATGATGCTGAAATGGCGCGTCGCCTGAACCAGGAAGCAGCCAAAATTGTAAAATACGGCGGCGTAAGTGAAGAGGAAGCGTTAAAAATGGTAACCTTAAATCCTGCGAAGATGTTGCATGTAGAAGACAAAGTGGGAAGCCTGAAAGCGGGCAAGGATGGTGATATTGTTGTTTGGAGTGATAACCCATTGAGTATTTATGCAAAATCTTTATACACCGTTGTTGATGGTACCATTTATTTTGACAGGGCAAAAGATGAACAAATGCAAAAGCAGCTGGACGCTGAAAGAAACCGCTTGGTAAAGAAAATGGTGGGTGAAAAAAGAAGCGGTGCTCCTGTACAGGCGGCACAACCAAGCTACCAGATCATGCAAACCTGCAGCGATCATTTGCATAGCCATGGATTGTTAACTATTGATGCGGATGAAGTTGAAAACAATTAAATCATTAACAATGAAGAAAATATTTTTAAGCATAGTTGCTCTTGGTCTTCTGGTGGCTGCAAAAGCCCAGGAGACGGTTTATCCTGCACCTAAACAGGCAGGTTCCACGGTCATCACCAATGCTACGGTACACGTAGGCAACGGACAGGTTTTAAATAATGCTTCTGTTGTGATTACCGATGGAAAAATTGCGGCGGTAGGAACGAATGTTTCTATCCCGCCGGGTTCTACCCAGGTAAATGCCCAGGGCAAGCATGTGTACCCGGGAATTATTCTTCCTGTAAGCAATTTGGGTTTGGTGGAAATAGGATCTGTACGTGCCTCTAATGATGTGCGGGAAATAGGAGACATGAATCCGGACGTTCGCTCGCTGGTGGCCTATAACACCGATTCGAAGGTCATAAATACATTGCGTTCCAATGGTATCCTGCTGGCAAACATTGTTCCGCAGGGAAACTTTGTGGCCGGCCAGTCATCCGTTGTGCAACTGGATGCCTGGAATTACGAAGATGCGGCGTACAAAACGGATGGTGGTCTTCATGTGTATATGCCTGCTTTGTTGCCACGTCCCCGTTTTGGTGGATTTGGAGGTGGTAGGGGAGGAAATGCGGACCCTGCATCAGACCCTGTAAAGGAAGGTTTGGATAAAATTGACGGGTTGAAAAGTTTTTTCCGGGAGGCAAAAGCGTACAACACCGAAAGCTCTCATGCCTCCACCAATTTAAAGTTTGAATCGGTTAAAAACCTGTTTGATAAAAAGCAAAAACTTTATGTACATGCCAACACCGTAAAGCAAATGCTGATTGCGCTGGACTTTGTAAAAGAGTTTGGCTTTGATGTAGTGATTGTTGGGGGAAGTGATAGCTGGCAGATTGCCGATCTGTTGAAGCAAAACAATGTATCGGTTGTTTTAAACCAGCCGCACAGCCTTCCTACTTTGGATGATGACGATGTGGATCAGCCGTATAAAACAGCTGCCGCTTTACAAAAAGCCGGCGTGTTGTTTTCTATTTCTGACGATGACGGCCAAACCCGCGGAAGGAACGTTGTGTTTAATGCAGGAACAGCGGCCACTTATGGCTTAACCAAGGAAGAAGCCTTGCAGGCCATTACGTTAAATGCTGCCAAAATTTTGGGTGTTGCCGATAAAACAGGAAGCATTGAAGTTGGAAAGGACGCCAATATCGTTATCAGCGGCGGCGATATTCTGGACATGCGTACCAGCAATGTGACGGATGCTTTCATCCAGGGACGCAAAATTGATTTGACAGATAAACAAAAACAATTGAACGAACGGTATAACCGAAAATATGGTTTGAAAGCTTTTTAAATAACAGAGCCCCGCAAGTGCGGGGCTTTTTTGTAAGTGCCTGTTTGGTACAGTCATACTTCTATTCCAAATATTTTCTGTTCTTTCATTTCGCTGAAGCCAAGAGTTAAATAGAACTGGTGCGCCTCCGCTCTTTTTGTATTGCATCTTACTCGTAAGGAACGAGCATCCTGTTCAACACACCAATGCTTAATTCTGTCTATTAACTTTTTACCCACTCCCTTGCCTCTGTAGTCTTCATCAACCACCAAACCTCCAATTTCAACAAAAGATTTTGTTTCCATTCTAACGGCTTTAAACCCGTGTATCCATCCGATAATTTTTTCATCACTTAGCGCAACAAAAGCGCAGTTATCGCTGCTGGCCATTACTTCCTTGATCTGACCTGCGGTTTCTGATGGCGAAAGTTGGTAGCCCAATTGTTGGGAAAGAGAAGAAACGGCTGGCGCTCTTCCACAGAAATTTTTCTTATTGTGATATTCATCAAAAAAGCGCAGGTTTAATTACAAAATAAAAGCCCTGCGGGGCAGGGCTTTATTATTCATCAGTTACCACGTGTATTATGCTTCACGTCCATGACAGTTTTTGTACTTCTTTCCACTGCCGCAAGGACAAGGATCGTTACGGCCAATCTTTGGTCCTACTTTAATGGGCTCTTGTTTGACCGTTACGTCTCCTGAAGGATCGTAATAGTCTCTTTCATTAGCGGCGTAATCCTGTCCTGCAGAATCTATCTCCTCCTTATTGGCCCTCATCTTGCTCATGTCCGTTTTTTGCTGGCGTCCTTCACGCAGGTTAGGCGCTTCTTCCTGTACCGGCAACTGGGCATGACATAAGAAGGAAACGATATCTCTGTTCACTTCA
Source organism: uncultured bacterium (assembly GCA_966095395.1). Classification (GTDB taxonomy): domain Bacteria; phylum Bacteroidota; class Bacteroidia; order Chitinophagales; family Chitinophagaceae; genus Flavisolibacter. The sequence goes on along the minus strand of CBHTSW010000006.1, from coordinate 12,243 downwards.
CTGCTCATGCGGCTGAACAGGTTGTAGGCTTCCACTTTATAAATAACCAATGGATCTTTTTGTTCCAGGTAAACCGTTTGCACGCTTTGCTTCAGGTCGTCCATAGCACGCAGGTGTTCTTTCCATGCATCATCAATAATAGCCAGTGTAATATTGCGTTCCATGGCATTGCATAATTCTTCGCCATCGGTTGATAATACCTTGTCTAAATTGGTAAGAACGTTTATGCCTTTTTTACCATCGGTAAACGGCACCACCACATTTTCAATATGCTGGCCCTGGCTATGGCGGATGTTTTTGAAAACAGGTACGGCCTGCCTTCTTACTTCTTCTTTATGGCGTTGATAATTTTCAATGGCCTCATTATACAGATGATCTGTTAATCTGTTAATATCATTGCCTTTAAATTCTTCAGGAGTAATCCTGGTGTCAATTCCAAAATTTACAATGCACGAAAGTTTGAAACCTTCATAATCATCCTGCTCACGGTTGCTGTTTACAAGGTCTTCAGCGGTTATAGAAAAAGCATTATCAATATCCAAGGCCAGGCGATCTCCAAACAATGCATGGTTACGTCTTTCATAAATAGCATTCCGCTGCTTGTTCATGACGTCATCGTACTCCAGCAGGCGTTTACGGATACCAAAGTTGTTTTCCTCTACTTTTTTCTGCGCTCTTTCTATGGATTTGGTGATCATGCTGTGCTGGATCACTTCACCTTCTTTATATCCAAAGCGGTCCATCAACCCTGCTATACGTTCACTACCAAACATGCGCATCAGGTCATCTTCCAGCGAAACATAGAATTGCGAAGTTCCCGGATCACCCTGGCGGCCTGCACGACCACGCAACTGCCTGTCCACCCGGCGGCTTTCATGGCGCTCGGTACCAATAATGGCCAAACCACCGGCTTCTTTTACACCAGGCCCAAGCTTAATATCTGTACCACGACCCGCCATGTTCGTAGCAATGGTAATAGCACCCGGCAAACCGGCTTCCGCTACCACCTGCGCCTCACGGGCATGTTGTTTTGCATTCAATACATTGTGCGGAATTTTTTTAACCGTTAACATCCGGCTTAACAACTCACTCACCTCAACCGATGTAGTACCTACCAGCACAGGCCGCCCTGCGTTTCTTAGTTCTTCTATTTCGTCAATAACGGCCTTGAATTTTTCTCTCTTGGTTTTATATACCAGGTCCTGCTGGTCCTTGCGAATCACAGGAATATTGGTAGGAATGTTAACGACATCCAGTTTATAAATACTCCACAACTCTGCAGCTTCCGTTTCGGCTGTACCGGTCATACCGGCGAGCTTGTGATACATACGGAAATAGTTTTGCAGCGTTACCGTTGCATAGGTTTGTGTGGCCGCTTCAATCTTTACATTCTCTTTGGCTTCAATCGCCTGGTGCAAACCATCGCTGTAGCGACGGCCTTCCATGATACGGCCTGTTTGTTCATCCACAATTTTCACCTGTCCTTCTATCACCACGTATTCTACGTCTTTATCAAACAGGGTATAGGATTTTAATAATTGCTGGACAGAGTGAATGCGATCTGCTTTTTGTGAATACTCGTTCAGCACAGCTTCTTTTTCACGAAGTTTTTCTTCGGCAGGCGCATCGCTTGTTTCAATATCATTCAGCCGCACCCCAATGTCAGGCAACACAAAGAATTCGGGATCTTCCCCTGCTTTGGTAATAGCGGTGAGGCCTTTGTCCGTAAGATCAACTGATTTGTTTTTTTCGTCAATGCGGAAAAGCAGCTCTTCATCCACAATATGCATGTTGCGTTCCTGGTCGGCGAGGTAAAAGTTCTCGGCCTTTTGCATTTTTACTTTAATGCCAGGCTCACTCAAAAACTTGATCAACGGGCCATATTTGGGCAAACCGCGGTAGGCCCTGTATAAATACAAGCCGCCGCTTTTAGGATCGTCATCTCCTTCAGCAAATTTTTTCTTGGCTTCAGTCAGGTTTTGGCGTACAATTCTTTCCTGCGCTTCTACAAGGCTTTGTACCCGTGGTTTTAAAATATGATATTGCTGGTCGTCGCCTTTTGGCACCGGACCTGAAATGATCAAAGGCGTACGGGCATCATCAATTAATACGCTATCCACTTCATCCACCATTGCATAATGGTGTTTGCGCTGAACCATTTCTTCCGGTGTATGCACCATATTATCACGCAGGTAATCAAAACCAAATTCGTTGTTTGTGCCGTACGTAATGTCGGCGAAATAGGCACGGCGGCGTTCTTCGCTATTGGGCTGGTGTTTGTCTATGCAATCAACCCTCAAACCCAACCACTCGAAAATAGGACCGTTCCATTCACTGTCGCGGCGGGCCAGGTAGTCGTTAACAGTTACAATGTGCACTCCTTCGCCCGCCAGGGCGTTCAGGTACGCCGGAAGGGTGGATACCAGCGTTTTACCTTCACCGGTTGCCATCTCCGCAATTTTGCCGGAATGTAAAACGGCTCCCCCGATCAACTGCACGTCATAGTGCACCATGTTCCAGGTAATTTGTCCGCCACCGGCTGTCCACGTGTTTTTATATATGGCGTTATCACCATTGATCGTGATGTAATCCTTTACAACACTCAGGTCCCTGTCAAGTTCTGTGGCTTTGGAAACGATCTCTGCATTTTCTTTAAAACGGCGGGCTGTTTCTTTTACAACGGCAAACGCTTCGGGTAAAATCTCTTTAAGGATTTCTTCTATTTTTTGATCGCGGTCTTTTTTAAGCTTGTCCACTTCGTGGTAAATCGCGTCTTTACCCACCAGGTCATTAAACGGAAGCTGGTCGGCTCTTTGATTGGTTTCGGCAATTTGTGTGTCGATCTCTTTTAAGTGGTCCTGGATGCGTTTGCGAAACTCCTGTGTTTTATTGCGAAGCTCATCATTGCTGATGGATTGATAAGCCTGGAAATTTTCATTGATTTTGGTAACCAGCGGCAAAACAGCTTTCACATCTTTTTCAGATTTACTGCCGCCAAACATTTTTGATAGAAAACCGATCATATAGTATTATTAGTATTTCAGTATTCAATTATTCATTAACCCTCTTAAATTTCCGCTATGGAGGAAATTTAGGATGTCAAAAAAGGTGCTAATATAGCTTAGAAGCCAATTTGACAGAGCCGTCAAAGATAAATTAATTTGAAGTGATGAAAATGAAGTGACGTAAGTTACGGAAGGAAAGAGTTTTTGCAGGCAGTTTAACGTACTTTTCAGCTTTCAATTCAATAATATTAACATGGAATGATGAGAATTTTCCTGAAGCTTTTATGGGTTTCTGCTGCAGTCAATATGGCCGCCTGCACCAATGCAGAACGGGGACAGAAAGAAAGGCTGCCGGGAGCCGTTTTTTTTGATTATAGAATATGGGGTGAAGAAGATAAAGGGGAAGTAACCTGCCTGTTGCAGTTCAGGATGGGCGGACCTAATGAAGCCACTCTTTTATTGGAAGACCCGGCGAAGGTGGAGCTGGATGGAGAAATAATAAAGGCCGACAGTGCAAGGCTGGCGGGGGCCTTTTATGAAACCGTAAAACCTGTCGATGAATTTAAAGGAAGGCATTCCATCGTCTTTACAGACCTGGAAAAACAGCCGCATAAAGAAGAATTTGAATTTACGCCCTTTCAATTATCCGCTGAATTGCCCCAAAAACTTCAGCGAAAACCTTTTACAATCAGGCTGGTTGATTTTCCTGCAGACGCGACCAATATTCACCTGACTCTTACCGACACTTCATTTGCTACCAACGATGTGAACGAAATAGCAGAAGTCGTAAACGGCGAAGTAGGGGTCACAGAAACTATGGTAAACAAATTAAAGGCTGGCCCCATTGTGCTTGAACTGTCCACGGAAAACGAAAGAACCGTGAACAAAGGCGCAAACAAAGGCCGGATTTGGATGAGATACAGCTTGCGAAGGGAATTTGAATTGGTGGAATAGTTGCCATGTAAATCCCTTCGGATAATCGATTAAATACAGGATTCTTATTGATGAATTTTAGAGAAAGGCTCTAAATGTTCAATACTCTTCCACACAAATAATAAAATAAATTAAGGTAATCTAAAATCTTAATTTTAATATCTGATTGCGCGTCCGGGCCTACAGAATGCCTTCGTACAATTTTATCCCTTTTATTCTCTTCTTACACTGTGAAATAGCAATTCCGGATTACTTTAAAGAAAATGTTGATTATTCGATTGGTTTGACCATTCTATTTCGAATAGGAGTTATGTTCTTGTAATGACTAACATTTAAAATAAGGTTTATGAAAATCAATAGTTTTATCAGCCGCTTGTTCGGGGGCTTCATGCTGATGCTTCCTCTTCTGCTCATAAACTGTAAAAAATCAGACACCCCGACTTCACCACCTTTTAACCTTGATGTGATCCTTCACGGAGAAGGGGATGCCTTCGGGTTTATCAAGTTTCGTCAGGATAAAGACCCCGAAAAGGTGATTACATTAGACACCTGGGTTCGCGGCCTTCAACCCAATCACGAATATTTGTTGCAAAGAGCCGTAGATGCCGTTAACGAAGTGGATGGTAATTGCACCAGTACTACCTGGCTCACCCTGGGCAAGGGCTTAATCCCACAGGCCATACTAACGGACGCAAAGGGAACCGGCAAAGTAGAACTATGGCGCTCAGTAGCAGTGTTGGCGTCCGGGTCGGCTTTCGACATTCATTTCCAGGTAATAGATGCGGCTACATCGGCCGTTGTGTTATGGAGTGATTGCTACCAATACACTGTCCGGTAAACATATAAACCATTTGATCTCACAAAACAAAACAGAACCCATCCTGGTGGAATCTCCGCTTCAAGCTGGAGATTTTGCTTTTAAAAGAACATGAATTTTATGACCTGCTGTCCTTGTGACACCGGAAAAAGAAAATTTCTTCTTACAAAGCGGCGTCCAACCGGCTGGTTTTCACCTTTAACGAAGCTATGGGCCTAATTTCTCCCTGTTTTATGGAATTTCTGCTTTCAGCACGTACTTTTGCGGGCCGAAAGCCGGGCCGAATAGCGAACAGGTAGTAAAAGTGTGCGACGCAACGGATGGTGACAAGAGATAAAAGCCTGGCACACAACTAAAAACCACAAACAAGAAACTATAAACTCAATATGGCTGGTCAGTTAAAGGAAGTACGCAACCGCATTAAATCAGTACAAAGCACACAGCAAATTACCAAGGCAATGAAAATGGTGAGTGCGGCCAAATTGCGCCGTGCCCAGGATGCTATTATCCAAATGCGTCCGTATGCTAAAAAGCTGCAGGAAATGCTAAGCAATATTGTGAGCAATACCGAAGTGGAAGGTGGCAATGCTTTGGCTGCAGAAAGAGCTGTAGAAAGAGTGCTTCTGATCGTTATTACTTCCGATCGCGGACTGGCCGGCGCCTACAACGCCAACGTGATCAAACTGGCAAAACAGCTCATTCGTGAAAAATATACCGCCCAGCAGGCAAAAGGCAACGTCGCGATTTGGAGCATTGGTAAAAAAGGCTTTGAGCATTTTGCCAAGAACAACTTCAATGTAAGCGATACGTATAAAGATATTTTTCTGCACCTGAGTTTTGAAAATGTGCAAAAAGCTGCGCAGGCGGCTGTAAAAGCCTATTTGAATAAAGAATTTGACAGGATTGAAATTGTGTACAGTGAATTTAAAAATGCGGCCACCCAGCGTTTTGTTTCGGAGCAGTTTCTTCCTATCCCGAAAGCGCAAAATGCAGCTACGGCTACCAAGGCTGATTTTATTTTCGATCCCAATAAAGAAGAATTGATCGCTGAACTGATGCCGAAGATTTTAAATACCCAATTGTATAAAGCCGTTCTGGATGCCAATGCTTCTGAGCATGGTGCCCGCATGACAGCCATGGATAAGGCCAGCGAAAATGCCAACGAACTGTTGCGTAATTTGAAAATTACCTACAACCGTGCAAGGCAGGCAGCCATTACAACCGAATTGACAGAGATTGTAAGCGGTGCCGCGGCGTTACAAGGCTAATTACATGGTTTGAAAATTTGAAAATTTGGAAATGTTTTGAATTCATCATTTTCAAATTGGCTAATTTTCAAATTTTCAAATTGTTTTCATGGAAATCTCGAACCTCATACCACATATCGAAGCTTTAATTTTTGCGAGCGATAAGCCTTTGACGCCTGCTGAAATCACCGAACTGGTAAACCAGGCCTTTGGTTTTATGGAAGATAAAATTGAAGTAGAACAGGTGGACGCTTCGCTGGAAGGCATTGTGGAGAAATACAGTTCTGAGTTTTATCCCTTTGAAGTAAGACAAAGTGGTGGCGGCTGGCAGTTCCTGACAAAAAAAGACTATCATAAAACGGTTGCGCAACTTAACGGCGAGAAGTTTTTAAAACGCTTGTCAGCCGCGGCTTTGGAAACCCTGGCTATAGTGGCGTACAAGCAACCTGTAACCAAAGGAGAAATTGAAGCTATTCGTGGTGTAAGCAGTGATTATGCGGTTCAGAAATTACTGGAGAAAGAATTGATCGTTATCAGCGGCCGCAACGAAAAATTGCCCGGCCATCCTTTGGTGTATGCTACGTCCAAAAACTTCATGGATTATTTTGGGATCAACTCCCCCGACGACCTGCCTAAGATCAAAGAAGTGCTGGCCGACCAGGTGGTAGAACCCACAGTTGTTCATCATACCGATTTTGAGCAAGGTGAAACATTAGCCGTTTCCGATAATGGCGAGTTGATTGCCAGTGCAGAAACAGAACCAGGAGTCCTAACGGAAGAAAATCTAAACGGTCATAGTTTTGAAATGGGAGAGCCTTCGGCGGAAACAGCTGAACAGGATGAGGCGCCTGAAGGTCAGGTTACGGAAGACGAACCTACCGAAGAAGCCATTGAAGAATACATTTCCGATGAAGTATTTATAGAAGGCGATGAGGAAGAAATTGAAGAGGCGGTAGAAGAGGAAGTGGCTGATGAAGATGTGCCGTCAGAAACAGACGAAGAAGAAACTTCCACTGAAAACCCGGATGATGAAGAAGGTTCTGCTAAGCCGGATGCAAAAGATACATCTGAAGAAAAAGAAGAAGACTGATCAAAGATGTGATTTTCCTTTTAACCAATACTATCAGCCTGCCGGCAGGTTTTTTAAATTCAGTTTCACACAATGGCGCAACGTTTATCAAATACCCAATTGGTTCAATTAGCTGACCAGTTTGGTACACCCCTGTATGTCTATCATGCTGAAAAGATAAAAGAACAATATCAAAAGTTAACACAAGCATTCAGTAACACAAATACGGTTTTTTTTTATGCCTGTAAGGCGCTCACCAACATTAATGTGCTTAAGTATGTAAAATCGCTTGGCGCCAATGTGGATTGCAGCTCTATCAACGAAGTCAGGCTGGCCCTCCGGGCAGGTTTTCCCCCCGAAAGAATCTTATACACTTCCAACGGCATTGCCTTTAGTGAAATTGAAGAAGCCAAAGAATTAGGTGTTATCATCAACATTGACAGTATTTCCAACCTTGAAAAGTTTGGAAAAAAATACGGGCACAGTTATCCTGTAGGTATTCGCCTGCGGCCCAATATTATGGCAGGCGGCAATCTTAAAATTTCCACTGGCCACGAAAAAAGCAAGTTTGGTATTCCCATTGAACACATAAACCAGGTGGTTGCTTTGGTGGAGAAGCACAATATTTTAATTCACGATCTGCACATACACACCGGCAGCGAAATAAAAGATGTGGATGTGTTTGTAAAGGGCATAGAAGTTTTATTTGACATCATTCCGCATTTTAAAGAATTAAAGTTTATAGATCTTGGTGGCGGCTTTAAAGTGCCTTACCAGGAGGGGGATTCTGAAACCGACATTGACCTGTTGGCACAAAAAGTTTCCGAATTGTTTTCAGCGCACCCCGATGCCCGCTCTTTGCAGGTTTGGTTTGAACCGGGTAAGTTTTTAGTGAGTGAATGCGGCTATTTTATTACAAAGGTGAATGTACTGAAACAGACGCCTGCGGCAGAATTTGTAAGTGTAGACAGTGGCTTTAATCATTTGATACGCCCCATGTTTTACGATGCCTATCACCGCATAGAAAATGTCAGCCATCCCGGTGCGGAGCAAAAGGTGTATTCTGTGGTGGGCAATATCTGCGAGACCGATACATTTGCCTGGCACAGAAAATTAAGCGAAGTAAGGGAAGGCGATTACCTGGTGTTTTACAACGCGGGTGCCTATGGTTTTGAAATGTCTTCCAATTTTAATTCGCGCCTGAAACCTGCAGAAGTTTTGGTAAAAGACGGCGAAGCATTGCTCATCCGCAAACGAGATGAGTTTGAAGACCTGCTAAAAAATCAGATTGAAGTTTTATAAAGGAAAATCCCGCTTGGTAGCGGGATTTTTTATGCTGGCTATTTTGATTTGATCATTTTACGGTAATCGTTATGATTGTTTTGCCGGTTGAAGGAATGCTCATTCCCTGCGCTTCCATGGTGGCTGTAGAATCAATGGTAGCTGTTTTTTGTTTCAGCAAACCGGTGGCTTTATCAAGGGTAATTTGTCCCGTTACTTTATCATCTGACCGAATGCTGGCATCAGTTCCCATGATCTGCTGGGTGGTGTTGATGTTGATAGCTTCCGTATAATCCAGCAGGATGTCTGTATCTGTAATGCCGGACACTTTATATACTGTTCTTCTTTTTTGACCGTTGGAGGAAGCACTGTCCGTCCAGGTATCGCCCTGCGAAATTTGTTTACCTGGTAAAATTTTAAAAATGCTGGCATCGCCGGACTTTGGTAAGCCTATGCTAAGTCCCAGTTGAGAAGAAGCCAATTCGGCCATGGCATCTGCCTCGGCATTCTTAGTGGCAGGATTGGCATCGTCTGCTTTTACGGAAATTACTTTCCCATAGGCATCAACGGTCATTTTGTATTTATTCTTCAGGTTTTTTTCCATGATTTTTCCCATCTCGCTTTTGCGGTCTGATTCCTTTTCAGAATCAAAGCTTTGGGAGTTGCCCATCCCTTCGGCGGCAAATACCAGGCGCTTTATTTTATGTTCAATGGTGGCGCTGTCTGCATTAGCATCCGCTACATCAAAAACCTGGGTTATCGTGGAATTTACCGTTGATTCCATAGGCTGTCCCATTAGTTCCATGGTGGTTGTTTTTTTGGTTTCTGTTACCATTTCCAGTTTTTGTCCTTTCTGGAAGTTGAGTTTGCCGCTCGTATTTTGTGCAAAGCTGTTTACCGAAAAGGCCAGGGAAGCAATCAGGAGAATTTTTTTCATATAAAATTTTAAGGTTGTCAAATTTGACGAAATAATTTGGATTATGGATGCATGTAATACCTTTAAGAAATGAACACAGTCACAAAGGCTGGCACAAACGCTTCTGCATTTTTTGCCTTAATCAGGAACCCGGTTACCTTCAGGTGGTTTCTTTTACAAAAACTTCCTGCTGCTTATTTTTCCGGCCTGAAGGTAAAAGAGGTAAGCGAATATTCCTGCGCCGTTACTGTTCCTTTTAGGTGGTTTACCCAAAATCCGTTTCGGTCCACTTATTTTGCCTGTTTAAGCATGGCGGCAGAAATGAGCACGGGCATCCTGGCTATGGCCCACGTTTACAAGCGGTCGCCCAAAGTATCCATGCTGGTGGTCTCAGTGGAAGGAAAGTTTTACAAAAAGACCACGGGTCTTACAAAATTTATTTGTGAAGAGGGTTTGTTGATACAGGAAACGATTCAAAAGACAATTGATTCTTTTGAAAGCCAAACGGTCAAAACAAAATCATCTGGTTTTAATGAAAGGAATGAATTGGTGGCCGAATTTTGGATAACCTGGTCTTTTAAAGCAAAAGAAGTCAGTTAAGATTTTTCACACGTATAAAACGGTTTTATGAAGATTGCATTTCATGGCGCGGCAAGAACGGTTACAGGCTCCAAGCACTTAATCACGCTTAAGAACGGAAATAAGGTTTTATTGGATTGTGGCATGTTTCAGGGCATGGGAAAAGACACCGATGCGCTGAACAGAAGGTTTGGCTTTAATGCGGAGGAAGTTACCGCCATGATTCTTTCCCATGCACACATTGATCATTCGGGCTTAATACCAAAGCTGGTAAAAGAAGGCTTTAAAGGTGAAATATTTTGTACCGATGCTACCAAGCAGTTAAGTGCACTGCTTTTAGAAGATTCCGCCGAGATACAAGAAAGCGATGCCAAGTATCATAATAAGGGAAGCAGGGCGCAGGGGACTCCCTTGCAACAACCTCTATATACACTGGAAGATGCTAAAAACTCTTTTTCTTATTTTCGGGAGAAGGCATATGGCCAGTGGTTTCCCGTGATAGAAGGGGTCGAAGCCATGTTTACCGATGCGGGCCATATTATTGGCAGTGCCTGTGTACATGTTCGAATTACGGAGAATGGAATCACCAAGCGAATAACGTTTAGCGGGGATGTAGGCCGCTACCGGGATGTGATCCTGAAATCGCCCCAAACCTTTCCCCAGGCCGATTTTATCATCATGGAATCAACCTACGGAAACAGTTTGCATGAAGATGTACATACCTCGGTGGATACCTTGCTGTCCTGGGTAGAAAGAACCTGCATTCAAAAAAAGGGAAAATTGATCATTCCTGCTTTTAGCCTGGGCAGAACACAGGAAATATTATATGCTTTTAATCAACTGGAATTGGAAAACCGCCTGCCAAGACTTGATTATTTTTTAGACAGTCCATTGAGCATGGCCGTGACCGACCTGATTAAAAATTATTCATCCTATTTCAACAAGACGATTCAAAAAGTAATGCAAAGCGATAGCGACCCCTTTATGTTCACGGGGCTTCATTACATCAAGTCAGTAGATGAATCGAAGTTGCTGAACTACAGGAATGAGCCCTGTGTCATTATTTCGGCCAGCGGCATGGCAGAAGCCGGAAGGGTAAAGCATCATATCAGCAATAGCATTGAAAATTCCCGCAATGCCATTTTGATGACAGGCTATTGTGAGCCAAACTCATTAGGCGGACGGTTGCTGGCAGGCGCAAAAGAAGTGGGCATATTTGGTGTGCAACACGAAGTGCATGCAGAAATTGGCGCCATAAAAAGCATGAGTGCCCATGGAGACTATGAAGATCTGTCGCAATGGCTGGCCTGCCAGGACCCCTCGCAGGTGCAGAAATTATTTTTAGTGCATGGAGAATATGATGTGCAGGTTCCGTTTAAAAGCCGGTTAATAAAAAAGGGCTTCACTGATGTTGAAATTCCGGAACGGCATTTTGAAGTTGGGCTTAGCTGATTGTTAATAAATTTAACGAACCGCTTTCCCTTAGGGTTTCCATTCCTTATTTATTGCTGGAAGGGGGTAATTTTAGAGGTAGAGGTCTCCTCCAAACTTTCACATCTTGTTTAAAATAAATGCATTGTTTCCTGCGTCTTGAAATGGTAAAAACAAAGGAGAACAATCATGAGATTTTTTAAACTTTTTAATGTGACAGTTGTTGCCGGCTTGTTGCTGGCAGGTTGTGCAAGCGTGGCACATGTGGAAAAAGATAAAACAGTTGATTTAAATAACTATCATACCTATGCCTGGGTAGATACAAAAGCAACAAAAAACGACTCCACGAAAACCAGGGTTTCCGATCTTACAGAGCGAACCATTAAGCAGGCAGTGAATGCGGAACTGGCCAAAACGGGTTGGAGAGAATCCAAAAGGCCGGATGTCCTGTTGACCTATGATGTGTTGGTTGAAAAAGGTTTAAAGGAACAAAACAATCCTGTTTACTCCCGATCGTACAACCGTTATTATTACAATCCTTACACCCGCCGCTGGATGTCGGTATATTACCCTTCCCAGTTTTTAGGATATGACAGGGATCAGGAACAGATAAGAGAGGGAACAATCACTATTAGCATGATAGACGCCAAAACAGATAAAACCATCTGGCAGGGCTGGACCACCGATGAAGTAAACAGCAGGAATTTAACCAGCAAAGAAATTCAGAATAGTGTGAAGAGCATTTTCCGCAAGTTTGACCTGGCAAAAAAATAAAAAATTGCTCCTATGAAATTCCATCCCGCATCCTTTACGTAAAGGATGCGGGATTTTTATTTTAAAATTTTTTGGAAGCAAATAGAGTGCGGCCTATCTTTGCACTCCCAAAAACGAGCCGCGTTCGTCTAAGGGTTAGGACACCACCCTTTCACGGTGGTGATACGGGTTCGAATCCCGTACGCGGTACA
>CBHTSW010000005.1:0-158874 GCA_966095395.1 uncultured bacterium | reverse complement strand
ATAAAGGCGTGTAAAACAAGAAAGGTGACTGTATCAATTAAAATGGCTAAGCTATATTAAAACCAAAGGGTTTGTTCTTGTAGGTTAACCACCCATTTTTTCAGTCAATGAGAGTTGTTGTATTTATCGCTCAGGCATATTTTTAATTTTTGCCAATCTTTTTAATTTAGTAATGTGGAATGATGGGGAGTAATAGGATTATTCCATTTGAAGCTGAAAGCTATGGTGATGGAATAGTAGCAATTTGTAATAGACCCAATAAAATATTGAGGCTTTATGGGATTATGTATGGTGAAAATGTAGCTATAATTGGCGGAGGTGGAATAAAGCCCGGCCCCGGTCCTTTAAAAAATTATCCTAAACTTAGAGATGAAAATAAGATAATTAAGAAAGTTAAAACTACTCTTGAGGAAGCCGAAAGATGCGGTGATATAACCATAAGCGCAAATGGAATAAAATCAAAAACAAACTTTATTTATAATAGCAAGGATTATGAATAGTCCACGAAAACATAAAAGCAAGGTAAGACAGAGATTAGAAACCTCTGGTGACCCGATTAGAAGGGCTCGCCTACCAAAGCGAATGTTAATTGCCGCTAAAATATCTAATGCACTAGAATTATTGGATTTAGATAATAAAGCATTGGCCCAAAGCCTTGGTAAGTATGCTTCTGAAATATCGAAATGGTTAAAAGGGGATCATAATTTCACTATGGATACCCTAAGCGATATCGAAGAGATATTAAAAATAAGACTGCTTGATGTAAAAGATAGTGATGAAGAGGATAATGTTTTTGTTTTCACAACTACTACTAAAGTACCTGGTAAGCAGTACGATGCTATTTTTAATGGTAACTATTCAAATCAATGGCAAGTTGTAGCCCATGAATAAGACAAGGACAAGGACAAGTAAACATTCGACAAAAGCAATATTGACAAGGTTTATTGCATTGGAAGTCACAAGCATTGTCTTAAATCCAAAGCCGTCCGATATCCTTCCAACCGTAGAACTTGAATTTAATTTCACAACTAAAACAAAAGTAAATTCAGAAAAAAAATTATTATCCATAGTGGCCAACGTCACTATTCTCAGAAAAAGAACAAGAGAGGATCTCTCTTCAATTACTACTGTATCAACATTTGAAATAGGGAATTTTGACGATGCTGTAGCTCAAGCTAAAGACCTTACACACAAAGTTAATGTCGATCTTGATAAAAGGTTAACTGTAATTTCTATTCATACTCTCCGGGGTTTAATGTTTTCTCTCTTATCAAACACTTATCTGAAAAAAGCCTTAATTCCAATTATAGAAGAAGAAATGCTTAAACGACCGCCGCAATAAATCTAATCTTTCTTAAACCCTGTCGGTTTTTATTATTAATTACTATCAGCCGCTTCGCTATTGGGAATGGGAGACAACGACAGTGTTGGCAACGGATCTTATAATATAGCAAAAGCCCCTACAAATTAGAGGGTTCTACTATTATTGCGAATAACAGGGGCCGAGGCCCACTATAAAGTTAATTTGAAAAAACACTTCAACAGGAGGGAAAATACCGGCAGCAAGTAGGGAGCGACCAGGCACCGGCAAAACAAAACGGCCAACCCAAACGGCCAACCAAATAAAAACAAAAATGCCTGAAACTCGCTGTGGTGGCTCATTTCAGGCAAATTACAAGTGATCCGGATTGGATTCAAACCAATGACCTACTGCTTAGCGTACCACTATAGTTTTCACTACAATAACCATCGCCGGTTATTTTTGTGGTCTGGACTGTCTCTTCACCATGTTCCGTTTTGCGGAGTTTAGGTGCCTGGCGTACAGTCTCTGCGTCACGCTGGTAGCGTAACTCACGATTATCATGGAACAAACAGAACGTTGTACAGATTGCAGGGAGCAAAAGCCTCTGACTGATTTTTACAAATCAGCATCACACTCGTTTGGTGTAATGTGTTATTGCAAGGCATGTTTTAACAAAAGGGCCATTCAACGATGGATCAAACGTAAAACAGATGCAATAATGTACAAAGGCGCTCAATGTCAAAGATGTAAACTGCATTTAAACGACTCTCATTATGCGGTTTTTGAATTTCATCATGCTTCACCCAACGCAAAAGAATACGATTGGGCAAAGCTGAGACTAAAATCATGGACTGCAATAAAAAAAGAACTTGATAAAATGCATGCTTCTCTGTGCAAACTGTCACCGGATTATTCACTCCGAAGACTTTCCTGATCAGCCAGGATCCCGAAAGATGTTTCCAAACTAACGGCTCCTAATTGAAGGCAGTTGCTCTATTCAGCTGAGCTACCGGACCTTTTCTTAAAAAAATCAGCTTCTAAAAGCCGCTTTTTTTAAAGAGCGGCAAAGATAGGAGAATTCAAATAAATTTTCATTATTTACCTAAGCAAAAGCTATCTAAAAATTCGTCCTGCTTTTCAACCGTTATATCATTGATGTTTTTTACATAGAGTACCGCAATGGTCTGACCATCCGTATAGCCCTTTACTTTCCAGTCCCGGTTGTCGGCATCCTGCCAGTAATCAACCATTGTTACACAATCGTGGACCCAGTTTTCACACCGGTTTACACCTGTATTATAAGGGGCGTTAAACGGTTTACGCAGGCGGTTTAAATAGGTGGTCATCACGTCCCCGGCTTCTTCCAGCGGCAGCCGGGAATGAATACTGGCACACAAAACCCCATAGGTAATTTCTTTATCCGTGTGTTCGGCAAAATACAATTGGTCGCCTTCTTCCGACCGGGAAAGATCAAATGTGGCATCCGGTGAAAAAAGCACCGAACAATTGGTATCCCCTATAAATGTGCGCTTGGGTTTTTTCGCAGATTTGTATAATACCAAAGAGGCGGTAAGAAGAAAGATCAGGTTTTCCATAGTGATAATAAATAGTGGCTTGTAGCTGTAAGATAAAAGTTATTTTCGATCCTTGAATTATGAACCAGAATTTTTTCTACGGAAGTGACAAACTTACTGTTAAAAAGGCTACATCGCTGGCCGAAGGCGGCTTGCAGGGAAAATTGAATGGGGATGTAATGGCTAAAATTTCCCAAAGCCAGCAACACGTTCGGGCCATGGTGGAAGCCAATAAAACAGTGTACGGCGTTACTACCGGTTTTGGCATTTTAGCCAATACAAAGATCAATGATGAAGATGCTGCTACGCTTCAATATAAGATCCTGCAAAGCCATAGCGTAGGAGTTGGCGATGCGGTGCCTTTGGAAATAGCAAGGTTGATGCTGATCACAAAAGTACAGGCATTAGCACAGGGTTTTTCAGGTGTGCAGTTGTCAACGATTCAACGAATACTCTGGCATCTTGAACATGATGTGATCCCCGTAGTGCCTGAAAAGGGGAGTGTAGGCGCTTCCGGTGATCTTGCTCCTTTGGCGCATTTGTTCTTACCCCTGATTGGACTGGGAGAAGTTTTTTACCAGGGCGCAAAGTATAAAGCGCAAGAAGTATTGAACCGGTTTGATTTGAAGCCGATACAACTTGGTCCCAAAGAGGGCCTGGCCTTAATAAACGGAACGCAATTTATTTTAGCATACGGGATCAAGGCCGTGCAGCGCATGCATAACTGCCTGGAAGCAGCCGACATCATAGGCGCCATGAGCCTGGAAGCATTAACCGGTACCAAAGCCCCTTTCGATGAACGCCTGCACCAGCTAAGGCCTTATACGGGCAGCAAACTGGTGGCGCAACGCTTGCGCCAGCTTTTGAAAGACTCAGAGATCATGCAAAGCCACGTAGATTGTGGAAGGGTACAGGATCCTTATTCCCTGCGCTGCATGCCGCAGGTCCACGGCGCTTCAAGAAATGCATGGCAGCATTTGAAAGAACTGGTAGAAATTGAAATCAATTCGGTTACCGATAATCCAATTGTTTTTGGAGAAGATGACACGATAAGCGGGGGTAATTTTCACGGGCAGCCTTTGGCCCTGCCATTGGATTACGCCTGCTTTGCCGCAGCGGAGGTTGGAAACATTTCTGATCGCCGGTGTTATTTATTGCTGGAAGGTAAATGGGGACTACCCATGTTGTTGATGAATAACGTAGGCTTGAACAGCGGGTTTATGATACCGCAATACACCACAGCCGCCCTGGTAACGGAAAATAAAACCCTTTGTTTTCCAAGCAGCGCCGATAGTATTCCCACGTCGTTGGGACAGGAAGACCATGTAAGCATGGGCAGCATTAGCGGCAGAAAATTAAATCGTGTGCTGGATAACCTTGAATACATTTTGGCTATTGAGTTGATGACCGCCTGCCAGGCCATTGAATTCCGAAGGCCGTTGAAGAGCAGTGCCATACTGGAAGCGGCACACGATTATGTGCGGCAGTTTGTAGGCTTTGCAGAAGAAGACCGGATTTTTGCTGAAGATATCAATAAGATCAAAACGATCGTCAGTGATCTTTCATTTGTAAAAAGGGTGAATGATTATGCCGGTTCAAAAAGCATTGAGTTGAATAAGGGATTTGAAATGTTTAATTAAGAGCAAAGACTTTGGTTTTTAACCTGCCCATGTTTGGACCGGTGTAAAAGACACGCTATGAATTGACGATTCCAGTTTTTAAGTATTTTACTTGGCTATTCAATTGCATTGCTACTTTAGGCTTTTGTTGTGCTGCGTCCGACTAAAGGCGGATCACTCACTTGTACGTTCTGTTCTTTATTGAGCAGCGGTTCTGTACTACTGTTGGCTACATTCTTTATAATGGTTCTCACAAATCCTTCGTTCTTTGGGATAATAAACAACCATTTATTACGGGTGCCAGTCCTTACTATTGCTGTTGGTTTTTGTTACTCCGGATTTGGTAAAGACGGCAGCCGTAACCACTTCACTATCATCCTGAGGAACGATCTGAAGATGCAACTATCGTAGACTTTGGTATCAAAAAGGCTGTCATACAATGCTGCATAGAATTGTCGTAGTAAAAGAGTGGGATGCAACAGAGGTTCAATCGTAGTAACGCAGCTTAGTACATAAGCCTCTTATTTTATAAAAACACTTAGCATATGGCTCTGGTGACAACAAAAGGAAAATGATTTAAAAATCAAATGTTATCGCTTTATAAAAGTATAAGGATCATACTCCACAAACTCATTTTGCTTGGTGGTAACAGATCTAACTTTATTCCCTTTTATGTCAAACCGAATTGGAAACACCCCGTATTCAATATTGCTGTATTGCATCAGCCATTCACCATTATCCATGTAATCAAGGGTGGCCGTAAGGTCGGGCTTTGTACTAAAATCTATTTTTAAACGGTTGCCTGTTTGGCTGATGGCAATAGGTCCATACAATTCATTGGTGTAAACGCCGGTATAGGCCGATAAGGGTAATTCCGGCTTCAGTCCTTTTACTCTTGTTTGCCAGGTTTCAATTTCGTTTACCTGGTTTTGCATTTCTTTTTTAAAACCATTTAATTGCTGCCGGCTGCGGTTCACAAACGGAACGCCTAAATAAGCATCCATGACTTGGTAGCGCAGCAATTCAAAAAAACTTTGATTGTCGTTGTTGGTAAGAATGGCAATGCCTAATTTTTCTTCCGGTATAAAACATACATTGCTTACCATGCCGCCGGCGCCGCCGGTATGCCAGTACACTTGCCTTCCATTATAATCCGCTACATTCAGGCCCAAACCATAGCCACGGAAATGAACAGGATAAACCGAAGATTTACGGCTATTGGTGATGATGTTTACGTCTCTTGTTTTTTGTATCACCGGCCATGGTAAAATTTGCTTGCCATTGTAACGGCCACTATCCAGTTGCATCTTTAACCAATGCGAAAGGTCGCTGACATTGCTGATGATGCTGGCGGCCGGAGCAAGGTTGTTCCAGTTGTCGAAAGGTACTTGCTGCAGTGTGCCGGTATAAGATGTTGTGTAGGGCGTTGCCACATTGGGTTGCTTTGCCACTCCGGTGGACAATACCATAGTGCTGTTCATTTGCAATGGTGCAATGAGGGTGTCCTGGATAAAATCTTCCCATGGCTTCCCGGTAACTTTTGGAATGACCTGTCCTGCTGTTAAATAACAACTGTTGCAGTACCCATAATCCTGCCTGAACAGTTGCGTGGGCTTTAGTAGTCTCATCCGTTTCATGATTTCCTCACGGCTGAGATTTGTGTTCCAGAAGGTAAAATCGCCTTGGAAAGTTTTAGTGCCGATTCTATGGGTCAGCAGGTCCCGCACTGTTACCAGTTTTGTTGTTATGGAGTCATAAAGACGGTAGGTTGGGAAATATTTTGTGATCTTATCATTTAAAGAAATTTTACCCCTGCTTTCCAGTAAGGCCAGTGCTGTCCCTGTGAAAAGCTTTGTATTGCTGGCAATCATGAAAAGCGTATTCTCATCAACTGCTGTTTTCGATTTCATATCCCGCACACCGTAGCCCTTCATGATTACAATATTTCCGTCTTTAACCACTACAATCGACAAGCCCGGAATATCCCAATCCTGTAAACCCCGGTTGATATAACTGTCAAGACTATCGGTAATAAAAGAGGGCTGCTGAGCTTTACAAATACAACAAAGTAAAACCGAAAGGAGAAGAAATTGCTTTTTCATAAACAGTAGTCTGTAAAACAAATTACGGTTTTTTTGTAATGCAGAAATTATTCCTCGAATGAAAAACACCTTCTTTCGAACAGATTAAATGTTAAGGTGTTAGAAAACCTGCTATGTGGCACAAAATTTTCTGAATCTTTTTGACAAAAAATCTTTTATGAAAAAGAACTATCTCATGCTTGGCACCTGCTTGTTGGCTGCAACCATTTGGTCATGCAGCAATAATACTTCATCGGGTTCAAGCACAGACACAACAACAACTTCAACCACAACAGTAGATACCATGCATGCTAAAACTGACACTTCAATGCATGCTAACACTCCCTCTACCAGCAATGCCAATATGAATACCACGCCATTGTCCAAGCCGGATTCTACCTTTGTTATGGAGGCCGCCATAGGAAGCATGATGGAAGTGGAAGCCGGGAACCTGGCCCAGCAAAACGCCAGTAGTCAAAGGGTAAAAGATTATGGCGCTATGATGGTTCGGGATCATGGACAGGCAAACAATGAACTAAAGAGCCTGGTTTCCTCCCGCGGTATTATGCTCCCTGATAGTTTGCCTGCTGCTCAACGCAAACATATTGAGTCCATGCGTAAGATGACTGGTAAGTCATTTGATTCGCATTACATCAGCATGATGAAGGATGACCACAGGAAAGATATAGGAAAATTTGAAAAAGAAGCGAACAGCGGAAAGGATGCCGATATAAAAAACTGGGCCTCTAAAACCCTGCCTACTTTAAAAATGCACAGGGATTCTATTGAAGCCATATCGAAAGCAAAAATGTAAACGTTCTAAGTCTTTGTCAAAGCCTTTCAGTATTAATGAAAGGCTTTTTTAATTAAATATGTTATAAAAAATTGCGAAAGAATAAGGCAGGCTAAGGTAAAAAAGACAGGAGGGTGTCCTGGTTAAGAAACACACCTTCGAACTTGAATATGCCATCATTCAAAAATCAACTCGTTGCAAAAAAATGCAAGTTCCTATTATTTATATTCCCCAAACACCTTTCGCAGCACATCTGAAATTTCTCCCAGGGTGCAATGGTTCTCAACCGCTTCAATTACGGCAGGCATCAGGTTTTCGCCGTCTGTGGCTTTTTGTTCGATAGCATGTAAACACCTGGCGGCTTGTTCACTGTTCCTGGTTTCTTTTAGCTTGTTTAACTTTTGAATTTGATGATCCCTTATACTGTCATCAATTTTAAAAACCGGGATGGGTGCTTCCTGACCTACCTGGAATTTATTTACACCTACAATAATCTTTTCGCCGCTTTCAATCTGGTGCTGGTATTCGTAAGCGCTTCTTGCAATCTCATCCTGTATAAAGCCCTGTTCTATGGCTGAGACACTGCCGCCCATAGCGTCGATTTTCTGAATCAGCTGCCAGGCTTTTTCTTCCACTTCCTTTGTCAGCGCTTCCACAAAATAAGAGCCGGCCAAAGGATCAACGGTATCCGGGGCGCCGCTTTCAAAGGCTACTATTTGCTGGGTACGCAACGCAATCCTGGCGGCTTCTTCGGTAGGCAGGCTAAGTGCTTCATCGTAGCCATTGGTATGTAAAGATTGGGTGCCGCCCAGCACCGCCGCCAGTGTTTGAATGGTAACTCTTGAAATATTATTCAGCGGTTGTTGCGCCGTTAACGTGCTTCCGCCGGTTTGGGTGTGAAAACGCAGCATCATGGCTTTAGGATCCGTAGCTCCCATATCTTTCATCATGTTGGCCCACATGCGCCTGGCCGCCCGGAACTTCGCCACTTCTTCAAACAAATTATTATGCGCATTGAAAAAGAAGGAGAGACGTTTGCCAAAAACATTAATGTCCAGTCCCTTTTCCAGCGCTGCCTGCACATAGGCCTTGCCGTTACTTAAAGTAAAGGCGATTTCCTGAACCGCAGTGCTACCGGCTTCCCGGATATGATAACCGGAAATAGAAATGGTGTTCCATTTGGGTAATTCTTTACTGCACCATTCAAAAATATCGGTGATGATACGCATGGAAGGTTTGGGCGGATAGATATACGTTCCTCTTGCTGCGTATTCTTTTAAAATATCGTTTTGTATGGTTCCTGAGATCTTTTTCAGATCAGCCCCCTGGCGTTTTGCCTGTGCCACGTACAAGGAAAGCAGGATGAACGCCGTTGCATTAATGGTCATGGAGGTAGAAACATCTTCCAGCTTAATACCAAGAAACAGGGTTTCAATATCATCGAGGGAATCAATCGCCACACCTACTTTTCCTACTTCTCCTTCAGCTAAAGAGTGGTCGCTGTCATAACCAATTTGCGTGGGCAGGTCAAAGGCAACGCTTAAACCATTTACGCCTTGCGACAATAAATAATGATACCGCTTATTGCTTTCTTCTGCAGTGGAAAAACCGGCATACTGCCGCATGGTCCACAGCTTTCCACGATACATATCGGCTTGCACACCCCGGGTATAAGGAAACGCACCGGGCTGCTCCAGCTTTAGCCCCTGTATTGAATCCTGAGAATAGACGCTCTTGATTTCAATACCCGAATCGGTAAAATTTTTTTTTTCACGCATCAAAGATCACATTATTTTTTTTGCTTCCGCATTCAGCGTATCGCTTACATAGGTGTGAAGGGCTGCTTTTTCTTCATGCATCAACCCTTCAATGATTTTCCGGTTCAAATCACTGGCTGTGGCGTCAGGCGCCAGGGTTTTGGCAATGGAGTTGATCATGAGCATGCTCTGGTCTCTTAAATTCCGTACGGCTTCCCAGGCAGGCTGGCTTACATAAATCTGCTGCGAGGCATTGTACTCGTATTCCTGTTTGATGGTTTCGATAAGAAATACCTGCATTTCCTTTGCCGACAGGCCCGGCTGGCTCAGGCGGCTTATCAAGTTGGGCAGGGCAATTCTTTCACACAAAAGAACCAGTCTTTCATATGCCTGCAGTTGCAGCGGCCTTGTACTGAAAGAATCTGCAGAAGAAGGGTTCTTGTCTTTTAGTTGAAAAAAAACAAAAACAGAAACAAGAAGGGCTATGATAGAGATGACCAGACTGACGATGTTAACTTCCATGTTATTTATTAAGGTGGCAAAAATAATATGAAACTGCCATCTGTGCAGATTTGTGTTGTCGGGGCCTTCGCCTGGTTCTTTCCGCGGTAAAGAAAATATTAGGATGGGTGCTTTGTTCTGTCACATAATGGTTAAAAGCGATGGGGTCACAAATAGTTTAAATAACTTTGAGGAATGGAAACGATGATACAATCTCCTGTAAAATTTACAGAAGGCGCCATTGGCGAGGTAAAACGTTTAATGAACGAGCCTGGCTTTGATACCAGCCAATACCTGCGTGTGGGAGTAAAAGGCGGTGGTTGTTCCGGTATGTCATATGTCCTTGGCTTTGACGCCAAAAAGGATCATGATATGGTGTACGAGGAAAACGGGCTGACCTTTGTTATAGAGAAGTCTCACGAGATGTATTTATATGGAATGGAAATAGACTGGCAAGGTGGATTGAACAGCCGCGGATTTACGTTTAAAAATCCAAATGCTTCTACTACCTGCGGGTGCGGCAGTTCATTCGCTGTCTGACAAAGCGGTTGGCCTTCTACACAAATGGAGTCTTCACTAAGTGGAGACTCCATTTGTTTTTAGTCAGCTGCTTTACTACTATTTAGCTTTTGTTGCGTCGCACCCCCTTGTACTGTAGCAATTCTATGCAGCGGTGTTTCTCGCAAAGACGCAAAGGCGCAAAGCAATCAAAGAGCTTGAAATCTTTGTGTCTTGGGGAGAAATAAAAAAGCTCCATAAAAAAAGCCTTCCTGTAAAAGGAAGGCTTTAGCGTATAAAAAATGTTTTGATTAATGTTTGGCTACCGCAGGCCTGGATTTAGCAACTGCTTTTTCTCCACCTGTCATATCCGACGATCCCAGCCCTCTTTTACCGCCAAGATCCACCAGTACCGGTGCGGCTACGAACACGGAAGAATAAATACCTACAACCACACCAATCAGCATGGCGAAGGCAAATCCACGTGTAACCTCGCCACCTACCAGGAAGAGGATCAAAATGGTCAGGAACACCGTCAGTGACGTCATGATAGTACGGCTCAGCGTTTCGTTGATGGCCCGGTTAATGATCGTTTCCTTGGTCTCGCCAAGGTATTTACGGCTGTCTTCCCTGATACGGTCAAAGATCACCACCGTATCGTTCATAGAGAAACCGATTACGGTTAGAATGGCTGCAATAAAATGCTGGTCAATCTCAAGGGGGAACGGAACCACATCTTTTAAGAATGAGAATACCGCCAGGGTCACTAATACGTCGTGCAACAAGGCTGCGATGGTACCCAAAGAATATCTCCAGTCACGGAAACGGATGAAGATATAAATGGAAATGATCAGGATAGACCAGAAGGTAGCCCATTTGGCACCGCTTTTCAGGTCATCGGAAATGGTGGGTAATACGGTAGTTCTACCTACAACATTTTTAGTGGTGAAGGTTTCAAACGTAGTACCTGCGGGCAAATGATTGTGCAGTCCTTCCATCAGTTTGCCTGCCACCCTTGCATCAACATCCGAAGACGTGTTTTCAATTTCGTAAGATGTTGTAATGTCCAACTGGTTGTTTCCGCCAATTGTTTTAATAACCGGCGCTTCGCCAAAAGCTTTCGCAAGATCATCGCGGATCTGCTCTACATTCGGCGTTTTGTCAAAGGCCACAATAAAGCTGCGTCCTCCTTTAAATTCCACTCCTTCATCAAAACCATGAATGAAGGCGCCAATACCAAGAAGTAAAACCACTACAGATATCGTGTACGCAACTTTCCTGTATTCAATGAATTTAAAGTTTGCATGCCTGAAGATCTTACGGGAGATAGGCGTAAAATACTCTAAGTGGCGTTTTTTATTGGTAAACCAATCAGTCACCCAACGGCTTACTAAAATTCCGCAGAACAGGGAAAGAAGAATACCAATAATTTGCGTAGTGGCAAAACCTTTTACCGGGCCTAATCCAAAAGAGAAAAGGATAATAGCGGTTAACAAAGTAGTGATGTGGCCATCCAGTACGGGAGGTAAGGATCGTTTATAGCCATCATTCACAGCCTGTATGTACGATTTGCCTCTTGTTAATTCTTCCTTGATACGTTCATAGATCAATACGTTGGTATCTACGGCCATACCAATGGTTAATACCAAACCGGCAATACCGGGTGCCGTTAATGTTGCTCCCAGACCGGTTAATACACCAATAGTGAAAAGAAGGTTCAGGGTCAACGCAATGTTGGCAACCCAGCCGCTGGTGTTGTAATAAACCAGCATTAAAATAAAGATCACGGCAAAGGAAAGTGCAAATGCCATTATACCGCCGTGGATGGCGTCTTCACCCAAAGTAGGGCCTACCACTTGTTCTTGTACAATTTTGGCTGGCGCAGGCAGTTTGCCGGCTTTTAAGATATTGGCAAGGTCATTTGATTCTTCCGCTGTAAAGTTTCCGGAGATCTCTGTATTACCGCCTGAGATCGGGCCATTATTGGCAACGGGAGCGGAGTAAACAATATCATCCAGTACAATGGCGATCGGTCTTTTTTGCTCGTAGCTTCTTCTTGTTAATTGCTCCCATTGACGTGAACCTACACTGTTGGTGGTCATGGAAACGCTAGGCTTGCCAAACTGGTCGAAGGTAGCTCGTGAAGAAGTAACCACTTCACCTTCCATGGGAGCCTTTTCACTGCCGTTTGTTTTTAAAACATAGAAGGGAACTGTTTTTTCTGCCTTGCCTTTTGCATCGCGGTTCGGAATGCCGTAAGCAAACCTGGCGTCAGCAGGGAAGGTGCTGCGGATTTCTTCCTTGTTTAAAACTTCTCTTAAAGCGGCTGTATCATTGATTGACACCGTTAAACCAGCTTTAAAGAAATCGCCGGTAAGCGTTCTTTTGCCCGATAAAGATGTATCGGCCGCTTTCTTACCCGTATCCGTTTTTAGCAGCTCGGATAATTTTCCTGATGTATCCGTAGAAGACGTGTCTCTGACAGATGTAGTCGTATCCACTGGTGCGGGGGCTGCGTGAGATCCACCGCCTACCATCTGGCTGTAGGCCTGGTCGGCAGCAATGAATGACGACTGCAGTTCTTCCATTTTATAAACTTCCCAAAACTGAAGGTTGGCTGAGGACTGCAGGTACTTGCGTACACGTTCCTGGTCCTGTACACCGGGTAATTCAACAGTAATCACCCCGCGTTCCTTATCAGGATTGATGTTGGGCTGTGCTACACCAAATTGGTCAATACGGTTGCGTAACACGTTGAAGGTACGGTCAAAGGCATCGTTCGCTTCCTTACGGATTTCGGCGATCACTTTGGCGTCGTTGTCTGTAACTTTTATACGATCCTGGTTGCCTGTAGCAAACAAAGAAGCCAGGCGACCGTTTGGATTTAGCTTTTTGTACTCCTCAACAAACAAGGTGATGAAATCAGCATTGCTGTTGGCTTTTCTTTTGTTGGCATTTTCCAGCGCCTTTAAGAAGTTGGGTTCTTTGGAGTTGTTGGCCATGGAGCGAAGAAGGCCACTCAGTTCAACTTCCATGGTAACGTTGATACCACCCTGCAGGTCAAGACCCAGGTTTAATTCTTCTTCCTTGGCTTTTTGATAGCTGACAGCACCGGTGAAACCATAATGAACGGTTTCATCTTTTGTACTGTCCAATAATCTTTTCAAACGGGCTTTGTAGATGGAATCTTTTAAAGCCTCGTTAGCAGAAGCATAGTTTTGGGCAACGAATTGTTGAGCCTTTGATTCCATTTTTCTTTCATGGCTGCGTACTACCCAGGTAAAGGATAGTTCGTAAATTGAATAAAGGACCAGCAATACGGTAAAAAAACGGACTAAGCCTTTTAATTGCATACACGGTTTTTTAAGAGTTGGCAAAGATAGTTTTTTCGCCTTAAATTCAGCCTTTAATTATAGGCCTTTTGATCGGCTAAAATAGCCTGTTGAAAGGCTTTTAGCCTTTTTTTAGCTTTATGAAGAGTAAAAGCCGGTTTGCCTTAGCGATTCTCCCTGTATTAATTCTTTTCAGCTGCAGCCCTTCCAAACGGGCTATGACGCCGTCTGTGGAATTAAAAAAAGCACCATCCGAAGCCCGTTATGACACCTTTCTTACCACTCTTTTAACGGAGCGGTCAGCCTACTTAAACCGCCTGTTAAAAGACAAGGATCAATATCATATTAAAATCATCTACACCCAGATTGACCGCAAGCCGAATAACAAACCGCAGTTTACCAATTATTATTTCAACGTTGATCCCACGCAGTACTTTTATCCCGCTTCTACTGTAAAAATGCCGGTGGCGTTTTTGGCCCTGCAGCGATTGAATGAACTTAAGGGAAAGGGTCTTGATAAAAACGCTACCATGATCACCGAAGCTGCCTATCCCGGCCAGACGCCGGTGTATAACGATCCAACCAGTGAGGATGGAAGACCAACGGTGGCCCACTACATAAAAAAAATATTCCTGGTAAGCGACAATGACGCCTTCAACCGCCTGTACGAATTTTTAGGACAGGAATACATCAACAACCAATTGTATAAAAAAGGTTACGACACCCCGCAGATCATTCACCGGTTGGATGTAAGCATGACAGAGGATCAGAACCGGCATACCAACCCGGTGAAGTTTTATGATACGGCGGCTAAAATTATTTATGAAAAGCCGCTGGTGAAAAGCGACCTTGTGTACCAGCCACGAAATACATTTTTAGGAAAGGGTTATTACAGCGGCGGCAAAGTGGTGAACAAACCATTTGACTTTTCCAGGAAGAACAGGCTGACCCTGGTTGACCTTCATTCGATTTTAATGACGGTGATTTTTCCAAAAGCGGTTAAAAAAAACCAGCGATTCAAACTCACCAAAGAGGACTACACATTTTTGTATCGTTACATGTCCATGCTGCCGCGGGAATCAACCTTCCCGCAATATGACTCGTCTTATTCAGATGCCTACGTAAAGTTCTTATTGTATGGCGGAAAGGGTGTGATTGCAGATCCCAGCCTCCGCATCTTTAATAAAGTGGGTGATGCCTATGGATTTTTGACCGATGCCGCTTACATTGTTGATTTTACAAATAACATAGAATTTTTAGTGAGTGCCACCATTTATTGTAATTCGGATGGCATTTTTAATGATGATAAATACGATTATGATGCTGTAGGCTATCCTTTCCTAAAGGAACTGGGAAAGGTGATCTATGACTATGAATTACAAAGGCGGCGCAAACGTTTGCCCGATCTTTCGGGTTTTAAAATGAACTATGCCAAATAGAATTTGTATTACTTACTTTTGTGTCCTTTAAATTTTTTTACCCCTCATTTACAAGCAATCATGGAATTATCTTCTCTACTTACAAGATTCAGCGAACCGGAAACATTAAAAATGGCCAAGTTGGGCCGTGAGCTAAGGGCAAAAGGAATTGATGTTATTGACCTTAGTTTGGGGGAACCAGATTTTGATACGCCGCAGCATATTAAAGAAGCTGCCATTAAGGCTATCAATGATAACTGGAGCCATTATACACCGGTGGCCGGCTATTTAGATCTTCGGGAAGCCGTTTGCTTTAAGCTGAAACGTGACAATGGGCTTGATTATAAGCCTGAAAATATTGTTGTTTCCACAGGAGCCAAGCAAAGTTTGGCCAATACCATTTTTGCTTTGGTGGATGATGACGATGAAGTGATCATCCCCACGCCTTATTGGGTTACCTATTCCGAACTGGTGAAAATGGCCAGGGGCAAGGTAGTTGAAATCCGTACACACGCCGATGCCTGCTTTAAGGTAACACCCGAACAAGTGGAGGCTGCCATTACGCCTAAAACAAAACTCTTTATGTTTTCTTCTCCCTGCAATCCGTCGGGGTCGGTATACAGCAAAGAGGAGTTAAAGGCATTGGCGGAAGTGTTTAAAAAACATCCCAATGTTTTTATTATTTCCGACGAAATATATGAATACATCAATTTTGTAGGCAGGCATGAAAGCATTGCCCAATTTGATGAGCTGAAAGACCGTGTTATAATAGTAAACGGGTTGAGTAAAGGCTTTGCCATGACTGGTTGGCGTTTGGGTTACATCGCGGCCACTCCCGAAATTGCAAAGGCCTGTGAAAAATTGCAGGGCCAATTTACCAGCGGTACAAATTCCATTACCCAAAAGGCGGCTGTGGTGGCCTTAACGTCAGACCTTAAGCCTACAGAGGAAATGGTCAGAGAGTTTACGGCAAGAAGAAAAAAAGTGCTGGAGTTGATCAAAGGGATTCCGGGCATTCAGTGTTATGAACCCGGCGGCGCTTTTTATATTTTCCCCGACATGTCTTATTACTATGGAAAGAAGGATGGCGATAATGTCATCAAGAACGCTTCTGACCTGTGTATGTATTTGTTAAACACGGCGCATGTTTCTTCCGTTATGGGTGATGCCTTTGGCGAACCGGATTGCGTTCGTTTCTCGTTTGCCAACAGTATGCAGAATATTGAGAAAGGATGGGAGCGTATTGCAGCGGCGCTGAAGAAGTTAAGCTGAGTAAATTATAGTTGATAAGTTGATTGGTTGATAAGTTAATAAAGAGGATTTCCCTTGTTAACTTATCAACTTTTAACTACTCGTGGCTTCCTGTAAAAACCTTTCATGCAACTCCAGTACCTGCGGAATTACCAGTTGTTGCTCACTGTTTTCAATGATAAAATCGCACAGGCGCATTTTTATCTCTTCATCCAATTGTTTGTCCATTCTGTTCAGCACCTGTTCTCTTGTTACACCGTCCCTTTCCATTACTCTTTTGATACGAATGTGTTGAGGTGCTTTTACTCCAATCACATAATCCAGGCCGGCAACAGAGCCGCTTTCAAACAACAAGGCGGCTTCTTTAATGATGTAAGGCGCTGTTTGCTTTAGCATCCATTCTTCAGCATCACGCAGGGTAGGAGGATGCACCAGGCTGTTTAGAAGTTCCAGCTTCTGTGGGTTATTGAAAACCATTTCTGCTAACCGGGAGCGGTTTAATTGATCGTTGGTATACACGTCTTCGCCAAAATGTTTTTTCAGATCAGCCATTAAAACTTTGTCAGTATGATAAAGCCGCTTGGAAGCCTCATCCGCATAATACACCGGCACCCGTAGCAGTTCAAACACCTTTGCCACGGTTGATTTTCCCGAACCAATGCCGCCTGTTAAACCAATTTTTAGCATAAGCAGAAATAAAAAAATCCGAAGCTGGTAAGAACTCCGGATTTCGAAATTAGTATTTTGATCTTATTTCTTATCAGTGGTGACTGCGGTGGCAGCTTTGTTGATCTGGTTTGTCCAATCCATTGAAATGGCACTTTTTTCAATTTTGATGTAACTGCCAGGATTGATCTCCAGCATAAGGGTGCCATCATCGTTTACTTTATTGATAGTGCCATGTATGCCGGCGATGGTAACTATTTTATCTCCCTTTTGCAGGTTATCGATAAATGTTTTCTGGCTTTTTGCTTTTTTAGCTTGCGGACGAATAAAGAATAACCAAAAGACAAGGATCATTAATCCCAAAAAAATGAATTGAAATGAACCTCCTCCCGGTGCTTGTAATAAGTACATATGAATTGATTGAATGATTAAACTATTTTTTTGTTACGTCAACTTTAAATGTCAGGTAATACGGGTTTTCCTTTGTGTTGGCTATTACCGTAATGCTTTTTCTGTGTTCGCCTTCCGATTGATTTTTACTGTCAAATTTTGCTTTTATAATGCTCTCTTGTCCGGGTGCGATCGGCTCTGTTGGCTTTTCCGCCACCGTACATCCGCAGCCAGGCGCCACATTTGCAATGATCAGAGGTTTGCTGCCATTATTTTTTAACCGCCAGGTAATATCTACCACCTGTCCTTCATTCACCTTTCCCAGATCCTGAAAAGTAGAATCCACCCACTGGATGCTTGTAAAATTAGCAGAATCATTCAGTGCCACCTGGTTCAACGAATCGCGGTTGCCGGCTGCCGTTTTCTGATCTGAATTGGTGCAGGCCCACAAACTTCCGCCCAGTAAAAAAGTCAATAAATACTTCATCTTTTATTTTTGAAAATGCAAATGTAAAATGAAAAGGACACACCTGCTTACCAGCACTATTTATTTAAGCTTTTCCCGTTGCATCGTTCAACCGGGCTTTTTTAAAATCAACCTTGTGCAGTTTGCCCTGTTGAACCAATTCTTTATGGATATTATCTAAAATACCATTAACAAATTGTCCGCTTTGCTGGGTGCTGTACTCCTTGGCAATATCAATGTATTCATTGATGGTAACCTTTGGAGGAATGGTTTCAAAATAAAGAAATTCCGCCACGCCCATCTTCATAATGATCATATCCAGCGCCGCAATGCGTTCTGCATCCCAGTTCTTTAATTTGGGTACGATGAAGGTTTCCAAATGCTCCTCTTTTTCCAAAACCGTGGTGATCAGGCTTTTGGCAAAACTCCATTTATCGGCGCTCATTACTTCGGAAAAGTTGATGGCGTTGGGCTTTTGCAGAAGGCCTTCCAGCAGCTGTATCACCATGTCGGCATCATCATCCCAATTCATAAAGTTTTCTTCTATATGGGATATAAAAACTTCATTGGGAAGAAGCAACTCATTTAAAATGACCTCAAGGATTTCTTTTTCTTCTTTGCTGTTGCGTTCCCTGGTGCTGATGTACCGTTTATATTCTGGCAGTTCAACCAGCTGCAGGTAAATCTTTTTTACCAATTCCTTATCAATGCGCTGCCCGGGTTTTGCCTTGTCCAATTCCCTTTGGTACGAAGGCTCCTCCTTTATTTTCCAGAGCAATTCATTGCCGGCGATCTTTGTATTTACATTCAGATCTTCTTGGGTAGGCAAATGTTTGGCGGAACGCATGTACGCATCTTTCTCCACATAGCCTGCTACTTCCGTTAAAAAATAAGTGAGATAAATGAACAAGTCTTTAGACTGGTCAAAATGACGTTGCAATAATTTGACAGGTTCATCTGGCTTTAATCCCTGCTCAAGGGTACTCAATGTGTAAATGGCCTGCATCACTTTTACCCTGATATTCCTTCTGCTGATCATCGTTTAAGAACTATTTGAGCCGGCGAAGATAGCAACGATCCACTAATAAGAAGCTTTCATTTTCTACTAATAACATTTTCTTTTGCAGGCCGAAAGATCACACTGTTATTAATGTTTTCTTTTCCCTACCACTTTAGAGGTGTCTTTTTTTAAAGTAGCATAGCCCGATCCGTTGCTGCTGGTAGCTTCCTCGCCTGTGGGAGTGGCGCGTTGACCATCGGACCAATGGTAGATCTTTCTATTGGTCAGGGTTACCGTGTCCGCTGAAACATTGGTTGGGTGTTTTTTTGCCTCTCTGCCCCTAACTGTCTTTGCTTTGGAAGCATTATTATTTTTTGTTGTTTGTGCAGATGCTATGGTTGTTATGCCAAACAACACAATTATGGATAATAGTACGCGTTTCATAATCCGGCATTTTATTTACCAATACAAACAAGTTGCCAGATTGATCATTTAATTGGATGAGGTGGTTTTGTGAATTAAGATCAGATGAGGCCATTGTTCTTACCTTACTAATGTAGCGCTGCCCCGCATGGTTCTTTCTTCTTTTGTATCCCTGTCGGTATAGCTAAGAAACCAAACATACACGCCTGAGCCCTGCTGAACCCCCTTAACCGTTCCATCCCATCCCTGCTTCCAATCGGTTGTTTTAAAAACCAATTGCCCCCACCGGTTGAATACCTTAAACTCCAGCTTTTCGGTTTTAATGGCGTTCAGTACCCGCAGAAAATCATTCTTACCGTCATTGTTGGGCGTGAAGGCATTGGGCACGGCCAGGTAACAACTGCTGTATATTTTGATGTTTTTTTGAACTGAGCTTTCACAACCTATACTGTCTGTTACCGTATATTTCACTATATAAGAGGTCGTATTATAAGGCTGGGCATAGGTGTAAGCGGGTGATTCATCGCCGGAGCTTCCTCCATCACCAAAAGACCAGCGATGCTGCATAATCCCGCCTTGTGCGGTACTTGTAAAACGAACCGGCTCTTTCGGACAGTTATCTTCATAGGCAGTAAAGTCGGCTTTAAGAAAGTTATCCAGCAAAACCGTTTGCGTACTGGTATCCGAACAAAAGCCGTTACTGACAATTAATCCTGTATTTTTTTGATTGAAGACCTGGTAAAAGGCGCGGGGATTTTGCAGGTTGCTTGTCTGGTTATCATCCAACGACCATTGCCAGGTATTGACGCCGTTGCCGCCGGGATGAAAATAATTTACCGTGTCAATGCTGCAGCCATATTTTTTCTCATAACTAAAGCCGGCATTGACCGTATCTTTTACAGTAAAGGTTAAAAACGATCCTGCCGGCGTTTGCTGGCTGCATTCATCCAAAAGGGTATTGCCATCGGTCCCTGTTTTCAGCGTCAATGTAAAGGTGCCGCTTTGATAAAGGGGTTGTGAAAAATTAATGATGATTTCTTTTGTGCCGGATGTTCCTGTGCATACGCCACTTACCCCGCTTATGTTTACTGGATAAGAACCTGCAAGGGCAAAATCGCTGCCATCGGCTGCAATGCTGGAGCACAAAATAGACTTGCGGAAAACCAGTCGCACTGACTGTGGAGCACAGCTTACCGGTGCTATACTGTCCATAGGTGTTGGCAAAAGCGGCAGAATGGTAAAATCCACTTTGTCGGATACAGGAACAGAGTTGTCACAGTTATCGAGCAGTGTATTGCCATCTGTGCCTTGCTTTACGGTTAAGCTATAATTGCCGGGAGCAAGCGGTGCACTGAGTTTTAGTTCAATGGAATCGGTATCAAACCCGCCATTGCAACCAATCCCGGTAACGGTTGTAATGCTGTTGGAGCCGGGTGTAATGCTAAAATCAGAGCCATCAGCAGCCAGGCTTGCACATTTTATTTTTTTGTTCAGCTTAATCCAGATAATATTTCCACTGCAACTGGCCTCAGCATAGTTAAGGGCTGGGGTAGTGGGGTCGGTAATTTCAGCCGTACCACCGCCGAAGGAAAGCCCGTAACCGCTTTGGGAATCGGTGAAATGACTCACTAATAAAATATAAGTATGTCCTTCAATTAGCGTAGGCATGCTGCTAAAAGAGTTCTTCTTATCATTGGGATCGGAGGCACATTGAATAAAGTTTACCCCCGATGCCGATGCGCCGGTATTGCCATAGGTTCCGGCCCAGTTACCGGTAACAACCAGGGAGCGGTCGGTATAAACATCGTTCGGGTTTTTGCCGGTAATATCATACAACTGCCAGTCATAGTCGTCGCCCTGGTTATTTGGTTTGATCAAAAAGCCCAGGGAGCCTCCTTTAAAACAGGTGAATCTGTACCAGTAGGGGTTTTTATCTGCATAGTCGGCCCCGCTACAACCAGGTACAACAAGGCTTTGCGAACGGCAAATGGGAACGGTGGTTTGCTGAAAAACGCTGGTTCCACAAACCGGAAACGCGGTAGATGGGGTTTGACCCGGGGTGGTGCAGGTTTGTGCCTTAAGGAGAAGACTAACAGTAACGAAGAAAATAAGGATCAAAAATCTTTTCATAAACAGTGCCCCGGCTTTGGTACTTGAGCTTGCAAATATCTAAAATGCTGCATGGCAAGCTAATAATAAATTCCTAAAGGTGGTAAATGGCCAATGATAAATGGTAAAAACCCGATCCTCCTTCATCGCAGCCCGTCTTTGGGTAACAGATAGATAATAATTCATAGTCCTTAAAAAAAACGAAAACCGGAAAGTGTCATTTTTTACCTTCAAAAAATTAAACAAAATGAAAAAATGACAATTCGTTAGCTCATCTATTTAAAAATCCTTCTTCCTTACTGTCAAAACTGAAATTTTAGCACTTTCTGAGTTGATGGCACACAATTAGCCTACCTTTGCGCACCTGACAAAATGTTGGGACCCTTCAAACAATTTTCATTAAACCAAAAATTCATAAAAATGGCTAACAAAGTAAATGTTACCCCTTTGCACGACAGAGT
Organism: uncultured bacterium; assembly: GCA_966095395.1. Classification (GTDB taxonomy): domain Bacteria; phylum Bacteroidota; class Bacteroidia; order Chitinophagales; family Chitinophagaceae; genus Flavisolibacter. The sequence continues at coordinate 137,232 of CBHTSW010000005.1, read as the reverse complement.
GATTGTGAAACCGGCTGCAGCTGAAGAAAAAACTGCCGGCGGTATCATTATTCCGGACACAGCTAAAGAAAAACCACAGCGTGGTACAGTCATCGCTGCAGGCCCTGGCAAAAAAGATGAGCCCGTAACTGTAAAGCAAGGCGATACCGTATTGTATGGTAAATATGCCGGAACCGAGATCTCTATTGAAGGTGAAGATTACCTGATTATGAGAGAAAGCGACATATTGGCAATCGTTTAATTTGAAAATTTGAAGATGTGCTAATTTGAAAATTAGCTGCTTCGGATTTTCAAATCAATTTTCAAATTTTCAAATTCTTAAATTTTTCAAATTAAATAATATGGCAAAACAATTGTTTTTCGAAACTGATGCCCGCAATAAAATGAAGAAAGGCGTTGACGTATTGGCCAACGCAGTAAAAGTTACCTTAGGTCCTAAAGGCCGCAATGTAGTGATCGAAAAAAAATTCGGCGCTCCTGCTGTTACTAAAGATGGTGTGACTGTAGCAAAAGAAATTGAACTGGAAGATGCCATTGAGAACATGGGTGCTCAAATGGTAAAAGAGGTTGCTTCCAAAACCGCGGACATTGCCGGTGATGGTACTACGACCGCTACCGTTCTGGCCCAGGCTATTATTACCGAGGGCTTAAAGAACGTTGCTGCCGGTGCGAACCCAATGGATCTGAAGCGTGGTATTGAAAAAGCAGTAAAAGTTGTTGTAGAAAACCTGCGTTCCCAGTCTCAAACGGTTGGTAACGACAACCAGAAGATCGAACAAGTAGCGACCATCTCTGCCAATAACGACAACGAGATTGGTAAACTGATTGCCCAGGCCATGGAAAAAGTTTCTAAAGATGGTGTTATTACTATCGAAGAAGCTAAAGGAATTGAAACTACGGTTGACGTGGTAGAAGGTATGCAGTTCGACCGCGGATATATCTCTCCTTACTTTGTTACCAACAGCGAGAAAATGGAAGCAGAGCTGGATAATCCTTACATCCTGATCTACGACAAAAAGATCAGCAGCATGAAAGATATCCTGCACATTTTAGAGAAAGTAGCGCAGCAGGGTGCTCCCTTGCTGATCATTTCTGAAGACCTGGAAGGAGAAGCTTTGGCAACATTGGTTGTAAACAAATTGCGTGGTACGCTGAAAGTGGCTGCTGTAAAAGCTCCGGGCTTTGGCGACAGAAGAAAAGAAATGCTGCAAGACATCGCTATCCTTACAAAAGGTATTGTGATCTCTGAGGAACAAGGTTATAAATTAGAGAATGCCGACCTGACTTATTTAGGTAAGGCTGAAAGAGTGGTAATTGACAAAGACAACACAACTGTTGTTGGCGGTAAAGGCGAAAAAGAGGCCATCACGGCACGTATCAACCAGATCAAATCTCAGATCGAGAACACCACTTCTGACTACGACCGTGAAAAATTACAAGAGCGTTTGGCTAAATTAAGCGGTGGTGTAGCTGTATTGAATGTTGGTGCTGCTACTGAAGTAGAAATGAAAGAAAAGAAAGACCGTGTTGACGATGCTTTGCACGCCACAAGAGCTGCCGTTGAAGAAGGTATCGTTCCTGGTGGTGGTGTAGCGTATGTTCGTGCTATTGAAGCACTGGCCAGTGTTAAAACACTTAACTCTGATGAAGCAACAGGTGTACAAATTGTTCGTCGCTCACTGGAAGAGCCGCTTCGCCAGATTGTTGAAAACTGCGGTATTGAAGGTAGCGTAGTGGTAAACAAAGTGAAAGAAGGCAAAGGTGATTATGGTTTCAATGCCCGTACAGAGGAGTATGAGAACCTGATTGCTGCCGGTGTAATTGATCCAACCAAAGTTAGCCGTATTGCATTGGAAAATGCAGCGTCTATCGCCGGTATGTTATTAACTACTGAGTGTGTAGTTGCTGACAAGCCAGAGCCTAAGGCTGCTGCAGGTGCTCCTGCCGGTATGCCAGGTATGGGCGGTATGGATTATTAATCGCAGACCACACAGAATCTTAAAGATTCTACAGATCATACAAGAGGGTCCCATCATTGGGGCCCTTCTTATTTAAAATATGAGTGAAGAATTGTACGCTGTCATTTACTATACCCATTGGGTTACAATTCATTTGAATCTTTGGCAGGTGGCTGAATTGTAAGTTTTTTCAAAAAAAATTGAGCAGGTGATTTTCTTTTGAAAAAAGTTGTATCTTGTTGTTATCCACCTTCACTGTTTCCTAAGTTAACATACAATCTGGCCTTGTTCTTACGGCTTAATCCATCCCTCTGGATCGAATAAGAAAACCTATTATTCATTCTAAAACCAACGGTTATGCTGTACAAAATGTTCAGATGGATTCGAAACAGGTTTACAGGGTCAAAAAAAGTAAAAACTGGTTTTGATGTGGATAATCCCTTCCTTATTTTATAAAACGAATCAGCCCGTTTTTGATTCGGTTACTTCATAATGCTGCGATAGTGCATCGTATCGCAGGAGCAGGTCTTGTGCCCTTTGCGGAACTACTGCTTTCTCATAATCTTCCCCGGCAAAAGCTTTAATGGCGTCAATGGAGCGAAACCACATAATGGTGATAAACTCAACCTCTTTTTCCTGAGGTCTTTTCAGCAGTTCTATTTTTTCAAAACCGTCAATTTTCCGGTTGGAGATAGTGATGAAGATTTCCTCTCTCAGCAGGCGTTCATAAGCGTTGGCATTCTGGGCGCTGGTCCATCCATGCCATATGCGGGCAATCATAAAAAAATATTTCTGCTAAAATACTTGTAAACTGCCCTGATTTTATATTTTCGCATCATAGTTTCTCACTTGAAAGGAGTCCGGTTTCCTACCTTTACCTGTTAATCTTTCCGGAGAAGAACCATGGTATCCTGGCCGGGAAGTATGATCTGCCCAGGCGGATGATTCGGGTTGAAGCCAACCGCAATTGCAAAAGATTTTAAATGCCCCATCCTTGATGGGGTTTTTTATTGCTTACTACATGTCCATTCAAACATGCCTTATGTTGCCAGTGAGGGTTTCAGTAACCTAATCTATCACTTTTGATAGCCTTTATACAGCCTTTTGAAGAAGTGTCATTTTCAGTAAATCAAAATAATTAGAAACCGCGGGAGGCATACAAAGTCAGCTGCTGTTTTCTAAAAAGTCACTATGGCAACGTACAGAAAAGCTGTTAGCCAACGGCAGTGAGGCAGAAATCATAAATTTGCATATGCCGCAATCACTTCTTGATAATATAGCAAAATTTGTACAGGTGCCGGAAGAAGAGAAGGGACTTATACTTTCATTTTTTAATGAAAAAATTTACTCAAAGCATACTATGCTGCTGCGATCAGGTGAAATGGCGCACCACGTATATTTTGTTTTGGAAGGCATACTTCACCAGTATTACCTCGATGAATTAGGCAATGAACGGACCTGCAATTTTGCACTGGAAGATAATTTTGTAACGGATCTCGAAAGCTTTTCACAGCAAACCCGGTCAGCCTCGTCTATACAGGCACTTACCAATGTCAGGTGCCTCAGCATATCATGCACGGCCGTGGTGGAATTAATGAAGCGTTCCGGTGCCTTTTCTGAATTCCTGCGGTTTCTTATGGAGGATGTAGCTTTTGAAAGTATTAAACGGACAAAATCCTTTCTTTCAAGTTCACCGGAGCAACGCTATGAAAGCCTTTTGCAGGAAAGACCTGAAATCGTGATGCGAATCCCTCAGAAATATATAGCCCAATACCTTGGCATTGCACCGGAAAGTTTGAGCCGGATAAAAAGGCGTTCGCTGCTGGCGGCAAAATCTTAACCAGGGTCATTTTTATCCTGGCCTGTGCCACAGAATTTTGTACCGGAAAAAATAATAAGCTATGCAAACAATTTTAGGTTCCGGTGGCGCAATAGGTATTCCACTAGCTCTTGAGCTCAGAAAATATACCGAGCGTGTCAGGCTTGTTGCCCGTAACCCGGTTAAAGTACACGAAAACGATGAACTGTTCCCGGCTGATTTAAGAAGCAGGGAAGATGTGAACAATGCCGTAAAAGGTTCGGAGGTTGTTTACCTGACGGTTGGTTTAAAATACGACATAAAGGTTTGGGAACGTGACTGGCCGCTCATCATGGATAACGTGATAGATGCCTGTATCCTGCATAATGCCCGGTTGGCATTTTTTGATAACGTCTATATGTATTCGCCAGGCTCTATTCCGCATATGAGGGAGGAGTCGGTAAATGAGCCGGTAACGAAAAAAGGAAAGCTGCGGTTGAAATTGGCCGGGAAGATCTTTGATGCCATACATAACAGCAAGTTGAATGCCCTTGTGGCAAGAAGTGCCGATTTTTACGGACCTAATAATAAGACAGGCATCCTGAATATTATGGTGGTGGATAATTTTAAAAAGAAAAAAAGAGCGATGTGGCAGGCTAATGCTCATAAGGTGCATTCCTTTACATTTACTCCCGATGCGGCCAGGGCGGTAGCACAGTTAGGCAATACCACCGATGTTTACAACCAGGTCTGGCATCTGCCCACATCGCATGAAAAATTTACCGGAGAGGAATTTATAAGAAAGATAGCTCTCCTGATGAACCGGCCGCCCAGGTACTTTATCCTTTCAAAAAATCTTATCAGCATTATGGGCCTTTTTGTCCCGTTGATAAGAGAGCTAAAAGAAATGATCTATCAGTATGAGCAGGATTATTTTTTTGACAGCTCAAAATTTGAAACAAGATTTGGTTGGAGTGCCACCCGTTATGATGAGGGGCTTAAACTTACAACAGATGCTGCCAATTTCGATAGGTCCTCAAAATAAAGATAAATTCATAGGGCGTGGTCTTTCTTCGCCATACGTATTCACAGGTATCTATTCAGGAACGGCATTCATAAATACTGTAGTGGTATAGTAAACATTTAAAGTGGTATGCGAGTTTCAATCTACGTTGACACTAATCCTTGAAGAAAAAAACTGCTTTCTTTAATCTTTTAAAGAAATGAATGGTCTATGGTCTTGTTTTGCAAGGGTCAGTATAATTCTGTACCTGTTATTTAAATTAATTTGAAAAAAATGGCAAGGGGTTTGTAACCCTTAGCCACAAATTCTAAAATTTATGAAAATGAGATTTTTTGGTTTGCTTACATCCTTAATTCTTTTGACAACTGCCATTCAGGCTCAATCCAATGTCCGCATCCAGGCCGGTATCAACCTGGCTAATATTTCCGTGACAGATAATGGGAGAGTAGATGATGGCAATATGCTAACAAGCTTCAACGCCGGTATTATGGGCGATGTTCATTTGGGCAGTATCTTGTACTTTCAGCCTGGCGTACTTTTTACGGGCAAAGGCTCAAAAGTGCAAAGAGGGACTGAAGGTTCCAATGGCTACTTCCGTCAAACGTTCAATCCTCATTACATAGAAATCCCTGCGAACCTGTTGGTGAAAACACCGCTCGGTGCAGGCAGTAGCTTTTTTGTTGGTGCCGGCCCGTACCTGGGCATCGGTATTGGCGGAAAAACAAAAACAGAGGGCCAAACTATTTTAGGTGTACAATACAATAGTGAACGAAAAATAAAATTCTCTGATGATGATCCCACTACTTTTAGTGAAGAGGAAGGAACTGGTTTTGGTATTGTAAAACGGTTTGATTACGGATTAAACGGCACCGTAGGTATTGAAGGGAAGTCTATCGTGCTGGGCGTAAATTATGGATTGGGCTTGGCTAAACTCCAGTCCGGCAGCAATAATTCTGAAGATAATAACAATAAGAACAGGGTGGTGAGTGTTAGTTTGGGATTCAAACTCTAATCATTTAAGTTGTACATCGTTAACCACAATTCTTAAACATTTAGAGAATGAACCTCTTTGCTTATTGAAGTATTAAAATTACCGCTTATCAAAATTTAATTTAATTCTTCGTCATCGCTTTTATTTTTGAGCATCTCATGTGCATAAATATTATGCCCAACGGCCTTTGTTTTTACAGGGGCCTTTTTATTTAGAAGCAAGGAGCAGAGTTGAAAAGATGAACGATAAACTTTGAACTCATCTTATCTTCGCTGCATGCAAATCATGAAAGGGTTGGCCATAGCCACCGCCGTGGCGTTGATCATAAGTTGTTTTTTACCCTGGGTAAGTATTGAACATAAAAACATCGTGGTAACAGGGCTTCATGCTGAAGCTATCAGGTTAGGTAAGCCTGGTTTGATCCATGTAATACTTTCTTCTTTATTTCTGCTTTTTTTATTGCTGAACAAGGTCTGGAGCCTGCGGACAGCTTTTTTTATTTCCACCTTTAATATTGCCTGGGCTGTACGCAACTTTGTTGTCGTATCATCATGCAGTGGTGGCGAATGTCCCACCAAACATTGGGCTTTATATGTGATTTTGATAGCGCCGGTATTAGCTACTGTTTTTCTGTTGCTTATTGAGAAAAAGGTTGACGCAGAAGCATAAGGGAAAATAACGCACAAGAATTTGGGACTAACAAATGTGAGCCGGCCTGTGGAATTAAATAACCTGAAGGCCAGGAGTGTAGCTGATTGCACAATCAAATATATTTTTAAAGCTGCTATTGCTAAAATTGGTTAACCGAAGCCTGCTTATAGCTACTTAATTTTTATTTTTAAAATCGCCCCGTTTCCACGCTTGTATAAACTCTGACCAGGCAGCCGGGTTAAAGATGTTCATGGGAGGTATTTGTCCAGTATAAGTGGCTTTGTTAGCAATGTTTCGGAACTGAAGATTGGAAGCCTCGCTGCCATCGGCCGGTACCGTTTTCATGAGCACCCGCCGTTTGGCTACATCATTATTTTGCCGGGCAATTTCAATATCATCGTCCGGAACTTTGATGTTTACAAAATCCCTTTCAAATTGTTGTGGGGAAGGGCGGGGCCTGATGATGGTTACAGGAAGATAAGCCGTGTCTTCCACCATAAGTTGAACAATGCTATACTGATTCCCTGCAATATTGGATGGAACCGTAATCTCTTTGGGTTTATAGCTGACGTGGGTAAACTCAATCACGTCGCCTTTTAATACTACGATGGAAAATACCCCCTGGTTGTTGGTGATGGTACCGCGGTGGGAACCCTTTATCGTAACGCTTACTGCCGGAATGCCAACCAGACTATCGGCGGTCATTACAATACCGTATAATTGTACCACTGAATCTTTTACCGTTTCAAACTGCGCATACGATTGCTTCGTAAATGCAATACCAAAAAGCAGTAGCAGGGGTAAAACTTTTTTCATCTCTCCAAAAATAACGGTCTAATTAATTATAACCAGAAAGGCGCATGTTTCTTTGGCCTAACTTTGCGACTTCATTAACAAATGCTAATATGACCAAAGACGATATTTTAAAGGCGCTTGGCAATGTACAGGAACCAGACCTTGGAAAAGACCTGGTCTCCCTTAATATGGTACGGGACATAGAACTTGAAGGTAATTATGTTTCTTTTACCGTAGTGCTAACCACGCCGGCCTGCCCACTGAAAGAACAACTTAAGAATGCCTGTATAACTGCTGTCAAAGACTTTGTAAATAAAGAGGCCATTGTCAAGGTAAACTTCACATCCAGCACTACTACTATTCGTGCCGATAAAAGTTCCGTTTTACCGGGAGTAAAAAATGTTATTGCTGTTGTAAGCGGCAAGGGTGGCGTAGGCAAAAGCACGGTGTCGGCCAACCTGGCCTTAGCGCTTGCCAGGGGTGGCGCCTCGGTTGGTTTGCTGGATGCGGATATTTACGGGCCCAGCGTACCCATTATGTTCGGGGTAAGGGGTGAAAGGCCAATGATGACGGAGATTAATGGCAAGGGAATGATCGTTCCTTTAGACCGCTATGGAATAAAATTACTAAGCATTGGATTGTTGGTAGATGAAAAAAATGCTGTGGTGTGGCGCGGACCTATGGCCAGCAATGCCATCCGCCAGTTTATCACCGATGTAAACTGGGGTGAACTGGATTATTTGGTGATTGATATGCCGCCGGGTACAGGAGATATTCATTTAACGCTGATGCAAACAGCACCGGTTACCGGTGTAGTGGTGGTTACTACACCACAGGATGTAGCCTTGGCCGATGCCAAGAAAGGTATAGCCATGTTTGGCCAGGCGCAAATGAACGTGCCGATTATCGGATTGGTAGAGAACATGAGCTATTTCACGCCGGCCGAACTGCCCGACCATAAATATTACATTTTTGGAAAAGAAGGAGGCAAGCGGCTGGCTGAAGAATATGATCTGCCATTCCTGGGTCAAATTCCTTTGGTGCAAAGCATTCGTGAAGGCGGTGATATTGGTGTCCCGGTTATGATCAGCGACGATGAAATCAGCAAAGAAGCGTTTATTGAATTTGCGGGAATAGTGGCCAGAAGTGTTTCCATGCGTAATGCGCACATGAAAAGCGAAGAAATTGCAGGAGTGGTGGATTAAGCAGGCATTTGCCTATCTTTAAAACGCACCAAAGCGTCTGATATGAAACTTTTACCCGCTTTTATTTTTATTTGTCTTTGTTATCAAAATGTATTGGCACAAAAAACCAGGACATTCAAGATAAATCCCGGCGAAAAAGTTGTAGATGCCATTCCCAAAGATGAAAAGTATTCTTACCCTGAGTTCATCATGGGAAATGTATATTTTAAAAACGGCCAGTCCTATCCGGCCAAACTGAATTACAACTCCCTTTTTCAGGAAATGCAATTTATAGACAGGAAAGGGGATACGCTTTCGCTGGCTGATGCAGCTACTATAAAACAGATTGTGATTAATACAGATACCTTTTTTTATGATAAAGGTTATATAAAACTGGTAACCGATTATGGTAAAATAAAATTGGCAGGCAAAGAATTCATTGCTTTTACCGACAGGCAAAAGTTGGGAGGCTATGGCGGGGAAAGTTCTGCCCGAATTGACACGTACAAATCGATTCAAGACGGTACTACTTTTAAAGAGCTCGTGGCAAGAGAAATTCTCACGTTTGTAAAAAAAACAGTTTTTTACTTAGGCAATGAGTTCAACCATTTTAAGGAAGCAAATAAAAAGAACCTGCTTGATTTCTACCCATCAAGGAGCAAGGAAATAAAAAGCTATTTGAAAGAAAACAAAGTGAACTTTTCAAATGAAGATGACCTGAAAAAGATGATTCGTTTTTTAAACGGCGAATAAACAACAATGTACAACCTTCCTCACTACAAAGAAAAAGACCGGCAAGTTGTTTTAAACTTCATTCATCAGCATCCTTTTGCTTTTATAGCCGGGTGTGATGAGAACAACAAACCGGTAGCTACACAAATTCCAGTTTTTGTTGAGGAACGGGAAGGGAAGCTTTATATGACGGGCCACATGATGAAGGGGACAGATCATCATAAAGCTTTCGAAAAGAACGGGGCGGTGCTTTGTGTCTTTACCGGTCATCACACGTATGTAAGTGCTACATGGTACAGCAACCCGCAACAGGCTTCCACCTGGAATTATATGTCGGTACACGTAAAGGGGCAACTGCGTTTTTTGGATGAGCAGGGGTTGATTGATGTTTTGAGAAAAACAAGCCTGCATTTTGAAAATAACAATTCATATTCGTCAACTGCTTTCGATAACCTTCCGGAAGAGTATACCAGCCGCCTAATGAAAGCCATCGTCGCTTTTGAAGTCGAAGTGGAGTCAATGGACCATGTATTCAAATTAAGCCAGAACCGGGACAAGGAAAGTTATTCTAACATTATTGAGAAACTGGAAACACAGGATGCTGACGGAAAAAGAATTGCAGAAGAAATGAAAAAGAGGCAAGAGGGTCTGTTTGGTTGATTATAACTTTTACGGCTGCGGTAATCACTACAGGCAAAACAATTACGCTATTCGTAATAAAATCGGTTTTAGCTTTACTGCATGAATCTATCGCTTGAAGGAAGGAACGCTGTCATCTGCGGAAGCAGCCGCGGAATTGGTTATGCTATCGCGGAAGAACTGGCCCTGATGGGAGCAAACTGCATTTTGCTGGCTCGAAATGAAGAAAACCTGAAGCTAGCCGTTTCACAACTGGACATATCCATCCGCCAATCACATACTTATTATGTGATTGATTTCAACGACCAGAATGCGGTAAAGCAATTGATCGGTGAAATCACCTCGCAACAGCCCGTTCATATTCTTATTAATAATACCGGCGGCCCTGCTGCCGGACCTATAGTGGAAGCAACAGAAGACCAGTTTATCGGGGCATTCAACCAGCACGTTATCATTAATCATATTCTTACCAAAGCAATACTGAAAGGAATGAAACAGGAAGGTTACGGCCGCATCATCAATATTATTTCTACCTCGGTAAAAATCCCGCTAAAGAACCTGGGCGTTTCCAATACCATAAGAGGAGCGGTGGCCTCCTGGGCCAAAACCCTGTCAAATGAATTGGGACAATTCGGCATTACTGTTAATAATATTTTGCCAGGATTTACCAACACTGAACGCTTAACCTCTTTAATAGAAAATACAGCAAGAAGGGGAAATGTTTTGGTAGAAGTGGTTGAAAAAAACATGAGGGAAGAAGTTCCGGCAAAACGTTTTGGTGAGCCCGGTGAAATTGCTGCTGTTGCCGCTTTTCTTGCATCGCCTGCAGCTTCCTATGTAAATGGTGTGAGCATTCCTGTAGATGGGGGACGCACCGGCTCTATTTAAGTTAAATTCATTATGCATTTTCACAATAGTCTTGCATTCGCACAACAACTGGACGAACAGGATGTCTTAAAATCTTTTCGAAAAGAATTTGTCATTCCCACACAGAACGAGAAAGAAGTTATCTATTTTTTAGGAAACTCTTTGGGCCTCCGGCCAAAAAGAACAGCTGCGTACGTAAATGATATTCTACGGCAATGGGACCAGCTTGGAGTGGAAGGGTTTTTCATGGGTGATGAACCGTGGATGGACTATCATGATAAACTAACCCCGTTCCTGGCAAAAATTGTTGGTGCCCTGCCACAGGAAGTAGTGGTAATGAACAGTCTTACCGTGAATCTTCATTTGATGCTGGCAAGCTTTTATCAACCGTTGGACAGGCGCACTAAAATTCTTTGCGAAGCAAAAGCTTTTTGCAGCGATCAGTACATGTTGGAAACGCATGTTCGCCAAAGAGGCCTCGATCCGGAAGAAGTGATTATTGAAATGCATCCCAGGGAAAATGAATTTATAATACGGGGAGAAGACATTCTATCGGCTATTGAACAACACAGCGATGAAGTGGCTCTTGTGTTTTTGGGTGGTGTTAATTATTATACAGGACAAGTGTTCAATATGCCAGCCATTGCTGCGGCAGCGCACAAAGCCGGTGCAAAGGTTGGTTATGACCTGGCTCATGCCGCCGGAAATATTTTCTTACAACTGCACGACTGGGATGTTGATTTTGCCTGTTGGTGCAGCTATAAATATCTGAATTCAGGTCCCGGCGCCATCGGCGGCGCTTTTATTCATGAAAAATATCATCATGATCATTCTTTAAAACGTTTTGCCGGCTGGTGGGGATACAATAAGACCAATCGTTTCAAAATGCAAAAGGGGTTTGATCCGGTTACTTCGGCGGAAGGCTGGCAATTAAGTACGCCGCCACTCATATTGTATGCCGCCCATAAAGCCGCCTTAGATCTTTTTGAAAAAGCGGGCATGGCCGCATTAGAAACAAAAGGAAAATTGCTCAGCGACTATCTTTTGTTTTTATTGAAGGACCTCAATGCCTCTTTCAATAAGGAAATCATTCGTGTTCTGACACCCTCGCTGGACAAGGGCTGCCAGGTTTCCATGCTGATGTGGCAAAACGGCCGTGCTGTATTTGATTATTTATCAGGGGCAGGTGTTTTTTCTGACTGGCGTGAACCCGATGTGATTCGTATCGCTCCTGTTCCATTATATAATACATTTGAAGAAGTATGGCAGTTTGCTCAGATACTTCAACAAGCCTGTGCAAAAAATCACGAACAACCTTGTTGATCCCTTCTGTCCTACGAACGCCAAACTTTAAACTACAAACGTCAAACGATAATGACCCGTAAACAACTTGTTGAACAAATTTTTTCGAAGAAAAGCTATTTGTGCGTTGGATTAGATACCGACATGGCCAAAATTCCAAAGCATCTTCAATCGCATCCCGATGCGCTATTTGAATTTAACAGGCAAATTATTGATGCCACAAAAGATTACTGTGTTGCCTATAAAATCAATACGGCTTTTTATGAAGCCGAAGGATTGAAAGGCTGGGAAGCCCTGGAAAAAACGGTAAATTATATTCCCGCCACTCATTTTACCATTGCCGATGCCAAGCGTGGGGATATTGGCAATACTTCATCACAATATGCCAAAGCTTTTTTTAAAACGCTGAACTTCGATGCCATCACTGTTGCGCCCTACATGGGAGAAGACAGTGTGAAACCTTTTCTTGCCTATAAAGATAAGTGGACCATTCTGCTGGGACTTACTTCCAACCCGGGATCAGTAGATTTTGAATTGCAGAAGGTGGTAAAGCTGGATGAGACCTTGGAAGAAGGCATCCACATTACACATAAACAAGTAAAATATTTATACGAAACGGTTTTGGAAACGGCTTCGCAATGGGGTGATCCGGAAAATCTGATGTTTGTAGTTGGCGCTACACAAGCAGATGAATTTGCCAACATCAGAAAGATTACTCCGCATCATTTTTATTTGGTGCCTGGTGTAGGTGCGCAGGGTGGAAGCCTGAAAGAAATTTCGGAGAAAGCCATGAATAAAGATTGTGGTCTTTTGGTGAATGCCAGCCGTGCTGTTATCTATGCTTCAGGTGGTGGAGATTTTGCCGAGGTGGCCGGTGCTGTTGCCAAAGCCTATGCAGAAGAAATGAAGCAGTATTTGCCCGGATAATTTTCAATATCAGATCTTGGAGGTTTTCAAAGCTTCCGAGGCCCTGCCAGAGTAATCTTTGTGTTCTCATTAATACAACCAAGGGCATTAAATAACATCTTATTAACCGTTGAGATAAATAATTTTACGCCACTTGAATTGAATGCTTATTTTCCTTTTTTAAAACTGTAAATACACACATGAGAAAGTTGACTCTCTTGCTTGGAGTATTGCTCCTTACCGCATCTGCACAGGCTCAAAATCCTGTTACTAAAGCAAACTACCAACTAGCTTCCCGGTTTTCTCCAAAGAAGCTGGAGAAGATGGTGTTCAGTACCTCGGTTGATCCGCACTGGCTGAAAAAATCAAACCGTTTCTGGTACACGTATGAAACGCCAAACGGCAAGAACTGGTACATTGTTGATCCTGCAAAAGCAGAAAAACGCCAGATGTTCGATAAGGAAAAACTGGCGGCGCAACTCACTGCCATTGTAAAAGACCCAATGGATGCGCAGAATTTAAAAATTGACAGTCTTCGTTTTATTAAAGACGAGAACTGGATACAGTTTGAAGTGAAAAGCACTGAAGAAATTGAGAAGAAAGATACGGCTGCTAAAAAAGGCACACCTCCTGCCAAAGAAAAGAAAGTATATTATTTTGAATACAATCTTACTACCGGGCAACTGGTAACCCTTTCGGAATTGAAAAAACCCAAGCGCCATCCCCGCTGGGCGTCTATTTCTCCTGATGGGCAAACCGTTCTTTTTGCCCGTAATTATAACTTGTACTGGATGGATAAGGCCAACTATGAAAAGGCTTTGCATAACGAAGACGACAGCACCATTGTAGAAAATAAGATCACTGCTGATGGCGTGGAATATTTCAGCTATGGTTCGGAAAGTTTTTTTGGCGGAGGCGAAACCAATGTTGACAAGGAAAAGAACAAAAACAAACGCAAGCCGGCTTCTGTTTTCTGGTCGCCCGATTCAAAGCATTTTGCCCTGGTAAGAAACGATGTGCGGAAGGTAAAAGAACTATGGGTGATCAACAGCGTGGCCGATCCGCGTCCAACACTGGAAACCTATAAGTACTGGATGCCGGGTGAAAAAGAAGCTCCTGTTTCTTATGTTTTGCTGTTCGATAATAACTCAAAAACATATAAGGAATTAAATATTAAACAATTCAAAGACCAGGACATTAATGTTTGGTCTGCACGTCAATTGCAAAGCACAAGGGATGATGACTGGCGTCCGCTACTGTGGCTGGGTACTAATGATAAATTTTATTTCAACCGTACCAGCCGCGATCTGAAAAGAATTGATCTGTGTACGGTAGATATTAATTCCGGCGAGGTAAACACATTGATCCCGGAACGTTCCAACACGTATATAGAAGTAAGAAGGCCGGGCCTTATAAATGGCGGTGTTGAAATGATTGAATGGAGTGAAAGAGATGGCTGGGCTCATTTTTATTTGTATGATGGCAAAGGCAATTTAAAAAATCAAATTACTTCGGGCTCTTTCCACTGCGAGGATATTGTAGGCATTGACGAAAAGAAAAGAGTTTTGTATTTCACGGCTAATGGCAAAGAAGCTAAAGAAGATCCATATTACGGGCATTTGTACAGCATCAATTTTGACGGCAGCGGCCTGCGTCTTTTAAATCCAGGTGATTTCGATCATTCGGTAAGCATGGACGATAACGAATTGTATTTTGTCAATAACTCTTCAAGAGTGAATACGGTTCCAAAATCAACCTTATACGGGGCTGATGGCAAAAAGGTCATGGATTTGGAAACGGCTGATTTCTCTTCCTTGTTTGCTGCAGGTTACAAGTTTCCAGAAACGTTCAAGGTAAAAGCCGATGATGGCATCACCGATCTGTATGGTGTGATGTATAAGCCTTTTGATTTTGACTCCACCAAAAAATATCCCATCATTGAATATGTATATCCCGGCCCGCAAACCGAAGCCGTGAATCCTTCATGGAGCCGTGGGATGGATCGTGTTGACCGTTTGGCGCAATTGGGGTTTGTTGTGGTAACCGTGGGCAACCGCGGCGGACACCCGGCCCGCAGTAAATGGTATCACAACTATGGTTACGGAAATTTAAGAGATTACGGCCTGGCCGATAAAAAAGCAGCGGTGGAACAACTGGCCGACCGTTATACATTTATTGATATTGACAGGGTAGGGATTCACGGGCATTCTGGTGGCGGATTTATGAGTACAGCGGCCATGTTGGTTTATCCCGATTTCTTTAAAGTCGCAGTCTCCAATGCCGGCAATCATGACAACTCAATTTACAACCGCTGGTGGAGCGAAAAGCATCATGGCGTTAGGGAAAATATTGGTGAGAAAGGCGATACAACCTTTGCCTACAGCATTGAAAAAAATCCTGACCTGGCCAAAAACCTGAAAGGACATCTGATGCTGACACATGGTGATATTGATAACAATGTGCATCCGGCCAATACCATTCGCATGGTAAATGCGCTGATCAAGGCCAACAAGCGTTTTGAGCTCGTGCTTCTGCCCGGACAACGCCATGGTTATGGTGATATGAGTGAATATTGGTTCTGGCGCATGGCTGATTATTTTAGTGAACACCTGTTGGGTGATAAAAGTCAACCCGTTGATATGATGGAAATGAATAGGGAAATAGAGCAAAACGGAGGGAAAAAGAAAATCTAACCAATAGCCCGGCCTCGTCCTGGCTTTTTTTGTTTACCAAATCATTAACTAGACAAGATGAACCGAAGAAAATTTTTAAGGAACTCTTCCCTTCTGGCCATGGGAAGCACCGTGGTTTCTTCCACAGTATTGGCGGCAGAAAACACAACTGCTGCAAAAAAAGAAAACCTGCTTGTAGCTTTTATCAGTGATGTGCATGTAAAATCAACTGAAGCTGCGGAAACAGGTATGAAAAAAGCCTTCCGCCATATCAACTCGCTAAAGCAAAAACCTCATTTTATTATAAACGGAGGTGATGCCATTATGGATGCCATGGCTGCCAGCAAACAAAAAACACAGGAGCAATGGGACGTATGGAACAGGGTATTGGCTGCGGAAAACCGCCTGCCCATTTATCATGTCATTGGCAATCACGATGCCTGGGGCTGGCAGGTAAAAGACCAGTCCATAAAAACCGATCCTTTATACAATAAGGGCTGGGCCGTAAAACAGCATGGCATGCCCGGCCGGTACTATGCCTTCACACAGAAAAACTGGAAATTTATTGTGTTGGACAGCGCTCATGAAAACAACGGCGGTTATATATCAAAGATTGATGACGAGCAGTATGCCTGGCTGGAGCAGGAATTGAAAAACACTTCACCGGACCAGCATATTTGCATTGCCTCGCACATTCCAATCGTTTCCTTTTGTGCCGCTATGTTTTTCGATGATCCGTTGCCTAATGGTGACTGGAAATTGTCGAGGGCTTTGCTACACACCGATGCAAGAAAGCTGACACAGCTTTTTACAAATCATAAAAACATCCGTTGCTGCTTAAGCGGGCATATTCATTTGCAGGATCAGGTAGAATACAAGGGCATTCAGTATTTCTGCAACGGGGCCGTAAGCGGCAACTGGTGGGGTGGCGCCTTTAAAGGATTTGATCCGGCCTATGCCATTTTTAGATTTTATAAGGATGGGGGGGTAGAGAGGGAAATGGTGAAGTATGGCTAACGGTAAAGGTTCCATTAGCCAATTCGTGTCATCATTCTCAACTTTTTTTTAACGAAAGGCGGTGCAATTTTCGCAAGTGATGAGACGTTAAGACACTGGTATGAAATCAATCCTGTTATCTGTTTTTTTCCTGCCTTTTTTGTTTGGTACTATTAACGAGCCAAGCGGCCCCGGGCCCAGGGATACGGTACCCGCTGAGGTGAATAAGACCACTCTTCTGAAACTGGTGAACGAAGCCCGCAAAAAAGGATGTAACTGTGGCGGAACGTATTATTCACCCGCCCCCGCTTTAGCCTGGAATGAACAATTGGAAAAAGCAGCGCAGACGCATAGTACGGATATGTACAAAAAAAAGTATTTCAGTCATACTTCACCCAATGGCGACGGGGCAGGAGACCGTATTAAAAAAGCAGGCTATCGCTGGCGGTTCTATGCAGAGAATATCGGCATGGGATATAGAAATGAAAAAGAAGTGGTGGAAGGCTGGCTTAAAAGCCCGGGCCACTGCAAGAATATCATGAATAAGAATTACAAGGAAATGGGGGTAGCCAAAACAGGAAATTACTGGACACAAACATTTGGAGCGGAGTGATTAGATAGCTCCTTTTTAAACCTGGAGATCTCAATTAAAGGTTTTTTTTATTTCAAACTATTTACCCTTCTACTTCTCTTTACTGCCACTATGGATGAACTTCAAAACGTAAACGCCCCATGATAGCCGAACCAGTATTTGGATAACGGGCGGCTACGATTGAGTCTTTAATTTGCACAGGAACAAGGCAACCGCAGCGTAAATAAGAAAACCTTCACGTTCCCATTTTTATTTAAATTATTTTTTCTTCTTAACCCTGCAATTTAGGCTCTTGCCAATTAACCTTTACATTTGCGGGGCGTTTTGCTGGATAGAGATGAGAAAGTCAAGGTGTGCGACGCAACGAAAGCTTAATAGAAGTACAGAAGACGCTTACAAAAATCTAAAACCTTACATCTTAAATATTACCTCTGGTTATGGCAACAGATCAATTTCAGTCCCCTGATTATTTTTTGGTTGATGACCTCTTGACCGATGAGCATAAGCTGATCCGCGAAACCGTTCGCAATTATGTAAAAAAAGAGATATCACCCATCATTGAAGACTATGCACAGCGGGCTGAATTTCCGCAGCAAATTGTAAAACAATTAGGAGACCTGGGTTGTTTTGGTCCTACCATTCCGCAGGAATATGGCGGTGGCGGATTGGATTATATCAGTTACGGATTGATGATGCAGGAATTGGAGAGAGGTGACAGCGGCGTTCGTTCCACCGCATCGGTGCAGGGCTCATTGGTGATGTTCCCGATTTTTGCTTACGGCAGCGAAGAGCAAAAGAAAAAATACCTGCCCAAACTGGCAAGCGGCGACTGGCTGGGTTGTTTTGGACTGACAGAACCGGATCATGGAAGCAATCCGGCAGGTATGATCACCAACATTAAAGATGCCGGTGATCATGTGATTCTGAATGGAAGTAAGATGTGGATCTCCAATGCACCGTTTTCGCAGGTGGCTGTGGTATGGGCAAAAGACGAGGCAGGGGACATAAGGGGTCTGGTGGTGGAAAGGGGAATGGAAGGTTTTAGCACACCCACTACACACGGCAAATGGAGTTTACGGGCATCGGCAACCGGCGAATTGGTTTTTGATAATGTGAAAGTGCCAAAGGAAAATATTTTCCCTAATGTTAAGGGTTTGAAAGGCCCATTGGGATGTTTAACCAAAGCCCGTTACGGTATTGCCTGGGGGGCTTTAGGTGCAGCGATGGATTGTTATGATACGGCGCTTCGCTACAGCAAGGAAAGGGTGCAGTTTGACAGGCCTATTGGCGGGTTTCAGTTGCAGCAAAAAAAGCTGGCGGAGATGATCACGGAGATCACGAAAGGACAATTGCTGGTATGGCGCCTGGGAACACTGATGAATGAAGGAAGGGCTACACCCCAGCAGGTTTCGATGGCTAAAAGAAATTCCTGCGAGATTGCGACCAACATTGCACGGGAGGCAAGGCAAATGCTGGGCGGCATGGGCATTACCGGCGAATACAGCATCATGCGTCACATGATGAACCTGGAAAGTGTGATCACCTATGAAGGAACACATGATGTGCATTTGCTGATCACGGGAATGGATGTAACGGGGTTGAATGCGTTTAAGTAAAGAGAAGAGATATGCAATAAAGTGAATATGCAGATTGAAAGAGAGAATTTGGTGGTAAGATTGACTTTCCAGTCTGGTCTGGATGTTATTGTTTTCACAGAAAAACTTGAACAGCTAAAAAGATTCAATCCCCCTAATCAATTATTCAGGAGCGGTACCTCTACAGGCGCAAATGTGGGGGAAGCACAGGGTTGTGAAAGCAAGCAAGATTTCATTCATAAAATGAAGATTGCCTATAAAGAAGCGGAAGAAACACGGTATTGGCTAGAACTATGTGCACAGGCCGAAAATTATCCGGAACCCGCAAAATTATTGGAAGACATAGTTTCGATTCTAAGAGTTTTAGGAAAAATCATTAGTTCATCAAAATCCTAGATCTGCAATTTGCACATCTGTATATCTGGTATGAAAGTTTTTCTCATTGGCTTCATGGGCAGCGGTAAATCGCACTGGGGAAGGGTGCTTGGCAAAAAGCTTTCCCTGCCGTTTTTTGATCTCGATGAGGTGATTGAGGAACAGGCTGGGCAACCCATTCCCGAGATTTTTGCTCAAAAAGGAGAAGAGCATTTCCGGCTTTTAGAAAAAGAGGTGTTGTACATGCTCACCGAAAGTCATGAAAGCTTTGTGATGGCTACAGGTGGCGGAACACCTTGCTTTTTTAATAACATTGATTATTTAAAGAAGAAGGGGATTGTTGTTTGGTTCAATTGCTCAATGGAATGTTTATATCAGCGTTTGGTAGAAGAAAAATATAAAAGGCCTTTGATCAGCGAAATTCCCGATGACCAGCTCGAATCATTTATTGTAAAAAAGTTCGCAAGCAGGCAAATTTTTTACCAGCAGGCCCATGTTATTATCAACGAAGACGAGATAAGCCCTGATAAATTGTTAAGCCTTATCTTTCCTGAATAAACAGCACATGCAAAAACTATTTTTAACCATAGGAACTATATTAGGCGGGTTGTCGGTGGCCCTCGGTGCTTTTGGTGCTCACGGCCTAAAGAAAATTGTATCTCCCGAAACCGTGGCGACCTACCAAACCGGCGTACAATACCAAATGTATCATGCGCTTGCCTTGCTGATCGTAGGTATTTTATCGGAAAAATACCTGGGTAGTTTTATAAATTATGCAGGCTTTTTCTTTTTGGGCGGCATTGTGCTTTTTTCCGGTTCCTTATACCTTATTGTTTCAATGCATGCCATGAACAAGACGGTTCCCACAGGCATTGGTATCATTACTCCCATTGGCGGATTGCTTTTCATTTTGGGCTGGGTACTTTTATTGATCGGGATTCTTAAAAAATAATGTTTATTTTGGATTTCTACAGGCTTGTGGCCTGCATTTCTTTGCTCATATTACTATCTTTGATCTTATGGCTAACAAGCTAAAGAAATCCACTACACCTAAAGCTGCTGCGGAAAAACCGGAGAAGACTGAGAAAGCAGAAAAAGTACAAAAAGCGCCTAAAGCAATGCCGGGTAAACTAAAGGCCGACAAGGAAGAAAAGGTTGACCTGAAAAAACTGGCCCGTGATGAACGTACCTGGAAGATCATTGGTACGGTTTCCCTCTTAATTTCTATTTTTCTTTTTATAGCGTTTGTCTCGTATTTCTTTACCTGGAAAGAAGATCAGGATAAGGTTGGCGAAACTTCTTTTTTAACCGACAACGATACCAAAGTTTCCAACCTGCTGGGACGCCTGGGCGCCTATATGTCCCATTTCTTTATTTACAAAGGTTTTGGAATTGCTTCCATGCTTTTCTGCACGTTCTTTTTTGTAGTAGGCATTAACCTGCTGGTGAACAGAAAGGTCTTTTCTATCTGGCGCAACCTGAAATATGTGACCATTGGCCTGCTCATTGTTTCAGTAACCTTTGCTTTTGTATTTTCCAGCGCTGCCTTTCCTTTTGGCGGGAGAGTGGGGGATATGATCAGCAACTGGCTTACCAATTTCCTGGGAGGCTTTGGAACAGCGGCGCTGCTTTTGGTAGTGGGCATTTCTTATCTAATTTGGCAGTTCAATCCTACGTTCAATATTCCTGAAAGGAAAATAAAAACCCCTGTTGACTCAGGGGATATAGACACAGAGGAGGACGAAGAACTTCTTCCTGCCGTCAATTCAAAACTTCCGGTTGTAAGTATCAATGACCTGTATGCTGAAAATGACAATGAGCCGGCGCCTGAAAAAGGAAACCTGTTAAAAGGCGAAGGCGGCATGATGATCAACGGCTCCGGTGATCTGCAGGAATCTGATAATGGTTTACAACTTGTGGTGAAGCCAACTCCTCCCGATGATGATGAACTAACCATTAATGAACCCGTGGTTGAAAAAGAAATTGTTGATGATATTTTGCACCGGCACGATGAGCTGGAGGTGGAAGAAATAGTGCCGGAAGAACCGGAGCCCCCAAAGCCTGTGAAAAAAGAACCGGTTGATAACCTGGAACTGGAAATTAAAATGGCGGAAGAAAAGCCTGAGGAAGAAGGCAGTGCTGAGAAAAATTACAGCGACCTGCCGCCTTATGAACCTACACTGGACCTGAGGGATTATAAATATCCGAAGGTGGACCTGCTGGAAACGCACGGCAGTGAAAAGATTGTTCAGGACCCCGCTGAACTGGAAGCCAATAAAAACCAGATCATCACTACCCTGAAGAATTACGACATCACGATTCAAAAGATCAGTGCCACCGTGGGTCCAACAGTAACCCTTTACGAGATTGTGCCTGCTGCCGGTGTTCGTATTTCAAGGATCAAAAACCTGGAGGATGATATTGCCTTAAGTTTGGCAGCACTGGGCATTCGTATTATAGCGCCCATTCCCGGCAAGGGGACCATTGGTATTGAAGTGCCTAATGTAAAGAAGACGGTCGTAAGCATGAAAACCCTGTTGTCTTCTGAAAAGTTTACCCATAACAGTTTCAGCCTTCCCATTGCTGTTGGTAAAAAAATCGACAACGAAAATTTCATCGTTGACCTGGCCTCTATGCCGCACCTGCTGATGGCGGGTGCCACAGGTCAAGGTAAATCG
Source organism: uncultured bacterium (assembly GCA_966095395.1). Lineage (GTDB taxonomy): Bacteria > Bacteroidota > Bacteroidia > Chitinophagales > Chitinophagaceae > Flavisolibacter. The sequence continues at coordinate 115,477 of CBHTSW010000005.1, read as the reverse complement.
GTAGGATTAAATGCGATTTTGGTTTCGCTGCTTTATAAAAAACATCCTTCACAATTAAAGTTTGTTTTAATTGACCCGAAGAAAGTGGAATTGAGTGTGTACCGCCATATCGAAAAACATTTTTTGGCCAAACTTCCTGGTGAAGAAGATGCCATCATCACCGATACAAAAAAAGTGATTCATACGCTGAATGCCCTTTGTATTGAAATGGATAACCGCTACGATCTTTTAAAAGAAGCCGGAGCCAGGAATATCAAAGAGTATAATGAAAAGTTTACCAAACGCAGGTTGAACCCTCAAAAAGGCCACCAGTACCTGCCCTTCATTGTTCTGGTGGTGGATGAATTTGCCGACCTTATTATGACGGCCGGTAAAGAAGTGGAAATGCCTATTGCCCGTTTGGCGCAGCTGGCCCGTGCCGTTGGTATTCACCTGATTATTGCCACCCAACGACCGTCTGTAAACATTATCACAGGTACCATCAAGGCCAACTTCCCTGCCCGTATTGCCTTTAAGGTATCTTCTAAAATCGACTCCCGTACCATTCTGGATGCCGGCGGCGCCGAGCAATTGATCGGGAAGGGAGATATGCTGATTTCTTATAACGGTGAAATTGTGCGCCTGCAGTGTGCTTTTGTTGATACGCCGGAAGTAGAGAGAGTGGTAGATTTTATTTCCGACCAGCGGGGTTATCCGCAGGCCTTTATGCTTCCCGAATATGTGGATGAAAAAGAACTGGAAGGAAAGGATTTTGATTCCGCCGACAAAGACCCTCTTTTTGAAGATGCAGCCAAACTTATTGTTCAAAATCAAATAGGTTCTACATCTCTATTACAACGCCGCATGAAGTTGGGCTATAACCGTGCAGGCCGCTTAATGGACCAGTTGGAAGCTGCCGGAGTAGTAGGTCCAAACCAGGGAAGCAAGGCCAGGGAAGTGCTGATTAAAACAGATGCTGAATTGCAAGAATACCTAGAAAATATGTAATTAAATGAAAAATGGAAAAGAAGAGTTTACGAATGCTCGGTTTTTTTCATTTTTTCCATCAACTATAAAATTGTTAAGAAGTTTTTTCCCGTTAAACACGGTATATCAATTGCATTCTAACTGCCTGTAAAGGCTATATTTGCCACGTTTCTTAATCAAATTAGTATTAATGAAAAAAATGTTTACGCTGCTGAGCCTGGTTTCTGTTGTGATGGCAGGACAAGCTCAAACTTCCAAAAATCCTACAAAGAACGATCCGGATGCCAAAAAGATCCTGGATGCGGTGAGTGCCAAGTTTAAAACGTACACGGCTCCGCAGGCAAGTTTTACCTACCAGGTTGAAAACGCACAAGGCAAGGCTTTATCTACCAAAAAAGGCACCGTTACCATGAAGGGTAACCGTTACAAAGTGATTTTAGATGGAATGGAAATTTACTCCGATGGCAAAACCACTTGGAACTATGATAAAAGCGCCAACGAGGTTACGGTTGATAATGTAAATACCGGGGCCAGCGCCATGACGCCTCAAAAGCTGTTCACGAATTTTTATGATAAGGATTTTTATTACAAATTGAACGGTGTGAAAAAAGAAGCCGGTAAAACCTTACAGGAAGTGGAGTTGACGCCTATTGATAAAACCCGTCCCTTTCATAAAGTATATGTTTGGATAGACAAGGCAACCAATACCATTTACAGTGCTAAGTTTCTTGAAAAGACAGGTGGCCGCTACAGTTATACGATTAATTCTTTAAAAGGAAGCGCTTCTGTTCCCGACTCTTTTTTCATTTTCGACAAATCGAAATACCCGGGCGTGGAAGTAGTGGATCTTCGCTAAAGATATTTTCCCTTGAAAAGTAAAACCCGCCGCACGGCGGTTTTTTTATGCCCGGAGTGCATGGTTCATACCAAACCGCGTTCACAGCTGACAGCTGATAACCCTCTGGTATCAACTCCTACACTCCTTCAAACAGTTTCGCTACTCCAAATGCCGCTGCGGCGGCCATTGCCCCGATCATGGTAACACGGATGGCGCCCCACCAGGCATTGACCCCTGTGATCTTACTTTTAAACCAGCCAAATATAAACAGGCACAAAAGCGTAACGATCACTGAATACTGTAAGGCATCAATTGGATCGGCAATAAAAAAATAGGGCGACAAAGGAACCAGCCCGCCCGCAATATAGGAGGCTCCAATGTTAAATGCAGACTTCTGGGCTCTCTTGGGATCGGGTTGTTCCAAACCCAATTCATATTTCATCATGAACTTAACCCACTTGTCTCTGTCCTGAGAAATTTCTTCTGTTGCTTTTTCCTGGAGTTCTTCACTCAATCCAATATTGGCAAAAAATTCTTTAGTTTCCTCAATCTCCCGGTAGCGCAGATTGTCCACTTCGTAATATTCTCTTTTTACCTCGCTGTTGTAATGATCCTGTTCTGTTTTTCCCGCTAAATAACCGCCCAGCCCCATAGCAATGGAACCTGCAGCAATTTCGGCTATACCGGCAATCACAATAATATGGGTTGAATCTACAGCACCGCTTAAACCCGCGGCCAGGGCAAAAGGAACAGTAAGACCATCACTCATTCCAATTACAATATCCCTTATAAAATCGCTGCTTTGTAAATGTTCTTCGGTGTGGTGCAGATGTGTGTCCATTCATGTATATTTTCCGGAAATAAGAGGCAACGCCTTTACTATTTCAAGCTTATTTCCGCTCCAATATCAATAAACTTTTTTGAATAATAGCCACACACTCATCAATTTGTTCCCTTGTGATCACCAACGGCGGTGCCAGCCGGATAATGTCTCCATGCGTGGGCTTGGCTAACAAGCCATTTTCTTTTAATTCCAGGCATAGTTTCCACGCGGCGTCTGTATCGGGGTGCTCAATAACAATGGCGTTTAATAATCCTTTTCCCCGCACCAATTTGATGTGAGTTGAAATGAGGTTCCGTATTTCGTTTCTGAAATAATCACCAAGTTGCGCTGCCTTACGGGCCAGTTCTTCTTCTTTTAAAACCTCCAGAGAAGTAATAGCAACTTTGCAGGCCAATGGATTGCCTCCGTAAGTGGAACCATGTTCCCCGGGTTTGATGGTAAGCATGATTTCATCATTGGCCAATACAGCACTTACCGGTAAGGTTCCGCCACTCAGGGCCTTGCCCAGGATTAAAATATCGGGATGTACATTTTCATGATCGCAGGCCAGCATCTTGCCGGTCCGGGCCAATCCTGTCTGAATTTCATCAGCAATAAAAAGTACATTGTTTGCCTTGCACAGTTCGTAAGCCTTGCTCAAATAGCCTTCATCCGGAACAACCACACCTGCTTCACCCTGTATGGGTTCAACCAAAAAACCTGCAACCGTTTCTTCCTCCAGAGCCCGTTCCAGTGCATCCAGATCATTGTACGGTATTTGAATAAAGCCAGGCATATAAGGTCCGAAATTACTTTTGGCAACCGGGTCGGTGCTGAAAGAAATCACGGTGGAAGTACGTCCATGAAAATTGCCTTCACAAACGATGATTTTAGCCTGCTGATCTTTGATACTTTTAATAAGATATCCCCAGTGACGGGCCAGCTTTATAGCTGTTTCAACAGCTTCCACTCCGGTGTTCATAGGAAGCACCTTATCATACCCAAAGTAATGCGTAATGTAAGCGGTATATTCAGCTAAAAGATCGCTGTGAAAAGCGCGGCTGGTAAGCGTTAGGCGTTGAGCTTGCTCGGTAAGGGCGGTAATGATTTTCGCATGGCAATGCCCCTGGTTAACGGCCGAGTAACCGCTTAAAAAATCGAAATATCGTTTTAATTCCACATCCCAAACAAACACACCCTCGCCTTTGGTTAATACAACCGGAAGCGGATGATAGTTATGAGCGCCGTATTTCTCTTCCAGTTCCAAATAATATTGCGTGGTAGAAACTACACCTGTAGTTGCCTGCATAAAAATTGATTTAAATAATAGAAAGGGATAAAAGACAATGAATAACGTACAAAAACAATACTAGCCTTAGTGGTTGAGAAGATCCAGGTTCCGGGCTAGAAAAGAAGTGATAACTTTCATTATTCTTGTTGTTCAGCAAATATAATTAAATAGTATGTCCTACACAATTCCCGGGGCTGCCCGCATTGGCCATGTACATTTGAAAGTTGCAGATATTGAAAGATCTCTCGGGTTTTACCGCGATATTTTGGGATTTGAGATCACACAATGGTATGGTGACAGCGCTGTTTTTCTTTCAGCAGGTGGTTATCACCACCACATCGGCTTGAATACATGGCACAGTAAAAATGCACCACCGGCGCCGGGAAGGGCGGCAGGGCTATATCACCTGGCTATTTTATATCCCTCACAAAAAGATCTTGCCTTGGTAGTAAAGCGGCTAAGAGAAGCGCATTATCCTTTAAGCGGCGCTTCGGATCATGGTGTATCAAAAGCCATTTACCTGAACGATCCGGATGAGAACGGCGTAGAGCTGTATTGGGATTATCCAAAGGAACAATGGCCTGTAGATGCTGAGGGTAATTTGCAAATGATTACGCAACCTTTGGACATGAAGGAATTGTTTGCCACTTTGAAGGATCACTCACCTGAATAAATAACACCGGTGGTTGGCGTTTCATACAGTTCAATTTTACTGAGCAGGGGCAGAAGAGGCTTGATTTGTTTCCAGATCCAAAGAGTGATGTTTTCTGCAGTAGGATTTTCCAGGCCTTTAATGTCGTTGATCAGTTTGTGGTCCAATTGGTCAATAACAGTTCCCAATGCATCTTTCAATTCTTTAAAGTCCATAATCCATCCAAAATGCGGATCGGGTTCCCCTTTAATAAAAACACGAAGGCGGTACGTATGGCCATGCATGTTTTTACACTTATGTCCATCGGGCACATTGGGTAAAAAGTGAGCAGAATCAAAAGAAAACTCTTTATAAATCTCCATGCGGTTCATTCTGGCGCAAAAGTAAGAGAAGCGCAGAATATGCTGCTATATTGATTTCACAAAATGATAAATTCAAAAGTAAAAATTCAAAATTCAAAAAAATGCCCGCAGTTTCAGCCGCTCCATTTTTACTTTTGAATTTTACTTTGCAGTGCTGTATCCTTCAACCCGACGCATTACTCCGGCTTCTATAATGATTTCACAAAATAGTGTGAAGGAAAATTGAATTGAGGAAGATCATTTTTCAAAAATAAACCATACACTGTAGAACCGCTGCCGCTCATAGATGCATACACAGCACCTTGCTGGTATAATTGTTCTTTAATCTTTTTTATTTCCGGATACTGTGCAAAAACCGGCTCTTCAAAATCATTAGTCAATTGCTCTTTCCATTCCCGCACTGGAAGCGTCATGGTGTTCTTTAAAGATTCTCTTTGACTGTTTGGGGTGACCCGAGAAAAAGCCCAGCCGGTATTGATATGGATTCTTGGATTGACCAGCGCCATTTGATAAGCGGACAAATCCAAATGAATTTTTTCCAATCCTTCACCGCGACCCGTGGCAAAGCAGGGTTCATTGATTACAAAGAAAGGGCAATCACTCCCTAATTGCAAAGCGTATGCAATGAGTTGTTCTTCTGACAACCCAAGGCCGAATTTTTTATTGAGAAGGATCAAAGTAAACGCTCCATCGGCACTGCCGCCACCCAGGCCTGCGCCCGATGGAATGACCTTGTGCAAGTGTATTTTAACAGCGGGAAGCAGGGGAAAATCTTTTTTTAATAACTGGTAGGCTTTAAAACAAATATTGTCATCAGGCTGTACATCAATCGCCAGGCCTGAAGTGGTGAGTTCAATTTCCTTACCAGATGCGTTTTGAATGATCTCCAGTCCGTCCTGCAAAGGAACAGGACAGAATACAGTTTGAAGGTCGTGAAAGCCATCTGCTCTTTTTTGCAGAATATGTAATCCTAAATTGATCTTGCCATTCGGGTAAACGATCACAGATTATTTTGAGAAAATTGTTAGCGATTTTTCTTGCGGTTGTTAATCTCATCCCGGATGGCAATGGCACGAATATAATCCTCCTGTTCGAGCACTTCGTTCAGTAAGGTATTCAGGTCTTCCAGCGACATGGATTTCAGGTCGCCCTTACTGCCCGCTTCTTCTTCAGGGGAGGAGATGGCCGGCGATTTTTTCTTTTTGCCTGTGGTGCCCGGATCTTCCATTAAAATACCGGCACTTTCCAGAATATGTTCGTAGGTATAAACCGGGCAACCAAAGCGAACCGCCAAAGCCAGTGCATCGGAGGTGCGGGAATCAATCTCTATGGTATCATTGTCGGAAGAGCAAACCAGCTTGGAATAAAATATACCTTCCTGAAGATCAGATATGATGACCTCGTGCAGTTCTATATTGAAGGCGGACATGAAGTTTTTCATCAGGTCGTGGGTGAGGGGCCTGCTGGGTTGCATTTTTTCCAGCGCTACAGCAATGGCCTGAGCTTCGAAGCCACCGATAACAATGGGTAACCTGCGCAATCCGTTCACTTCACCCAGCACTACAGCATACGAATGTGTTTGTGTAATACTGTGCGAAAGAGCCACAATTTCCAATTCGATTTTCTTCATAACCTAATAAATAGGGCTTTAGCTAAAGTTTGCAAACCTACATATTTTACGCCATAAAAAAGGCAATGGGCAGTCTTGAGCCCTTTAATTTGATGTCTGTATTAACCCGCTTTGGAAGTAAATCTTGCTCTTTCCTGGGTAAGACAACTGGGTCCCCGCCTATATAAACCTGGCACTGATCAAACACAAACTACAGATCAAACCCTTTTGGCAGGCTTTCTGTTATGCAAACTCAGGCGCCTTTTAATTTTTTAACGGCTGCGACTAACCTGGGCACTACTTCAAACGCATCTCCTACAATGCCATAATCAGCGGCTTTAAAAAAAGGCGCTTCCGGGTCTTTATTGATGGCTACAATTACTTTACTGCGGTTTACACCTGCCAGGTGTTGAATGGCGCCACTAATGCCAATGGCAATATATAAATTAGGTGCAATAGCAATACCTGTCTGTCCTACGTGTTCGTTATGCGGACGCCAGTGGGCATCAGCAACAGGGCGGCTGCACGCCAGTGCTGCACCCAGGGTGTCGGCCAATTCTTCCACCATACCCCAGTTTTCAGGACCTTTTAAACCACGGCCTGCACTAACCACGATATCGGCTTCTGTCAAAGTAACCTTTCCGGAAGTTTTGGTAGTATCAATGGTTTTTAATTTTGGCGCCTCTACAGTGGCATTGAAAGGAACGACTTCCGCCGTGCCGTCTCCCTGTGCAATGGTATAAGCATTGACGTTAAGAGAAATCACTTTTATGTCGCTATTGATGGCAACACTGGCAAAGGCTTTACCAGAGAACACATTTTTGCGTACAACGAAACCTGCAGCCGTGTCGGGCAGGGCCGTAGCTCCGGCAACCAATCCTGCTTTCAGGCGAACGGCTACACGGGGAGCCAGTGCTTTACCACTTGAATTATTGGAGAAAACAACAATTTTAGCACCGGTTTGCTCTGCTACCTGCGCCATAACTTTTGCATATACCTGGGAATCGAATTGTTTGAGGTTGTCATTCTGAACCTGGTGCACCTTTTTTACACCATGCTGCCCCAAAGCAGCCAGATCTTCGTTTACAGCACCCAGAATAACGGCTTCGGCCGTAGTACCTGTTTGCTCGGCTATTTTAGCGCCATAGCTTAGTGCTTCGTGTGAAGCTTTTTTGATGTGCCCATCTATATGATCAACAAAAATTAAAACGCTCATGTTTTGAATTTGGAAATTTGACAATTCGACAATTTGACAAGGAATGCTCAATGCCAACCTGCCTTTACTAGTTTAATATTGTTCCGAACGATGAAGAGTGCGACGCAAAAGGCGCTTTATAGCAGCACGATTGCCTGGCCATACTTATCATTCAATATTTAAAGAACTGCTTGTGGTGGTGAAAACGGCCTCCTCTTTAATTGTTACATTGGCACATTTTCAAATTATCACATTTTTAAATCGCCCTGGCTTCTTCATGCAACAGCCTTACCAGTTCATCAACATTATCAGGCGAGACCAGTTTCACCCCGGCTTTGGCTGGAGGCAACTCGAATGCCGTGTACTTTGTTAATGCTTCTACCTGTGCAGGTTCTGTCACTTTCAAAGGTTTTGTACGTGCCGCCATGATGCCCCGCATGTTCGGTATCCTTGCTTCGGCCATTCCTTTTTGAGAGCTTACCACTAAAGGAAGCGCAACTTCCAGCGTTTCTTCTCCGCCTTCAATTTCTCTTTTTACCGTGGCGGTAGTGCCGCTCACCTGGAAGCTGGTGGCATTAGCCACGTAAGGAAGATCGAGCAACTCGGCCAGCATACCACCTACAGCGCCGCCATTGTAATCAATGGTTTCTTTACCGGTGAAAATAAGATCGTAACCACCTTGCTTTGCTACTTCTGCAATTTGTGCAGCCACCTGGTAACTTTCCAAAGGTTCGGTGTTGATGCGGATGGCTTCATCGCCACCAAGAGCCAACGCTTTCCTGATAATGGGTTCAGCATCGGCGCCGCCAACAGTTACCAAATGAATAGTCGTGGAAGCATCAGCTTCTTTCAGTTCAATAGCACGAACCAGGGCATACCATTCATCGTAGGGATTAATGATCCATTGCACGCCGGCTTCAGCGAATTTCGTGTTGTTATCCGTGAAGGCTATTTTTGCCGTAGTGTCTGGCGTTTTACTGATACAAACAAGAATCTTCATACAGCTAAATTAAGGTAAAAATTGATTTAGTTGCTTATGCAACTAACGGTTTCTACAAATATAAGGCGCAAAGATACCCGAAACACCGAAAGCAAAAAGCATGGATAGAATTGAAAAATTAAAAGCGTTTTTAGCGGCTAATCCCGCCGACAGTTTCGTGCAGCATGCGCTGGCCCTGGAGCATGCTAAGCGGGGCGATGATGCCGAAGCAAGAAAGCTTTTTGAAAATCTTTTAAACAGGGATGAAAACTATATTGGCAGTTACTATCACCTGGCAAAATTGCTGGAAAGGACCGATGCGAAAGGAGACGCTGTTCGCTGGTATGAAAAAGGTATGCTGAAAGCAAAGGAGGCCGGAGACAACCACGCCTATAATGAATTACGGGCGGCGTACGAGGATTTGACTTATTAGGCTTGATAAATGCTCTTTGGTATTTAATTTTTAAGATCATCAGGTTTCAAAAATAGGATTGATGATGTGACCGGCTTTTCTGCTGCTATTAAGCTTTTGTTGTGTCACTCACTTCAACATTCAGAACAATATTGAACGATTAAATGAATTTACTTCAGCGATTTAAACTATATGCCCGGGAAAAAAATCTTTCCGTACAAAACGATCATTTATTGCTGGCTGTAAGTGGCGGTATAGATTCTGTTGTGCTTTGCGAATTATGCAAACAGGCAGGTTTGCTATTTTCCATTGCGCATTGCAACTTCAGGTTGAGAGGAGAGGAAAGTGAAAGGGATGAACAATTTGTAAAAAGCCTGGGAAAAAAATATGGGGTGGAAGTACTGGTGCGGAAGTTTGACACCAATGCCTTTGCTGAAGAAAATAAAATTTCCATACAGGAAGCTGCCAGAAAGCTTCGCTATGAATGGTTTGCGCAGTTGAGAAAAGAGAAAGGCTTTGCCTATACTTTACTGGCGCACCACGCAGACGATAATATGGAAACCCTGCTGATGAACTTTTTTCGCGGTACGGGCCTACAGGGACTAACGGCCATTCCCGAAGGAGGGAAGGAAACACATTTACTGCGGCCTATATTACAGGTGCGAAGAAAGGAAATTGAATCTTTTGCGAGGGAAAATAACCTGGCGTGGGTAGAAGATTCTTCGAATAATTCTACCAAATACACCCGCAATTTTTTCCGGCATGAACTGATCCCGGCCATTCAAAAAATATTTCCGCAGGTGGAGGAAAATCTTTTAGCCAATATCGAACGGTTTAAAAAGATCAACACTCTTTACCAGGCATCGGTTGAAAAGCTGAAGCAGGAGGTTTGTAAACAATACCTGGCAGAGTTGCGTATACCTGTAAAAAAGCTGATGAAGTACAGCCACACTTCGCTGGTTTACGAAATCATTAAAGACTATGGCTTTGGCGAAAAACAGGTAGGGGAAGTAATGAAATTGACAGAGGCGGAATCAGGAAAGTTTATAGAGAACGAAAGCTTTCAGATCATCAGGCACCGTAACTGGCTGATCATTGCTCCCAAAGCCCCCATCACCGATACGGTAGCAATTGAAAAAGACCAGGCGCAGGTAAAGTTTAGCGGAGGATTGCTGGAGATGAGTTTCTTGGACAAAGAAAACTTTAGTTTAAACAAATCTCCTTTGGCAGCACAGTTAGATGCCAAACACATCGAATTTCCTTTGCTGCTGCGCAAATGGAAACAAGGCGATTATTTCTATCCACTAGGCATGCGCAAAAAGAAAAAGCTGGCCCGCTTTCTCATTGATCAAAAACTACCCAAAAATCAAAAGGAAAACATTTGGATTGTAGAAGCCAATAAAAAAATTATCTGGGTCGTGGGCATGCGTATTGATGACCGGTTTAAGATCCTCCCGGCAACAGAAAAAGTTTTACAGATTAGCTTAACCAGCCCTTAGCCTGCAAATAGAGCTTTACGCCATCAACAAACTCCTGGAGGGCATTGAAACCGGCCAGTTTTCCGACAACTATAATGAACACAACGCCGTAAATCGCACCCCAAATGTGTGCGGAATGGTTGATATTGTCACCACCTCTTCTGTCCAGCAAAGCAGAGATCAATAAATATAAAGGGCCAAAAATAAAACCCGGAATAATCGGCGGGATGATAAAGAACCCGACTTCCACGTAAGGTGCAATCATCAGTCCTGCAAACACAACCGCACTAACAGCACCCGAGGCGCCCAGACTCCTGTAGGCATAATCATTCTGGTGTTTGAAATAGGTGGGAAGGATAGAGACCAGCAAGGAAGAAACATACATGATCAGATAATACCACTTGCCATTATCCGCAAATATTTCGGTAAACTTATTTTCTACAAACCGCCCGAACAAATAAAGCGAAAGCATGTTAAAAATAAGATGGCCAAAATCGGCATGGATCAATCCACAGGTAAAAAAACGGTACCATTGCTTTCTTTTTGTAACAGCAGGCGGATAGAAGATAAGATCATCAATGATCTTTTGGTTATTAAATCCACCCAAAGAAACCAAAGCTGTAATAATAATAATTATGAGGGTTATAGAAAGCTCCATGGTAGATGATAGATGTTAGATGATAGATGACAGGTCATTCCTGTAAAAGAACAAATATAGAACATAGGGTAGAAGTAGGGCACATGATACTGAAACTTGGTAAAGCATAAGGTAAAATAACAACTGCAGAAATTAGTGGTGTTGCCTCTCAGAAATTTTCTGCCATCTGCCAACTTTCAACTATCATCTTACTTATGATGATAGTTTTCGTTACGCAGAATGGTGCAGGCCCTGTAGATCTGCTCGGCAAGAATAAGACGAACCAGCTGATGCGGAAAAGTAAGGCCGGATAAGGACCATTTATAGTTGGCTCTTTTCAAAACCTGTTCATCTAATCCAAAGGCGCCACCAATAAGGAACACTATATTTTTTGTGCTTTCGGATGCCCTTTGCTGAATGAAGCCGGCCAGCCCTTCTGAAGTAAGACCTTTTCCGTGTTCGTCCAGGGCTATCAAATAATCATCAGGGCGCAGCCATTGCAAAATAATTTCGCCTTCTCTTTTTTTAAGGTCCATTTCAGAAAGCATGCCTGCATTTTTGGGTACAGGGACGATCGTCCATTCTACAGGAAAATACCTTGTTATACGTTTGGTGAATTCAGCAATGCCTTCTTTTACATAAGGCTCGTTTGCTTTTCCGATGGACCAGAGGGAGATCTTCATTTATTTGTTTTGCAGCTACAAATAAAATCATAAAATCAAACCAAATCTAAATTACCTGGATAGGGGTTTCGATATGTATAAATTCAATATCCAGCAAAGCTTTCTCAGCAGGTTAAAATGTTATTAAGCAGCGCAAAAGGAAGGGTTTAGAAGCGGTCCTTCAGCCTGATGTCTTCAATGACCTGGTCAATGAGGTCTTTATTGTCCGTGCCTTCGACAAACCATTTTCCGCCGCTGTTTTTCGCGGCTAAGACAGGTGGATAGATTTCCCGGTTGGGGTTCTCGGCAGGATTTAAGACGAGCCTGTTCTCTTCTTCGTACACTTTATAACCCACAGGGTGGCCATCAACAAAAAGAATCGTTGAGAATAATAGCATAGTATAATTTTTCCGGCCTTTATTTAACGAAAACTGTACCTGTGTTTTTACTAAAGCTGATTTCAGGCTAAGTTGTTGATAGAGTAAGTATATCTATTTAGCGATTGGTAAAATCATTTTGTAAAAACGGAAAACAGTCGTATTAATGTTATGATTGTTGCGGTCGAATTGGGATATTTGTTCTACAAATCCAATCCACGAAAAGCCGCTCGAAAACCAACACCGATTTTTATCGGTAGAATCCTATCCTTTGTAAAGATCAACAGGCGTCCGTCCGAAAACAAAAATTGATTGTTGTAACTTTTAATACGCCTGCCTAATTAATTTCCCTTCTGTACAGAGGGGATTTTTATTTTATATCTACTCATAAAAAACGGGTGCAAAACCTGCACCCGCCATACCTTCCTTTTTTTGGGATTAATAAATGGCTTCTTCCCGTTTTTTTCTTGTGCCTGCTTTTTTCCGGTGTTTTTTCAGCAGGCTGGCCACATGTTCCGCAAACAATTCATTCGGATCGTATTCTTTAAATTCTTTGCTTAATTCTTTTACGCTGCGGTAATAAATGCTATTGCCTATCACTTCTTTCACTGCATTTTTTAGTTGCTCCGAAGTTGGTTTTTCTGTTTTTAAATTGATTCCCAAATTAAAATAACCAACCCTGGCATTGATCTCATTCTTTCCTTCATGCACACCGGCTACCACCATTGGCAACTGGTGTTGAATCGATAACAGCACACCGCCGTATCCGCCGTTGGTGACATAGACATCGGCATGGGGCATTACATCATCAAAGGGAATAAAATCTTCGATGATGATATTCTCTTCAGGATATTTGGATTTTAGCTTCATGGTTTCAGAGCCGCCTGTAGTAGCAATTACCAGGCAATCAGAGTTTTTAAAGGCTTCCAGTGTGGGTAGGAGGAGTTTTTCTGTATCGGTTTCTACAGTACCCTGTGTAACCAAAATCACTTTATCGTATTGCTTCAGTTTTTCATGAAACCATCTATTGCTTTCGTTCTTTTTTGAATAGGGGAGCAAAGGCCCGATAAAATGAACATGGCTGCTTATATCGCTGCGGGTGTATTCAAAGCTTGGCGTACCGCTTTGTACTACCAGGGTTGATTTTTTAATGAAGATGTCGAAGATATTGGAGCCGCCGGTTTGAATACCATATTCAGCCAGTGTTTCTGTCATTACTTTGGTAGGATGGGCAAACAAAACTTTATCGGCTATAAAACGCAAAATACTTTGTTTGACCTTTCCAAAGAAGGTGTACGAGGGCGTCATGCCCAGGCCTGAAGGCGGCAGGTCTTTGGAGGTTTCAGGAAGCGGAACAACGTTAACGCCAATAACCGGAATACCCATTTTTTCTTTTACAAAAGGAATTCCGCCAAACGTAATATCGGCTACCATCAATTCAAATTCAAAATCTTCATGAATTTCCTGTATGTCAGCATAATATTCGGGGCTGCGAAGAATAAAAACGTTGACCATGTCAAACTTTAGTTTCGCTACCTGGCTTTTATGCTTTTTACGTTCAGGAAAAACCGCATCAATGTCAGGGTTGGAAGCAAAGTCCAGTGTTTTTTTAAAGCCGTAAAAAGGAATGTCCAGCTTTTCAATTTTGCTTTGGTATTTTTTAGATGTGTACCAGCGGACATCACAGCCCAGGTTTTTTAAATACACGGCCAGGCCGGTTAAAGGATTAAAATGTCCATCGGCTGGAAAATTGGCAAAAAGGATTTTGGTGCCGGGGTTTAAGAAAGTGCTCATGGTTTGGTTTTGTATGGTTAAAGACGAATCGTTTACGGAAACGAAAATAGATGCACAGACAGGCTGTAACAATCCACGAATGCATGAACCGGGGATTTTATTAAATGAAATGTTGCCGGCAAAGGCCTTTACAATTCATACACGTTTTTACTCAATTCAAACAAGAACAAACTGAGGGTGTGCAGATACAGAAGTAGTTTTGGGTTGTTTTGATACGTGCGGAAAGACAACGGGTAAACGTTCAGCCATGCACAAAAAATTACTGATCACGTCTTATTTCTTAACTGCGCTAATGCTCTGCGGCATTTTGCTTCATGCAGGAAAAAACTCCACAAACATTTGCAGGAGCATAAGGCTTCCTAAAACCAAAAATGTTGTGGTTAAGGTAAACCCTGCAGCGGAGACAAACAGGTTTATACCGTCGGTTTTATTATTTTGAGGTAACGTTAAATAAGTAAAGCACACACCGCGGTATATTGAATGCTGTCCGGCATTAACTTTCTAATCATGCGCCTGGCAAGCTTCCAGCACATTGCCGTCCGGATCAAAGAAGAAAAAATATTTTACGTAATCATCCTGAATTATTTCACCGGTTTCAATACCCCTGCTCAAGAGCTCCTCTTTTAATGCAGTGGCATCCGGCGTTTTAAATATAGGATAGGAAGCAGTTTCTTTTTGTATCGAAATCTTTTCACCTGTCTGCCACAAGGTTAAGCTCGTCGGTCCTTTTGTATCCAATACAACAAGCTTTATTTTAGGATCGTCCCACAAGGAGGTGAGCTCCAGTTTCTCCTGGTACCATTTTTTTGAAGTTTCAATGTCTTTAACCCGGATGATTACGGTGTCGATGCCCTGTAACAGGTGATTGTTATTCTTTTCCATTCTATTGTTTTATTTGACCGCTTCGTTTATCAATTATCCCTTCCATTTTTGAAAGTTACAGTCCTAATTTAACAACAAACAAAATATCATTCGCTTTGTTGGGTCGTTCATCCAAACAAAAACCCTCTGCTAATGCAGAGGGTTTAACCTATGAAAACTGCCCGCCTTTCTAATTTGTTTTTGCTAATTGATCAAGAGATACAGGACCAGGAACACGGTTCTCCACTGGTGCTGTCGATTTAAGATAGGTGAAAATAGCCTTCAGGTCATCGTCTGTTGCCTTGCCGTACATATTCCAGGGCATCGGCGGCAATAAAGGCCTTGTATTGTCCATGCCTTTGTATTTTCCTTCCCTGATGGCTTTGAAGAATTGTGCTTCGGTCCAGTTGCCAATGCCTGTTTCATCAGAAGTAAGGTTGGGGGCAAACGATATGCCCCATGGACCAACAAAGGCCGTGGTGTTATGATTGAACAGCACCCAGGATTGCAATTGCGATACGTCCACTTTTGGAACAGGCAAAGAGGCCGGGTGGCCGGAAAGCATGTGGGCACTGTCGATGGCCGGGCCTTGCGGTGTCATTATTTTGGGTGAATGGCAATCATGACAACCCATAAGGGTTACCAGATACTCGCCGCGTTTGATAAGTGTTTCCTTGTCCGAAACCCCAGAGACGGCCCCTACCAGGGTCACGCCTTCACTGTTCTTTGAAGCGCTTTTGTCGCTGTTACAGGCAATTACTGCTGTTGCGATAACAACAGCCATGGATGCAATGATGATTGAAATTCTTTTCATGTAAAAATTGGTTGGTTTTATTAATTGAGTATGGCAGTTTCGGTTAATACTTCTACCAGTTTTTTAAAACGGGGTTTGGATAATTCCTGCTGTGCTTTGGTAAACAGGGTTTGGTAAACCACTTGAGGAGCTTCTCTTTGAACAGAGCGAAGCCAGAGCGCCGCTTCCGCATGGTTGATGCCCCGCAGCATCCATTTGGAATAAAAGTCCTGGTGCCAGGGTTGGGTGTTTTGAACAACGCGCTGCTGCATCTGTAAAATTTCTGCATCGCTATAGTAACGCCATAGTAACCGGTTCAGGATGTCTTCTTCCCTGGCCATGTGCTGCAGGTTGAAGACAAGAAAGGAAACAAAATCTAGGTTGATCTTTTTACCGGCTTCAGCCTTGTCTTCCGGTTCCAGGAGGGTTTCAAATTGGCTGACAGCAGTGCTTAGCTGGCGCGATAAAGCAAGATCGGTTAGGTGCTCCTGTTCAAATGCATCCGCAACGGAAGGCTCAAATTGTAAAATGGCCGGAAGAATATAAGTGTCTTCCTTGTGAGCATGCTCATCAAACAACATCACCACTTCCTTAATTTTTGATAAAACATCTTCCGCTTCTGAAGTGAAGTCGGCTTGTTGCAGGCTGATGGCTGTATCATAAAGCGCAGCCCTCAAGCCCTTATGTATCTGGTTAAAAATATTTACCCGTTGCATGGTTTTGATTTAATGGTTAAAGGAATGAATGCAATCGTTTATTGCGCAAAACTGCTTTTAACATTGGCATAAGTAAATAGGATAATGTATGAACTGGAAAAAGAAGAGAATCAATTGCCGCCAGGCTTTTTGCGGGTAATATGCCCATTCAAAACATGAAATGAGCAGAGGGATGAATGAATTGTTTTTATTGGTGAATGAAATATGTGTATATCAATTCAGCTCTTATTAAATTTGAATTCTTTAATCTGGCTGCGTTAATGCGAATTGTTGCTCACTTCATTTTACTTTTAGCTTTCGCTGGTTCTGCGTTTGCGCAACACGCCAGGCAGTACTCATTTAAACATTTTTCTGTTTCCAATGGACTGGCCTCCAATACCGTAAGCGCTACTGTTCAGGATGCCGACGGGTTTATCTGGATGGCCACAGTAAACGGCCTGCAACGTTACGACGGAAACAGCTTTATAACCTTTCGCTCCAACGAAAATGATCCTTCCTCTATTCCCAGCACTCATATACTTTTTTTGTTTCTTGACAGCAAAAAAAACCTTTGGATCGTAGGAGACAATCAAAAGGCCGGCATTTTTGACACGAAAAAATTTGTTTTCAAAGAAGTGTCCGTCATCGACCGTAAGCCCTTCTCTCACCCCGTTACATTTTTGGAATTACCCACGGGACAGGTGCTACTAAAGGCCCATGGGTTGCTGTATGGGTACGATGAGAAAAGCAAAACATTCATGTTAGCCAACAGCCTGTTTCCCGTTCCCCATAATTGGGGACTGAACAATCTTCATTGGGATGAGCAAAGAAAAAAATACTGGCTCAGTTGCGATTCGGGATTGGTGCAATTTGATCCTGCAACAAAGCGGGTGAATTACCGGGATCACAATATGGATAAAGATCCTGTTATTGAAACCTTCAAAGACCAACGCTGGCCTTCTAATGTTTTTACGGATGCAAGGGGCAATGTGATATTTACGAGTTGGCCGCCAACGACTGGCGTTCCTGCCATCATACGGTACAACGAAAGCTTGCACCGGAAAGAAACCTTCAATTTGCTGCCTCAGTTGGGTTATCACGAGATCATTGGTTTTTTACAACAACGCAACGGACGGCTTTGGGTTCACGGCATGCCGTTTTTTATGGAATGGACCGAGGAGAAACAGCCGTTTACTCTTTTATCCGGTGAGAACCTGGATGAGCCAAAGATCAAGTATGATTACGCCTACCATGCCTATGAAGACAGGGAAAGCAATATCTGGATTTCTACAGACAATGGTATTTACATGTTTAATCCGGAGGCCCAAATATTTAATACGTATGGTTTGTTGCGCCCCGGCGATAGGGCCGCGAAGGAACGTCCTGTAACAGCGGTCACGCAAATGAAGGACGGCAAAATTTTCATTGGCACCTGGGGTTCGGGCGGATTGTATTGTTACGATACTGATTTCAAGCCGCTGCCTTTACCATCGGGCTTTAGCGATAAAGCGAAATCTTATACGGTTTGGGATATGGGTGTAAACAGCAAAACAGGTGAACTGTGGATCACTTTGCAGGCCGGAGGGGTAATAGTGTATAATCCTAAAACAAATAAGTCTGCAGAAGTCTACCCTGAGATCTTTGAAAAATCAACGATAAGGCAGGTGGATGACGATACACTGGGAAATATGTGGTTTGGTACACAGGATGGAAAAGTGATTAAATGGGATTATAAAAAATCAGGTAACGATCCTTCCAAAGGCTATGAACTCATTTGCCAGACCGCCATGGTTTTAAAAGTGCATTACGATTACCAGGGTTTTATATGGGTGGGAGCTTCCGGGGAGGGACTATTGAAAATTGATACGAAGACAAATCAGATCGTAAAAAAGTTTACAAAAGAAGGTCCGCCCGGCGAACGCCTGTTTTCCAACGTACCCGGTGACATGACGTATTACGATGACAGTACGCTGATTGTTACCGCAGGCTGCATCAATATTGTAAACACCAGGACCAATACTATAAGTTATTTGTCCACAGCAGAAGGCTTGCCTTCGAATACAGCAGAATCGGTAGAAAGAGATAGTAAAGGCATTCTTTGGGTGGGCATGACCAACGGTATTTGCCGGGTCAATCTTGAAAAAAAACGGATCAGTTATTACGACCGCAGAGATGGCATTGCCTATGATAAGTTCAGTAAAACTGGCGTGCAGGAATTAGCCAATGGAAGGCTTGTGTTTTTTACCGATCATAACTTCCTTGTATTTAATCCGGAAGCGTTTGGCCAGCACAACAGGCCCGCCAAGCCTTACCTTACCTCGTTTAGGCTAGGAGGTAAAACCCTGTCAATTGATTCGTTGTTGAAAGCAGGCAGGGTAACGCTGAATTATGATAATACTTCCATCGGCATTGATTTTAGCGCATTGAGCTATTCGCAGCAGTCCAAAATGCATTATTACTACATGCTGGAAGGGTTGGACAAAGATTGGATTCACTCGGACAAACCATTGGAAGTTGTATACAATTACCTGCCATCGGGTAATTATACTTTTAAAGTAAAAAGCGAGAATGCAGATGGAGTAAATGGCCCGCAAACAGCGGCTCTTTCCATAGTGGTAAGGCCTCCGTTCTGGAACACCTGGTGGTTTTATGCTTTGGTTGTACTGCTGATCATTACGATACTGTATGTGATTGATAAGGAAAGATTGAGCAGGCGGGCTTCCCTGCGGCAGATGCGCAGGCAGATTGCCGGTAATCTGCATACCGAGATCAGTAAAACGCTGAATAATATTAATGTGCTGAGTGAGATAGCCAAGATCAAAGCCGATAAAAATATTGAGCAATCAAAAGAATTTATCGGCCAGATCAGCAGCAAAAGCCGCTATATGATGGAAGCCATGGATGACATGCTTTGGAGCCTTGACCCGCAAAACGACAGCATGAAAAAAACGGTTCTGCGGATCAAAGAATTAACGGAGGGCATGCGGTCATCTTACGATGTGGATATAGACCTGATTGTAGATCATAAAGTGCAGGCCCTGGAACTGGATATGAAACTGCGGCACGAGCTTTTCTTTTTTTATAAAGAGTCCATGACCTTTCTGTTGGAAAATTCTTCCTGCAATCAAATATTCGTGAACATTAACCAGGTAAAGTCAAAGCTGCTGGTTGAAATTCTTTCCGAATGTGGCCACGTAACAGAAGAATTTAAAACCAGGTTCAAAAAGCTCATTACCAAAAGAGCAGAAGCTTTAGCAGGCACTATTGACCTGATCGCGGATAACAGGAGTTTTTCAGTGGTTTTATATTTGAACCTGAAATAGGAAGGATTTAAGGTTCGACGTTCGGGAAGCGTTTACTTTTGTGGCGGTCCTAAAAAAAACTTTCCAGCCTGTTAATCCAGAACCTCAAACATACCTGATTCCAAACGGCTATTAAGCTGGCAGATGATTGAGGAGGGATGACAGAAGGGAAAGAGGCTGTTTCTGTCTCACGTCTCATGATCGTTGCCTTGACAGCCGTTTTAGTATGTTTTACTTTCCCAGCCAGTTCTTAAACTCCGTAACTTTTTCCCGGCTCACAATAGCTTCCTTATCTGTTTCAGGTTTCAATTGCAGCATCAGGCGGTTGCCAAAATAATCGTGAATCTGTGCCACACTGTTTACCGAGATAAAGAAAGAGCGGCTGATGCGGAAATACTTATCGGGATCCAGCATTTCATTCAATTCATCCATCGTGTAATCCACTACAAACTTTTTATTGTCGAAGGTCTTAAAGAAATTCAGGCGGCCATCGCTGAAAAAGTAGGCAATTTCATCTACTTCAACAGAAACCAGTTTCTGCCCGTGTTTTACTAAAAACCGTTTGCGGAACTCTTTTGTTTGCAGCTTTTGTTGCAGTTCTTTTACCAGGTCTTCAATTAAAACCTGCGGGGTTGCCGGTTCCGCGGTGTACATTTTTTTCATGTCGCGGTATTTTTCAAGAGCGGCAAGCAGGTCTTCTTTTTGAACGGGTTTTAATAAATAATCAACACTATTTACTTTAAAGGCCTTCAGGGCATATTCATCGTAAGAAGTAATAAAAATTACCGGGCTTTTTACCTGCACGTGATTGAATATCTCAAAACTTTGTCCGTCCGCCAGCTCGATGTCCATCAGGATAAGATCGGGGGCCGGGTTGCTTTGCAGCCAGCTGACCGTACTTTTAATGCTGTCTGCTTCTCCAACAACCGTTGCCGATTCATCTACACTCATCAATGTTTTTTTGAGCTTTTTTACAGCCAGGTCTTCGTCTTCTACAATTAAAATTTTCATATACATGCAATTTAGTGTGGTTCGATAGTAATTAACTTTTGATGAGGGATCCGGCTCCATATTAAAGGTAGTACAACGCTAAAACTTGTAGGGTCTTCCAATACCTGGAAGCCTGGTTCATTCAGCAGGTCGTACTTGCTTCGTATATTGTCAAGACCAATTTTGTTGCTTGGTCCCTTTTTGGTTCTTAGTTGAAGATTATTACTCACCACCAGTTTGTTTCCCGTAGTAGTAAAAATATCAATAACCAGCGGTTTATTCCTGGAAAGTACATTGTGCTTTACAGCATTTTCCACCAATAGCTGCAGGCTAAGGGAAGGAAGAAGGTATTGTTCGTATTTTTTATCAATTTCAACCTCTATTTGCACCGCCTCCCCATGTCTAGTCTTCAGTAAGCGGGAGTAAGATTGAATAAAACGTATCTCGGTTTGCAAGGTGCTTAGCCCGTCTTCGTTATTGCGCAACAGATAACGGTACACCTTACTCAGTTCATCTAAAAAAACTTCCGCTTGTTTTCTGTCTTCTGAAATA
This sequence comes from uncultured bacterium, assembly GCA_966095395.1. Classification (GTDB taxonomy): domain Bacteria; phylum Bacteroidota; class Bacteroidia; order Chitinophagales; family Chitinophagaceae; genus Flavisolibacter. The sequence continues at coordinate 94,209 of CBHTSW010000005.1, read as the reverse complement.
AGAGAAGACAAGGTGTTGAAACAGTTGAACAGGAAGTGCGGATTGACCTGGCCTTTCAAGGCTTCAAATTCCTGCTGAATGGTTAACTGTTTTAGCTTTTCCTTTTCAACAATAGCCGACTTCCATTGCTTGAATGTAAAGTCGGCCTCCCACATAGAGGTGGCCATTAAAGTAAGAGCCAGGCTGAAATAAATGGCAAACTTCACCTTTTCAATTTCTAATTCATATCCTAAAAAATGGATGGCGTCATAAAGGTAAAAGATGAGAATAAAGGCAATGGACCGGATGCAAAAGTGCGAGACACCTAAGACGGTTAACCGCAGTCCGGTTTGCTTTATATCGGGCATTTGCACACGCAGCCAGTTCATCATCACAATTTGCACATACCAGGAAGCGCAGCCAATTACATAGATCAGCGGAAAAGAATACAGCCATACCTGCCAGTCCGTAAAAGCCCTGCCGCGAAACAAAAGATTGTTTATGAACAGGCATATAAAGGGCATCATTATGGAAAATGATAACCATTCGATCTTTGTAGGCCTGAATGTTTTCATGCTTCAATAAAGTCTTTGTAGGGTATTAACGGTAACCGGATTGTTCTTTCTGTTGGTGTTTCTTCAATGGTAACTTCTTTTTGACAAAGCAACCTGAATTTGTTGGCAATATTTTCTATGCCCTCATCGCAGCAATCCACACAGTTTAGTTTTGGCAGTATATCATTTTTGATGATCAGCTCATCCTCAAAGGTCGTTACTTCTATGTGTAAGGGCCTGTTTTTACTTACAGTGTTCAGGGTGAGTATGTTTTCAAAGATCATTTGCAGGGTAAGAGGTGGAATCATCTCTTTTAAGTGTTCCCTGTCAAGGGTAATAGACAAATCCAATCCGTCGGCATACCTTTCTTTTAATAAAAAGTAAAACGATTTGATGAAACCTAATTCGGTGTGAAGCGGCACGAGTTGCTCTTCGTTATTCCGAAGCAGGTAACGGTACACCTTGCTCATGTGATCTAAAAATTCTTCTGCTTTTTCCGGGTCTTCCTGGATAAGGCAGGATAAAGTGTTCAGACCATTAAAAAGAAAATGCGGGTTCATCTGGCTTTTTAATCCAAGCAACTGGCTTTGCAGGTATTCTTTCTTCAGCTCCTCTGTTTCAGTCAGGGTTGTTTTATAGCTCTCATATCTTGACACGCCTTCATTTAAAAAGGTCAGAAAGATATTCATGATGACGAAGGTGATGAAACATTTACTGAAATTAGTTTCATTGTACTCGTATCCGAGGAAGTGAAAAAGGTCGTACCCCCTGCACACAACAGAGAGGTAAACACCTGTCATTAAAATAAAGATGGTGATGCAGATGGTTAGTCTTTTGAACAGTTCATGATCGTTGGGAAACCGGTTACGTAAAGAAATAGCCACGAGACCGTAAATAAGAAAGGCAAAACAAAGAAGAATAAAAGTAACCAGGGTAGCCCAGGCAAACACCTTCCACTCGGTAAAATAACGATCCCCGAAAAGAAAATAATTTGTCAATACGGCCATAGGCAGCATGGTGGCTACCATGATCGGGAGATCTTTGTTGGTATACCTGGGAATATTGACAGAGATAGCCATTCATTTACAATTTAACATCTTTTGATTGCTGAAGAGGAAACTACCTTCTTAGTTGACCTTTCATAAGAATGAATTGTTATAAACCCCGTATGAATTGTATAAACGTATTTTTTAATAATGTCTGTTTAAGTGGTATTTCTTAGGATGCTTTGGGGCATGGCCTGAAAGTTGATAAGCACTGTCAATTTAAGTAAAGTTTCAATTCTTAGCAGTGGGGACAAAGACCTTGTTTTATGCCCATGGTTCTCTTTTCAATTGTTTTAAATGCTTGATTTTTTTCATGGCAGCCAATAGCAGCTAAATAAAAACTCAGAGTAATCCCTAAACAACCGCTTTGGGCTTTCCGGATTCTTTCTACTTTTGCGCATTCTATTTTTAAAAACATGCGTAAAAAATTCTTTATAACGTTTTTCTTTTCTGGCTTCTTTTTTTACATCCCTTTGCAATCCATGGCCTGGGGTATGCTGGGGCATAGGATCGTAGGCGAAATTGCTGATAAATATTTAACGGCGAAAGCCCGGGCAGAGATCAAAAAAATACTGGGTAATGAAACCATAGCCATGTGTAGCAACTGGGCCGACTTTATTAAATCGGACACAAACTACCGGTACCTGAGCCCCTGGCACTATATCAATTTGGAAAAAGGGTTGAGTTATGAGCAAATGCAAGACTACCTGAAAAAAGACACGGCCGTTGATGCGTACACCCGATTGAATTTTTTAATTAAGGAACTGAAAAAGAAGAATTTGCCAAAGGATAAAAAACTAATGTACCTGCGTTTGTTGATCCACATTGCAGAAGACCTGAGCCAGCCAATGCATGTAAGTCCGGTAGGAACCACAGGCGGTAATGACATTAAAGTGAACTGGTTCAACACACCTTCTAACCTGCACCGTGTGTGGGATGAACAGCTGATAGAGTACCAGCAGCTGAGCTATACTGAATATGTAAAAGCGATCAATTTTCCTACAGCCGCTCAAAAGAAAACATGGCTTAACCAACCCATTTCTCAATGGTTGTTTGATTCCTATACAATTTCACAGCAGTTGCACGATGATATTACTACGCAAAATCCAAGGCTGGGCTACGAGTATAATTTTAAACATGTAGCAACACTAAATGAGCAATTGCTGAAAGGCGGTCTTCGCCTAGCCGGTTTGCTGAACGATATTTTTGGAAAATAGCAGCTACGTGGAGTAAGGTCAGTTGAAAGGTAAGTTTTGCAGAAAATAACCCTGTCCTTGTTTAACTATTTACCGGTATTAATGGTACATTTTCATTATGAAAGCGCTGAGCCTTTTACAACCATGGGCAAGCCTTGTAGTGACAGGAGCCAAGCGGATTGAAACCCGTTCGTGGAGTACAAAATACAGGGGCGGTTTGCTGATTCATGCAAGCACCGGCAAGGCAGGTGCAATTTTAACCCAGGAGGCGCCTTTTTCCAGGTTTGTAAATAATTTCAATCAATTACCTTTTGGCGCTATCATCGGCCAGGTTATTTTAACGGGTGTGGTAAGAGTGGAAGAATTACACCTATCCGATACAACTCTCAATCATCTTACATTGGAAGAACGGGCATTCGGCGATTATACAAATGGAAGGTTTGCCTGGATGCTGGAAGATCCTGTTCTTTTTTCAAAACCAATTTCCGTTAAAGGAGCACTTGGCCTTTGGGAATATAACGGTGAGCTCCATTGGTAGCAAAGGAGTGCATTGGTACTAAAATTGCAGAGAGAACAACAAAAAAATAAAATGAAAAAATTGAGCCTGTTTGTTCTGGGTGTTTTTTTATCCGTCCTTTCTTTTGCGCAAAGAGGCAATGTTCAATTGGGAATAAAAGGAGGCGTGAACCTTGCCAACTATAATTATAATACAAGAGGTTTTAGAACAGGCCTGCACATTGGTGCTCTGGCACACATACATACAAGCAACCCTAAGCTGGCCATTCAGCCTGAAATTGTTTTTTCGGCCCAGGGCGCCGACTTTAGCAATGGTACGGATCATGTTGACTACATCAATATTCCTTTCCTTATTCAATACCTTGGCAGGGGAGGGTTGAGATTAGAAACAGGCCCACAGGTAGGCGCTTTAGTTTCTGCAAAATTTGACGACAATAATGGCGTGGAATATGATATAAAAAACAGGTTCAAGCAAAGCGATTTTGGGTGGGCCTTCGGCATTGGTTTTCTTTCTGCATCAGGACTGGGGATTGACGCCCGCTACAACCTGGGCCTGAGCGATATTACCAAGGCTCGTGGCGATGTGAAGAACAGGGTTTGGCAATTTGGACTCTTTTACCAATTCCACCGTTAATCTCATTTAAAAATCTAAATTTTTTATTTATGAAAAAGGATAACACCAGGGCAGGCGAGGGGCAGGAAAAGATCCCGTCCGAAGATGTAAGCCATAAAGAACACCGCAATCCTTTTAAAGAAGCTGAGCCAAAACAAACTGAAGAAGAAACTCTGCAGGAGGAAGCAGAAGCAGAACAACAACGCAAAGAAACCCTAACCGAACGGGATTAAAACTTCTATTGACCTAGTCCAGCAAAAGAGGCCTGAACCGGGCCTCTTTTGCTTTTTGTTAAAAAATTATTAACTGTAAAAGGACTCAATTTTGTTGGGCATCAGTAAAAGCCTGGGTTGAAATTCAATCCTGGCAAGGATTGCGCAAGATGGCTGCGGTTTTTGATGTTGTAATTTTCCTTTTATATTGACTTACCTGCAAACCAGCGTAAGGCTAATTTTACACTGGAATTAGTTAAGAGCCTGCCCACGGAATTCTACCTGAATCAGATTTAAAGTTTTTTAGTTCATATAGCAAGCAATCGTTAAAAGTCTGCTGTTTCAACAGCGGACTTTTCTTAAAGCGCACTGATTATCAATTACCATAAATAAAAATTATGAAAAGCAATGATAGGCATCCCCAAACCGGGACCGAGGCGAGAGCTATAGCAGACCCTGCGGATTTTATGCATAACCCTGCTAAAGCAAAACCATATAGCTACTCCCTAATGGAGTTGAGTGCCAAAATGAATGAAGAGGGGCAAAAGCTCGGAAGACGTTATTCCTTTGATGATAATGGCGGTGGCTACCAAGGTTTATAGTTTAATAGCTGCTATAGTTCTTCTTTTTCTCCTTCCCTGACCCTGCTGTTTAGAACAGAGTGGTATTCTTTGTAGATTATCAACATCCGTATCCCTTTATTATTATTTTACGGAAAACTGTATTTGTTTTTGCCTGATAGCGGTTTGCTATTCTTCTGGTCAAAAAAACCACTTCAACCCTTCATCTGTAAAAAGAAAAAACCCACTGTAGAAACAGCGGGTGCTAACGATTGCTTGCTATATGAATAGAGATTCTTAAGTCGGCGTTTGTAATTTCTTAACAATGTTCTGCACAATCTTATTGCTGTGCCTTTCTATTGTAAAAGTAAGATGTGTTATTTTCGCATCACAATTAAAATGCTTGCAGATTTACAATGCTAAAATTGGTTTTAATTTTCTGAAACCCTTTATAGCATTGCATTTGATAAGAAAAAACATACGATGCCCAACCGGTCAACAGATCCCCTATTTCAACTGGTCCGATCCTTGCAAAAAGCAGAAAAAAGAAATTTTAAGCTGTATAGCCAGCGCAATTCCGCCAATAAGGACCTTAAGATCATCCAGCTTTTTGATGCGCTGGACAAGATGAATGAATATGACGAGCCCATCCTTTTAAAAAAACTTCCAACCATTCAAAAGGCTCAGCTCTCTAACCTCAAGGCCCATCTTTATAAACAGGTACTGGCCAGCCTCAGGCTGCTAAAAAGTGAAGAGAGCATAGACATGCAGCTTCATGAGCAATTGGATCATGCCCGGATTCTTTACAATAAAGGCTTGTACCTGCAAAGTCTTAAAATACTCGATAAATTAAAAGAACTGGCCCTCTCTTATAACCAGGATAGCTTTTTAATTCAGATCATTTCGCTGGAGAAAAAAATTGAAACCTTGCACATTACCCGAAGCATGCAGGACCGGGCGGACAGGCTTACGTTTGAAGCCATTGAAGTAAATGAAAAAAGAAGGATGATCACCAAACTCTCCAATCTGGCCCTGCAACTGTATAGTTGGTACATTAAAAACGGGCATGCAAGAAACGAGGCAGACGAAGAAGGAGTGAGATCATTTTTCAAAGAAGCGTTACCGGTGTGGGCACATGTTCAAACCGGTTTTTACGAAAGGTTGTATTTGTACCAGAGCTATTGCTGGTATGCTTTTATCCGGCAGGATTTTTTGATGTACTACCGCTACACCCAAAAATGGGTTGATCTTTTTTATGAACAGCCGCAGATGATGAAGGTGGAAACGGGGCATTACATAAAAGGAATGCACAACCTGCTGAATGCACATTTCGATCTGAGGAATTTTCAGCAGTTTGAAAAAGTGCTTCAGCAGTTTACAGCGTTTGCCGAAACTGATACCGTACATAACAACGACAACAACCGCATTCAAACCTTTGTTTATTTGATTACGGCCCGGATGAACCAGCATTTCATGCTGGGAACGTTTAAAGAAGGCTTGTCCCTGGTATCTTACATCGAAGAAAAACTGGATGAATATTCTTTGTATCTCGACCAGCATCGCATCCTGGTGTTCTATTATAAAATAGCCTCTCTTTATTTCGGCAACCAGGATTATGAAACCTGTATAGATTATTTGCACAAGATCATTAACTGGAAGGTTGATCTTCGAAATGACCTGCAGTGTTATGCCCGGTTGATGCATTTGCTGGCACATTATGAGTTGGGCAATTATGATATTATGGAATACCTCACCAAATCGGTGTACCGCTACATGGCTAAAATGGGAAACCTTACAGTGGTTGAAGAAGAAATGTTTGCTTTTATCCGCAACACATTTCATTTGTCTCCGCGGAAATTAAAACCGGAGTTTGAAAAGCTGCTGAACAAGATCAAAGGACTGGAAAAGAATCGGTTTGAAACAAGAGCCTTTGCTTACCTCGATATTATTTCGTGGCTGGAAAGCAAAGTATATGATAAACCCATGCATGCCATCATTCACGAAAAATACCTCAACGCCAAAAAAAGAAACTATTAATTTATTTGACGGCACTAATTTGACCAGTTAATACAGAATAAGTTTTTAGTTTGCAGTAAACACAAGCAATGAAACCGATCAACACAGCCCTTCTTTCTTTTGGCATGAGCGGCACTGTATTTCATGCGCCTCTCCTTTATGTTCATCCGGGATTTACATTTTATGCTGACTGGGAGAGAACAAAGAACCTGGCGCAGGAAAAGTATGACGGTGTAAAAACCTACCGGTCGCTGGACGAATTGCTGGCGGATGAAGAAGTGGAGCTGGTGGTAGTAAATACCCCTAACTATACCCACTTTGAATACACAAAAAAAGCATTGCTGGCCGGTAAACATGTAATTATTGAAAAGCCTTTTACCGTAACAGTTGCCGAGGGTGAAGAACTCATTGACCTGGCCCATAAACAAAACAAATGTTTGTCTGTTTATCAAAATCGCCGCTACGACAGCGATTACAAAACCGTAAAGAAAATTTTGCACCTGGATATCTTGGGTACCATTGTGGAAGCCGAGTTTCATTTCGACCGCTTTAGTGAACAATTGAGTTACAAGCAGCATAAGGAAGTTCCCGGCCCGGGCCGTGGCGCCTTGTATGATCTGGGTTCACACCTCATTGACCAGGCCCTTCAGTTGTTTGGAATGCCGGAAGCGGTTTTTGCCGACCTACGGATCGTTCGCCCCCTGTCGAAGGTGGATGATTATTTTGAAGTGCTTTTATATTACCCCGGCAAAAGAGTACGATTGAGGTGCAGCTATTTTGTAAGAGAGCCTTTGCCCGGTTACGTAGTACATGGTACAAAAGGAAGTTTTATAAAAGCCAAAACCGACGTACAGGAAAAAGCGCTTCAGGAAGGCAAACTTCCGGGCACTGAAGATTGGGGCATTGAACCGGAAAATGAAAAAGGTTTATTGCACACCGAAAAAGAAGGAAAAGAGATCAGGGAATATATTCCATCGGAAAGGGGGAATTACCTGGAATATTATGAGGGCATGTACCAGGCTATCCGCCTTAACAAACCTGTTCCCGTTTTAGCAAATGATGCTCTGGATGTGATCCGCATTATTGAAGCTGCTTTTGAAAGCAACGAGATGAAAAAAGTGGTTGCGTTAAAATCAAAGGTTTAAGAAAGCGATTTGAATGTTTACAGGAAAAATTTGTCATTGTTCAGTGTGCTTCTTTGAGCGTTATCTTTCAAATAAAGAAAGAATTATAAACATAACCTGAACTGTTCCTTTAGAAAGAGCAGGTCCTGGTCTTTAAATAGTTTGCCAATAGGCAGTCTAACGCAGGAACAAAATAAATCCCCCTTCTTTTTCAAAAAAATCCCTGGTGCTGCCATTATCCTAATTTTGCCTCCTCGAAAATGAAAACACATACCCTTACACAGTGGCAGGTTTTATTCATGGCTTTGTGCACAGGATTGATCGTTGCCAATATCTATTATTGCCAGCCCCTGGTGGTGCTCATCAGTAAAGAGTTCAGTGTTGCGGAGAGCAAGGCAGGCGCCATCACGTTTTATACGCAACTGGGTTATGCTCTTGGCTTACTGTTTTTTGTTCCGATGGGAGATATGCTGGAGAAACGAAAGCAGATTGTTGTTACCACTGCGCTAACCGTCGCTGCTTTGGGGATGGCGGCTCTATCTGTTTCCATAACCATGTTAAGCATTGCCTGTTTTCTGATTGGCTGCACGTCTATTGTTCCCCAACTCATACTTCCGCTGGCGGCACAATTGTCGCCGCCACAAAAAAGAGGGAAGATCATTGGCATTGTAATGAGCGGTTTACTGATCGGTATCTTATTGTCACGATCCGTGAGCGGTTTTGTGGGTGCCTGGTTGGGCTGGCGCGGAATGTTTTGGATGGCTGCGCTGATTTCAGCTATCCTGCTGGTGGTTATGCATTTTGCTTTTCCGGCTGTAAAGCCAAAATTTAGCGGCAGCTACGGCTCGTTAATGCGGTCGTTGATTAGCCTTGTAAGAGAACAGCCTGTTTTAAGAGAAGCCGCTCTGATCAATGCACTGACTTTTTCTTCTTTTGGTATGTTCTGGACCACTATGGTGCTGCATTTGTCCGGCGCTCCCTTTTATTTTCATTCCGATCAAATAGGCTTGTTCGGACTAGCAGCGGTTGCGGGGGCTTTAATCGCTCCGTTAATTGGCGGCTCCGCCGATAAAGGCAATCCAAGGGTAGCCATCGGCTATGGTCTGTTGGCCGTGGGTTTAGGATTTGCATTGTTTTATTTTTTTGGCGCAACGGTGGCTGGTATGGTAGCTGGAATTGTGTTGCTGGACTTGGGACAACAATCCGTTCACGTTTCTAACCAGGCCCGTGTCTATGGTTTGATTCCTGAGGCCCGTAACCGGCTGAACACCGTGTATATGACGGTAAGTTTTATTGGTACTTCAATGGGTTCTGCCGTAGGCCTCTGGGTTTGGGACAAAGCAAAATGGAATGGCGTGTGCCTGGCAGGAGGCATTTCTGTTTTACTGGCCTTTACCGTGTATGCACTAACCTATAAGCATGTATCAAAACATGCTCTTGGTTAACTTATTCAACCGGCGCATTCTCTGTTTTCCAGGCTCTCCGTCCGCCGGCCATGGAAGCTACATTGGAATAGCCCATTTTTCTTAAGTTATCGGCAGCTAAAGCTGAACGGAAACCGCCACCGCAATACAAAATAAGTTCCGTGTTTTTATCAGGGAATTTTTCAACGATATCACGTTCAATAATGCCCCGTCCCAGGTGAACGGCATTCTTTGCATGCCCTGCCTGCCACTCGTTATCTTCCCTTACATCAATCAAATGAGCGCCTTGCTGCATTCGTTTTTGCGTTTCCGGAACTGTTACTTCCTTGATGTGTCTTTTCGCTTCATCAACAAGCTTTATAAATTCTTCAGAGTGTTGCATGGCTATGGAGTAAATGGCTGGTGATTAATTATGCGGATAAAGTTAGAGCATTCCCTGTATTCCTGAGTTGCTGATGCTGAAAGCAATAAGCAATCCAGCCCAGGCCATTGTTTAGCTTCAATTTTTAGGCTGTGTTGTTCTTAACAACTATTGACCATTCATCCCAATCGCAGGATAGGCTTGGTTATTTGTTGATAACTTACTGCTACAGTCCACGGCTACTTATTCTTCCTCTATGAGATAGTTCTTAAAACTTTTAGGTATGCGAATTATCTTTTGCTTGCTATTGATGGCTCCTTTTCTTGTAAAGGCGCAAATCAACCGGTCGGCCAATGAGCTGGCCCACGAAAACATCCGCGAGTATTTAAACACGAAGATCTTTAAAGACCGGGCTTACAAGCCAGTCTACTATGGCGAATTAAAACCCGATAAAGAATACAATACCAATGTGCTTTGGGCAGTGGAGCATCGGTTTGAAATTACAGAGCCCCCCAAAAATACGGATCATAACACGGTAGCCGAACACCAGTCGTACAGGTTTATATTTTACCTGGACAAGAAAATGAAGGTGGTAAAGGCCGAGGCCATTCAATTTTAAAAGGCAAACCGGGCTATCGTTTTCTTTTCAGAATAATAGCTGAACTTTTTTGCATGTCGCCGGCAAACCGTATTTCATTTCTTATCCCGCCATCCTGTATGATAAGCAGGCCTGTGTTAGGCGGAATAGAGCCAAGGTTTTCGGCATACATGATCAATTGCAAAGAGTCGCCTAATTCGGGAGTAATTTGAATGGTTGTCCGTATAGCATTGGCTGATAGTCCTTTTTTGGCAATGATGACTTTTCCATTCAGCACTACACTTACCGTATCGCCATCAATCGTTCCGTTATCGTACAAGCTGAGCACCAGGCTGTCTGATGAAAAAGGTACGCTTCGAATGATCTCGGTTTTTCTTTCAGCCAATTGAGCGGCTGCAACCTTATCAACCGGCGTGGGCCTCGTTTCGTTAAGGGGAACGGCCGCTATTACCGGAGCAGGTGTGGCTACTATATTTTTTTGCCTTGGTCCAGTAATGGCTTGTATAGTTCTTTCCGGTATTTTTTTCTGTAGGACAGCTATGTTCCGCTCAGGTAATTTAAGTTCCGGTATCGGCTCGGGTTCTGCTGTGTAGATAATGGAGACCGGTGGCACTTCTCTTAGTTTGGGTTGCAAAACCCGGGGTGAAGCCTTTGCCACAGTCGCCTCTCGTATGTCTACCTGCTGTGCTCTTTCTTTTTGCTTTGGAAGTTCTGTTTCTTCAACCGGCGCTGTTACCACGGCTGGCTCTTCTTTCTTTTCTGACAACGGAACAAAGGAAAGGGTGGGGAGCAAATTCATTTCATCCAGTTTCGAAATGAGTTTGGTTGGCTGAAAACGATGGTGCTTTTTTAAAAGAATAGTTCCGTTAAACAAATTTGTATTCTCTGCCCTAAGGTCCAGTGACCGGGTAAAAAAACTGCCGCTCAGGATCCACACAGAATCTTCAGTACTTAAAGATAACTGCGCCAGTAATTTTACTTTTCGGGGTGGTGAACTAAAATTGTTGTAAATCAATTCATCATCTTCAACGGATATTTTTCCGTTCTTATTCTTAAACTTCATTGACTTAACACCAATATTCTCAACCCCGTTAAATGTAAAGATTGTAAGAGAGTAACCGCTAAGCCTGCCTTTATCTTGGCTAATCACCAGTTCGTACGGCAATTGCGTTTCTATAGTTTGAATGTAGCCGGTCCAGATGCCGGTGACATCCTGTGCCAGAAGGTGCAAAGGAAATAAGAAAAAGATAAGCAGTGCTTTCATGCTGGTTGTACACAAGAACCCGTTATGCCTTGTTTATTCATTTGAAGCTACAAAATATAATAGCTTCGTTGTAAAGAGAAGTTGTTGCGGTTTTTTCTTCAGTACTTTATCAATATATTTAACCTTTTGATTTTTTTCCTAAATTTTTTACTTGCTTTATGAAAAGAATGTACAAGCCTGCTTTGTTTTGCCTTCTTCTTATCGCCATTATTTCATTTACTAAAACAGAAGAACAAACCTGGATACGTATCAACCAATTGGGCTACACCCCCGGGGGAGTAAAGGTAGCGGTGTGGTGTTCTAAGGAAAATAATGCCATAAAAACCTTCCAGTTGATTGATGCCAAAACAAAAAAAATAGCTTTTAATGCCTCTGCCGGCAAAGCGTTCGGTGCTTACGGTCCCTTTATTGAAACCTACCGGCTTAATTTCTCTTCATTCACCAAACCGGGACGTTATTATTTGCAGGCAGGCGGTGCAAAATCTCCCGAATTTGAAATAGGCAAGGATGTATATAAGGGTGCGGCTGATTTTTGCCTGCGCTACATGCGCCAGCAACGTACGGGTTTTAATCCCTTTTTAAAGGATAGTTGCCACACAAGAGATGGTTACACTTTGTACGGTCCCATGAAAGACAGTACGCATGTGGATGTTGTGGGCGGCTGGCACGATGCTTCTGATTATCTGCAATACGCTACAACGTCAGCTAACGCTACCTACCATTTGCTGGCCGCGTACAGGGATTTTCCAAAAGTATTCACCGATGAAAAAGCCGCCAATGGTTTGGATGGAAAGAACGGCATAGCCGATGTGCTGGATGAAGCCAAATGGGGCCTGGACTGGCTGCTGAAAATGCACCCGAGAGAAGACTGGATGTTCAACCAGATCGCTGATGACCGTGACCACATTTCTATGCGCATACCCAAGCAGGATAGTCAATATAAAAGAGGCTATGAACGTCCGGTATATTTTATTAACGGAGAACCGCAGCAAAGAGGGAAGTTCATGAATGATACAAAGGGCACTTCTTCCACGGCGGCCAAATTCACCAGCGCTTTTGCCTTAGGTTCCCGGATATACAACAGTTTCAATCCAGGCTACAGCGCACTGCTTTCGCAAAAAGCCGCTACAGCGTATAGTTATGCGTTGAAAAAGCCGGGCGTAACACAGACTGTGTCTGTAGTATCGCCGTATATATACGCAGAAGACAACTGGATGGATGATATGGAACTGGCGGCGGCCTCGCAAAAGCTATCCACAGCTGCCTTCAATTATGCAAAACAGGAACCCGTTACACCTTGGTTAGGTGCGGACACTGCCAAACATTATCAATGGTATCCCTTCATCAACCTGGGTCATTATGAACTGGCCAAACAATTAAAAGGTACAAAACGAGATACCATCATCAGTTATTATAAGAAAGGCATTGAAGCGGTGTGGAACAAAGCAAAAGCGAATGCTTTCTACCGCGGCATACCTTTCATTTGGTGCAGCAATAATCTTACAACTTCTTTTGCAATTCAATGTTACTGGTACAAACAGTTAACCAAAGACAAACAGTTTGATGAACTGGAACAAGCCAATATCGACTGGCTTTTTGGCTGTAATCCCTGGGGTACATCTATGGTGTATGGTTTACCCTCCTGGGGCGATACGCCGGTTGATCCGCATTCGGCGTTTACTCATTTAGGTAAATTTCCTATTGACGGCGGCCTGGTAGATGGCCCCGTGTATGGAAGCATTTACAATAATCTTATCGGCATCAAATTGTACAACGGCGATGAATATGAGGCGTTTCAAAGTAACCTGGCCGTGTACCATGATGATTATGGCGATTACTCTACCAATGAGCCCACAATGGATGGAACGGCCTCCCTTGTTTATTTGCTGGCGGCGAAAGAAGCGGAGAGCAAAATAAAGCCCACAGCCAAAAAGAAACAGTAACATGTAATATCACCCTCAATTGCATCTTATGCCTGTAATAGCCATAGATCTTGGAGGAACAAAGCTGGCAACAGCCGTCTTTTCAGAGGAAGGAAACATCCTGTATGAAGAAAAGGTAGCGCTGCAAAACGGCACGGGTAGCGAAGTAGGGGCACTCATTGCACAGCGAACAAAAAACATCTTAACTACCCAAAAAGAACATTCCTTTACATCCATTGGAGTATCTGTGCCCGGCATCAGCTACCAGGAAAAAGGTACGGTCTGGGCTCCCAATATTGCCGGTTGGGAAGACTATCCTTTACGAAATGAAATAAGTGCTGTGGCACACAACATCCCGGTAATGATTGACAGCGACCGTGCCTGCTACATTCTTGGAGAAGCGTGGCAGGGGAATGCCAGGGGATGCTCAGATGCAGTTTTTCTGGCAGTAGGAACCGGTATTGGAGCCGGCATATTGGCAAACGGGTCCGTATTGCGTGGCGCCCATGATATAGCCGGGGCTATTGGCTGGATGGCACTGGAGAAACCGTATCATGAAAAGTTTAGAAGTTGCGGTTGTTTTGAAAGCAGGGCATCTGGAGAGGGTATTGCAAAACTGGCAAGAGAACTGTTGAACGAAACTAAAGACTACAATGGTATATTAAAAGAATTTGAACCAGCCAAGATTAATGCCTATGATATTTTCAGGGCACATGACCAAAATGATGCTGTAGCCAAAAAGGTGATCAAACAATGCATTGAATTATGGGGCATGGGGGTGGCCAACCTGGTGAGTTTGTTCAATCCTCAAAAGATCATTTTCGGAGGTGGAGTCTTTGGTCCGGCTATAAAATTCATACCGGACATCTACAAAGAGGCAGCGAAATGGGCGCAGCCCGTAAGTATGAAACAGGTGGTCCTCGAACCTTCTGCTCTTGGTTACCGCGCCGGTTTGTATGGCGCTGCATGGCTGGCATTACAAAAACAAAAAGCAACCTGATCGCCCATGTATAAAAAAACGCCTGTTTTCATTGCTGCCTTTTCAGGCATGTTGCTTTTTGGTATCACGCTCATAACATTGGGGTCTATTACGCCGCACCTGAAAACGAAATTCCTGCTTGATGGTATTGCCGCCGGCACCCTGTTTTCCATTCTGCCTGTTGGTATTCTTACCGGCTCTTTACTATTTGGTCCGGTTTGTGACCGTTATGGTTATAAGTTGTTGCTGATACTTGCCTGCATCGCCATGTTTGCCGGTTTTGAAGGCATTGCCTATGCTTCTTCCTTAAGTATTTTAAAGATCTGTGTTTTTATTTTTGGTATGGGCGGCGGTATCATCAATGGTGCTACCAATGCCGTAATGGCCGACATCAGCAATGAGAAGAAAGGCGCTAATTTAAGTTTGCTTGGCGTGTTCTTTGGTTTGGGAGCTTTAGGCATGCCGCTGATCCTGGGCCTGCTCTCACACAAGTTCCAGCCTTTTGAAATTGTTGGCCTGATAGGATGGTTCACGCTGGTAGTGGCCTTGTTCTACACATTCATCCAATTTCCTCCGGCCAAACTAAAAAAGGATGCACCGGCCATCAAATGGAGCGATCTTTTCAACACCCTTCTTTTGCTGATCTCTTTTTTCCTTTTCTGTCAAAGCAGCCTTGAGGCTATCATCAATAACTGGACAACGACGTACCTGATTTCAAAAGGCGCTATGAATGAAAGTAATGCCCTGTATGCCTTATCGCTGCATATTGTGGGAATGATCGTAATGCGGCTGTTGACCGGCAGTGTGTTCCGCACCGTACCGCAAATAAAGATGATGTGGGCCTGCCTGGTGCTGCTGCCAATTGGTATTTTTTTAATGCAGACGGGCACTTCCAATGCCTTGATCATTGCAGGGTTGCTTTTGTCTGGTGCAGGATTGGCCGGAGGTTTTCCCATCATGCTTGGTTTTGTGGGTGAACGCTTTGCCTCTTTATCCGGTACCGCCTTCAGTTTTGTTTTTGTAGTGGCCCTCATCGGCAATATGCTGGTCAATTACCTGATGGGAGTGATCGTACACAAGTATGGCGTCCATCACCTTACTACCGTATCTTATACGGAAGTGGGTATCATGATGATCCTGCTGTTTTTCATTTATAAAAAATTACATCAATCAAATAAATAGCAAACTATGTTAGCAAAACAATGGCTTACCAATGCAAGAAATGTGATGACCCAAATTGAAGACACACAAATGGACAATATCCGCAAAGCGGCTGAAGTAATGGCGGCAAGTATTGAAGCCGGCCGCTGGGTGCATACGTTTGGCTGCGGCCACGCCACCATACCCATTGAAGAAATGTATCCCAGAATTGGCGGCTTTGTAGGTTTTCATCCCATGGTGGAACTGCCACTGACCTTCTTTACCAGAATAACCGGCGAGATGGGGGTGCACCAGTTTGTATTCCTGGAAAGGGTAGAGGGATATGGTGTTGAAATCATGAAGGGTTACAACTTCGATTCAAGAGATACGATGTGGGTATTTTCTCATTCGGGTATCAACAATGTCAATATCGATGTGGCGCTGGAAGCCAAAAAGAAAGGCATGAAGGTGATCGCTTATGGTTCGGCGGCGGCCGCCAAAGGCAAGCAGACCAGGCATTCCAGCGGCAAGACCATTTTTGATATTGCCGACATTGTAGTGGATTCCTGCGCCCCCATTGAAGATGCCACGGTGCCCATTAAAAACCACCAGGATAAACTGGGCCCGGTTTCTACCATGGCTTTTATTACCTGTGTGTGGATGACGGTTATTACCGTTGCGGAAATCTTGGTGGAAAGAGGTTTCAGGCTGCACATTCATCCTTCGCATAATGTACCCGGAGATACCACCGCCAAAGAACGACTGGAAGAAGCCCTGGCAACATACAAAGAACGAATTGCAGGAGTGTAATTGGAAGTAAAAAGTCAAAATTAAAAAGTAAAAAGGCAGTCACGGGCTGCAGATTCCTGATTTTTAATTTTGCCTTTTTACTTTTGCCTTTTCATACCTTGCTAATTTTCCAATATGATCACAGCATTAACCAACGCTACCCTGTTTACCGGTACGGAGGAAATCAGGGACAAGGCAGTTTTAATAGAAGACGGCAGCATTAAAGCCATGATAGATCCGGCCGCCATTCCGCCACAGGCAATGCTCAGGGATTATTCGGGCCATTATATAGCACCGGGATTGATAGACCTGCAGATCTACGGCGGTGGCGGGTATTTGTTTTCCAATAAACCTTCCGCTGAAGCATTGAAGGCCATGGCAGACGCGCTTGTACAAACCGGCACTACAGGCTTTATGCTTACCCTGGCTACTAACTCCATGGAGGTTTTCAAAGAAGCCATCCGGGTTGTAAAAAATAATCCTCATCCGGCATTAATGGGATTGCATTTGGAAGGTCCTTATATCAACCCTCAAAAAAAAGGAGCACACATTGAGCAATACATAAAAGTTCCGAAAATAGAAGAAGTACAGGCCTTGCTTGCGGAAGCCAATGGCGTTGTTAAAATGATAACGCTGGCGCCGGAGCTTACCGATCCTTCCATCATACGCTTGCTGATAGATTACGGTGTGATTGTTTCTGCCGGGCATAGCAATGCCACGTTTGAAGAAGGCACAAAAGGTTTTGAAAACGGCATCCAAACCGCTACTCATTTGTTCAATGCCATGTCGCCTTTGCATCACCGCGACACAGGCTTGCCGGGAGCCGTGTTTCAGAATACGAAAGCCTTTGCCAGCATTATTGCCGACGGTATTCATGTAGATTACCAAACCGTATCCATCAGCAAAAAAATCATGAAGGAACGGTTGTTTCTTATTACAGACGCGGTAGAAGAGAACAGGGAAGGCGCCTATGTGCATGTAAAACAAAAAGACCGCTTTACCTTACCTGATGGAACCCTATCCGGCTCAAACCTTACTCTACTAACAGCCGTAAAGAATTGTGTGCAGCATGTGGGCCTCAGTCTGGCAGAGGCGTTGCGTATGGCAACAATGTACCCGGCGCAATTGATAGCGGCAACAGACAGGGGCAGGATCGAAGCAGGTGCCAAAGCCGACCTTGTCATTTTCGATAAAGAATTTGCAATTAAAGCCGTTTATCTTAACGGGGCATCCGTTGCATAAGTGTGTTGTATTCAGATCACATCTTTCAGACTGATATTAGTTAAATACGGTTCCAGTTCATCGGTGGAAGCAAAGCTTTTGAATTTTCTTATAGACTGGACGGAAGGGTCAAAATACACTTCCACATAAAAGGCGTCTACCTGGTAAAGCAGTAATTTATCGTTCTTGTGATCGCGGGCCGAAATACAAACGCCATATTGCTCCAAAACGAAGGCCTGCTGGCCTTCCGTCATTTCGTTGAATTGAAAGAGTGTCAATGGTTTCGTTTGTACCCTTAAAATACACCGGATATTTCAAACCAGCAAACCTTAAGAGGGGCTAATATTTAGCTCATCATTATCAATTTCCTCTAGACATTTTTTAATGAGGACAGCAGCAGAAAAAGAGGAAAGCTTTGGATGGTTCTCTTTTACACGGCGAATCAGGTTTTGCACCGCAGCCAGGGCTTTTGTTTGGGAGATGCCTTCGTTCTGAAGACCAGTTACAAAATTGTTCATTGCAGTTGGATATTGGTTATACTCAATTAAGATAGGAAGATAGATAATAAAAACAAACTATTTGGTTGAAACTTCTTTTAAAGGAAAATAAAAATTCAAGTGTTTGAAGCTCACCTGCATCTTTTAATGGCTGATTCAACAACAGACATGCCTGTGTTTTTTTTGCTTTTTATCCCTGAGCTTTGCACACCAAAAAAATCTAATGAAATGGAACAGAGATTAAACATGCAAAAGACAGAACCGGATGCATTCAAGGCCGTACTCGGACTGGAAAACTACTTAGCTTCCACACAGATTAAACCTTTACATAAAGAGCTGATTAAGATCCGTGCCTCACAGATTAACGGTTGCGCCTACTGCATTAATATGCATACCAAAGATGCCCGTAAAATGGGCGAAACCGAACAAAGAATCTACCTGCTGGATGCATGGCGGGAAACCAACTTATATTCCGAAGAAGAAAGAGCCATCCTGGCCCTTACAGAGGAAGTGACCTTTATTCACAAAGGTGTGTCGGATGAAACCTATCAAAAGGCAGCCACCTTGCTGGGCGAACAATACCTGGCACAGGTGATCATGGCTATTATTACCATCAATGCATGGAACCGCATTGCCATACTATCCCGTACAGAGCCTGAATATTGATCGTTTCTGCCGGTGTGTCTCATGCTGCCTTTTGATAGGGGGCACACTGGCATTGAAAATAGCGTCCATAGTAACCTCATGTCATTACCATAGCTGTTCATACCAACTTATTGTCAAATTTGTGGTTTTCAATTGATCCTTCACCATTGACTATGCTCGGTGGAATTTACAAACCTGAAACCTGCCTGGTCTTACATAAACTCTCTTGCCGGCACACAAGAGCTATGCATAACAAAATTTGCCCGGCATGAAAAAATAGGCTAAGTTTATGCAAACGATTGCATAAACCCTTATGCCGGTAGCCAAAACAACTATCCAGGATATTGCCAGGGAGTTACACATTACCGCTTCTACGGTTTCCCGGGCCTTAAGCAATCACGCAGCCATCAGCGAGGCCACAAAAAAAGCGGTTCGTAAAACAGCAAGAAAATTAAACTACCATCCCAACACCATAGCTTCTTCTCTTCGCTCGGGCAAATCAAAGATCATCGGTGTTATCATTCCGAGTGCCGAGATCAACTTTTTTGGATCTGTGGTACACGGCATTGAAAGGATCGCCAGCAAAAATGAATATAACGTTCTGCTTTATCAATCCAACGAACAACTGGATTATGAGCAAAAGGCTGTGCAGACGTTTTTGCGGTCAAGGGTCGATTGTGTTCTGGCGTCCATCTCAAAGGAAACCATCACGCTGCGTCATTACCAGGAAATAAAGAAAAGAGGCATCCCCCTTATCTTATTCGATCGTGCCAGCGATGAAATGGCGGTTCCTTCGGTAGTAGTAAATGATCATTTGGGTGCCTTTAAGGCTACACAGCACCTGGCAGACCAGGGGTGTAAACGCATTGCCCACATAGGAGGCCAGCAGCATGTGGCTATTTTTAAACAGCGGCTGAAAGGCTATGTGGACGCGCTGAAGAAAAATGGTATGGCTGTTGAAAGCGACCTGGTGCGGTATGGAAGCGTAACCATTGATTCAGGGTTTGCCTGCATGAACGAACTGTTATCCTTACCCCAACCACCCGACGGCGTATTTGCCGTAGAAGATTTTACAGCCCTGGGCGCCATACAGGCACTGAAAGCGGCCGGTAAAAGAATTCCGCAAGATGTTGCTATCATTGGTTTTGCCAACGAGGCTTTTGGTGCTTACATCACTCCCTCTCTCTCCACCGTAGATCAGCAGACTATTAAAATGGGCGAAACAGCCGCCAACCTGTTCTTCGACCTGCCTGACAAAAAAGACTTTTACAAAACGTTCCCTGAGAAAAAAGTTTTAGAGCCTGTATTAATATTCAGGAATTCCAGCCTTCGTAACAAATAAGGAGAAGATCCTTACCCCGTGCATTGCTAAAATGACTCCGGTTTGCCCCTGGAACGGCATCATTATTCAAAAAAATTAAACTGCAAAAAATGAAAAAAAGACGATTGCTTTACCTGGCTTATAGCACGGTTTTTTTCCTGCTGCTTTATGTAACGGCATCAGCCCAGCAAACCATCAGGGGAACTTTGCGAACCCCCAACGGCGAACCGCTTATAGGGGCAACCATTACCATAAAAGGAACCGGCACCTCTGTTACCTCCAATACCAACGGCGAGTTTAGTATCAATGCTCCTGTAGGAAGCACCCTGGTGGTGAGTTATATCGGGTTTGAAAATAAAGAGGTGACCGTTACCGATAACAATCCTTTAAACATCCAGCTGCAAACATCCAACCAGGAGATGCAGCAGGTAGTGGTAATCGGATACCAGACGGTGAGGAAAAGAGACCTTACCGGCGCCACAGGGTTGGTGAATATGGAGAATGTGAACAAGGTCACGTCGCAATCCGTAGCAGAAGCCATCCAGGGAACCGTGCCCGGGGTTACGGTACGGAACGGAGGCGCTCCCGGTGCTAATGCCACCATTGAGATCAGGGGTGTATCCAGTTTTGGCAACACATCTCCTTTATATGTGATTGATGGCATGCTTTCCGATGCCAACGTAACCATTAACCCCGATGATGTAGCCAGTATCCAGGTGCTGAAAGATGCTTCAGCCGCGGCTATTTATGGTTCCCGCGCCGGTAACGGAGTGGTGATCATTACCACAAAAAAGGGAAGGGAAGGCCCTGCCCGTGTCAACTTCTCCGCCAGGTATGGCGTACAGCAAATCCCTAAACGGTGGGATGTAATGACGGCGCCGGAATATTTAAAAACCGTGCAGCAGCAGTACCAGAACTCCGGTGTGGCGCTGCCCTCGGGCATTGCCGCACAACTGGCCAACAATACCATTAATACCGATTGGCAGGAGGAAGTGTACCGGATAGGCGCCGTGCAGGATTATAACGTGGGGATATCAGGTGGATCGCAAAGCACTAATTTCCTGATCTCTGCCGGTTATTATAAGAACAAAGGCGTTTTAATTGCCAATGACTTTCACAGGGCTTCGCTGCGTATCAATTCCGAAGCCCGTAAAGGTAGGCTGACGGTTGGCGAAAACATGGTGTTAAGCTATAACTATGGCAATAACCCCGGCGGCGGTGTGAATGCCTTTTATGAAGCCCCGCTTTCCCTACCCATCATCGGGGCGAAGGGACCGCAATACTCCGGCATACCTGCTAACCCGCAGGGATGGGGCATGGGCACATCAGAGGTGCCTTCTTATGCCAGCAACTATGTGGCTAATGCCGCTCTTGATAAGATCAATTACAATTTTGCCAAATTGGTGGGCAATGCCTATGTGGATCTGAAACTGATCACGGGACTATCATACAGGTTCAATGCCGGTGCAGAAGTAAGCTACGATACCTACAAGGAAATACGGGATAGCGGGATATGGCGTTATGCCAACCAGCCACCCAATACCAGTGTAAACGAAAGCCGACAGCGCTTTACCAACCTGCTTTTAGAGCATACACTCAATTACAATGGAACTTTTGGAAAACATGCTGTTAGCGCTGTTGTAGGTTTTTCCAGAACGGAACAAAAAAGGGAAGTGACCAGTGGTGGCCGTGTGAACCTTGTAAATGCCAATGGGGTTTTATTCACCACTATTGGCTCTGCTGCCGGCGCTCTTTCCGCTGCCGGTGGTACGCCTTTGTTCTGGCGTTCGCATGGCTATTTGGGCCGCATCAATTATACCTACAACGATCGTTATCTTTTAACATTGACCGGCCGTATTGACCAGGATTCACGGTTCGGTCCCAACTTTCAAACAGGGCGTTTTCCCTCTGCAGCCGTTGCCTGGCGGCTGAGCAGGGAGGGGTTCTTTAAAGTGCCCTGGGTGAACGATCTGAAGGTCCGTGCTTCTTATGGACGGCTGGGCTTTAGTGATGTATTGGGCTCCTGGGATTATTTTCCTGTGATCAATGTGTTTCCCCGTGCCGTGTATGGTATTGGGCAAAATCCTGTAACAGGGGCTTACCAGTCGCAACTGGCCAACTCCGATCTTCGCTGGGAAGAAAGAACACAAAAGAATGCAGGCTTTGACGCCAGCCTGTTCGACAATCGTTTATCCCTGACGTTTGATGTGTATAATGCACTTTCCAAATACCTGCTCGTCTTTTTAACGCCGCCGTCTTATTTGGGTTACTCCGGCCAGGTGGCGGCCAATACGGCTTCCATGCGCAATACAGGAGTAGAGTTCAGTGCGACCTATCGTAGCCGGGCCACCAGCACATCTGCCCTTAAGTGGGATGTTTCGGCCAATTTCACCACCATTAAAAACCGGGTGCTCGCCGTAGGAAGCCGGGGGGTAGATGCCAGTGGTAACGCTATTGATTATTTGCCAACAGATGAATTTCTACGGGCCCAGGTGGGGCATCCCATTGGTCAATGGTATGTCATCCGGACCAATGGTATTTTCAAAAGCCAGCAGGAGGTGGATAGTTATGTAGATAAAAACGGCCAGAAGATTCAACCCAATGCCAAACCGGGCGATGTGAGATTTGTTGACGCCAATGGAGACGGTACCATTAACTTCGACGACCGCCAGTATGCAGGTTCGCCCTGGCCTACCTTACAAACCGGTGCACAATTCAATGTTTCCTATAAACAATTTAGTTTGAACCTGCAACTGGTAGGAATATTTGGAAACAAAATTTATAACGATATCCGCCGCCAGCTTGACTCTTACGAACTGGCGAACTTCCGCAGCGACATCGATCCCTGGTCGGAAAGCAACCCCAATGGCACTGACCCAAGGCTGGCGGTTAACCAGCCCAGCGATCCGTCCGTGTCAGACAATAACAGGACGGTAAGTGACCGGTGGCTGGAGAATGGTTCTTACCTCAGGGTTCGCAACCTGGAACTGGCCTATGTTTTTTCAAGGTCCATTTTAAACAAGTTCAATTTTTCCACTGCCCGTTTTTATGTAAGCGGACAAAACCTGTTTACCATTACCAAATACAAAGGACTTGATCCTGATGTGCAGGGCACCAGTGTTATTGCCCGTGGTTTTGATGCGGGCAACTGGCCGGCCAGCCGCATTATTTCTGTAGGCATTCAAGCTGATTTTTAACCTTAAAGAACTTATCAAAATGAAAAAGATATACATCGTTATGCTGTCGGCAGCTATGTTGGGGTTGGGCTGTAAAAAAAGTGAACTGAATATTACCAATCCGAACCAACCTACCACGCAACAGTTTTGGCTAACCGCCTCCGATGCGCAATTGGGCGTAAATGCGATTTACAGCACCTATCACCGGGCGGCTCTTAACCGGTGGATGCATTTTTTAACGATCATTCGTGCCGATGAAGGATTTAGCACCAGCCCGGCGCCCTGGATCCGCAATTACTACGACCTGTTCAACTACGAGAACTATAATGATGGACTGATCGCTGATCTGTGGAAAGATTGCTATATAGGAGTGAACCGCTGCAACCAGGTGTTGGACAATGTGCCTAAAATTAATATGGAAGCGGGTTTGAAACAGCAGTTATTGGGCGAAGCCAGTTTTATGAGAGGCTTTTTCTATTATACACTAGGGCTTCATTATGGCAATGTCCCTATTATTCTTCATCAGCCTGCCAACCCCGATGAATACTACCCGCCTTCGTCTACCCAAGAACAGGTGTATGCACAAGCCATTAAGGATTTCACCGACGCTTCTGCCAACCTGCCTGTTAGCTATGATGCCAATGGCAAAGGAAGAGCGACCAAGGGTGCTGCATATGGCATGTTAGGTAAAGTTTACCTGCAGCAACATAAGTACCAGGAGGCCAAAGATGCTTTGCAATGGCTGGCCGAAGGACCGGGAGCTTCTGTTTATAGCCTTGTGCCCAACTACAGGGATAATTTTATCGAGACCACGGAAAACAATTCAGAATCCGTTTTCGAGTTTCAGAATGCCGCCAATCCCATAGATGCGTTTGACAATGATGCTGGCGATGGCGACCCAAATCACACTCCTGACAAACTCAATTATGGCACTTCCATTCCGCCCTTCTTTGCACCACGGCCCATCGGCTTTACCGATGGTCAGGCGCACCGGTGGGTAGTTTGGGAATTTTTGAAAGAAAATCAAACCAATGGACAAAGGGACCCACGCATAGCCGCTACATTTTTATACGATTCAACCGATGTAAGAGGGCCAAACTTTACCATGGTATATGGCCAAACCTGGACCTCCCGTAATTATTCCAACGATCCGGACGATCCCATTGCGGTAGCCACCAACAAAACGGTGTACTACAGGAAGTTTTTGGACGATGCAACCATGGACGGCGAAGTGTTTCATTCAGGTAATAATTACCGGTATCTTCGCTATGCCGATGTATTGCTTTTGTATGCCGAGGCATTAAATGCATTGGGACAAACACCCCAGGCCTATCAATTTGTAGATAAGATAAGGCAAAGAGCAGGCTTAGCTACGCTATCGGCCACCATGCCCGGATTAAACCAGCAACAGTTCCTGGACCAGCTAAAACATGAACGCATAACCGAATTGACCGGGGAAGGCCATCGGTGGGAAGATCTGGTCCGTTGGGGTGATTTAAGCCCGGCTCTTGCTTCAAGAGATAAGGGGTTTGCCAACTTTGTAACAGGTAAAAACGAATTTCTTCCTATCCCTCAATTTGATCTGGATAACAACCCGAATCTTAACCAAAACCCAAACTATTAAACCATTAAAGGTGCTGCTGGTAACGGCACCTTTAGGTTTATGTTCATGCCATAAAATAAATCCTTATACTCATTCGCCCGATGCAGATATACTCCACGCTTAAGGAATGGTTGCTGTTTGTAAGTATCAGTATGGCCGTTTCATGCGGCAAAGGAAACACTAATGGCGGTAGTGTTCCTCCGCCTCCTGTAAACCCGCCAGTCACAACCTTTACCAACCCCTTGCTTTCTTCCGGTCCCGATCCCTGGATCCTCAAAAAGGATAACAATTATTATTATACACATACATTTGGCAACAGGATTGCTCTTTGGAAAACACAAAAGGTCTCAGAGTTAAAAAACGCCCCTGTGCAAACAGTTTGGTCTGCACCCGCTAGCGGCGCTAATTCCAAAAACATTTGGGCGCCGGAACTTCACTACCTGGAGAGCAAATGGTACGTGTATTATACGGCTGGCTCGGGAGAGTTAAGTACCCAAAGAACCTTTGTATTGGAAAACGCCAATGCAGATCCCTTGAGTGGTGTCTGGATTGAAAAAGGAAAAATAGGGGATGCCAGCGCCGATTTTTTTTCGATAGATGGGACCATTTTGAGTTACAACAATAAAAATTATTTCATCTGGAGCGGACAGGCTTCCGCCACAGATAACACGCAGCGCCTCTATATAGCCCGCATGTCAAATCCCTGGACGCTGGAAACAGCCCGCAGCCTGATTTCTTCACCACAACTAACCTGGGAAATGCAAGGTGCGCCGCCAGCCGTAAATGAAGGGCCGGAGATCTTAAAAAATGCAGCAGGCAGAGTGTTCCTCGTCTATTCGGCCAGTGGATGCTGGACGGATGATTATGCTTTGGGCCTGTTAACCTTGAAAGAAGGAGGTGACCCCTTAAATGCATCGGACTGGACAAAAACACCCACGCCGGTATTTACCAAAAAGCCTTTAGGTTCTGTGTTTGGCCCCGGACATAGCTCTTTTTTTAAATCGGCCGACGGAACGGAAGATTGGATACTCTATCATGCAAATTCAACAGCCGGACAAGGTTGCGGAGACACAAGAAACCCGCGTATGCAAAAATTTTCATGGAATGCCGATGGTACGCCTAATTTCGGTGAACCGGTAAGTATTAACACAAAAATCAAAAAGCCTTCGGGTGAATAATTTTACATACACTATGCCGACCTTACGAATCATTTTACTAACAGGCTTTCTTCTTGTTTTCCAGGTTTGCTTTTCGCAAAAAACCTTTACCAACCCGCTTCTGCCCTCTGGTGCCGATCCCTGGAGTATTCATAAGGATGGCTACTATTATTATACTCATACGTTTGGCGACAGGCTGGTGATCTGGAAAACTAAAAACCTTGCTGATCTGAAAACGGCGCCCCGAAAAACGGTTTTCATGCCGCCGCCGGGCAAACCTTATTCAAAAGGTTTATGGGCCCCGGAACTTCATTTTATCAACAACAAATGGTACCTCTATTTTGCCGCCGACAGCGGCAGAAATGAAAGCCACCGTTTATGGGTACTTGAGAATGCGTCAGCAGACCCGATGAAAGGCAAATGGAATTTAAAAGGCAGGATTGTTGATTCATCGAATAAATGGGCCATTGATGGCTCTGTATTTAAACACAAAGGCCAGCTATACATGGTATGGTCGGGTTGGGAGGGAGATGTAAACGGTAGACAGGATATTTATATCAGCAAAATGAAAAATCCCTGGACCTTGGAGGGCGGCCGGGTACGGCTTTCCAGCCCAACGTTGGAATGGGAAAGACACGGCGATCTGAATGATCCCGACAACCCGCCCCATGTTGATGTAAACGAAGGGCCGCAATTCCTGCATCATCGCGACCGCATTTTTTTGATTTATTCGGCCAGCGGCTGCTGGACAGAATATTATTCCTTAGGTATGTTGTCTACGCATGCCGATAGCAATTTGCTGGACTCTGCATCGTGGACAAAAAATCCCGAGCCGGTTTTTAAACGATCGGAGAAGAATGGGGTTTATGCACCGGGGCATAACTCGTTTTTTAAATCGCCGGATGGGACAGAGGATTGGATACTCTATCATGCAAATTCAGCACCGGGACAAGGCTGTGGCAGGCAACGTTCGCCGAGGGCACAACGCTTTACCTGGAATGAAGACGGCACGCCCAATTTTGGCGAGCCGGTAAAAACAGGTATACCATTGGCGGTGCCATCTGAAAAACCCAAAAGAAAAATCAATAAATTAAAACCTGTTTATTAAATCATAAATCATTTGATCTACCTTATCAAATAATATTTTGCTTATGAAGTTTGCTTTTTTGTTTGCTTTTGTTTTCTTTTTCACATCCGCAGCAATGGCTCAAAAGGCCGGCGCATTTGATGGATTGGAAATGAACATGAGTAACCTGTCGCGGTTATCCAATGCAAAAACAAGGTCTATCAGCCCGGAAAACTTTTCAGGCGCCAAAGGCAAGGGTGGCATGGCCGATCCAAAATTGGACAGCGGCAAACGTAATATAGCCAACGCCTGGTATGCCGCCCAGGATTTGGGAAAGGGCTGGAAAGTAAATCCTTTCATTGAGGTGCTGGGTGGCGAAACCATCACCATTGCTGAAATGGAAGGCCCCGGCGCCATCCAGCACATCTGGATGACACCCACGGGTAACTGGCGGTTTTCCATCTTACGTTTTTATTGGGATGATGAAACGACGCCTTCGGTAGAAGTGCCGGTGGGTGATTTTTTCGGGATGGCTTTCAATGAATATGCGCCACTAAATTCTCTTGCTGTTACCGTGAACCCGGGTAGCGCTTTTAATTGCTACTGGAAAATGCCATTCCGTAAAAAAGCAAAAATCACCCTTGAGAACCTGAATAAAAAAGAGCCCATGCGGCTGTATTACCAAATTGATTATACACTGACAGAAGTCGGTAATGACGAAGCCTATTTTCATGCACAATTCCGCCGTTCCAATCCCACTGTTCATTCCCTTCATACCCTGGTAGATGGCATCAAAGGCAAGGGACAATATGTAGGAACCTATGTGGCCTGGAATGTAAACAACAATGCCTGGTGGGGAGAAGGAGAAATCAAATTTTATATGGATGGCGATACAGAATTTCCTACCATTAACGGAACGGGAACAGAAGATTATTTCTGCGGCTCTTACAATTTTGAAAACCAGAAAACAAAACAATACCAGGAGTTCTCTACAGCCTATGCCGGCTTGCACCAGGTGATTCGCCCCAATGGTTTATATGCCTCCCAGCAGGCCTTTGGCATGTACCGCTGGCATATACTGGACCCGGTGCGGTTCGAAAAAGATTTGAAGATTACCATACAGGACCTGGGCTGGCGCCACGACTGGCGGTACTACCCGCAAAAGTCGGATATATCATCAGTTGTATTCTGGTACCAAGCGGATCCCCATGCCCCGTTTCCTAAGCTTCCTTCCAAGGACGACCTGGAGATTCCAAAATGGTAAACTAGACATGCGAAAACCCTACTTAAATATTTAAAGCTTATGCGTATCAAAACTTCCATTCTTTTTTTACTGCTCTTTTTTTCCGTTCAATTAGACGCACAAAAGAAGGATCAAAAACAAACTGTAGTTGCACAAGTACCCGGCAAAGTATGGTCTGTAGAAAAAGCAAATGAATGGTACAACCAACACAAGTGGATCAACGGCGCCGACTTTTTGCCCAGCACGGCTATCAATCAGCTGGAAATGTGGCAGGCCGAAACATTTGATCCGGTTACCATTGACCGTGAATTGGGCTGGGCGGAAGACATTGGGTTCAACACCATGCGTGTCTATCTGCATAGTGTGGCATGGAAGCAGGATGCCGAAGGCTTTAAAAAAAGAATGGACCAGTTTTTAACCATTGCCGACAAACACGGTATCAAAGCCCTGTTTGTTTTTTTTGATGATTGCTGGAACAAGATTCCGCATGCCGGTAAGCAACCTGATCCCAGGCCGGGTGTCCATAATTCGGGTTGGGTGCAAGACCCGGGACAACCCCTTTCAAATGATACCACGCTTTTTCCCGGTCTGGAGAAATATGTAAAGGATGTAATGACCACTTTCCGCAAAGACAAACGCATTTTGCTTTGGGACCTGTATAATGAACCCGGCAACTCTGGTAAAAAAGATTCTTCCTTACCCTTGTTAAAAAAAGTTTTTCAATGGGCCCGGGAAGTCAATCCCGATCAGCCCATCAGCGTGGGATTGTGGGCCTGGGATTTTGAAAAACTGAACGCCTTTCAATTGCAGAATTCCGATGTGATCACCTATCACGATTATGAAGACCCGCAATGGCACCAAAGGGTGATTGAATTGCTGAAAGCCAATGGCCGCCCGCTGATCTGCACAGAATATATGGCAAGGACACGCAACAGCCGTTTCTCCAACATTCTGCCAATGTTGAAAAAGCATAACGTCGGAGCCATCAACTGGGGATTTGTTTCCGGTAAAAGCAATACCATTTTTGCATGGGATACACCCATCCCAACCGGCGAACAGCCTATAGAGTGGTTTCATGATATCTTTTTTAAGGACGGAACACCTTACCGGCAGGACGAAGTGAATCTCATAAAAAAACTCAACGACAAAAAATAAACGATAACTAATAAACCGGCGATATGTCTAAACTTTCTTTATCCCTTGCCGCTTTGTTGCTTACAGCAATGGTGGCCTGTAATAATGCAAACCAACCAGCAACGACAGCTAATGCTTCTGTCAAAGATTCTGTAACAAAACCCAGCACCCTGATTCCGGATAGAAAAGATTTCCAGGACAGCATTGATGGCAAGGAAACAGATCTTTATATTTTGAAAAATGCAGCGGGCATGACAGCTGCCATCACCAACTACGGGGGCCGGCTTGTCGGTCTTTTGGTGCCTGATAAAAATGGAAAGCTTACCGATGTGGTAGTAGGGTTTAGCAACGTTCAGGACTATGTGAACTCTACCGAACCATATTTTGGCGCTACCATTGGCAGGGTAGGTAATCGCATAGCGAAAGGAAAATTTTCTTTGGATGGAAAACAGTACACCTTGTTCACCAACAATGGCCCCAATACATTGCATGGTGGTAAAAAAGGTTTCCAGGCCGTAGTGTGGGATGCAACACAACCCAATGATTCTACACTGGAATTGCACTACCTGTCAAAAGATATGGAAGAAGGGTTTCCTGGAAACCTGGATGTAAAAGTCACCTATTCCTTAACGGCGGACAATGGTTTTAAATGTGAATACAATGCCACTACCGATGAGAAAACCGTGGTCAATCTTACCAATCATGCGTTCTTTAATTTAAACGGAGAAGGTAGCGGCACCATCAACAACCATATTTTACAGATCAATGCCAACAGGTTCACACCAATTGATTCCACGCTGATACCTACAGGAAAAATAGAACCTGTTGCCGGAACACCATTCGATTTTACCAAACCAACCACTATTGGCGCAAGAGTAGAGGAGAATAATGAGCAGTTGAAATACGGCAAGGGCTATGATCACAATTTTGTTTTGAACCCGCGTAGTGGTATGAAACACGCCGCCATGGTTAGGGGCGATCAGTCGGGGATTCAAATGGATGTTTACACGGAAGAACCCGGCCTGCAGTTTTATGGCGGCAATTTTATGCACAGCAAAAACAGCTTTAAATCAGGAAAAAAGGATGATTTCCGTACAGCCTTTTGCCTGGAGACACAACATTTTCCCGATGCGCCAAACCAGCCTTCATTTCCAGGTATCGTGTTAGAACCAGGCAAAACTTATCATACCATTTCGGTTTATAAGTTCTCTGTACATCGTTAAGCGCAACAGGTCTATTAAACAAAAGAAGCTTTTTATCGCCGGAGGAATCATTTCCCCTTTACACCTTTTTATGCTCGCTTATCACAATTTAGTTATGTATTAATTCTTCAGCAGACACCTTTGCCGTCTTGAAACGACAAGGTATGAGAATTAATCTGCTGATTATTTTATTTATAGCATTTGGATTTACTCTGCATGCACAAACAACAGCAAAGATCCGGGGCCTGGTAAAAGACGCAAATGGAAAGGGGGTTTCGGCAGCCACCATTATTCTTTTAAAAGGATCGGATTCATCATGGGTAAAGATGACGGTATCTGAACAGGCAGGAGTTTACGAGTTTACTGGTATAAAAGAAGGGAACTATTTGGTGTCGGCCAGTTCTGTTGGCTTTGCTATTGGATATTCATCTAAGTTCTTTTTTAATGGAAATGAAGCGATAGAAATGCCTGTAATTCAGCTTGTTACCATCAACAAAGATATGGCAGGGGTGGTGGTGCAGGCCAGCCGGCCGCTTGTTGAAAACAAGATTGATAAAATGGTGGTGAATGTAGATGCCTCTCCAACCAATGCCGGCGCCACTGCCATGGAGGTACTGGAAAAATCCCCGGGAATTAGCGTGGACCGTGATGGCAATATCAGCCTTAAAGGTAAACAGGGTATCATTGTTTTAATGGATGGCAAACAAACGTATTTAAGTGGGGCTGACCTGGCCAACCTGCTGCGCAACATGCCCGCCAGCCAGCTCGATCAGATCGAGATCATGACACAGCCCTCGGCCAAATTTGATGCTTCCGGTAATTCAGGCATTATTAATCTGCGGACAAAAAAAAGTCTTCAGCGGGGATTCAACGGAAGTATAAATCTTTCTTACGTGCAGGGCCGCTATCCTAAATCACCTAATAGCTTTAGTTTTAATTACAGGGCAGGAAAGCTGAACCTGTTTTCAAACCTTAGCTATTCATACTGGACAGGATTTAATGATCAAACCCTGCTGCGCACTTTCAGAAATAACCAAAACGAAGTAACGTCTGTGTTTGACCAGGTAGCAAGACAAAAAAATACCAGCCGGAATTATAGTGCACGAATTGGCCTTGACTATTCGATAGATAAAAAAACTACGATTGGATTTTTGGTGAATGGGATTTACAATCCACGCACCTGGGAAAACAGGGGAAGAGCGAACATCCTGGATGATAAAGGATCGTTGGATTCTTTTAATACGGTTTTTTCCGAAAATCGTGACCAATGGAAGAATTTTGGCGGCAACTTCAATTTCAGAAGGGTTTTATCAGGCACAGGAAGCGAACTGACGGCTGACCTGGACTTTATCCGTTATGATTCACGAAGCAGGCAGATATCTGATAATTATAACTACGATGCTGGTGGCTTTCTGCAGGATGATCCCTTTTGGTTGAGAGGAAACCTTCCTTCAAAAATCAACATATACAGCGGCAAAGCAGATTATGTGCTTGCTTTGGATAACAATGCTAAAGTTGAAGCCGGCGTGAAAAGCAGCTATGTTTCTACCGACAATGATGCGCAGTATACCCTATACGATAAACCCAATGATAAGTGGGTGATTGATTATACCCGTAGTAACCGTTTTCTTTACAAAGAGAATATTAATGCAGCTTATATTAATTACAGCAGGCAGCTAAAAAAATGGGGCGTTCAGGCAGGATTGAGGGCAGAGAACACCATTGCAAAGGGGGCCCAGTTTGGAAACAGCGTTCAAAAAGACACCAGCTTTAAAAAGAATTATACGCAGTTTTTTCCCACCGCTTACGTCAGCTATGCGTTGAGTGAAAAAAATCAATTTACCCTTTCCTATGGCAGAAGGATTGAAAGGCCCAATTACCAGGATATGAATCCCTTTCAGTATTTTCTGGATCAATACACGTTTCGCCAGGGAAATCCCAATCTGACGCCACAGTTTACGCATAACATTGAGCTTTCCCATAACTACAACCGTGCGTTGAATACGACCATCAACTTTACCTCTACGACGGATATCCTCAATGATATTTTAAAACAAAATGACGATACAAAAGTTACTTTTCAAACAAAGGAAAATGTGGCTAGCCGCAAGGTGATTGGCGTCTCCGTCAGTTATAATAAGGCAGTTACAAAATGGTGGACCACCAGTGTATTTGCTAACGTAAATAACAATCATTACAAGGGCCTGGTAAATAACAGCATGCTTGATGTCAGTATGACCACCTTCATGGGTAATACCAGCCAGCAATTCAAATTTGCTAAAACCTGGAGCGCGGAAGCAAGTGGATTCTATCGTTCCACAGCGCAGGAAACAGGTTTGTTCATCATCCGGCCGATGGGTGTTTTTTCTTTTGGGCTTAGCAAGCAGGTCCTAAAAAATAAAGGCAGTCTCAAACTCAATGTTATCGATCCGTTTTATATACAGGAAGCAAAGGTGGATATTAAGTTTGGGAACATAGATGCGTACGTATTTAATAAGTGGGATAACCGCAGGGTAGGACTTACGTTTACCTACCGTTTTAGTAAAGGGCAAAATGTACAGGCTCCGGGAAGAAAAACCGGCAGTTCGCAGGAAGAACAAAACCGGGTAGGACAGGGCCAGCAATAAACAATGGCTTTATTTAAAAAGCCTGGGTCCTTTCGGGTCCAGGCTTTTAATAATATGTTGTTTTGAATCGTTTCAAAACTATCAATCCTGATTGTAAGGTAACTAATGGCTGGTCTGGATAAATTGCTTTGATCCTTCTGCTATTTCAGGCTCATGTATATTTTGAACCAGGCTTTTCATAACGATAAAGTCTCTTGAATCATCATTGGACAAACGAACTTGCAATACCTCGTCGTTTTTATATTCTTCAAAAAACTCTTGTTTGATGCTTAATTGCAGATCGTGATAAGTAGTTATTCTGCATAGCTGGCTATTGATCTGTGGCCCGGTTACAGATGGAAACCGCAGGATCTTGACCATAGTATCGTACGCATCATCTGTAATTAAAAAAGAAAAAGTGGTATTGGTGCCTACCTGTTTCATTGTTAGTGTTTGGACGATGTAATTTAGAATAAGGGCCCCATTCTTTTTTGAAAAAATATCAACAATAACGGGGATAATTTTTTTTGAAACAGGCACAATAAAAATCCCCTCCGTGGAGGGGATGAATATTTTCAGGCAGCCGGTTGGTTTGATTTAGGTTAAT
This sequence comes from uncultured bacterium, assembly GCA_966095395.1. Taxonomy (GTDB): domain Bacteria; phylum Bacteroidota; class Bacteroidia; order Chitinophagales; family Chitinophagaceae; genus Flavisolibacter. Next base: position 60,438 of record CBHTSW010000005.1, on the reverse strand, counting down.
CGGTATTGGACGCCTGGGTTCCTTTCAATAGGATTGGATTTAGTTTTCAGTTAGGATATACGGATAATAAACGGGCTTCAAAGGGTTTTGGACCTGGTTTTCAAAAGGATAAAAAAGAAGTTGATCGATATTGGATTCTGGTTTTTCTTGGAATTTTGGATCGAATTTAATGGGTTGTTTTTCCTTCGGATATTGGATTGATTGATTATGTATCAATCAACTTCTGACACAAAACTACATTGCACGAGCTTGCTGTACAAGAGCTTTAATACCCGATTTTTGGTTTATGGTAATTACTTAAGCCATAGTAAGATTACGAAGAAAAGCAGGGAGAGTTACGGATAGGGGAATAAAAAAAGGCTGGATAGAAATCCTGCCTCGTTTTAAAATCCAATATCCTATGAAAAACCAAGGCTAAAGTAAGGGTCTAAATGATATAAATCAAACTTTAAGGCATTTATTTAAGAGATTGTGAATAAGTTTTTTCAAAAAGAAGAAAGGCCAAGGTAGAAACCTTAGCCCTTTTTTAATCCGTACCCTATGAAAACTGTAGACTTTATAGCGAATTTTATTCCAGAAATGATTTTTACATTGATTATTTATTCACAACTGAAGTTTTCACTAATTTTTACAGATAGGCTATTCGTCGAATCCCTTTTATAGAGCCCTTTACAGAGAAAGTTCTATAAAAAAATTCTTTCCAATTATAGTTGTGATATAGCCTGGCCAAAACTAAAATTTGGTCAGAGAACATTATTTGCGTTGCCTAATTTCTACACTAAGGATCATAAGATTCCTGTATAAATCAAAACGAGGCGTTAGTTGCTACAACCTGCTTTTGCTGCTGAAGGCTTAAAATTCGCCATTCTAACCGGCTTAGCTTGTGCTTTTTCTTTTTTTGATTTAGCCAGGTTTATAAGCAATACACTGGTTAAAATCACTGCCAGACCCAGGATTTGCAAAAAACTCATATGTTCCCCTGCAAAGAAGACGCCTAACAACACAGCCACTACCGGGTTGACGTAGGCATAGGTGCTTACTTGTGTGGCGGGTCTTACTTCCAGCAACCACACATAGGCGCTGTACCCGGCAAGAGAACCCATTAATATCAAATACACGAGGGACCACCAGGCGCCAGCGCTAACAGCACTCCATTGAAACGAGGTCCATTCATTGTTCAAAAAACTGACGGAAAGAAAAGCAATACCCGCTGCCAGCATTTGCCAGGTAGTATTGACAATGGCAGAACCGCTGGAATGATATTTGGAGTACAGCGAACCGCCTGCCCAGCTGATAGAGCCGATAAGCAGGATGATTAATCCAAAGAATTGGTAAGGAGAGCCGCTTTCGGAAAAGGCTTTGGCCGTTTGCTCACTAAACAATAAGATCACGCCCAAAAAACCAATAATCAGCCCCAGGATGGTCTCCCGGTTGGTTAAATTTTCTTTCCATTTGGGCTTGTCCAGTAAAACAAACCAGATAGGTGCAGATGACACCAACACGGCCACCAATGAACTGGCCAGTGATTTCTCTGCCCATATAACGGCCCCATTGCCAATTAGCAGCAACAGTATGCCCGTAATGATCGCTGGCTTGATTTGCTGCCAGTTCCAGATTCTTTCTTTTTTTATAACACACCATGTTAGCATCAATATTCCGGCAGCCAGAAATCGTAATGCTCCCAACAGCAAAGCCGGAATATCATGTACGGCTTTTTGAATAAAGAAATAGGTTGATCCCCAAACCAGGTAAACGGTTGCAAAAGCGAGGACGACCATAAAAGTAGATGGCGTTGGTTTTTGTACAGGTGTCATAGATCAGTTTTTAGGTATAACCAGTTTTTGTTGTTCTTTCACCGTTTCTAAAACAATGACTGTTTTAGTGGAGGCGATGTTGGATATTTTTTGCAGGGAGTTGCGCATAAGATGCATTAGGGAAGCGGAATCGGCGGTGCGCACCTTAACCAAAAAGCAATCTTCTCCGGCAATGTGATGAACTTCCTGCACCTCCGGAATTTTTGCCAGTGCCTGTGCCGTTTTTGTACTGCAGGTAAAGCCCTCGGATGAACGGATAAAAATAAAGGCCAGCAGTTTCTGCTCAATAGCGGCCGGGTTGATGTGTGCCGTATATCCGCTGATCACATTTTTTTGCTCAAGCTTTTTTACCCTTTCCAGCACGGCGGAAGGAGCCAGGTTTAGCTGCCGGGCCATGTCGGCGTTGGAAATGCGTGCATTGGACTGCATCAAATCCAGGATGGCAAGATCGGTGGTGTCAAGACTTATATCCATTTAAGAATATTTCTTTATAATTATTAAATTCAGAATAAAATACGGTTATTTATGTGTAAAACTAAATTTTATTTTTATCATGAACTAAAAATCAGAATATTTTAATTTTTTACAGATGGGGTTGCTGTTGTAAAAACAAGGCATCTGCTGATGGATTCCGGACAATAAACAAATCAAATTCCAGCTCATAGAAACTAAAATGCACTTCCGCCATAATTTCGTGCCCTAATTCAAATTACGATTATGCGTATCGCTATTAATGGAATGGGAAGAATAGGCCGGCTGTTGTTTCGAAGATTGATCGGTCATCCTGCGTTTGATATTGTTGCAGTTAATGATATTATGGATCATGAGAATCTTGTTTATTTATTAAAACACGATTCGGTTTATGGGAACATGCCTTACCCCGTTGTACTTAATAAAAAACTGGTGGTAAATGAAATTGAAATGCAAATATTCAATGAGCCAAGCCCCGCCAAACTTCCCTGGAAAGAACTGGGAATCGATATAGTGCTGGAGTGCGCAGGCAGGTTTACCACCAAAGACCTTGCTTCTCAACATTTGCAGGCTGGCGCTAAAAAAGTATTGCTTTCTACAACAGGTTCTCCGGATATTCCTCTGATGATCTACGGGTTTAATCAGCATTCATTAACCGCTGAAATGAATATCGTTTCACCCGGCGGCTGTATGACCAATTGTTCTGCGCATTTATTATACCTCATGAATTCAATTGGTATTGAATCGGTGCAGGTGAACGTAATTCATTCGTACACATCAAGGCAGGAATTAGTAGATGCGCCGCATAAGGATTTTAGAAGAGGAAGAGCCGCCGCTGAATCCATCATACCCGTACCGGTTGATCTGGCACAATCCCTGGAAAGATTGTTTCCCGTGCTGGAAAACAAAATTGCAACGGTAACCACCAGGGTGCCGGTGGCCAATGGAGCTTTGGGCGATTTTACGTTTCAACTGAAAGAAGAAGTTAAGGCAGATCATATCAATGCCCTTTTCAGGAAGGCAGCCGGGTATGAATATAAAGGCATTCTGGAATACACGGAAGAACCATTGGTATCGCTGGATATAAAAGGAAATACGCATTCTGCTATCATTGATGGCACCCTTACGTCCATTGTTGGTAAGCAGGCAAAGCTTTTTTCTTTTTTTGACAATGAATTTGGTTATACCAGCCGCATGATTGACTGGATGATGTACTGGAAAAAATTCATTTAATTCCACTGGTGCTTAACGAGAGCAGCATTGATTGAATTTCTTTTGATCACAAAAAGGTTGGGGCACTACATCTTGCCGGATGCATTCATTTTGGAAGGAACGGTATCAATATAAAAGACAGGAGGCCTGAACGACTCTTTGATTTGAGGGGCAAATTCAGCTTCCAGCTCCTGTATCTTTTCCTGTATATATTTTGTGTCCCCGATCTTGTTCTTATCAAGCGGAACAGAACCTATGAGTTGCCTGCCTATTTGCATTTTTAATTCCATCGGCGATCAGGATAAGCAATGGCTGAAGAATAAAGTGGCTCGGTAGGTTGCAGCATTGAAATAATTGAGGATGCACTTTTCTTTTTAAAATAGCAGAAGCATTTAACCGCAAATATTTCTGTTGAACACATTAAGCGAGAGAGCTCCTCAAAGAGTATTCTATATGTAGAATGATCCTTCATGATGCAGCTTGCACTAGTAAGCTAAAAACAATTTCTGAATTTTAAAATTATATTTGAACATGGGTTCTCTTTTAAAATTAGACAACAATACCCGGACGCCGGCGCTTACGCGGTAATGATGCCAACGGTTTTTCTATTTTATGAAAAGAATCTAACCCATACTTACAAGCTAAGAAGAATTGAAATCATATGAAGAAAACTACATTTTGCTGCTTACTGATTTGCCTGGCCTTTTTTGCCAATGCACAAAAAACTATTGTTGTCACAAACCCACTAACCGCACAAAGGCAGGAAGAGGTCATTGAAATTCCCTGGGCCCAAATAGCGAAAGCCTACCCGGGATTAGATACCGCACATTTCAAAGTGATCAATTCAATCACAAAAAAAGAATTGCCTTTTCAACTGGAATACAAAGGAATGCAGGAGGTGCAGAACCTTTTAGTGCAGCTAAGTGTTCCTGCCAAAGGATCGGTCATACTGCAATTGGTGAGTGGTAAGGCAAAGGCCTTCCCCTCCAAAACGTTTGCCCGCTACGTACCTGAACGAAAAGATGATTTTGCCTGGGAGAACGATAAGATTGCTTTTCGTATGTATGGAAAAGCTTTGGAAAGCACTCCTAAGGAAATGGCCTATGGCATGGATGTATGGGTAAAACGGACAGACCGGCTTATCATAAATGAACGGTACAAGCGGGGCGAATATCATGTAGACCACGGGGATGGTATGGATTATTATCATGTAGGATTGACACTGGGTGCAGGCGACATTGCGCCTTTTATCCATGACACGATCTGGTTCCCTAAAAATTACCGCGACTGGAAGGTATTGGACAACGGCCCCCTGCGGTCAACCTTTCAATTAAGCTACGAGGAATGGACCGCTGCTGGCAGAAAATTAAAGGCCACAAAAACCATTTCCTTGGATGCCGGCTCCCAGTTCAACAAGATAGACGTAACCTATGAGACCAGCGACAACCAGGCCTTACCACTGGTAGTGGGAATTATTAAAAGGAAAGAAGCGGGCAGCATGTTGATGGATGAAAAAAAATCTGTGGTGGGCTACTGGGAACCCCAGCATGGTGTTGACGGAACTACAGGAGTAGCCTGCATAGCCACCACACCCGTATCGCAAATGATGGTAGGGCAGGGACAGCTTTTGGCAGAAACTAAATTGCCTTCGACCGGTTCATTGGTTTATTATAACGGGGCCGCCTGGGACAAGGCCGGCCAAATTACATCCGCCAATGATTGGTTTGGGCATATATATTCATTTCAAAACCGCATAAACAACCCGCTTCGCATTTCAATTAAATAGCAGACGGCTTTATATTCAAAAAACATTTTAAGATACAAAACCATAGTTGGGACAGGTTTGCAGGACACTTCATCTTTTTCAAAGGCAACTAAAAGAAATGCGCAAACGTATCCGCAAATTTTAGTCAGGCATTTACATTACTTTTCAATGTCATAAAGATAGATGGCGCCTGTAAGGAAAATCAATAAGTATTTACAGGGAGATCTTGGATCCAAAATGTTACGTTCAGCGTAGTTATGCAGATGCGTGCAGTTTTTGGATAAGGTACGTATCTGAGGATTCTATTTTACTTTCTTAAGTGCAGAACCTTTGTGCGCAGCAATGTGGTCGGTTTTATCACTTTCGATTTCATATTGGGGATCTTCCTTAGAAGCGTGATGGGTGTACCCTTTGTATTGAAAATCAGAAGTATGCACTTTTATGATTTTACCGGATACCCGGCCTGCTTCTGAGTTCCAGCTTACATGATCGCCGACCTTAAATTTATGTGTCATAGCTATACAATTATAAATGTTAAGCAAAAATGTCGCCAGTTAGCAGATTTCTTTTTTTGATGTTAGGGTCTTGTTTTTACACTTCATTGCCCGCCCAGCCCGATGTGCAGGTTAAATTCCACGAGCAGGCCTTGCATTTTACACAGTCATTGCCTCTGGGTAACGGACGCCTGGGTGCTATGGTTTTTGGCGGTACCAACAGGGAGCGAATTGTACTGAATGAAAGTTCCATGTGGTCGGGAGGTGTGGAAGACCCCAACCGGCACGATGCGCATCAGCATCTTTCCGCCATCCAGAAATTATTAAAAGAAGAGAAGAACAAAGAAGCACAGGAGTTGTTACAAAAGCATTTCACTTCGGCAGGTAAGGGTTCCGGCAATGGAAATGGCGCTAAAATAAAGTTTGGCTGCTACCAGGTTTTAGCTGATTTGTTTATTACCTGGCACGATACGGCCGTAGCCGCAACTGAATACACCAGGGTATTGCAAGTGGATAAGGCACTTGCTACTACATCATGGAAGAGAAACGGGGCTAAATATAAAGAAGAAGTTTTTGTTAGTGCGCCGCAACAAGCCATTATCATTCGGTTAAGCACAGACAAGCCAAACACACTTTTTTTTGACCTGGCCTTGCATAGAAAAGAAAACGCTTCTTTTACTTCTGCAGGCGATGCCATTACAATGACCGGTCAATTGGATGGGGGGGACGGCGATAAAGGAATTGAGTTCGCGGCTTATGCAAAAGTGATAGCACCCTATGGCCAAATAAAAGCTGCTAATGACGGGCTGCAGGTAAGAGGTGCCACTGAATCTATCATTGTTTTAAGTGCTGCAACCACTCTTAACTGGCCGCAGGTAGAGCAGCGTGGGCCTGCTCCTTTACCCGTTGCAAAAAATTATGTGAACACGGCCAGTAAGCTTTCGTGGCTTCACTTGCAAAAAAATCATGTAAAAGATTACCGTTCTTATTTTGACCGTTGCCAGTTAAAATTCACGGTCGCTGAAAATGATTCTGTCAACAAGTTCACTACGGCGCAGAGGTTAATGCGTTATGCAGCCGGGAAAAGCGATGCTTCCCTGCCGGCTTTATATTTCAATTTCGGCCGTTATCTTTTAATCTCGGCTTCCCGTCCTGGTGGTTTACCCGCCAATTTGCAGGGGCTTTGGGCCGAAGAATATCAAACGCCCTGGAACGGTGATTACCATTTGAACATCAATGTTCAAATGAATTACTGGCCGGCAGAAAATACCAACCTGGCCGATTGCCACAAACCCTTATTGGAGTTTACAAAACAATTGGTCGAACCCGGAAAAAAAACAGCAAGAGCGTATTACAATACAAACGGATGGACAGCCCACATGATGAGCAATCCATGGAAGTTTACAGCACCCGGTGAAAGTGCTACCTGGGGCGCTTCGCTTACTGGCGGAGCGTGGCTTTGCGAACACCTGTGGCAGCACTATTTGTATAATCCTGATAAAACCTATCTGCAAAAAATTTATCCAGTTTTAAAAGGCGCTGCGCAATTTTATACAGGTATTTTAATAGAAGATCCTAAAACAGGCTGGCAGGTTACGGCTCCGTCCAACTCACCTGAAAACACCTACATTACCCCAGGTGGATTTGCAGGACAAACTACTATGGGACCCGCGATGGATATGCAGATCGGCAGGGAACTGTTAAACAACACAATCGCAGCAGCAGCCATTTTAGGAATAGATCAATCGTGGCGTGATTCATTACAAAGAATAAAAGAACGGCTGGCGCCAAATCAAATCAGTCCTTCAACCCGCGGTATACAGGAATGGATAAGAGATTACAGGGAAGCCGAGCCGCAGCACCGTCATGTTTCGCATTTGTACGGATTATATCCCTATGATGAAATCAATAAAATAGAAGCTCCTTCTATAGTTGCTGCTGCCAAACAGACACTTTTGCGCAGGGGCGATGAAGGTACCGGCTGGTCCAGGGCATGGAAGATCAATTTTTGGGCACGGTTGGGCGATGGCGACCACGCCTTAAGAGTGCTGAAAGGTTTATTGCAACCTGCCTTTACCACAGAAGGAGGTTATAAATTGAAAGGCGCAGGCACGTATCCCAATTTGTTTTGTGCTCACCCGCCTTTTCAAATTGACGGCAATTTTGGTGCAACAGCGGCCATTGCAGAAATGCTTTTGCAAAGCAATGGAAAGAACAATGCTATTCGCTTTCTACCTGCACTGCCTTCGGCAAAAGAATGGGGCAGTGGCCGTGCAAAAGGCCTTTGTGTACCCAATGCTTTTGAAGTGGATATGCAATGGAGCAATGGGAAACTGGACAAGGCCGTCATTTACTCCAAAAAGGGATTGAAATGTTATATACAATTGCCCCGGGATATGAACCTGTATGATGCGCAGGGCAAAAAAATAAAATTGAAAAAATCAGAAAACAACATAGCGGTGTTTGACACAAAAAAAAATGAGAGGTACTTTATAAAATAGGCCCTGCGTGGCCTGAAAAACAACTTTCATAACCTATAGAGGATTTTAATAAATTTTTCAAACGCACTATCTAAAGCAAAATAAAAATGATCAAAAAACATACGGCTTCACTCCTTACAACAAGAACCTGTATACCGGCTTTTTCTTTTCCTATATAATCCCCAATTAATACAATGATGCTAAAAAAAATAGGCCTTTCATTTTTATTTCTTTCCGTTTCGTTTTTTGCTGTGGCACAAAGGGACACAATTCCTATCAACACCGGTTGGCAGTTTTCCATAGATAAAAAAGCAGAAGGCCCAAAGGACAAATGGTTCAGCAAAAACCTGCCTGACGCCAAAACCGTACAGCTCCCGCATACCTGGAACGTAGAAAAGGAAGGCCAGAATCATTATGGTTGGGCATGGTATCAAAAGAAAATAAATATTCCTTCTAACTGGAAGAACAAAAATGTGGTGTTGCAGTTTGGGGCCGTGAACCATACTTCCTACATCTATTTGAACGGAAAGAAAGTAGCAGAGAACATAGGCGATGGCTTTAATAAATTTTTTGTCAGCCTGAATGGGAAGGTCATCTACGGTAAGGAAAATACGATTACGGTGGCGGTAAACAATGACTATGGCAAAAACAAAGTGCCATTTGCCAACTCCTTCGACTGGCCTAATGATGGAGGCATCATCCGTCCGGTGGCCATTATTGTAAGTGATAAACCTGCTGTTTCCTATATTCATGCTACACCAACGTTCCATACCAGCAGTAAGGAAGGCCGGCTAAAAATTAAATTGGGCTTTGAACAGATGGCAAGCCGCAACGTAAAATTGCAGGTGGTGATCAGGGAAGAAAACCAGCCTTCCAAAAATGTAGTACTCAATGCCACAACAAAACCGGCCTGGCAAAATGGGGAAGCGATTGTTGAATATATTTTGCCCAAAGTGGCTCCCTGGCATTTTGATTTTCCGAATCTTTATCGCATTGATGTAACCGTAATCAATGGAAAAAAAGCAGTTGATAACGTGAGTACGAATATTGGCTTTCGGGAACTGAAATTTGTGGACGGACAAACGTTTTTAAATGGCGAAAGAATAAAGCTGATGGGAGTAGAGTGGACCGCTGGCTCCAATCCCCATTTTGGCTTCGCTGAACCCGATACAGAAATCATCCGCATAGGCAAATTGATGAAGGACGTGAACGCCATTTTCAGCCGGCAGCACTTTCAGCAAAGCGATGTGTTCTATGATTTTTGTGATCGCCACGGAATTTTATTGCAGGAAGAAGTGCCTTTATGGGGTGGTGAAACCCCTTCGAATGATACTATAAAAAACATTGCGCATCAGCAACTGGAACGAATGATTCGAAATCATTACAATCATCCTTCAATTTTTGCCTGGGGTGTGGGTAATGAGTTGAATGGCCGCGATGCCCGCATGAAGACTATGATAGAAGGTTTGGTGGCGAAGGCCCGTGAACTTGATTCCAGCCGAATGGTGAGCTATGTAAGCAATACGCTTACCCATGGCTTCAGCAACGATCCAAAGTTTACACCCGATGCCGGCAGCCTTGGCGATTATATTATGATGAATGAATACGGCGGTAGTTGGTGGAATATCCCGACCGGTAAAATTGGAATGTATTTGGACAGTGTACACATGTCTTACCCCGGTAAGCCTTTTTTTATTTCTGAATTTGGCTTGTGTGAACCCAATTTCAAAGGCGGCGACACAAGAAGGACCGAAGATCTGATCTACCACATGGCCACCTATGAAAGTAAATCATATGTAGAAGGCGCTATTTACTTCGACCTGACGGATTACCGTACTCACTACCCGGGCACTTTTGAAAAAAATAAATACCGGAGAAGAGTGCATGGCATTTATGATATGTATGGCAACCCCAAGCCCTCTATGAAAGTGTTGCGGGAATTATCCTCGCCAGTTGAGGTGCAAAATGCACACCAGTGGAAAAAAGGAAAATTGAGTGTGTTGGTCTTTGGCAGTGTTGGTTTGCCGCAGCACACTGTAAAAGGCTATAAATTGTATTTGAGCGATAGCACAAATAACTACACCGCTTCGAAAGCCTATGATATTCCTGAAGTAAAGCCAGGCGAAAAGGTATATGTAGAAGTAGATGATCTTTATAATGGGAAAGGGATTATTACGGTGGTGCGGCCAACCGGATATGTAGCTACGCAAAAATCGTTTTACTGGTCTGAAGAGGAACAGTAGGTTCTTTGTATCTGTCATATTAAAAAATATAAGATGAAATTTTTTAAACAAGTTTTGGCAAGCGCCGTGCTTTTAATCTCTGTAAATCTGTATGCGCAGAAGCGTCCCAACATTCTGATTATCGTTTCGGATGATCATGCTTACCAAACTATCAGTGCTTATGGCAGTAAGCTAACGAAAACCCCGGCCATAGACCGCATTGCCAGCGAAGGAGTGTTATTTAAGAAGGCTTATGTTACCAATTCTATTTGCGGACCCAGCCGCGCCGTCATATTGACTGGCAAATACAGTCACAAAAACGGGTTTAAGGACAATGAACATTCTCGTTTTGATGGCAGCCAGAACACCTTTATAAAGGAGTTGCAGAAAAGCGGTTATCTCACTGCATGGATCGGAAAATGGCATTTGGAAACACAGCCACAGGGATTCAGTTATTGGCAGATTCTTCCGGGGCAGGGCCAATATTATAATCCGGATTTTATCATGATGGATAGCAGCAAAAAACGAATGGAAGGTTATGTGTCCAATGTGATTGAAGAGGCGGCAGAAAGCTGGCTGGATAGTCGTGATACAACCAAACCATTTTGTTTGGTGATCGGCCATAAGGCCACGCATCGTACCTGGATACCGGATACGGCTGATATGGGCCGGTTCGACAAGGTAAAGTTTCCGCTGCCCAAAAACTTTTATGATACTTACATGGGCAGGGAAGCGGCCAGGGTGCAGGACATGACTATTGATAAAACCATGCTGCTGGGCTACGATTTAAAAATGCTTTCGTTCAGTAAAAACAAGGAATGGTCTATAGAAAGAATGAACCCGGCTCAAAGAGTGAAGTTCGATGCCTATTACAAACCGATTGAGGAAGACCTGAAAAAAAGGAACTTATCGGGAAGAGAATTGGTGGAATGGAAGTACCAGCGCTACATGAATGATTACTTAAGTACAGCGGCTTCATTGGACCGTAACATCGGACGCACCCTTGAATATTTGGACAACCACAACCTGGCCAATAATACCCTAGTGATCTATGTATCGGACCAGGGGTTTTACATGGGAGAACATGGCTGGTTTGACAAACGCTTCATGTATGAAGAATCGTTCAGAACTCCAATGGTTATGCGTTATCCTGGAGTAATAAAACCGGGAACAGTCAGTAATGATATGGTGCTGAACCTTGATATTGCACCAACTATGTTAGAGGCAGCTGGAATATCTGCTCCTACAGACATGCAGGGCAAATCATTTTTGCCGGTACTAACTAATAAAAAAGCCAGGGGTCGTGATGCGATGTATTATCACTATTATGAGAATGGTGAACATTCCGTATCACCGCATTTTGGCATCCGCACGGAACGCTATAAGCTTATTCGCTTTTATACAAGAGTCAAAGGTTGGGAATTATACGATCTGAAAAAAGACCCTAATGAAATGAATAATGTTTTTGGCAAGAAAGGATATGAAAAAATTACTGCCAAACTAAGAATGCAATTGGATGCGTTGATTGCGCAGTACGAAGATGAAGATGCTAAAAGAATAATGCGGGCGGAGCACAAAGAACAGCCAAAAGGATTTTGATGATAGACTATTACTGAAGGACAATATCCTGTTTCAAGCCGGATCAACTATAAACCGGTTCATTAATCATTTAACGCCAATAGAAATTATTTTTTTAAAATCAGCCCCTTTAAAAACACCGTGAAAAAAATAGCTAGCAGGCAAATTATCAGTACAGGCATTGTTCTTCTTTTTTTTAACATCATTGTACCTGCCCAGAACGTTTCACCAGTCATATTTCCACAACCACAGCGGGTAGAATTAACAAAGGAAAGGTTTAAGATCAAAACGTCCTGTCGTTTTACAGGTGAATTGAAGCCGGAAGAAAGTTCTGTTGACCTTTTAAATAAAGCGTTCCATATCGGAACATCGGGAGATGCGTTGCCAATTGAGATTAAAAATATTGAAAACAGCACGTTTGCCTGGCAGCGTTCAGGAGCTTACCGGCTTATACTTTCAGCTGAAAAAATAACGATTGAAGCGTTTGATCAGCGAAGTGTTTTTTATGCTGTACAAACCATTCTGCAGTTAATACACCAGGCGAAAAAGGATAAGTACCTGCCTGTTGGTACAATCATTGACTATCCGGATGTTGCCTATCGTGGTACGGTAGAAGGCTTTTACGGAGAACCATGGACACATGAAGACCGCTTATCGCAATTTCATTTTTATGGTAAAATGAAATTGAATACATATATCTACGGACCTAAGGATGACCCTTATCATTCTTCTCCCAACTGGCGTAAAGCGTATCCGCCAGCTGAAGCTGGTAAGATAAAAGAACTGGTAAGAGAAGCAGCTAATAACCAGGTTGATTTTGTGTGGGCCATTCATCCGGGAAAAGATATTCAGTGGAATCAAAAAGACAGCATGGCTGTATTGCAAAAGTTCGAATGGATGTATGAATTAGGGGTAAGAAGATTTGCTGTATTCTTTGATGACATTTCCGGCGTGGGAACGGATGCGGTGAAACAAGCCGGTTTATTAAATTATATTCAACACAATTTCATTCGAACAAAAAAAGATGCAGGCGCATTGATCATGTGCCCGACTGAATACAATAAAAGCTGGTCAAATCAAAAGCCCGGAACTTATTTGGATATTTTAGGAGAACAACTGGATCCTGCTATTCATATTATGTGGACAGGAAACAGTGTAGTAGATGATATTACAAAGGAAGGGCTTGAGTGGGTGAATAAACGTATTCGTCGTCCTGCCTTCGTATGGTGGAACTTTCCGGTGAGCGATTATGTGCGGGATCATTTATTGATGGGGCCTGCTTATGGTTTGGAAACAAATGCTGCAACCGATATGTCAGGTTTTGTTTCCAATCCGATGGATAAGGCAGAAGCATCGAAGGTGGCGATTTTTGGTGTAGCCCTGTATAGCTGGAATATGAAAAGCTATCAGCCAAAGCAGGCATGGAATGCGGCCAATAAAATGATTATGCCGGAAGCCTCTGCGGCGTTTCAATTGTTTACTACGCATAACAGTGACCCTGGTTTCAATTATCACCGTTATCGCCGTGAAGAATCAGCAGATATTAAACCAACGATAGATTCTTTTTTAAATGCCTATAAGAGGGGTAACTATATCGCATCACTGGCAACGGTTATTAAAAAAGAGTTTCAGCAGATTTCACGGACTCCTGCTATCATTCAAACAAGAAGTACCAATCAAAGACTGGTGCAGCAACTATCTCCCTGGCTGATCCAATTTGAATGGCTGGGTAAAGCCGGTGTAAGGGCTTTAGAAATGTGCGAAGCGCTGCAAAAGGCAAATCATACAAAAGCCTGGGATCACTATCTGAGCCTGGAAGAGGTATTGGATAGTATGAGGGCTGTTGATAAACAATGGAATCAAAATCCGTATCAGCCTGGTGTAAAGACAGGCTCCCTTGTATTGACTCCTTTTGTAAAATCACTTTTTTGGTTAGCAAAAGGATCATTGAGTAATCCGGGCTTGCCGGACACAAATGCAATCGTTGCGATGCCTGTTACTGCCGGTAGTTCAATGTATACCAATTCAGAAAAATTAAATGGTCAGCCTTTACAAATAACGAATGAAAGCATTGGCTATTCACCTGCACTGGAAGTATTGACACTGAATAGTGGAGAGTATTTTGGTATTAAATTGTCAGAGGATCTGAAGTCAAAAGAATTAAAATTTTATTTGGAATCAGGAAGCCTGATGAAATGGGGGGCTTTTGAATGGTCGGCTGATGCAGCGAACTGGCAACTCCTGCAGGTAGTAGAGAAAAAAGGAAAAGGGACTGTTTTATTGCAAAAGGATAGTTTGAAATACATTCGTTTCCGGAATACATCTGCTACTAAGCAAACTATTTATTTAAAAGAATTTAGATTGATGGTTAGTCCTGTTGAACAAGCAGGGCAAGCATTGTATGCAATGGACGGCAGCGTAGATACCTATCAAACAGTAAGTGACGGGGAAACGCTTGCGGTTAAACTCCCTGCCGGTTTTCACGGATCGCAGTTAAGAGTTTTGATTAGTAAAGAAAGCAAGGTTTCTTTCGCCATCGTTGGGTTGAAAGAAGATGGAAGACAAAAGAAGCTGTATGTTGGTAAGAATCATTTTCTCTGTTTAAAAAAGAAAGAAATGAAAGGTATTGGTCAATTGTTCTTTTCTGTAAAGGATAATGGTGCGATGAATATTCATGAAATAATTGCAACAAAGAGATAATTTATTAGCATCAAATCAACCAAGGTTCTGTTATCAGTAAAGTATTGCGGTTATTTCGAAAAAAAGCCAGTCATTGACTGGTTCACTTTTTAATTGTGTGCCAGAATTCTTTCCGGATTTTTTGTAGCGCCATAAATTGCGGCTTCTTATAAACTAAAAGACCCGCCGATGATTTATTGACACGTCTTTTCGTTTACCATTTGAATCATATTCTTACTTTACCAGCTAATATGGTCCCATAGATAAAGCTCCCTGTTATTGCCATAGTTCTGTTTACTCATTTCTTTTTGAAAAATTATTTTCTTTTTTTTTACCAGCTTTAATGCTTTGTAGTAATTCTGCCAACTCTTTTACAAGTAAGGGATTTTTTTCAGCAAGATTTTTTCTTTCGCCCAAATCGTTTTTCAGGTTGTATAGCTGGGGGAAAGGAGAGCTTCCGGTTTCTATATCCGTTAACTTATTGTAAGCGGCGCTATTACCTGGTTCGATATATTTCCAATCGCCTTTGACAATGGATAAGGCGCCGCCTTGTTGTATCAACATGTCACGGCCGGTGTGTGATATGCCCAGTATGGCATGCAATACATTATAACTATCCGGCGCTTCGTTGGCTGCCAGTGGTTGTTTTAGTAGTTTGGAAAAGGAATGGAGAAAATCAATCTGGCAGATCAGTGCAGTTGAAACCTGTGGCTTTATAATGCCCGGCCAACTGATGATAAACGGAACTCTGGTGCCCGCTTCAAAGGCGCTATACTTTCCACCCCGCAATACACCAGCAGGTTTATGACCATTGGCTTTTGTAACGGCTTCATCTTCGTAACCATCATCCAATACAGGCCCATTGTCACTCGTAAAAATGACCATCGTGTTTTTTGCAATACCGAGATGATCCAATTCTTTCATTATTTCTCCAATAGCCCAGTCAAGTTGCAAAATAACATCACCACGATAACCTAAACCACTTTTTCCTTTAAACATGGTAGAAGGCATACGCGGAACATGCGGCTCGGTTAGTGAATAATAAAGAAAGAATGGGTTCTTTTTATTTTCCGAAATAAACTCTTTTGCTTTTTCCAAAAAAGTCAGCGGCATTTCTTCATCGGTCCAGCGGGCCTTGTTGCCGCCACGCATATAACCAATACGTCCAATGCCATTTACAATTGTATTATCATGTCCATGGTTAGGCGACGATCGCATCTTCAGTAATTCAGGATGTTCTCTACCAGTAGGGTCGGTGCCAATTTTTTCTGAATAATTTACTTCTATCGGATCGGTTGTATCCAACGCAACAACCCGACGGTTTTCTACAAATACGGTAGGAACGCAATCGGCGGTAGCTGGAAAAATAAAGGAGTAATCAAAGCCTACGTCATTCGGCCCGGGCTTCAATTCGCCGTTCCAATTTTTTTCAAGGCTTGTTCCCAGGCCCAGGTGCCATTTGCCTACAATGCCGGTTTTGTAACCCGCTTTTTGAAACAGTGATGGCAAAGTTGTTTTATCAGTTGGTAGGATCAATGCTGCGTCACCTGGCAAAACGCCGGTTCCTTTTTTTCGCCAGGGGTATTCACCCGTCATCACGGCATAACGGGAGGGTGTACAGGTGGCTGATGTACTATGACCGTTTGTATAGCGAATGCCTTGCTTCGCCAGTTGGTCAAGATTGGGTGTATGGATCTTTGTAGCGCCATAACAACTTAGGTCGCCATAGCCAAGATCATCGGCATAGATAAAAACAACGTTGGGTTTTTGTTGGGCATTAAGAAAACAAACAAGTAAAAGACCTGAAAGTACGGCAATGGTTTTTTTTAGCATGATAAACTCAATTAATTAGAATACTCGTGAAATTAATTTATTACAGAAATGCCAGCGCTTACAAGAATATTCAGTTATCCTTCTTTTCAAAGGTTTTACGTACTACTACGTAAATGTAAATATCGGCAGTGTTGCGTAGAAACAGGTGACACAGCTGAAATTACTTTGCAGCATCAAACACAACGCAATGAAAAAGTTATTAGTACTGGTTTTTATTATTTCCTGTTCATCGCCGGGATACACCCAATCTATTTTAAACCGAGTCAAAGACAAAGTAAAAAACCGTACAGAACAACGCGTTGATCAAGGCATCGAAAAAGGATTGGATGAAGCGGAAGCAAAAGCAAAGAAGGGCAATTCAGAAGAGAAAGAGGAAGCAGGCAAAGAAAAGAGCGCCACAGAAAGTAATGCAGCTAAAGTAGCCAATCAGTCACTGCAAGTTTATTCCCGCTACGATTTTATCCCGGGCGAACGTATTGTTTACGCCGAAGATTTTTCGCAGGACGCCATAGGTGAATTTCCTTTAAAATGGGCGACCAACAACAGGGGCGAGACCGTTACTATTGAAAGCCTGGCGAGCAATTGGATGCGCATGTTCCCGGCCAGCAACTTTGCTTCGCCGGCTATAAAAAAACTGCCAGAGAACTTTACCATAGAAATGGACATCCTGATGCAATTTTCGGGGGAAGGAGGCTATGTGTATCCTGAAATAAAATTTAAATTTTTTGAGTTGCCTGCCAGTGACGCTAAGGCAAGATCGTATGTAATGAACAGGGATGCGGTCAATGAAGTAGCTGTGACAATGGTGCCCGGAGGAGCCGGTCAGCCATTGAGTGTTGAGCTGGAAAGCTTTGAAAATGGAAGCACTTATTTCACCAACCAGCAAAAAGAAATCAAAACCTTATCGGACAATAGTGGCAAGCCGTTTCATCTTTCCATCTGGGTGCAGAAAGAGCGCATCCGTTACTGGATCAATGGTGACAAGATCTCTGACATACCTCAGGCTGTTCCTGCTGGCGCTGGTTTTAACCGCATAGGTTTTAGCGTAGAATCTTCCCTTTATACGGAGGAGCAACTGGGCATCTATGTTTCAAATATAAAAATAGCGGAGGGTACACCTGATATGCGCAGTAAGCTTATTACCGAAGGCAAACTGGTAACCAATGGAATTTTGTTTGATGTGGCTTCTGATAAAATAAAACCGGAAAGTTCAGGTGTGTTGAAGGAAATAGCAACCATACTAAAAGAAAATCCTTCGGTTAAAGTAAAAATAATCGGTCACACAGACAGCGATGGTGAAGAGGCAAAAAACTTAGATCTTTCCAGGCGTCGTTCGGCTGCTGTAAAAGCAGCACTAGCCAAAGAGTTTGCCGTTGATGCCTCCCGCATGGAGACAGACGGCATGGGTGAAACCAAACCTGTGGCGGATAATAGCACGAAAGAAGGCAAAGCGCAAAACAGGAGAGTGGAGTTTATTAAACTATAGAAATCTTCCTGAATACAACTCTTTAGTGTTCACACGTACATTTTACAATCAATGAAAATATTTTTTAGAACAATAGCAATGATGATTGCAGGGTTGGGTGTGGCGGTTTGTGTAAAGGCCCAGGAAATAAAGGAAGCATCATTCGCAGATTTTTTTGAAGTGATGCCCCAGCCCAAAGCTACCATAAGCGAAACGGTAGCGATATACGATAATTACCAGGTATTTGATAAAGAAATGCAGGGGATTTTCCGTCAGATCAAAGATAACCTTGATTTTATTTACCAATCCTGGTTTGAAAACTTTAAAACCAATTTAGAAAAGTCAAAGCAGGATAAAGCTTTTTTATCCCGGTTAAGCCCGGAAGAGAAAAGTCTTTTAGAGAGTTTCGGAAGGGCAGTGGCAGGCCTTTCCTCCCGGGGCCAGTTTATTAGTTTTCATTTGATCATTCCGGATCGTCCATTAATCGGCAGCGGTAAAACTTCCTGGGGAAAAACAAATGGATTGTCGCCGGCTGTGCAAACCCTTCATCAACAGGTAGTGCAAATAGAAAAGGAATTGAACTGGACTGCATTGAGGCAATTAATGCAAGGTAGAAAAGAAGGCATTGGCAGTTACAGGAACGAAGAACTGGATGCATTGAACGATAAGCTTCAGGCTGGGTTAAAAAAACTTCCCCACAAGAAGGTAAAGATATTTGAAGGGGCTACGATTGATGTAGAAGACCCGCTTAAGGCCATTGCTTTGCTGGAGCAAAATGAAGCGGCAAGGCAAAAATTTTTCCAGGCACAATACGCCCCCGAGTTGCAGTTGTGGAATAATAATTTTACCCTCATAAAAACGGCTGGTGAAAAACTGGATGGTGTCCTGGTTAAAATAAATTATGGAAACGGCCTCGGGGGAAATGATAAACAATTGATACCTGTAGTTGCCGATGTCCAGGCAAGGATCTGGGAGATGACATTTCATTTGACCAACATTACACGGGACGTAATTAATGATGCTCAGATTGCTGAAGCCAGCAAAGCCTCTTTGAAGCAAAATATGGACATCTACAAAAAATACCAGGAAAGCATCGAACAGGATAAGCCTCTTAAATAAATGCAGACATGTCATTTCAGCGATGGGATGCCTTTAACCTGTTTATCTGCAAAATCAATTTCTCTGCACTTCTGTTAAGCCATTGCCAATCCAAATCCGTGTAGCCAGTTAATTAATTAAACAGTCAAAATTCATGAAACGGTTTTTACACACAAAAGAAAAATTCCTGGTCCTTATATTCTTGTTGGGCAGTTTATTTGCTTTCGCTGCCGATCCCACAGTTTCAGCTTCCAACGTCCAATTTCCTGTAGCAAATATTGATGGGGCGCAGTTCACTGTGACTTTTACAGCCGGAAATGGCACAGGCGGAAGAATAGTGGTAGTAAAAGAAGGAAGGGAAATAACAGGTATTCCTGCAGATGGCACGAAATATAATATTAACAGCGCTTTTGCAACAGCAGGTACTGAGTTTACAGCGCCGGGAGAATATGTGGTAGCGCATACAACAAGCACTTTGGCGACTATAACCGTAACTAAATTAAAACCCGGCACAACCTATTATGTCGCCATTTTTGAATTGAATGGTAGCTACGCTACACCCGCAACGATAGATTATTCAACCGTTACACCAACGGATAAAAAAATAACGACAGTTTCTGCACCCACCAGCCAGGCGACGATTACCAATTTTACGCAGGTTACCGGCAATTCATTAAAAATTAACTGGACAAATGGAAACGGGAAAGGACGACTGGTGGTAGCTAAAAAAGGAAACTCCTTAACCGCAATACCCCAAGATTTGAAATCTTATGCTGCTTCTTCTGCCTTTGCAGTATATACATCTTCAGATTATGTATTGGATGCGGAAACTTTTGCTGTCTATAAGACCGGTGCTCAAACTTCGGCGGATATCACTAGCCTTGAACCAAACACAGTTTACACTTTTGCCATTTACGAATTCAACGGCAACCAGTCGCCTGTTTATTTGACCACAACTGTTACCCAAAGTATTACCACAAGCGCCGGCCCTACCATAGGAACTGGTGCTATCGGCATTGGATCTCTTCAGGGGAATAGCATTGAAATAAGTTGCAGCAGGGGTAACGGGGCAAAGAGAATCATCATTGCCAAAAAGGGTAGTACCGTTACCTCCATTCCTGTCAATGGCACTAGCTATATGGCAAATTCAATTTTCGGCACGCCAGCTGCAGAAATAGTTCCAGGTTTGGGTGAATATGTGGTATATACCGGAACAAGTAATGGTGTTACGATAACCAACCTGGAATTGTTTACCACCTATCATTTCGCTATTTATGAATTTGACCAGGATGCAAATGGGTATACCTATTATTTAACCGGCCCTCAGAGCAGTACGCTTCCTTCCCGGAAAAGCCAGAGTACTTTACTGCCTCCTACAGCCAACACAACGCTTACTGTTTCGAACATTACAGGAAGCTCCGCAAAGTTGACCTATGTATTTCCTGCTTCTGGTTATGGAACTTACCGGATGTTAGTTATCAGGGAAGGAACGCCGACAGATTTTCTTCCTGAAGATTTAAAAACCTACACAGGTTCTGTTAATTATAAATACGGTACCGGGCAGTTGGTAGGAACAGATAGTTATGTACTGGTAGCAGGGTCAAACGGCGGAGCTCCCACAGTAACCGGGTTAGCACCAGGACATACCTATTATGTGACAGTGTTTGATCATAACGGTACAAACGGTCCGGTTTATTTAAGGCCCGGCTCCTCTGCAGCCATTACCGTTCCTAACGAACCCACGACGGCGCCCAAGGACCCAACGTATGTTACAGTTGATGGTAATTTAATCAGGTTCGATTGGACCAATGGCGATGGTGCCCGGAGAATTGTTGTAGCAAGAAAAAATACAGCTGTGACTTCTCTTCCCCAGGACGGCACCGTCTATACTCCTTCTGCAAGTTTTGGCACTCTTTCTTCCGAGATAGTACAAGGCTCAGGTGAGTTTGTAGTTTACGATGGGATAGGTAATTCCGTGAACATAACAGGATTAGAAAAAGCCACTACTTATCATTTTGCTGTATTTGAATATAACCTCAACGGCGTCAGTCCTGATTATTTAACAGCTTCCGGAATGTGGCTGGCAGCATCAAAGGCTACGGTTGCGGCACCCGCTACCCAAGTGTCTAACTTAAGTGCCTCTGCTATTTTATCCGACAGGGCCACCATTAATTTTACAGTAGGTAATGGTTCATCGAGGGTCTTTGTTATGCGGGAAGGAGCACCAGTAAGTGTGGAACCAACCGATTTTACAACGTATTATCTGGGAACTACCTCCTTTGGAGTTGCCAGCGGGCTTATCGGAACTGATACTTATGTAGTTTCCTACGGTAATGTTTCCAGCTTTACGGTTACTGGTTTAAAGGCCGGCACACCGTACTGCATCACAGCCTTTGAATATAATGGATCTTCGGCACCGGTCTATTTACGACCCGGCGCAACCCCATACAATTTTACAACTGCCGGCGGGGTGGTGATCACGGCGCCAACACAGACCTCACACACTCCGCTTTTTGAAAGTGTGGATGGCAATAAGTTTACATTTAAATGGACGAGTGGCGATGGGGCCAACCGCATTGTTGTAGCCCGCAAGGGCAGTGCTGTAAATTTTGTGCCCGCCGATGGAGCCAGCTATGCAGCGGATGCTTCTTTCGGCAGCAATACTGACTTGGGGCAAGGCCAATACGTAGTATGCAACGGAAACAGCAGCACCGTAGAACTGGCGAACCTCGAACCCAACACCACTTATCATTTTGCTGTGTTTGAATACAATGGTTCCGGCGGCACCATTAAATATGGGTCAAGTGCTTTAAGCGTTAGTCATTCAACAGCTGCGCCGCCAACAATAAAATGTTCTAATGCGGTAAGTTCCATTGGTGCCAACAGCATTACCTTAAGCTGGACAAAGGGTAATGGCGAAGGAAGGATTGTTGTGGCCAAAGAAGGAAGTGAAATTGCTGCCGCGCCTTCTAACTTAAGTAAGTATTCTGCTAATAATGTATTCAAAAACGGTCCGCAGTTAGCTATCGGTGAATATGTGGTATATGCAGGAGCTGGCAACTCCGTTACGGTAACAGGTCTGGAAGCAAACAAGACCTACCACTTCAGCGTGTTTGAATATAATGGGATAAACGCACCTGTTTATAATACAACGGATGTTTTAAAAACCAGTGCCAATCTTTCTTCTGCTTTGCCGGTGACCTGGCTGTATGTAAATGCCAAAGAAAAAAATAACGCTTCAGTGATTGAGTGGGCCACTGCACAGGAGATCAATAACGATTATTTCCTGGTACAAAGAAGCACCGATGGAATACACTACTCCGATATAGCGAGGGTAAAAGCGTACGGTAATAGTTATACTAACAGGGATTACGCTTACACGGACGGTAACGCCGGTGGAGTTACTTACTATCGCATCCAACAAGTTGATATGGACGGGAAAAAGTCTTATTCAAAAGTTGTTAAAGTAATGGTTGCCGGTCCGGATAAAGTGCAATTGCTTCCAAATCCTGTTCATAATAATTTACGGATGAAATGTACCGAAGAGCAAATCGGGGGTTTACTCATTATAACTGATGCATCAGGCAGGGTAGTGAACAAAATAACTATCATAGTTGACTTGCTAACGATTGACACCAGCAACTTAACTAGTGGAGTTTATTATCTGTCCATGCAGGATAAAAATGGCAGGATACTTAATACACAGCCTTTTGTGAAACAATAATTTCTCATGCGTGTTTGGTAATAGGGAGTGAAGAAATTTGCTCCCTTTATTTTTGAACCCGCAGGAGATATTATGAAAGGAAATAATAGAAAATTATATTTGCGCACTTAAGCCAAAACATTCATGAGATTGTTTTTTCTTTTCGTCACCATCTTGCTTTTTTTCTTTCCACGGTTTTCTTTTAGCCAGGATACCGCTGCTGTCAACGTCTTGCTGGCAAAAGGATGGCGTATGATGGGAGAAAAGAACGATAGTGTTGGGCTGGTGTACGAAGAAGCGTTCCGGGTAAGCCGGAAAATCAAGTATGAATATGGCATTGGTGCGGCCATGACAAAGCTGGCAGCGTTAAAAGCACGCAGTGATTTTCGTGCATCGGTTTCAATGTTCCATGAAGCCATGTCGCATCTGTTGAACACCCCTGATTACCAAAAAGCGATTGGCATACTTTATACCTTAAGCGAAATGCATGAGCAGGTCAGCAATTTGGACAGTGCTATTTATTTTGCAATGGAAGCCATTCGGCTACACCAAAAGGCCGATAGCACGTTCGTGCCCGTGTGGTGCTATGTAAAAGTGTCTTCCCTTTACAATCATATCAACGAATACCAGAAAGCGGCCAACTATGCGCAAAGAGCTCTTGCCGCGAGTCATAAGGAAGGGTACCAAACGTACCGTGCAATAGCCAACATCGCCATGAGCAGGACATTCAGAGAACAGCAGCAAAACGATTCCAGCCTTGCCTACGCTACCTATGCATTAAAAGATAAAGAAACAATAGGTGCCTATTTTCTTTGCCAGGCCTACAACAACCTGGCGGATGAATATAATTCTCAAAACCAGCCTGCATTAGCATTGCTGTATGCCAACAAAGCCCTGGAATGTCATAAGACCGGCAATGTGTCTTCAATAGACAGATTATACACGTATTTAGCCCTCGCAGAAGCTTATTACCGGAATAACGATTTTGATCAAAGCCGCACCTGGCTCAAAACTGTAATGAAGCGTTCAGGAGCCTATGCACAGGCTATTTATGCCGCCCCGCTTTATGACCTTCTGGCAAAAGTTTACTTCAAGCTAGGTCGGTACAAAACGGCTTATGCTTATAAGGACAGCGCAACTCAAAGCTTTGTCCGAATGACCGATGCCAAAAACCGCTTTGCCATTTCTTCCCTTGAAATTCAATACCAGTCTGCATTAAAAGACAAGATCCTGTCTGAAAAGCAACTCCAAATAGCACAGGCTCATCTGCAATTGCAAAAAAACAGGCAATACATTTCATACAACGTTGCTGCAACGGTACTTGCCCTGGTGGTGGCAATTGTCGTTTTGCTGATTTATCTGCATAAAAAACGCATTCATGCCAGGCAATTGCAAATGCTAAAGCAGGAAAAAGAGCTTCACCTGATGCAGGCCCTGGTGCAGGGGGAAGAAAAAGAGCGCAGCCGCATTGCCAAAGACCTGCACGACGGAGTGGCGGGCATGTTGGCCGCCATCAAAATGCATATCAGCAGCCTGGCCATAAAGCACAAAGGCGTGGAAAACAATTCGAGCTTTCAACAGGCTATTCACCTGGCGAATGAAGCCTGCCATGAAGTGCGGAAAACCGCCCATAATCTCATGCCGGAGGTCCTATTACAACACGGCCTGGATGAAGCCCTGGCAAGGTATTGTTCCAATATCAGTAATGCCAGCACAATCGTTATCCAGTATGATTCCCTGGGCTCTATTAGCCGTTTTGCAGAAAGTTTTGAATTGTCTGTATATAGGATTGTTCAGGAATTATTGAACAATATTCTGAAACACTCAAAAGCTACGCATGCGATCGTGCAAATGAGCCAGCAGAATAATCTTCTATCCATTACCATTGAGGACAATGGTATCGGCTTTACCAACAATAATATAAATTCCGACGGTATGGGTCTTAAAAGTTTACAATCCAGGATTAAGGCCATTAATGGGCGGATAGAACTGGATTCGGGTGTAAACAGTGGCGTTAGTGCTTATCTTGAATTTGAGACCGCAAGCCTTAAAAAAGAAATGTTTGTCTGACCTAAACCGGCAGAGGTAAAAAAGAAGGATTGCTTGGTATTATAATTCTGCATAACGCGATAGCCATTCGTTCAACTGAGCGGCCTATAGATTTTTTCACCTCTTTTCTAGGTACTACTACGGATATCTGAAATCAGGTATAAGTACAGATACTTTCCAATCATGTGAAAGATAGTTTTGCACTGGTTTCACTTGAAACAACACCAAACCAAATCCTTTCAAAACTCTATTGTCCTGTTTATTTGCACGAAATAATTTATCGGGCGAAAAGAGAAGAATGTGAGGAAGTCGGGCACAATCAATTTTCATTTTTAGATAAACCATAATCACTTAATTAGTTTTATGAAAAAAATTTCATTTATAGTGTTGGTATCCTTTGCCTGTATAAGCCTGATGGCATTTAAGATGGTAAGGAAGTACACTGAAATATTTAAACAATTAGGTATTGAAGCTTCCGATGCCAAAGCATCTATTGATATAAGTTTTCAGGATGGCGTGTTAGATGTTCCGTATTCCAAAATGATCGCCAGGCTTGCTACCGGCAAGCGGGAAGCTGCCGTAAAAGAGATTGGTGATTTTATAAAGGCCTATACCGAATCTGCAGAATTTGCGGAAAAATACAAAGAAGTAAGAGAGGCCGCCAGGCCCCAAGGCATTGCCAGTGCAGAAGTAAAGATCAGGGAGCGTATAGAACAGGTGGAGCACGACATAGAGACAACAGAAGCTGATATGAAAAAGACAAGTGGCGAGATGAAAAAACTGTACGAAGCAACCTTACTGGAATTAAAAAAAGAACGAAAAGCGTTGTCAAATCCTGCTGATCCACTGCATAATTTTTATGTGAAGAATGCAACAGAAGTAAAGGAATGGGAATCTCAAATGGCGAATGAAGACGCCAAAGCATGGCAGGATGAATATCCTGCAACGGTTAAGGAACTTGTACGGAGAAGACTAACAAAGTTTTTGGCATTTACCAAAGACATTGATTTTAATGCGCAATTGGTAAAGAGGGGAAATAAGATGGTTTTTGCAGATCCTGAATTAGAGGCCAAGGATGATATGTGGAAAAGATGTTTCCGTTGTGGTAGAGAAACCATTACGGCGGCCCGCCAATATGCACAGCAATGGTTGTCTGCTATTAAATGATTAAAATAATTGGAAGGCTTGTTTTTCATTTTGGGGCAGCAAAAGAAATAGAAAATATTTTGCAGGAAAATGCCAGGAAAAAGAACATAAGTCAATACGTCAGGAGCAGAATAATCTGCTCCTTTTTTTGGTAAATTTTTTCGTATGCCTTTCAACAAATAATGTGTGCTTCCCTTCCTACGGAGGTTTCTACGTACTACTACTGATATTTAAAAATCGGTGTTTGTACAAATAACTAACAACCAGGCGACGGATAGTTTTGCACCAGATTTTAAATACGTAATAACAAAAAAATGAAAAAGAAAGTAGTTCTGATCGCAGGTTTATTATTGTCCTTAGCTGCAAAAAACAATTTATTGGCGCAAGATTCAAAAGGCGCAGATTTTCAGAATGTAAAAGGCATAAATCTTTTGAATGCCGGAATCGGCCTGGGAAGCTATGGCCTGAATGGTACGGGTGGTTTGCCTTTGACAGCTTCTTTTGAACATGGTTTCAGCAAAAACATCAGTGCCGGTGCCAGCCTTGGCTTTATTCAAAAAAAATATTTTGACTCCTGGAAATACACCTATCTTCTTTTTGGCGCAAGGGGTTCTTATCATTTCAATGAAGCCTTAAAAATCACAAATCCCAAGGTTGATGTTTATGCAGGCGCAGGCCTTCTTTACAGGCATTACAGCTTCAAGTATACCGACAAGGATGTGGATAATGAACCAATGTTTGATTACAACACTTCCGGTGGAGATATCACGATTGATTTACATGCCGGAGCCCGCTATTTTTTCAGCGACCATATTGGTGGTTTTGCAGAATTGGGTTATGGTATTTCTCCCTTACAATTGGGCCTTGCTGTAAAGTTTTAATCAGGCAGTTGTATATATAAAGAGGGCAATCCTATAAAACGGTTGCCCTTATTTTTTTAAAATTCACTTCTTAACCAACTCACCATCTATTTTAATTTAATCAAAATGAATAAGCGAATTTCTTTACAAGGCAGGACATTGTTCCTCGTACTTGGCTTATTGTTTAGTGTAATATCCTGCAAAAAAAAGGATGTTACCGGAGAGACACCCTCAAATACTAATGCAACGATACGCCCGGTAGGGCAGTCTGTCTCGGAGCCTTATTATGAGATCATCGGGCCAGATGGCGGCCGTGTAACAAGTGAGGATGGCCGTATAGAAATTGATATCCCTGCTGGAGCTTTAGCTGAAGACACAGAAATTGGTATACAGCCTTTGAAAAATACGGCAGTCAGTGGCATTGGATATAGTTACCGTTTAACTCCGCATGGTAAAACGTTCCAGAAAAAAGTAACCGTTCGCTTCCATTATAAAAATGATGAACGCCGGCTTGCCAGCAAGGAGGCGATAGAAATTGCGTATCAAAACCAAAAAGGCGAATGGGTCTGTACAGGCGGTGCGGTAAACAATACCCTTGAAAAAACTATTTCTGTTCAAACCGATCATTTCAGCGACTGGGCATTTGTTGAAACGATGAATTTGTCGCCCGTGGTTAAAACACTCCATCTTAACGAAACGGTTACGTTTAAGGCTTGGTTTTACGTACACCCCGAAAATAAAGATGACTTTCTTGTACCGCTTACCGTTCCGGATGCAAAAACCGGAGTGCCGGCACCATTGGATAAAACGTATATAGTGAAATGGACACTTAACGGCCCGGGAAAATTGGAAGGTAAGGGAAATGAGGCTGTTTATACAGCACCATCATCCCTATCGGCGAATAATAAAATAGCAACTGTTACAGTAGAACTAAATGTTCATGGCAAGCAGGTTTTGCTTATCAGCACTGTTTACATTGTAAGTGAGGGTATTGAAATAAGCATTAATGGTGGCCCCTGGCAAACCTACGCGGGTATGGCTACTAAAATGTATAGCCCGTCGAAATATACCCTGGCCAATTTGCGTGTTTCCACCGATTTGCCGCAGATCGTTTTCATGTGGCCCGTCATGGCAGGATCGAATTCGAACGGCATTTACCCGTGGTCAATGTTTGGTGAAGAAGAGAGTCATGTCGTATTAGAATATGCCGAGCCGGACCTGGGATACATATATGTTTCTTCTTACAAAGACGGGCAAATGACATATAATAGCGGCGGATTTATTTCCGTAGAAGAATTAGAAGAAGGAGGGAAAAAATATATTACCGGCGTGTTTGCTGTTGACAACTCAGGTTTGATTGAATCTTCCACTTCAGAACAGGTAGGTACAGGTAATATCATGGGCACATTTAAGGTGCAACGGAACTGGTAGATTAAAATCTAACAAGGGCCTGTACACAGGCCTTCGTTAGCAAAACCAGCCAATGAATATTTATTTTTATATTACGCCGTTTTATTGAAAAAACCACTCATACTGCTTATGATTCGCAATGTTTTCCTTGGTATTCTAACCTTATGTTGCCATTTAATTTCTTTCAGCCAGGATACAACCTACCAAAGAATTATGGAGGCAAAGGATGATACGGCCAAGGTGGTAGAACTTTTTAGGTATGCCAAAAGTTTTTTACATACCAAACCCGAAAAGTCGCAGCAGGCGAACCGTAAATTGATTACCATTTCACAAAAATTAAAGTATCCTTATTGGACCGGTATGGCCTATATGGATATCGCGTATGCGTATGCTGCAAAGGCCAACGAAACGGAAGCGATTGAAAATTATAAAAATGCTCTTTCTTATTTAAGAAAGACGAACGATACAGCAACAATTGCCAAATGTCTTTTAAACCTCGGAAATTGTGTGCAAGGAACCGGCGACTATACAAAAAGCATCAAACTGGCACTGGAGGCCATCAACCTGCTGGAGCCTACAAAATACCGGAGCCAGCTTGCCAGAGCTTATACCAGCATTGGTTTTATATTTTACAATATTGACAATCATGGTAAGGCAATTGAATACCTGGAAAAAGCATTACCTGTTGTAAAAGAGTTGAAGGACACTGCCCAGACAATCAAGGCTTTTTATGGACTTAGTGCTTCTTTATCATCTGAAAATAAATTAAAAGAAGGTATCGCTTACGCCGCACAGGCCATACAACTGGCACAGGCCTTTGGGAAAAATGCTGAATTACATCTTGCGCATCAGAGTATGGCGGAACTTTTGGCAAAGGCAGAACGAGGTCAGAAGGCGGTTGAACATGCTAGACTTTCGCTTCAGTATGCGGAAGCTGCCGGACACATGCATTATATCATTCCCGCCACAATGATACTGGCGGAAGCCTATGGAAAAGCACATAACCCACAGAAGCAAATACATTATTTACGGCAGGCGCAGGTCATTGCGGAAGAGAATAATATTGCTTTAGAACTTAGCCTTATTTACAAGGGTTTGTCCGCGGCTCATGAAAAAATGGGGCAATATAAAGAAGGATTAAATTTTTATAAAAAGCATATTGTTTTTCGGGATAGCATAGAAGGAGAAAAAACAAAGAAACATATTGCAGAACTGGAAGTGCAATATCAGGCTGCGGAGAAAGAAAGAACAATCACGCAGAAAAATCTTGAAGTGACGCAAAAGAACTTGCAGCTTCAGAAAAGTAGACAGGTATCGATATTTAGCTTAGGCGCTACCGCAGTTGCCTTATTAGCGACTTTACTCGTATACCTGCATTTTAGAAATAAACGTAAGCAGCATCAGCAGCAGTTACAAACCATAAAGCAGGAAAAGGAAATTCAATTGCTGCAAGCCCTGATGCAGGGCGAGGAAAAAGAACGAAGCCGGATAGCCAAAGACCTCCACGACGGGGTGGCCGGTATGCTGGCCGCGACAAAAATGCAGTTCAACAGCCTTTCCGCACAATACCCGGTTTTAACAGAGGCCGGCACATTCAAAAAATCCGTGCAGTTATTAGACGATGCTTTTTCAGAGGTCCGTAAAACATCCCACAACCTGATGCCGGAAGTGCTTACGCAATGCGGCCTCGACGAAGCCCTGCGTCGTTATTGCAGCAACATTAATAACAGTAAAACACTTGTCGTGCAATACGATTCGTTGGGAGCGATAGGCCGCTATATGGATCGTTTTGAACTTTCTGTTTATCGCATTGTGCAGGAATTGCTTGCTAACATTATAAAACATTCAAAGGCAACGGAAGCTTTGGTTCAGATAAGCCAGCAACACAACTTGCTATCAATTACTATTGAGGATAACGGAATGGGCTTTGACGATAAAAAAAAGGATGGAATGGGCCTGCAGGGCCTTTACTCAAGGGTAAGAGCCATGAATGGAAAATTTCAGGTGGAAGTAGAAACGGGAGGTGGCGTTTGCGCTTATTTGGAATTTGATATTTCACGACTACAAAAAGAACCAGCTTATGCAATTAATTAATCTTGCTATTATTGACGATCACGAAGTAGTAATCAATGGCTTGAAAGCCATGTTTGCAGGCGAGGAACACATCAATATCCTATTTACGGTTACCCATGGAGAAGATCTGTTGCAGCAATTGGAAAAGGAGCAGCCCCATGTTATTTTAATGGATATACAAATGCAGGGACTGGATGGTGTAGAACTGACACGAATAGTAAATAAAAAATATCCCGACATACGCATCATTGCTTTTAGCAGCTTCGATGATTCACATTATATTAAGCATATTATGCGCAACGGTGCCAGTGGTTATGTATTAAAGAATGCAGCACAGCAAACCCTGGTGCTGGCCATTAAAACGGTGATGAAAGGAGAGGCGTATCTTGATGAATCCATAAAAAAAATATTGATCCAGGAAAGTATTTCCGGGCAAAGACGCTCCATTTACGAAATACCGTTAACGAAAAGAGAAAAGGAAATCTTGAAACTCATTGCCGAAGAATATTCTAACCAGCAGATAGCCAATAAGCTTTTTGTTAGCCTGCGTACGGTGGAGGCGCATCGCTTTAATCTTACGCAGAAACTGGGCATGAAAAATATTGCAGCCTTAACCAAAGAGGCCCAGAAAAGAGGGTTGCTGGATTAAGTGTGCACCGTTTCTCAGCTATGTTTACCGCTTAGCTTTTAGTGTGGTCCAAAAGTTCGCAGGTACTATTTCTGCCCCTAAATAAATAATTGATGTTGGAGCTTACTCTTTTAACTAACTTGGTGGTAGATGAGAAATCCTTTCAGTCTGTCATTCTGGGCAGTAGTTTTCATAACTATTTATGCCTGCTCGCCTGCCAAAAACACATCTGCGGCTTTTCCCGCTTACACTCCTGAATCAAAAGAATTGCATGATACCATTGCCCGGCTGGATAGCTTATTGTTCGATGCGTATAATAATTGTAAGCTGAATGTATTTGCCTCTCTGATTGCTGAGGATATAGAGTTTTATCACGACCGGGGCGGCCTGATGACCTCAAAAAAAGATCTGGTCGCGGCAATAAAAAATAATATTTGCGGAAAAGTAACAAGGGAACTTTTAAAAGGCAGTATAGAAGTGTATCCTATACCCGGCTATGGTGCAGTGCAAATGGGGGTTCACCGCTTTTATAACAACCAGGAAAATAGCACTTCCCGTTTTAGCAAGTTTGTTCACACCTGGCATAGGGAAAACGGCTCGTGGAAAATTTCACGGGTCATCAGTCTTCATTAATATAGTGAAGCAACTTCGCAACTTCTTTCAGGCCTAACCGCATTCAAATAGGTGATAGCTGCTGGTTGTTTTATTAACCTTTGGGTTTGCATCTGTTCTCTTCGCACCACTTTATGACATACTTCATACCCGGTTTGTAAGACCTGTGCTAACTTTAAAATACCAGATGAATATATTATGAAACACATTGCAGTACCTACTGACTTTTCAGCTTATTCGCTAAAAGCATTGAATTATGCTATTGAAATAGCCGGGGTCGGTGGTTTTAAAATCACTCTCCTTCACACCAATAGAAAAGAAGTAATTGATGAACAAAATAAGGAAATACAAAAAGAACTATGGGGAAAACTGCATCTGATTCAACAAAGTGTATTGGAAACAGAAAATTTTTAATCTCCACTTACGGCTTTATAACGGCGACATTGTAGAAAGCCTCATACAGGAACGTGATCACCACCGCTCGATCAACCCACACCTGGTTTTTACTATTTAACTTTACTTAAACCTGGCATTTCATACATACAGAAATGATTAAAAACCTTCGCTCCATATGGAAAAGTGGTAAAATGACGACAAATCCTGTTTTTCTTCCATTTCATCGCTATTTGATTTAATCCTTTATTTGCAACTATAAGAACGCTTTGCAAGGATAATTTCTTGAATAACCCATGTATAAACAAACATTTCAAATAGCGCAGGAGAGTTACAGGCTTTTAGTTGAAAACGTAAAGGATTATGCAATTTTCATGATCGATGCTGCGGGGCATGTCATTAGCTGGAACAAAGGAGCTCAGTATATTAAAGGCTATGTATCAAACGAAGTAATAGGCAAACACATCTCCATTTTTTATAGTGCTGGTGAAGTTGAAAGCGGCGAGCCTGCAAAAGACCCGCAAAAGGCAAAGGAACTGGGACAGCTTGAAGTTGAAGGATGGCGGGTTTGCAAAGATGGTTCTGTCTTTTGGGCAAACGTTGTGTTTACAGCCATGAAAGATGATCGGGGCAACCTGATTGGATTTGGCAAAATCATTCGTGACATGACCCGGCAAAAACAAAGAGACGTAAAAATTAAATCCTCAAATACAAGACTTGAAGATCAATTACAAAAAAGTCAGTCTGAAATAGCAGATTATAAACATGCACTGGATGAATCCTGCATTGTAGCTATCACTGACCAAAAAGGGGTCATTAACTATGTCAATAAAAACTTTTGTACGATCTCTAAATATTCCGAAGCGGAGTTGATTGGCCAGGACCATCGCATCATTAACGCAGGTTATCACTCCAAAGAATTTATCCGTAACCTTTGGGTTACTATAGCCAACGGCAGAATATGGCGGGGGGAAATAAAAAATAAGGCCAAAGATGGATCTTACTATTGGGTGGACACTACAATTGTTCCCTTCCTGAATGAAAACAACAAACCTTACCAATACCTCGCCATCCGTGCTGATATTACGCAGCGCAAGTTGATCGAAGAGCAAATTCTTGGCATAAATGAAGATCTTGAAAATAAAATAAAAGAAAGAACCTACGAACTGACACAGGCACTGGAGCGGGAGAAAGAATTAAATGAAATGAAATCCCGTTTTGTTTCAATGGCTTCCCACGAGTTCCGGACACCTTTAAGCGCCATTCTGTCGAGTATCTCCTTAATAGATCACTATAAGACTTTTGAGCAGGATGAGAAGCGCCACAAACATGTTGAACGCATCAAATCATCGGTAAGAAATCTTACGGATATACTGGACGAATTTCTTTCATTGGAAAAGCTTGAACAAGGAAGGGTAGAGGTTAGAAACGTAGATTTTCACCTTGATGAATTTATCAGGGACATCATTGAGGAAATGGATGGCATGCTGAAAAAGAAAAACCAGGTGATCAGCTATGTTTTTAATGGGCCAGTGGATGTTTGCCAGGATAAAAAAATACTGCGCAATGTGCTGCTGAATCTTCTTTCCAATGCCATAAAATATTCGCCTGCAGAAAAAGAAATATCGATTACAGCAGATGTACGGGATGCAAAAGTTTTTATTTCTGTAAAAGACGAGGGTATGGGAATACCGTTTGAGGCCCAAAAGGATTTATTCACCAAGTTTTTCCGGGCCACCAACGCAATTAATATACAGGGCACGGGCTTGGGATTAAATATTGTAAAAAGATATATTGAATTATTGGAAGGGGATATTTATTTTAATAGTGAAGAAAACAAGGGTTCAACTTTTACAATTGAGCTTCCCCAAAAACTCGGAACATCCTAAGAAATTTAATCCAATAAAGCAAAAACTTAACTGCTATTTCAGATTCAGCTGCGACCACTATTTACTAAAGACTTCAATAGTCGATTCCTGCCCACAATTAGCCAGGATAGTGACTAAACTCATCTTTCTTTAATATCTGCCAGTATAGTTTTGATATTCGATGAAAAAGATATTGATTATTGAGGACAATGCAGATATAAGGGAAAATACCACCGAACTGCTGGAATTAAATAACTATAAAGTATTTAGTGCTCCAAATGGCAGCACAGGTTTTGAACTGGCAAAACAATACCGGCCAGACCTGATACTTTGCGATATGATGATGCCTGAAACAGATGGACGTGAATTTTTAAAGCTGGCTAAAGAAGACCTTGCTCTTTGCAATATCCCTCTTATCTTTTTTTCGGCTGGCACGGTGCCTCAGCAACTTCAAAAAAGCCTGATAAAAAAAGCGGATGGATATTTGCAAAAACCATTTTCAGAAGAAGACCTGCTTGCCATTCTTAGCAGGTACTTTAATAAAATAAATGTTGCCGCAGGCCCTGGACCAGGCAACATTTGACTAGCAAACCTTTAATTCATTTGGGGCGTACAAGGGTGCGGCGCAAGAGGCGGGGCAAGGATCTGCTGCCGGGCAATAAAATCAAATCACTTTACCAAAATTCAATTCCTTTCATTGATGAACTCCCTCTTCCATTTTCCATAATTGAGAGTATTCAGCAGACATTCCAGGTCATCACCGTATTGATCTATTATATACGCATTTAAAAATACCTTTGTTTACTGCACATAACAACCTGGTGTTATGTTTCTTCAAATTGCTGACAATATGACCATAGAGGAAGTGGAGGACCGCTTTACCGAGTGTTTCCCCTTTCTTAAAATAGCTTTCTTTTCAAAAGCCCATAGGCGATTTCAGCTCTCAGACAAACGCTATCTGTATAAAGGAAAAATGAAAATCGGCGACATAAGAAAGAATCATTACAATGGTGTTTTAGAGATTAAATCATGGCATACAACCTTCATGGTGGAAAAGGAAATAAGCAGCCTGTTTGGTTTGAATGCCCAGGTTTTTCATTGGGATGGAACTAATCATTGTTGGGTGCAGACTTCTCTCAGTGATGGATTGACACTGGAACAGCTGAGTCAACTGGCATCTGAACCCACATAAAGCGTAAAAAGACATGCCGCAGAAGCTTTATTTTTATGAAACAAGATGAGATCATAAAGCTGTTTGATAAAAGATTTAAAAGGATCAGGAAGCATTACAGCGGCCTGTTGAAAGATTTTGACGTAGAAGAAATACATTTTTTCCGCCTGGAAATAAAAAAACTAAGGGCTTTTATCCGCCTGGTAAATATTAGCCTGCCTGGTAAAAACACAATAAAAATAAATAAGAAGGTAAAGTCCTTCTATAACGCAACCGGTAACATTCGCAACCTTCAATTACATCAACAAAGGATCAACCAATTTTGTAATGGCTTACTGCTTCCTAAGCCAACAGCATATTTGCAGGCGCTTCACAAAGGGGAAATGACGCAAAAACAAAAAGCAAAACAGTTAGCTAAAAAAATTTCTTTTGATCAATTTAGAAAAAAAGCTCTGAATTCGGTTCATAATAAGTTGAAAGCCAGGCCAGCCCAGGCTTTTATTATTCAAAAAAAGCTTGAGCTTTTTGAGTTAGTGTCACGCCAATATTATCATGATGAAGAATTGCATGATATACGCAAAACTTTAAAGGACTTACAATATGACTGGACCTACATTGCTTCTTTTGCCCCTTTAATCCTGCCTGCCTTTTTTGCAAAAGGGAAGAACATAGAAAACATAACAAATCAGCTCGGGAATTACCACGACCTCTGCATGGCCCTTTATTTTTTTGGCCCCCTGTATACTGATCAGATTGCAAATAAACCTGAAAAGGCAACTTTACAAATCCTTAAGCAGCAATTGGAATGGCGCAAAGAGGAAATGAAAAAAGAAGCCTGTCAGTCACTGCTTCCTTTAAAGCCGTAGATGCAAAAACAAATTCTCTGAAGATTTTAAAAAGCTTCCTTCGGTACATTGACCACAAACATGTTTTTTAGTGACCGTGGTCGTTGTTCTGTCTGTTTTACCGAAAATACATTTAGGTTGCAACAGTTAGTTCGCCTCTTCAACACAGGCTAACCTATTTTTTACTCTAAATAAGAGCTGGAGCATTATGACATTAAAACACAATGAGTTATTTCCATCCCTTACAGAACTGGCGATGGATCTGCATTGGACCTGGAATCACTCAGCCGATAAAATATGGCGGGAATTGGATCCTGTTCTTTGGGAGTTAACGCATAATCCTTTGGCGATCCTGCAAACCGTTTCGCGAAACAGGATTAACCAGATACTCGAAGACCCGATCGTGCAGGATACTATTGCAGAACTCATAACTACCAGGCGCCAAACGGCAATCGCTCCTGCCTGGTTTCAAAAAAAATACCCGGCTACCCCGTTAACCGGCATTGCTTATTTCAGCCTGGAATTTATGCTGAGCGAGACCTTAGCCATCTATTCCGGCGGCCTGGGAAATGTTGCCGGCGACCATCTTAAAGCGGCAAGCGATACGGGTGTGCCGGTTATGGGTATTGGGTTACTTTATCAGCAGGGCTATCCCCGGCAGGTGATCAAGGAAGATGGTACACAACAATACGTAGCGCCATTTAACGATCCTGGTCAATTGCCCATTACGCCTTTGCGTCTTCCTGATGGCGAATGGCTGCGAATTGAAATCAAATTGCCGGGATACTCTATGTGGTTGCGTACATGGAAGGTACAGGTGGGCCGGGTATCCGTTTTTCTGCTTGATAGTAATGATGCCGCTAACTTTCCGGGTCACAGGGGTATTACTAATGAATTGTATGGAGGAAATGCTGAACTGCGCCTGGCACAGGAAATAATACTGGGCATAGGAGGATGGCGCCTATTAAAAGCGATTGGCGTAAAACCTGAGGTCTGCCATTTAAATGAAGGACATTCGGGTTTTGTGATTTTGGAAAGAGCATTGGATCTTATGCAGGAAAATAATCAGTCTTTTGAAGTGGCGTTAAATATTACCCGCAGCGGAAATGTTTTTACAACCCACACAGCGGTGGGAGCCGGGTTTGATCTTTTTGAACCGGCCCTGGTAGAAAAATACCTTGGTAGTTATATAAACGATAAGCTGAAGATCAGCCTTCATGATTTTCTTGCTCTGGGGAGAAAAGATGCTAATGATACAAACGAAAAATTCAACATCGGATTTTTGGCCGTAAGGGGCTGTGGATATATCAATGGCGTCAGCAAATTACATGGCAAGGTTAGCCGGCAGCTCTTTGCAAATCTATTTCCGCGGTGGCCTGCCGGCGAGGTACCGATCGGACACATCACCAATGGTGTGCATATGCCTACCTGGGATTCGGCCGAAGCTGATAAATTATGGACAGAATCTTGTGGGAAAGACCGTTGGCTCGGATCATTGGAAAAACTGGAGCAACGTATCCGTAACATTTCTGATGCCCGTTTATGGACCTTAAGAAAAGTTGGGGAGGCCGCTTTTATTGAATTTATTCGTGACCGCTATAAAAGGCAACTGGCAACCATTGGCAGGCCCTTGCAGGAAATAGAAGAAGCCAGTCATCTCTTTGACCCGGAGGTTTTAACATTGGGTTTTGCACGAAGATTTACAGCCTACAAGCGACCCGACATGTTGTTGTATCATCAGGAAAGATTGCGTCGGATTTTATTAAACCGTGAGAAGCCGGTACAATTGATTCTTGCAGGAAAGGCCCACCCGGGAGACGGGGAGGGCCAGGCAATGATCAGGGAGTGGATCCAATTCATCAATAGCCTGGAAGTAAAAGGCAAAGCCATTTTTCTGGGCGATTATGACATGATACTCACGGAGGAATTGGTGCAGGGTGTGGATTTGTGGATCAATACGCCGCGAAGGCCCTGGGAGGCTTGTGGTACAAGTGGAATGAAAGTACTTGTCAATGGCGGCATTAATTTATCTGAATTGGATGGCTGGTGGGATGAGGCATATAGTTCCAAAGTTGGCTGGGCACTGGGAGACAGGAATGATCACGGCGCAGATCCGGCATGGGATAGGGTGGAGGCGCAACAATTATACGACTTGTTGGAACAAGAGATCATCCCTGAGTTTTACAACCGGAATAAAGAGGGCATTCCCGAAGCATGGGTCAATCGCATGCGTGAAAGCATGGCACAACTCACCCCTCTCTTTTCTGCAAATCGTTCGTTGCAGGAGTACTTGGAGAAATATTATTTGCCGGCCGCTGCTGCCTACAAAAAACGGGCAGCAGAAAAAGGCAAACTGGGGAAACAGATTGTTGAATGGAAAACTTGTTTTGCCGAAAAATGGAAGAAACTATATTTCGGCAGTCTGGAAATAAATAAAAGCGATGACCAGTATTTCTTTTTTGTCCAGGTGTATATGGGCGATCTTCAACCCGGGGAGCTTAGTGTGGAACTTTATGCCGACGGACTAAATGGTGATGAACCAATAAGAATAAAAATGGAGCCGCAGAATACGTCACCGGAACAAGGCTTTTTTACGTATGCTGCAAAACTACCCGCCGGCAGGCCGGAAACGCACTACACACCACGAATTATACCCAATTACCCGGTTATCGCCGTACCGCTGGAATGTAGCCTCATTCTTTGGTATCATTGATAGCTATTGTTCAATAAAAATGATTGGCTTGTAGACCGGCCTGAATAGCCCTTTTCTTTTCCGAATCATGACTCCCAAACAACTTAAGAACTTGTATCATTGCCAGCGGAAATGTGATTATCCACAAGGCGCCGGCTGTAAGCAAAAAAGGAAAGAAAAAAGAAGCTATAATAACTGGGGCTAAAAGGCCATGCATCAACAAACTAATGTACAGCCATCTGTGTTGCCTAAAAGCAAAGGCGGTAAAAAATGTAGCCATGCTCATAAAACCATAACCCAGGCAATCCATGGCTACCATAACGGAAGAGCCATTGAACAGCAACTGGGGATCTATAGCCGCATGGCGTAATTGAAGTGGTATAATGGACGCTAATTGAGTGAAGTAAACCACTGACACAAGGGCACAGTAAAAAAAGGCAAACCCTGCTCCTGTGAAACTAAATACCCTTGCCTGGTTTTCCATGCTATAATGAAGACAAGCCATCGTTACTAAAAATGCCGGAGCCAGCAGCAGTGAAGGAATAAACATGCCTATAAGGTTGTACGGTGATGGAATCAAATGCAGCAATGCCAGGATCTGTACAATAGCATAAATTAGACCCAGTACCAGGGAAAGCCTTGCAGCCCAGCGACCGGGAATAATGATTTTGTTCATCATGTTGCGGCGTTGGTGGTTGTAATTTGAGGTGTCGATTCACCACTTGATTTCCATAAATAATCAACGGATGGGTTTTTGTACAAAAGGTAAAAAGCAAGGGCAGTAATGAAAGGAAAGGGAAACCCGGAACCTACGCCCAATGGAATGATAGCGACCAGGAAAATACTACCGCCTGCGGCACCAAGTCTGAACAGCCACCCTTTCAGCCACATGGAAGCTGCAATAAGCAACTGGCCGGTAGCAATAAAACCAACCATCCATAACACATTATGGCTGAACCAGCCCCTGATAAAAGATTTATAAAAAGAAAGAAAAGCAAGGTCTGCATAGTTTACATAATCGGCAGGCGAATGAGCAGCTGTATACCAGTTGAAACAACCTGCCCATGCAAATAAAAGAAAGAACAGCAGCCTGGCGATCCGTTGATTTTTCCAGGCAAAGAATAAAATGATAAGGGCTACCACATTGGAAGCCAATAAGGCAATTAGAAAAATTGGATTATTCCAGCCGTTCATAAAAAAGGGTTTAGTTATTATAATGTGCACTCACAAATCCTTATCGAATTGAAGATGCGCAGAACTCTTTCAGTTCCACTGGCGGTTGTCACTGTCCTTTTTTTGCCGGGTAATGGTTTCGGCCAGCAAATGATCACACTCATACTTTATATCGAGGTATTCTTTTTCAAGGCTATGCATGTTTTTGCGTAATTCATTCTGCTGCCTTTTCAAATCCTCTGCTACAACATCGGCAAATGAAGTTTGGCTTTTATATAATTTTAACTCCAATGATAAAATATTGCTTTTTAAGTAAGTCAGGTTTTGCCTGGACAAAACAAGTTCGTATAAATGTTTTTTTATTGAAATGGAAAGATCAGCTTCCGTATTAAAGAGCAATACCTCTTTCATGCCCGCCTGTAATTTTTCTATCTTTTCCATGCTAAGAAGTATTGAATCTTTCCAGTCAGCCAGTTCATTAAGGCAAAATTTAGCAGGAGAAGTCATACCAGGATGTTTATATGTAAAGCTAATCTGGTGGCGTGTGTTGTTTCAATGAGTTCCATCAGCAAACAGGGTGACGGTGGTTAGTGGCACCTGTAAATAACAGTTCTGTTGTGCTGATCAATAGTGAAGTAGAAGTAGTTCAACAGTGGGAGCGCCCACATAATAAGGGGTGTAAAAAATACCCGATAAAGTGGCTTAGCCTGGAATGGCAGGCGATTGTTGAGTGGATTCAAACCTTCCTGTTTTTTCCTTGACTGCAATGCGAAAAACAATACCTTCTATATCCTTTGTATCATCAGGATAAAATGGCCAGTGTTCTCCCAGGTGTGTAGTTACACTTGACATGACGGGTAAGTACCTGTTGAGCAGGGTATACATGGCAGAGTTTCTTTCTTCGCGTTCTGTAAGTTCTTCAAACACACCTTGTACCACTACGCTTTTCCAGTTGGCCATATCTTTCAATTCATCCACCTCAAAACACACTGCAGGATTTTTTCTCAGGATGTTAACCTTTTTGCCTTCATGCGTGTGGCAATAAATATACTTCCCATCATAAGCATAACTGATAGGCACCACGTAGGTTTCACCATTTGCATGGCAGCCGATTCTGCCAACAACCTGCGTTTTCAGAACTTCTTCTAATTGTTGTGGTTGAAGCGTTCCTAACATAATCATGATTTAACCTCAAATCTAAAATTCCGCTGCATGGATTATTATGATGCTAAGTAGTTAAATCACTGACGAATATCATTGAACAAAATATGGTTATGAATTTCATTCCGGGCTTTTTGCTGGTCTTTATAATTGGCGGGGTTAATCTTTTGGCACTGCTGCTAAATATTTTCCATCATCCTAAAACCTAAAGTAACACTGGCGGCAGGTGTGATAGTAACGGGCTGGATCATTGCCGAGTTCCTCCTTATTTCATCCTTTAGTTGGTTATCTGGATTATACCTCGTAATTGGAATATTCATTTCTTTCTTATCATGGCAGCTAAAAAGAAAACCTGCTTTTTAAGTTGCAGGAATAGCCGGAGTTAAAAAGAAACTGGTCAGGAAAATCCGGCCAGCAATAGTCAGAAACCATGTAATATTTGAAACCATGTAATATTTAAAGACAAGAAGTTCATCCACGCTTTCTGTTTTTTTAATGTGTTATTCTTTTTGACCGCTTCAGGCTTGCTATGGTTTTTTTTGTAGTTTTAGTTCAGAGCAGACAAAGGTTCACATAATAAGGCATTGGCAACTAAAAAGCAATGACTTCTATCATGGTATATTATAAGGCTACTCAAACAAATCAACTTTATTTGCTTCTATTTTTACTCATCTTATTCCCTGTATAAGCTGCACCTTCCGTAACCCCTGTAGTTTTTGAATGTCCGTTAATCATTACAAACTCAATAGAATGAAAAAAATTCTTGTTATTGAGGATAATAAGGATATTTTGGAAAACACTGCCGAAATTCTGGAGCTTTCCAATTACAAAGTATATACTGCTTTAAATGGAAAGTTAGGAATTGAACTGGCATTGGCCCACCAGCCAGACCTGATCTTATGCGATATCATGATGCCGGAATTAGATGGATATGGGGTTTTACACATAGTTCAAAAAAATCCGGACTTACAACAAATCCCTTTCATTTTTCTTACAGCAAAAATAGAGCGGGAGGATGTGCGAAAAGGAATGTCATTAGGTGCAGATGATTATATCTCCAAGCCCTTTGACCCTACCGACTTGCTCAGTGCAATAGAAGGAAGGCTAAAAAAGTCTGACCTCATCCGGCAGACTATTTCTGACGGGCTTAAAGGCGTAAATGAACTGATCACCATTGTAGGAGGAGAAAAAGCGTTAAATGATTTTGTTGAGGGGCGGCATGTAGATAAGTATAAAAAACGGCAAAGAATTTTTATTGAAGGCAACCATCCCATACGGCTATATTATGTTCAAAAAGGCAAGGTGAAAGTTTTTAAAACAAATAATGAGGGGAAAGAACTCATTGTAAAAATTGCAAATGAAGGCGAATTCTTTGGCTATGTTGCCATGTTGGAAAATTCTGTTTATAAAGAAAATGCGGATGCCCTGGAAGACTCCGAGATTGTTGCAATTCCCCGGCATGAATTTGAAGAATTGCTGAATCAGAATGCTGAGGTGTCCAGGAAGTTTATAAAGCTTTTAGCCAGTGATGTCACGGAAAAAGAAGAACAATTATTACATATTGCGTATAACTCGCTGAGAAAAAAAGTAGCCGACGCCTTATTGACCATGCAATTGACATATAAAAATAGTATTGAAAAGCAAA
Source organism: uncultured bacterium (assembly GCA_966095395.1). Classification (GTDB taxonomy): domain Bacteria; phylum Bacteroidota; class Bacteroidia; order Chitinophagales; family Chitinophagaceae; genus Flavisolibacter. The sequence continues at coordinate 17,898 of CBHTSW010000005.1, read as the reverse complement.
TTGATATTACCAGGGAAAATCTGGCTGCTATTGCCGGAACCGCCACGGAATCCCTGATCAGAACATTAACTGATTTTAGGGTCGAAAAGCTTATAGACATCAGGGAAGGAAAAATTATAATATTGAATGGTGAAAGGCTTGAGCATATGGCGAACTAAGGGTCTGCAAATCATTTTCTCCTTTAACGCCCCTCACAAATAAGCGCTTAGTTCTGTTATAGCTCAGGCCGGCAACAGAACTTGTCATTTTCATCTTTCAAACCGGCCCTGATCCCTGTCACCTGTGTAACTATCCGGCATCATTCCTTCAACGGTATAAGTGGTGTAAACTTGAATTCAAAATATTGAAGTATGAAAAAAATTATTTTGGCTTTTGACGGCTCTAATTTCTCAAAAGGTGCTTTTGAATTTGCCAGAAGGTTAAATAATATAAAGCCCATTTTGGTAACCGGCGTATTTATTCCGCAGGTAGATTATGCCAACCTGTGGAGTTACGCTTCTGTTGCGGAAGCCGGAATGGGCCCTGCCTTTATTCCCCTGCTGGAAGATGAAGAGGCAGACGTGGTGAATAAAAATATTCTGGAATTTGAGGACCAATGTCAAAAGAATGGCATGGCCTATCGTATTCATAAAGATTTCTTTGATTTTGCTTTACCCGAATTGAAAAAAGAAACAAGGTTCGCCGATGTGGTGATCTTAAGTGGTGAATTATTTTATAACGGAGTAATAAAGAGCGAACAGTTAGAAAACCTCAAAGAAGTGTTACATGGCACAGAATGCCCTGTTTTGGTTGTGCCGGAAAATTATGAGTTCCCCAATAATAATATATTGACGTATGATGGCTTGGAGGATTCTGTTTATGCCATTAAGCAGTTTGCCTACATCTTCCCTGAGCTGGCAAAAAATAAAACCCTTCTGATTTATGCAGGAACGGAGGGAAAAGATTTTCCGTTCAAAGAGTATATTGTTGAACTAACTGCTCAGCATTATAAAGATCTAAGTTTCTATAAACTGGAAATGGATCCGAAGACTTACTTTAATGACTGGATCAGCGAAAAGAAGGACTCCATCCTGGTCAGCGGCTCTTTTAGCAGGTCAGCGTTTTCACAGATGTTTAAAAAAAGTTTTGCAGCCGATATTATCGCAGATCATAAAGTGCCTTTATTTATTGCTCATAAATAAATTCCAGGCCACTTAGTCAAATCTATCACCTAAGTTCTAAATTTAAGTTGAAAGAACGGGGAATGCCCCTTAGAAAAGCCTTACCGGACAAAAAAATCAACTGCATGAAAATGAGAATAGTGTTTATATGGATCTTCATCCTCATGGTCTCCTGCCTTGCAAAAACGAAAAATGAAGAACCAAACCCAACATCGATACCCATAGTGGGAACCTGGCAACTGGTTTCAGGCACCACCATAGAAAAAGGAGATACTACAGTTACCGATTACACAAAGAACCTGTCATTTATTAAAATTATCAACGACACGCATTTTGCCTTTTTTAACCATGATCTGGCTAAAGGCAAGGATTCCTCGGCAGCATTTAGTGCCGGGGGCGGCCGCTATTCTCTTAAAGACAACATATACACCGAGCACTTGGAATACTGCAGCGACAGGGCCTGGGAAGGCAATGATTTTGCATTTACCATTACCATAAAGAACGATACGCTGACTCAGACCGGGGTGGAGAAAGTTGAGAAGGCCGGGATCGACAGGTTAAACATTGAAAAGTATGTTAGGTTGAGGAATTAACTGACCTGCAACTGCCCGCTTTTGCCTTAGTGGTTTGAACCAGGCTTAAACGTAATTACAACGTACGTCAAAACTTGGTATGTAAAGGCGGGTGCATTTCCATACGGGCATAAACATAGAAGCAATATTAGTATTACGGTTGTGCTAACCGTCCCGTTATTCTTTGTTAAGAATACATCATTTACCACCAAGCTTTGAATTTGAAATTCATCTTTTTCTTACATTTATTCTTCTCAAATTTCCGTCTGTGAAAATTGTATAGCAGTATTTCTTTATTTCAATAATCTGCAAACGTGTACCATGAAATTTACTTTTTCACAGAAACTTCTTATCGTTTTTCTGTCAGTAGTAGTGAGCATTGTTTTGCTTGCTGTAATAACTTATCGAAACAATGAAATACACCAGGAGACCTCTCAATTGTTGGATCATGCCCGCCAAATGCAGGATGAATCGGAAAACCTCAGCTCCTTTATCAAAGACCAGGAGTCGAGGGTAAAGGGATTTATAATGACTGGAGATTCGGCCTTCATTGAACCATTTTCCTCCAACACCCAGTATGTATTTAACCAGCTAAGTGAATTAAAAAACCTTGCCTTTGAGGCCCCTTCGCAAAAGCTGCGGTTAGACTCTTTGGAAAGCCAGGTGCATCAAAAGTTCAGCTTTCTTCAGCACTGGATAGATTTAAAAAAAACAGAAGGTTTTGCAGGAGCGCAAAAACTTATGAATACAAAAAGGGAACTGAGGCGCATGGACACCATAAACCGTCTCATTAATGATCTGCATGAGGAGGAAAACAAAGTAGTGCAGGCGCGGAAACAGGCCAATGATGAAAGCTTGCGCCGGTTTACCATTTTTTATTCAGTACTTATTGCTCTTTTGCTTCTCACCATCATTACAACTTTTGTACTCCTGTGGCATCATTTAAAACTTCGTTTAAAAACCGAAAAATTATTGACCGACAGCAAGCGCTTATTGCAATCGATTATGGACTATAGTTCTGCTCTCATTTTTATTAAAGACCTTAAGGGCCGCTATATTTTGGTGAACAAGAAATTTGAAGACACTTACCATGTAAGCAGGGAACAGATTTTAGGAAAAAAAGACAAGGCTATATTTCCCGAACCCTTTGCCGGAAAATATGCCGAAGCAGACCAACGGGTGATTGCTGACAACAAAAGCTTTGAAGGCCGGGAAGACATTTTGCAAGATGACCAGTTGCATCCTTACTACTCCGTAAAATTCCCTTTATATAAAAGCAATGGCGAATTATTTGGCGTAGGGGGTATATCAACCAACATCACCGATTTGTTGATGGAGCAGCAACTGGAGCGGCAGAAAGAAATTGCGGAACTGACCATAGAAGCGCAGGAACAGGAAAGAAAAATTATTGGAAGGGAATTGCATGATAATATCAACCAGTTGCTAACCACTTCTAAAATCCTGATTGATACTGCGCTGGGTGCGGATGGAGAAATGGAAAAGTTATGCCTGGAAAAAAGCCGTGATGCCCTTAACCGTGCCATAACTGAAATAAGAAATCTCTCTCATTCACTGATACCTCCTTCCTTTGATAATGACGATTTTACCAATACTATAGATGAAATAGCCTCCACGCTTCGTCTGTCAAATAAAATGGACGTGGACTTGTCCATTTCACCCAGGGATCAACTCAACAAAATGCAAAATAAAACCAAACTGGCCATTTACCGTATCATACAGGAACAGATCCTCAATGTCATTAAATATGCCAGGGCATCTGTGGTGGGGATAGATCTGAAGCTGGTGGGGCGAAGGGTCAACTTAAAAATTTCAGACAATGGAGTGGGTTTTGATCCCCAAAAAAAATCCAAAGGCTTTGGCTTAAAAAATATTTACAGCAGGGCCGAAGTATTAAACGGTAAAATGAAAATTAACAGTACTCCCGGCAAAGGCAGCACCGTGCAGGTTGAAATTCCTGTTTAAAAATTTGCTGGCGAAACAGCCGAGCAAAATGTTCTGTTGACAACCTGGTCAACCTTCTTGGTTTTGCAGGGTTCAAAGATGTCAGTTATTTTAGTGTTGTATGGGCCATACGGAAACAGCGTTATTACGTAATGTACAAAGGCTGAAAATTATTCAAAATGAACGTTCAATTTTTAATGACAGACCGGCTCTTTATACGACCCTTGACGATAACCGATGACAATTTTATCCTTGAATTAGTCAATACGGAAGGCTGGCTAAAGTTTATAGGAAATAGGAACGTTACCTCTCCGCTTGAAGCTGGTGCTTATATTCAAAGAATTTTAGAAAACAGGAATATATCGTATTGGGTAGTGGAACATAAGGACACTCAGAATAAAATTGGATTAGTGACATACATTAAACGGGACTACTTGGAACACCCTGACATTGGTTTTGCTTTTCTGCCGGATTTCTGCAAAAAAGGATATGCTTATGAAGCGACAAGTGCTGTCCTACATCAATTGATTCAGGAAAACTACCTCTCCTACATTCTGGCTGCAACGTTTCCAGGAAACAGTAGCTCCATTAAGTTGCTGAAAAAAATCGGATTGGAATTTGAAAAAGAAATTGAATTTGAAAAAGGAAAGCTACACGTGTATGGCGCCTCTATTGATAAATTGCTAATCTAATGCAAGTGCATAAAATATCCTGGCAAAAAAAGGAAGGAGTTGTTACCTGTATCTTCGGTCGCAGGACTTTAAATTCATAGTCAACAATTTCTCTGTTGATAGCCGTAAGGAAAAGTTCTTGTAGTATCTGGTCTGATGTGCTTCAGTAGATATTGTTTCAGCCGGAAAAGCGGCCCGGCATAACTCTTGTAGTCCTTACTATCAAACCATTTAATATGAAAAAAGTTTGGATCACACTGGGTGTTTTAACCGTAGCGGCAGGGGTTGTGTATTTATTAAAAGATAATGAAAAGGTAAAAAGTGCACTGGACAGGATCAATGACACGGCCAACGATACGTTAGGGAAATTAAACAACAACTGGAAAAAAGCGACGGATCAGTTTAATAAAAAGCTAGCTCAACAGGCTTGACCGGGTATACAATGCTTATCCTCTAAATTCCTTTGTCCAGAAACACTCCGGGTGGAATGGTTTGAGCCACAAAGGATAAAGAACTGGAAGGTATCTATACAAAAAGCCCTGCAGGCATTGACCTGAAGGACGGGAAAAGTATTTTTCTTTTTTTATTGCCACCGGGAAGATTAGACAGGCAAACAATCCGGAATGCACAGGGGCCGCAAGATAGTTTTGATCCTGGTGAACCTACCATACCAAAAAAAGGACAGGGGAGCCTCCTTTTCAGCACAATGCCTCTTGTTGAAAGAGTTACCGGGTTATTTCCCGAATGAAATCATCGTAGGGCAGCGGTTTGGAAAATACCGGCTCCAGGTGTGTGTCTTTGAATTAGGGTTCTATTCATAAGGTCTTTTTCAGTGCCTGAGAGGATCTTATTTATTTACAGTTCCAAGCGATCTAACGATCTCCTGTTTTTACAGGGGGACTATTTTTTTCAGGAAAAATACGCCGGGGGAAAAGCTTTTCGTAGAGTAATTGGGTAAGATATTGGTCGGCTGTTTAAAGCGTTTTTATTATTTACGTTCAAAATGCAGGTTGCAAACGTTATCGGCATCGATTGCGTAAATAAATAGTTTAAATCTGCTTAGCGGTTTAGAATATCTCTTTACACTTGTTAGGGAAAGAATAGGATCAGTAAGGTCTGGCTGTAGGAAATTGTTAGTCGGTTATGATATGATGTACACTGTTCTTTAATAAACAAAACAGTTGGATGAAACAAAACGTATTAAAAGTACACCCTGATGATAACGTAATCGTGGCCTTACTGGACCTGGCCAAAGGCGAAACGGTATCCTGTAACGGGGTTGCTTACGAGGTGATTGATGAGATACCGGCCAAACATAAGTTTTTTGCGGAGGCGATGAACGCAGGTGATGAAGTCATTATGTATGGCGTGTTGGTAGGTAAGGCGCAAACCTTTATCCCCCAGGGCAGGTTAATGACCACCGCCAATGTAAAACACGCGGCCAATCCCTACGCCTACCGTGGCTCGCACTACCAGTGGCGGCCGCCCAATGTGTCAAAATTTATAGGCCGCACCTTTAAAGGATATCATAGAAAGGATGGAAGGGTGGGTACGGCCAATTACTGGTTGTTCATTCCAACGGTTTTTTGCGAGAACCGGAATATGGATGTCATCCGTGAAGCCTTGCATAATGAGTTGGGCTATGGAGTGACTGAGAGGTACAAACTGTACACCCGTCAGCTGATGGAAGCATACTACAGGAGTGAGGATATAAGGCTGATCAGCTTGCCACCGGCTGAGGAGGTGTCAAAAAGAGTGTTTAAAAATATTGATGGGATCAAATTTTTGAACCACCAGGGCGGCTGTGGGGGGATCAGACAAGACGCGGCTGTGCTAAGCAAACTGCTGGCGGCTTACGCCGATCATCCCAACGTAAGCGGTGTCACCATGTTAAGCCTGGGTTGCCAGAACCTGCAGGTGGCTGATTTTTTAGCCGATCTGAAACAACGCAATCCGGCCTTTGATAAACCGCTTTACATTTTTGAACAGCAGGGTGCAAAAAGCGAAGAGCAAATGATTGCCGAGGCCATTAAAAAAACCTTTGAAGGCCTGGTGGAAGCCAATAAGCTGGAAAGGGCCCCGGCTACGCTTGATAAACTGACCGTGGGTGTCAAATGCGGCGGCAGCGATGGCTTTAGCGGTATCTCGGCCAATACCGCGGTGGGGTATTGCTCCGATCTTTTGGTGGCCCTGGGGGCTAAGGTTTTGCTGGCGGAGTTTCCCGAGCTCTGTGGCGTGGAGCAGCAAATCGTGGATCGGGCGGTAGACGAACCAACCGCTTATAAGTTTATGAACCTGATGAAAAGCTATGAAGAAATTGTAAGCCGGGTAGGTTCAGGGTTTCATATGAACCCTTCTCCCGGTAACATAAAGGATGGATTGATCACCGACGCCATAAAAAGTGCCGGCGCTGCCAAGAAAGGCGGCACGTCCCCGGTAGTGGATGTGCTGGAGTATACCGAACCGGTCGTCAAACCGGGCTTAAATTTAGTGTGCACCCCCGGCAATGATGTGGAAGCCACCACCGGGAAAGCCGCATCAGGAGCTACCCTGATTCTATTTACAACCGGCCTTGGAACACCAACCGGCAACCCGGTTTGTCCTACCATTAAAGTGGCTACCAACTCGAAGCTGGCCAAGCGAATGAAGGACATTATTGACATTGACACAGGGCCCATTATTGAAGGCGAAAAAACCATTGAACAAATGGGAGAGGAAATACTGGAGTATTGTATCCGGGCCGCCAGCGGGGAAGCAACGCCCAAAGCCGTGTTGCTCAACCAGGATGATTTTATCCCCTGGAAGCGGGGCATATCCCTGTAAGGCATATTAGGGAATTTCCCGCCATGCTCAAAACACCGGGAGTGCCTGGTGAGCTGCCAACGACCTGGAGTTGACCAACGAAGTCATTCGGGGCATCTGCTATCGCAATGTCAGTGTCTATTTAAACGAAAGGGCAGCCGTACAACCGATACAAATACTAACTCTTTAACACTTCGGGTTTTTAGGTTAAATGCTACACAAAAAATGTTTGGTTGGCAGAGCGGTGCTTTCAGAACCCTTTTCTCCGGCAGCCATTCCTTTGAAAAGGAATGCTTTGCAGGGTGGAAAACTTTCCCGTTACAGCACACGTAAACTGTCATATTACGGATAACATAGGCAGTCCATTCAGGATAGCAACGAATGCCCATAGAAATGAGAAGAGCATTGAGGATAGGACGCCGGTGCTGCAGGATTTTTGGGTGGTCTTTAAACTTTAATGGAAGATTCCCTAACAATCAATTGGGTATCCAGTGTTTTTGTTTCAAAATCAGTAACCGGCCTTTTGCTTTCAATCATTTGAATAAGAAGTTCGGTAGCGGTTTGGCCAATTTCAAAAGCAGGCTGGCGAACCACGGTTAAGGCCGGAGAAAATAAATCGCCCAGGTTGGTATTGGTAAAGCCGGTAAAACCAACTTCTTTTTTAGGCTTTAGTTTTTTCAATACACCCAGGCACACGGTCGTAATTCTGTCTCCCGCCGCAAAGAAGGCATCCGGCTTTATTTTGGATTTAAATAAAACAGTGACGGCTTCTTCCACTTCTTCTGTGATCATCCCCCCATGGCTGCAATATTTTACCAGGGCTTCCTCGAAAGGAATATTATGTTTGAGCAACGCCTCTTTATATCCTTCCAGCCGCTCCCTGGTGATAGACAAAATAGGGGAGCCGGAGATGTGAGCAATTTTTTTAAACCCCTGGTTAATTAAATGTTCGGTGGCTTGAAAAGCGCCCAGGTAATTATTGGCTATGACTTTATGGGTTTGAATTTCATCTGTTATGCGGTCAAAAAAAACAATGGGCAAGCCTTTTTCGGTTAGTTCTTTCAGGTGCGAAAGCTCCCTTGTTTCACTGGACAGGGAAATGAGCAGCCCGTCCACCCCCCGCGAAGCCAGGTGCTGTACGTTCACCTGTTCCCTTGGCCCCGATTCGTGCGTTTGAGTAATAATAACATGATACCCGCGGTTGTAGGCAATGGATTCAATACCATCAATTGCCTGGGAAAAATAGTTATTGGCAATCTCGCTAACCACCACCCCAATGGCGCGGGTACGTCTTTCTTTTAAACTTAAGGCAACAGGGTTGGGGCGGTAGTTGATCTTCTCTGCATATTCAAGCACTTGTTTTTTTGTTTCGGCGCTGATCTCATAACTGCCCCGCAAGGCCCTTGATACCGTGGAGGTGGAAAGGTTCAATTCTTTTGCGATATCCTTTATGGTGACACTGTCAAATTTCATGCGTAAAAATCATAGATGTTAAAAGTAAAGTTTCTTGTAAAGAATACTTTGTTTGGGTGAAAGTATTCATGCAAACGTTACCGGTAACGTTTGCATGAATAAATGCGTTGAGCTTAATTTTTTTTAAAAAGATTGTATGTAGTTTGTTCGCATGATGAGTTTTTTAATGACTGATTTTAAAACTTATCCGGATTTTTTTTTGATGGTTACTGCTAATTGAAAAGGCATGATTTTATCTCGCTATACTTTAAAAAACCTTTGCGCTACTACCACCGAATTGCCCGATGAATCGCTGTTTGACTTGCCGGAAAAAGTGTTGCAGTTTGGCACGGGTGTATTATTAAGAGGATTACCCGATTATTTTATTGACAAGGCCAACCGCCAGGGAATGTTTAACGGCCGCGTGGTGGTGGTGAAGTCCACCGCTCAGGGCGATACTTCAGCCTTTGACAAGCAGGATGGCTTATATACCATATGTATAAAAGGAGATGATGGCGGAACAGCAAAAGAAGAAAATACCATTAATTCCAGTATAAGCAGGGTGCTCTCGGCCAATACGGAATGGGAGCTTATCTTAAGATGTGCGCACAATCCCAATATGCAGATCATCCTGTCCAATACCACCGAAGCAGGTATTGAATTGGTAAATGAAGACATTCACCGCCACCCCCCAGTTTCCTTCCCCGGTAAATTGCTTTCCTTTTTATTGGAACGCTATAAAGCTTTTGATGGTAGCCGGCAAAGTGGAATGGTCATCGTGCCTACCGAATTAATTTCAGATAACGGGAAGAAGCTGGAATCCATTGTGCTGGAACTGGCGCATTTAAATGCCCTGGATGCCGGTTTTATCGATTGGCTGGAAGAGTGCAATTATTTCTGTAATTCACTGGTAGACCGTATTGTGCCGGGTATGCCCCTGCCAGCTGCAAAGGAGAAAATAGAAAGTGAGCTGGGTTATCGCGATGATTTATTGATTGCTGCGGAAAGTTATGCCTTATGGGCTATTGAGGGCAACGATCATGTTAGAAAGGTACTTTGCTTTGCGCAGGCGGATAAAAGGGTAGTGATTCAACCTGATATTAATGTATATCGAGAGTTGAAATTGCGACTGCTGAACGGCACCCATACCCTCGCCTGTGGGGTGGCTTTCCTTTCCGGCTGCCGTACGGTAAGTGAAGCTATGACAAATGAAACTATAGCAGCATTCATTTCGACTTTGATGCAAAACGAAATTGCCCCTTCTATACCCTATGAGATAGATCCTCAGACGATACAGGAATTTAGTGCACAACTTCTAGAACGGTTCATTAATCCCTCCATTCAGCACCAGTGGTTAAGCATTACCGCTCAGTACAGCGTGAAACTCAAACAGCGGGTTATTCCTGTCCTAATGAAGCATTACGAGCACACTGCGGCTGCACCGGAGCTCATAAGCCTTGGTTTTGCTGCCTATATTTTGTTTATGCGTCCCCTGAAAAGAGAAAATGAAACTTTTTATGGAGAGTATAACGGGAAGGAATATAAGATAAATGACAGCCGTGTTTTGCACTTCCTTCAAAAATGGAGCACACTTTCTTCTGAAGAACTGGTGCAGGACATATTAGGCGATGAAGCTTTTTGGGGCGTTGACCTCAGCCTGCTTCCGGGTTTTGCCCAGGCAGTTTGTGAAAAGCTGGAAGCGATGACAAATGGAGGTGTGAACCGGTTGCTTAATGAGATTCATATAAGGAAGGTTGCATAGGAAGATAAAACGCCAGGGCATTTTGCATGCCAACATCCTTGGGGGAATGGATGTCGAATAAGGAGGCTAGTGTAACAGAATGGTTTTGTGATAACTGTTTGCGAATTCTGATGGATCACCAGGGGATTTCAGGTTGGAGCTTATAAAAACAACGATTTGGATAATATGCAATGTTCAGTTCTATAATTTCAAAAGGATTTGCACAAGGTTTAATAAAGCAATACTTCAAATGAAAGGAAATGAAAATTTATAGGACTGAAATAGACATTTATTATAGATTTTAAAAACAAAATTTTCAAAATAAATTTTTTTTCTCAAATTATCTTTAATTTACGCTTTCGATATGCAAAGAGAACTGCATAAAGTAAGAAAACAAAAGAAAAAACAAATTAGTTTAGAAACTTCCTTACTTGAAATGACATCGTTTTTTTAATCCTGTAACAGGGATAAGGAAAAGTGAATCATTTGCTGCTTTCTGGCATATACGGACTCTCTTGTGATTTAAAACTTAAACTGCTTGTTATGCAAAAAGAAACTTTTGTCGGAAGAAAACTGTTTAACCTCTTCTTTTTTCTTACCGTGTTTTTCCTTCCTTTTGTTGTTTTAGCCCAGTCAAATCAAATACGTGGCGAAGTAAAGGATGAACAGGGTGCCCCTGTGCCTGATGTATCGGTGCTGGTAAAAAATGACAAAGCAGGAACAAAAACTGATGCCAATGGGGCGTTTACCATTTCAGTCCCCCCGAAAGCAGTCCTCGTCTTTTCTTTTAGCGGATTCACTACGGAGGAAGTAGCGGTAAAGGATCAGGCCGTTATCCAAGTCGTTCTTCATCCTGCTGTTTCCACATTAAGTGACGTTGTGGTCGTGGGGTATGGGACGATGAAGAAAAGCGACCTTACCGGTGCTGCGTCAGCCATTAAAGGTGCTGAGTTGAGAAAATCCCCTGTAACAAGAGCTGCAGAAGCGTTAACCGGGAAAGTATCCGGTGTCCAGGTTACTACTACGGAAGGTCAGCCGGGGGCAGATATTCTTGTTAATATCAGAGGAGGTACTTCCATATCACAGGAAAATGCTCCTCTTTATATAATAGATGGTTTCCCTTCGGATCGCGGGTTAATGCAGATTAGTCCACAGGATATTGAACGTATAGACGTTTTAAAGGACGCCTCTGCAACAGCCATATATGGAGCAAGGGGTGCTAACGGTGTTATTTTAATTACTACAAGAAGTGGCCAGGAGGGCAAGGCGTCTGTATCATATGATGGGTATGTAGGTATTAAAAAGTTTGGTAAACAACTGGATGTGCTGAGCCCTTATGAATATGCTGTTTATCAATATGAAAGAACAAGAGGGATTCAGTCCAGCGAAGACTTGTTTTTAAAAACATATGGAGCCTGGGGCGATTTGGAAAATGCATATAAAGGTGATCCTGGTATTAACTGGCAAAAAGAAGTGTTTGGACGCAATGCACTCAATCAAAGTCATAATGTAGCGATAACCGGAGGCACTAAAACCACAAAATACCGGATAAGTTATTCCAGGGATGATGAAAAGGGGGTTATGATTAATACCTCCTATAAAAGGGATTATTTTAAACTTAAGCTGGATCAAAAAGTTACAGATAAATTAAGTCTTTCTACAAACGCACAATATTCTTCAAGTGTCACAGAAGGGGCAGGGACCTCGGGCACACAAGATAGAGGATCCTTAAAGAACTCTGTTATGTATCGTCCTACCTACGGCTTATTAGGCGCCGATAGTATTTTAGATTTAGACTTCGACCCTGCTACCTCCTTAACCAATCCTGTTACAAATGCTTATTCACAGCTTAGGAAAAAAAACAATTCCAATACGGTGATTAATGCAAGCATTGATTACAAGTTAACGCAGGACCTGACCTTGAGAATTCTTGGAGGGATGACTAAAAATCTGGACCGGAATGAAGCATTTGATTATAGCACGAGCAGCTACGCGACAACGAACGGCGGCCCATTTGGTAGTATTCTCTATAATGATGCAATAAAACTGAGCAATACAAATTTAATCACGTATACCAAAACTATCAACGGTAAACATGACGTAAATGCAATGCTCGGAGAAGAGAGTGTGTATAATAGATTTCAATTGTTACAGGCCGGTGCCAATAAATTTGATAACAACGATATTGGACTCAATGCACTTCAGTTTGGTAATGTACCGCAGATTCCGCAGTCCCGGGAAGAAACTGAAAAGCTGCTGTCTTTCTTTGGAAGAATCTTTTATAGTTACGACAAAAAGTATTTCGTTACGGCCACATTGAGAGCAGACGGATCCTCGAAATTTATAGGTTCCAATCGCTGGGGGTATTTTCCTTCTGTAGCCGTAGCATGGCAGGCGAGTAAAGAAAATTTTATAGACCAATTGAATCTTTTCTCAGACCTGAAATTTCGATTTAGTTACGGCATTTCCGGAAATAACCGGATCAGTAATAATAAATACAGCTCTACATTCGGGGCACGTGCTTATGCAGCAGACGGAACAAGCCTGAGTGTAGCATTGATCCCAAATGAAATAGCCAATCCTAATTTAAAATGGGAATCCACCATTGCCCGAAACGCCGGGCTGGATTTTGGATTTTTCAACAACCGGATCACGGGTAGTGTTGACCTTTATTTGAATGATACTAAAAATTTGCTTTTAAATGCGCAGATACCAGGTTCTTCCGGTTATGTTACGCAGTTTAAAAATATAGGAAGTACTCAAAACAAAGGGCTTGAAATTGTGCTTTCCACAAAGAATATCAGAAATGAAAAATTTAGCTGGAATACAGACTTTAATATTTCTTTCTACCGAAGCAAAATAACAGGTTTGAACAAGGAAGCCGATTTTGAGCAGGAATCCTTTCTTGCCATGTCCAACTATGCCATTGGCATTTCAGATTATCTCGTAAAAGTTGGAGAACCCATCGGCGTGATCTATGGATTTGTGAATGACGGTTTTTACGGAGTAGATGATTTTAATTATGATCCTCTTACAAAAAAATATACTTTAAAGGATAACGTCGCGGCATTAAACAGAACAACGACTCAGCCCGGAGACATGAGGTTCAAGGATTTTGGGGGCAAGCTGGATGCCAACGGGAATCCGATGATAGCTGATGATGACCGAACCATTCTTGGTCGCACGAATCCAAAGTTCTTTGGAGGGTTTAATAATAACATTTCTTACGGGAATTTCGATTTTAGCGTTTTTATGAATTTTAGTGTTGGCAACAAGATTTTAAATGCCAACAGGATTGTTTATACAACTGCTTTTAATGATTACCAGAACGTGTTGGGAGTGATGCGTGACAGGTGGAGAACAGTAAATGATCAGGGCGTTGTTGTGACGGACCCTAAGGAATTAAGTGACCTTAACCAAAATGCTAAAATCTGGAAATGGCAGGGTGGACTACCAAAGCAAACCTATTCCTGGGCGGTGGAAGACGGGTCCTTCCTAAGAATAAACAATATCAGTTTGGGATACACTTTTTCCAATGCGCTGGTAAAAAAGGCTCACATGAAAAGCTTCAGAATTTATTTGACAGCCTATAATGTTTATACCCTGACAGGCTATTCAGGTTTTGATCCGGAAGTGAATGCCCTGCGGTCCAGTCCTTTTACACCGGGTATTGATTATAGCGCTTATCCTAAGAGTAAATCATTTGTAGCCGGTTTTAATATTACCTTCTAAACTACCAAAATGAACAAGCAAATAATTAAACGACTTTATCTGGCCCTGGGTTTAATAAGCCTTGTATTCATGTCATGCAAAAAATTTCATGATCTGAATGTTCCGGCCGTATCAGACTATTCTTCTGAAAACCTTTTTAAAACGGTTGACCAGGCAAGAATGACGGTGTTCGGTGCCTACTCGACGTTTACAGAAGATATTTATTCCAGAAGAATTGCGACCACTTTCTCTGCAGATACAGACGAAGACCAGGTTCAGGGAGGTGTAGATGCCAGCGGGCGCAGAATGCTTGCCCGGTACACATCAACGCCTGATGGTGTCAACAGTGAGTTTTATCCGGTTTGGAACAGGTTGTATGCCGGTATTGAAAGAGCCAATATCTGCATAGAAAGGATACCCACTATGGAACTGTACAACAATGGTACAGAAGCGCAAAAAAAAGAATTACAACGTCTTCACGGAGAAGCTTTGACATTAAGGGCTTATTATTATTTTGACCTGATTAAGATGTGGGGCGATGTTCCTTTTAAAACAAAGCCTTCCATTACGGGAGAGAACTTTTTTGTGGACAGGGTCAGCCGCGATACGATTTATGATCACATTATTAAAGATCTGCAATTGGCTATTACCCTGGTCCCCTGGAGAAAGGAGGTGGCAGCACAAGCACGCTTTACTAAAGGAGCTGTCAAAGGGATGCTTGCCAGGATTGCCCTGCATGCAGCCGGATACTCTCTCCGTTGGGATCTTCAAACCAAAGGAAATGTGGGTATGCGCACCCGATCAGACGCTGCCAAAGTAAGAGAATATTATCAGATCGCCCGCGATCAAACCCTGGATATCATAAATGATCCCGGGAAAAACCATTCTTTAAATCCGGATTTCAAGAATATCTGGATGACGCTCTGCGGACAAAAGTTTGATACACAGTGGGGTGAAAGTATGTTTGAAATTGGTTTCTACAACCCTACTGGCGAACAGGCTTTTAATGGTTACATTGGCAATAAAATTGGTGTTCTTTCCTCAAGTGCCAAATATGGTAAGGGCGGATCAGAGATCAGAATGCTGTCTACCTATACTTTATCATTTGATTCTTTATACGATACCAGGAAAAATGTAACGGTTGCTAATTTTAATATTGATGCCAGCGACAAAAGAGTTGTAACAAACAGGTTGTACGAATACACTCCCGGCAAGTGGAGAGTTTGGTGGGCTCCGGTCCCCAATGCAGGTGATTATACAGGGATCAATTGGATCCTGCTTCGCTATTCCGACATTTTACTCATGTTTGCTGAAGCAGATAGCTGGCTAAACGGCGGACCTACTTCGGAGGCTATCAGTGCCCTGAAAGCAGTCCGGAAACGCGCCTATAAAGGAAACGAGTCAAGAATCGATGCGGAAACTTATCCTTCTGATGTAGATGGCTTTTTAAGTGTGATCATGAAAGAACGTTCATGGGAATTTGGAGGAGAAGGCCTGCGCAAATGGGATCTGATCCGTTGGAATAAACTAACGGAGGTAATCAATTCTACCAAAGCCGCCTTAACGGCGTTAAGCACCAATACCTCCATTCCCATGTATATTTGGTATCTGCCCACAACGAACGTCGAGCAGGAGAATCCTAGGGTTTATGCAAATTCCAGTACGGTTACGGAACCATATAAGTCTCTGGGATATATAAGTGTCTCTTACCGCAGAGACCTGAATACAAATGTTGGCTTCTTCGCCTATGGGTATACACCAAATAAAACCGAATTGTTTCCTTTACCCCAGGGCGTATTAAATGACAATCCAAAACTGTCTCAGCACCCCTTGTATTAACAAAAACAGAATATAAAAATTATAAAGAAGGGGCACCATAAATGAGAAGAAATTCAAACGTACTTTCCAATCGCATAAGGGAGTGCTTTACTCATGCCAGGAATTGTTGCTTTTGGAAGGGATACTGGATTTGGCCTTTATGCCGGCCAAGGGATCAAAGACACTCAATTTTAAACCTGGTTCTGGTTTCTTTTTTGGTTATTCTGTTTAATAGTTGTAGTTCTATTTCTAAAGCAGGTAAGGACCCCAGTCGGGAGTTGCCGGGACAAAGATTGCCCGGCAACTGGCGTCCTTTTAGCGATGATTCACCGTGGAATACGGTTATTGATTCCAATCGAGTAGTTCATTCCATGTCAGATGCTATTGTTAAACGTATGAGTTCGGCGGCCAGAAACATACGTTTCGGCAACTATTATCTCATACCAATATGGGTGGTGAATTTTGATAAAATGCCGGGCTACCGGGCCAAAGCGGCCTATCCTTTTGATATCTGGGACTATAATAATGATCTTGTGACCGATGTACCGGTACCGTTAGACAGCACACTTTGGGGAGAACAAACGGAAGATGGGCATATAGTCATTATTGACACTGCTTATAAACTCTCCTGGGAAATGTCCCGTTTTAAAGGCATTAAAAATGGAATGATTGATTGCTCCACATTTAATGTTTGGGATCTTACCAGTAACGGCCTGGGCGATCCCAATGAAGGAAAACGCTGGCGCTCCCGGGGTGGAAGGGCAGCAGGTTTTCCAAATATTGCAGGCCTCATTCGACCGGAGGAAATACAAGCAGGGGAAATCAGGCACGCTTTGGCTTTTACTTTTGCTACTAATAGAAAAGATATTTTTTATTATCCTGCAGCAAGAACAGATGGTCGTTTTGATTACGCTGATGCCCCGGCAGAAGGAATGCTTTTTCAACTCAACCCAGCTTTAACCGAAACCGACTTTAACAATTGGGGATTATCACATGGAGCAAAAGTGGTGGCAAGGGCTTTACAGAAATATGGCATGTACCTGTGTGATAATGGGGGAGACATGGCATTGCAACTGCAATTGCTTGATAAAAATACGGAACAGAATAGAAAAAAATGGGATGATATATCTCCGGGACTCTATAGTTCTATCAGTAAAATTCCTACAAGTGAGTTTCGCCTGATCGATGCTGGTGCCCCTCTTTCAGGCGGAGCTTCTGACAGGGTTACCACACCTTTAATTATACCGCAGTGTGGTACGTTCAACAAGGAAGTAGAGGTGACCATTCTGGTTAATGCAAACTGGCCAAATGCTACGATACGATATACACTGGATGGAAGTGAACCAACCAGTTCATCTCTGTTATATAAAGGACCATTTGTTTTAAAAGTAAGTAAGACTATAAAGGCAAAAGCATTTGATGCTACTGGCAGGGCCAGTTACGTTATGCGGGCACCTTTCATTGTTAAAGGCACTAAGAAGTGATTACCTGCTTGGAAAGGTGGTAAAGAGGGTAGCCTAAGAGATGTGTAAAGTCATTACAATAGTGTCAACTTATGTGTGTTCGGTTTTAATTAAAGATATAATCTTAACTAAAAAAAATAATGAAGAGTTATTCAGTTCTGTGCATGTTCCTGTTGCTTCTCTCGTCAGGTTCCAGTGAAAGCCGGGCCCAAACAAATGCTGGCCAAAAGGTGAGTCTAACGGCCGCAGGAAATCCTTCGGTTATGCCTGGCTTTAAGACCGGATTGGTGAAGCTAAAGGATCATCCAAGATTATTTTTTTCCAAAGGGGAAGAAGAAGCAATACTGGGTAAGGCAAAAAATAATGTTTTGCTATCTCAACTAGTAGATGTACTTCGAAAGGAGGCAGACAAGGAATTGAAGTCAGAACTTCAAAAATATATACCCGATGTTCAGCTGCTGGCTATCAGCAGAGAACAGATTAAAAGGGTCGTCACGCTTTCCATGGCGTATCGTTTGTTCAAAGAAGAGAAGTATGCCAAAAAAG